>NZ_JAIVAL010000001.1 GCF_020171985.1 Halobacillus halophilus
ATGCCGTAGCTGAAGCAACATTTAAGGTTATCAAAGTTGAATTTGTCCATAACCAGGTATATGCCCATCAATCGATCTTGGATATTGAATTATTTGATTATGTGCATTGGTTTAATAATATCCGAACTCATAGTACTCTGGGCTACTTAAGTCCAGTAGAATACAAATCTTACCACCTTAATTAAGTTGTCCAATCAAGTGTTGACATTCCAAGGAGGCTTGCCAGTTCCCCCGCAGGAAAGCGAGTTGTTTCCGTAGCCATCCCCCTTTCTTTCTTAGCAACGGTCCCAGAATATCTCGAAACTGAGTCTTCCACAATCCGGCCATTTAGTGTAATAAGCTTCTTATAAAAAATCACCAATAAGCTTTAACTGAGCATTTCTTAAAAATCATTTATCCTTGCTTTGTCTTTTATTTTCACAACTGTAGAGACATTGAAGCATATAGTTAAGGAAAGGGGGATGAATGATGAAAATTTCAGAATTGCAGCTCAAAGACGTGATTGCTATGGAAACAGGAGAACGATTAGGATATATTAGCGATTTAGATATAGACACCCAGCGCGGACGATTAAGTGGACTTGTGTTGACGATGAAAGGGAAAGCGATGGGTCTTTTTGGCAAAGAGGAAGAGATGGTCATACCATGGGACCAGATTGTCAACATCGGGGCTGACGTGATTCTTATTAAAAAGTCGGGATCGGCTGGATTTACTGTGTCCCAAAAGTCAGATTCGAAAGAATAATACAAGAAATAAGATGAATAATGTGTTAAAATGAAGGGAAATTGAGGTGGTAACATGTATGAACCTTTTCAAGCAGAAACGCTGCGACAACATTCTTGTTTTACGAATCGTGATAATATAATTGCAGGTCTTACCACTAGACAAGGTGGTCATAGTGAACGTCCATTTAATACCCTGAACATGGGGCTCCATGTTCAGGATGAATCTGATACCGTATTGCAAAATAGACAAGAAATAGCGCAGGAAACCGGTTTTCCTTTAGAAAACTGGATAATAGGAGAACAAATTCATGATATCCGTGTAAAAGTGGCAGGAAATGGGGAAAAAGGTAAAGGAGTATTTTCTCATGAATCAGCAGTCGCGGGAGTTGACGGATTAATTACTAATCAGCCAGATCTGTTACTCGGAGGCTTCTATGCGGACTGTGTACCCTTATTCTTTTATGCCCCGGTTTCCGGTTGGATTGGGATCGCCCATGCGGGCTGGAAGGGAACGGTCCGAAATATGGTTTCACAGATGATTGGCCATTTGACTGAGCAAGGCTGTTCTCTTGAGGAAATTGAACTCGTCATTGGTCCGTGCATAGGTGGCAAGAACTATGAAGTTGATCAGCGTGTATATGATCAGATACCGGCAGAATTCCAAGAAGAATCAGCTGTATCTGTTTCTCCTGGAAAGTACAGGCTGGACCTAAAGAAATTGAATGAGTCTATGGCACTTCAATCAGGGCTGCATAAAGAGAACGTCAGAGTCTCGAGGCTTTGTACATACGAGGAAGAGAATTTGTTTTACTCCCATCGCCGTGACCAGGGACAAACAGGGCGTATGCTTGGGTTTATTGGTTTGAAGGGCTGATGGTGGAAGGAGAGAAAGATGTCGGTAGTTGAAAATCTTGAAAAAATAAAACAAAATATTGCGGAATCCTGCTATAATTGTGGACGCTCTCTTGATGATATTACGATTATTGGAGTAACCAAGTACGTATCCGTTGAGCGTGCACAAGAGGCTATTGATGCGGGAATCGTTAATCTTGGCGAGAACCGTAAAGAAGAACTGCTGGAAAAATACGAAACCATTGGTTCCCGCGCAAATTGGCATTTTATAGGATCTCTGCAGTCTAGAAAAGTGAAAGAGGTTATTGATAAGATCACCATGATCCATTCTCTGGACAGGAAGTCTTTAGCAAAAGAAATTAATAAACGAGCCTCAGCACCAGTCTCCTGCTTCATACAAGTTAATGTAAGTCAGGAAGAGTCCAAGCATGGACTTGCGCCTGAAGAGGTGGAAGACTTTGTCCATTTAATGGAATCCTATGAAAACGTCAAAGTCGCAGGGTTAATGACCATGGCACCTCATGATGCTGACGATGAGCGTCTGCGTGGGATTTTCAGGCAGCTTCGTGCTTTGCGTGATAAAATTCGAGATAAACATTTGCCTTATGCTCCTTGCGAATATCTATCTATGGGAATGAGCAATGATTACCGTTTAGCCATTGAAGAAGGTGCGACTCATATCCGGATTGGTTCCAGCCTTGTAGGTTAACTAATAAAACTTGAGGTGATCAGCGTGAGTATGAAAAACAAATTAAGGTCATTTTTTACTTTGGATGACGAATATGAATATGAATATGTAGATGAGGAGATTGATGAACCTATGGAAGAAGAATACGAACAGAAACAGCGGAGCCGTAGAAAAGAAGATACGCAGAATATCGTTAGTTTGAAAAGTGCGAAGTCCTCTTCCAAAATGGTATTGAATGAACCCAGCAGTTATAATGAAGCTCAGGAAATAGCCGATGAACTTGTTAATCGTCGAGCCGTGGTTATTAACCTTCAAAGGGTGGACCATCATCAGGCGAAGCGAATTGTAGATTTTTTGAGCGGTACAGTATATGCTATAGGGGGAGACATTCAGAAGTTAGGTTCTCAGACTTTTCTATGTACTCCGGACAACGTGGAAATATCGGGCTCTATTTCTGATATGATTGCACAAGAAGATGATGAACTTTATAAAAGGTGGTAAGTCATGGCGTTTTTGTTTAATATTTTAACGAGTGTATTAGAAATATACAGCTGGATTGTCATAATCTATATTCTGTTATCCTGGTTTCCAGGAGCCAGGGAATCGAGCTTCGGGGAAACGTTAGGACGTTTAGTCGAGCCTTTTCTAGAGCCGTTCCGCAAAATTATTCCTCCTCTTGGAATGATTGATATCTCACCAATTGTAGCGATCCTGGTACTCAGGTTTGCCTCAGCTGGTTTACGTGAGCTGTATTATGTACTTGCAGGAATAGTTTAAAAACGGGAACAGGTCTTGGGAATTACGCTTTACAGCGCCCATATATCTGTTCCCTTTATTTTTGGTTGGAGGTTGCTATGGATATTTATCAGCATTTCAGGGAAGAAGAACGACCTTTCATTGACCAGGTTTTAGCTTGGAGGGAGGATGTAGAGCTCAAATATCAGAGAAAGTTGAGCGACTTTTTAAATCCAAGGGAGCAGGACATTGTGAAAGCAGTTATGGGAAATCACCCGGACTTCAACTTTGGTCTGAGCGGTGGAAAGAATCAAGCTGAGCGCAAAAGGGCCATTATTGCTCCTGAGTACGAAATTATTGAAGAGGATGATTACCAGCTCATTATGCTGGAAGCATCTTATCCGGCAAAATTTGTGACTCTTGAACATCCAGATGTCCTTGGAGCCTTCATGTCTTTAGGGATCAGACGGGAAAAACTGGGCGATTTAGTTGTAAAGAATGGCACCATCCAGATTATCACAGACCAGGACATCAGTGATTATATTCGGATGAATTTTACAGGTGTCAAACGAGCAACCGTCAACTTTGAAGAAAAGCCTTTATCTCAAATGATTGAGAGCGAAGAGACATGGGTTACGAAAGATACAACGGTTTCTTCATTAAGACTTGATGTTCTTGTGAAAGAAATTTATGGCATGTCCAGGAAGAAAGCAGGTATGCACATCGACAGCGGGCACGTAAAAGTTAATTTTCGTGTGGTAGAGAACGGAGCTTTTCAGCTGCAAGAGGGAGATCTCATTTCCTTGAGAGGCCAGGGGCGAAGTAAGCTTGAGGAAATTCAAGGCCTCACTAAAAAAGAAAAATATAAAGTATCCACTTCTAAATTGAATTAAAAGCTTATTCAAGAAGGAATCTTTCAACAAATAGTCGAAACTAATCTACGAATGGAATACATCTAGGAGGTGTCTGGTGTGCCATTAACACCAATAGATATTCATAATAAGGAATTCACAAGAGGGTTTAGAGGATATGACGAAGATGAAGTGAATGAGTTTTTAGATCAAATTATCAAAAACTATGAAATGGTGATTCGGCAGAAGAAAGAACTTGAACAGGAAGTCAGTGAGTTGAATGAACGTCTCAGCCACTACAGCAACATTGAAGAGACCCTTAATAAATCAATTGAAGTTGCTAAACAAACGGCAGAAGAAGTAAAAACCAATGCGAATAAAGAGTCCAGTTTAATTATTAAAGAAGCTGAAAATGATGCATCTCGAATTGTAAATGAAGCCGTAGAGAAATCTCGTCGAATTTCTTCAGAAGTGGAAACGATGAAAAAGCAGGCCAAATTTTTCAAAATTCGCGTACGCAAGCTTGTAGAAGCCCAAATGGAAATGATTGACCACGAGGGCTGGGAAGATATGTTTGAGACGGAGCTTGATGGAAGTGAAACCCTGGAAGAAGCCATTGATAAAGAACTTACACCGAATCAAAAGCGTTCTTAATTTCTACATAGTGTGAATGAACAGCAGGTGTGCAGATGCCGTCTCTTGGGGAGGCGGCATTTTCAACTTCATGGTGTGAGAGAACTAGCGCGATAACCGAACCAATGAACTGAGAGCTGGCAATCTACTTTTTGATTGGTAAATGCTGCCCGCTTATTTTATGGTACAATAGCGAAGGAATATACTTGATGGAGGCCGCCTATGTACGTGTATTATTTAATAGCCATTGCTATTATCATTCTTGACCAATGGACCAAATGGCTTGTTGTATCGAACATGGAGATTGGGGAGAGCATTCCGCTTATAGAGAATTTTTTCTACCTGACTTCCCATCGTAACCAGGGAGCTGCCTGGGGAATACTGCAGGGACAAATGTGGTTCTTTTATATTATTACCCTCATCGTGATTGGGGTCGTCATTTATTACATGCAGCAGTTCGCAAAGGAAAGCAGATTAGCGGGAGGGGCCTTATCTTTAATTCTTGGAGGCGCAATCGGTAACTTTATTGATCGTGTGTTCCGTAAAGAAGTGGTAGACTTTGCTGACACGTTAATTTTTACGTACGACTTCCCTATTTTCAATGTTGCGGATTCTGCTTTAGTCATTGGAGTTATATTAGTCATGCTCGCTACATTGCTGGATGAGCGAAAGAAGAAAGGAAGTTTGGAACAGTGAGTGAACAATACGAAGTAAGGCAGGATGACGAGTTTAAAAGGATTGATAAGCTTTTGACAGAAGTCATAACCGATGCCTCGCGTTCTCAAATACAAGGCTGGCTGAAAGATAAGCTGGTTGAAGTAGATGGAGAAGCGGTTAAAAGTAATTATAAAGTACAGCAGGGGGAAACTATTACGTGGAGTATTCCTGAACCAGAACCTTTGGAAGCTGCCCCTGAAAACATCGATATTGATATTGTATATGAAGATGATGACGTAGTGGTCGTGAATAAAGCCGCAGGAATGGTCGTTCATCCTTCTGCCGGACATTCAGGCGGAACGCTCGTAAATGCTTTATTGTATCATTGTAAGGGACTTTCCGGAATTAATGGAGTTGAACGCCCCGGAATTGTCCATCGTATTGATAAAGACACGAGCGGCCTATTAGTTGTAGCTAAGAACGATAAGGCACACCAATCTTTAGCTGAGCAGTTATCGAATAAATCAGTCGAGCGAAAATATGAAGCGATCGTTCACGGTCTGATCTCTCATGAATATGGAACGATTGATGCTCCGATTGGACGGGACCCTAAAGATCGTCAGAGAATGGCGGTTGTAGAAAATGGACGCGAAGCGGTTACTCACTTCAGAGTGCTTGATCATTATGTAGACTTTTCCCTGGTTGAATGTACGCTGGAAACGGGGCGTACCCACCAGATCCGTGTTCATATGAAGTATATAAGTCATCCGCTTGTCGGTGATCCTAAGTATGGTCCGCGGAAAACATGGGGGCTTAAGGGTCAGGCCCTGCATGCCAAATCTCTTGGATTCGAACATCCCCGTACAGGAGAATGGTTGAAATTTGAGGCCGAGCCTCCAGAAGACTTTACGGATATGATTACATTTCTGAAGAACCGCCGTTGACAAACCGGACAAGCCATGACATAATCATGGTTAGAATAAAAAAGTCCTTTAAGAGCAGTCCCGTGAGGCTGAAAAGGTGACGGATATTACACGACATTCGTGTGTACACTAACCCCTTTTCTGCCTTTTCGCGGAAAAGGGGTTTTTTGCATGGGGGAATGAATATGAAATCGAAAACAACCGTTCTGGATGATGCAGCCATTCGCCGCGCACTAACACGGATATCTCATGAAATTATTGAAAAGAACAAAGGAGTAGAGGATCTAGTTCTTGTTGGAATCAAAACGAGAGGGGTCCCTATTGCTCAACGTTTGAAAAATAAAATTCAGGAAATCGAAGGCAAAGACCTGCCTGGCGGTGAGCTGGACATTACCCTCTACCGTGACGATTTGACTCCGAAGAAGGACCAGGTGGAGCCGGAATTGAAAGCGGCGCATATTAAAGCTAATATCGATGGTAAAAAAGTAATTCTCGTAGATGACGTCCTTTATACAGGTCGAACAGTGCGTGCCGCAATGGACGCTCTCATTGATCTCGGGCGGCCATCTCAAGTACAGCTGGCTGTACTTGTGGACAGGGGACACCGGGAACTTCCGATTCGTGCAGATTTTGTAGGAAAGAATGTACCTACTTCTCAGGATGAAGTAGTAACCGTCACTCTTTCTGAGACCGACGAAGCGGATCAAGTGACCATATTTGAAAAATAAATCATACCAATAGCTACCTTTAAGAAAGTCCCGTGAGGCTTAAAAGGTCGTAATGATACACGTGTTCCATTCACACGTTTACCTCTTTGCGTACTTTTAAGCAAGGAGGTTTTTTTATGACCAGAATTTCTCACTATCTGTATGTAAATATAAAGGAGGAAATCAACGATGAGCCAACAAAAAGCCGCTCTTAATATTAACGAAGTTCCAAAAATGCATCAATGGTTAACCTTAAGCCTGCAGCACTTATTTGCGATGTTCGGCGCGACTATACTTGTTCCGTTCTTAACCGGATTGCCGCCGTCTGTTGCCTTAGTATCCAGTGGGTTTGGCACACTAGCTTATTTATTAATTACACGAGGAAAAATACCGGCTTATCTCGGATCGAGTTTCGCTTTTATCGCTCCTATTATTCAAGTATCCGAGAACCACGGTATAGCCGGAGCCATGATCGGAAGCTTTCTGACGGGGATTGTGTACGGGTTCGTCGCCCTCTTCATCTCCTTGTTTGGAACCAAATGGCTGACGAAACTGCTTCCGCCGATCGTTGTTGGCCCCGTTATTATGGTGATTGGACTGGGACTAGCTTCTACCGCCATCGATATGGCTATGTACTTGCCAGGCCAGGAAGGAAATGTGTACAGCGGCACTCATTTCATGGTAGCGCTGGTCACCTTAGCCATAACCATTATCGCCTCTATATTCTTCCGAGGATTTTTCTCACTGCTACCGATTTTGTTCGGAATCGTAGGCGGTTATTTATTTGCACTCTCTCAAGGGATCGTAGACACGAGTGGGCTGAGAAGTGAGTGGACAGCTCTTACATCAGCAGATTCATTTGGAGGAGTTATAGGAGCCGTTTTTCAAATGCCGGAATTTGTTATACCTTTTGTTGACTTCTCACCGGCTTCGGTGTTCAGCTGGGAGATTGTCTTTCTGATGGTTCCCTTTGCGCTTGTAACGATAGCCGAGCATACTGGTGACCAAATGGTCCTGTCAAAAGTCGTAGGCAGGAACTTTCTGAGAAATCCCGGATTAAATCGCTCAATTTTAGGTGACGGAGTAGCAACTGTGATTGCCTCCTGCCTGGGCGGACCGCCAAACACGACTTACGGTGAAAACATTGGCGTGCTAGCCATTACTCGAGTTTACAGTGTATTCGTTATTGGGGGGGCTGCAGTAATTGCCATTTTATTCGGCTTCCTGGGGATGATTACAGCACTGATCAGTTCTATTCCATCTGCTGTGATGGGCGGCGTTTCCATCCTGCTGTTCGGAATCATTGCCTCAAGCGGCCTGCGGATGCTCATTGATAATCAGATTGATTTGGGTGAAAAACGAAATCTTGTCATCTCTTCGGTTATACTTGTTATCGGAATCGGAGGAGCCTTTATTCAGTTCACAGATAGCTTTCAAATCGAAGGCATGGCTCTGTCAGCCATTATTGGTGTGCTTCTTAACCAAATCCTTCCTGGTAAAGAAAAAGGAGAAGGAAATGGCAGTATGTTTGAAGAACCGATCGAAGAAGAAATGGAAGAGGAAAATAAAAGAGCCGTATAGTTTGACCAACGCACACGTTTTAACCGAGTCCCGTGAGGCTTAGAAAGGTGTAACGGGTTGGGCTCGTTTGTCATGCGAGTTCAGCACCCCCATACACCTGGGGGTGCTTTTTTTATAAAATTCTTATGAGATGGGAGAGAAGAAACATGAAGCATCTACTTTCCATGAAACAGTTAACAAACGATAAAATTCATCATCTATTCAAAATCGCAAAGGATTTGGAAAATGGAGATCTCTCCTGGCAGGCTCAAGGAAAATTTGCGGCTAACCTGTTTTTAGAACCAAGTACAAGAACGAAGAGCAGTTTTCACATAGCAGAGCGGAAACTTGGACTGGATGTTCTGCATCTCGATGGAATGGATTCTAGCCTTACAAAGGGAGAAAGTTTATATGACACCTTGAAAACGCTGGAAGCGATCGGTGCGGATGTTGCCGTCGTCCGGCAGTCTGAAGTCGGAATTCTGGACAGCTGCGCAGAGAACTTAAATCTATCTCTTATTAATGCAGGCGATGGATGCGGCGAACATCCGACTCAATCTCTGCTTGATTTATATACCATACAAGAACAATTTGAAGAGTTTGAAGATCTCCACGTAGCCATTGCAGGTGACCTTAAGCACAGCCGGGTGGCACGCTCCAACGCTCATGCGCTTCAACAGCTTGGGGCCAAGGTATCATTTGTCACTAAACCAGAGTGGAAAGATCCATCTTTCTCCCATCGGTACATAACGATGGATGAAGCAGTTGAACAATGCGATGTACTCATGCTGCTCCGAATTCAACATGAACGACACGAAGAAAAGACATCTGCCTCATCCTACTTGAAAGAGTACGGTTTAACGAAAGAAAGAGAATCAAGAATGAAGGATGATGCGATTATTCTTCATCCTGCCCCGGTAAACCGGGGAGTAGAAATAGATGCCGACCTTGTCGAATCAGAAAAATCACGGATTTTCAGGCAGATGACCAATGGTGTGACGATCCGAATGGCTATTATTCAAGCCTTATTGAAAGGGGAGCTGTAAATGAAGACGAAAATTGTAAATGGAAAAAGGCACATTAACGGAGGATGGGAAGCATGTGAGGTACTCATTAAAGAGGGCCTCATCCAAAGAGTAAGTTCCTCAATCGAAGAGGAAGCAGATAAAGTAATTGACGCTCAAGGCCAGCTGGTATCTGCTGGGCTCGTTGATGTTCACGTCCACCTGAGAGAACCGGGCGGGGAAGCAAAAGAAACGATTGAAACTGGAACAAAAGCGGCGGCAAAAGGCGGTTTCACTACTGTATGCGCAATGCCAAATACAAGACCGGTACCTGATACAGAGGAAAACTTAAATGCCTTATGGGACAAGATTAACCAACATGCTTCTGTACGTGTTCTTCCTTACGCATCTATTACAACCAGACAGCTCGGTGAAGAGCTCGTGAATATGAAAGCTTTAAGTGAGAATGGAGCTTTTGCTTTTACCGATGATGGAGTCGGGGTTCAGACAGCCGGAAAAATGTATGAGGCCATGCTTGAAGCGAGCCGTGTGAACAAGGCTGTGGTGGCCCACTGTGAAGATAATTCGGTCGTTTACGGAGGAGTTGCTCATAAGGGAGAGGTTAGTGAACGTTTGAACCTTCCGGGAATCCCAAACATTGCCGAATCCATTCAAATAGCGAGAGACGTTCTTCTGGCTGAAGCCGCTGACTGTCACTATCACGTGTGTCATGTTTCTACTAAAGAGTCCGTCCGGGTCATTCGCGATGCCAAACGGGCCGGTATCCGGGTAACGGCAGAGGTCACGCCTCACCATTTAATTTTAAATGAACATTCGATTCTTGAAGATGACGCCATGTTTAAAATGAATCCTCCACTCAGATCTGTTGAGGATCAGCAATCTCTTCTTGAGGGCTTACGGGACGGAACGATCGACTTTATCGCTACCGATCACGCCCCTCATACGGAAGAGGACAAAACGCAAGGTTTCTTGAATTCTCCTTTTGGCATCACTGGATTCGAAACAGCGTTCCCTCTTCTTTATACAGAATTAGTCGAAAAAGAAGTAATTACATTGGAAGAGCTTCTTTACTGGATGACACAAGCTCCGGCTGACGTGTTCGGCTTGCCTTACGGGCGCCTGGAAGAAGGGGCCCCTGCAGATATTACGCTTATTGACCTGAAATCGAGCAAAGTCATAGACCGTCATCGATTTATCTCTAAGGGCAAAAACAGTCCGTTTCATAACTGGACAGCTAAAGGTTTTCCAGTATTAACATTATCAAATGGAGAAATCGTTTGGGAGGAGGCACAAAATGAAAAAGCAGCTCGTACTTGAAGATGGCACCATTTTTGTCGGAGAAGGGTTTGGAAGTGAAAGGGAAACAATAGGGGAAATCGTATTTAACACAGGAATGACCGGTTATCAGGAGGTAATCTCAGATCCTTCTTACTGTGGCCAGCTCGTCACTTTTACCTATCCTTTAATCGGAAACTACGGAGTTAATCGAGATGATTTTGAGACAGTGAATCCATCCTTACTCGGCGTGGTGGTGAAAGAGCACTGTGAACAGCCATCGAACTTCCGCAGCGAAGAAACACTGCATGAATTTTTGAAGGCTAAAGAAATTCCTGGAGTCAGCGGCGTTGATACAAGAAAGCTTACTAAGATTATTAGAAAACATGGAACGATGAAGGCCATGCTTACAGCAAGCGAACGTCCTGTAAATGAAGTGCTGCAAATCTTAAGTGAAACAAAGCTTGCTACAGATCAGGTTAAACAAGTGTCTACGGTCAAGCCATATGTCGTGCCTGGACGCGGCCATCGTATTGTACTGATTGATTACGGTATGAAACACGGGATCTTAAGAGAGTTCACGAAGCGAAACTGTCATGTGACGGTGGTTCCTTATAACACCTCCGCAGAAGAAATCGAGCGTCTTAAGCCTGATGGTGTGATGTTGTCAAACGGACCAGGAGATCCAAAGAACGTACCGGAAGCAATTGAAACCGTAAAAAAATTGATTGGATCCGTTCCAATTTTCGGGATCTGTCTGGGTCATCAGCTCATCGCTCTTGCTTCAGGAGGCGATACGACGAAAATGAAATTTGGTCACCGCGGTTCAAACCAGCCGGTAAAAGATTTTGAATCTGGCAGGACATATATTACCTCCCAAAATCATGGATACACAGTTGATAAAGATTCGCTCATTGATACGGAGCTCGTTTTGACGCAGGTTTCACTGAACGATCAGACCGTAGAAGGACTCCAGCACAAGCAATTTCCGGTATTTACTGCTCAGTACCATCCGGAAAGCTCGCCAGGACCGGAAGATACATCTCATTTATTTGATGAGTTTCTGCGCCAAGTAAAAGAAAACCTAGCTAAAGAAAAGGGGGACTCAGCATGCCTAAACGTACAGATATAAGAAGAATCATGGTGATCGGGTCCGGTCCTATCGTTATCGGCCAGGCGGCTGAATTTGATTACTCAGGGACACAGGCCTGCCAATCTCTAAAAGAAGAAGGTTACGAAGTCATTCTCGCCAATTCCAATCCGGCAACAATTATGACCGATCACACCTTTGCCGATCAAGTATATATGGAACCACTGACAGTCGAATTTCTGCAAAAAATTATTCGTAAAGAAAAACCTGATGCTATCCTGCCTACCCTGGGCGGCCAAACAGGTTTGAATATGGCCGTTGGCTTAAGTGAATCCGGTATTCTTGAGCAATATGGAGTCGAATTGTTAGGTACACCGCTTGAAGCCATTGAAAAAGCGGAGGATCGTGAGAAGTTCCGTTCTCTTATGCACCAGATGAACGAGCCTGTACCAGAAAGTGAAATCGTAAGTTCTGTTGATCAAGCGCTCAGCTTTGCCGAGGATATTGGATATCCTGTTATCGTCCGCCCGGCTTATACAATGGGCGGCGCTGGGGGAGGCATGTGCGATAACGAAGCCCAGCTTAGGGAAACCGCAAGAAACGGTCTCGCCTTGTCACCGGTTAAACAGTGTTTAATTGAAAAGAACATTGCTGGCTTTAAAGAAGTAGAGTATGAAGTAATGCGCGATAAAAGCGATCACGCAATTGTCGTATGCAACATGGAGAACTTTGACCCGGTAGGTATTCATACGGGAGACTCTATTGTAGTAGCACCGTCCCAGACACTAAGTGATCGAGAATACCAAATGCTTAGAAATGCGTCCCTGGATATCATACGCGCGCTTGAAATCGAAGGAGGATGTAATGTTCAGCTTGCTTTAGATCCTCATAGCTTTCAATATTATGTCATTGAAGTAAATCCGAGAGTCAGTCGTTCTTCTGCGCTTGCTTCAAAAGCTACTGGGTATCCAATTGCCAAGCTTGCAGCCAAGATTGCGGTAGGGATGACACTTGATGAAATACAGAACCCGATTACCGGAACTACTTACGCCTGTTTTGAACCAGCACTCGACTATGTGGTCACGAAAATTCCACGCTGGCCTTTTGACAAATTTGCTAAAGGAAACCGAAAGCTTGGGACTCAAATGAAAGCGACTGGTGAAGTCATGTCCATTGGACGGACGCTGGAAGAATCCCTGTTAAAAGGTGTCCGCTCTCTGGAGGGCGAAACAGAAGAACTTTACATGAGTTCGATTGCTGATCTTTCAAAAGAGCAAATGTTTACTCGTATGAAGTCCGCAGATGATGAAAGGATCTTCATCTTAGCAGAAGCTTTAAGAAGAAAACATACCATAGAGGAACTGCACGACCAAACAGGAATCGATTACTTCTTTTTAAACAAGCTTCAGAACATTATCCATTTAGAAGAAGAACTCAAGCAGTATGGTTTGCAGGAGGATTTACTCCTTACAGTGAAACGGGCAGGATTCGCGGATCGTCAAATAGCTCGTCTTGCGGAATGTTCAATTGATGATGTGATGAACTACCGTAAAGAACGGAGCATTCTGCCCGTTTACAAAATGGTGGATACATGCGCCGGGGAATTCGCATCAGAAACGCCTTATTTTTACAGCAGCTATGAAGACGAGAATGAATCCCTGCCTTCCAATAACAAAAAAGTACTCGTAATTGGTTCTGGACCGATTCGGATCGGCCAGGGGGTAGAGTTCGACTATGCTACGGTTCACTCTGTTCTAGCTCTTAAAGAAATGGGTTATGAAGCGATTATTATGAATAATAATCCAGAAACGGTTTCTACCGACTTCAGCGTATCGGACAAGCTGTATTTCGAACCGCTTACGCTTGAGGATGTTATGAACGTCATCGACCTGGAAGAGCCGGAAGGCGTGATCATCCAGTTTGGCGGACAGACGGCCATTAATCTTGTCGAAGGGTTAAGCCGCCAGGGAGTCCAAATATTAGGAACCACGATGGATGCCATCAATCAGACAGAAGATCGTGACTTATTCGAACAGCTTCTGAACAAGCTTGAGATCGCTAAGCCTGGCGGGGAGAGCGTAACTAGTGAAGAGGAAGCCCTTCAGGCAGCCGCTCACATTGGTTATCCACTCGTTGTAAGGCCTTCCTATGTACTCGGCGGCCGCGCAATGGCGATTGTCTATTCCGAAGAAGAGTTGAAGACCTACTTGGAAACGAACGTAACGGTCCACAATGGCCACCCGATCTTAATAGATAAATATATGACCGGGATGGAGATTGAAGTGGATGCCATCACAGACGGTAACGATGTCTTTATTCCAGGAATTATGGAACATATTGAACGTGCTGGTGTTCACTCCGGTGACTCCATGGGTGTGTATCCAACGCAGCGTCTGGCGCAGGCTCTTGAAGATCAGTGCATTGAGGCAACAACGAAAATCGCCAGAGAGTTAAACATGAAGGGGCTAATCAACATTCAGTTTGTGGTGTTTGAGGATACAGCTTACGTGCTTGAAGTGAACCCTAGAGCCAGTCGTACCGTACCGTTCCTCAGTAAGATTACCGGCGTACCAATGGCAAAACTGGCCACTCAAGTTATTCTAGGTGAAAAGCTGCCTGAGCTAGGCTTTCCTTCAGGGGTAGCTCCTAAGCCGGACGGTGTGTACGTGAAAGTGCCGGTCTTCTCCTTTGAGAAATTAAGAAGCGTTGATACGACGCTTGGACCTG
This sequence comes from Halobacillus halophilus, assembly GCF_020171985.1. Classification (GTDB taxonomy): domain Bacteria; phylum Bacillota; class Bacilli; order Bacillales; family Halobacillaceae; genus Halobacillus; species Halobacillus halophilus_A. The sequence continues at coordinate 14,449 of NZ_JAIVAL010000001.1, forward strand.
AGATGAAATCCACAGGTGAAGTAATTGGATATGATCAGACGCTCGAAAAAGCCTTATTTAAAGGAATGATTTCCGCAGGACTTAAAATACCAACCCAGGGGTCCGTCTTATTAACCGTAGCTGATAAAGATAAATCAGAAATGCTGGAAATCGCCCAGACTTTTTATGAGTTAGGCTTTCAGCTGTTTGCTACCGAAGGAACGGCAGCCGTTATTGAAGAAGCTTCCATTCCTGTAGAAGCGGTCGGAAAAGTAGGATCGGATCAGAGAGATGTAATTGATCTAATCCAAAATGGAGATGTCCAGTTCGTCGTTAACACATTGAATACAGGATCAAGAGCTAGATCTGACGGATTCCGTATTCGCAGGGAAGCAGTCGAACACGGAATTGCCTGCCTGACAAGTCTCGATACTGCAAAAGCGATCGTAGATGTGATTAATGTTATGACCTTTACAGCCCGCGCCATTCCGCCAATGGAAGCGGTGAGAAGTTCATGAGAAGAGAATGGATGGAAATCGTTGAGCACAATGCTGTAGCGAAAGATACCTATCGAATGGTCTTGAAAGGTCAGATTGCGGAAGAAGTCAAAGATCCAGGTCAATTTGTGCACATTCAGGTTAGTGAGCGTTTTTTTCTTAGACGCCCTGTTTCCATTGCAGATGTACATCCAGACAAAAGCGAGATTACCTTGCTTTATAAAGTGTTGGGAGATGGGACGGAGGCTCTTACCGAGAAACAGACAGGAGATAAACTTGATGTTCTCGGACCAGGCGGGCAGGGCTTTCCGGTTGAAGAAGATGTGCGTGAAGCCTTAATAGTAGGTGGGGGGATTGGGGTCCCTCCCCTTTATTACCTGGCGAAGCAGCTCGTCGAACAAGGTATAAAGGTCACGACAGTGCTTGGATTCAGAAGTAAGGAAGAATCCTTTTTGGTGGAGGAATTCAAGGATCTAGGAGCGGTATATGTGACGACGGATGATGGCAGTCTTGGTGAACAGGGACTTGTAACTGATCGAACGGGGGAGCTGAAAGGAAGCTTCGATACGTATTTTGCATGCGGTCCAACGGTCATGTTGAAGGCAATAGCCAATCAGCTTGATGACGTGCGCGGTTATCTTTCAATGGAAGAAAGAATGGGCTGTGGTATTGGCGCCTGTTTTGCCTGCGTCGTTCATACACCGGAAGATGATGAAAAAGGGTATCGACGCGTCTGCTGTGATGGACCAGTCTTTAAAGCGAAGGAGGTTGTGCTGTAATGGACATTTCAATCTCCCTGCCTGGACTGGATTTGAAGAATCCTATTATGCCAGCCTCCGGTTGTTTTGGATTTGGAAAAGAGTTTGCTCAGTTTTATGATCTTTCCGATTTAGGGGCGATTATTTTAAAAGCTGCTACTGGTGAGAAGCGATACGGAAACGAGGCGCCGAGAGTAGCTGAAACATCCAGTGGAATGTTGAACGCGATCGGTCTTCAGAATCCAGGCGTAGAGAAAATTGTGAACGAAGAAATTCCTTTTCTAAAAGCTTACGATACTCCTTTAATTGCCAATGTTTCCGGTAGCACGATGGAAGAGTATGAACATGTAGCCGCAACTATTTGTAAGGAAGTTGATGCACTGGAGCTGAATATCTCCTGTCCGAACGTAAAAGAAGGCGGCGTGCAGTTTGGTACGGATCCAAGACTTGCCGAAGAAGTAACATCCAGGGTCAAATCGGTTAGTACGGTCCCGGTTTACGTTAAACTTTCACCGAATGTGACGGATATCGTTGCTCTCGCGAAAGCAGCAGCGTCTGGTGGAGCGGATGGATTATCAATGATTAATACACTAACAGGTATGAAAATTGATCCAGCAACGAGAAAACCGATTATTTCCAACCAGACAGGAGGGCTGTCCGGACCAGCCGTAAAACCGGTGGCCATCCGGATGATCCACCAGGTCTATCAAGCCGTGAACCTGCCGATTATCGGCATGGGCGGAATTGAAACGACAGATGATATTATCGAATATATGCTTGCAGGTGCGAGCGCTGTTGCAGTAGGAAGCGCGAATTTCAAGAATCCTCTTATATGTAAAGAACTGATCGAACAATTACCTGAAGCACTTGAAAGATATGGTTTTTCATCTATAGAGGAAGTGATTGGAGGGGCTCACCATGAAACAGCTGCATCCGGTTTATTTCGCGCTTGATTTTGAAACGGGAGAAGAGGCTCTTCATTTTTTAGAATCGTATCAACTTGAAGGCATACCGGTAAAAGTGGGTATGGAGCTTTTCTACAGAGAAGGCCCGCAAATTATCCAGAAGTTAAAAGCAAATCATCACCCTGTATTTCTGGATTTGAAACTTCACGATATTCCGAAAACTGTGCAGCGAGCAATGGCAAACCTGGCCCGCCTCGGAGTCGATGTAGTGAACGTCCATGCCCAGGGAGGCTCTGACATGATTCGGGCTGCGCGTGAAGGACTTGAACAGGTAGACGAATCAAAACGCCCATTATTGCTCGCGGTTACCATTCTCACATCTTCTGATGCTGCCATGATCCAGAATGAGCTGCTTCTCAGCCGGTCATTAGAAAGTATGGTGGGTCATTACGCAGAGATGGCTGAACAAAATGGAGCTGATGGCGTAGTATGTTCTGTTAAAGAATCACGTCTAATAAAAGAAGCTGCAGGACAAGAATTTTACACTCTGACTCCTGGCATCCGTCTGCCTTCAGGGGAGACGCATGATCAAAAGCGTGTAGCAACACCTGAAGAAGCTAAGAAGGAACAAAGCAATTCAATTGTGGTAGGCCGTGCAATCAGAGACGCCAAAAACCCTCGGCACGCCTATGAAACCGTGAAGGAGGCATTTACCAATGGATGATCAGCTGATACAGGACTTATTAAAAATTGAAGCCGTTAAAATTGAAGTCGATGACATGTTTACTTGGACGTCAGGGCTTCGCTCACCTATCTATTGCGACAATCGGCTGACCATGTCATATCCAGAAATTCGGCGCCGTGTGGCTGATGGATTTGTGAAATTAATTAAAGACCTTGAGCCTGATGTCGATGTAATTGCTGGATGTGCAACAGCTGGTATTCCCCATGCAGCCTGGGTAGCTGAGAGAATGGATCTGCCGATGGTTTATGTACGTTCATCCCCGAAGAAGCATGGGAAAGGCAATCAAATCGAAGGGCATATTGGAAAGGGGCAGCGCGCTGTTGTAATTGAAGATCTGATTTCTACAGGCAAGTCCTCCATTGAGTCTGCTCAGGCTTTACGAACGGCCGGAGTAGAAGTAGAGACGATTCTTTCTATATTTACGTACAATTTAGAAAGAGCTAATGAGGCCTTTCAGGAAAGTCAGCTTTCTTATCAATCGCTGGCGAGCTTTGATCAGTTGTTACTTCAATTAATTCAGCAAGGTCAATTGAAAGAGAAAGAGGTCCAATTACTGAATGAGTGGAAAAAAGATCCCGCTGTCTTTACGCAAAATTAACATAGCGTCAGTTGCTATTTGGAGCGTCTCCTAGTAGGATGGAATCATCAGAAAGTAATGGTGATGATATTGAAATCTAGAAAGCATTCTTTTTTCATATTAATGAACGCGTCCCTGGGGTTACTCACGTGCTTTGTTTATCTATATACGTGGGTGGCTTTTTCTTTCATGGAATCCATGTTTTCCTGGCAGCCTCTGTTGAGCCTGGCAGGTTCGATTACGCTGTTTATCCTATGGAACATGTATATGCTGAAGAGAGAAAGAAACCGGTACTGGGCGCAGGCTATTTTTTCTTATGTTGGCTCTATTGTTATTTTTGCCTATTTTTTAACGTGAAAGAACAGTTTTCTGATGACTTTGAAGCAGCAAGGACCATAAAATAATGGAGGGTGCCCGAGTTCAACTCGGGCACCCTCCATTATTATTTTGACACTTTTCTACCGGTAGCAGCTTTTGTTTAATTCATAAACTTAGGAAGCTGTAAAGGCTCGCTTTACCAGAGATTATAAACATCCAGAGAGGAAGCCGCTTAACTTTCATTGCTTTTCTCTTTGGCTGCCCGTCTTAATTCTCTAACAAAAGAGGCTTCAGGTGTAACGAAAAGCGTTTGTTGATGGTCATAGGTGACAAAGCCGGGTTTTGCGCCTGACGGCTTTTTAACATGCTTGATTTGAGTATAGTCCACAGGGACAGAAGAAGACTGGCTTGATTTACTGAAATTAGCTGCCAGCTGAGCTGCTTCAAGCAGAGTATCTTCGCTCGGATCATCATTCCGAATGACTACGTGAGAGCCTGGGATATCCTTCGCATGCAGCCATATATCGGATTTGTTAGCCATACGATTGGTTAAATATTCATTCTGCTTGTTGTTTCTGCCGACATAAATCAGCGTACCGTCACTTGATAAAAAGCTTTCCGGTGCCGGCTTCTGAGGTTTGTTCTTTTTCTTGCCGTGATAGGAAGGTTTCTTCTTCATATACCCTTGTTCTCTTAGTTCGTCCCTGATTTCTTCAATGTCCTGCTCACGGGCTGTTTCTACTTGTTGAATTAACCGCTCGAAATACTGAATTTCCTCTTCTGCTTTTTTAACTTCCTGCTGAACAACCTGCTTAGATTTTTTCAGTTTCTGATACGTTTGGAAATAGTTTTGAGCATTTTCACTTGGGGACTTATTTGGATTCAGTTCAATAGTCCGCTCTGACTGATCAGGATCATAGTAATCTACGACAGTAACTTCAGAGTCTCCATTTTGCACCATGTGCATGTGAGCGGTTAACAATTCGCCTAGACGCTGATACTCTTCCGCTGATTCTGAACGTTTTAACGTCTGTTCATGCTTTTTAATTTTTCGCTTATTTTTGTCCCGTTCATTCTTCAGGAAGCGGTAAAGGTCTCCGGCCTGCTGTTTTACGCGGTCTCTTTCTGCTTTCCCTGAATAATAGCCGTCCAGCATTCCACTGACCGTGTCATAAGTTTCAACTTTTTCTGAGAAAGAGTGAAGGGGAAACACATAAAACTGTTCCCGTTCCGCTAAATGAACGCGAGGTTCGTAGTCATGATTCAGGATACGCTCCCGTACATCCCTATAAGCCTCGGCATAGGCTTTTTGTCCACCAAGTTTTGCCTGGTGAGCAATTTCTTTAGTGATCATCGGGGAAAAGCCCATTACGGTTTTAAGGATTTGCTGATCGATTTTTCCAGCGTTAAAATCGAGCTTTCTTAACAATGTATCAGGCTCAAGCTCGATGGGGCTTATTTTCCCTTGTTCCGGCGGCAGCTTATAAGGCTGGCCGGGCATGATGGTCCGGTGCCGGTTCTGAGAAGGAGGGAGATGTTTAATGCTGTCGAGAATGTGTCCCTGTTCTTCGTCAACTAACAGGATATTCGAATGTTTGCCCATGACTTCGATAATTAAAGTCTTAAGTGTTTCGTCGCCTACTTCGTTGCGAGTGCGGACTTTAAATTTTACAATCCGCTCCATGCTGACCTGTTCAATGCTTTCAATAAATCCTCCGACCAAGTGCTTACGAAGAAGCATACAAAGCATCGGCGGTTCTTTAGGGTTATTATAATCGTCCTTGGTTAAATGAAAACGTGCATAGCTCGGATGAGCGGATAATAATAAGGAATGATTTTTACGCTGTGCACGAACTGTAAATACAAGTTCTGTATCTGTAGGCTGATAGATTTTCATAATTCGTCCGGACTGGATCGTTTCCTCCAATTCATGGGTGATCGCCCGGGTTACAATTCCGTCAAAAGACATTGTCTTCACCTCTCTAATGTTGACAGTATAGCATGTTTTGCCCGCCTCCACACGACCGAAGGCTGGGAATATCACTACTTATGCGATTCTCTTATAAGTCAGACCTTAGGTCAATGATTCGCGTTTACAGTCCCCCTTTTGGTAAAATAGGATTAAATAACGAACGTAAAGGTGATGGATTATGGTTAATAGCATGACAGGGTATGGGAAAAGCTCCGCCGAAGTAGGGGGATCCAGGGTTTTGATCGAAATACGCTCGGTCAATCATAGATATTTGGACATCTCTCCCAAAATACCAAGAACCCTGCTTTTTTTAGAGGAAAAACTTAAAAAAATCGTCAGGGATAAAATGGAGCGGGGGCGAATAGACCTCTTTATTTCGCTGGAGGGTCAGGGACTATTTGAAAAGAAAGTGTCTGTGGATTGGAATGTCCTTGATCAATACATAAACAGACTGCATGAAGTGAAGGATCGGTACGATTTGACGGGGGATATATCTATTGATATGGTATCCAAGTTAGACGATGTTTTCTTTACCGAGGATATGGAGGAGGACACAAACGAGCTCCAGCAATCACTTTTATCTACATTGGAACACGCTATCGATCAGTTAATTATTATGCGGGAGAACGAGGGAAGAAGACTTACAGAAGACCTGCAGACCCGTGTATCAAGCGTAAGTCATCTGCTTGAGAAACTGGAAACCCGACGCCCGGTTGTTGTTACTGAATACAAGGATAGGATTCGTACTAGAATTGAAGAATACGTGAAAGAAGAAATTCAGCCGGATGATGCCCGTATTCTTCAGGAAGTAGGGCTGTTAGCTGAAAAAGGGGATGTTACCGAGGAATTTACAAGGCTTCGTTCTCATATCTTTCAATTTACCAAGACACTTGAACAGACAGGATCTGTTGGAAGGCGGCTTGATTTTATTGTTCAGGAGATGCACCGCGAGGTAAATACTATTGGATCGAAATCCAATGATTCAAAAGTGACAGAGTGGGTTATAGAATTAAAGAGTGAAATAGAGAAAATGAAAGAACAAGTACAAAATGTTGAATAGTAATTGTGTTTATGACTAGTTTTTTCTTATAATAGAGGTAATGATTATATTGTCCTGGTCAAAAGAAGGAGGAGTCAGCTTTGAGTCTAAGGTTAATCAATATCGGTTTTGGTAACGTAGTATCTGCCAACCGAATCATTTCTATCGTGTCACCGGAGTCTGCACCTATTAAACGTATTATTACGGTTGCTCGTGACAATAATAAATTAGTAGATGCTACATACGGTCGTCGTACACGCGCCGTTATTATTACTGACAGTGATCATGTAGTCCTGTCAGCTGTACAGCCGGAGACGGTAGGTCAGCGTGTAATCAGCAGCGACGAGATTTCCGACGAGAACTAGGAGGACTTTTGCAGTGATAGATGAGAAGGGAATACTATTTATACTTTCCGGCCCCTCGGGTGTAGGAAAAGGAACAGTAAGAAAAGCGCTGTTCGACCAATCTACCGACCTTCGTTATTCGATCTCTATGACGACCCGTAACCCCCGGGAAGGGGAAGTAGACGGGATTGATTATTTCTTCAAGTCAAGAGATGAGTTCGAAAAACTGATCAGTGAAGGTCAGCTGATCGAACATGCTGAGTACGTAGGCAATTATTATGGAACGCCCCGTCAATATGTGGAAAAAACGTTGAACGAGGGCAAGGATGTTTTCTTAGAGATTGAAGTGCAGGGCGCACTTAAAGTCCGCGAAAACTTCCCTCAAGGCGTGTTCATATTTCTAATTCCACCTTCCCTCGAGGAATTAAAAGACAGAATTGTGAATCGTGGCACAGAAACGGAAGATAAAGTGAAGAACCGTTTGCATGCAGCTAAAGAAGAGATTGATATGATGGACGCCTACGATTATGTCGTCGTCAACGATGAAATTGATAATGCGGTTACGAAAGTGCAATCCATTGTCGCAAGTGAACATTGCAAGCGTGAGCGAGTTGCTCATCAGTATAAAAAAGCATTGGAGGATGAATAAATTATGATGTTAGAACCGTCCATTGATTCTTTACAGAAACAAATCAAATCCAAGTACACGTTGGTAACCTTATCAGCAAGAAGAGCCCGTGAATTGAAGCAGGGCAGTGCTCCAATGGTGGATAAACCAACTTCCCATCAGCACGTGGGTGTAGCATTGGAAGAAATTCGTGATGGTAAACTAGACTACACGTATTCCGACGAAATACAATCTCGTACAGAAACCACATAAAGCTACGAGCTTCTTGAATATTTTGTAGAAAAAGCCGCGCTTCCTGGTTGTCATAGCGCGGCTTTTCCTATCCTTTACAGGAACAGAGGAGGACGGACCTATGTTAGAAGGGAAAAAGATTGTCTTAGGAGTATCTGGAGGAATTGCAGCGTATAAAGCAGCAGCCTTAACAAGTAAGCTTGCGCAGGCGGGTGCTGAAGTAAGAGTAATTATGACGGAGAGTGCTCATCACTTCGTAGGGCCTAACACTTTTCAGGCTCTATCCAGACGACCGGTTTACACCGACACGTTTAAAGAAGTAGACCCGACTCAAATCCAGCACATTGATCTGGCAGACTGGGCAGACTTATTTTTGCTTGCCCCTGCCACGGCGAACATTATCGGAAAATTATCAGGAGGAATTGCTGATGATATGCTTTCAACTACTCTGCTTGCAACAGAAGCTCCTGTCTATATAGCACCGGCGATGAATGTGCATATGTACAGCCACCCTGCGGTAATTAAGAATCTGAAGCAATTGGATGAATGGGGTTTTCGTTTTATAGAACCGGGTGAAGGATACTTAGCATGCGGTTATGTAGGTAAAGGTCGTTTAGAAGAACCGGAAAGCATCGTTCAGGTGTTGGAAAACGAATTCAAAAAGACAACAATCCTCAAAGGGAAAAAAGTTCTTATCACGGCAGGCCCTACACGAGAGAATATTGACCCCGTCCGCTATTTCACCAACCCTTCCACTGGTAAAATGGGGTTTGCATTGGCCCGCCAGGCTTCGCTTATGGGAGCAGAGGTCACACTTATCACAGGTCCGGTCGATTTAACCACCCCAGCAGGTGTCAAAAGAATGAACATTATAACAGCTGAGGATATGTATCAGGCCGTATTAAAAGAATATCCTGAGCAGGATATCGTGATTAAATCTGCAGCTGTTGCAGACTACAAGCCTAAGGTGACCTATGAGCATAAGATGAAAAAATCATCAGGTGATTATGCTGTTGAAATGGAACGAACAAAGGACATCCTAAAAGAGCTTGGCCGGCAGAAAGAACATCAATATTTAATCGGCTTTGCGGCAGAGACGAATGACCTTGAGGCATACGGGAGACAAAAGCTTGAGAAAAAGAATCTTGATGCGATTGTGATTAATAATGTGGCTGAGAAAGGCTCTGGGTTTGGTCATGATACGAATGCTTCACTCATGATATTCAGTACAGGTAAAGAATACTCATATCCCTTAATGTCCAAGGATGACCTGGCCCGTAATATTCTTGAAGAGTCTGTTCGTGATATGAAGGGTGAATCTTAGTGACCATTGCCAATGTAATTGTTGATGTCCCTTCACAAAATACGAACCGCCCCTTTGATTACGGAATCCCGGAGAAGTTTGAAGGAATTGTCCAGCCGGGGGTCAGGGTGATTATCCCTTTTGGCCCCCGAAAAATAATGGGTTATGTCGTATCTCTTTCAGAGGAGAGCGACTTTTCAAAAATAAAAAATATTATCGATGTGCTGGACGTGACACCGGTTCTCACAGAAGAATTGCTCGAGCTTGGAAAATGGCTCTCGCAAAAGACTCTTAGCTACTATATTTCCTGTCTGCAGGTGATGCTTCCACAAGTGATGAAAGCAAAATATAGAAAAGAACTCTGGAAGCTTACAGACGAGAATCTTCAATCGGATTTAGATCCATTGTTTGATGGAAGAGCTGTCATTGACTATGAAGAATTTGAACAATCCAATCTTAGCTATAAAATGCTCAGGAAGCATATAGATGACGGGGAAGTGGATGTTCATTATGAAGTGAAAAGCAGGGAAACCAAAAAAGTCACCAGCATGCTGGAGCCCCAAATGGATACTATGCAGCTTGAAGAAGTGCTGGTGGACTTATCCAAACAAGCGAAAAAACAGCGGGCGATTGTCGAATATTTTATGGATCATAAAGAACCCATTCCAAAAAAACAACTGCTTCAGACACTAGGCACAACTGCTGCCTCTGTTAAACCTCTGGTGAATCAGGGAGTACTTCAGGAATATGAGCAGGAAGTTTTCCGAGATCCTTATCAAAACCGAAATTTCGAAAGGACCGAGCCATTTCCTCTTACTGAGGAACAATCGAAGGCTATAGAACCGATTTTATCATCCATAGAACAAAGACAGCATGAAGTGTTTTTGCTTCATGGTGTAACCGGAAGTGGTAAGACAGAAGTCTACTTACAATCTATCCAGCAGGTCATAGACGATGGAAAAGAGGCAATCATGCTTGTACCTGAAATTGCCTTAACTCCCCAGATGGTAGAGCGATTTAAAGGACGGTTTGGCTCAAAAGTAGCCGTGCTGCACAGTGCCCTTTCTGCAGGAGAAAAATATGATGAGTGGCGAAAGATTCAGCGGAAAGAAGTTCAGGTTGTAGTAGGTGCCCGATCGGCCATTTTTGCTCCCTTTTCAAATATTGGAATCATCATTATCGACGAAGAGCATGAAAACAGCTATAAACAGGAAGACCGGACACGTTACCATGCACGAGATGTGGCTATCGAGCGGGCGAGCCGCCATGGTTCTCCGGTGGTTCTGGGGAGTGCAACTCCGGCTCTTGAAAGTTATGCCCGCGCAGCCAAAGGTAATTATCATTTGCTAACGTTATCAAAGCGGATGAATAATGCCGTGATGCCTGAGGTAGAACTCGTGGATATGCGGGAGGAACTTCATGAAGGCAATCGATCTATGTTCTCCAGAGTACTTAAAGAGAAAATCGAAGAGCGGCTGGCACGCAGGGAACAGGTTGTCTTGTTCCTGAACCGAAGGGGCTATTCCACTTTTGTCATGTGCCGGGACTGCGGACACGTAATGGAATGTCCGCACTGTGATATTGCGCTGACCTATCATAAGAATCAAAATCGCCTGAAGTGTCACTACTGCTCTCATGAAGAACCTATGCCAACCGAATGCCCTGAATGTGAAAGCAAAACCATTCGTTATTTTGGTACCGGAACGCAAAAGGTAGAAGAAGTTCTTCAGCAGCTTATACCGGAGGCGGAAGTGATCAGGATGGATGTAGATACTACCAGAAGAAAAGGCGCTCATGAGAAACTTCTGCAGCAATTTGGAGATAAAAAAGCTGATATACTGCTCGGCACCCAGATGATTGCCAAAGGATTGGATTTTGGTAACGTGACCCTGGTGGGAGTGCTGGCCGCAGATGCTTTACTTAATCTTCCTGACTTTCGTGCCTCTGAAAAAACCTTCCAGCTCATTACCCAGGTAAGTGGACGAGCCGGCCGTCATGAGAAACCAGGAGAAGTCATTATTCAGACTTACACACCTGAGCATTACAGTGTGGAACTCGCCAGTCAGTATGAATACGAGCAGTTTTTCCAAGAAGAAATGAAACTGAGAAAAGCTTTTAATTATCCTCCTTATTACTTTTTAACTTTATTTACGGTTTCTCATCCCAACCAATTTAAGGTTCAGGAAGTCACACAAAAAATTGTGCAGTTTATGCGACAGAAGTTATCGGATCAGTCCATGGTGCTTGGACCAACCCCCTCCGCACTTACTCGGATCAATAATAGATATCGCTATCAATGCATGGTAAAATACAAGAAGGAACCAGAGCAGCGAAAGCTCGTAGAACGGATTTTGCATTACTATGAAGATGAAATGAAACAGGAAAATGGACTTCAGATCGTGGTCGATTTTCAACCGTACCAGTTGATGTAGGAAAGGAGACTTGTTTGATGACACGCATTGCATTTATGGGGACGCCTGATTTTGCTGTGCCGGTATTAGACCGGCTGATGGAAGATCAATATAATGTAGTTCTCGCTGTAACTCAACCTGACAGACCAAAAGGCAGAAAGAAGGTCATGACCCCGCCGCCTGTTAAAGTGGCAGCCGAAAAGCACGGTATTCCAGTTTTCCAGCCGGAAAAGATTAAGAATGAGTATGAGGAAGTATTGAAATATGAGCCTGACCTCATCATTACGGCGGCCTTTGGACAGATCCTTACAGAAGATCTGCTTCAAGCGCCTGAATACGGCTGTATTAACGTTCACGCCTCGTTATTACCTGAATTCCGCGGAGGAGCTCCGATCCATTACGCCATTCTTGAAGGGAAAAAGGAAACCGGTGTGACCATTATGTATATGGTTAAGAAGCTTGATGCAGGTGATATGCTGGCTAAAACGGTTGTTCCGATTGACGACGACGATCACGTTGGCACCCTTCATGATAAACTTTCCGTGGCCGGAGCTGATCTGCTTATGCAGACACTTCCTTCTTTATTGGAAGGTTCCATCACACCACAGCCACAGGATCATTCTCATGCCACTTTTGCCGGAAATATCAAAAGAGAACAAGAACTTATTAATTGGCACAAGGATCAACAGGAAGTTTATAATCACGTCCGCGGTCTGCATCCGTGGCCGGTAGCTTATACCTCGTGGAATGGAAAACCGCTCAAAGTCTGGTGGCTTGAAAAAGTGAACGGTACATTTAATCAGAAGCCGGGAACTGTTGTGGAAATTGCAGAAGACGGTTTCCTTGTGCAGACAGGTGATGGCAAGGCTGTTAAAGTTGTGGATCTGCAGCCTTCTGGTAAAAAACGAATGGACGGTCGCTCCTTCATTAATGGAACCGGTCAGTCACTAACCGAAGGCGAACGTCTGGGGGAGCACGATGAATAAATATGTTTTGAGGGAAACGGCTCTTGACCTATTAACCCGAATCGGAGAGCAGGGCGGATTCAGTCACGTTCTGTTAGATCGCGAGATTACGAAACAGAACTTGTCCCGCCAGGACGGGGCTCTTCTTACAGAAATTGTGTATGGTACTCTGCAGCGAAGAGACTTGATTGATTATTATGTTCAGCCCTTTGTGGCAAAGCAGAAGAAAATCAAACCATGGGTACGCTGGCTTTTATATATGTCCGTCTATCAAATGGAGTTTCTTGAGCGCGTACCAGACCACGCTATTATTCATGAAGCCGTTGAAATTTCAAAGAGACGCGGGCACAAAGGAATTTCTTCTTTTACAAATGGAGTACTGAGAAGTGTTCAGCGAAAAGGCCTGCGCAGTCTGGATGAGATTGAGGACCCAGTGGAACGCTTAGCGATTGAAACGAGCCATCCTGCGTGGCTGGTAAAGCGCTGGATGGATCAGTATGGCAGAAGCATTACGGAAGAAATGTGCCGCGCTAACATGCAGCATCTGCCTCTATCTGTTCGCGTGCAGCCACTGCGTATTTCAAGGTTGGAAGCTATGGAGCAGTTAAGAGAAGATGGCTTCAAAGTGGAAGAAAGTCTGTTGTCGCCGCAAGGGATGGTAGTCAGCGAGGGCGAGCTGCTGAAGCATTCATTGTTTACTGAGGGTAAAGTAACAATTCAGGATCAAAGTTCTATGCTTGTTGCTGAGATGATGGATCTTGAAAAAGGGATGACCATCCTGGATGCCTGCAGTGCCCCAGGGGGGAAAACCACCCATATCGCTGAGAAAATGGAAGACCAGGGCGAAATTATTGCGTATGATTTACATGCTAAAAAGGCTAAACTGGTAAATAAGAAAGCTGAACAGCTGCAGTTAACATCTATTCGGGCAAGTCAAGCTGATTCTAGAAATCTTGCTGAATTGCATGAGGCAGCATCATTCGATCGGATTTTACTCGATGCACCCTGTTCGGGACTCGGGGTCCTTAGGGGTAAACCGGATATTAAGTATCACAAACAACTTGAAGACGTATTTTCACTTCGGAAAATACAGGATGAACTGCTGGATCGGGTCGCACCGCTTCTCAAAGAAGGTGGAAAACTGGTTTATAGTACATGCACAGTGGATCGCCACGAAAATGAAGAAGCTGTACAGCATTTTCTGAAACAGCATCCTGAATTTACGGTCGACCACGAATTCTTCAATGATCTTCCTGAGGTCACGAGAGGTTCGAAAGGTCAAAGCGATTTTGGCCTACAGATGTTTCCGCAGGATTTTGATACAGATGGATTCTTTTTGACGAGACTAGTCAAACAATCAAAATAATGGGAGGGGTCAATCATGGCCCCCTCCTTCCAATTTTTTGCTTTTCGTGCGCAAGGGTTAGCGGTGAGGATCGAAGGAAGTATGCCGTTACGATTGTGCCGCAGAGCTTACCGAAAATGAGGTGAGTCCATGAATGGCTTTTATCTTACAGATCAAGGCAGGGTAAGGAATCATAATGAAGATGCCGGCGGTGTATTTAAGAATGACTCCGGTCAAACCTTAGCAGTAGTGGCAGACGGAATGGGAGGGCACCGTGCAGGAGATGTAGCAAGTCAGAAAGCAGCTACTCATCTACATAGCAAATGGCAGGAAGCAGAGAAGCTTCATACACCTGACGAATCTCAATCCTGGCTAAAGCTTGCCATCCAGGCAGTTAATAATGAAATTATTTCCTATGCTAATCAGAATGAGGACTGTCATGGTATGGGAACAACTGTAGTCGCGGCGATTTGCACAGAAGACTTTATAACGATTGCCCATATTGGAGACAGTCGCTGCTACTTTGCTAATGCGTATGGATTTAAACAGCTCACGGAAGATCATTCTCTCGTTAACGAACTTGTCCGATCTGGACAAATCACGGAGGAACAGGCTGAGCATCACCCCCGTAAAAACGTACTTCTTAAAGCACTGGGGACGGAGTATGACATTAAAGTGGATACAAAAACACTGGAGTTTGAGCCTGGAGACAGACTGCTCCTTTGCACCGATGGACTCACAAACAAAGTAAGTGATGATGAACTGTCTAAGCTCGCTTCTTTTGAAGGAGAATGGGCGGAGTTCTGCCAGGAACTTGTGGATCTTGCTAATGATCGCGGGGGAGAAGACAATATAACGCTTGCCGTTGTGCATTATGACAGCACGGATGAGAAAAGAGGTGCGGATTAATGCTTAACGACCGTCTACTTAATGACCGTTACCAAATTCAGGATATGATAGGCGGCGGTGGAATGGCCAACGTCTATTTGGCGCATGATGTCATTTTAGACAGAGAAGTTGCGATTAAAATTCTTCGTTTAGAGCATGAAAACGATGATGAATTTATTGCGCGGTTTCATAGAGAGGCTCAGTCTGCAACCAGTTTAGCGCATTCGAATATAGTCAATATCTATGATGTAGGTGAAGAAGAAGATATTTACTATATGGTCATGGAATACGTAGACGGCATGACACTTAAGCAGTATATCCAAAAGCATAGTCCGATCGACGTTGCGGAAGCAGTCGATATTATGAGACAGGTTACATCAGCCATTTCTCATGCCCATGATAATGAAATTATTCATCGTGATATCAAACCTCAGAACATTCTGATTGATCATTACGGGCATGTAAAGGTAACCGACTTCGGTATTGCGATGGCTTTGAGTGCTACATCTTTAACCCAGACCAACTCAGTACTTGGATCGGTTCATTACCTGTCACCTGAGCAGGCTCGCGGAGGGATGGCCACAAAAAAATCAGACGTGTACTCACTGGGGATTGTATTTTTTGAACTATTAACCGGCAGGCTTCCTTTTTCGGGAGAATCGCCTGTGTCCATAGCTCTAAAGCACCTTCAGCATGAGACGCCTTCGCTTCGAAGATGGATTAACAACCTGCCTCAAAGTGTAGAAAATATTGTACTGAAAGCTACGGCCAAAGATCCTTTTCACCGTTATGAATCGGTTGTGGAGATGGAAGCGGATTTAGAAACCAGTCTGGAGCCGGACCGCGTAAATGAACCGGCTTTCGAAACACCTGATGAAGAGGAAGATGAGAAAACAAAAGCAATTCCTGTCATTACGGCTGACACATACGGCGCCCAGGAAGAAGAGAATACAATCGTTCACAGTCAGAATGGTTCACCCCCTCCCGTACGTGAGCGCAAACCATCTAAAGATGAAGCAGCTCAGTCACCGGGCCACAAAAAGAAAAAAGGGGCGCGATTCTGGCTGATTCCCATTTTAATCTTACTACTTAGCGGAATGACTGCCCTGTTTCTAATTCCGGGTATTATTCAGCCTGCAAATGTAGAGATGGCGGATGTATCAGGAATGGAGTATGAAGAAGCTTATAGTGAGCTTAGGGAAATGAACCTGGAAGTGAAGAGGGAAACTGAATATTCCGACGAGGTTTCTGAGGGGATGGTTATTCACACTGACCCAGAACCCGGTAAGATTATAAAGGAAGAGTCTGAAGTGGTAGTGTATGCAAGTCTGGGGAAAGAGAAGGCCGAGTTTGAAGATTATACGGGACAGAAGTATGAAAAAGTGGAGCAGGAACTTAAAGATAAAGGATATGAGACCATCATTCCATTTAAAGAAAGCAGTCAGCAGCCTGAAGGTGAGATTACAGCTCAACTTTCCCCTCAGGCAGGAGAAGAAGTTATTCCGGATGAAACGCGAGTGATTTTTCGGGTCAGCAGTGGACCTCCTCGAGTGAATCTTGGCGTCTTAGAAGGAATGACTGAGGATGAGGCAACGAAATATCTGAATGAACGAAACCTTAAAGTTGACGTATCTGAGAATTATTCAGACCAGGTTCCGCAAGGTGAAGTGATTTCTCAGAATCCAGAAGCTGCAACCCAGGTTAAAGAAGGATCTACGGTTTCCATTACGATTTCACTAGGACCTAAGGAAGAACCTCCAAGGACAGAAACCATTCAGATAGAAGTTCCCTTTGCACCGGACACAGCACAGAATTCTGAACAGGAATCAACAGAAGAGTCCAATGAGGGGCAGGATCCAGAAAGCGGAACGGGGGAAGACTCCGGTGAAGGACCTGAACCGTCTGAAGACACTCAAGCGCCTGAACAGAAAGTACTCATATATATTGAAGATATGGATCATCGATTATCCGATGTATTTAAAGAGGAAACCATTACAGAGGATACCGTGTTTGAAATTCCATTAACCATTCAGCCAGGAACCGAAGCATCCTACAAAGTACAAAGAGGTGACGAGGTCATTGAAGAAGGAAGTGTTCCGTATTAAGAAGGTGAAAGAATGCCAGTAGGGAAAATTATTAAAGCGTTGAGCGGTTTTTATTATGTTCTATACGAAGGACATGTTTATCAATGCAGAGGCCGTGGTAACTTCAGGAAAAAGAAAGTGAGTCCGCTCGTAGGGGATACCGTAGAATTTAAAGCCGAAAAACAAGATGAAGGGTATATATTATCCATAGATAAACGAAAGAATGAGTTCGTAAGACCTCCAATTGCTAATGTGGATCAGGCATTAATTGTAACATCTGCAGCCAATCCAGAGTTCAACGCTTTACTATTGGATCGTTTTCTTGTTTTAGTGGAAGCAAAACGAATTGAACCTTTCGTGGTGATTTCCAAGATGGATCAGTTAGATGAAGGAAGAGCAAATGATATGAAAGTCTATCAACAGATGTATGAGGCGGTTGGCTATCCTGTTATCCTTTCTGCAGTGAACGATGCTGAATCCATGGAACAGATCAGGGCACATCTGGCTGGCCGCACTACTGTCATTGCCGGGCAGTCAGGCGTCGGGAAATCATCTCTTTTAAATACGATAGACCCAAGGCTTTCAATTGACACAGATGAAATTTCTAAAAGCCTGGGACGCGGAAAGCATACCACGAGACATGTGGAATTATACGACATATCTGGTGGTCTTGTAGCTGATACACCCGGCTTCAGTTCACTGGAATTCGGTGATTTGCAGCTGGAACAATTACCGGAGTGTTTTCCGGAGTTTGTCCAAGTTCAGGATGACTGCAAGTTCCGTGGGTGTCTGCACAATAAAGAGCCAAAATGTGCAGTAAAACATGGAGTAGAAGAAGGGAATATTTCCAAGCAGCGTTATGAACATTATTTGCAATTTTTAGAAGAAATACAAAACAGAAAGCCGAGGTATTAATAATGACAAAGATTGCTCCTTCTATTCTGGCTTCCGATTTTTCTAAATTGGGAGAAGAAATTAAAGATGTGGAACAGGGCGGCGCTGACTATATTCACGTGGATGTGATGGATGGTCATTTTGTACCCAATATTACGATTGGTCCTCTTATCGTAGACGCTATTCGTCCAGTAACCAGCCTGCCTCTTGATGTACACTTAATGATTGAAAATCCTGATCAATATATTGAAGCTTTTGCAAAAGCCGGAGCGGATATTATTACCGTTCATCAGGAAGCCTGTCCACATCTACATCGGACTCTGCAGCTAATTAAGAGCTTTGGGGTTAAGGCCGGTGTTGTGATTAATCCAGCTACACCCGCTGAATCTATTAAACCTGTGCTCCAGGATGTTGACCTCGTGCTCCTGATGACGGTTAACCCTGGCTTCGGCGGACAATCGTTTATTGAGTCTGTAGTTCCAAAGATTCAGCAGGTGGCTGATTGGCGTGAGCAGCTCTCGCTATCCTTTGAGATAGAAATTGATGGCGGTGTAAAAGAAGAAACAGCTCCGATCTGCATTGAATCGGGAGCGGACGTACTTGTGGCCGGCAGTGCCATTTTTAAAGAAAAAGATCGAGGCCAAGCCATCGAAGCCATCCGTCAATCTGTTAAAGCTGAAAGATAATAAACGTGGCCGTTTTATACGCCTGGAGGAGTGCCTGATGGCAGTTCCTTTAGGCTTTTTATTTAGAAGGCTTTCATACCGTTTTGTAAATTTTTATAAAAGAATTATTGAGCTAAAGGGCCGGTTACTGTAAGACTCAGTTTCGAGATAATCTGGGTCCGTTTCCAAGAATTTGATGAGGGTGGCGAAGGAAACAACTCGCTTTCCTGCGGGGGAACTGGCAAGCCTCCTCGCTCGTTTCACTCCCTGTGGGGTCTCGCCTAGCTCCTTCTCCCGCGGGAGTCTCGTCGTTTCCTTCGCCACCCAGCCACGTCAGAATAACGGACCCTTTTCAAGAGAGATTGCTCTTATTCTAAATAGTTCCTAAATTGTTTCTATAACAAGCTTTTTCACATCGTTCTAGTATGAAAATTACGACGTCACCCCATGCTTTTTTTCATCAAGCAAATAGTGTGTTAGGTGGTTTCGAGTCTCAGATTCGGCCAGGTCCGGAGGGGAACGGGGAGACTCCTGTGGGATACACATGATCGGTGAGACCCCGGAAAGCGTTAGCTTGAGGAGGCTCAGCACATGCCCACGGAAAGCGAGTCGTTCCCCTCAGGACCTAACTCTTTCACTAGATATCTCGAAACTGAGTCTTAACAAACGGGAGCTTTACTTTAAAACCACGACGAAGTTTATAACCATTCATTAAGTAAGGAGGTGGACCTCTTTGGCGAAATCAATAGCGATTGTAGGAGGCGGTCCAAAAGCCTATATCCCCGATTTAAAATCATTCGACCAAGAAGAGCGTATTTGGATTGGAGCTGATCAGGGGGCCGAAGTTCTCCTTGAACATGATATATGTCCGGACGTATCCATAGGAGATTTTGACTCGGTGGATCAGGCCTCTTTGGAAAGAATTAAAGAGAGATCCATCCAGTTTAAGCCATATCCGAATGAAAAAGATGAAACGGATCTTGAACTTGCGATCAATCAGGCACTTAATTGGAAACCAGAGCATATTCTATTATTCGGGGTGACGGGTGGAAGAATCGATCACTCAATGGCTAATTTGCAACTTCTTTACCCTTTATTAAAGAAAGGAGTACGCTGTACAATAAGGGACCATCAAAATCAAGTGGAATTAGCAGCTGAAGGTGAGCATACGCTTAAAGCAGATCATGAATTTCCTTATGTATCCTTTTTACCGATGACCCTTGAAGTAACTGATCTTACCCTTCAAGGTTTTTATTATCCTCTGCAAAATGCCCATTTACCTTATGGTTCAACCCTATGTGTCTCTAATTGTCTGATTCATAATACAGGTACTTTTTCATTTCGCTCAGGCATACTATTAGTAATAAGAAGTAAAGACTTGACTAATAGAGGCTGAAACAAGCATTCTGCATTAGCTTGATATAGGAGGAGGGAGCTCTTTGAGATTTTATACGATCAAACTCCCAAGGTTTCTCGGGGGCCTGGTACGCGCAGTCATAACTACTTTTAAAAAAGATTAACAAAAAAAGCACCCCGGAAGGGTGCTTTTTTTGGTCGAAGAACCTCTTCGACACGGAGCGCAAGTAAATCTTACGCTGATAGGAAGTCTTGAATTATACGCGGGTAAGTTTACCTGACTTCAATTCACGTGCTGTTACATAAACTTTCTTCGGCTTGCCATCTACAAGAATACGTACTTTTTGCAGGTTAGCTTTAAACTTACGTTTATTAGCGTTCATTGCGTGTGAACGGTGATTTCCAGTGTTTGTTCCTTTACCGGATATTACACTTTTACGTGCCATATGATAATCCCTCCTGTTACATACATAAATCTTCAGATACTTAACTAATGTATCATACCCACTACATGTTTGCAATATAGTGAAAAGAATTATATCAAGAATTTTCTCTTGACAGATACTTTCATTTGTTTCAAAGTATAATAGGGAAATCAGATACAATTTTTGAAAAGTGAACGTCTAATCAATTGCCTACCTTGTGTTATAATAAGAGCACGAAGTTGAGGAGTTTAAAAGGAGGATTCATATGTCTGTTGATCTCACTAATCAGTATGGTCATATTACGATCAGCAATGATGTCATTTCTACAATTGCAGGAGGGGCAGCCGTGGAATGCTACGGAATTGTAGGCATGGCGTCCAAGAATCAAATCCGAGACGGGTTATCGGAAATGCTGCGCAAAGAGAACTTTTCCAGAGGGGTAGTGGTCAGACAAATCGATGACCGCCTTCATATAGATATGTTTATTATTGTGAGCTATGGCACGAAGATTTCCGAAGTCGCTCATAACGTTCAATCACAAGTGAAATATACATTAAATAAAACGGTAGGCTTATCCGTGGACTCTGTGAATATTTACATTCAGGGTGTTCGCGTGACAAGTGAATAGGTTTCGTTGTAGTCAAAGGAGGAAGCAAGCGTGACGTTACAAAATATAGACGGCAAAACATTAGCCGAAATGATCTTACAAGGAGCTCATAACCTACAAAAGAACTCCCAAATGATCGATGCGTTAAATGTATTTCCTGTCCCGGATGGCGACACAGGGACGAACATGAATTTATCTATGACTTCAGGGGCAGACGAAGTTAAAAACGTGGAAGAAAATCATGCCGGGGCAGTTTCGAAAGCCTTCGCTAAGGGACTTTTAATGGGAGCCCGAGGCAATTCAGGTGTCATTCTTTCTCAAATTTTTCGAGGCTTCTCAAAAGCTATTGAAGAAAAGGAAGTCTTAACAACCAAGGATTTAGCAGAGGCTTTTGAAGGTGGAGTAACCACGGCCTATAAAGCAGTGATGAAGCCTGTCGAAGGTACGATTCTTACTGTAGCCAGAGAATCAGCTGAAGAAGCTGCTAATCTGGCTGAAGAAGAAGAAGAGATTATTTCTTTCATTGAAGGTGTAGTGAATGCAGCTCGTGAATCGTTAAAAGGAACCCCGGAACTGCTCCCTGTATTAAAAGAAGTAGGTGTAGTGGATAGCGGCGGGCAAGGTCTTTTGACTATTTACGAAGGATTTCTCGCTAACCTAAGAGGGGAAGAACTCCCTGAATTAGACCAAAGTGTATCAATGGATGAAATGGTTAGTGCAGAACACCATAAACTGGCACAGGATTTCATGAACACGGAAGACATTGAATTTGGGTATTGCACAGAGTTTATGGTGAAATTCGAAGAAAAGAAGTTAGAAGAAAATCCATTTGATGAAGAAAATTTCCGTCAGTCATTAAGTGAAATGGGAGATTCGCTGCTCGTTGTTTCGGATGAAGACTTAGTTAAAGTACACGTTCACGTGGAATACCCTGGAGAAGCCATGAATCTCGGTCAGCAGTTTGGCAGCTTGATTAATATGAAGATCGAAAACATGCGCGAACAGCATACCTCCATTGTCGGGAATAAAAAAGAGGTTCAAAAGCCTAAAGAAAAAGCTGAATACGGTATAGTTACAGTTTCCATGGGAGATGGCATTAAACGGTTGTTTGAAAGCCTTGGCGCAAGCGTTGTCATTCAAGGTGGCCAGACGATGAATCCGAGTACCCAGGACATTTCTGAAGCCATCAAACAGGCGCACGCAAAGCACATTATTATTCTTCCTAATAACAAAAATATTGTTATGGCAGCCCAACAGGCTGCAGATATGGCTGAAGAAGAAGTAGCTGTGATCGCTACAAAAACGATTCCTCAGGGTATGAGTGCTCTTTTAGGGTTTAACCCGGAAGCCGATCTTGATACAAACAAAGATGAAATGACCAGTCTTATGGGAGAAGTAAAGACTGGCCAGATTACGTATGCCGTAAGAGACACCCAGATCGAAGGGCTATCGATTGAGAAAGGCCATTTTATGGGAATAGCCGATGGCAAAATATCCGCGACTGATAAAGACAAATTCACGACCGCAAAGACACTTCTTAACCAAATGATTGATGAAGATGAAGATGAGATCCTCACCATCATATCCGGTGAAGAAGTGGCTGAAAAAGAGGTAGCTGAATTGGAAGCCTATGTGGAAGAGACGTTTGAAGATCTTGAAGTAGAGATTCACAAAGGCGGACAACCGATTTATGCTTATATCTTTGCAGTGGAATAAGAAATAAGGAAGCGATATTTTATAGCTTCATAAAAGAGGAACCTATTGAAAAGGTTCCTCTTTTTTATGGCTAAAAATTAAATTCCTTTAATGCTTGCTGGAGGTTGCCTTTAACTTTGAGATGACTTGGCTTCAAACCTAATGATACCATCGTATGAGAGATTTCTGGGCGTATCCCGGTTATAATCGTTTCTACACCTATTAAATCAAGGGATTCGATGATTCTAAACAGTTGATTAGCCACCATTGTATCAATTGTAGAGACTCCTGAAAGATCTATGATCAAATGATCTAGATGCAACTTTTCTGCCTGGCTCAGCGTTTCCTCCATTAAGTAATGAGCTCTCTCCGTATCTATTGCACCAAGCAAGGGTAAAATGCCTGTACTTGGACCAAGCGGAACTACAGGAACAGATAAAGCAAGATAAGAGGTCCGGGCACTCTCAAGTGACTGCTGCAAAGAGGTTACATAGGAATGACCAAAATGATACACAGCTGTATCCAGTAAAGGATCTATGATCGCGCGTATCTTAAAGATCGTTTCAGCTGAGAATTGATTTTTGATCGAGTGATGTCGGATAAACTTCCATAAATAATCTCTATAGAAACTTGTATCTTTTAAAGATTCATCCAAGTCTGCTCCTAATGAAAAGAAATAATTTCCATTCTCTTCTGCCCATTTTTTTATTTTATTGGAGGAGGTATGGGAATCTAATTGTTCTGCTAATGATTCTCCAAAAATCTGTATAAATTTGACTCGGGTATCGATAACATGTTGTTCGATTTTCTGAAAATCCAAGTTTTGCGCAGAGGTCATTTGAACTTGAGCCATGCGTTCATCGTGAATTTGCTGAGCAATCTTATTCTTATGTTGTAAAATTAATTCCCCGATTAGTTGCGGTCCATTTGACATATATTCATTCCTCTCTCTATCTAAAAAAAGTTGAATCCTGGTAGTCTTTAGATCTATTGTAACTTATTTACATAAATCAGGATAATAGTAACTGTTTACTTAATTAAATTGTTTTTATTCATTCGATCCAATAGTATGAATGAACTTACCAGAATCATTAAGGAAGTTTGAATTCCTCATGTAAAAAGAGCACTATGATAGCATAGTGCTCTTAAAAACAAGAATTATCTATGAAGCTTCACCTCTTAAATCCCTTTCGATGTCCTCCAGACTACGTCCTTTGGTTTCAGGTACAAATTTCATGACAAATAAGAAAGCAAGTACTCCGATCCCTGCAAATATGACAAAAACCCATGCTGTTCCCAGGGCTCCCAGCATAACAGGGAAGAAAAGCGACACAATCAGGTTAGCTAAGGAAAGTAATAAAGTGGTGAAGCCTGTGGCTGCTCCTCTCGCTTTAAGAGGGAATAACTCAGGCAGCATTACCCAGACAACAGGTCCCCAAGTTGCTGAGAAAAACATGATAAACAATCCTAAGAATACCACGGTCATCCACGCTATAGCTGTGGTCAGTTCGGCTGTGAATAATATCGTCGCAAGCACGGCGAGGCTGAGGGTCATCCCCACATTTCCTATTAGCAGCAATTTCTTGCGGCCCAATTTGTCAATCGTTGCAATAGCAACCAGCGTCATTAGGACGTTAACGATACCAATTCCCAGTGTACCTAAGATCGAAGCCGCATTTCCAAGCCCGGCTTTAGTAAAAATAGTGGGCGCATAATAAATGACAGCATTGATCCCTATAAATTGCTGGAAGACCGCAATTCCGCTTCCGACAAGCAGCATAGGGCGTACCCATTTTGATTTCAGTACGTCCCAAGTACTTTCTTCGACCTCTTCAATCTTTTTCATTTGTTTAATCTCGTCATCAATTTCACTTTGCTGACGAGTAAGAGCCATGATTTTCCGGGCCTCTTTTTCACGATTATGTTTGATGAGCCACCTTGGGCTCTCTGGCATAAATAGTACTCCAATCATTAAGATAAGAGCAG
Organism: Halobacillus halophilus; assembly: GCF_020171985.1. GTDB lineage: Bacteria > Bacillota > Bacilli > Bacillales > Halobacillaceae > Halobacillus > Halobacillus halophilus_A. The sequence continues at coordinate 39,066 of NZ_JAIVAL010000001.1, forward strand.
GTACTGAAGCTAGTCCAAGCATCCAGCGCCAGCCTTCAATGGGAGTGAAGGCGTAATTGATTAAGTAAGCAAGCACAATACCAATGGTGATCATCAGCTGGTTAAGGGAGGCAAGTGAGCCACGCTGGTGTGTAGGTGCCATTTCCGATAAATAAACGGGTACAATGGCTGTTGAACCACCGACAGCTAAACCTAGAATGACACGACCAGTAATCAGAATTCCAGCGTTAGGTGATAGAGCTAATACTAATGAGCCTATTAAGTAGATGAGCGCAATAACAAATACTACGCGTCTCCTCCCGAAGCGGTCTGATACATACCCGCTCATTCCTGCACCAACGATTGCCCCTACGAGCAGTGAACTTACAACTACCCCTTCAAGAAAGTTGGATAGCGGAATGTCCTCATTAATGAATAAAAGCGCACCTGAAATCACCCCAGTATCATATCCATACAGCAAACCGCCTAAGGCACCGAAGAAAAATATCCAGCCCTTACTCAAGTTCTTATTCATAGAATGTAACCACCTTTTTACAATTTTGTGTGTCCAAATATTTTCCACTGGAATGGAAAGCGCAAACATGAATGTATGAATTTAACAAAAATATTGAAAACTTAATAAGTTTCACGATAGTAACTGGACAAATATTTTTGATGTAAGTCTTATCATTTGCCTTGTAAGGAATGGGAAGGGTTATGATAAGAGGGAATCATATATCATAAAAGATGCAGGAGGATTTAATATGAAGTACACAGTTATTACAGGAGCCAGCTCAGGTATAGGTTATGAGACAGCTCATGCCTTTGCAGCGCGCGGCAAACATGTAATTGTAGTCGCTCGAAGAGAAGAAAAGCTGGAAGAATTAAAACGTGAGATTCAGAAAAATTACCCTGATGTAAATGTGCTTGTAATGCCAGCAGATCTGTCAGTATCCGAAAATGTTTATCAATTATACGAAGACCTTAGTGAGTATGAATTAGAAACATGGATCAATAATGCTGGATTTGGTAATTTTGATCCTATAGCTGAACATGACCTCTCTAAAATAGAGAAGATGCTTCGATTAAACAACGAAGCTCTAACAATTCTCTCTTCCTTATTTGTGCGAGATTATGAAAATAAAGCAGGAACCCAGCTTATCAATGTCTCCTCAGGCGGAGGTTACACCATCGTGGCTAACGCTGTAACCTATTGTGCAACGAAGTTCTTTGTGAGTGCGTTTACGGAGGGACTAGCCCAGGAGTTATCTGGTAAAGGAGCTGCCATGCAGGCTAAAGTACTCGCACCGGCAGCTACTGAAACGGAATTTATAAATCGTTCGTTTGATAATGATGAGCTGAAATACGAAGGAAATGTCCCTCAATACCATACAGCTAAAGAAATGGCTCAATTTCTATTAGAATTATATGATAGCGAGCAAGTAGTTGGAATCGTGGATGGAGAAACCTACGAGTTTCATTTACAAGATCCTATTTATCCGTATGTGTCCCGCTCTACTGATTAAGATTCATGAATAAAAGAAAAAGCGCAATTCAAAACTCTGAATTGCGCTTTTTTGTTTACATACTACTGGAGGGATAAGGAGCATGAATAGCAAGTTAGCCAGTATCTACCGTACATTTGCTCAAGAAGAGTGCAGAGGAGTAAGCCGCTTATATGAAGTACTAGCCAGGAATATTGCTGAAGATGAGGATATTCTGAAACTCTCTGAAAAAGCAAATAAAGGACAGCCCGTACCTAATTTACTTTTTGGAGCTGTACACTATTTATTACTTCAAGGCAAGCCACATAAACTTAACCATTTCTACAGAAGCATTACGGAGCAGCCAGAAAATCCTGAAAATGTCTTTCCATATTTTAAAAATTTCTGCAGGATGTACTCGAAGGAAATTGAATCACTTCTGAAGACGAAATTAGTACAGACAAATGAAGTACGCAGATGTGCTTATCTTTACCCGGTTTTTTGCGAAATTTATCGCTTAACTAAAAAGCCTCTGGCTATGATCGAGCTTGGTACTAGTGCGGGGTTACAATTGTTATGGGATCAATATTCATATGCATATGGAGGAGAAGAAGTATATGGAAACAGGCAATCATCGCTTCTTTTGTCTTCAGAAGTAAGAACAAGTTCTACCCCTTTTTTATTAAAAACGTCTCCACCTGCTGGTAAACGGATCGGAGTGGATCTGAATGTTTCAGATTTGTCTAATCAAGAAGAGTACTTGTGGTTAAAAGCCCTGATTTGGCCTGAGCATAATGAACGAAGGCTGCTATTTGAGAAAGCTGCCTTACATTATGCTGAAAATCCCCCGCAGCTTGTAGAAGGGGACGCTGTTGAACTTGTGCCAGAACTTGCTGCAATTGTATCTGAGAGTGAAACCCTATGTATTTTTCATACCCATGTTGCTAACCAGTTTTCACCTTTGATGAAAAAGAAATTGCTTTATAAAATCCAGGATATTGGCAGACGAAGGGATGTATTTCACATTTATAACAATATGGATGATCAGAAGCTCCACGTAGACGCTGTTATCAATCAGGAGGAACAAAAGCATACCATTGGACGGACCGATGGACACGGCCGCTGGTTTGAGTGGCAGTCTCCAAGTATCAGGTTTGAGTAAATTCTTTCACTTACATTGGTGAATCTGCCCAGAACCTTCTGCACCACCCAACATAAATTGTTAGGAAAGCAAGGGGGATGAGTATGATGAGTAATCAGGATGAGCAATTTCCAAAACTATTGAATGATGCCTTCCATAAAATCGTCCGATCAATGGATTCGTACTTTAGTCAGTCCATAAAACAACTGGGGGATTTTTTACATGAGCATACCTTTCCAGTTACTCTACAGGAAATCAATAACGAGGTCATTATTCAAGCGCAGCTTCCTGAAGCTGAACGGAGTCAGATTGAAGTGGAGATCATAGGAAACCATATACGTATTGCTGTTCAACATTCAGAAGTTACCGAAATGAGGAATGACCAGCGCCATCAATATCAAAGGCAGCAGACTCGGCAGGTTATGGAACGGACGGTTACTCTGCCTTTCACCATTTCTGAAAAAGAAACAATGGCGCATTTCGAAAATGGGATTTTAACGATTAAAACTCCAAAAAGAAATTCAAACAGTGGGTATATAGATATTAACTAAAGCTTTTCCTTAGGGAAAGCTTTTTTCATGCTTCCCCAATTTAAAAGAGCCTGCATCTTGGAATCCATTTCCAAACGCAGGCTCTTTTCGTTATGATTAATAGTATGGAGAGATCATTAAGTACACAATCACTCCTGTTAAACTCACGTACAGCCAAATAGGCATGGTCCATCTTGCAATTTTACGATGCTTGTCTACTTTCATAGCTAGACCTCGGAACAGAGTGATCAAGGCGAGGGGAACAATGACAATAGCCAGTAAAATATGAGAAATAAGGATGAAGTAGTAAATATACTGTAAAACCCCTTCACCTCCATAGGATGTGGACGAAGACATAGAGTGATACGTAAGATATGAGACTAGAAAAAGGGCTGTAGTTGTAAACGCTGCAAATATAAAACGCTTATGCCACATCACATTTTTGCGAATGATCATAAAAAGCGCAGCCAGTAAGAAGACAAAAGTAAATGAATTTAATATCGCATTCAAAAGGGGAAGCAGCTTAATGTTGAAACCAGTCCCACTTTCAATTTCAGGAACAAACAATAAAGCTAACACAATGAGATTGATCGCTATAGAAAGACCAACCACCCATGGAACATAATTAAAATCCTTTTTTAACTCCACTATGATTCACCACCTCAAAAAACAAGTCATGTTAAGTATATCGAAATAAAGCTTTCACTTCATTAAAGAAAGGAAGGAAAAGGTGACGATAATGTTACATATCAACATCTTATGAGAAATTTTTTGAAGATAAAGGAGGGTAGAGTATGAGATTTGAAAAGAAAAACCAATATCTTTATATGGCGCTGGGGCATTTGGGAATGATCCTTGTAGGCTTAGGAGTTATGAGAATGATGGCTGTAATAAATGATTCAGCCGGATTTGCGTTTACCTTTTTTGGATTTTTGTTAATGAATATTTATATAGTCGATCTAGAAAAGAAAATGGGATTTAGCAAGAAGGAGAAAGGGGTTTTCACCGCTGTATTTATCACAATATTTTCAGGTTTATCGTTGTGGCTGTACATAGTGTGAACCTGTTAATGAGGACATTTTGTATTTCATAGTTCTTTTCATCAGGTGTTGTTACATAATCTTTGCGGGTTCGCAGAAACTAGGTTAAAAATGAACCGGGTGATGGCAGATGACATTATACAGACTGGGCTATGTGGCCATGAGCGTTAATCTTCAAAATGCTTCCCCATCTCAAACCATGACGTATAAACGGTTTTCATCGATTCGAGACCGCGAAGCAGCGGTTAAAAAACTTGAGCGGCTTGCTCAATCCAATATACAGAACTGTATAAGACTCTTAAAGCATAATAAAACTCATGATATCTCATTTTTCAGGTTAAGCTCCCGCCTGGTGCCACTTGCTACCCATGAAGCATTAGAAAAGTGGAATTACCTTTCAGCCATTAAAGAGGATCTTAGCGAGCTTGGAGTTTTAGCTGAAAAATGGGGGATAAGGCTTGATTTCCATCCTGACCATTTTGTGGTCATGAACTCAATCGATAAAGAAATTTTCAAGGCATCAATGAAGGTTCTAAAATATCACTATCTTTTACTGCACCACATGGGTCTTGATCCAACTCATCGATGTGTCATTCACCTGGGAGGAAGGTACCAGGATAAAGAAAAATCGTTGGAACGCTTTATAGACAACTGGGGCTTCGTTCCGAAGGGTATTCAAAAGATGATCATGATTGAAAATGACGATACATCGTACACACTGGATAATTGTTTGTACGTTTGTGAGAAGTTAAATATCCCTCTTGTTTTTGATATCCATCACCATTTGGCCAATTATGACAACGAACAGTGGGATTACAACTGGGAACGTGTATTACATACATGGTCCCGTTCACCCTTACCCGTTAAAATGCATATATCCAGTCCGAAAAGTCAGCACGAATTTAAAAGTCATGCAGATTTTGTGGATGTGGAATTATTTCTTGATTTTGTTACAAAAACTGCCGGATCAACCGATCAAATTGACTGTATGATCGAAGCTAAAAAGAAGGACGAAGCACTTTTTGTATTAGTAGACGAACTGAAAAAACATCCGAATGTAATTATGGAGAGCGAAAGTACATTTAGATGGAAAGCAGATTGAGAAAAGTATAAAGCAAATGACGGAACTAAATAGAAGCAGCGGTTCTATGAAAAGAAACGAAACACCGTAAGAAAGCATGAGGCCTAAGCCTCATGCTTTTAGTTGGTTTGTAATTTTTTTTGTTTGCGTGCTTTTTCTTTTTCAATTTGTTTACTTCTAAGCTGACCGCATGCTGCATCAATATCTGTTCCATGTTCGGTACGGACACCGCATTTAATGCCGCGATCCATCAATGTTTGATAAAAGGTAAGAATGGATTCTTTCTCACTACGTTCATACGGATTATCCGCTACAGGATTGTAAGGAATCAAGTTTACGTAAGAGAGATGCTTTTTATTTTGTAGAAGATCAGCAAGTTCTTCAGCTTCTTTCTTATGGTCGTTAACGTCCTTAAGCAAAATATACTCAAAGGTTATGCGCCGGTTCGTTTTTTCGAGATAATAGTCAATGGCCGGCATAAGCTTTTCGAGTGGATAAGCGCGGTTGATTTTCATAATTTCTGTTCGCAGCTTGTTGTTCGGCGCATGAATGGAAAGCGCTAGATTGATCTGGATACCTTCGTCGGCAAACTCGTACATTTTAGGTGCAATTCCACTTGTAGAAACAGTAATGTGACGAGCACCAATAGATAGCCCTTTTTGATCGTTAACCACCTTAAGGAAGTCGATCAAGTTATCATAGTTATCAAATGGTTCACCTATTCCCATTACCACAATGTGGCTTACCCGTTCATCATTCGCTTGTTTGTCTAGGTGCTGCTGCACCTGCATAATTTGCTCGACAATCTCACCGCCTGATAAATCACGGTTTTTTCGCAGTACGCCACTCGCACAGAAGGAGCACCCGATATTACATCCTACTTGTGTTGTAACACATACGGATAATCCATAGTTAAATCTCATAAGAACAGTTTCTATAATATTTCCATCATGCAATTTGAACAGAAATTTTACCGTTCCGTCTTGTGATTCTTGTTTTATTTCCTCGGTTAACGTTTCAATTGTAAAATGTTCCTGTAGAAGATCAATACAAGATTGGTTCACATTCTTCATTTGAGAAAAATCAGTTATGCGCTTTTGATAAAGCCAGTTCCAGATTTGTTTAGAACGGAATTTTTTCTCACCATGCTCTGTGACCCAGTCCGTCAATTGATCAAACGTTAAACCATAAATGGATGGTTTCATAAATACGCTCCTCTTTAAAAAAGTTCACTATTTCTATCATAATGGATACAGCTATAACTTACAACCTTCCACTAAATGTTATAATTTTTACTTAATTATAGACTCTCCTAAACTTCCATGTTGATATTAAGATAAAGCTCCCGTTACTTGAAGACTCAGTTTCGAGATAAACGGGTCCGTTACTTTATGTGGAAGAGGGGTGGTGGGGAAATGACTCGCTTTCCTATGGGGGAACGGTGAGCTTCCTCTCTCGTTTCACTCGCTGCGGGATCTCACCTAGTTCCTTCTCCCATGGGAGTCTCCCCATTTCCCCACCAGCCCAACCATAGGCAGAAAAACGGACCTATTAAAGAAGAGGAATTGTTCATCACTCATTTCAGCAAACGCCTTTATATCAGCGTTTTCAATTGAAATGAAGCAAAAAGCAGGAATTAATTCCCTGATATCATGATAACTAAGAAGATATGATGCTAAGTGGTTTCGAGCCTCTTGTTCGGCCAGGTCCGGAGGGGGACGATGAAGACTCCTGTGGGATAAACATGATCGGTGAGACCCCGGAAAGCTTTAGCTTGAGGAGGCTCAGCACATGCCCACGGAAAGCGGAATCGTCCCCCGAAGGACCTTCCTCATAACCAATATCTCGAAACGGAGCCTTCCACAATCCGGCCCTTTAGCGTAATAAGCTTTTATGAAATTTACTATAAACTAACTTTACCGATGCCAAATTATAAGAATCGGAGTAAGAAGATTAATAAGAGTCCCTAATTACAAATTTTAACTACTGCCTTAGAAAATCTTTTCACTATTCCAGGTTCTTATCAGAAAAGCTTTTGCGAAAGAACTTAAATAGGCGAGAGGTGTAAAAGTTTAGGTCAGACTAACATTAGAAAATAAAGTTTTACATAATCTGTTAAGCAATTGTTATCTAACTATTAAATTAATACAGTCAACAGCGGGTATATATTAAATAAGCCCAACAAAATATGGGTGATGCTGGATATTCCTTATTCAATAGTGGAAAGGATGTAGTTTAATGTATAACAAAGTAGTCGTAGCATTTGATGGCTCAGAAGGAAGCGAGAAAGCTTTGACTCATGCAGTAGAATTAAGCAGAACCCAGCAATCAAAAATCTCTGTGGTATTTGTAGAGAAAGAAAAGGATAAATACAAAAATAATACAGGTTTTAACATGACCATGCGTAATGACATGACACTTGAAGAAGGAGGTGCTTACGTAGGGGGCTCTGAGGAGCGTATCAGTGAAAAAGAAGTGATCCAGAGTGAGCCAAGGGCCTACGCAGGCAACCACCCCATTTTTCTAGAGGTTAAAAGAAAACTTGAACATGAAAGGCTTCCTGTTCAATATGAATGGCTGGAAGGCGATCCAGTGAACCAAATATGTAATTTTGCTTCCACTCACGAAGCAGATTTAATTGTAATAGGAAGTCGTGGTCACAGTGGGATAAAGAAATTTGTGATCGGCAGTGTGAGTGAAAAAGTAGCTAAAGAATCGGATATTCCCGTTTTAATTGTAAAATGAAAAGAAGTCCGGGCAGATTGCCTGGACTTCTTTTTTGGATAGTGTCGCCTAATTATGGGTTTTCTAAGAAGGTCTGATTAATAAAAGATTTAAAATTAAATTGAATTATAAACAAAGTAAGGGGTAAAATGAATATGAAACTGATTTCATAACGAGCGTACCTGAGGGGAGAATTAAAATGCCAACGATTTCAGATGTAGCAAGGATTACTGGGCTATCAAAATCGACGATTTCACGAGTGATTAATAATCATCCTTATATATCAAGCGATAAAAGAGAAAAAGTATTAAAGGCTATGGAAGAAATCGGGTACTATCCAAACCCCTCCGCGAGAAGATTAAGAGGCCACACGACGAATACGATAGGTGTAATTGTTCCCAGGATTGTGAACCCTTTTTTTTCTTATTTAGTGAACTCTATTGAACAGGAAGCATTTAAAAACAATTATCAAGTTATTATTTTCCAAAGCAATGATCTCAAAGATAAGGAATTATATTTTCTTAACTTATTAAAAAACAGACAGGTAGATGGGATCATTATGACGTCAATAGAAAATGATTGGGAGACAATAGAACCTTTCATGCAATATGGTCCCATCCTGCTATGCAATGAGTATGTTAATCAATCTTCTGTATCTAAAGTAAGGTTGGATCAGAATAAGGGCGCGTATATGGGTACGGAACATTTAATTAACAAAGGACATCAAAAAATCGCCTATTGTACTGGGGGATTATTTGCCGGGTACGGACGTGATCTTGATCGAAATACTGGTTACCAAAAAGCTATGGATAAACACCATTTAACCCCTAATCCCAGCTGGATTTTTATTGAGAGACATTCCATTGAGGATGGAAAAAGTGTGGTGAAAGAAATACTATCTATGAATGATAAACCTACTGCCATTTTCTCTGGCAGTGATGAAGTAGCGGCAGGAATTATTATCGAAGCGAAAGAAAATGGTTTAAGGATTCCAGACGATTTAGCTGTAGTCGGTTTTGATGATCAGCCTCTTGCCGAAATCGTAGAACCCAAACTGACCACGATTAAACAACCCATTGATGAAATGGGAATTAAATCTGTAGAACTGTTGATCAAGATGATGAATAATAAAGATAGTTTGGCTGAAGAGGTTCAACTGCCCATTCAATTAATAGAAAGAGAATCTACGTAATTTTATGAATAGTTTAATTTTGTTGTTGAAAACGATTTCATAGTGCCGTATAATACAAATTAATTCTTGATTAGTATATTATCAGGAATTAATATTTCGGATAAATATGAAACCGATATCATATTTGGTGATTCTGTTATGGTTCGAGGAGGGATTCCTGAAAAGACTGGTATAATAAGCAATAAAGAATTAAAAAATTTTTGAGAGCTTATGAAACCGATATCATATAAAGGGAGGATGGAAAGTATGAAAACTTTTAAGTTATTAGCTCCGATTGTGTTGTCAGGTACTTTGCTTGCTGGTTGCTCATTTTCATCAGGTGGCAGTTCGGATAATTCAGAAGATAAAACGACCATTGAAATTTTTCAAGGGAAAGTAGAATTTAATGATCAGTTTGAAGCCTTGGCAGAACAATACGAAGAAGAGAATCCAAAGATTGATATTAAGATTAACAGTGTGGGTGGAGGATCTGATTATGCCAGCGCACTTAAAACACAATTTGCATCTGGGGAGGAACCGGAGATATTCAGTATTGCTGGACCGACCGAAGCAGCTAATTATGAACAGTATTTGGCTGATTTATCGGATACAAAAGCAAGGGAACTTGCTCTTAAGGGATCATTGGAACCAGTCACTAAAAATGGGGAAGTACACGGTCTTCCTTTTAATCAGGAAGGGTACGGTTTCATCTATAATAAGAAAATATTTGAAGAAGCCGGCATTGATGCAAAATCGATTAAATCCTATGAAGATCTGGAGAAAGCTGTGAAAACACTCGATAGTCAAAAAGATCAATTAGGCATTAAAGAAGTTTTTGCCTTTCCGGGAAAGGAAAAATGGGTCCCGGGTAATCACTTATCAAATGTTTATTTAGCGCCTGAGTTCAATCAATCTGTTTTAGAAGCTTATGAAGCAGAATCTGTAGAGTTTACCAAAGGAAAAGAATTTCAGAGAATGATCGACTTACAGGTGGATTATTCGATTCAGCCAACACTGAATTTAGACTATTCCCAACAAGTAGAGAAATACTTTGCGCTAGAAGAGGTAGCCATGATTCAGCAGGGGAACTGGATTTATCCTTCGGTTCATCAACTTGCCCCAGAATTCGCTGAAAATAATATGGGTATTATTCCAATTCCTGTAGAAGGACAAGAGGGTAAACTGCCGGTAGGAATTCCTAATTACTGGGCTGTAAACAAAAACAGCAACGATGAAATCATTCAGGCGTCTAAAGATTTTATTGACTGGATGTACACTTCAGAAGCCGGAAAAGAAGCTGTACTGCAAGACTTTAAATTTATTCCAGCTTATAAAGAGTTTGATACTTCTAAAATCGCTGATCCAATTTCACAGGAAATTTACAAGTATGCATCGGAAGAAAAAACCACAGGCTGGGTATTTCTTGGATATCCGGGCACATGGGGAGATTATCTCGGGGGAAATGTTCAAAAGTATTTAAGTGACAAAATGACCTGGGAGGAACTTGAAGCTGACTCCAAGAAGCAGTGGGAAAAAATGGACCAACAACAATAATATAAGCAGATCGACCATTCAGTTAGCACTGGATGGTTTTTTTTTATGAAATTAAGGAAAAAGTTCAAAATTAAACCTTCATTATTTGTCGAAACTTATCCTAACGACTATTATTGAGGTAGGGAAATCAACAATTCCTTTCACAGACATAATGAAGTTAATAAAATTTGGTCATTATGAAATATAAAAGAAACGATCCTCTTATATTTAGAGTTAAATTGTTGACTGAAAATACCTATAAGGGGTATATTGATAAAGAAGGAGCGAGAAAAATGGAAGAGAATACCTTACCAGAAAATAGCGGGAAAAAGCCGGTTACACCTAGAACAGATGAAGAAAAACAATCTGTCATTAATCGATTAAAGAGAATCGAAGGTCAAGTTCGCGGTGTACAAAAGATGGTTGAAGAAGACCGGTACTGTGTGGATACCCTTATTCAGATATCGGCTATTAACAAAGCTTTGAACCGAGTAGGCTATTCATTAATGGAGCGGCATACGCATCATTGTGTAGCCAGTGCGATTAGAAAAGGCGAAGGCGAAGAAGCCATTGATGAATTGATGAAGGTTGTCCAACAGTTCTCCAAATAAGGAGGATGAATGCATGAGTGAACAAAAAGAAATGAACGTGGGAATTACAGGAATGACATGCTCCGCTTGTTCTGCACGTATTGAGAAGGTTCTCAATAAAATGGATGGAGTCGAGGCCAGCGTTAATTTAACGATGGAAAATGCGACCATCACTTATAACAACGAGCAAGCACAGCCTCAAGAAATTAAAGAAAAAATTGAAAAATTAGGCTATGGTGTACAGACAGACAAAGTGGAACTCGATATCCACGGAATGACATGTGCTGCCTGTTCCACTCGTATCCAAAAAGGGTTAAGTCGTATGAACGGTATTGAAGAAGCTTCGGTGAATTTAACAACGGAAGCAGGCGTGATTGAATATCAGCCAGGGTTAGTTTCCACGGATCAAATTATAGAAAAAGTTAAAGATCTAGGCTACGACGCCGTAATTAAAAAAGACCGTGATGAGCAGAAAGATTACAAGGAGGAAGAGCTTAAAAGGAAAAAACGCCAGCTATTCCTGTCTATCATTCTTTCTTTACCCCTTCTATATACGATGATCGGGCACTTGCCTTGGGATTTAGGCATTCCTGTTCCAAAGTTAATGATGAATCCATGGTTTCAGTTTGTTTTAGCTACACCGGTTCAATTTTATATCGGTGCTCCTTTCTATATCGGGGCTTACCGGGCCTTGAAGAATAAAAGTGCCAATATGGATGTGCTTGTAGCTTTAGGTACGTCCGCTGCTTATTTTTATAGCGTGGCGGAAGGGATCAGATGGCAGTTGAATCCAGACATCATGCCGGAATTGTATTTTGAAACCAGTGCCGTTCTGATTACATTAATCCTGGTTGGTAAATTATTTGAATCTCTAGCTAAAGGGAGAACGACACAGGCGCTGACGAAACTTCTGAATTTGCAAGCCAAGGAAGCAACTGTGCTGCGGAATGAAACAGAAGAGAAAATTCCAGTGGATCAAGTTGAAGTAGGAGATGTCCTCCTTGTTAAACCAGGTGAGAAAATACCGGTAGATGGTACAATTATAAAAGGTACAACGTCTGTAGATGAATCGATGATTACTGGAGAATCCCTTCCCGTAGAGAAGTATGAGAAAGAAACAGTGATTGGTTCTACCATCAATAAAAATGGAACGATCCAAATGAAGGCTGAGAAAGTCGGGAAAGACACAGCCCTCGCAGGGATTGTGAAAATAGTGGAAGAAGCCCAAGGATCTAAAGCCCCTATTCAACGGACAGCGGATGTTATTTCCGGTATTTTTGTTCCGATTGTAGTGGGCATTGCGGTCATTACATTTGTGGTTTGGTATGCATTGGTTTCTCCCGGTCAACTTCCTCCTGCGCTTGAAGCAGCCATAGCAGTATTGGTTATTGCATGCCCATGTGCGCTTGGTCTTGCTACACCTACATCCATCATGGTAGGTACCGGTAAAGGCGCTGAACAGGGAATCCTCTTTAAAGGAGGAGAATACTTGGAGGGTACTCAAGGACTGACTACTATTCTGCTTGATAAAACTGGTACGGTTACAAAAGGTAAACCGGAAGTCACGAACTTTGATACTGTCCAGTCCCATCAAACAGAGGTTCTTGGTTATCTGGCGGCCGCTGAAAAAGCTTCTGAACACCCACTTGCTGAAGCTATTGTAAATTACGGGGAAGAGAATGGCGTTACGCCGCAGGAAGCGGAAGAGTTCGAAGCCATCCCCGGGTATGGAATTAAAGCTAGAGTAGGTGGAAAACAGGTCTACGTCGGTACAAGAAAACTAATGAAGCGTGAAACAATTGATTACACCGAGCTTGAGGATACTATTACTAAACATGAGAATGAAGGAAAGACAGCGATGCTAATTGCTATAGAAGGGGAACTTGCAGGCTATGTTGCGGTGGCAGACACGATCAAAGAAACCTCAAAGCAAGCGATCCAGGACCTCAAAGAATTAGGACTTAGCATTTACATGGTAACAGGTGATAACGAACGAACAGCTAAGGCGATAGCTTCTCAGGTGGAAATTGACGGGGTTTATGCTGAAGTTCTTCCTGAAGAAAAGGCTGAGAAGGTTAAAGAACTACAGGAAAAAGGAGAAAAAGTGGCTATGGTCGGAGATGGAATTAATGATGCTCCTTCTCTTGCTACAGCAGACATTGGTATTGCGATTGGCACAGGTTCAGATGTAGCCATTGAAACGGCGGATCTCACTTTAATCGGCGGCGATCTTGAGAACTTAAGCAAAGCGATCAAGCTCAGTCGTAAAACCATGGCCAATATTAAACAAAACATGTTTTGGGCCTTAGCTTATAACTCTGCCGGTATTCCGGTTGCTGCTATCGGCTTACTTGCTCCATGGGTAGCAGGAGCGGCTATGGCTTTCAGTTCTGTCAGTGTGGTTAGCAATGCTCTTCGTCTAAAAAGAGTCAAAATATAAGTGTGAAAATTTAAAAACTCGCCTGCTGGCGGGTTTTTTTTCTATGTATTTTTACAAATTTGGATTTTTTATGGAAAAATTGTTTAACGGCATACGGGTATAGGGTAATTGGATTTATGTAATCAATTTTAAAGGAGGATGTTTAATTTATGTCTCATGAACAGTATCAGTCCGTAATTGAATCACTTCACGAATGTATGGAAGCTTGTAATCACTGCTATGATGCTTGTCTAAAAGAAGACAATGTAGCTCATATGGTGGATTGCATCCGTCTTGACCGCGAATGTGCAGATATGTGCGGATTCCTTGAGCAGGCCTTAGTAAGGAATACTCCTTTTGCTAAAGAGCTCGCGAGTGTATGCGCTCAAATGTGTGAAGCATGCGGTAATGAGTGCAAAAAACATGATCATGACCACTGCCAGAAGTGCGCAGAAGCGTGCTTCAAGTGTGTTGACGCTTGTAAAAGCATAGCTTAATAAGATTGGTACATGCTAAAGGTCACAAGCTCTTTTTAAAGAGCTTGTGATTTTTTTTGCAGTCATATTAATTATTTTAAGTTTATAAATACCCCTACGCGGTAAAAGTATAAATGTGATATTTTTTGATTAGGAGGAATAAACGATGAATCATCAACATAATCACACAGATGCTCAAGATGAAGAGCATCATCATGAACATGATGAACATGGAAACCACGAGGGACATGAAGGTCACGATCATGGCAGTATGATTGAGGATTTTAAACGCAGGTTTTATATTTCCTTATTAGTAACGATACCTATTCTTATTTTGTCACCCATGATTCAGGACTTTATTGGATTAGAATTTTCCTTTCCTTATGACCAATATGTGTTGTTTGGATTAGCAACTTTCGTCTTCTTTTATGGTGGATGGCCTTTTCTTAAAGGATCGATTGATGAACTTAAAAATAAAAACCCAGGAATGATGACTCTAATAGGTTTGGCTATTGTCGTTGCATATGGATATAGTTCCCTGGTTATTTTTGGTTGGTCAGGCCGTAACTTCTTCTGGGAACTGGCGACTTTGATCGATATTATGCTTCTTGGCCATTGGATTGAAATGAAATCCGTGATGGGCGCATCAAATGCGCTTCAAGAGTTAGTAAAACTCATGCCTAACGAAGCTCACCGATTGAATGCAGATGGAAAAACAGAAGATGTGCCACTCAGTGAACTTGGTGCAGATGACTTGGTACTTGTGAAACCAGGAGAGAAAATACCGGTAGATGGTATTATAACTGAGGGGAAATCTGCCATAGACGAATCCATGCTGACGGGCGAATCCGTACCGGTAGAAAAAGGAAAAGATCACGAAGTTATAGGCGGCTCTATAAATAAAGAAGGCAGCTTGACCATTCAAGTTCAAAAAACGGGAGATGACACGTATCTATCCCAGGTTATTACCCTCGTTCAAGAAGCTCAGAACTCTAAATCAAGAGCCCAGGATTTCGCGAACCGGGCAGCTAAGTGGTTGTTTTATTTAGCACTTGTATCTGGAATCAGTACGTTTATTATATGGATGGTTCTGGGCTTTCCTTTTGATACAGCTGTCGAGCGAATGGTCACGGTAATGGTTATTACCTGTCCCCATGCTTTAGGGCTTGCTGCTCCACTTGTTGTAGCCGTGTCGACCTCCTTGTCCGCCAAGCAAGGTCTGCTCATTAGAAATCGTACTCAATTCGAAAATGCGAGAAATATTGATGCCGTTATTTTTGATAAAACAGGAACACTTACTAAAGGGGAATTCGGCGTTACAGACATTGTCCCTCAGGAAAGTTTTGAAACGAATCAATTGCTGTACTGGGCGGCAAGTGTTGAACAAAACTCTGAGCACCCTCTTGCACAAGGAATATTGGACAAAGCTCAACAAGAAACTGTTTCCTTAAGTAAAGTGGAAGAGTTCGAGTCCATGACTGGACAGGGACTTCAAGGAAAAGTGGAGAATAGACTTGTAAAAGTAGTAAGTCCGGGCTATGTGCAGGACAAGGGATACTCTTACGATACAAAAACATTTAATTCGTTATCAGAAGAAGGAAAAACAGTTGTCTTTGTTTTGATTGATCAGAACTACGCAGGAATGATCGCTCTAGCTGATATGGTACGTGAGTCTGCGAAAGAAACCGTAGCTGAATTAAAGAAAAACAACATTCGCTCCGTTATGCTTACAGGTGATAACCAAAAGGTAGCAGACTGGGTAGCTAAGCAAATCGGTATAGACGAAGTATATGCAGAAGTCATGCCTGATCATAAATCCGATCAAGTAAAGAAAATTCAGGATGAAGGACGAAAAGTCGCCATGACAGGAGATGGAATAAATGATGCTCCGGCTCTCGCTACCGCCGATGTAGGTATCGCTATTGGAAGCGGTACAGATGTTGCAGTGGAAACAGCTGATATTGTTCTTGTAAAAAGCAATCCAAAAGACATCCTTTCCATTCTCAAACTATCGAAAAACACCTATAAGAAAATGGTCCAGAATCTGTGGTGGGCTGCTGGCTATAATATTTTCGCCATTCCTTTAGCGGCAGGAGTTCTTGCTCCAGTTGGAATTGTTCTAAGTCCAGCCGTTGGAGCTATCTTAATGAGCTTCAGTACCGTTGTCGTAGCCATCAATGCAAAGTTATTAAAAGCAGATTAGGTGGATCTTGTCAGTTAGAACCCAGGGGGCGTGCAGTTTTCCGAAACATAGTTCGTCCCCTCTGGCTTTCTGAATAGTATAAAAAACAAGGAGTCCCTTTACTAATAAAAGATGGGTAAAAATACTGAGAGAGTTTATTCTCTTGTATTTGGTTATTAGATGTATCGCTATAATACATTTGTCTTAAACCTTAATTCGTACAGAATTTCCTTCTAGTGATACTTTGAAAACTTAAATTGTAAATTTCGAAGTTTTTCTACCACTATCACAATCTTCGTGTAAATATTTAATAGGATTAACATGAAAAGATGCCAAAATTAGTCAGACTTTTCAAATATCTATAAATTATAATTGTATTAAATAGATAAACAGAATAGGTAAACTTAAAGAGGAGGAGGTCTATTGACTACGATTCATGTTAATTGGGGAGCATCGAGAGTGAATTTAACATGGAGATATGCTAAGCAGCTGCCTGCCAGAAATTTGATTACAAGTGTTCACGGTCTTTGTTTTAAAGGGGATCGGTTGCTTTTAGTAAATCTTAACTATAGAGGTTGGGACTTCCCGGGCGGACATTTGGAACCAGAAGAAACCCCTTTGGAGTGTTTTAAACGTGAAGTGATGGAGGAGGGATATGTCTCTGGGGAGTGTAAACACTTAGGTCATATTGTGGTTGATCATTGTAATACACCAAAATGGAATGATTACAGTCTTTATCCCAAAGTGGGTTATCAGGTTTTTTACCGAATGGAAATCGAAAATCTTTATGTATTCAGAGGAGAGTATGAATCCGTAGAAAGAATGTTTGTAGATCCCAGGGAAGTACATCATTACTATTACGACTGGAATGAAATCTGCCAGGAAATATTGGATTATGCTTATTATATTAAAAATTAAAGGATGAACAGCATATACCTTTCTTCTGAAGTGCTGACTTTCCGGAAAACTCTAGATACTGTGAGACTCAGTTTCAAGATAAATACAGGCTTAGTACATTCTCGGAGAGCGATTTCTTCATTAGAATCTCGAAACTGAGTCTTAAATTATCCGAGCATAGGTTCCATTTAAGAGATTGATACCATCCTTGACCGGAACCTCTAAATAAAAGGTTATCCATAGAAGACAGGCTCTTCCAGAGGAGGGAAGGCCTGTTTTCTCATGGGTTCTATTACAAATAGGTTACAATTAGTATGTAAGGGTTTGATGAGCTTCAAAAAAAGAAATAGATAAATAGTATTTACCTGTACCTATTTTTCCAGGTTACGAAGTTGTTACTGCAATTTAGCGGCAGGTTAAAGGAGGAATTGATCCATGCGTTATCTTGTAGTTTCTGATATACATGGAGATATTGAAAAATTTGAGGACGTCTTACAAGAGGCTTCTTACAATCCAAAGGAAGATCAGTTGATTCTGCTTGGAGATTATGTAGATAGAGGTCCTTGTTCTAGAGATGTAGTTGCAAAGGTCATTGATCTTGTGGAGAATGATGGAGCCATTGCTATTAAAGGAAATCACGACGATTTATTTATACGTTCTAAATATGAAAAGGAAGCTAAGAAACTATGGGATTTGAACGGAGCTTCCACAACTTTTAAGTCTTATAATGGAAATATGGATGAACTTCGGGAACATCAGGAATGGATGGAGAATAATCTGAGGCTTTATTATGAAACGGAAGAATATATATTCGTACATGCTGGATTAATGCCGCATATTCCTCTTCAGGAACAGGAAGAACAAACGATGCTTTGGACTCGGCAGACGGCCAGGATAGGGCTTGGTAAAACCGTGGTTCACGGACATACACCTGTGAGGCACATTGCTTATTATGAAGATCAGGTGGATATAGATACCGGCGCTGTATACGGAGGCAAGTTATCTCTGTTAGAACTTCCGTCCCATGAAGTTTATACAGCCACATAAAGAAAGGAATGAGCCTGAATTAGCTCATTCCTTTTTTTCGTTTAATAGGCACGATCTCCATTAAATATAGAGTTTTTGACAATCACATAATCTACCGTTCTCAATGCTTCCAGCTTGTTTCCGCCTGCATAGGAAATGGAAGATTGAAGGTCCTGTTCCATTTCTTCGAGAGTATCCCCCAGGCTGCCTTTATGCTCCACATACATTTTCTTGCCTTCTACATTTTTCTTTTCGCCTTTTTGGAATTCAGATGCAGACCCAAAGTATTCCTTAAAACGTTTGCCGTCTTTCTCAAATGTCTCTCCTGGAGATTCTTCGTGACCGGCAAATAGAGAACCAATCATAACCATAGTGGCACCGAAACGAATGGATTTTGCTATATCACCATGAGTTCGAATGCCTCCATCCGCGATAATTGGTTTGCTGGCCGCTTTGGCGCACCAGCGCAATGCAGCCAGCTGCCACCCGCCTGTACCAAATCCGGTTTTAATTTTAGTAATACATACTTTCCCTGGACCGATTCCGACTTTAGTTGCGTCAGCTCCTGCATGTTCAAGTTCTCTAACCGCTTCCGGTGTTCCTACGTTTCCAGCGATTACAAAGCTTTCAGGCAGATGGTGCTTAATATGCTGGATCATTTCTATAACGGCGTTGGAATGCCCGTGAGCAATATCAATGGTTATATAATCTGGTATCAATTTTTCAGAGGCCAGCTGCTCGATAAATCGGTACTCTTCCTTTTTTACACCGACACTAATGGAAGTAAACAAATCGCGTTCCATCATATCTTTGATAAACGTGTATCTGGCTTCGGGTTCAAAGCGATGCATAATATAAAAATACCCATTTTCAGCTAGATATAGAGCGATTTTCTCGTCAATAATCGTTTGCATATTTGCGGGTACTACCGGTAACTTAAACTGTCTGCTGCCCAGCATAACGGTTGGATTACACTCTGAACGGCTGTTTACAACGCATTTAGCAGGAACAAGCTGAATATCTTCATAGTCAAATACATTTTCCATATTTTTCACTCCTGAAAACGAATATTTAAAAATACAAACAAATAATCGTTCGTCTATTAGTTAATTTACCGTATATATTTTACTCTGTCAAAGACTTAAATGAGTTTTTTATTGTTTTATTCTGTTGAAAAATAGATAGATTTCTATAATAATATGAGGAAGAGTTACCTTTCCATCAGTGCTAAGCAGGAATTTACTACATAAAAGTAGAAATAACAGGAGAAGTGGATAAACAATCACAGGATTAATGAGGGTTTTAAAATGAAGAGAGAGACAGCATATATGGACACATCTGGAAATAGAGAAAGTCATGCAGGAGGGGGAACAATGGATCCATTGGATATTGTGGGAAATCTGGATCAAATTAAGCCTGTTTATCACCCTGTAGTAAGTGCGATAAGACATGATGTGGTCGGATACGAAGTACTGGGCAGGTATTATAACGGGCGCGAATGGATAAGTTTGGGGTTCTTTTTCCATGATGACGATGTGCCGGAGGAATTTAAAGTAGAAGTTGACCAGCATTTGTTGAAATTAGCCCTTTCACAGATGATTGAATCTAACCAGGACGGCTTGTTATTCATCAATCGAAATGCGAAACAATTAATGGTGAATAATGGCGAGGATCTATTAGACACGCTTCTCCAGTTTCAAAAACAGGGGTTTTCTATGGAGCGAGTCGTGCTTGAAGTGACCGAACATGATTTTGATGAGGAATTTGAAGTGTTAAGCAACTTGCTGCTTTATTACAAAACGTATGGTATCCAAATTGCAGTGGATAATGTAGGGGCGAGAAGCTCAAATATTGACCGCATTCGTCAATTGGAACCACATATTTTAAAGATCAATACAGCCATAATCAGACAGCACAATTCTGATGGATTTCAGGATATTATGTACTCATTATCCATGCTTGGAAGACGTATAGGAGCAGCTTTGCTTTTTGAAAACATTGAAGATGAATCTCAACTTTACTTCGCATGGAAACACGGAGGGAGATATTATCAGGGTCATTATTTAGCGAGGCCGGAATTTTCGCTTATTGATACAAAGTCCCTTTCTTTAAATGTGAGTACTAAAATAGCCCATTATATTAGACGTGAAAAATCGCTCGTGGAGCAAAGGTTGAAGTATATCCTGTTATGGGAAAAGAAAATTAAAGAATTACTTCCTAAATGGGAAGGTCAGAAGAAAGTAGATGCATTTATCCAAACGGCAACCTCTGAATTTAGTGAGGAAAGCTTTCGGATGTTCGTGTGCAACAGTGATGGTCAGCAAGTTTCCTCAAACTTTAATAAGCATGAAAACACTTGGGAAATCGATCCGGATAAACGAGGTTCCAACTGGGCATTCCGGCCTTATTTCTTAGAAAACGTTATGCAAATGCAAACATGGAACAAAGGTATTCTTTCTGAGATTTATTCGGATATTGAAACAAAGGATTTAATTCGGACATTTAGCTTTCCTCTATCAGCTGAGTATTTTCTATTTATTGATATTCGTTATTCCTATTTGTATGATCATGAATGTTTATTAATTTAATATGAAAGCAGTAAGTGGAAAATTAGGAGAGATGCTGAACCTTTAGGGGTTCAGCATTTTTTGGTTTATTATATTTACTTATACCTTGTGTGGTGTGGCTATAAACAGATTGCTTTCTTTCGCTTCGTGGATTTGCCATAATACTTCTTGCAAGAATGAAAGAGGAGGATTTGAAAAATGACTAATAATACGAATCAATCAACCGAACCATTATTCCAAACATTTAATAGCGATAATCTTGTATTAGAAAACCGTACGGTCATGGCACCAATGACCCG
Source organism: Halobacillus halophilus (assembly GCF_020171985.1). Lineage (GTDB taxonomy): Bacteria > Bacillota > Bacilli > Bacillales > Halobacillaceae > Halobacillus > Halobacillus halophilus_A. The sequence continues at coordinate 60,205 of NZ_JAIVAL010000001.1, forward strand.
AGGATTTTCACCCGGCAACATTCCAGATCAGAACGTGGCTGATTACTATCGCCGTCGTGCTGAAAATGGAGTGGGGCTGATTGTTACTGAAGGAACCGGCATTAATCATCCAGCATCGGTATCAGGAGCCAGTATCCCTGTTTTTCACGGGGAAAAAGCATTGGAAGGATGGAGCAATGTTGTAAAACAGGTTCATGATGCAGGCGGAAAAATTGTACCCCAGCTATGGCATGTAGGGATGACAAGAAGCAAAGGAGATCTGCCAAATGAGGAAGCTCTTCCAGTAGGTCCATCCGGTTTGAGTCTTGATGGTGAACCGGTAACGGAGCCTCTTACAGAGCAGGAGATCGGTGAATTAGTTGAAGCTTATGCACAAGGCGCAGCGGATGCTAAACGTTTAGGATTTGATGGGATTGAGATCCATGGTGCTCATGGCTATCTAATTGACCAATTCTTCTGGGCAAATACAAACCGCCGCTCAGATCGTTATGGTGGTGATCTTGTAGGTCGTACTCAATTTGCTGTAGAAGTGGTAAAAGCATGTCGTCGTGAAGTCGGTCCCGACTTTCCGATTATTTTCCGTTTTTCTCAATGGAAAATGAATGATTTCAAAGCTAAACTTGCTGAAACCCCGGATGAATTAGAACGTTTTCTACAACCTCTTGTGGAAGCGGGTGTCGATATCTTCCATTGTTCTACCCGCCGATTCTGGGAAGCAGAATTTGAAGGCTCTGATCTGAACTTAGCAGGATGGACGAAGAAATTAACAGGTAAGCCTGTTATTTCAGTGGGATCCGTTGGGCTGGATGGAGAGTTTACGAGTTTTTCTGGTGCTAATACAACCAGTCTCGATGGTCTTGTTGAAAAACTTGATCAGGAAGAATTCGATCTCGTAGCCATTGGCCGTTCTTTATTAATGGACCCTGAATGGGTAAGGAAAGTGCGTGAAGGTCAGGAGAATGATTTACTGCCTTTTGATAAAGAAGCGCTGCAAAAATTATATTAAATCATTATTCTAATAAAAGCGCCAAATCCACACTAGGATTTGGCGCTTTTTTCTATATATTACCGAAAAATTTTTCTGCTTTATCCAAGTAAGGCTCTTCATCAGGTGTCATTTCATATTCTTCGACAATAGCATCTACAGGGCAGGCTGCCACACATGCTCCGCAGTCGATACAAATGTCTGGATTAATATAAAATTGATCCGGGCCTTCTGCGATACAATCTACAGGACAAACGGTAACACATTCTCCTGCTTTTTCTGATTCGCACGGGCTGGTTATTACAAAAGCCATAATAGCCCTCCTTTCATTATAATTTTAGTGCCATTAAATGTTTTTTTTAACTTTACCATAACCTGATTATGGATAAATTTACATTCATGGCTTTTTATTCAGCAGGAGGTCCGAACTTGCCTTGATTGAAGTCAAGATAAGCCTGCTTAATTTCATCCATCGAATTCATAACAAATGGACCATAAGGAACGATGTTCTCTCTAATTGGAGCACCAGAATAAACAAGGATTTTAGTTTGACGTTTGTTAGCTCTGATTTTTAGTTCACTGGATTGATGCTCATTTCCTTTATCCTTATAGGTGAGTGTTGCCACACCATGTTTATTAAGCTCGGTACTGCTTGTCCCGGCGGATATACTTCCGGCTAATACGTAAAGAAAGGCGTTATGGTCCTCAGGTATATAATGAGAAAGTTCGGCACCATCAGACAGAGTAATCTCACTTAATGTAAAAGGAACAATAGATTCTAAAGGCCCTTTAACTCCTGCAATGTTTCCGGAAAAAACCTTTATGGACCCACCGTCAAACGAAACAACAGGCGCCTTTTCAGAGTACACATTCTGATAAATCGTATCCGTATTTCTTTTATCTTTAGGAAGGTTTAACCATAGTTGAAGGGTGTGCGCGATATCATCTTCCACACCATCTTCTGCATGACGAGCAGCCCATCCCGCATTCATGTACTGAACGTCACCTGGCTCAAGAATATCATGTCCTCCGCCGTTGTCGATATGTTCAAGACGGCCATCCACTACATAGGTAACGGTTTGAAACCCGCGATGGGGGTGGTCAGGAAACGTGCCTTTTTTAAACCAGTCCTCCGCCATTAGAATGAACGGATCGAATTCTGCCCAGCGGTCTACGGGTAGTACCCATCCTTTTTGGATAGCCGGGAAACCCATTTCATTATATTTTACATACCATGAATCTTTCACATCTCTTTTAAAGTATGTTTCATCCAATTCTATCATCCTTTCTAATCAATTTGCTATTGCTGTTGTTTTAAAAATTTATATAAATGATGTTATTCGGGGAATTCATTGAAGTTTTCGTCTATCTTGTTAAGAAGATGTTCTAATTGCTCTTTCTCTTTACTCGTTAGATTTTTAGTGGCAATCTTATTGAATTCTTCAGTCACTGGCATTATTTCCTCCCGTAATTCGCTGCCGGTTGTCGTGAGATAAAGCTCCAGTGAACGGCGGTCTTCTGTTGAGTATTTCCTAGTAATAAAACCTTTACTCTCCAAGCTGGAAGCCATACGGGCAATGTTCGTTTTATCTTTATTTAACTTCTTGGCGATCTGTCTCTGGTTTAGTCCATCTTCTTCCCAGAGAAGCATCATAATGAGATTCTGTTCGGGTGCAAGATTGTATGGTTCAAGTCTCGATTTAATATAATTCGTCAATTTTAAATCGGTGCGATGGATTTTAATGGTGATATAATCTTCAAAAGATAACTTCAAGGTACATCCCTCTCTTGGTCTGCCATCACAAAATAGTTGCTACACATACTAATTAATATAACTACAGATTAAGAAATAAAAACAGGTTTGTCAAAAGAACGGCTTTAGGTCTTTTAAACTAGATAAGTCAAATCGTCAGTAACAGGTTTCTGCTAAAACTACGAGTTTATGTTCTTGAACCATCCCATTCAACTCATATAAAATGAAGCGGTTAGATTCTGTATATTCACATATAGGTGTTATGGTAAAAATATAGCTTTTCTACTGAAATCTACTAAATAAGGAGTCCATGTATGAGAAAAACGAAACGATTCAAGGAGGATGCAAGGTATCGTGTAGCTAATCGAGAAGCTTTAATCGGGCTTGTGCTGGTCATGATTAATTTTGCATTGTGGTTTGGGTTTGCCTATGGACTGGGTTCAAAACCCGTAGAAGAATATAGTTATATTTGGGGACTGCCGGCCTGGTTTTTCTACAGCTGCATTGCCTCGACTGTTTTAGTCGTTGTATTAGTGATGCTTGCTGTTAAGTTTCTGTACAAAGAAGTGTCGTTTGAAGAGGAGGATGAAGAATGAACGGGGAGGTAATTATACCGCTTTTATTATTTCTGATGATTATTTTCTTCGTAGGTTTCTATGCCTCTAAGCATATTAGATCCACCTCGAACTTTCTCCAGGAATATTTTCTTGGAAGCAGACAGCTGGGGGGATTTATCCTTGCCATGACGATGACGGCTACATATGGAAGTGCAAGCAGTTTCGTAGGAGGACCCGGAGTAGCTTACACGATGGGACTTGGATGGGTACTGCTTTCAATGTCTCAACTGGCGACTGGATACTTTGTGCTTTCTGTGCTTGGCAAAAAGTTTGCCATCATGGCGAGGAAAATTAGAGCGGTTACGTTAATTGATTTTCTAAAAGAAAGATATCAGAGTAAATGGGTAGTCATTTTATCAGCAGCAAGCATTATTATTTTTCTATTTTCAGCAATGGCTGCTCAATGGGTTGGCGGAGCCCGGTTAATCGAATCGCTCACTGGTCTATCCTATACAACCGCATTGTTTATATTCGCGGTATCCGTATTGGTTTATGTCATTATTGGCGGTTTTCGTGCGGTAGCAATTACGGATACCATTCAAGGTGTAGTCATGTTTGTGGGTACACTGGTCATTTTAATAGGAACCATTATTGCCGGCGGCGGCATAGGGAATATTATTTCTGATTTAACTGCAGAAAACCCAGCTCTTATATCACCATTTGGCTCCGATCAATCTCTTACTCCGCTATACGTGTCTTCATTCTGGGTACTAGTAGGAGTAGGTGTGGTCGGACTGCCCCAGGTAGCCGTACGAGCGATGTCTTACAAGAATTCCAGAGGCATGCATAAAGCTCTTATTATAGGAACGATTGTAGTAGGGTTCATCATGCTTGGTATGCATCTTACGGGGGTATTTGCCCGCTCAGTACTTCCGGGTATAGAAGTAGGGGATACAGTCATGCCCAAGATTGCGATGGAGGTTCTGCCTAACTGGCTGGCAGGAATTGTGCTCGCAGCACCCATGGCAGCTATTATGTCTACGGTTGACTCTCTGCTGCTGTTGGTTAGCTCTGCGGTTGTTAAAGATGTTTATTTGAACTATGTAAAACCGGAAGCAGATGATCAAACGATTAAACGCTTCAGTATAAGTGTAACGGCTATTATTGGGGTACTTGTTTTCGCAATGGCAGTTAAGCCCCCAGAACTGTTAATTTGGCTGAATCTCTTCTCATTTGGAGGATTGGAGGCTGCTTTTATCTGGCCAGTAATTATGGGGCTTTATTGGCAGAAGGGGAACGCGAGTGGGGCCCTTGCTTCCATTATTACAGGAGTAGGGAGTTATATTCTGTTTCATTCGCTTATGCCGAACGCTTTTGGTATGCATACGGTGGTCCTGCCAGTAATTTTATCCCTGATGGCTTATGTAAGTGTAAGTCTGGTTACACTTCGTCATCATCAGGAGGTTCAAGCTGAAGTATATGAAAAACTTTGGAGCGCTTAACCATAAGTAAACAAGAAGCGGAAATTTCAGGTTAACTGAAGTTTCCGCTTTTTACTGAGCTTTTGGAGGTATAAGAAATACAAACTTAACCGAGGCTGTAGTTACCGTTGAGCTTCCCCAGGAAGCATCAATAATGTAAGTCATATTCTTATCCTTTTCACCTTTAATCGTTATGGACTGATTGGTTATTTTTTCTTCAACAGCAGTACCACCTTGAATTTTTTGATAAGAGAGAAAATCAGGTTTAGAAAAGCTTTCTGGAAACTTAATTTGGACTTTATCTCCTACTTCCGCATTGATTAAGCCTGGCTTAATGGCTTCTTTTAACTGGTCAAGACTGTCCGTTACTTTAATTCCCTTCTGACTAAAATCTTCACATTCAGCTTGTGCCAGACATTCAATATAGTATTTGGCCTGATAGTCCTGACCTTTGTACATGAACACCACCTCATCTAATTCCCTTTCGGTTATATTCACGGATGTAGCCTCATTTTCCGGATTGGATGGAGTTGTATCCTGAGAACATCCTGCGATTATTAGGATGACGATCAAAAGACTAATGAATCGACTCATAAACGAACCTACTTTCTGCAGAACTTTTTTCCTATCTTGGATTTTACAATGTTCCCGCTCACATCACAAACTAGATGGGATATGATCTTTCGTTTTTTCTCATTAACCAGCCCGTAAAGAAATAACATAATCATTATAAAAAAGGAATGGCCGCATTATCTGGCCATTCCTTTTCAGCTTACTCTTCATTTTCTAAAAAGTATTTCTCCAAATCATCTACCATCTCATTAGCCGCTATATATCCACCGGCAGTGTTCCAAATCGCATCACTTACTTCATGAACGTCTCCAGATTTCACTACATCAAGGTTCTGGAAGAGCGGATCGTTTAACCATTCTTCTTGAAGATTGCTTGCAGCTCCATCTCCTGGTTCATAAGTGAAGTAGAAGAGGACGTCTCCATCCATAGCTGGAATTCTTTCTTTCGTCGCTTTTTCCATAAAATCATTTACATCCTGAGATTCAGGACGCTCGAACCCGATTTGTTCCAGAATGACACCGGAGAAAGAATCTTTATGATAGATTCGTACATGGTCCGGCAAGAAACGGATGACCGATACTTTTTGATTTAATTTATCTCCAGCTTGGTCGGCAAAATCATTTAGTCTTTGATCATATTCGTCGATCAGCTGTTGACCTTTATCTTCCATATTTAGAGCTTCAGCGTATGTCATGAAATTACTTTGCCACTCACCACGTAGTTTTTCAGAGAAGATCGTAGGGGCAATTTTGTTTAACTTTTCATAAATATCTTCCTGACGCTGTTTGTTACCAATGATTAAATCAGGTTCAAGTTCAAGGATTTTTTCAATATTTACATTAGATTCGTCCCCTACAACTTCTACACCTTCCATTTGGTCACTGATATGATCGTACCATGGATCGCCTGTCCAGGATTTAACTGCTCCTACAGGTTTAACTCCCATAGCAAGAAGTGCTTCCGTGCCTTCATTAGTCAGGATGACAACACGCTCTGGTTTTTCTTCTACCGTTGTTTCTCCCATAGCATGTTCGATTGTGTATGGCTCAAAGTTTTCAGATCCAGAATCACCAGAATTATCCCCACCGTCCTGGGTGGTATCTTCTTCAGAAGAAGAATTTCCGCAAGCAGATAAAACTAATGAAAGAACCATCAATAGAGCAAATGGTGCTAAGTACCTTTTTAACATAATAATAGCAACTCCCTAATTGAATATGATTATCATTTACAATAAGAGATTATATAAAATCGAGGTAGAAGTCAATAGATTTTGTCATATTTCTGTAGTTAAATTGAAAATGATTCTCAAATTCGTTGACACTCAAACATTCTACAAATAGACTTATTACTAGGATTTGGGAAGTTATAAGTTTGAAAGGACAAGGTTTTATGGTACTTCATTCAACAGCCTGGAAGGGGATAGGGATCTTCATAGGAGTATTGGTACTCCTCCTGTCTACCTTAGCCAGTGTTATTTTAGGATACACGGATGTGAATTTCACGGATGTCTATGAGGCATTTTTTCATTTTGATCAATCTAATAAACACATCATTATTACGGATGTAAGGTTTCCGCGAGCTATTATCGCAGCTTGTGTAGGTGCTTCTTTAGCCATGGCTGGAGTATTAATGCAGGCTTTAACAAGAAATGCTTTAGCCTCACCAGGAATATTCGGGGTTAATGCTGGGGCTTCCTTTTTAGTGGTCCTTGCAATCGCTTATTTTCCTGCTGTACCTTTCGGCGGGCTAACGTGGATATCGTTTGCTGGGGCTGCGCTTGCGGCAATTACCGTATATGCGATTGGTTCAATTGGGAGAGAAGGACTGACACCTATGCGGCTTACACTTGCTGGAGCCGCCATTGCAGCACTTTTTTCTTCTTTCACTCAAGGAATGCTTGTATTAAATGAAAAAGCACTTGATGAAGTTTTGTTCTGGCTCGCAGGATCTGTCCAGGGCAGAGACCTCGAGCACTTAATTCCAGTTCTTCCTTATTTGGCAGTTGCCTGGCTTGGTGCCCTATTTATTGCTCGTCATATTAACATTCTCCTAATGGGGGAAGACGTGGCTCAGGGCTTAGGTCAGCGTACAGTTTGGATAAAAGCCGTAACAGGGCTCATTATTATCCTATTGGCTGGCGGTGCTGTAGCGGTTGCAGGCCCTATTGGTTTTGTTGGAATTGTGGTTCCGCACTTTGCAAGGTGGATGGTCGGCCAGGATCATCGCTGGGTTGTACCTTATTCAGGAATTCTGGGAGCCGTTTTACTGCTGTTAGCGGATATTGGTGCCAGGTACGTGATCATGCCGGAAGAGGTGCCTGTAGGCGTGATGACAGCAGTGATAGGGACGCCTTTCTTCTTCTATATAGCGCGTAAAGGGGGAGAAAGCTCATGAGTAAAGAAACTTCTATTCGCCATTCAAGAAACACATATGATACTAAAACGATAACAATTTTGAGTATATTAACATTAGTTTTATTGATTGTTTTCCTATTTTCAGCTTCATTGGGACAACTTTTTGTTCATCCCGTGGATGTATTAAAGGTTTTTGCCGGACAGGGAGAAAGCTCAAATCAAATGATTGTTAATTCCTTTCGAATGCCACGAATTCTGAATGCTTTATTTGTGGGAATGGCACTCGCTGTAAGCGGAGCTATTCTGCAGGGGATGATTCGAAATCCGCTGGCTTCGCCTGATTTTATAGGTCTTACAGGAGGTGCAGGCGTTGGGGTCGTGGCGTTTCTGGCCGTTTTCAGTAACGACGATAATGCTTTAACCGTTAGTATAAGCTGGATGCCTCTGGCTTCTTTTGCAGGTGCTGCTATTGTAGGGATTTTGCTTTATGTTCTCGCTTATAAGAATGGTATTTCCCCTATGAGATTAATCATCATTGGAGTCGGCATATCAGCTCTTACACAAGCCATTATCACTACGCTCATGATTGTAGGTCCTATTTACCGGGCTTCTCAGGCAAACATCTGGCTTACAGGCAGTGTGTATGGTTCTAATTGGGAAGAGGTGAGAATCATTATCCCCGTCGTAGTGGTATTATTGTTCCTTTCGCTAGTGGTAGCGAGAAGGATTAATGCCCATGAGCTTGGAGACGAAACAGCTGCCGGTATTGGAGCTAACTTGAATAGGGACCGGCTTATTTTCCTGATTCTAGCTACCGCGCTCACAGGCATTGCTGTAGCATTTGCTGGCGGAATTGGCTTTGTAGGGCTAATGGCTCCGCACATTTCCAGACGGCTTGTGGGGTCCTCTTATGGATCTCTCATTCCTATATCGGCTTTAATCGGCGCTATTCTTGTTATGGGAGCAGACTTAATCGGCCGGACTGTATTCTTACCTTTAGAAGTTCCTGCTGGAGTGTTTACAGCTACTATAGGAGCACCCTATTTTATTTTCCTTCTATTTACAAGCAAACGTTCTTAAAAAGAAGTCCAACAGGGCTTCTTTTTTTTGAGATAGTTAGGTACCTGATTTTTCATAATACTTTTATCAAACTGTGTAAGATACCCGATTTGAAATGATTCAAGAAACCAATTGTTCCGTTACAAATGGTTGCAGTATGCGAACTCCCTCCAAATTCTCAGAAGCCTGTCTGCCAAACTGATCTATAAGCTAGTGTAAGGGGTATTAATTTAACCATTTATTAGATTATGAGAAAATATCTGTGAAAAGTCTGAATATAAAGGAGGATACTTGCATAATGATCAGCGGGTTTTGGTTTTTAATGATTATCATTTCTTTACTTGTATTGCCATTGCTCTATGGTATGCTTAGGGATTTTTTTGGAGGGAACACCAATCGCTTCTATGGAGATGAACTGAACAAGCAGAGGAAAACGAAGAGAGAAAAAGCATATGACAAAGCGCATGAGAAAACGGCCAAATACTATGAAAGAGGAGGAAACGGAGGGGGTGGAGACTTATAAAGAGAAGATCTCCTTTAGGATAGTCAAATCTTCTCTATAGTTAATCATAAAATTATTATGTAAACTAAAGCTGATATGGATATGCAATTTAAGCACACATCACCAACAGGAGCTTTTAAAAACCTAAAGTCGTATAATATTGAAGTAGTACCCTATGGAACAGGGGTAGTTAGGGAGGAGCGAGCTTTCTCAGAAAAGGAGGAACATCAATGGGGCAAAAATTTGAAAAGCGTCAGCCACCAACTCGTGCAGATGTAAAGCAGCTGGAACAGCGTCTGTTACAAACTAAAACAACAGTTGAGAATATCTTGAAAGATCAGAGATTGTATTATGACCCAGATAAGTCCGAGCAATCCATAAAAAGCTACTATAGGAACATCAACTTTCAAGAAGCTAATCGAAAAGCAATAGAAGACTTAATACAATCCAGCCACCATAAAAAGGTTCTCTATGATCCTGGCGAATATGTATATCCCTGGGTTGATTTACGACCAGATGGAAAGCTTAGAAGCATTTATTCAGGTGAAGCAAGAGAACCTGAAGATGTCATTCAGGAAGATTTCGAAGCTTATTTGAAAATGAAAGCGGCCTCTGAAGAAACGGAAAACCCGAGCGAATTCTCAACTCTTTTGAAATACAACTGTGAACACGTGGTTCCTCAGTCCTGGTATGATAAAAAAGAACCCATGCGCGGCGATCTTCATCATCTGTTTACATGTGACCCTCAATGTAACTCAATAAGAAGTAACTATCCTTATTACGATTTTGCAAATTACCCCGTGCAAGAGGCAGGCGTAAATCGCGTAGAAAGCCATTGTGGGAAAACAGAAAATGAATATTTTGAGCCCGAATATGCAAAAGGTACGGTTGCTCGATCCATGCTGTATTTCTTGATAAGATATCCCGAAGAAATTGAACCTGTACACAGAAAGAAAGTAAATGAAGAGCTACTCCTTCAATGGCATGAGGCTGAACCTCCAAGTTTATATGAACACCATAGAAATGAGGCGATTTATTCCATTCAGGGAAATCGCAATCCTTTTATTGACTTTCCTGAACAAATGAGAACAGTATTTTACACTCAATGATAAAACCCCTTTTACAGCAGGAAGCTGTTAAGGGGTATTTACTCGTTTTAATCCAAATTTAGCCAATGCTTGCTGAAGGGTAGCACACGTATGAATATTGCTAAAGTCGATTCCTAATGATGTGATAGTCTGAGCAATGGAAGGGCGAATCCCTGTAATACTTGTTTCAATGCCGAGTAGTTTTAACGACTGAATAATGTTAAAGAGTTCATTACTTACCATAGTATCTAAGATAGGGACCCCGGATATATCAAAGATGACCTGCTCTATCTCGGTTCCACTTGTTTCGGTTAAAGTGACTTCTTTAATAAGTTCCGCTCGATTCGTATCGATTTCCCCAACGAGGGGTATAACTACTAGTCCTTCCGCTACAGGTACTACAGGTACTGACAATTCCTCCATTGCACTATAAGCTGTAGCAGCCAGCTGACGATTATGGTTTTCGTGTACTTCTCCAAACACCCTGACCACTAAGTCCATCAGCCGATCTATTTTTTTCGTAGTCTCTATTACAGTTTTCGGAGATATTTTCTCTAGTTCCAGTTCCTCCTGGAAGAAATCCCAAATGATAGGTTGATAGGCAGAAATAATTCGGAGGGATTCAGTTAAGGATATCCCATATTCAATTGTAAGAGAGGAAACCTTCCATGCCCAGCGCTGAACCTTTTCATATACCTCATCTTCCTCTTTAAATAATATTTCACCGGAAAGCTCCACAAGCTCTTCTCGCACATTCATATACTCCTTTTCGTCGGAGCCTCGTTTCTCCAAATTTGCCTGAGAAATAGTAGGTATATGATTACTATAGGTTTTAGCCAACTGGTATTTGTGATCAATGATTTTCTCGCCAATATATTTAAATTCTCTATGCATCTAATTCTCCTTAGGATTAAATAATGGAATCGCTCACCCATAATAAGGGAATTATACCATTAAAACTTATCGTAATATAAGTTAATTTTTATCGAATTCAATAGTAATAGTTGGAAAGTAATTATATATCCTTTCACATGTGGTGTTAGCCGCGTTAAGAATATTTCTAATAAGTAGTGTAGAGATTCAGTTGTTGAACGATCTTCAACAAATATATTATATTTGTGAGCCTTTCCTAGAGAAACTGGATGTGATTATAAATAAATCTATTAAATTTTGAAACTTTATCCGGTATAAATTCGTTACGGAATGGTGAACTTATTTTTTAATAGTAAAAATAAGTGAAATCTAGAAAAGGGGTTGTAAATTTGCTGGAAAATACTTTGCTCGCTATCATCCTAATTGTATTAGGAGTCACTGTCGTTATAGGGGGAATAATCGCTTTTATTATTTTCCGTCTACGTTACAAAACGGCTAGCTCTAACGAAGCTTTAATTGTGACAGGACCGAAACTTGGGGATCCACAGCAGGAAAAAAATGTGTTTGAGGACGAGAATGGACGATCTGTGAAAATCATCCGCGGCGGTGGGTACCGTTTACGAATGTTTCAAACAGCCACACCAATTGACTTAACGTCTTTTCAATTACAAGTGAACTCAGAAAAAGCTTATACCAAAGAAGGAATTCCAGTGAGAGTAGCAAGTACAGCTGTAATCAGTATTGGTAGTGAACTTGAAATTATGGCTAACTTCGCTGAGAAATTCTTAGGAAAGAAACAGAATGAGCGTGAGTCGGAACTGAAAGATGTGTTAAATGGACACCTTCGCTCTATTATTGCTTCACTTCCCATTGAAAAAATTTACAACGATTTCAAAGAAGTGAATACGCAAGTTAAGAAAATAGCGGAAGCTGATTTGAAAGGAATGGGCTTTGAAATTACTTCGTTTGCTCTTAACGACGTAGAAGACGTGGACAAGGAGAATGGGTATATTGATGCCCTGGGCCGGCCGCACATCGCCGAAGTTCAAAAGAAAGCAAATATGGCTGAATCGGATGCCACCAAAGAGACTCGTATCTATCAGGCAAAAAATGATCAGGAAGCTCAAGATGAAGAAAACCGAAGACTTACGGCTGTAGCCGAATCCACTAAAGAAAAGGACATCAAAGAAGCAGAATTCCAGAAAGATACCAATCGGGCAAAAGAAAACGCGAACCAGGCGGGCGAGTTAGAACGTCAAAAGCTTGCTCAGCAAATTAAAGAAGAGGAACTTAAGGTTCAATACATAGAGAAACAGCGAGCTGTTGAGCTGGAAGAGGAGGAAAATAAACGACGCCGTTCCATTGCAGACGCGGAAGCTTATGAAGTAACCAAACGAGCTGAAGCCGAAGCGGATACAGAAAGAATAAAAGGGGAGTCCGAAGCGGAAGTTATCCGTCAGCGAGGAATTGCGCAAGCCGAATCTAAAGAACGGATGGCTAAGGCTATGGAACACTATGGTGAAGCAGCAATTGTAGAAATGCTGATTAACGTATTACCTGAATATGCTGAGAAAGTATCTGCTCCTCTATCCCAAATTAAGGATATGAAGGTAATTGACATGGGAGGATCCAATTCCAAAGGTGGATCAGCTAAAGTCGCAAACAGTGTTACATCAACCATGCTGGGTATCCAGGAATCATTAAAAGAAACAACAGGTATGGACTTGAAAGCAATGCTTGAAAGTTATGTTTCCAGAGGTAATGTAACGAACTTTTCTTCTGAAGCATCGAAGCAGTATAATGAAGCTTCTGCAACTATGGAAGAAGAGGAGTCGGAGAATACGACGGAAAATGATCAAGACCCTGAAGAATAAAAAAAAGCAGCATGAGCGGGGAAACCCCGTCCATGCTGCTTTTTTTTCATTCAAAGAAGAATGTAAACTTAGTCCTTAATAGGATAAAAACCACTAATAATCCCAAACTACCCTAAAGAGGTGATGGATATGAAAAAACGAGTAAACAAACCTGAAACTCATGGAGCGACCTATCCAGCTGAAGTGGAAGTGGAAGCAGGATTGAAGTCAGACAAGCCATTTTCAGAGGAGCGCTATGAAGGGGATTCTGTGGATGAACACGAACGCTTAGAAGCTGCAAACGAGTATCTCGGAGAAAAGGAAATAAAGCAAACCCTTAACAACTCTTGAATGTAAAAAAATGGAGGACCTGGTCCTCCATTTTTTTACATTCATCACTTATAGATGGTTTGATTCTTTTTTTATCAGAAATGGGACGAGCATTGGAATAATTAATATGATGACCAGCAATCGAATGACCTGCATGGCAGCAACAATACTGGCGTCTAGATTAAGCGAAGATGCGACGGATGCCATCTGTGGGGCCCCTGCGGGTACAATAGCTATTAAGCTGGTTATAAAGTCAAGCGGCGTCAGAATATAAAACACAAAAGTGATCACAAAGGTTAGCAGGAAGAAGGCTAGTAGGATAGCCAGACTCATCCAGCCAATTTGTTTAATTTCTAACAGCGATTCCCTGTCAAAGCGAGAACCTATGATCACTCCAAGTAAAGCCATCCCAGCGCCTACCATCAGATTTGGCATAGAGGGTAAGGGCTGCACCAACGTTACGAATAAAAATCCTAACACAATCGAATATAAGAAAGGAGCAATAGGAATTGCCCATTTCCTTGCCAGTAATAAAGTTATAACTGTAAGCAGTAAGTAAATTAAAATAGCGGTCCACATTGACATGCTGCTTTCATTTCCAGTTGCTGCGTTTGTGCCTTGAGCATCTGTAGTAGATATAAAGGACGTCATAAAACCAGCAACAATAGGAATAGTAGAGACAAGCATCATAATCCTCACTGTTTGAAAAGCAGCTACCATGCTCATATTAGCATTATATTCTCTACTCAAAGCCATCATTACGGATGCCCCAGCTGGTAAGCAGCAAAACAAGGCTGTTTTCTCATCAAGGTTTGAATATTTGGCGAGGAGCTTACCTAAGAACCAGCTTGCTACAAGCAGTGTAACCAGTGTTACAGCTAAGGGCAGCAAGTAGTTGGCAGCTTCTTGAAACATCGAAACTTGAATACTTAAGCTGATGCTTATGCCAATAACGGCAAGAGAAAGATTAAACAAATAATTGGGATAGCTAATCTCATTGATAAATAGACGATAAAAAGCCCCAACGAGCATAGCTCCAAGCAGCCATCCCGCTGGTATACTCATTAAGTCAAATAGATAACCGGCTGCAAATCCAGCCAGTAATAATAGCAGTTTCTTCATGTTCTCAACACCTAATTTATTATGGGGGTAAAAAATAAAAGCATCTATTCAAAAAGGATGAATAGACGCCGCAAATTTTAACTCATTAAGCTTAGCACAAGAGGACAAAGGGTGCATTGAAACTGCTCAACTTGAAGGAAAACATTCAATTTCCTAAATATGCTCAACAATAATTTGAGAGCATTTTAATCTACAAAGAAGTTGTCCAATATTTTTTTTACAAATAAAAGCATTATTTTCCCAAACGGTTAGACAGTAGAATCATGAAAAATTGGGACAGGATTAAGCTTTGAAGTTTTTAGGGTTATAGCTGTTTTAGTAAAGTTATGGATTAAATCATGTATTTACCAAAGTTTTGGCGGCTCCCTTATCAAGCCCTACTAAGGTTTTATATAAGAATAGGGAGCAATAGTAATACCAACTTATATTCACTCTTGAACCTTACCATCCTGTTTAGTAAATCGTCCAGCTGCTGAGAGATGTTAAGAATTTTATTGTAATCCTCACCTTTATTGTATGCTTCATACATACACTTTCTCGTATCTTCAATTTTAGTTTGTAAATCTTCTTTATTCATCAAACATGCCTCCTAAATGCATTGGCATATAATATACATAACATTAAATGTCTTTTATATGCATTATGTTCGGAAAAGATTTCATTGAATTATCATATTTTACATTTATTACGTACCACATGCAAGATAATAAACAATAAATAAATATGAGGAAATATGTTTAGGTAAATGGACTAGTATTTTCTAAAAATTGCCAAAACAACTTAAAAAATCTCCAAATTATGTTATATTACTCCTTGAAAGCGTTTTAATTAGCGTTTCTATTTTTTTATTTTCTTGGTTAAACGTTTAATCATTAAATTTTAAGGTTTCTAAAACTTAAGGAGGGGTAAATTTGAGTAAATTGCAATGTTTTATTGTTGGAGGGATTTGTTTCTTTATGTTTCTATTTATGAGTTTTTTTCCTACACCATCCTTTGCAGGTGGAGAAGATATGAGCGAATCAATCATTCCTGAGGATCATATCAGAGTGCACTATAAACGTATGGATGAAGAGTATAAAAACTGGGGCCTGCACTTGTGGAATCAAGATGACCAGAACCCTGCGATTAATTACGTGGTAGATTGGAGTAACCCCGTACTTTTTGAGCACAAGTCCGATTGGGGAGTATATGCTGACATACCGGTAGAAAATATCGAAAATGGACTCAATTTTATCGTACATAAAGGTGATGATAAGGACACACCTGGAGACAGAAGCTTTCCTAGTTCAGGAGAAAGAGAATTCTGGCTTGTTCAGGGTGATGCCGATGTGTATGTTGAAGAACCCGAAATATCTACAGAACTGACTTATGCTGAATTTTCAGAAGATCATCAAGTCGAGGTTAAATTAAGTAATGTACCGGCTGAGTGGTCAAAAGGTGATTTTTCAATTAAGCAGCCCGATGGCACGCCACTAACGGTCGAAGACGTTCAGGTGGACGGTCAAACGGCTCAATTAACTATAAAACAAGCCTTAGAGGTAACGAAAGCCTACACAATAAAGTTCAATGATCAGGAAACAGAAGCGAAGGCCGCCTGGCAATTGATTGATAAGAAATTTTCCTATGACGGAAACGATCTTGGAGCTACTCTTTACAAAGATGGATCCACAAAACTTAAAGTATGGTCTCCTGTAGCTGAAGAGGTATCGGTTACTCTCTACGATAAACAGGACCAGAATGAGGTGATCCAAAAGTCAGTCCCAATGACTAAAGGTGAAAAAGGCGTCTTTGAAGTGACTTTAAATGATCAGAACACTGGAGTTCAGGATTTAACTGGTTATTACTACCAGTATGAAGTAAAAGCATTCGGTGAGACCAGGACAGCGCTTGATCCTTACGCCAAATCGATGGCGGCTTCTAGAGATGATGATGAAGACACAGTAGGTAAAGCGGCAATAGTGGATCCTTCATCAATTGGTCCAAAGCTTAATTATGCTAAGATTAAAGGATTTGAAAAAAGAGAAGATGCAATTATCTGGGAAGCGCACGTAAGGGATATTACCTCGGACCCGGATCTTGAGTCTGAGCTGGATAGCCAATTTGGCACGTTTGAAGCTTTTGGTGAAAAGTTAGATTACTTGAAGGAGCTAGGTGTAACGCACATACAACTTCTTCCCGTCATGAAATATTATTTTGGTGATGAATTTGAAGCAGATGAACGGGAACTGGAGTATTCTTCAAAGGACAATAACTATAACTGGGGTTATGACCCCCATAGTTATTTCTCGCTGACAGGGATGTATTCTGAACGTCCTACAGACCCTGAAGCCCGCATAGCTGAATTTAAAGAATTGGTAAAAGAAATTCATAAACATAAAATGGGTGTAGTATTGGACGTTGTTTATAATCATACAGCCAAGGTAAGTATCCTTGAGGATCTGGTTCCAGACTATTATCATTTTATGGATGAAGAAGGGAACGCTAAAATCGGTTATGGCGGCGGTAAAGTCGGCACGACTCATGAAATGTCCAGAAAACTTATGGTAGATTCCATAAAATACTGGGTTGAGGAATTCAAAGTAGATGGTTTCCGCTTTGACTTAATGGGCGATCTGGATGCAGAAAGCGTCCAAAAAGCTTACGATGAAGCTAAACAAATCAATCCGGATATCCTCATGCTCGGTGAAGGATGGCGCACGTTTGTAGGAGATGGAAGTCCAGAGAACGAAGTTACACCCGCTGATCAGGACTGGATGGACGAGACTAACGGCGCAGCGGTTTTTTCAGATGAAATACGAAATGAGTTGAAATCCGGATTTGGCAGTGAAGGTGAACCAAGGTTCATAACCGGAGGCGCTAGAGATATTGACACGATTTTTAACAATATTAAAGCACAGCCTGGTAATGTGTCCGAAGATGATCCTGGAGATATCGTTCAATATATTGCGGCACATGATAATTTACCACTGCATGATGTGATTGCTCAATCCATTAAAAAAGATCCTGCAGAACACGAAGAAGAGATTCAGAGAAGGATTCGAATTGGCAATTCTATGATTTTAACAAGTCAGGGCATTTCTTTCCTTCATGCTGGTCAAGAATACGGAAGAACGAAGCAATGGAAGGGAGAAGGCGTTCCAGAAGAAAAGGCCACTTATATGGTAGATGAAAATGGCGAACCATTCGATAACCCATACTTCATCCATGATTCCTATGATTCTTCTGACGCGATCAATATGTTTGACTGGGATAAAGTGAAGGAAGAAGGAATTCATAAAGAAACCATGGAATACACGAAAGGTTTAATTGAGCTTAGAAAATCTACTAATGCTTTCCGTTTAGGCACGGAGGAATTGGTAAATGAAAACGTTAGCTTAATCAACGCACCTGAAATCGATTCTGCTGACCTTCTGATCGGCTACAGGAATGTATCCACAGATCATACCGGCACCTACTACGTATTTATAAACGCGGACAGAGAGAAGCGTACACTTTCGCTTGAAGAAGATCTTAGAAAAGAAAAGGTGCTGGTTGATAGAGACGAAGCCGGTACGAAAAAAGTAAAAGACCCATCTGGTTTTACATTGGAAAAAGACAGCATCACGCTGGATCCTCTGACGACCGTAGTGGTTAAAGTGAAAAACTAACTTGATTACCCCCTCAGCGATTTCCAGAGGGGGTTTTTCTGAATTCTTAATGGCAGGATGGATACGAAACCATTCAAAGATATGCTACTATTTAAAACATAAATAATGATTAGTTCCATCGGAGGTTTCCAAAATGCTGCCTAAAGAAGTAACGATTAAATACATTGCAGAGAAAGCGAATGTTTCGATAGCTACGGTCTCCAATGTTATTAATGACAAAGGACGAGTGTCCGAAAAAACGGCTGAACGGGTTCGCTCGGTCATTCATCAATATCGGTATCAAGGTAATTTAGCTGCGAAAAATTTGCGGACGAAGAAATCTTATTTATTCGGGGTGGTGGTTTCAGTAACTCAGCCTGAACGCAAACTTAAAGACAATCCTTTCTACTGGGAATTAATCTCGGGAATTGAAGCAAAAGCGAGCGGTTATGAATTTTCCATCGTATTGAAGGGGATCGATTCATCTGAAGAATTATTGGCTTTTATTAATCAAAGAAATCTGGATGGTGTGATTATCGTTGGAGCTGAAGAAAACTCCTCTTTTGTGAAAGTAGCTGAAGAATCCAAAATTCCTGCTGTTTATATCGACAGTTATCTGGAGGACGTAAGTCTTTATCAGGTGCGTATTGATGACAAACTGGGAGGCGCTGCAGCTGCGAGGCATTTACTTGAACTAGGTCATCGCAAGGTAGCCCTTTTGTCTGGGAAGCTAACCTATAATTCTGTCAATTACTATAGGTGGGAAGGTTGTAAAGAAGAATTATCAGCATACGACTGTTATGATGAATCACTCTTAATTGAAACAGATACTTCAGCCGAAGGTGGTTATGCGGCTGCCGAAGATATGATCGAGAAATTCCCGGAAATCACCGCAGTTATTTGCTTCTCCGATATTACAGCTCTCGGGTTTTACAAGCGTCTGAATGAAAAAGGGTATGAGATACCGAAAGATCTTTCCATTACTGGATTTGATGGAGTTTATTTTACTAACTACATGATCCCGAAGCTTACTACAGTTAAACAGGATGTAAGTAAGAAGGGAGTAACTGCAGTTAATTTGCTTTTTGAACAGATAAAAAATAACCCATGGCCTGTTGAAAACCGCAGAATTTCACTGCCGGTTTTTCTAATTAAGGGAGAAAGCACAGCTCCTCTTTTATAATCCAAAAGCACCCTTCAATATGAAGAAGGATGCTTTCTTTTGTTTAGCTCAGTTCATGCAATTCATTAAGGGAAACTTCCAACTCATTTTCTGGCTGGTTAATCGGATAGATTCGTGCTGTACCATTTGTTTCATCTACGTGTTGAATGTAAATCGGCTGGTTATTAAAGGCAACACGAGCCATTACAGGTGATGAAGCTATTTCTTTGGCGCGTTGTTTGTTCATTAGGCAATTAAACCTCCTTTTGTGATAGCTTGTGCTGGCAAGGGAAGACTATTCTTTAAGGAAAGGGACCCATAACATTTATACCTTTAGAAGCATAACTTAGCCTAAGAATTTTATATAAAATAATGAAGCAGTGAAACGGTTTAACTGTTAATTCGTAGAGGAAAAGAGAAACAAAATACATCACTAATTAGTAGGAGTCGGTTCGATGGAAGATCGTAAATTTATGTACTGGTTGGGAACAGTGCCTATTATCTCATGGCTACTTTATTTTCTAGGATACTCGTATAAATACAAAACGGACAAAATTGTGGAAGCTGTTATTCTGATTATCATATTAACCGTAGTTTATTACATTTCAGTGCTGCTTTTCTTTAAGCTTTTGAATCGATAAAGGGGGATGGGGGTGTCTGGACTTGCTAAGGCTTCATTTAGTTTATGTTTCATAACATTTTTCTTCGTTAGCATAGCCGCAATCTTATTTCATTCATCGTCGTGGATTTCATATGGAATCACTTTTGTAGTAATACCTGTTGCGCTCGCAGGTATTATTTTGGCTGCTCAAGGTTTTTTTAAGGAAAAAGAAAAAGGAAATAAAATTGTGCACGGATTATGTTTTCTTTTATTATCTTTATTGTTCCTGATTCCAGTGGTTCTTATGTTTGGGATGAATTTAAGTCTATAAATTAATGTTAAATATTCTTTCAGAACAGAAAAGTTAAATTAATCTCGAAGAACTTAGAATAGATCTTCTATAAAAGGAGAAGTTTTGTGAAAAAATTGTTATCTTATGTTTCAGCATTGTTTGGAGTTTTCTATATTGTATCGTTCGTCTATGCAATCCTTGAATATGGAGAAATCAGAGTCCTTGATCTCGCTGCTATCATCCTTTTATTCTGGGCTTCCTCACTTCTTCGACGAAAACACTCTTCTGAGCAAGAGGTAAACGCCCGAGATTAGGTCACCGATCTATTCTACGTGCGTAAGCATTATAAGGTTGACTTAGATTATGAAGGAAAAGATAGAAAGGACCGCTTTATAGGCAAAATAAATTCCTAGACCAAGTAAGAATAGACTTGAACATACTGATATCGTCCTCAGTACTCGTGGTTTCAGAATACCTTTGCTAAAATGAACGGTAAGCGCCAAATTTAAATTCCATAATCCTACTCCAATAAAAATGGCACTGCTTATATAGAAAGCTTTTAACAAATTATCTTCTTTGAAAGTGTCACTTAAAGCTGAGCCATAGATCCCAAGCCAAAACAGAATATTTAATGGATTAAAAGCTGCAATAGATAGACCTGTGAGGTAAGGGCGAAGGAGTCCAATGCGTAAATCTTCTTCCCGATTAGATGAAACGGTAATATCATCGTTTTTGGTAAAGAGGCTTTGAAATCCCGTATAAGTTAAGACAAGAGCTCCAAGGATTAATAGAAAGACTTGAACCGAACTTAAAGTTAAGTATTCGGATAACCCCTTATACATTAGGAACATAAGTGTGAGGTCAGCTGTCATTCCTCCTGCTCCTACAAATAGGGAGGGCCAGAAACCCTGGTAAATTCCCCTTCTGATAATTTCTAAATTTATCGGTCCAATAGGGGCTGCAATGGATAAACCAAGAAAGATTTGTCTGATCAATAGTAAAAACATGGCTCGTCCTCCTTCTTTACATTAAATGAAAGAACTATGTAATTTAGAAGGATTAAAAGTGGTGGTCAACACATCTTTTTGAGAATTAAACTGACGAACAGTAAAAGGATGGAGCATCCTTTGAAATATAGGCTCTATTAAACTTCCGTGTTACTTTTAAGGTAAAGCTCCCGTTTTTTTAAGACTAGATTTTTTTTTGCTATAGAAGCATTAAAGGCGGATGTAGGAAGCTGAATTTTTCTATAGTAGGTTCCGTTATTCTCATGTGGCTGGCGAAGGAAACGGCGAGACTCCCGCCGGAGAAGGAGCTAAGCGAGCCCCTACAGGGAGTGGTAACATCTGAGGGGGCTTATTGTTAAAGGAGGATCGACTAAAGTCGCAAAGTCCTGTGGCAACGTCGAGCGACCCTATGTCTTGCAGAGCCGCAGGAAAGTGTTCAAATGTGGAATCACCCCGACAGGCACCACCAGCATAAGCCGACCATCAAAAGGATGGCGGTTTTTCAATCCGTTAATGAGCGGCTTACGTCTCGAGTGTCTGGGTGATGGAACAAGACGATTTGTTTGCTTCTCCAGTCCCTCTTTATATCAGCAACGGCCCTAAGATATCTCGAAACCGAGTCTTCTACTGTCCGGCTCTATTGTGTAGTAAGCTTATTATGAAAACTTCATAATAAACTAAACAGAACTAAAATAAAAAAGGTTTTCACAAGTTTAAATATACTCGTGAAAACCTTTTTGTATTTATCGGGCTGACTAATTACAGACCTTTAATAAGCATTTTGTCCAATTCACGCACTTGATCGTATGCCTCAACAAGTTCTTCAGGCACAAGGGTTCTTCCATAATCCCAGGCATTGGTTTCGATGATGGATTTTAATTCTGCAATTTCTTCATCGCCACCGTACATGAGTGTTCTCAGGTCGTGTTTGTGTTTCTTAAAAGTAAGGTAGTAGCCAATTTCGTGATAAAGAATAATTTTAACAAGGTTTTCTTCGCTCTCTTTTATTTTAACCTTACTCATATATCCATTTACTTCCAGATAATGAAAGCGAATAGTATTTGTAGAAACATTGTAACTCATTGGTGCTGATAGACTATTGTTAGATTCGTAGTTTATATCTAAGCGATGCTGCTCTAAAGTAGTTTTAATGATTTCCTCGATATCCCATATGTATAGCATTTTGTTCACCACAACCCTTTCAAGTCATATTTCGGTCCACTATATAAAATTTACCCTATAATTTTTAATATAATCGAAATTCGTATCAATTGAAACTATGACAGATCTCTTCCGAAAATTCAAAGTACAGCTATTCTAAAGGTTTTTTCTACTCGCGAAACGCTATGGTCTCATATTAACTGTATGAAGGAAACATGGAATTTAGGTATTATATAAAAAAGCCTGTTATCCATTTGGATAACAGGCTTTAGTAATAAACAACTTAGGTGACCCAACCATGTAAGAATCATCCTAGATCCTACATATTTAATTAACTTGCTCATACTCAGAAGAATGATTCTAAGGAGAATTCGTTTCCTTCTTCATCTTGGCTAAGTCCATTTATTTAAAATGGTAACAGGATGTTTCAACAAGTTGACTACCTCTTCAAAGAAGTCTCCTAACTGCTTGAAGGGTCATGGTCTGACGAGTGAAACGCGGTGGCTTAATCCACCTATGATTGAGCGCAGTTTCTGACTCGACCTTAGTTCGGGCTGATTGCATCCTTTACACAGGAAGTGTGTTCCCATTACTGTCAGTCTGAGTCAAGGTTCGCTTGGAAACGAACTCGCGATGGTTGAGCCACCTAAGTTGTTTAAGTTTTTTTCTTATCTTCTTTACACTTTTATTATACCACTACTTATGGGATCTTGGAAAGGTAATTTGTGTCGCATTTGTTAACGTTTACATTTGTTCGAGAAACGAAGCAGAATCCGGGCAGATGGGAACCTGCTTCGCTGGTTAGTGTGAGATGGGATTTAAAATCTTTTGAGCGTGCCTCACTTGATCTTGGGAAGGAGGTTCAACTCCATCCAGCTGATAAGGAAGCTCTAAATCTCTCCACTTATAGACTCCCATAAGGTGGTAAGGTAGAACTTCAACCTTTTCTACATTGGATAGTGTTTGTATGAAATCAGCTAAACCATGTAAATATTCCTCCTGGTCATTAATCGTAGGGACGAGTACATGACGAATCCAAACTGGTATTTGATTCTCAGATAAATAGCTAGCAAAATCCAAAATATGGGTGTTGGAAAGACCTGTTAAATCTTTGTGCCGTTCTTGGTGAATGTGCTTTAAGTCGAGCAGCACAAGATCGGTATAGGTCAGTACTTCATCCAGTTTCTTCAGAAAGTGGGGAGCACGATTAAAGCAGCCTCCTGAGGTATCAACCGCTGTATGAACATTCATTTTTTTCAACTCTTTAAATAGATCGGCTAAAAAATCAATTTGAAGCAATGGTTCACCTCCGCTCACTGTCACGCCACCCCCCGTTGCCTGGAAAAAGGGGAGGAAATCCTTAATATCCTGAAGGATTTCCTTGACAGTCATTTCCTTTCCACTCCTTATCTTCCATGTATCAGGATTGTGACAGTACTGACATCTAAGCAGGCACCCTTGAGTAAAGATAACGTAACGGAGGCCGGGTCCATCAACAGCTCCACAAGTTTCGATAGAGTGAATACGTCCGTTCACATGGTCAGCCTCCTTTCTGGTAGGGGAATTATTAATCATTCACTAAAACAATTCTTCCGTTGATCTTACCAGCTTCAAGCTCAGTAAATATTTCATTAATATCTTCTAATTTTTTTGTCTCTACGATGGTTTTTACTTTTCCTTCAGATGCAAACTGTAAAGTCTCTTGTAAATCTTTTCTGGTTCCAACGATGGATCCCTCAATACTGACTCCATTTAATACTGTATCGAATATAGGAACTTCCATCGTCTCCGGAGGCAGTCCAACCGCTACGCATTTACCACCGCGCTTAACAGCCCTGTAGGCTTCACCGAAGGCTTGTTTAGAAACAGCCGTACAGATAGAAGCCTGTACGCCTCCAATTTCCCGCTGGATAAACTTTGCAGAGTCCTCTGTGAGTGGATTAATGGTCCTGTCTGCTCCTAATTGTTGTGCCAATTCCAGTTTTTCATCAAACGGATCAACGGCTATAACGTTAAATCCCATAGCCTTGGCATATTGAACAGCTACATGGCCAAGTCCGCCAATCCCATAAATAGCTACCCAATCTCCAGGTTTGGCATTTCCTACTTTTAAAGCTTTGTAAGTGGTTACCCCTGCACAGAATAGAGGGGCCGCTTCAACGTAAGTCAAATTATCTGGAATTTTGACAATGTAGTCTGCATGAGCAAGACAGTACTCAGCATAACTGCCATCTACAGAGTACCCTGCATTTTGCTGATCTTTACAAAGTGTTTCGCGTCCTGAGAGGCAGTATTCACAGTGGCCGCATGCGGAATAAAGCCACGGGATTCCTACCCGATCGCCAACTTTTACATGGGTGACACCGGACCCGGTCTCTACAATTTCTCCGACCCCTTCATGTCCGGGGATTAAAGGCAGCTTTGGTTTTACTGGCCAATCCCCATGGGCTGCATGTAAGTCTGTGTGACACACTCCACTAGCTTTAATTTTCACCAGGACTTGGCCATGTTCAACTTTTGGTACAGGTACATCCTGCATTTCTAAATTTTGCTTAAAATCATGCACAACAGCTGCCTTCATTGTTAGGTTGAATTGGGTCATCTTAGTTCCTCCTATGAGCACATTCATATTTTTTTATAAGCTGTTATGAAAAGTACGGGAGATAATATCCTGCTGCTGCTCCCGAGTTAGTTTGATAAAGTTCACAGCATAGCCTGAAACGCGAATGGTAAGCTGTGGGTATAGCTCAGGGTGGTCCATTGCATCTATAAGTGTTTCCTTATTAAAGACGTTCACGTTTAAATGATGGCCGCCTTTTATGATATAACCGTCCAGCAGTCCCGCAAGGTTTGAGTATTGTGTATTTTCTTCTTTTCCTAGAGCATGAGGGACAATAGAAAATGTATTAGAAATACCATCGAGCGCATATTCAAACGGAAGTTTTGCAACTGAGCTTAAAGACGCAAGTGATCCACGGGAATCCCGACCGTGAAGAGGGTTTGCTCCTGGAGCAAAGGGTTCACCAGCTTTGCGACCGTCCGGTGTACTTCCGGTCAGTTTACCGTACACTACATTGGAAGTAATGGTTAGGATGGACTGAGTCGGTTCAGCTTTTCTATATGTGTGGTGAGTTTTAATTTTATCCATAAACTGCTTTGTTAGATTTACGGCAATCTGATCCACTCTGTCATCATTATTTCCATATTGTGGATATTCGCCTTCGACCACATAATCGACTGCCACTTCTTGTTCATCACGTATCACTTTTACTTTTGCATATTTAATAGCACTTAAAGCATCAGCTACTACGGATAAACCTGCTATACCGCAAGCCATTGTACGGTGGACATCACGGTCGTGAAGCGCCATTTCAATGCGTTCGTAGCTGTATTTATCATGCATATAGTGAATAACATTCAACGTATTTACATAAAGACCTGCTAACCATTCGAGTATGTTATTGAATCTTTCCATTACTTCATCATAATCCAAGTACTCTGTAGTGATCGGTTTGTAAGGAGGAGCAACCTGAATCTTTAACCGTTCATCGATTCCTCCATTAATAGCATAAAGCAGGGCTTTAGCCAGATTAGCGCGGGCTCCGAAAAATTGCATTTGCTTGCCAATTGACATCGGAGAAACGCAACAGGCAATGCCGTAATCATCACCATACCGTTCTCTCATTACATCGTCATTTTCATATTGAATGGAACTCGTCTGAATCGACATTTTCGCACAATATTTTTTAAAGTGTTCTGGAAGTCTTACTGACCACAGAACAGTTAAATTCGGTTCAGGTGCCGCTCCTAAATTAGTTAGCGTATGCAGAAATCGATAAGAATTTTTAGTAACCAGAGGCCTTCCATCAAGCGTCATACCTGCTAAGGATTCGGTAACCCAGGTCGGATCTCCGCTAAATAATTCATTATAGTCAGGCGTTCTCGAAAACTTCACAATACGCAGCTTCATTACAAAATGGTCAACGAGCTCCTGCGCTTCTTGTTCAGATAAGTAACCTTCCTCTAAGTCTCTTTCTATATAGATATCAAGAAACGTAGAAACACGTCCCAGACTCATAGCTGCACCGTTTTGTTCTTTAATCGCTGCAAGATATCCTAGATACAACCATTGGAAAGCTTCTCGAGCATTCTCCGCAGGGCGGGATATATCGAAACCATAGGTAGATCCAAGCTGTTTTAACTCCTGAAGGGCTCTAATCTGCTCGCGTGTTTCTTCACGATCGCGAATGATTTCTTCGGTCATCGCGTTTTCCATCAGTAGTAAATCCTGTTTTTTGCCAGTAATAAGCCGGTCAACACCATAAAGAGCCACTCGGCGGTAATCTCCTATAATTCTTCCACGTCCATATGAATCGGGGAGACCAGTGATGATCCCCGCTTTTCTGGCACGTTTCATTTCAGGTGTATAGGCATCAAAAACGCCTTGATTGTGGGTTTTACGATATTTGGTGAAAATAAATTCTACTTCTTTATCTAACTGAAAACCATAAGATTCTGCTGCTGCAGAAGCCATTCGAATTCCACCATAAGGTTGTAACGAACGTTTAAAAGGAGCGTCTGTTTGAAGACCTGTCACTTTCTCTGCAGATTTATCTAAGTAACCAGGGCCATGAGAGGTAATGGAAGATACGATTGAAGTGTCTAAATCTAAAACGCCGCCATTTTCTCTTTCCCGTTTTGATAAATCCAATATTTGATCCCATAAACGTAACGTCTCTACTGTCGGCTCTGTTAAAAATCCCTCGTTTCCCGCATAGAGAGTGAAATTCTTGATTATGAAATCACGTACGTTAATTTCATCCTGCCACTTGCCAACTTGAAAACTGTGCCATGGGTCTCCTTTTTTCTTATCATATTGAACTTTCATTACAGGTAACCACCTTTCTAATTAGAAATCATATAATAGTGGTAAAGTAAACTTGTGCAATGGTGAGCAATCGCTTTCTTACTCTGATTATATACTAATTAATTCCATTAAGAATCATATTTTGTAAACGTTCTCAAAATGTTCAATTCTTTTTCTAAACTAAGGCTGAATCGGATAAGTAACAGTAAATTTTTGAAACAGAAAACAGGTTATGCTTTATAATGGTGCTGGACGTTAAACGAGGTCTTGGAAAAAATAACGCATATAAAGGAACGGAGGTATGGTGCATTGAGACGGGTACAAGTTAACTTATATGATGAAACATGGCCTCTTAAATACGAAGCAGAAAGAAAAAAATTAGAGCGAATCTTCCAATCTGAAGTAATCGATATTTTTCACATCGGAAGTACGTCTGTTGCAGGGCTAAAATCGAAGCCTGTTATTGACATAATGATAATCGTAAAAGATATAGATCGAGTTAATCAGTTTAATCAGCAAATGAGAATGTTAAATTACGTGCCCGGGGGAGAGCACGGAATGACAGGCCGTAGATTTTTCCAAAAAGGAGGGGATCTGCGCACGCATCATGTGCATGTGTTTGAGCAGGGAGACGCAAATGTTACCCGTCACCTTGCTTTTCGAGATTATCTTCGCTGCCATTCAGAAGTAAGAAAAGAGTACGGGAAATTAAAGCACCTATTAGCCATACAGTTTCCTAATGATTTGGATTCATATATAGAAGGCAAGTCAAATTTTGTGAGTAAGATTGAGAGCAAAGCTCTGGCATGGTATGAGTCTCACTAATTTGCATGTCCATTCTATTGAGCAGCAGTAGGAGTTTATTTAAGTTCCCACAAAGGAAAGCTATTAAAGAGTCAGCAATACCCAAAAGAGGAGTGATCTATATTAATTTATTTTCCAATGAAGGAAAAGTAGCAATTGTAACAGGCGGAGGAAGTGGTATTGGCTGGGTGATGGCGGAAACGCTAGCTGAAAGCAGCGCAGAAGTTGTGCTGATTGGAAGAACGAAAGAGAAATTAGAAAAAGCGGCGCGGGAAATAGAAGAGAAAACTGGGGTTCGTACAGCTTCCATGGTCTGTGATGTCACGGATAACGAAGCGATTAAAAAAACCACCGAACAAATACATAAGGAGTACGGGCGGATTGACATTTTAGTAAATAATGCTGGGACCACATCACAGGGAACAGTTTATACACTTAATGAAAATGATTGGAATCAGGTGATGGATACAAATTTGAAGTCAGTATTCTTCATGAGTCAGGCTGTTGTTCCTTATATGAAAGAACAGGAGTATGGTCGGATTATTAATACTGCCTCTGTAGCGGGAGATGTGAGTTTGTATTTTAGTTCCGTTTACGGAACTAGTAAAGCAGGCGTAATTCACCTGACCAAACAACTGGCTGGTGAATTAGCGGGCAATAACATTACGGTAAATGCGATTAGCCCGTGGTTCTTTAAAACAGATTTTAATCGAAAAAAATTGGAGAATGATGATTTCAGATCTAAGATTGAAAACAGGACTCCTATGAAGCGATTAGGTCAATTAGAAGAACTTAAGACATCAGTTCTCTACTTTGCTTCAAAGGGATCCAGTTACACGACAGGACAGAATATGTTTATCGATGGAGGCATGACAACTTACGGGCTGTGAATCTCTATTCTCTTTGAACTGGAAGGCATAAGACCTTCCAGTTTTTTTTAATGTCCTTAAGTAAAATGCCTATTATTAGATTATTTTTTTAAAGGCTATTTTATCTGGAGTTCCTCTATCTAGAAAATCGATATACATCCCGGTAATAAGCGGTCTGTTATCTCAACTACGAGTAATTGCTTGAGAGAACGAAACCTTGTGCAAAAGTTAGCAGAACCTAAATGGAATGGAAATCATTAGATTGGAAAATAAAAGAAGTATCAGGTACAATAACTTTATGTTAGAAAATTCTGACATTTATTTCGTAACGAATTCAATAAAGGAGGAAGCGGAGTATGGTTGTACGTATAATTACATACGTGACGGTATTTTTCGTGGTTCTGTTTGGGTTTTTTGGGGAGAGTTTAGAGGCTGCTGAAAATCCGGGCTATTTTGTAGATAAGGAGAAACTGCCATTTGATGCACCTAATGGGATAGCAACAGATAGATATTGGGGTGTACATAAAGGTGCGGGTTATAGAATTGAAGTTCCTGAAGAATGGAATGGGGAGCTTGTCCTTTACGCACATGGGTATCGGAATGAAGAGGTTAAAGAATTAACGGTAGATAATCCGGAAAATCTAAGAAAATATTTACTGGAAAAAGGGTATGCGTGGGGTGCCTCCAGCTATAGCACTAATGGTTATGATGTGAAACAAGGAGTCGCGGACACCCATGCCCTTGGGAAGTATTTCAACGGAAAAATCGCCAAACCGAAGCGCACTTATATAGTGGGGCACTCAATGGGAGGACACATAACAGGGGTTCTTATTGAGCAATTTCGTAATGAATACGATGGAGCAATGCCAATGTGCGGTGTGATGGGGGATAACGAATTATTTGACTTTTTTGCAGATTTTAATCTTGCTTCCCAGGTCCTTGCGGGAATGGACCCTGTTTTTCCAGCGGAAGAAAATTATCAAACGACTGTAGTTCCCGAAATAAAACAAGCGATTGGTCTAAACACAGGTTTACTGACTTCAGAAGGGGAAATGCTTCAGGATCTTACGATGTATTTATCAGGTGGTGAGCGGCCCTTGTTCGATATTGCGTTTTCGAGTTGGAATAATTTTCTGTTTACTCTCTACCGATCGGACTTCTCTTATGGATCACCAGGCAATATTATCGATAATACAGACTCTATCTATCAACTTGATTCCAATAAAGAATTATCAGTTGAAGAGATGTACTTAGCTGAGAAGATACCTGTGATTGCTGCTGATCCTCAAGCTCGGAATAAGAATGGGATGTCAAAAATACCACGAATATCGGGGGAACTTCATCAACCTGTACTTACACTGCATACCTTAGGTGATTTATTTGTACCCTTCTCTATGGAGCAATTATATGCTGAAAGGGTAGCTGCAAATAGAGATTCAGATCTACTTGTGAGCAGGGCTGTTCGAGCTGTAGGTCATTGCGAGTTTACTCCAGCAGAAGAAACAGAAGCCTTTGCAGATTTAGCTGAGTGGGTAGAAAAGGGAATAAAACCTGAAGGCGATGCTATATTGGATCCGGAAGTGGTTAGTCAGACTGATTTTGGAATGAAGTTCACGAATCCTATACGAAGGTATGATCCTCTATTCTCATTAACTAAAGAGTAATTTCAAAAACAGTCAGCATTATGCTGACTGTTTTTTATCGAAAGAGAATGATGTTTAGTTCTCATTATCCATGTTTGTTACATCTGAAAGACCCTTTTTATCTCTGGATCCTCGACCGTTCATCATGCTGTATGCTGCAAAGCCAATACCTATTGAACCGAGCAGTGGCCACCATTGTACATTGCTTCTCATTAAATTCCACTCTCCTCTTTAACACTTGGCTTTTAAGCCTTTCCTATTATGAGTAGGGCAGGCTTGTCTTATGTGTGGGAATCTTTCTCATATCCTGGGAGAAGTTTTGAATTCGTAAGAATGTTGTACAACAAATTCTAATCTAC
Organism: Halobacillus halophilus; assembly: GCF_020171985.1. Lineage (GTDB taxonomy): Bacteria > Bacillota > Bacilli > Bacillales > Halobacillaceae > Halobacillus > Halobacillus halophilus_A. Next base: position 91,126 of record NZ_JAIVAL010000001.1, read on the forward strand.
TGGTTGCGTCTTTCTTCAGAAGGTTCTTCATCTACGTCTGGTTCTTCCTCATCCATGTTATAAGGAGTGTCCCTTTCACCGGGCTCCCTTACATCACGAGGGTCTGCTCCCATGTCTGGTCCGCGATTTTCGTTCATACGGCCGTTATCCATACGGTCATCCATACGATCATAATTCATACGGTTTTCATTGTCTCCATAACGCATTGGGTCGTAGTTTACGTCCTCAGGCTGGTTATTCATTTGGTTATCGTCGTCCATTGCACAAGCAGTTAGAATTCCAGTAGACATCATGATAGACAACGCTAATAACATCAATTTCTTTTTCATGTCGTAACCTCCTTTTCTCATTAAGTTTGAAGCATGTTTAATATCTGCACATTCACTAATTTTTACTCGTCATTTTGATGAAAACTAGATGGTTATGAGTTCTTACAGTTCTACTGTTGACATATGACACTATGTCACTTATAGTAGCTCTTGTGCTGAATGTGACATAGTGTCATTTTATTGAGTAAGGAGTTAGATGAATGCCTAAACAAACCTTTTTTAATTTGAACGATGATAAGAAAAGTAAGCTGGTTGAAGCTGCTCGAGAAGAGTTCTCGCGGGTGTCTTTATACGAGGCATCTATCGCCAATATTCTGAAGAGGGCTGAGATACCAAGAGGTAGTTTTTATCAATATTTTAGGGATAAGGAAGACGCTTTTTTTTATCTGTTAAATGAGCATGCCGAAGAACGTCATAAGAATTTTATTGAGAATGTAAAGAAGTTTAACGGAGATTTATTTCAAGCGATGATAGAGGTTTATAAAACGGTTTTCCAATTCTCAAGAGAAAATGGGACTAGTAATTTTGTCAGAAATGTATTAATGAATATGAATTACAAAATTGAACATGCCTTTACCAAAAATTTAACCAAGCAGAATATTGAACACCGTTTTCATGATATTTATCGACTTGTAGATATGGAAGCTCTTCATGTCTCTGATGAAAAAGAATTTTATCATCTCATGCAGGTTCTCATTGCAGTAACGTTTCATAATTTAGTTCATTGTGTATCTAATGAACTTTCCGAGACGGAAGCGTTGGATAAATATATTTCTGAACTCAGTTTATTAAAAAAAGGACTTGTTAAATAATCGTCATTTATTGTATGGAAAGAAGGATATTATATGTCTAATCAACAAGAAACAGGACCAGAAACTATAAATAAAGTTCCATTGATTATCGTACTTCTCTCTGGAGCTTTTGCTGCAATATTAAATCAGACTTTACTGGGCACGGCTTTGCCTCATATAATGAGGGATTTGAATCTGGAAGCCAGTACAGCTCAGTGGCTGACTTCCATTTTTATGCTGGTAAATGGGGTCATGATTCCAATCACGGCTTTTCTGATTGAACGTTTTACGACTAGAAAGTTATTCCTTACGGCGATGGGTTTATTTGCAGTTGGAACGCTTGTATGTGCAGTAGCACCCAATTTCTCTATATTAATGCTGGGACGAATTATCCAGGCTTCTGGTGCCGGAATTATTATACCGCTCATGCAAACCATTTTGTTTCTCATATTCCCTGTGGAAAAACGCGGTTCAGCAATGGGGATGTTTGGACTGGTGATTTCATTCGCTCCAGCTATCGGACCAACTCTATCCGGCTGGCTGGTCGAACAGTTCCCATGGAGAAGTTTATTTTTTGTCATACTGCCCATTGTAATTATTGATTTTATTCTGGCTTACTTCATTTTAAAAAATGTAACCAAGCAGTCTTATCCTAAACTGGATGTATCCTCCATAATTCTTTCCTCTTTAGGGTTTGGGGGACTGTTATATGGATTCAGTGTTGCGGGGACAAATGGATGGGGAAGTCAGCAGGTACTAATATCCATGGTCGTTGGTGCCGTTGCATTGACGATTTTTATACTTCGACAATTCAAGTTGCCACAGCCGATTCTTGAATTCAGGGTGTTTAAGTTCAATATATTTACGCTGACGACAGCACTTGGCATGGTTGTATTTATCGCCATGATTGGAGCTGCCACCGTGCTGCCGATCCTTATGCAGGATATGCTGGGCTACAGTGCACTCGAATCAGGACTGGTGCTTCTCCCAGGGGCCTTAATTATGGGATTTATGAATCCAATTACAGGTAGACTTTTTGATAAGTTTGGCGCAAGATGGCTTGCTATTATTGGACTGTTTATTCTCACCATTACGACATTTATGTTTGCGGATTTATCACCGCAAACTTCTCTGACCTATTTAACAGTCATTAATGCAGTCCGCATGTTAGGTGTAGCAATGGTAATGATGCCGGTAACAACAGCTGGTTTAAACCAGCTTCCTTCACGTTTAATTGCTCATGGCACGGCAATGAATAATACAATGCGTCAGGTATCAGGCGCAGTAGGAACAGCGCTTTTAGTGACAGTAATGACAACCGCAGCACGTCCCGAAGAAGGTGTAGGGGGTCTTGTTCATGGGGTCAATGTTTCATTCATTGTAGCAGGAATCTCAGCCATCATAGGTCTTGTCCTTTCCTTCTTTATAAAAAATCCGAGGCGGGACAAGGAAGACCACAACGAAACCAAAATGAATGATAGCAACCAGGATGTTGCTCAAAGCTCATAGTAAAACAAAGAAAGCGCAGATTCGGTTCTGCGCTTTTTTGATCCAGCGAATTAGTAAATTTTTAGATTTATTGAATTTTCAGAAAAGTGTATTTATACTTAAGTTAATGCTAAAATATATATTTTAAATCTTACATACCTACTGGTCAGTATCTACAAAAGGAGGAACATATGGAAAGAAATACAGAAATACTTAGAGAGAAAAAAAGGAAAGCTCAGGAACATCGTGGGGAAAAACAGATGTCTTATAGTGCGAGGGAAAGAATTAACCTGCTTGCCGATCAAGGATCTTTTCTTGAATTAGGGGCTTTGGCTCACTCTTCTGTTTCTGGAATGGAGGAGCGCACCCCGGCTGATGGTTTGATTGGAGGAATGATCCGAGTCGATGGGAGAGAGGCAGTTGTACAGGCGATGGATATATCGGTCCTGTCTGGCACAGAAGGAGAAGTTCACCTTAGAAAAAGTGAATTCTTTCACTCTTATGCCAAAAAAAGAAAACTACCACTTTTTAATTTATGTGAAGGCGGAGGCTTAAGAATGCCTGATGGAATGGGCTCTGATGGAATCAGCGATAAGCTGTTTCCTTCTAGTCTGTTGGACCATGGACGGGAAAGTCCAATTATGACAGCGATCCTGGGGGAAAGTTACGGCGGCCCAACATGGATGGCTGTTACGTCAGATTTCGTTACACAAGTAAGAGGGACAAGCATGGCTGTTGCTGGTCCGCGTATGCTGGAGATCGCAAGTGGAGAAGAGATGTCCGCTGAGGATCTCGGGGGCCCGGATATGCATGCCGTTTATACCGGGCAGATTGATCATATTGCTGAAGATGAAAGAGAAGCTATTGCAGCATTAAGAAGGTTTTTCAGTTATATGCCTTCAAGCGCTGAGGAAACGCCGCTCCGGAAGCCGTCCATCGAAGATTCAGCAGTGGACCACTGCAATTTGGAGGAAGTTGTCCCTTCAAATTTAAGGCGGGCTTACGATATGAATTTACTCCTTTTACGTTTATTTGATAAAGACTCATTCATGAACTTTCGATCTTTTTATGGTAAAGCTTTGATTACTGGACTGGCCCGACTAAACGGTCGTGTGACAGGGGTGATTGCGAGTCAGCCGCTGCACAAGGCAGGGGCTTCAGGACCTGAAGAGTGTGATAAAGCCGTGGACTTTATCTGCCTCTGTGATTCATATCATATTCCACTTATTTTTCTTCACGATACACCAGGATTTAGGATTAGCAGTCGTGCTGAAAAACAAAAAATGCCTGCTAAAATTATGAATTGGAATACAGCATTAGCGAAATCAACGATACCTAAATACTCAATCATTGTCCGAAAGAGCATAGGAGCTGCTTATGGAAATATGTGTGGCCCGGGAATGGGGGCGGATGCTGTAGCAGCTTGGCCGTCAGCTGAAATAAATTTCACGGGTCCGGACGTAGGGATTAACGTCGTTTATGGAAAGCACATAGGCAAGGCTGAACGACCTGAAATAGAAAGGTCTAAGTACCTCGAGCAATGGAACTTTGATAGTTCCCCCTATAAGGCTGCAGGGAAATTTTTGTTAGAAGATATTATTGAGCCAAACCAGACACGATCTTTTTTAATGCGTTTTCTAGAATCGGCTGGAGCTTCAGGCGAGATTAAGAGTAAAAGGCGACTTGCTGACTGGCCTATGTCTCATTAAGGAGGGGGAGAAGTTATGAAAGAACACTTAAAATCATCTGCTGACACAAAGCTGTACCCTAGAGGGAAGAAACCACTATTTCATTATCTGCAGCAACATGCTGAAGAACGGCCTGAAGATCCTGCGTACTTCTACTATGGAAGCAGTATTACGTGGCGGGAATTACTCGATCAGGTTCAAAGAGTGGCAGGATTCTTGCGGCAAGCGGGTTTTGAAAAAGGAGATCGGATCGGTTTATTTATGCAAAATAGTCCCCAGTACATTATTGGTCATTACGCCATTCAGTATATTGGCGCTGTGGTCTGTCCGCTTAACCCTATGTATAAAGCTAATGAGCTTGAATATCTAATTAAAGAAGTGGATATGGCAGGGATTTTTGCGGGAGGGGAGCTTCTGGCGGAAGTCCGTAAGGTAAATGAACATTTAAAGCGAATTATTGTAATTCGTTATGAAGACTTGCTACCTGATCATCCCAGTTGGACGATTCCAAAGGATCTTAATAGTCCGGCTCTTGAACTTAATCCTAACGAAACAATGTGGGAGGAGATTATGCAGGGATCTCAGCCATGTACCTATCCGGAAGTTGTAAAGCTCGAAGACACAGCTCTGCTTGCCTTTACATCTGGCACAACGGGCCGTCCAAAGGCAGCCATGTTAACCTATGAAAATGCGTTGTACAAAACAGCAGCGGCTGTACAGGTTAATCAAGTAGATGAAAAAGAAACATGGCTTGCTGTCATGCCGCTCTGCCATATTGCTGGTATGGTTATGGGAGTTAATATACCGGTATATACTGGCGCGCCATGTGTACTGTTTGCTCGGTTCGATCCTATGTCAATACTAAAAGCTCTTCATGAATACCGTGTTTCTGTATGGTATAGTATTGCGCCAATGAATGACGCTATTTTGTCAATTGCAGAAGAGAATCAACTGGAGGACTTGAAGCTGAATCTGTGTACGAGTTTTGGCATGCCGGTTACCAAAACCTTAGCGGAGAATTGGAAGGTGGTTGCACCTAATTGCAAGTTATTTGAAGCTTCATATGGGTTAAGTGAAACCCACACGGTTGACACCTATATGCCACAGGATAATATCAAATTCGGTTCGGTTGGTGTTCCGATCAGGGGTACTTTAATCAAGATTAGTGATCCAGCAACTGGTGAGGTACAGAGTCCTGGAAAATCAGGTGAGATTGTTATTCAAAGTCCAGGAGTATTTAAAGGTTATTGGGGAAGGCCGGAAGCTACAGCTGAAAGTCTCTCCAAAGGATGGTTGCATACTGGGGATATTGGCTATTTGGATGACGAGGGTTATTTGTATTTTCAAGGGCGTATCAAAGAAATGATCAAATCCTCAGGTTTTAGCATTTTTCCGGAGGATGTCGAAGCTCTACTGAAAGAACATCCAGGTATAGGACAGGTTGTTGTGATCGGCGTACCTGACGAACATAAAGGGGAAGTTGTAAAAGCTTTTGTAATACCAAACAGAAATAAAGAAATAAATGAAAGTGATTTAAAAGTGTGGGCTAAAGAAAATATGGCCGCTTACAAGGTGCCTACGTACGTGGAATTTCGTGACACCCTTCCCCAAACCAGTTCCGGTAAAATTCTAAGAAGAATGTTAAAGGATCAATAGACTTAAAGCAGTTACGCTTATGGAATAAATGATGACTTATCTGCATGCTTTCTGCTTTTACTTCCGTTTTCAAATTTCTAAGATGTTTCAACTTGATAAATAAAGGATATATTACGCTATACGAAAGAAATAAGTTTATTTTATTGATTATAAATGGAAAGTTTGAAAAAGGAGATATGAAAATATGCGCAATCAATTAAAGCATTTCATCCATGGTGAATGGGTGGAATCAACTGGCTCTGAAACTTATGATGTAATAAATCCAGCTACTGAAGAAGTAATGGGTACAATCAGTATGGGTACAAAGGAAGATTTAGATAAAGCTGTAGCTGCAGCTAAACAAGCACTTCCTTCATTTTCTCAAACTTCTAAACAGGAACGTGTAGAAATGTTGGAACGAATTGCTGAAGAATATGAAAAACGTAAAGACGATATTATTGAAACTATAACGGATGAGCTAGGCTCGCCTCAGAAGATTTCAGAAAAAGTTCATTACTCTATGGGTTACAACCATTTCTCACAAGCAGCAGAATCATTGAAGGATTTTTCTTTCATGGAAGATCGGGGTGGACATACGGTAGTTAAAGAAACCATAGGTGTTAGTGGTTTAATAACCCCTTGGAATTTCCCTACCAACCAGACTTCGACCAAAATTGCCAGTGCATTTGCCGCAGGAAGCCCGGTTATCTTAAAACCAGCAGAAATGACTCCATTTGCTGCTATTATATTAACAGAAATCTTTGAAGCAGCAGGAGTTCCAAAAGGTGTCTTTAACTTAGTTAATGGCTCAGGAGAAGTTATAGGAAATGGGATCAGTTCCCACCCTGATATTGACTTTGTTTCCTTTACTGGATCAGGAGCTGTAGGTAAGAAAATCATGGAAAATGCTTCTGAAACTATTAAGAATTTTGCGCTCGAACTGGGAGGTAAATCCCCGCTTATTGTGTTAGAAGATGCTGATGTGGAAGCCGCAGCAAGAGCAGCCGTTAATCATATCGCAACAAACACTGGTCAGGTATGCTCAGCTGCTACTAGGGTACTCGTCCCTAGTAAAATGAAGAAGTCCTTTGAAGAAGCAGTGCTGAAAGTTCTGCCTGAATTCCCGGTAGGGGATCCAAGAGAGGATAACTTGATCGGTCCGTTGATTTCAAAAAAACAATGGGATACTGTGCAGTCTTATATTGAAAAAGGTGTAGACGAAGGCGCATCCTTGCTAACAGGAGGAACTGGGAAACCTGAAGGTCTTGAACAAGGCTATTATGCCAAACCTACCGTATTTACAGATGTTCAAAATAACATGGTAATTGCACAAGAAGAGATCTTTGGGCCGGTAACCACAATCATCACATATGATACGCTTGATGAAGCTATTAACATTGCTAATGAAACGATTTATGGTTTAGCTGGTTATGTAATAGGCAATGATCCGGAAAACCTAAGAAAAGCAGCGACTGGAATTCGCGCTGGACGTATCAAAGTAAATGACACGGAAGCTGATTTCTCTGCTCCATTCGGAGGGTATAAGCAATCCGGAATAGGCAGAGAATGGGGAGACTATGGTATTGAAGAATACTTGGAAACCAAAACTATACTTGGATTTCCTTCTTAAAATTTAAATTATGAATCGTTAAGGCACGCTTCATAAGAAAAGAGGCACCCGCAAACCCGGGTGCCTCTTTATTGTTATTCCTGATCGAACCATAACGTGTCCTGGATATCTACTGAACCATTATAATTAATGTGAATTTCCTCATCAGCTTTAATATCCCGGTAAGCGTAAAAGTCAAACGTATCGTTATCAAAGTTAATAACATAGTTCGCGTTCGGCTCATAGGAATGGTTAAACATCATGCCATAACCCAATACGAATGCTGTATGGTTTTCGCCGTACTCAAACGCATAATCAGCCAGCCGAGTTTTCTCTATATGAACATGTTCCTGATTTGGGTAAGGGATAACGGGAGCCTGGTGAATAAGTGTATTTTTCGGGATATCCTGCTTCGCAAAAACCCCTCTGTTTAATTCTTCATCCGTGAGTGTAGATGTTCTAATTTCAATCATTTGGATCACCTAGCTTTCTTTTCAAGATCTTACGTTAACTATATAAGCCTGACAGAAGTGTGTACGGAAATCAAATGACCAAAAATTCTGTAAAATTATTAATTAAAGGAAAATTGAGGAAAAAATATGTTAAACTTGTGAAAATAAAATCTTACAAAGGAATTGATCGTATGAAGATTTCCACATGTTTACTGTTTATTATCCTTGTTATGCAGTTATCCACTCTCATTAATAGTACGGTCTTTAATGGAGGCGGGAGTGGTGTCCTGCTTACAGTACATACTATTTCATTTGTAGCAGCGATTGGGTTTTATGCCCAGATTAGGAGTGAAAATGGTTAGTTTAAAACTTGCATTCTTCCTGCAAGGAGCTAGTCGTATAATAAATTCCTTCCATAATAAATATTTTAGTAACCAATTTCTATAATGTTAGAGGAATGTCCAAACAATAATTCCTCCTCTTGCATCTACTATCTAGAACCTATTAAAAGGAGGAACTAGATTTGGCTACTAAAACGACGGGACCCCTTGTGGCAGATCGAAATACAATGTCAATCGTATTTCAGGTACTGAATAACACTGAGGATTCCCAACAAGTCCAAGTGTCTGTCTATGATTTAAGCAGTTGTCCAAAGGAAGAAGTTTTCACGGAGGAAATAGAGGTTAATCCTAATGAAGCTTCGGGAACTATTCTTCCTCAGCCGCCCACTAGATTTGAAATTGTAGTGGAAGGACTAGAGGAGAATATGGAGGTGTGGGTAGCAGGAAGAACAGCGAGGCAGAATATTGATTTGAATTTGAGTGCTTTTTTACCTCAGAATTTAGTGCACAACCAGGAAATGGTTACGGTTGGAGATTTGCTTCCCGGTCCGCAGGGGTATACGACGGGACCCTTGGTTGCAGATCGCTTAGCTCAGAGCTTAATTGTAGAGGTACTAAACAGTACATTGGAGGAACAATCGGTTATGGTCACTGTGTATGATACGTCTGTTTCACCTAAACAGCCAGTAGCATCACAAACCTTTAATTTGGAAGCAGATTGTTCAGATTTTATAATTTTTCCAGATCCACCAACCCAGTATGAAGTCATGTTTACAGCATCGTCAGACGGGGTTTATGGATTTACCAGTACACGTACGCAGGTTCAAAGTGCCGCTATAAGTTTAACAAACTTATTGGCCCCGAATGAGATGAGTCATGGAAACTTAACACCGGTTGATACCCCGCTTGATGCGGTTAATGAAGCCGAGACCGTAGAAGAAATGAGGGCAGCAATAGAAAATCCTGCTCTAGGTTTAGATCTTACCGATTATAATATGCTAAGTGATGAGTTAAAAGATGAAGTGGCTCAGACTCTGCTGGATAACCGTCCTGAGGAAGGCTATCCAACTGTACTCAGTGTACAATTAGCTTTAGATGAAGCTGTAAACAATATTGTAGATCCTAACAACATTTACGTGGAAGCAGGTTCATCTGGAAACGGCAGCCGTGCGATGCCTTTTGGAACAATTCAACAAGGTATTGCGGCTGTAAATCCTGGGGGTACAGTAAATATTTTAAGTGGCACCTACCCGATTACCTCACAGATAAATGTTAATAAAGCGGGTATAACGCTTTTAGGAGAACCCGGTACACTTCTTGAATTGCAAGCGGATACTATTGCACTTCTGACTACTCAACCTAATATAACGATTGATGGACTAACGATAACGAGTGACATGCCATATCCTAAGGAGTTTATTCAAATTGGAGGAAATAATAATGTACTGCGGAATAACACAATTTTTGGACCAGAACAGCAAGGGGACAGCAGTACGTGGGTTGTAAACCGAGCGGTTGTATCTCAAGGAGGACTTGAAGTAACTCTGGAAGGAAACACCTTTTATTCTTTACGAACGGGCATGTATATTAACCCAAACACAACAGGTGAAATTAATAACAATGTCGTCTATAATACTCGCGGTGGTTTCCTTGTAGACCGTGCCTTTACAACATTTGTAGGAAATTCTTGGGGAACCCCTCCTAACTTCTTTGATATCGTATTACTTGCGGGGACTACCGAAGGTCCTCCTTATGATAACTTAGCAGAACTCAGCGCGGAAAACGATAACGCAACTATTTCAGATCAAAGAGAATAATAGTAACAAGCACACCTTCATAATAAGGTGTGCTTGTTTAATGGATAAAACGGTTGTGGTTTACCTGGATACAAACCTGTTTTCTGTAATCCAAAATCTCCACGGATAGTCGCGGGCTTCTCCGGAGTTGTCAATTCCAATTCGTTTCCCTTGGGAAATATGTTTAGGGGAATAGCCGTTTTTTATATATAGAGGAGATTGATCCAGGGGATGTCCGTAGTCTGATTTGATAATCCCTAATGCTTTCGTTAATTTTCCGGGCCCATTCGTTAGATCCTTTTCTTTTTTGTCTCCTCTTCTCTCCTGTATAAGTTCTATGCCTTCTAAAGGTTCGACGGCTCTAATTAATACGGCTTCTGGATGTCCTACTTCACCACTTACCACATTCACTAGACAATGTGTATGCATAACATACGTGTACACATAACCAGGTGGTCCAAACATTACTTCCGTTCGCGGGGTCCGTTTATTATTAAAGCTGTGAGCCGCCCTGTCTCCAGGACCAACATAGGCTTCCGTTTCTACAATATACCCCGAAGCTGTTCCTATCTCCGTTTCTTTGACTAATTTACAGCCCAATAGAGATTTTGCAAGCTCTAAAGTAGGCTGTTCATAAAATTCTGCAGGCAAAATGCTCATTATAGTTCCTTCCTCTCACAATTACGACTAAACACCAAGTTCATCAAATATATCATAAATTATCTGTTCATTTCATTCTATACTTCATAAAGTGAGAAAAGGAAGGATAATATTTCCAAATATAATGATCGTTTAGGTTTGAACATTGAAAAGTGAGGTTATCCCTTACGTAGTTGGATTCATCAAATTATGCAGGTGTATCAGGCTATCTTGAAAATAAAATGAAAGAGCAATAGATAACGCTCAGTAACCTAAAGCTCCCTATTTATTTTTTTGATGAAAATACTACACTTGGAATCAATGTTTAACATAGGTTTATTCCGGTAACATACATTTTGAAATCGAAATAAAATTTAAAGAGTAAAATATATTTAGGAGGCTAGTCATTGACGAATTTACAAGATCAAGTAGTTATTATCACAGGAGCATCCAGTGGGATCGGTGAGGAAACGGCCAAAGAACTTTCCTCTAAAGGAGCGAAACTTGTACTGGCTGCAAGACGGGAAGATCGACTGGAAGAATTAGCGAAAAAAGTAAACGATGATGGTGGACACGCGATATATAAAACTACTGACGTAACCAATTATGATGAAATGGAAGAGCTTGCTGAATACGCTCAAAACGAACTGGGTCAAATTGATGCGATTGTAAACAACGCGGGCTTGATGCCACTCTCTTTACTTAATAAACAAAAAGTAAAAGAATGGGATCAAATGATCGATGTAAATATTAAAGGTGTTCTTTATGGAATATCTGCTGTGCTGCCTCATATGCGCGAACGCAAAAAAGGACACATTATTAATATTTCTTCCGTGGCTGGACATGTAGTCTTTCCGGGAAGTGCTGTATACAGCGGTACAAAATTCGCTGTGCGTGCGATTACGGACGGTCTAAGAATGGAAGAGTCTGCAGAGAGTAAAATTAGAGCAACTATCATTTCTCCTGGTGCGGTTTCAACTGAACTGACATCTACGATTACGGATGAAGATGTAAAAGGTGGAGTGGACGAACTTTACGAACAAGCGATCACTCCGGACAGCATCGCCAGAACAATACGTTATGCTTTAGAAGAACCGGCAGAAGTTACCATCAACGAAATTGTAGTACGACCTACAGACCAAACAACATAAATAAAAAAAGCAGCCTATCATAGGTTGCTTTTTTTATTACATAAACTGGCACCTCAGGTCATCCAGATTATGGATGATGAAAAGGAGACCTTAGTAATTTAATGCAGGCACATCCAATAGTTTAATAATGGAATAAAAAGGAATGGCATTATAGAACATATTAAGGAGTGATATCATGGAAAGAAAAGCCCATACTATACTAGAGGAATATCGTAATGGAATTGAACAACTATCTGAACATCTGCCCAAAACCATTCAGGAGTACAATCGATTCACTGGAGAAGCATTTAATGATGGAGAAGTGACGAAAGCCAATAAGCACTTAATGGCACTCGCAATTAGTTTGAAAGAAGGGGATGAACCGAGCATTACTTATCATATGGATCAGTGCGTAGCATTGAATTGCTCGGATCAGGAGATTTATGAATCCATGGGTGTAGCTGCTGCGTACGGTGGCGGTGCAGCGATGAGTCAATCTGTTACGAAAGGTTTCGAAATTTTAAAGCAGCTGCGAAACCAATCTTAAGTTACCGGCAGACTGCCGTATTCCTTCTAGAACAAGGATGCGGCAGTTTTTTTAAAAAATATAGTCCTATATACTATAATACTTTAACTGTGAAAAAAGAGTTAAAGGTGAAGCGAGAAATAGAGGTTTATAGAATATAAACCAAAGGCTTTTAAAAATCTAATTTGAGAAGCCAACAGGAAAAGATTATTTTTCTTTCCATTAAAAAATCAACGTCTTTTGACTACTTAAGTCATGCAGACGTTGATTCCATGGAACGGCTTGAGTACCGTTATCCTTTATTCGCTTTCTTCTCATAGCTATATGTCACCACTTTATTCTCTTATTTTCTTTTGTTTTTACGAAAAGGCATAAGAAGTTTGCCGCTTTTAGTTCGCTTCACTTTTGTGTAAGCAGACAGTTGAGATCCTTTGGCTTCCGGGCTGTTTTTGTAGTCCTCTTCAAATAGCTCGCGAGCCTTGGAATAAAGCATGGTCATTTTAATGACCTCCTTTTAATAATGGTTATCATTCAATCAGCTTTAGTTTTCTTAACTGATGAATTACTGAAAATTTTACTCTCTAGTAAGGGGGTAACGCAATAGTTTTTTAAACTTTTTTTTCGACAAATTTTTGGTTATTTTCCAACTATCTTTTTTCCAATTTATAGAACAGGAAATTAATACCAAAACGTGCGTAATTACTATAGCGATACGCTTTTAGTAAGCCTCCATATTTTTAATTATAATTTAATATTTCCAATATGAAAAAATAAGTCAAAAGTCACAAAAATTCTACGAACCTATCGAAAACCTATTGAGAGGCTTGTGATAGTTTACAGGCATAAACCAAAGGGGAATTTACCAATAAAGATGCTTTAGTATCATAAAGTGTGAAAAAAAGGATGATATTATATAATGGCTAATAAAGAATTAAATTTTGAAAACCTATTCCAAGGGACCATTTATGGTCCTCGGAGTCAATACGTTTCCTCGGTAGTATATGATTCTCGTGAGGCAGAAGAAGGCGATGCTTTTGTATGCATAGCTGGAGAAAAGCATGATGGACATCTTTTTATTGAGCAGGCTATTCAGAATGGTGCAAACACCATTATTGGTACCAAGAGTGAAAAGTTATACATGTACTCGACCTTTTATAAGGAGAAAAGTTTTATATGCGTATCCGAAGCTAGAACCGCTCTAGCCCAGTTAGCTTCCACCATTTATGATTCCCCATCGAACTCCCTCTACACTATTGGCGTCACTGGAACCAATGGAAAAACAACCGTTTCCTCTTTCCTTTACTCGCTTTTAAATGATCTTCGCCTGCGTACAGGCAGTCTAGGTACGGCTGGAATATGGGATGATGAGAAAAAAACAGAATTTAAGCAGACTGTACCTACGACTCCTGAAGCTCCTGATATTCACCGAGTATTGCACTATTTCCGGAAAAGAGAGATGACGGCTGCCATTATTGAATCCACTTCGATAGCGCTTGAGCAGAAACGCTTAGCCACAATCCATTTTGATGTAGCAGTCCATACCAATTTAACACCTGAACATTTAGAATTTCACGGTACTATGGAAGCTTATAAACAAGCGAAGATGAAGTTGTTTGATCAGTCCAGAAGTGCAATTGTTAACGCAGATGATTCTCAAATGGCAGAAGATTTAATAAGAGGTTTCAAGGGAACTTTAATCACATACGGGATTGAAGAACCGGCTGATATTTCTGCTAAAGAAATCCGCACAACGATGGAGGGCACTTCATTTACATTATGTTTGTTTAGGGAGGAGTACCACCTTCATGCCCCTATTTTTGGAACATATAATGTATCTAATTTCCTGGCTGCTATAGCAGTTTGCTGCAAAATGGGCTACTCGGCAGAAGAGATATTATCGGTAGTTTCAACCATTCAAAGTCCGGAAGGACGTTTTCAAATTGTAGAAAACAAAGCTCCTTTTCAAATTGTTTTAGACTATGCTCATACTCCTGATGCTCTTTTCAATATTCTGAATGCTGTGCAGCATATCCCTTACCGCAACTTAATTGTTATGATCACAGGAGTGGGTCTAAGAGATCCCAAAAAGCGTCCTATGATGGCAGAAGTGGCTGACGGGGTGGCAGATCAAATTGTGGTCAGTGTGGATCAGCCGGGACACGCTGATCGACAGGGAGTCGTAAACGATGTTCTAAAAGGCTTCAAAGACCCCGCAGGTTCTCATATTCATTCAGTGTTGCATCGAGAAGAGGCCATTCACTTTGCATTTGGTTTAGCTGAACCTGACGATCTGGTTTTATTAACAGGCATAGGATTTGGGGGTTACCAGATTATCGGGGATGAGAAGGTGCCTTATTCAGAGATAGAAGTGATTGAAGATTATTTTAAGAACTTTAATTGTAATAAACAAGCTCTATGCGAAAGTTGAGATTTAAGGCAGAGGAAATATAATCATAGATAATAAAAGGTGATTTTGCAGCTTTTAATCATTAAGCACCCTGACCGGATAAAAAAGACTTGAAGAGATTTTATTCTCTTCGAGTCTTTTTTAATGAAAGCAGTGGGAATGATGATCGCTGTTTTAATGGTCTGTAAAAAAGACTGCTAAATTTCTATCGGAAATGTTAAAATATATAAATGATTACAATATTCTACATTAATGAAAGGTAAGGTGACGATTTGAAACAAAATCAGAAGAAATGGTTTCTCCGTTCAGCTATGGTTCTTGGGTTTTTAGCTGCTTCAACTTGGACAACTAACGTAAACGCTCAGACGGATGAGGGCGACGTAGTGGATTTAAGGTTAATGGAAACGACGGATTTGCACAGTCATGTGATGAATTATGATTATTTTACGGACAAGCAGGATGACACAGTCGGCCTTGTTAATACGGCAACGCTAATTAATAAGGAAAGAGGTAAAGCAGAGAATTCGATGCTTTTCGATAATGGAGATTTGATTCAGGGTAATCCTATGGCTGATTATATCGTTGATCAAGAGGTATTAGATGAACAAGGGCACAAACATCCTGTCTATCAAGCTATGAATCTACTGAACTATGATGCTGGTAATTATGGTAATCACGAATTCAATTATGGTTTGGAATTTTTGGATAAGGCTGTAGAAGGTTCTGATTTCCCATATGTAAATGCCAATGTGTATAAAGACGACGGTGATGACAATCCAGATAACGACGAGAACTACTTCGATCCATATGTGATTCTGGATCGCGAAGTTACAGATCAAAATGGTGATGTACATACGATTCAAGTAGGAGTTATTGGATTCACGCCGCCTCAAATTATGACCTGGGATAAAGACAATTTAGAAGGTAAGGTAATTACGCGTGATTTAAAACAAACCGCAGAAAAATTCATTCCTTCGATGAAAGAAGAAGGTGCCGACGTTATTATTGGCATTGCCCATTCAGGGCTGGGCTCAAAGGAAGAATATGAGAAAGGTGCTGAAAATCAGACCTATCAACTATCGACAGTTGAAGGTTTCGACGCACTTATGTTCGGGCATTCGCACCAGACCTTCCCTGGTGAAGATTATGCTTCATTAGATGGCCGATATAATATCAATCTTAAACAGGGAACTATTAATGGCGTAGCTACTACACAAGCTGGTTTCTGGGGTTCAGATCTTGGGATTATTGATTTGGAGCTCCAATACACAGATGGTGAATGGGATGTGACAGAGGGAAAAGCTGCCGCAAAACCTATTTACGATTCTAAAAATGGAGAACCTTTAGTGGAAGCTAACCAGGAAATTGTCAATCAAGTTCAACATGATCACGAGGCGACCAGGGATTATGTGGCTACACCTGTAGGTGAAACGGAAGTCCCTCTCTACAGTTATTTTGCTCAGGTATTGGATGACCCTACGGTCCAAATTGTAAATGATGCACAAAAAGCTTACCTTGAAAAATATATCCAAGGCACGGAGCTGGATGGATTACCTGTATTATCAGCTGCAGCCCCTTTCAAAGCTGGAAGGGACGGAGTAAGTGATTTTACGGACATTCCAGCGGGAGAGCTTGCGATCAAAGATACCACTTCACTTTACAAGTATCCGAATACCCTTCAAGCCTCTAAGATAACTGGAGAGCAAGTCGTGGAATGGCTTGAATGGAGTGCGGGACAGTTTAACGAAATAAATGTAGACACAGATGAACAGCAGGAATTGGTGAATAATGACTTTCGCAGCTATAACTTTGACGTGATCGATGGCTTATCCTACGAAATTGACGTAACTGAGCCCCCTCGCTACAATAATGACGGAGAAAAGATCAATGATAGTCATCGTATTAAGGATGTTAAATACAAAGGAGAAGCCATTGACGACGAAGAGGAGTTTTTAGTCGCCACCAACAATTATCGGGCAGCTTCCAAATTTGCCAATCCTGATGGTGATAACATTGTAGTTAAATCTCCAGATGAAAACAGACAAGTGCTGGTAAACTATATTCGTCAGAACGAAACCATTAATCCGAAAGCGGATGGTAATTGGTCTTTTGCACCAATAAATGGAGACCCATTGTTAACTTTCCGTTCCTCTCCTGATGCTCAAAAGTATGCCGATGATGAGCAGAAAATTTCTTTTCTTGAAAAAAGAAATGACGGTTATGCAAACTATAAGATCGATCTTCAAACATCCGATAATACGGCTGTCTTTCCAGACGTACCAGAGGATTACTGGGCAGCAGAAGAAATATATGCTTTAGCTGAAGATGGAGTAATAAAAGGTTATCCAAATGGCAACTTTGGTCCAAAAGATCCACTGCTTCGTGCGGAGTTTGCGATGCTGCTTACCCGGGAACTTGGACTTACCGCCAAAGGTGAGAGCCCTTTTAAGGATGTGCCTGAGAAGTATCAGCAAGAAATCACGGCAGCTTATGAGAATGGAATTGTATATGGAGTCAGCCAAACAGAGTTTGATCCATATGCTTCCATTACAAGGGAGCAAATGGCGGCCATGGTCGTGCGTGCCTATGAGTATAATAATGGAGAGTACAAGGCTGTAGGTGATCACATCTATAAAGATGAGGACGATATTCGCAGTGTGTTCACAGAAGATGTTAAAGCCGCGTATGAGCTTAAGCTGATGATCGGTGTACCCGGCAATAGATTTTTGCCTAAGACTTCTTCCATTCGTGCAGAAGCTGCACGTGTGGTTTATAACTTGAGAAACAATTAATGAGATAGTAGTAAATCGCTTTTACTGCCATTCATAGTTAAATAGAAACTCGCTCCTTCTCAAAAAGGGGCGAGTTTTTATTGGGTTATAAGGGTTAAATGCCGATGAATCAGCGCATTCTCATTTTACCTTAAATGGTGATAGTTCTTTATGCTATTCACTTTCTAGCGTCCTTGATCACTTTAGAGAATTTTTTACTGTAAAAAGTGAAAGTCTTTAATTAGAAGTGTACCTAAATAGAGGTTTCTACAAAAGACTCCACTTCTTAGGCAGCGCTTTTCTTCGTAATAAAGATTTTTTGAAGGTGGTTTATAGTCTTCATCGTTTCGTCAGATGATATCGTTTACATAGACATTACACCTTTCTTAACAGCTCGATTAGGAGTAATAGTCTCTACTTATTATTGGACACTTTGAACCTTGTAGAGAATGGATTTCCTGGTGGACAATTTTCTTTTTGAGATCTTATCCATATACTGTTGTAGTTTGCAAATGAGAAAGAGGAGGGGGTGTGGTTGTTCTATCGATATTACGATCCCCGATTATACTGGCCCGCTTTGCATGCAACCCCTTATTCCCATGACTATACTTTCACTCACAGACCATATCCTGAGGTGAATACCGAAATGTTTATGAAATCCGCTGAACAAATGAAGGATTTACTCAAAGAAGCGGATGTACTAATGGATCACATAATAAGTTCCTCAAAATGGACCTCAGAACTTATGAAGGCAGCTCAACAATCAAATAAAAGTAAAGTAATTCAATTACTAAAGTCTGCAGGTGTTCAGTCAAAGATGGACACGAGCTACACCCCAGATGGACTCAACATCATGTTATACAGCTCTGTTGGAGAATTAGATTGCTGTCACTTAAAGTTATCGATTCGATGGAGCTAAACTAATTAGTTGAAATAAATAAAAACCCATGAAGCTGAAATTCAGCTTCATGGGTTTTTGCATTAAAAATTATATTCAATTTATTAGTGCCCGATTGAGCGCATAATAAATTCGATGAGGAAGACCATAGCAATGAGTACGACAGGCGTAGAGAGCTCTCGCTGCTTCCCGATGGCAAGTTTTACAATCGGGTATGCAATAAATCCAAAAGCCATTCCATCAGCGATGGAATAGGTAAAAGGAATCATCACGATAATCAGAAAAGCAGGCATGGCTTCTGATAGTTCATCCAGCGGGATTTCTTTAATGTTTTGAACCATTAAAGCTCCAACAATGATTAAAATCGGACTGATCGCTGTCGAAGGAACCATTGAAATCCAAGGGATCAAGAACAGGGTTCCAATAAACAGGATGGCCATAGTCAAGGAGGCTCTTCCCGTTTTTCCACCGGAAGCAATCACTGCTGCACTTTCAGCAGATGATACCGTCGGCGATGTACCCAAAAATCCACTGCTCATCGCAGAAAACGAAGCAGCCTGAAAGGATCGTTTAAATTTATCCTGTTGTTCAAGCATCCCTAACTGTCCATGGATTAACCCCATATTTTCGAATATAAGAACAATGGCCAGAGGGAATACAGCCATCCAAAATCCAAAGTCACTCACACCAGTAAAGTCAGGTAAAAAGACCCATGATTGTTCATGGAGGGAAATCATAGAGCCCGGAGCCCCAAGAATTCCAGTGAAGTGAGCAATGATTGTTCCTATAACCATGGTTATAAGAAAGTTGCCTGGCACATTTCGAGTGAAAAGGAAAATCCCGATAAATAAAGTGAGCAAACTCGTGATGACGATGGCTGAAGATGGGTTTCCTAGACTGATTAAAGAATGCTCTCCACGAACAACGAGTCCGCCTTTCTCAAGCCCAATCAGTGTTAGGAATAAACCCAGTCCAACCGTAATCGCGTGTTTCAAGGATTCAGGAATCGCATGTTTAAGCCAAATTCCTAGTCTCGTAAAAGCTGTAATTAGAAACAGCAGAGAAGCGACACATACGACGGCCAGCCCTTCTTGAAAGCTAAAACCGCTTCCTTCCACAATCGAATAGGCAAATAGCGCGTTTACTCCCATGCCTGGAATAAGAACCATAGGTGCATTCGCGTATATAGCCATAATAAAACAGCCGAGGGCACTGGCTAGAATGGTGGCTACCATACCACTTTCAAGTGGTAATCCGGCACTCTCTAGTATCTGGCTGTTTACTGCCACGATATAAACCGTGGTAAAGTAACCAATCAGACCCGCCGTCCATTCTTTCTTCCAGCTGACATGTTTATTTTGGTGATTGAACATTTCAATCTCCTCTATGAAATTGTCCCTCTCCCGCCCGGTTACCGAGTAACCCACAAATTTTAATTCTACTCTTCTCCAACCTTTCTATCAAGTTTATCTGGTCCTTTTTTGTAAATAGTAAGCCGTTAGATTAGGATTATGATAAAATATAGAAGGGTCTGAATTTAAAAGAAAGCGTTTTCTCACTGGAAAGCAATAGAGAAAATAGGGATGGTGAAAGAAATGAAATATAGATCAGTATTCGATATTATCGGTCCAGTAATGATAGGACCATCCAGCTCACATACGGCTGGAGCAGCTAGGATTGGGAGAGCCGCCCGCCATCTATTTGGCAGAGAGCCGAAATATGCGAATGTCCATTTATATGGATCCTTTGCGAAAACCTATAAAGGTCACGGAACGGATGTGGCCATTATAGGCGGGTTGCTGGATTATGACACCTACGACGAACGAATCAGGGATGCTTTAAAAACAGCACGGAAAAATGGTATGAAGGTCCGGTTTTACGAAGAAGAAGCACATACGGACCATCCGAATACAGCACGCTTGAAAATCGGGGATGACGACGGTGAACTTGAGCTTGTCGGAATCTCGATTGGCGGAGGTAAAGCGGAAATTACAGAACTTAATGGATTCGAACTACGTTTATCCGGTAGTCATCCAGCTATTCTTTTGATACACAATGATCGCTATGGTGCCATCGCATCCTCTACAACCATTTTAGCGAAACACGAGATTAATATAGGACGAATGGAAGTATCGAGAAAAGCTCAGGGCGAACAAGCTCTTATGGTTATAGAAGTAGATCAGAATATTGACGATTCGGTTTTAAGTGAACTTGAACGTGCTGACCATATTATCCAGGTCGCGAAAATATCCGACTAACATCCAGAGAAGGGGAGCATTATTTATGTTTCGTAATATTGCAGAGCTGGTTGAGCTCGCTGAAAGTGAGAATATACAAATCTCAGAAGTTATGATCAGGCAGGAAATGGAAGTTAAAGAACTTACGAGAGACCAAGTTTATGAGCACATGGAAAAGAACCTCGAGGTTATGGAAAAAGCAATAGAAGATGGCTTGAAAGGTGTGAAGTCCCACAGCGGACTAACGGGTGGCGATGCTGTCCTCATACAAAATTATATGAAAAATCATACGCCGCTTTCCGGTAACTTACTTATGGATGCAGTCAGTAAAGCGGTGGCTACAAATGAAGTTAATGCCGCCATGGGGACTATATGTGCAACTCCAACGGCGGGGAGCGCCGGATGTGTACCAGGTACCTTATTTGCTGTAAAAAATCAGCTGAATCCGTCAAGAGATCAAATGGTACGTTACCTATTTACTTCGGGTGCCTTCGGTTTTGTAGTCGCGAATAATGCATCGATATCCGGAGCTGCCGGAGGCTGTCAGGCTGAAGTAGGCTCAGCAGCAGGGATGGCAGCCGCTGCTATTGTGGAAATGGCTGGAGGTACGCCCTCTCAGTCAGCAGAAGCGATGGCCATAACCCTGAAGAATATGCTAGGTTTAATATGTGACCCTGTTGCGGGTCTTGTGGAGGTTCCTTGTGTGAAAAGAAATGCTATGGGAGCGTCCAATGCCGTGGTTGCCGCAGACATGGCCCTGGCAGGGGTGACCAGTCGTATTCCTTGCGATGAAGTAATCGATGCGATGTATAAAGTTGGTCAGCGTATGCCTTCAGCTTTTCGTGAAACTGCTCAAGGAGGACTGGCTGCCACTCCTACAGGAAGAGAATTAGAAGCCAAAGTGTATGGAATTTCGTTGAAGAAAGAGTGAATATAGTGTTAAGTCATCCGATTAGTGAATTAAAAGGAGTCGGGGAGAAACTGGAAAGTCAGTTGAATGAACTTGGTCTCTTTACGATTGAGGATCTTCTGTTTTATTTTCCGTTTCGATACGATTCTTATGAAGTTAAACCATTAACTGAATTGACCCACAATGAAAAGGCTACGATCGAAGGGGAGGTTGTTTCTGAACCTTCCCTTAGCTTTTATGGACGAAAAAAATCAAGGTTAACGTTTACTCTTCAGGTGGAGCAGTTTGCTGTAAAAGCTGTTATGTTTAACCGGGCTTTCGCAAAAAAACAACTTCATGCCGGGGATACGGTAACTGTTACAGGGAAGTGGGACCAGCAAAGGCTGCAGATCACTGTCAGCCAGTTCAAGAAAGGGGAATCCAAAAGCCAGGCCCCTATTCAGCCTGTCTATACTTTGAAAGAAGGAGTACCTCTTACTACGCTGCGGAAGTTTATTAAGGCTTCGATTGATGCCTATGAACACGAGATACCCGAGATTCTGCCTGAGGATTTACAGCGTGCGTATAAGTTGCCCGAACGCCCGCAAGCTATCAGGCAGATGCACTACCCTGATAGTAGAATCATGCTCAAACATGCCAAACGCAGATTTATTTATGAGGAATTTCTTATTTTTCAGCTAAAAATGCAGCTGTTAAGAAAACATCATCGCGAGTCAACTACTGGGAATGCCCAAGCCTATGATAACAGTAAACTAACATCCTTTGTGCAGGGCCTGCCATTTGAATTAACAAATGCTCAGAAGCGTTCTCTAGCTGAGATTCTGAAAGATATGAAAAACCCTCACCGAATGAACCGTCTGCTCCAGGGAGATGTCGGATCTGGTAAAACAGCAGTGGCTGCTATTGCCTTATATGCCTCTATTACAGCAGGAAAGCAGGGTGCACTTATGGTTCCGACTGAAATACTAGCAGAACAACATTATCAGTCGCTTTTGGAAATGTTTGAAGGTCGTGCTTCAGTGGCTCTCCTGACAGGTTCAATTAAAGGTAAAAAACGCCGTGAGATTCTAGAGGCTGTGCGGGCAAATAACATTGATATATTGATAGGCACCCACGCCCTTATCCAGGATGAAGTAGAGTTTCATGACTTGGGTTTTGTCATTGTTGATGAACAGCACCGTTTTGGAGTTCGGCAGCGCAGAACACTAAGAGATAAAGGTCTGCATCCTGATGTACTCTTTATGACAGCTACTCCAATACCGAGAACACTAGCGATTACGGCATTCGGGGACATGGATGTGTCTGTCATTGATGAAATGCCGGCAGGAAGGAAACCGGTAGAAACCTACTGGGTAAAAGGCGAAATGACAGATCGAGTATTATCGTTCATTCAGAAAGAAATTGATCAAGGACACCAGGCGTATGTAATTTGTCCCCTTATTGAAGAGTCGGACCAGCTGGATATCCAAAATGCAGTTGATCTTTATAATCAGCTATCCTCTGTATTTGAACCGAATATACCTGTTGGACTGATGCATGGACGATTGCATAATGAAGAAAAAGAAGAAGTTATGCAGGAGTTTGCTGAAAACCGATTGAAAGTACTAGTTTCTACTACTGTCGTCGAAGTAGGAGTTAATGTCCCCAATGCTACAGTAATGGTCATTTATGATGCAGAACGTTTCGGCCTCTCCCAGCTGCATCAGTTGCGGGGGAGAGTAGGGCGTGGCTCTGATCAAAGTTATTGCATTTTACTTGCGGACCCAAAAGGGGATGTAGGAAAAGAGCGCATGAGAATTATGACGGAAACAACGGATGGGTTTGAACTTTCTGAACAGGACCTGAAGCTTAGAGGTCCGGGTGATTTCTTTGGAAGAAAACAGAGTGGCATGCCGGAATTTAAAGTGGGGGATATGGTTCATGACTACCGTGCCCTAGAAACTGCCCGCCGTGATGCAGCCGAAATTATTACAGAAGAGCGGCTGGACAAGGATCGTTGTTACCGTTCTTTAAGAGATCTTATTTATCAGGATAAACAAATAATGGGTGAAGTTCTCGATTAAACAGTTTCTCTCACATATTCTGCCTCTGTTCCTCATATGAAGCATTAGATATGTTTCGAAGACTTAATGAAAGCTGGTGGCAGAATGTTAAAACCGCAACGGCTTAACTACGGGGACCGGGTGGGGGTCATTGCTCCTGCTGGACCTCCAATAGAAAAGGATTTGAGAAAAGGGTTAGTCGTCTTACGTTCTTTAGGACTAGATCCTGTGCTAGGGGCCCATGTGCTTAGTCAGGGGCATGCTTTTTCATATTTAGCTGCTCCGGACGAGGCGCGATTAGAAGATCTACATCGTATGTTTCTTGACCCCTGCATTAAGGCTGTATTTTGCGCGCGCGGGGGATATGGCACAGCAAGGCTTGCCCCTTATGTAGATTATTCAATAATTCGTTGCAACCCTAAGGTATTTTGGGGGTATAGTGATATTACCTATCTCCACACCGCTATTCATAAATGTAGTAGTTTAGTTACTTTCCACGGACCTATGGTAGCTTCTGACTTGGGGAAAAATTCGGTTAATAATGAAACCACCGTCTCCTTGAGCCAACTGTTCATTCCAAAGAATACAATTTACCGCTATCCTGACTTTTCTTTCAAATCAATTCAAAACGGTAAAGCAGAGGGGATACTTGTTGGAGGAAATCTAACTGTACTTGCAGATTCATTAGGCACTGATTTTGAACTGAATACAGATAACAGAATTCTATTTATTGAAGAAATCAATGAACCTGCCTACAGAATTGACGCTATGCTTATGCACTTGAAACTCGCAGGAAAGTTCGAGCGTGTGAAAGGAGTCATTCTCGGCGATTTCAATCTTGAAGCTTCTGAGTTTGTTGAAACTCAATTGCTGCTCCGTCAGTTTTTTGCCCCCTATAACATTCCAGTTCTTCAGGGATTCCCGGCCGGACACTGTACGCCCAACTATGGTATTCCTATAGGGGGGAGAGTTTACTTGGATACGATCTCTCTAGTCGTAGAATTCGAAACAGGTGTGACGTGAGGTTAGCTTGTGCAGCACATGATCCTTGCGAAAATGAATGTGGTATTATATATTACTATTAGTACCTAGTCATAAAGCAACTGCTTTTGATTAATTGGACGGTGGAATTACGATGAAGAAGTCTAAAAAGATGAGACAAAAAGAGTTGAAAGAGACGCTTGAGGTTTCGCCATTTACTACCGACGAGGAGCTAGCTCGCCGTTTTGGAGTCAGCATACAAACCATTCGGCTGGACCGGATGGAGATGTCCATTCCAGAATTGAGAGAAAGAATTAAATCAGTAGCTACCCAGGAGTGGAATGAAACTGTAAAAGCCCTGCCGATCGAAGAAGTCATTGGTGAAGTTGTGGACTTAGAGTTGGATAAACGAGCTATTTCTATTTTAGATATTAGACCAGAGCACGTATTTTCCAGAAATAATATAGCGAGAGGGCATCACCTCTTTGCTCAGGCAAATTCATTAGCGGTGGCCGTAATCAATGATGAACTTGCTTTAACAGCTCGCTCGGATATCCATTTTCGGAGACAAGTGAAGCTTGGAGAGCGTGTCGTTTCAAAAGCCAATGTAGAAGGGAAAGATTCCCGGGGTCACACCATTGTCGGTGTTCAGAGCTATGTTGGAAATGAAGAAGTGTTTGCGGGTACATTTGAGATGTTCCGTTCGAATCAATAGAAGGAGGATCTGTTTATGAAACTAGCTATTGATGCTATGGGCGGGGATCACGCACCAGAAGCCATCGTGAAAGGGGCTGTTCATGCGGCTGAAGAAATTGAAGGCGTCGAAATTACTTTGGTCGGAGATCAAGAACAGATTAACCCTTTTCTAAAAGGACAGTCTAATATTAAAGTGGTACATACAACAGAAGTGATAACTTCGGAAGATGAGCCTGTCAGGGCGGTCCGAAGGAAAAAAAACGCTTCCATGGTCTTAATGGCTAAGGAAGTGAAAGAAGGAAGAGCAGACGGTTGTGTATCTGCAGGTAACACGGGAGCTTTAATGAGCGCCGGTCTGTTTGTAGTGGGACGCATGGAAGGTGTAGAGCGTCCAGCTCTCAGCCCGACATTGCCTACCCAGGATGGTCAGGGATTCTTAATGCTTGATGTCGGTGCCAATGTAGATGCAAAGCCTGAGCACCTTCTCCAATACGCAGTTATAGGATCCATATATGCAGAAAACGTACGGAAAATATCCAAGCCGCGTGTAGGCTTACTCAATGTAGGCACTGAAGATGGAAAAGGGACAGACCTTACTAAAAAAACGTTCCAGCTTTTGAAAGAGGCTCCAATAAATTTCATTGGAAATGTAGAAGCTCGTGACCTTCTGGATGGTGCGGCGGATGTCGTTGTAACGGATGGTTTTACCGGCAATATAGCACTTAAGACTATAGAAGGAACCGCAATGACCATGTTTTCCATGATGAAGAAAACGTTTATGAGCAATATTAAGACAAAAATTGCTGCAGGATTAGCTAAAAATGACCTGAGAAAACTTAAAGGTCAGCTGGATTATTCGGAGTATGGAGGTGCGGGGCTGTTTGGCCTGGCAGCGCCAGTGATTAAAGCGCATGGCTCCTCTAACGAACGGGCCGCTTATAACGCTATCCGCCAGGCTTGTGAGATGATCGAACTTGATGTCACTCAAACCATTTCAAATACACTGAAGACCATTCAGTCAGAGGAGGAAGAAAAGTGAAAAAAACAGCTTTTATTTTTCCAGGACAGGGATCACAAGAAGTAGGAATGGGTAAAGCAATGTATGACTTCTATCCTTCTGTTAAAAAAATGTTTGACGATGCCGATGATGTACTCGGTTATTCATTGACCACGCTTATGTTCGAAGGTCCCCAGGAAGAACTAACTAAAACGGAGAACGCTCAGCCAGCTTTATTGCTAAATAGTGTGGCTATTAACCATGTCTTAAAAGAAGAAGGCATCAAACCTTCTATGACAGCGGGACATAGTCTGGGTGAATATAGTGCTCTTGTAGCATCTGGTTCCCTTGACCCAATGGAAGCTGTTCAGCTTGTGCACACACGAGGGAAGCTGATGGAAGAAGCTTACCCGACGGGGAAAGGGTCAATGGCTGCCGTACTGGGACTTTCTCAGGAGGAAATCGAGAAAGTTCTTGAAGGGTTTAATGACGAGGATCCAGTTGACCTGGCGAATATTAATTGCCCTGGGCAAATTGTCATTTCTGGAACAAAAGACGGAGTAGCGCAGGCATCAGAACAGTTGTCCGAAGCTGGAGCTAAGCGTGTACTTCCTTTGAATGTGAGCGGGCCCTTCCACTCCCGTCTCATGAAACCCGCAAGTGATGACTTTGCCGACCATTTGTCTGAGAATTCGATTTCGGAAGCGTCTGTTCCTGTCTATGCAAATGTTACCGCAGGTCCTGTTACAAAAGCGGATGAAATTGAAAAGCTGCTTGTGAAGCAGTTATATTCCCCGGTTCGTTTTCAGCAAATACTTGAAGCATTTGTAGAAGAAGATGTTGATGCGATCGTAGAAATTGGTCATGGCAAAGTCTTGAGCGGACTTGTACGAAAAGTTAAGCGTAGAATGAAAACATTTAATGTTCAGGATCCTGAAACAGTCGAGCAATTTACCCAATGGTATAAGGAGGACTCTTAATGTTACAACAACAAGCAGCTCTTGTTACAGGGGCATCCCGCGGAATTGGACGAGCCATTGCTATGGAACTCGCTTCTAAAGGGGCGAAAGTCGCCGTTAACTATGCTGGAAGTGAAGATAAAGCAGAAGCAGTTGTGCAGGAAATTATTGATCAGGGTGGAGAAGCTATTAAAATCCAGGCTGATGTAACGAGTGAAGACGACGTTAAACGAATGATTAAAACTGTCGTAGATGAATTCGGAAGCCTTGATATTCTAGTTAATAACGCGGGTATTACGAAAGATAACTTACTTATGAGGATGAAAGAAGAAGAATTCGATTCCGTTATTGATACTAACCTTAAAGGCGTATTTCTTTGTACCAAAGGCGTAACGCGTCAGATGATGAAACAAAAGTATGGTCGTATCATCAATGTCGCTTCTATCGTAGGGGTTTCAGGAAATGCTGGGCAGGCTAATTATGTAGCTGCAAAAGCAGGGGTGATCGGCATGACTAAGTCAAACGCCAAAGAATTAGCTTCAAGGAATATTCAGGTTAATGCCGTTGCACCAGGCTATATAACTACAGATATGACAGATTCGCTTACATTCGAACAAAGAGAACAGATGTTATCCTTAATTCCTTTGAACCGTCTTGGTGAAGCGGCAGACGTGGCTCGTGTTGTCCGTTTTCTAGCTTCAGAAGACGCTGCTTATATGACTGGTCAGACCTTGCATGTAGATGGCGGAATGGTCATGTAAAAATAATATGGTTTTTCGCTAGAAAATTTACTATAATGACTGAAGGGAGGTGAAGTCCAATGGCAGATACATTTGATCGAGTAAAACAAATCATCGTTGATCGTTTAGACGTTGAGGAATCTAAAGTAACAATGGAGGCTTCCTTCAAAGAAGATTTAGAAGCAGACTCTTTAGACGTAGTAGAGCTTGTAATGGAGCTTGAAGATGAGTTTGATATGGAAATCTCAGACGAAGAAGCTGAAAAAATCAATACAGTTGGGGACGCTGTGAATTACATAAACAGTGTACTATAACCCTTCAAACATGCTGTCTGTGTAAAAGCAGGCAGCCTTTCCTATTGATGAGAAATTTATAGCAAAGGACAAGGTGATTTATGGATGATTTTTCCAGTTTCCAGAAGAGAGTCAATATCCACTTCCAGGATGTCTCGTTACTGGAACAAGCTTTCACACATTCATCTTATGTGAATGAGCATCGTAAAACGGAACGCAAGGATAATGAGCGTCTGGAATTTTTAGGGGATGCTGTTTTGGAATTAGGTGTATCCCAATACCTGTATCGGGAGTTTCCTGATATGGCAGAAGGGGAACTTACCAAGTTTCGGGCTTCTATAGTCTGTGAGGCATCTCTCGTAGATTTCGCAAAAGACCTTAACTTTCACGAGCTTATTTTATTAGGCAAAGGAGAGGAATTAACAGGTGGACGCAACCGGCCAGCCTTGCTCGCCGATGTATTTGAAGCCTTCATTGGAGCTTTATATTTGGATCAAGGCTTTGAAGAGGTGGTTACATTCTTAGAGAAGTATGTTTACCCTAAAGTTAAAAAAGGTGCTTTTTCTCATGCGATGGATTTTAAAAGTCAACTCCAGGAATATATTCAGCGGGATAAGAATAGTAAGATAGAATATGAAATTGTAGAAGAAAGAGGACCTGCCCACAGCAGAGAATTTATTGCTCATGTACGGATCCAGGGAGAAGTTGGTGGAATCGGGGTCGGCAGAACAAAGAAAGAGGCAGAGCAGCGAGCTGCACAAAAAGCATTAGAAAATCACGGAGCCCTTTCCTGAAAAAAGGACAGGCTAGAACTCGAATAAAGTTCTAGCCTGTCCTTTTTATTCTTGAACTTATTTATTGAGGCTTCCGAAATCTACCCAATTCTTGAACAAAGGTTTGAATTTCAGACACACTTAACTGTCCTTTCATTTGAACAATATCATGTAATTCCTTAATCTCGTCGTACTTTTCTAAATCGTAGTCATCAGGATCCATGATGGTGCGGTTCACAACTTGTAGCCGATCCGCCATATCGTTAATAATGAATTCAAGATTCTCGCGCGTAGGTTCTTCTAAACTCAAGACAAATCCTCCTTCAAAGCTCCTATTATGGGCTAATACATATAATAAAATACTTTTCCGCTTTTTAAAACCCTGGCTTTTAGGAAAAATGAAAGTTCTTACGGCTCGTCATCACTTCCTACCGTAGGGCGGATGTTTATGATAAAATAAATTAGTTGAGTGAAAGATTGTGAATATACAGGAGGATGAATATGTTCCTCAAACAGTTAGATACCGTAGGGTTTAAATCATTTGCTGAAAGAGTAACCGTCGATTTCGTACCGGGCGTCACATCAGTTGTCGGTCCAAACGGAAGCGGCAAAAGTAATATTACGGATGCTATACGCTGGGTGCTGGGAGAGCAGTCAGCCAGATCTCTCAGAGGATCGAAAATGGAAGATATCATTTTCGCAGGCAGCGACACAAGAAAAGCGCAGAACATGGCTGAAGTCACTTTGACGCTTGATAATTCAGATCAGACCCTTCCTCTTGATTATCAGGAGGTTAGTGTGACGAGGCGAGTCTTCCGTTCAGGAGAAAGTGAATTTTATATTAATAATCAAACATGCAGATTAAAAGATATTGTTGATTTATTTATGGACTCAGGTCTCGGGCGTGAGGCTTTTTCCATTATTAGTCAGGGTAAAGTTGAAGAAATTTTAAGCTCAAAAGCAGAAGAGCGGCGCTCGATTTTCGAAGAAGCTGCAGGAGTTTTAAAATACAAACAGAGAAAGAAGAAAGCGGAATATAAACTAGCAGAAACTCAGGAGAACTTAAATCGGGTAGAAGACATTATTCATGAAATAGATGGACAGCTCGAACCCCTAAAGGAACAAGCGGCTGTAGCTAAAGACTACTTAGATAAAAAGGAAGATTTGAAACAAATAGAGGTTTCCCTATTAATCACACAAATAGAAAACCTTCACGGAGAGTGGCAGGAACTCCTTAAAGAATTAGCTGAGGTTAAAGAACAGGAATCCGAACTGCGTACACATATCGAAGAAAAAGAAACTGCTATTGTGAAGCAGCGGGATACGATGCAGGCTCTTGATGAATCAATAGAGGATCTACAGGAAACCCTTCTTGTTCTAACTAAAGAGCTGGAAAATCTTGAAGGCAGACGAGAACTTATGAAAGAGCGTCATAAGCACTTCGAAGAGAATAAAACAAAAGTCGAACAAGATTATGAAGAGCTTTCGAGTAAATTGGCTGAACTTCAAAGCACAGCACAAAGGGAAATAAATCAATTAAATGCGTTCAAGCAGCAACGAAAGCAGACCAAAGATGATCTTGAGCAGACGAACCAGGCGCTTAGTGAAGATATAGAGGTTATTGAAGAGCAGATCGAAGACCTTAAAAGTGACTATATTGATCTTCTGAACGAACAGGCAGCCAAGAGAAATGAAAAGCAGTCCCTGGAAAAGCAGGTATCACAGATCAATAATAAAAAGAACCATCAACAAACACGCTTCAGTGACCTAAGGGACGAACGAGAAGCGCTGGAAACCAGCTTAACTGAAGCTGCAGAAAAGCTGAAGAATATATCCGATCTGCGCGAGAAGAAGGAAAAACATTTAGCCAGTCTTCAAAAAGAACTGGAAGGAAATCAACAGTCCTATCAGGATTGGCAGGAGAAATTGTATAAAGGCTACCAATACTTAGAAAAGCTGCGATCAAAAAAAGAAATGCTGGAAGATATGAAAGAAGATTTCTCGGGCTATTATCAGGGTGTTCGTGAAGTATTAAAAGCAAGACAAAACCAGCAGCTTATGGACATTGAAGGTGCTATGCTGGAACTGATCGATATCCCGGGGGATTATTTAACTGCTATTGAGACGGCTCTTGGAGCCCAGGCTCAGCATATTGTTGTTAAAGATGATCAAGCTGGCAGAAAGGCGATTCACTGGCTTAAGAAAAATAATAAAGGCCGTGCCACTTTCTTACCTTTAACTTCAATACAGCCGCGATCCGTGCATAACCAGGCGGCTTCAAAACTCCCTGAGCAGGAAGGCTTTGTAGGAATCGCCGCTGACCTCGTAACGTATGACAGTCGTTTCAAAAAAGCGATCCAACACCTTCTAGGACATATAGTTATCGCAAAAGACTTACAGCACGCCAATTCGATTGCTCAATTCCTAAATCGCAAATACCGGATTGTCACGCTTGAAGGAGACGTGGTAAACCCTGGTGGATCCATGTCAGGTGGAGCTCAGAAAAGATCGGGACAGTCGCTTTTCACTCGGGAAAAAGAGCTATTGGAACTTAGAGATAAAATTGAAGAATTTCAATCCAAGACTGAGCAAGTGGAAGAAAAAGTTAAAACTTTAAAGGATGAAACCACTAACCAGCAGCAAGAGATAGAGCGAGTGAGCCAGGAAGTAGCAGAGCTAAAAAATGAAGAATATGAGAGACAGTCTGATAAGCGTGAACAACAAGTGAAAATGGATCACTTAAATAGTCAGCTTCAGCTATTTGATCAGGATCAGGCTCAGTTTGAACAAGACAGGGACCAGGCTGGTAATCTAATGAGTGAGCTTGATAGAGATCTAAAAGCATTAACGCAGAAACTGGAAAATATTCAAAAAGAAATTGACGACTTAACAGCGGCAAAGGACCGGCAAAAAGTGGATGAAGCTAATTTACAGAGCCGACGACAAGAGCTCCAGATTCAATTGGCTGAACAGGAATCATCTGTCCAAAATCAACAGGAAAAAGCTGACCGTTATAATCAGGAACTAGCTTCCGTTAAAGCCGAACTGGAAGAAAATCGAGAGGAACACAAACGTTTAATGGAAGTATTTAATTCTAACCAGACGGAAGAAGAAGTCCTGGCATCCATTGAGGAAACAAAACAGAGAAAAGAAGCTACGTCTTCACTCATTCAGGATAGAAGAAAAGAGAGAAATCAACATGGACAGGAAATCCAGAAGGCTGAACAATTGTTGAAAGAACAAAAAAGACGTCAGCAAAACTTCACTCAGGATATTCAGCAAAAAGAAGTGAAAGCAAACCGGCTGGATGTGGAGCTTGAAAATCTACTGAACTATCTACAAGAGGAGTACGTTATCACATTCGAAAAAGCTAAGAATGACTATCCTCCTGTAGAGGATGTTGATCAGGCATCCACCGATGTCAAGCTGATCAAAAGATCCATTGAAGAACTTGGCACCGTCAATCTTGGAGCGATTGAAGAGTATGAGCGTATTTTGGAAAGATATGAATTTCTAAAGGGTCAGCAGGATGACTTGCTGGAAGCTAAACAGACTCTTCATAGTGTTATCGGTGAAATGGACGGAGAAATGCAGCGCCGTTTTGAAGATACTTTTACAAAAATTCGTGCCGAATTTGAAGAAGTTTTCCGAGAATTGTTTGGAGGGGGACGTGCGGATCTTAAATTAACAGATCCTGAAAATATGCTTGAAACGGGCGTGGATATCGTTGCCCAGCCACCTGGGAAAAAGCTTCAGAATTTAAGTTTGCTTTCAGGTGGAGAGCGTGCCCTTACTGCCATAGCTCTTTTATTTTCCATCTTGCGTGTGCGTCCGGTACCATTCTGTGTGCTCGATGAAGTAGAAGCAGCATTAGATGAAGCCAACGTGGACCGGTTTGCTCGATTCTTGAAAGAGTTTAGCGCAGATACACAGTTCATCGTTATTACGCACCGCAAAGGCACCATGGAAGAGTCAGACGTCCTATACGGAGTTACGATGCAGGAATCAGGGGTTTCAAAACTAGTATCGGTCCGCCTGGAAGAAACACCTGAATTATTAGAAGCGTAGAAAGGATGAGTTGATGAGTTTTTTTAAGAAATTAAAAGATCGATTTGTAAAAGGTGAAGAAGAACAGCAGGAAAGTACTTCCCAGAACGAGCCCAAAAATGAATCATTGGAAGAAGCTGATTCGTTTAACCCTTACACAGGGGAAGCGTATAAGGGTGGAGAAGTAGTATACTCGAAAGCAGAAGAAGAGGAAAGACTGCGAAAGGAAGCCTTAGAGGCTGAAGGGAAATCACTTGACGGAGAAACAGAGACTTACGAGGATAAACTTGATCGGCTTTCCGTACCTTCCGAGCCTACGGATGAAGCCAATATAGCCTCCAAGTTTAAAAAAGGATTAGAAAAAACCAGGACCTCTTTCTCAACTAAAATTAATGATTTAGTAGCAAAATACCGGACCGTAGATGAAGATTTCTTTGAGGAATTAGAAGAAATACTGATCTCAGCCGATGTTGGAGTCAACACGGTTATGGAAATGATTGATGAACTGGAAATGGAGGTTAAACGAAGAAATATTAAAGATACAAGCCAGGTAAAAGAAGTTATTTCTGAAAAACTGGTAGAGATTTATTATGGAAACGATGAAGCTGAAGAGGTAGAAGGTCTAAATGAAAATCCGGACGGACCTACTGTTTATTTGTTTGTCGGGGTGAACGGTGTTGGGAAAACGACTACTATAGGTAAGCTTGCTCACCGCCTTAAATCTGAAGGCAAGAAAGTTACCCTGGCTGCAGGTGATACCTTTCGAGCAGGTGCTATTGAGCAACTGGACGCCTGGGGAGAGCGAGCAGGAGTTAATGTGATTAAGCATAGTGCAGGCAGTGATCCTGCAGCCGTCATTTATGACGGGATTCAATCGGCTAAGTCCAGAAATGCTGATGTATTAATTTGTGATACAGCCGGTCGCCTTCAAAATAAAGTAAACTTGATGAACGAACTATCAAAAGTTAAACGCGTTATTGAACGTGAAATTCCAAATGCTCCCCATGAAGTTCTTCTTGTGCTTGATGCGACTACAGGACAAAATGCTATGAGCCAGGCAAAGACGTTCGCAGAAGCAACCGACGTTTCAGGCATCGTCCTTACGAAATTGGACGGTACAGCAAAAGGCGGAATTGTTTTAGCGATACGAAAAGAACTTTCAATCCCTGTTAAACTCGTTGGGCTAGGTGAAAAAGTAACAGACTTGGAACCATTTGATGCTCATGCGTTTGTTTATGGATTATTCGCTGATATGGTTGAAGAATTCGATGAGGATGAAGAAGAAAATCAGGCTTAAACCTTGACAGGTACTGAGTGCCTCCGTTAGTATTTTTATGTAAAGGTATTTCACTTAACAAGGAGTGCTTCAAGGGTGCTTGAAAAAACGACACGCGTTAACTATCTGTTTGATTTTTATCAATCATTGTTGACTCCGAAACAAAGAAACTATATGGAATTATATTTTTTAGAAGACTACTCATTAGGTGAGATATCAGAAACCTTCGACGTTTCCCGTCAAGCGGTTTATGATAATATTCGCCGAACAGAAACAATGTTGGAAGAATACGAAAAAAAGCTGCTATTATACGAGAAATTCAGTAAGCGGCAGCAGGTCCTTAAGGAAATGGAAGCAGAAGTTAATAAAAGTGATCTTCCTTCCCGTTTTCAGGACTGGCTGGCGCAACTACAAGATTTAGAATAGGGGGGTCTCTTCGATGGCATTTGAAGGATTATCCGACCGTTTGCAGGAAACGATTAAGAAAATCAAAGGCAAAGGGAAGGTAGACGAGCAAGACGTAAAAGAGATGACTCGTGAAGTTCGTTTAGCCCTCCTCGAGGCCGACGTTAACTTTAAAGTCGTTAAGGACTTCGTGAAGCGCGTGCGGGAACGTGCTGTTGGGCAAGAGGTTATGGAAAGTCTGACACCAGGTCAGCAGGTTATTAAAGTCGTTAAGGAAGAATTAACCGATTTAATGGGCGGTGATGAGAGCAAGATTGCCGTTGCTAAGCGTCCACCTACTGTGATTATGATGGTTGGCCTCCAGGGTGCAGGTAAAACAACCACGACCGGTAAACTTGCCAATGTACTGCGAAAAAATCATAACCGTAAACCGCTTCTGGCAGCTGCCGACGTTTATCGTCCAGCAGCTATCCAACAGCTGGAAACCATCGGTAAGCAGCTGACAATGCCAGTTCATTCAGAAGGCACTGAGGCAGACCCGGTAGACATTGCAAAGAATGCAATTGAAAAAGCTAAAGAAGACAATCATGATTACGTCATCGTGGATACAGCTGGCCGATTACATGTTGATGGAGAATTGATGGGGGAACTTCAGCGGATAAAAGAAGCTGTTAATCCAGATGAGATTTTCCTTGTGGTCGATGCCATGACTGGTCAGGATGCTGTCAATGTGGCACAAAGTTTTGATGATCAGCTTGATATTACTGGAGTTCTTCTAACGAAACTGGATGGCGATACCCGTGGTGGTGCTGCACTATCGATTAAAGCTGTAACAGGTAAACCAATTAAGTACGCAGGTATGGGAGAAAAGCTGGATCAGCTCGAACCATTCCACCCTGAAAGAATGGCTTCACGAATTCTTGGAATGGGTGACATGCTTACTCTAATTGAGAAAGCCCAGACGCAAGTAGATGAAAAACAGGCGAAAGAGCTTGAATCGAAAATGCGTACCGCGTCGTTTACATTCGAAGACTTCCTGGACCAAATGGAGCAAGTGAAGAATATGGGGCCGCTTGATGAGATCATAAACATGATCCCTGGCGCTAACAAAATGAAAGGACTGAAGAATGCTTCGTTTGATGATAAACAAATCGTCCACGTCGAAGCCATCATTCAGTCGATGACCAAAAAAGAACGCCAGGACCCATCGCTTATGAACGCAAGCCGGAAAAAACGGATTGCTAAAGGATCTGGCACCTCGGTTTCAGAAATTAACCGTCTATTGAAACAGTTTGAAGAAATGAAGAAAATGATGAAACAAATGAGTAATACTAAAGGCAAAAAAGGAAAAGGAATGAATTTTCCTTTTATGTAATGGAAAAGTCCTTTACACACAATTGAAGATCTGCTAAAATCTTTATCTGTGTGAAACATTTATAGAAATATGGAGGTTGTTAAAAATGGCAGTAAAAATTCGCCTTAAACGTATGGGATCTAAACGTAACCCATTTTACCGTGTAGTAGTTGCAGATTCACGTGCTCCACGTGATGGCCGTATCATTGAACAGATCGGCACATATAACCCAGTAGCTAACCCAATCGAGGTTAAACTTGATGCTGATAAAGCAATGGACTGGATGTCTAATGGTGCTCAGCCAAGTGATACGGTACGTAACTTATTCTCAAAAGAAGGCATCATGAAGCAGTTCCACGAAAAGAAAAACCAAAAATAAAGTAGTGGTGATATCATGCAAGCCTTGATCGAAACGATTGTTACGCCGCTTGTCGATCAGCCAGACGCTGTAAAAGTGGATGTGAAGGAAGAGGAGCATAAAATTGTTTATCATCTTTCTGTCCACCCTGATGACGTAGGAAAGGTGATCGGAAAAAACGGGCGGATTGCAAAAGCGATTCGTACGGTCGTTTACGCGGCCGGTTCCGATTCTGAAAAAAGAATCTATCTGGATATTATGTAAGAATGAACGAGTGTAAGGGAGCGAAGTCAGACTTTGTCGACCGCACTGACATTTCTTTTCATGTGAAAGGGAGAGGGCTAACCTTTCCCTTTTTTACCATTTAGAGAGAAAAAGAGAAAGGCGGTTCGTGGATGCAGATCATCCGGAAGGTTCCAGTGAAGCAAGTCTTAACTGAATCCAGCCGTGAAATTTTAAGGCAGCGTTTTGAAAAGCAATCCAATCAATTGGATCAGGAATGCCGCCAATTAGCTTTTGAACAAAAAAAGCTTGAGCGAAAGCCTGGAATGTCCAAACAAGAAGTAGAGAAACGCTTTTCCAAGGAGATTGACCGTAGGAAACATCAAATGCAGTGGATCGCCGGCCAGCTTAAGCAGCTTTCCATTCTTCCTGACCAGAGTGAATTGGAGACAGATGAAGTGGAAGCTATACTTACAGTAGAAGAAGGCGATGACTGGAAAAAAGCCGTGACCGAGCAGCAAATTATCATCAAAGATGGAAAAGTTATACGAGCGAGGTAATAAAATTCATGGAAAATCAAATGTTTAATGTAGGGAAAATAATAAATACACACGGCATTAAAGGTGAAGTGAAGGTACATCGTATCACAGACTTCGATGAACGTTTTCAGCCTGGTCAGCTTTTGTATTGGGTAAATGATACGAGTGAACCTGTTTCTCTTGTAGTACGTTCCCACCGTATTCATAAAGGGTATGACCTGATTGCTTTTGAAGAACATCCATCCATCAATGATGTAGAAGGTTACAAGAATGGCATGCTGATGGTCTCTGAAGATGAACAGGCAGAACTTGAGGAGCACGAGTTCTATTTTCGTGAAATAATCGGATGCAAGGTTTATCTTGAATCTGGTGAAGAAATAGGACGGGTGAAAGAAATACTTACTCCCGGAGCGAATGATGTATGGGTGGTTGAAAGGGCTGACAATTCCGATCTCCTTCTTCCATATATTGAGCCCGTCGTCAAACAAGTGGATCCTTCCCAACAAAAGATCATCATTGATCCAATAGAGGGGCTGCTGGACTGATGCATATTGATATACTTACTTTGTTCCCTGAAATGTTCGAAGGTGTACTAAATACGTCGATTATGAAACGGGCACAGGATCGAGAAGCTTTTTCCTACCAATATGTTAATTTTCGTGAGTTTACAGTTAACAAGCATAATAAAGTCGATGATTATCCTTATGGAGGCGGAGCTGGATTGGTTTTGACTCCCCAGCCTATCTTTGATGCAGTCAACCATATTAAAGCCAATATCTCTAATAAACCACGTGTTATCTTAATGTGTCCCCAAGGTGAACCTTTTTCACAGAAAAAAGCTGAAGAATTATCAGAAGAAGAACACCTGGTGTTCATTTGCGGTCATTACGAAGGGTATGATGAGCGGATTCGGAAAGAGCTTGTTACGGATGAGATCTCTATTGGGGACTACGTATTGACCGGGGGAGAACTTGGAGCAATGGTTGTGATGGATTCCGTAGTCCGATTGCTTCCGGGGGTACTTGGAAATGAGCAGTCAGCGCCGGAGGATTCTTTTTCGAACGGCTTACTTGAACATCCGCACTATACACGCCCGGCTGATTTTAGAGGTGAAAAGGTCCCGGAAGTACTACTTTCAGGAAACCATGCTAAAATTGATGAATGGCGTCATTACCAATCCCTTAGAAGAACGTATGAAAGACGTCCTGATTTGTTAACGAACCGAGAACTTTCCGAAAAAGAACAAAAATGGATTAATGAATGGAAAAATCGTTGATGATTGTTGAAGTTTAACAGCTTGTATGGTATATTATACGTTGTGCTTAAACGTTCGGTTTAAGTGGAAAACGATGTTCCGCTGTCTCCTAGAGGGCAAGAGCATTAGTTAAAAAGGAGTGAAATACGATGCAACAACTTATTCATGACATTACAAAAGAACAGCTTCGTACGGATCACCCAAACTTCCGTCCAGGTGACACGGTTAAAGTGCACGTGAAGGTAGTAGAGGGAAGCCGTGAGCGTATCCAGGTATTCGAAGGTGTTGTAATTAAACGTCAGAATGGCGGGATCAGCGAAACATTTACCGTTCGTAAGATTACTTACGGTGTAGGTGTCGAGCGTACATTCCCGGTACATTCTCCACGAGTTGCTAAGATTGAGCGTTCTCGTCGTGGTAAAGTACGTCAAGCACGTCTTTACTATCTACGTAACCTGCGCGGAAAAGCAGCCCGTATTAAAGAAATTATCTAATTTTAGTAGAAAGGAGCTTGCATTTGCCAAGCTCCTTTTTTCTAATCTTTCTAAGGGAGCGGGGATGGATGAAAAAGCAATGGTTAGAGTGGATTAAAGCTTTTGCCATAGCAGCTATTTTAGCAGTTGTTGTGCGTGTTTTTCTATTGGCTCCAGTCGTGGTGGAAGGCCCTTCCATGCTGAATACTCTTCATAGTGATGACCATTTAATTGTAAGTAAGATTAATTATACTCTGGGGAACCCTGAGAGATTTGATATAGTAGTCTTTCACGCTACGGAGAGAAAAGACTACATTAAAAGAATCATTGGTCTTCCGGGAGATACGGTCCGATACAGTAATGACCAGTTATACATAAATGGTGAAGCATTCGAAGAACCTTATTTAGAGGAGCTTAAAAAAGAACTGCCAGAAGGGGAAGAATTGACCAGAGACTTTTCGATTGATCAATTGCCGGGGAGTTATGAAGAAGTTCCGGAGGGAGAGCTGTTAGTATTGGGGGATAACCGTAAGAACTCAACAGACAGTCGAATGCTTGGTACGATTCCTGAAGAGCAGGTAGTAGGTGAAGCCGTATTTTTATACTGGCCTTTGAATCGTATCAAATTCATGAATTAGGAGTGATAGCGTGACGATACAATGGTATCCGGGACACATGGCTAAAGCAAAGAGAGAAGCATCAGAAAATTTAAAACTAGTTGATTTTGTTATCGAACTAGTTGACGCGCGTGCTCCACTTTCTTCGCAAAATCCCATGCTTCAAGGAATATTGGGAGACAAGCCTAAAATGATGGTCCTTATGAAAAAAGACTTGGCGGATTCCAAGGTAACACAAGAATGGCTGAAGCATTTCAAAGAAAATGGTTTTCCTTCCATTGCAATTGAAGCAAATAATAAACAGGATATTCAAGCCGTTATCAACCTTGGGAAAAGCATTGGTAATGAAAAGATTGAAAAATTAAAAGCTAAAGGCGTCCGCCCGAGAGCTTCCAGAGCTATGATCCTAGGCATACCTAACGTAGGGAAGTCTACCTTGATCAATCGACTGGCAAATAAAAGCATTGCAAAGACCGGAGATAAACCTGGGGTGACCAAGAAGCAGCAATGGATTAAAGTGAAAAATGAATTTGATCTGCTCGACACTCCTGGGATTTTA
Organism: Halobacillus halophilus; assembly: GCF_020171985.1. GTDB lineage: Bacteria > Bacillota > Bacilli > Bacillales > Halobacillaceae > Halobacillus > Halobacillus halophilus_A. The sequence continues at coordinate 131,359 of NZ_JAIVAL010000001.1, forward strand.
TGGCCCAAGTTTGAAGAAGAGGAAGTCGGCTACCGCCTTGCTTCGATTGGAACGATTAAGGATCAAATATTGCCTACCGAAGATGTGGCTGCCTATGTGCTGGATTATTTACAAGCTTATTATCCAGCAATGCTTGAAGAACGCTATGGATTTGATGGATATGATGATATCATGACGGCTTTTGAAACAATCGGAAAAAAGAGAGGCTGTCTGGAAAGCGGAGGGCGTATTAATTTCGATAAGGTTTCAGATGTAATCTTACAGGATCTACGAAATGGAAAACTAGGTCTTATCAGTTTTGAACGTCCAGAATAAACGGAACGTAAACGCAACGTGAGAAGACTCACTTTGCGTTTTTTTCATTACAATGCTAAGGAATTTATCCGATAAAGAAAATAGCGGAGGTTTACATACAATGACTGTCAGGACGATTGCTCAAATCAAAAAAGAATTAATAGATGAAAGTGTAAAGGAAAAAGATCTGAATCTGCTGCGTAGCGATAAGCGCAAAGGAGTACAAAAATTACTTGAACAATACGATAGAAGACAGGCGCAGAAGCTTGAATATAAACACCAATTCGAACAAATGAAGTCTTTTGAGTACTCCTGCAGAGAAAAAGGATCTCATATAATAGCAGGTATTGATGAAGCCGGACGTGGACCGCTGGCGGGCCCTGTGGTTGCAGCTGCCGTTATTCTGCCAGAGGATTATTATTTGGAGGGACTTTATGACTCCAAAAAAATACCGCTTGCTAAACGCGAGGAGTTCTTTCAGAGTTTAAAAGCCTATGCAGATTGTGGAGTAGGAATTGTATCTAATGAAGAAATCGACCAACATAATATTTATCAAGCAACTAAATTAGCTATGAAGAGGGCGGTTATGGATCTTAACCAGTTACCTGAACATCTACTCATTGATGCGATGTATTTGGAGGACACAGAAGTTCCACAGACTTATATAGTAAAAGGCGATCAGCGTAGTATATCAATCGCAGCAGCAAGTATTATCGCAAAAGTAACTCGAGACCGCATTATGTCTGAGTGGCACGAGAACTATCCTATGTACCATTTTCGGTCCAACCAGGGGTATGGCACTAAAGAACATTTAGAAGCTTTAAAAACATACGGAGTGTCCCCGCTTCATCGAAAAAGCTTCGCACCTGTCAAAGAGAACCGCTGAATATGAGGAGGGAAACAAGCAATGAATTTGATTTCAAGCCTGAGCAAATTAGTTCAACAACCAGAGGTGAAGGCTTTTCCTAAGACAGGGCAGGTGATAAACGGAAAAATTCTTGAACTCCTTCCACAGAATCGTGCGGTTGTACAACTGGGCTCTCAACAAGTGAAAGCCCAGTTAGAAACTTCTCTTACAAAAGGAAAATCTTATTTATTTAAAGTTGGCTCAATAGATCAAAAAATTCAATTGAAAGTAATCACTCAGTTAGGCGATAGTCAAGGGAATTCAACGGTAAAACAGCTATTGAACGAGCTTGGAATTAAACCTACGAAAGAAAACCGTCTGCTTACTTCTCGACTTATAAAGAAAAGTGTCCCTTTTCAGGGGACTGATCTTAAGCAGGCGGCTGCATTATATCAACGTGCGGATAACAAAAAAGCTGCCAGTGAAATTTTAATACAGATGCTTCAAAAGCAGTTTCCGATTAAAACTTCCGTTTATAATGCTTTACATACTAAAAAGATGGATAGTTTAACTCAAATCATAAAGCAGATGCATATAGAGGCTTCTAAAAGTAAAACAGATGCAGACAGGGCAGTTATGTCTCTTTTAGCATCTTTAAAGGGAGGGGAGGCTTCTATACCTTTTAAGGAGTCATCTGTAGTGAAGCTTATGACAGAAATAGATAGTAACAGCCAGAACTCTTTTCAATTATTTAAAAAAGCCGGGATTCTTGATTCCAAGGTCTCTTACTCCTCATTTCAAAACACCTGGAAAGAATGGGCAGGAGCTCATAGTAAAGGTAACACAAATCTCTCTTTTCCTTATTTAGCCAGCCTTACTGAAAAGTCAGCACCTCCATTTCCGATGGCAATGGAAAAGCTGGCTGATAGGCTGAAGCAGCTCTTCCATCAGCAGATTCCACTTGAAGCCCCTGAACAACACTCCTTGCATCGTGTTATGAATCAAGTTGAAAAAGTCTTAGCCAAGGATATATCATCTGAAAATGTTTCTCTTGGTAATAAGCAAATTAAGATTGGAGTCAACCATTCCATAACTGAAGATTTTCATTTTTTGAAAGAACGCGAAGTCTTAACAAAAATAAGCAGCCTTTACATCGATGAAAAAAATAAAAAACTATTACAGGACTTCCTGGGTACCGCCAATTTGTTTATCGAAGGTGGCTCAACGGAGAAGCAGGTTATTAGGGAAAGCTTGTCTGTTTTAAAGGAATGGCAAACCAGGCAGCTGTCTCCAATTCTTCGCAAAACCCTGACGGAATGGATTGGAAGATCAGCTGCTGAACTTTCAACCTTATCAGAGAAAGAAGCTATTCTTGTTAAAATGAGGACCATACTAGATTTGACTGGCCTGCAAGAAGAGTCTAGTTTAAAATCTACGTCAGTCCAAGAAAAAGCTACTACTCAGGAAAGTTCGCTGAAAACCTTGCTGCTCTCAAGTCTTCAGGATACAAACGGCACCATTCGTCCAGAAACAGCTAAAAAAATGATTCAGATGTTAAATGGAATACAACTGACAGCGCAGCATGAAACGAGCCAGAGTCTGCAGATGTCGCTACAATTTCCAGGTGACCTAATCGGCTCAGAAAACGATGCTTATTTGAATATGGAAGGTAGAAAAACGAAGGAAGGTAACATTGATCCTGATTATTGTCAGATTATGTTCTATTTAAACTTGGACAACTTTAAAGAAACAATCATTAACTTAAACATAGTCGCGAGACGGGTAGGTGTAACTATATTTAATCATGATTCATTCATAGAACAAGTCATGGAAACACATCAAACTGCTCTTAAAAGCGGACTTAAGGATATGGGGTATGAATTGACTTCCATCCATATTAAGGAAATGAACAATGCGGTCAACACCTCTAGTAAAGACAACTCTCTACCTGAATATAAGGAAGGAATTGATCTTCGAATATGAAAGATAAGCGGAAAGAAGCAATTGCTCTCAGTTATCAATCTGATAACGAAGCGGCTCCAAAGGTTGTAGCAAAAGGAGAAGGCTATATAGCAGAAAATATAATGGAGAAAGCGAAAGACAGCCAAGTACCCATTCAGGAAGACGCAACATTAGTGGAACTACTATCAGAATTAAATATTAATGAACAGATTCCCGAGGAATTGTATCACGTAGTAGCAGAGGTTTTCGCTTTTATCTATAAAGCAGATAAAGATTATAAAGCATAATTAAATCAGGTTATATCAAGATAGATAAATAATATTTCATTCTGTTTACATAATCATTTTTTGGTCAATTCAGTGAATTTTTCGACAGATATCTGCCTTTGTGTGGACAATTGATAGCGTTTTTTTATACAATGTACATGCAGTGAAATTTGATGGGAGGATGAAACATGAACATTCACGAGTATCAAGGTAAAGAAATAATGCGCGAATTTGGCGTTTCTGTGCCAAATGGCCATGTAGCTTATACCGTAGATGAGGCTGTTGAAGCAGCTCAGAAACTAGGCAGCGGTGTAACTGTTGTAAAAGCACAAATCCATGCAGGCGGCAGAGGTAAAGCCGGTGGAGTAAAAATTGCTAAAAATCTTGACGATGTGCGTACATACGCTGAAGAAATTCTTGGTAAGACGCTTGTGACCCATCAGACTGGGCCGGAAGGTAAAGAAGTAAAGCGCTTGCTGATTGAAGAAGGCTGTGATATTCAAAGCGAATATTATGTAGGCTTAGTGCTTGATCGTGCCACAAGCAAAATCACGATGATGGCTTCTGAAGAAGGCGGCACAGAGATCGAAGAAGTGGCGGAAAAAACACCTGAAAAAATCTTCAAAGAAGTTATTGATCCTGTGACAGGTTTAACCCCTTTCCAGGCTCGCAGATTAGCATTTAATATTAACATTCCTAAAGAATCTTTAGGCAAAGCAGTTAAATTTATGCTTGGTCTTTACGATGTTTTCGTTAAAAAAGATTGCTCAGTTGCCGAAATCAATCCGCTCGTTACTACCGGTGACGGTGAAGTATTGGCACTTGATTCTAAACTGAATTTTGATGACAACGCATTGTTCCGCCAAAAAGATGTGGCCGAGTTGCGTGATCTTGAAGAAGAAGATCCAAAAGAAGTAGAAGCTTCCAAGTATGACTTGAGCTATATTGCACTTGATGGAAATATTGGCTGCATGGTTAACGGAGCAGGTCTTGCGATGGCAACGATGGATACAATTAAGCATTATAAAGGCGATCCAGCTAACTTCCTTGATGTTGGCGGCGGTGCGACCACTGAAAAAGTTACGGAAGCATTTAAAATCATCTTGTCTGATGAGAATGTAAAAGGTATTTATGTAAACATTTTCGGAGGCATTATGAAGTGCGATGTAATTGCTGAAGGTGTTGTAGAAGCGACCAAACAAATTGGGTTGACACTTCCTCTTGTAGTCCGTTTAGAAGGCACGAACGTTGAACAAGGTAAGAAAATTCTGGATGAATCCGGATTAAATATTACTTCTGCAGACTCCATGGCGGAAGGCGCTCAAAAAATCGTAGAATTAGTAAAGTAAAGAAAGGCGGGGAAATCAGATGAGTGTATATATTAACAAAGATACAAAAGTTATTGTACAAGGGATTACAGGCTCTACCGCTTTGTTCCATACAAAACAGATGATGGAGTATGGTACTCAGATCGTCGGCGGAGTTACACCTGGTAAAGGTGGTACAGAAGTTGAAGGTATTCCTGTTTTTAATACAGTGGCTGAAGCTGTAGAAAAGACCGGGGCTAATGCTTCTGTTATTTATGTACCAGCTCCATTTGCCGCAGATGCGATTATGGAAGCGACAGATGCTGAGATGGACTTAGCGATCTGCATCACAGAGCACATTCCGGTCTTAGATATGATTAAAGTGAAACGATTTATGGAAGGTAAGAAAACGCGTCTTGTAGGACCTAACTGCCCGGGAGTAATTACTCCTGATGAATGTAAAATCGGTATTATGCCTGGGTACATTCATAATAAAGGTCATGTAGGTGTTGTCTCTCGTTCAGGAACACTTACTTATGAAGCCGTTCATCAGCTTTCAGAAGCTGGAATTGGACAGTCTACAGCTGTGGGGATCGGCGGAGATCCTGTGAACGGAACAGATTTTATCGATGTATTGAAAGCTTTCAATGAAGATGATGATACAGAAGCGGTCATCATGATTGGGGAAATTGGAGGCACTGCTGAAGAAGAAGCTGCTGAATGGGTTAAGGAAAATATGAACAAACCAGTGGTTGGCTTTATCGGCGGACGCACTGCTCCTCCAGGAAAACGTATGGGCCATGCCGGTGCGATTATTTCTGGTGGAAAAGGAACAGCTGACGAGAAAATACGTGTGATGAATGAATGTGGTATTCAAGTAGCAGAAACACCTTCTGTTATGGGAGATACTTTAATTAATGTTCTAAAAGATCAAGGTCTACTAGAGAAGTGTAAAACAGTTTAAACGGATTGATTTCTTCATGGAACGAATACGTTAACGTGAGAATAATGAAAAATTCTGCTCGTATGTCCTTTAATCAATGGACCAACGATAATCGAAGTGTAATGTTATTAAGAACCGTGTCTATAAAGGCACGGTTCTATTAAATGAAAAGAGGTTTGGTATGCAATCAGTAAAAGAAAATTTAATACGTCTCCATCACGCCCCTCAAGTAACAAGGCCTCTCCTTAGAAAAATGTTTCAAATCGATCCTCAACTTCAATTCCCTTTTACATCTACTGCCGAACAAATTTCCCGTCTATTATCCATTCCGCTGCCTAGAGCGACATCTATTCTTCATCATGTTCATGACACTAATATAATGAGGAAACTCGACAATCATCTACAAAAATATGAATGTGTTACGTTAATGGATGATTTGTATCCGCCCTTGTTAAAGGCTATTCCAGACTCTCCTTTTGTACTTTATATGACGGGTAATACAAAGCTTCTAACCAATTCATTAGCTCTAAGCGTCGTAGGGACACGCACCCCATCCTCTTACTCTCTACCAGCTATGAAATCGATTCTTATTCCCTTGATTCAATTTGGTTTTACATTAGTCAGTGGGATGGCGAAGGGAATTGACCAATATGCTCATCATCTCGCCACCCGAAACAATGGCACGACGATTGCTGTGCTTGGTTCTGGTTTTGATCATATCTATCCCACTAATGACATAGCTTTGTATCAATACTTATCTGAAAAGCAACTGGTAATCAGTGAGTACCCTCCAGATCGAAAAGCTGAAAAATATCATTTTCCAGAACGAAACCGGATTATATCAGGGTTGACAGGGGCAACATTTGTAGTAGAAGCACGCTTGAAAAGTGGATCCCTTATTACTGTGGATCAGGCTTTGGAACAAGGAAGAGATGTATATGCTATGCCCGGACTTCCAGGAAAGGCTACAAGCGAAGGTTGTCATAAGATGATTAATCAAGGGGCTAAACTTGTACACAGTTATCAGGATATTCTTGAAGACTGGTTAGAAAAAATTTGAAAAATAGGAATTAAAGGTGTTACATTCAAGGTCAATTGATGGTAATTTTTCTAATACGAGGGAAAGGTATGTTTGACAAACGGTTTCATTGTATTTAATAATAGGGAAGATTTAATTTATGTAATGATGATAGAGAAAACACCTCTATGGGAGGAACCGATATGGCAGATTATCTTGTAATCGTCGAATCACCTGCGAAAGCAAAAACGATCGAACGATACTTAGGAAAGAAATATAAAGTCAAAGCATCCCTCGGGCATGTCCGTGATTTACCCAAAAGTCAGATGGGTGTAGATGTTGACAATGAATTTGAACCGAAATATATAACCATACGCGGAAAAGGACCTGTTTTAAAGGATCTAAAAACTGCAGCCAAGAAAGCTAAAAAAGTATATCTCGCTGCCGACCCTGATAGAGAGGGAGAAGCTATTGCCTGGCACTTAGCTCATAGTTTGGATATAGATGAATCATCTGAATGCAGAGTGGTATTTAACGAAATTACGAAGGAAGCTATTAAAGATTCTTTCAAGCAGCCTCGGACCATTGATTCTCATCTAGTAGACGCTCAGCAGGCTCGACGGATATTGGATCGTTTGGTGGGGTATAACATCAGTCCTATTTTATGGAAAAAAGTTAAAAAAGGCTTAAGTGCCGGTCGTGTTCAATCAGTAGCGCTTAAAATTATCGTTGACCGTGAAAATGAAATAAAAAAATTCGTGCCTGAAGAATATTGGACGATTGAAGCTGATTTCCTAAAGGATAAAGAGAAATTCGAAGGTTCATTTTACGGTGTTGATGGCAAGAAACAGGATTTAAAAAACGAAGATGACGTTAAAACCATTCAACAACGCATATCAGGGAAAGATTTCTCTGTAGAAAAGGTAAATAAAAGAGAGAGAAAGCGTAACCCTTCTTTACCATTCACCACTTCATCCCTCCAACAGGAAGCAGCCCGTAAGCTGAATTTCCGGGCGAAAAAGACGATGATGATTGCGCAGCAGTTATACGAGGGAATTGATCTGGGCGGGAAGCAAGGTACCACTGGTTTAATTACTTATATGCGTACCGATTCCACACGCTTATCCAACTCCGCAAAAGATGATGCTAAACAATATATAGAAAGCAATTACGGAAGTGAGTACCTGGGTAATAATCAAAAGGCCAAGAAACAAGAAGGGGCCCAAGATGCTCATGAAGCAATCCGTCCTACAGGAGCTGATCGAGACCCTAAGGCAATGAAGAGTATTCTTTCAAGAGATCAGTATCGCTTGTATAAATTGGTGTGGGACCGCTTTGTTTCAAGTCAAATGGCACCAGCTGTACTGGATACCATGACTGTTCACCTGTATAACCAGGGGGTCGAGTTCCGTGCTACAGGTTCTGAAGTGAAGTTCAAAGGGTTTATGAAAGTGTATATTGAAGGAAGAGATGATAATAAAAAAGAAAAAGATAAGCTGCTTCCTCATTTAGAAGAAGGAATGACCGTAAAAGCTGAAGAAATCACGCCTAATCAGCACTTTACTCAGCCACCTCCGAGATACACGGAAGCTCGACTGGTTAAAACTCTGGAAGAACTAGGGATTGGGCGTCCATCAACTTACGCACCAACTCTTGATACCATCCAGCGTCGCGGATATGTAGCTTTGGATAATAAACGTTTCGTACCAACCGAGTTAGGTGAAATTGTTCTTGAACAGCTTATTGAATACTTTCCTGAGATCATTGACCTCGATTTCACTAAAGAAATGGAAGATGACTTAGATGCAATTGAAGTAGGCAAAGAAGACTGGGTATCCATCATTGGTGACTTTTATAAAGATTTCCAGCCTCGCCTGGAAAAAGCAGAAAAAGAGATGGAAGAGATAGAAATTAAAGATGAACCGGCAGGGATTGACTGTGAGAATTGCGGTCATGAAATGGTTTATAAGATGGGACGTTATGGAAAATTTCTAGCCTGTTCGAACTTCCCTGAATGTCGTAACACAAAACCGATTCTTAAAAAAATCGGAGTCACATGTCCGAAGTGTCAAAAAGGGGACGTTGTCGAAAGGAAGAGCAAGAAAAACCGTAAGTTCTATGGCTGTGACCGTTATCCGGATTGTGAGTTCATCTCCTGGGATAAACCAATCAGTCGGCCATGTCCTAAATGTGATTCCCTGCTTGTGGAGAAGCGGGCTAAAAAAGGTACTCAAATTACATGTACCAATTGTGACTATAAAGAAGAACCACAATCATAGCCTGTGGTTATAAAAGGGAGAGTCTATGACTATTATGATAGTTATAGACTCTTTTCATTTTAGCTAAGATAAATCTATATCTAAAAGGTACAAGATCAGCTTTCGATTAAGTAAAAAACCAGTTTCGAGATTTTGAATAAGAAGTTATACAGTTGTGGTGCGTTCCTTAGGATGATTAATTTTTCCCCCACCCTATACCTTATAAAGTGATGGCATATTCAATATTAAAGGAGTTGAACAGACCTTTAATTCTAAATTACTCAGTCTTGAATTGACACACTACTTATGGACAGCTATAATTACGGTTTGGTAAGAATAAATACTTGACAGGTAAATGATTCCACCTTATCGCTGTTTATTTCCATTATGAGTTATTTTCTTCAATTCATTTGGAAACAATTCAGAATTTTGTTACATTTTTATTAATATCATTGTGATTACGATTACAAGTGTGATAAAATTTAAACGCCTTTGTGAGGTGAACTATGGAAGAGTTTCAAACTTATAAGCAAATGTATCTTGAGTACTTACAAATAGAAAAAAATGCATCGCCACTAACAGTGGAAAATTATTCTATTGATATGGATGAATTTGCAAAGTTTTTACAAGCGGAACAACTGGAACTTGTAAATTGTGAATATTCATCCATACGTATTTATTTATCCCAACTACATGCGAATTTACTTTCTAGAAGAACGGTATCCAGAAAGATATCCAGCTTGAGAAGTTTTTTTCGGTTTCTTGAGCGGGAACAAATTGTTACAAAAAACCCTTTTCTAAATGTTTCACTCCCTAAGGAAGCGAATCCTATCCCTGATTTCTTCTATCAGGAGGAATTGAAGCACTTGTTTACGGTAAGCGATAAAAAAAATCCTCTGGGACAGCGAAATCAAGCATTAATTGAATTATTATATGGTACTGGTATTCGTGTAAGCGAAGCGACCCGGATCGAACTGAATGATATAGATCTTTCTCTTTCCACTTTACTCGTCCACGGAAAAGGCAGGAAGGAAAGGTATGTGCCATTTGGACAATTTGCCAGTCAGGCCATGCAATCCTATATAGAAGATGGAAGAAGGGTACTTCAGCAAAAGAATTCCAATTCTACTCCTGTACTATTTTTGAATTCTAAAGGAGCACCTTTAACGGCCCGTGGCATTCGAATGATTCTCAATAAAATGGTAGAAGATGCTGCGTTAACCGTGGATATTCACCCACATAAACTGAGGCATTCATTTGCTACTCATATGCTTAATGAAGGAGCAGATCTCCGTTCGGTGCAGGAATTATTGGGCCATGAGCATTTATCTTCAACACAGATTTATACCCATGTTACAAAAGATCGATTAAGGCATGTTTATATGAACAGCCATCCAAGAGCAAATAAATGAGGTGAGAATATGGAACAACAATTCCACGCAACAACCATATTTGCTGTCCAGCACAATGGTCAGTGTGCGATGAGTGGTGATGGGCAGGTAACACTTGGGAATCAGGTGGTTATGAAGCATAAAGCACGAAAAGTACGCCGGCTTTACAATGATCAGGTTTTAGCAGGCTTTGCAGGATCTGTAGCCGATGCCTTTACTTTGTTTGAAAAATTTGAAGGAAAGCTTGAAAGTTTTGATGGTAATTTAGCAAGAGCTTCTGTGGAGTTAGCCAAGGAGTGGCGCAGTGATCGTGTATTGAGAAAGCTTGAAGCTATGCTTATTGTAATGGACCGTAATCACATGTTTCTCGTATCCGGTACTGGGGAAGTCATAGAACCGGATGATGGAATTCTGGCTATAGGCTCCGGTGGTAATTTCGCTTTAAGTGCAGGTCGTGCCCTTAAACGCTATTCACCTGATCAGTCAGCTGAACAAATTGCTCAAGCCGCGTTAGAAATAGCAGGAGAAATCTGCGTTTTCACAAATGATCAAATTATTCTGGAAGTTCTCAAATAAGGGGGACCTTTGCAATGTCGTTGAATTTAACACCTAAACAAATAGTTGAAAAACTCGATCAATATATTATAGGACAGAATAGCGCAAAGAAATCAGTTGCTATAGCTCTTAGGAATCGATATCGCCGTATGCAGCTAACCGGTGAAATCCGTGACGAAATTGTACCTAAAAATATTCTTATGATGGGTCCAACCGGTGTAGGAAAAACAGAAATTGCCCGAAGACTTGCCAAATTGGTAGGGGCGCCATTTGTTAAGGTAGAAGCCACAAAGTTTACTGAAGTAGGCTATGTGGGTCGTGATGTTGAATCAATGGTTCGTGATCTCGTGGAAATGGCTGTACGAATGGTAAAAGAAGAAAAAATGGAAGAAGTGAAGGAAAGGGCTGAAGAGCAGGCGAATAAAAAACTTGTAAAACTTCTTGTTCCCTCTAAGAAAAAGCAGCAGAATAATTTTAAAAACCCTCTGGAAATGTTCTTTAATCAGGGAGATCAGCAGGAAAGTGAACCCCAGCCAAATCAGGAAGAAAAAGAAATCGAAACTAAGCGAAGCCGTATTCGTCAGCAGTTGGATATGGGGGAGCTTGAGGACCGTATGGTTACTATTGAAGTGGAAGAATCGCAATCCTCTATGTTTGACATGATGCAAGGATCAGGAATGGAACAAATGGGGATGAACATGCAAGATGCCTTCAGCCAGTTCATGCCTAAAAAAACCAAAAAAAGAAAGCTTCCCGTTTCTGAAGCGCGTAAAGTCCTTACTCAGGAAGAAGCGAGTAAATTAGTAGATATGGATGAAGTAGGACAGGAAGCCGTAAACAAAGTGGAACAGTCAGGTATGATTTTTATTGATGAAATTGATAAGGTAGCTGCTAAAGGTGACAATCAAGCTAATGTCTCCCGAGAAGGAGTTCAGCGTGATATCCTTCCCATTGTAGAAGGTTCTACCATTGTGACTAAATATGGAGCCGTTTCAACGGATCACATTTTATTTATTGCTGCTGGCGCCTTTCATATGGCCAAACCTTCGGATTTAATACCTGAGCTGCAGGGAAGATTCCCGATTCGTGTTGAACTTAATAAACTTAACGTGGAGGACTTCCGAAACATCTTAGTGGAACCTTCCAATGCTTTATTAAAACAATATAAGGCTTTATTGGAAATTGAAGGTATAAAGGTTGAATTTTCTGACGATGCTATTACTAGACTCGCAGAGATTGCTCATGAGGTGAACCAGGAGACGGACAATATTGGTGCGAGACGACTTCATACCATTTTGGAAAAGTTATTAGAGGACTTGTCATTCGAAGCACCTGATGTAACGATGGAAACTATTGAAATTACGCCACAATATGTTGATAGCAAACTGTCTTCTATTGTGAAAAATAAGGATCTTAGTCGTTTTATTTTATAGACATACCATAAGGAGGAATAACAGATGAAATTATTAGATCGTGCCAGAAGAATTAATGCTATGCTACAGAAAACTACAGGGAAATCGGTGGATTTTAATGATATGTCCGCAACAATGAGAGATGTTATTGAAGCAAATACATTTGTATTGAGCCGCCGAGGTAAACTTCTTGGATTTGCTATTAATCAGGAAATTGAGAATGAGCGAATGAAGTCGATGCTGACTGAACGCCAATTCCCACAAGAATATACTCAGAACTTATTTAATATCCAGGAAACGACTCCTGATATTGATATCGATAGTGAATACACGGCTTTTCCTGTTGAAAACCGAGAATTGTTTGAGCAGGGATTGACTACCATTGTTCCGATCATCGGTGGAGGACAGAGATTAGGTACTTTAATCCTAAGTCGCATTAATAGAAGCTTTAATGACGACGATCTTCTTCTTGCAGAATATGGGGCAACCGTTGTCGGTATGGAAATCCTTCATGAGAAAACAGAAGAGATTGAACAGGAAGCTCGCAGTAAAGCTGTTGTGCAAATGGCGATTAGTTCTTTGTCTTATAGTGAACTAGAAGCAATTGAGCACATTTTCGAAGAGTTGGAAGGAAACGAAGGTCTGCTTGTTGCCAGTAAAATAGCGGATCGCGTAGGAATTACCCGTTCAGTAATTGTGAATGCTCTACGTAAGTTAGAAAGTGCCGGAGTAATTGAGTCTCGTTCTTTAGGTATGAAAGGGACGTATATTAAAGTCTTGAACAATAACTTCCTTGTTGAACTTCAAAAACTTCGTACAAGTTAAATATAAGAAAACCGCTGCTTTCTCAAAAGCAGCGGTTTTCTTATATTTAAAATTGGAAAAACAAGGTTATATATCCATTAAAGTATAATTTTATAAAATTTATGTAAATCTGATTTATTTACCGAACGAACTGTGTAATAATGTTCATTATAATAGTATTTTCGACAAAAACCATTAAATGTCGTGTTTTTAAGTAAAAAGTCCTGGTATATTAGTTCTATTTGTGTAGTTAGCAAAAAAATACCGTTGTACTACATAGACACAGGTATACATATTTTTTTACAATTAGGTTTGTGAACCTAGAAACATGTCGAATAGGGGGGATTATACTGAAACTATTTAATGATACCTTTAACACGTTAGAAAAGTCCTTAAATTATGCCTCAGAAAAGAACCGTGCCATATCTAACAATATATCCAATGTGGATACGCCTGGTTATAAAGCTGAAAATGTTGTGTTTAAAGATCACTTAAACCGCGCAGAGGCTTCTCTCTCAGCAAAAAAAACCAATTTAAAGCATTTCGATTTTCAGAACAGAGAATCCGCCTCCTACAAAACGACCACAAACAATAGTACTACATATAATCACAATGGAAATAACGTTGATATTGATAAGGAAATGAGCAGCTTGGCTCAGAACCAAATTTACTATCAAGCTCTGGCTGATCGCATGAGTGGTAAGTTCAGAAGCATGGAATCCGTTATTAAAGGAGGAAACTAAGGGTGGGGATTTTTGATGCAATGAACACAAGTGCCAGTGGATTAACAGCCCAGCGGCTGAGAATGGATGTAGCTTCCTCTAATGTAGCAAATGCAAATTCCACAAGAGCTCAACGTAATGAAGAGGGAGAATGGGAACCTTATCGCAGAAAAATGGTCGTATTTGAACCAAATAGCGTAAGCTTTAAGTCTCACCTGGAAAACGCCTCTCGACGTTCAACTCATCACGGAAGCAGTCAGGGTGTAAAAGCTTCAACGATTGCGGAGGATGAGACACCTTTCAAACAAGTGTTTAACCCCAACCATCCTGATGCTAATTCAGAAGGTTATGTCCAGACTCCTAATGTAGATCCTTTACAGGAAATGGTGGACATGATGAGTGCTACACGTTCTTATGAAGCTAATGTGACCTCTCTTAATGCCTCTAAAAGTATGCTGATGAAAGCACTGGAAATAGGAAGATAGCGAGAAGGAGAGATTAAATGCCAGATCTAAATACTATAAAGGGATTACCGTCGATCCAATCAAATACTTTCTCACCTCAAATTAACCCGGGTAGTTCTCCTGCAGAGGCTCAAGTCAAATTTGCTGATCAATTGAAAAATGCAATCGATCAAGTGAATCACACTCAACTCGAATCAGATCAGAAAACTAAAGCCCTGGCAAACGGTGAAGTGGAGAACCTTCATGAAGTGATGATTACTTCAAAGAAAGCCAGTATCACGATGCAAACATCTATTGAAGTGAGAAATAAAGTAGTAGAAGCATATAAAGAAATTATGCGAATGCAAGTGTAGCACACGTTAAATAAGTTGTTACAATATTCGCGGTGATCGTGCTTTTTTTGGGGGCAATTATGAAAGAAAAACTAGTACAGTACAAAAATCGTAGTATTTCGTTTTGGAATGAAAGAAGTAGAGGACAGAAAGCTACCATCATTGGTGGAGCCGCAGCTGTCCTTTTAATAGTAGCCGTGGTTAGCATTTTTGCATCCAGTACAAAAATGGTTCCTCTTTATAAGGATTTAACGATCCAGGAAATCGGCCAAATTAAAACAGAGCTGGACACAAGAGGAGTTCCATATGAACTGGAAGAAAGTGGTACATCCATCTTGGTCCCAGAACCTCAAGCAGAGACGTTGCTTGTAGATTTAGCTGCGGCAGGTCTTCCTAGCAGCGGTTCGATAGATTATGGATTTTTTAGTGATAACACGTCATGGGGAATGACGGATAATGAGTTTAATATGATTAAGCTGGACGCTATGCAAAGCGAGCTGGCCAATATGATGAAGGGAATCGGTGGAATTCAGGATGCAAAAGTTATGATCAACATTCCAGAAGAGGAGGTATTTGCATCCGAAACTGAGCAAACAGCTTCCGCTTCAATCGTACTGACTATACAACCCGGATATCAGATGGAGGACAGTCAAATAGGAGCCCTTTATAACCTGGCTTCAAAATCTGTTTCCAACTTGTCTAAAGATAATATCGTAATTATGGATCAAAACTTTAAGTATTTTGATTTAAATAATTCAAATTCACCTGAAAGCCAAGACGCTTATACATATCAGCAGAATGTGAAAAAAAATATTGAGCGTGACATTAAGCAAGATGTCCAGCGTATGCTTGGCAGGATGATTGGTCAGCAAAAAGTGATAGCAACCGTTACAGCAGATATTGATTTTACAAAAGAAAATCGCGTAGAGGAACTCGTAGAACCTGTCGACCCTGAAACTATGGAGGGACTTCCAGTAAGTATTGAACGGATCGAAGAAACCTACGAAGGGGGAATACCTGAAGGGGGAGTGCCTGGCGCAGGGGAGGAAGATGTAGCGAACTATCCTGCTGACGCAGAAGGCTCGAACGGGGATTATGAAATGAACCGTGAAACGATCAATAACGAATTTAACCGAATTAAGAGAAATATTGAAGAGAGCCCTTTTAAAGTAAGGGATCTTGGAATTCAGGTAGCTATTGATCGTACAAAAGGTGCTGATGAACAAGGATCTGTTGAACTGTTATCTGCTGAAGAGCAGCAAACTGTTGAGGAAAGCGTGCAGTCAATTCTTAACTCAATGATTACGACATCCATTAATGAAAGTTACGGAGAAGTAAACCCTCAGGAAAAAATATCAATTGTTTTTCAAGAATTCAGTGAGCAGCCTTCCTCTCCCGAACCGACGTCTGGAATTCCAATGTGGATGTACGTAACAGGAGCCGTTCTTGTAATTGTTATTGTGGTGCTAATCGTTTTGTTAATGAGAAGAAAAAGACAAGAAGAAATTTACGAAGATACTGTAGAAGAGGAAATCCCTCCCTTTGTTCCGGGCATTGAAGAAAAGGTAACCGCTTCTACTCAACAAAGAGAACAATTAGAAAAAATGGCAAAAGAAAATCCGGAAGAATTTGCTAAATTATTGCGATCTTGGATCGCGGAAGAATAAGGGAGGGTTCTTCAATGGCCTTGAAAAAGTCAGAGTTATCTGGAAAGCAAAAAGCTGCCGTCCTCTTAATTTCCTTAGGACCGGATGTAGCTGCACAGGTATACAAACACTTAAATGAAGAAGAAATAGAACAATTAACACTCGAGATATCATCAGTTCAAAAAGTAAATTCAAAAGAAAAAGAAGAAATAGTAGAACAATTCTATCAGATCGCTTTGGCGCAGGATTATATTTCTCAAGGAGGGATTGGCTATGCCAAAACTATTCTTGAAAAAGCTTTGGGAGAAGACGAAGCATCCAGCATTATTGGACGCTTAACCTCTTCTCTCCAAGTGAAGCCTTTCGATTTTGCTAGAAAAGCTGAGCCTGCTCAGATTTTGAATTTTATCCAAAATGAACACCCTCAAACGATTGCTCTCGTTTTATCTTACTTAGATGCGGCACAGTCCGGCCAGATTCTCTCTGAACTTCCTCAGGAGCTGCAAGCCGATGTTGCACGAAGAATTGCTACGATGGAATCCACTTCTCCTGAAATTATCAATCAGGTGGAGCAGATACTTGAGAAAAAACTTTCAGCTACAGTAACTCATGACTATACGGAAACAGGTGGTATTCAAGCAGTGGTCGAAGTGCTCAATGGAGTTGACCGGAGTACGGAACGAACAATATTAGACTCCTTAGAAATTCAGGATCCAGAGCTAGCCGAGGAAATTAAAAAACGTATGTTCGTTTTTGAGGATATTGTCTCACTTGATAATCGAGCAATTCAAAGGGTCATACGAGAAGTTGAAAATGAAGACCTACGCTTATCTTTGAAAATTTCGAGTGATGAAGTTAAAAATCTAGTATTTTCCAATATGTCCCAGCGAATGGCTGAAACGTTTGAAGAAGAGATGGAAGTTATGGGACCAGTACGCTTACGTGATGTAGAAGAGGCTCAAACCAGAGTTGTGGCTACTATTAGACGTTTAGAAGATGTGGGAGAAATTGTAGTTGCACGAGGTGGAGGTGACGACATTATTGTCTAGCAATCAAAGTTCTCAACGTATTATTCATATTAAGCCAGTCGAAAAGCTAACCTCAACTGTATCTGTGGAAGAACATCTTTACAATGAACAAGAGCTTGCATTGCAAAAGAGACAGCAAGCCGAAAAGATTTTGGAGGAGGCACGGGAAGAGGCTTCGCAATTGCTGCAGGAAGCAGAACATAAAATCGAAGCCGATAAGAAAGCGTGGCAGGAAGAAAGAATTCAATTGGTTCAAGCCGCAGAGAGAGAAGGTTACGAGACTGGTGTAACTCAGGGATATCACGATTACACGGAAAAGTTGGAGGAAGCAAACCTCATTATTGCGAAGGCGAACCAATCATATCACTCGATTGTTGCATCAAGTGAAGAAACCATTGTTGAAATTGCTCTTCGTTCAGCTGAAAAGATAGTGAACTGCCATTTGCAAGACCACCCTGAGTCTTTTTTATATCTGGTTAAAAAAGTAGTTAAAGAAGTTCAAGAGCAGCCTGAAATAGCTATTTATGTTCATCCTGATCAATATAGTGATCTTCAGTCCCAGGCAGAAGAATTGCAGAGAATGACGAGTTTGAAAACCAATTTGTCTATCTACGTGAAAGATGAGATGGAACCTTTTTCATGCGTGATTGAATCCCCTTTTGGACGTATTGATGCTGGGATTGACAGTCAGCTGAAAGAATTGAGAGAGAAAGTTTTTCGTGTTGTTCAAGAAGAGGCGGGAGCTTATGAATAAGAATACTTATTTACAAGTTATTGATCGATCAGATACCTTTAAACGCTACGGCCGCATTCACCGAGTGGTAGGTTTGATGGTGGAGTCAAAGGGTCCGGAAGCTTCAATTGGAGATTTATGCTATATCCACTCTCATTCTGATCGGAACCAGTCTATTGCTGCTGAGGTGGTTGGTTTCAATCAAGAGAATATTCTCCTTATGCCTTATAAAGAAATGAGAGATATCAGTCCTGGAAGTTTAGTAGAGGCAACTGGAGAACCAATGAAAGTTAAAGTAGGAACAGGATTGATTGGAAAGGTTTTGGATGCGACAGGACAGCCGCTGGACGGTGGTTTACTCCCCAAAGGTTTAACGATGTACCCCACGGATCAGTCCCCTCCTAACCCGTTGTCAAGACCCACTATTAAAGAGCCGATTCAAGTAGGAGTTCGTGCAATTGATTCTTTGTTAACGGTTGGAAAAGGACAACGGGTTGGTATATTTGCAGGAAGCGGTGTGGGTAAAAGTACTCTTATGGGAATGATCTCAAGAAACAGCTCTGCCGATTTAAATGTTATAGCCCTTATTGGTGAGCGCGGAAGAGAAGTGAGAGAATTCATTGAAAACGATCTAGGGGAAGAGGGACTAAAACGTTCCATTGTTATCGTAGCTACATCTGATCAACCAGCTCTTATGAGGACTAAAGGAGCCTATACTGCTACTGCGATAAGTGAATACTTTAGAGATCTCGGCTACAACGTTAATTTTATGATGGATTCCGTAACCCGCTTTGCCATGGCCCAGCGTGAAATCGGACTTGCAACAGGGGAGCCTCCCACGACCAAAGGTTACACACCATCTGTATTTGCACTCTTACCTAAGCTGCTCGAGAGAACGGGAACAAGCAGTAAAGGAACGATTACAGCTTTTTACACAGTGCTGGTGGACGGAGACGATATGAATGAGCCGGTATCAGATACGGTGAGAGGGATTCTTGATGGACATTTTGTACTGGATCGAAACCTTGCGGAACAGGGTCAATTTCCAGCTATAAACATATTAAAATCAATCAGCCGGGTAATGAAGCAGATTACATCAGATGAACATAAACAATCAGCAGAACGCCTTCGAGCATTGCTTGCGAGGTACGAGGAAAATAGTGAGCTGATTCAAATAGGAGCTTATAAAAAAGGCAGCAGTAAGGATATCGATCAGGCCATTCATTATCATCCTTCCATTATTAACTTTTTGAAGCAAGGTGTACAAGAACCGTCAAGTTTTGAAGGATCCGAGGATTTGCTAAAACAGTTATTTACATAGGAGTGGAATTTGTATGGCTCATTTGCGTGCTTTTCATAAAATTATGGATTTAAGGGATCGGGAGAGAGCTGAGCAAGAGAAACATCATCAATCTCGAGTAGAAGCATTTGAACAAAAAGCGACCCAGCTGTATGAGGTATTGAAGGAAAAAGAAGAAGCCGAGCATTCATTCCATCAGACCCTTTCTAAAAGAACGATTCAGGCAATGACTTTTATTCAGCACCAGCAATACATAGAGCGCTTAGAAGAACGTATAGATTTGCTGCAGCCTGAAGTTCAAGAAGCCCGTCAGGCCATGTACCACTCTCAGGAAAAATTAACAGACGCTTATGTAGAAGTGAAGAAATTTGAAAAACTCATCGCACAAAAGCAAAAAAAGCATCAAAAATGGGTTAAAGATGAAGAAAATAAACAAATGGATGATATGTCTATGAGGCAGTTTTTAAATTTTCAAGGTAGGTGAGGTTATGGCAAAGCAAATTACTGATAAGCAGCAAGCCAGTAAATTACAATGGTTCTTCTTTGTAATTATCATTCCCATAGTGTTTGCCATCACCTTAGCCTGGATTGTCTTAACTCTACTCGGTGTGAATGTCACAGAACAAACTGAGAAGTATGTAAGTAAGGTGCCGTGGATAGCTCAAAATGCATCTTCTCCAGAGGAAGAAAACATCAAATCAAACAACAAGGAACTTGAGACTACTCTTGACGCCAGGAATGAAGATATCGATCTGCTCGAAGAAGAACTAAGTGCAAAACAAACAGAGATTGATGAACTTGAGCAAAAGGTAGTTAAATTAGAAGCTGTTGTGGAATCTGCCCAGGAAGCAGAAGAAGCAAAACCTGAAAATGAGAAAGTGATGAGCATGGCTGCTTCCTTCCAGCAAATGGAGCCGGAAGAAGCTGCGCCTATTGTAGAGAACATGAGTCAAGATCTTGCTATAGAGGTGCTTGAGAATGTAGCAAGCGAAGAAAGAGGATTAATCTTTGGTCAAATGAATCCAGAAACAGCCGCAGGAATCGCTGGTGAAATTATTGATTCATCTGAAGATTAAGAGTTGTCTACTTGAAAGGAGGTGAAAACAATGAATCTTGTCGATCAGTTGTTTAGCACTACAGGGTCTCGTCCGCTGCTTCTATTTAACTCACAATCAGAAGGTAAGAATACCGAGGGAGCATTTCAAGACTTATTATATGCCCTTCAAGAGAATGGGGAGAGTTTAAGTGGTTCAAAGAAAGAAGATATAGATCCAATTATTGAAAAGGCTCAGAATCTTCAAAGCGAATTGATTGAATTATTTACCGAACTGAATTCCTATCATAAAGAAATTGATCTAGGAATTGGACAGGAGTTGAAGTTACTTGAACAGCTGACTGATCTCCAAAATCAGCTTGAAGGTAATGCGGATATGCCTTCAGGTCTGGACATACTAAATAGTCTGCAGTCTGCTCTTAAAATGCTTTATGGAGTAATGAAACCAGATGGAGCAGAAGGTGATAATTGGCAAGAAGAGACTTACTTTGATAAAGACCAAAGAGTTTTAGATCTTCTTCAAACCATCAATGAAAACACAAATTTGGCTCAACACGTACTTAAAGACGCTGAGGGGCAGAAAAAGAAAATGTCGGATAACATTCACCTTTTCACTATCCCTATTTCAACGAGCCAGACACAATTGGAAAAAAATCAATTACTTAATAATTTTGAGCAGAAAGAGACGGATCTTCAAAAATTATGGGTTAAGTTCCAACAAACCCTTCATAGTCTTGACTACAATGATAGGGATTCCCATTCCAAGGTCAATGGTTATACAACCAAAGTATTAGTTATTAAAGATGTCATTCAATCGATCTCCCAAATATCCAATCAAGTGCCTGAGGGAAAATGGAAATCCATGCTGAGCAAACTATCCGAGCAAGGAACTGAATTTGAAAATAAGCTGTTTAAAGGTATATGGAATACTTACCATAATAGACAAACAGTTCCGCCTGGTTATCAAAGATTGTCGCCTATTAATGGAAAGGAAATGGGGAAGTGGATTTCGCAGTATATAGAAAAGCATACGGATAATACTAAAAACTCTGCACCTTCTCTTCAAACCATGCCGATGTCAAAAGTAGAACAACATGTAATTCAAATCCATCAGAACCAGCCGTCTTCTTCTTTCCCAAACCAGTTTATGAAAGAACTGGAACGTATTCTACAATCCAGCCGCTGGATTACCAGCAAGCCAGGCAGTATGGAAATGCAGTTAAAACTTAAGCCTCACAATCTTGGAGAGATGAAGGTGAGGCTTGCGCAAATTAATGGAGAAATTACCGTGAAGTTTATAGCTAGCAGTCAAGCGGCGAAAGATATGCTGGAAAGTAATATGAGCCAGTTGAGGCACATGTTCTCTCCCCAGCAGGTCGTAGTTGAAAAGAATGACGGTTTAAGTGATCAGCAGACTTTTTATTCATTCGATGAGGAGCAAGAAGGCCAGGAAGAACAAAAAGAAAAACAATCAAATCAGTTAAATTCGGATAATGAAGATAAGTCTGAGGAAGAAATGTCTTTTTACGATATTCTAATGAACGAGAAAGTTTAGGTGATGACATGAATACGATTGATTCGTCCTACTATTTAAAAAATCAGTCAGTTGCAGATAGCGCAAATTCCTCGCTCGGAAAAGATGATTTCTTAAAGATTTTAATGGCGCAAATTCAAAATCAAAATCCTCTTGACCCGATGAAAGATAAAGAGTTTATATCCCAGATGACCCAGTTTTCTAATTTGGAACAGATGACAAATATGTCACAAGCTATAGAGCAATTCTTAGACACTCAAAGTCTACCGCCACTGATCCAGTATAGCAGTTTAATTGGTAAGGAGGTTGCCTATCCGATAGTTAATGAAGAAACTGGAGCTGAAGAGGGGCTGGAAAAAGGAGTAGTTACATCCGTCGTTCAAAAAGATGGGGATACCTCCCTTGAGTTGAAGTCAGGTCTAAAACTGCCAGTCAATCAAATTACATCTGTTAGTGGAATAGGTGGAGCAAGTTCCGGTGAGTAGAATGGATCCCCGCATTCATCAATTTCACCAACCACTCCAAGCAGCACCTCAAAGGAAAAAAACGAAAACAGATATCTCTTTTCAAAATGTTCTTAATGAGGCTCAAACGTTAAGAATAAGCAAACATGCAGAAAAGCGTTTGAAACAACGGAATATAGAAATTGATGAGAATAAATGGAATGAAATTTCAAATAAGATGGCAGAAGCCAAGTCCAAAGGTGTAACGGATAGTTTAGTCATTACTAACCAGGCTGCTTTTGTAGTAAGTACTAAAAATAACACCGTTGTAACAGCGCTTGGAAGAGAAGAAGCTGCATCTCAAATTTTTACAAACATTAATGGCACCATTGTGTTAGAAGATTAGGCTGGACCCTCAAGGGAGGCCGTACTACCGCTGACTGATGGAAGCGGCTGATCAAAATAAAAAATGAGAGGAATGTTGCAACATGCTACGTTCAATGTATGCGGGTATTTCCGGAATGAAAGGTTTTCAAACACAGTTAGATACGATTGGAAATAACATTGCTAATGTAAATACGTACGGATACAAAAAAGGGCGCGTTACATTTCAAGATATGATGAGTCAAACAATGACAGGTGCCCAAGGACCTACAGAAGGAGCAAACGGCAATACACGCGGAGGTTTGAACCCTTCACAAGTAGGGCTGGGTTCCCAAACAGGATCCATTGATACAATCCATACTCAAGGTAACCGCCAGACAACCAATCGTCCATTGGATTTGTCTCTTGAAGGAGACGGGATGTTTATGCTTGCAGAGGGTGGAACAGATGACATTAATACGGATGGTAAAGCATTTAATCTTGACAATGTGAATACGAGCTTTACAAGAGCTGGAAATTTCTATTTGGATTCTGAAGGGGCAATCGTGAACAATGAAGGAAAATATTTAGTTGGAGAGCCTTTTACTATAAACCAGAACGCGCCAAATACCGCCCAAAACAATGCAGGAATGATTACCATTCCTGAAGACGCCCAGAGTTTCAGTATACAGCCGGACGGTGCAGTCAGTTATGTAGATGTTGATGGTACACCTAGAGTAGCTGGGCAAATCAGACTGGCTAACTTTGCTAATCCAAGCGGTCTCGAGAAAATTGGCGGCAATACCTATCGCTATACCACTAACGCTGGAGAGCCGATTGAGGGATTGGATGACTTGTCTGTTGCAGGAAGCGATGGAACAGGGCAAATGGTCGCAGGGGCTCTTGAGATGTCTAATGTGGACTTAGCTGAATCGTTCACTGAAATGATTACGGCACAAAGAGGATTTCAGGCCAATACAAGGATTATTACTACTTCAGATGAAATTCTTCAGGAATTAGTCAACTTGAAACGTTAACCGGAGAGGAGGGCGGGGAGGCTGACTATATAGCCTCCCCTATCAAGATGATAGCTTTAACGAAATTGAACGGGGATCCGTTTACCTTAAATGCCATCTACATAGAGCAAATTCAATCTAATCCGGACACTATGATTACGACAACTCAAGGAAAAAAGCTTCTGGTTAAAGAGCAGGAAGAAATTGTTGTAAAGAAAATTAAAAGGTTTTATAGAGAAGTAGGGCTTTTTAGACTAGCTGGACAGGCAGGTGATGACGATTAAAAATCGAGTCTTTAAGACGATGATTATTATTCTAAGTACGCTTACTTTACTTGGAGCAGCGACTCTTATTATCGTCATGAATCTAAATGGGACAGATGAAGTAAAAGGAAAAAGATCTATTGATGAAATGCGGGAGTCATCCATGCTAACGGAGGATATTACAACGGATTTAAAGAATGGTGACTTTGTACGCATCCGCTTCCGTGTTGTAACAGACAGCAAGAAATCTTTAGAAGAATTACAAAAGAGAGATTTCCAGATGCAAAATATATTGATTAAAGAACTTGCGGTTATGGATTCTGAATCTTTTCAATCGGGGCTTGGTGATCTTGAGGACCAGTTAAAAGAAAAATTGAATGAGGTTATGAGCCAGGGGACCGTTACTGATGTTTATACAGTAGACAAAGTCTTACAATAATTAACAATCTGGGTGAGGGGGTGAGAGTGTGGCAGAAGAAGTTCTCTCTCAGAATGAAATAGACTCCTTGCTATCCGCTTTATCAACGGGTGAAATGGATGCCGAGGAATTAAAGAATGAAGAAAAGGAGAGGAAAGTTCGATCCTACGATTTTAAAAGAGCGCTGCGATTCTCAAAAGACCAAATTAGAAGTCTTTCAAGAATACATGAAAATTTCTCCAGATTGCTTACTACTTATTTTTCAGCACATTTAAGAACCTATGTAAATATCGAAGTCGCTTCAGTAGACCAGCTCCCTTATGAAGAATTTATCAGGTCTATTCCAACAATGACGATACTGAATATATTCAGTGTATCCCCATTAGAAGGAAGAATTCTGCTCGAAATTAACCCTAATGTAGCGTATGCGATGATGGACCGAGTATTGGGAGGCAGAGGTAGCAGTGCAAGTAAAGTGGACAACTTAACAGAAATTGAAACGACTATTATGTCTCACTTATTTGAGAAAGCCCTCGATAACTACCAGGAAGCCTGGGGTTCTATAGTAGAAATCGACCCAATACTGGAAGAATTTGAAGTGAATCCTCAATTTCTTCAAATGGTATCACCTAATGAGACGGTGGTAGTTGTTTCCTTAAATACAACTATTGGGGAATCGAGCGGTATGATTAATATTTGTATCCCTCACGTAGTGTTAGAACCAATCATTCCGAAGCTGTCCGTTCATTATTGGATGCAAAAGCAACAGCCGAAAGATAGAGATCCTGAAGAATATGAAGCACTAACAAGCACTATTAAAGGGACAGAAGTAGATATAAGAGCTTTGCTCGGGGAATCGAATATATCGATTCAGGAGTTTTTAGGGTTGAAGGAAAATGATGTGATTCGATTAAGTCAGCAAATTGACAAACCTATGACGTTAAAAGTAGATAACGAACAAAAGTTTTATGTGCAGCCGGGGACCATTAAAAATCAACTCGCTGTGCAAGTACTAGAAGACTATCGAGGGGAGGCCGAAAGAAATGAGTGACGATATGTTATCCCAGGATGAAATAGATGCCCTTTTGAATGGCAGTACCGGTGAAGATTTTAAACGTTCACCTTCTAGTCAAGGTTCGGCAGAAGAATTATCAATACTTGAACAAGATGCACTAGGTGAAATCGGCAATATTTCTTTTGGAAGTTCTGCAACAGCTTTGTCTTCCTTGTTAAACCAAAAAGTCCAAATCACAACACCGAAAATCACCGTTGTAAACCGTAATCGTCTTTCTGATGAATTTCCAAAACCTTATGTTGCCGTCGGAGTTACTTATACGGATGGATTTTCAGGTGAAAATGTTTTGGTTATTAACACTAAAGATGCGGCTATTATTGCAGACCTTATGCTGGGCGGAGATGGCAGCTCTCCTGATGACCAATTAAATGAAATTTCTTTAAGTGCCGTCCAGGAAGCTATGAACCAAATGATGGGGTCAGCAGCGACCAGTATGTCAACTATATTTAATAAAAAAGTAGATATTTCTCCTCCAACCATTGATGTGTTAAACCTTGAGGAAGACCGGGGGACGGATCAGATTCCAAATGACGAAACCCTTGTGAAAGTTTCTTTCCAGCTAAAAGTGGGGAAACTGATCGATTCTAGTATTATGCAGCTGCTTCCTGTAGGTTTTGCTAGAGAGTTAGTGGATCAGTTAATGAATCCTGAGGAAAAAGAATACCATCAAAAATCTCTGGAAAAATCTTCGGATTTAAGAGGAGAAGAGCAGCCCAACAAAACTGTTACAACCAGTGACTATCACAAGGGTTCAAGTACATCAGTACCTCAGGATGAAGTTGAACCTCAGTACGTAGGAGGACCAGTGGGGCAAAATGTTAATGAAGCGAATATTCAGACCGCTCAATTCCAAAACTTTGAATCTGTGCAGCTTAATAATAGTGAACAGAGAAACTTAGATATGCTGATGGACATTCCATTAAAAGTTACCGTAGAGCTTGGTCGCACGAAAAGGACAATAAAAGATATTTTAGAAATATCAGCAGGTTCTGTGGTAGAACTGGATAAGTTAGCAGGCGAACCAGTTGATATTCTTGTAAATGAAAAACTGATGGCTAAGGGAGAAGTTGTAGTGATCGACGAGAATTTCGGTGTACGGGTAACCGACATAGTGAGTCCCAAAGATCGACTGAGTAAATTACGTTAATAAAGGAGGAAGTAAAAATGGGAGAAAAAATAATGATTGTAGATGATGCAGCTTTTATGAGAATGATGGTAAAGGACATTCTTACGAAAAATGGGTATGAAATTGCAGCTGAAGCAGAGGATGGAAAAAAAGCGGTGGAATTATATAAGGAAACAAACCCTGATCTCGTAACGATGGACATTACTATGCCAGAAATGGATGGAATTACAGCACTGAAGGAAATAAAGCAGCATAATCCAAATGCTAAAGTAATTATGTGCTCTGCTATGGGACAACAGGCAATGGTTGTCGATGCTATTCAAGCAGGGGCTAAAGATTTTATCGTTAAACCCTTTCAGGCTGATCGTGTTATCGAAGCCATTCAAAAAGCCTTAAGTTAAAGAGGAATGTTTATGTATCGAACAACTAGATGGATAGCTTTCATGATCGCTTTAATTACTATTTTTCTCGGCAGTGCAGGGTTCGTTCAAGCTGCACCATCTGCCGCTGAGTGTTTAGAGAATCCTCAGCTTGAAGGATGCCCATCTTCTAACTCAGCAGAAGATTCTGAGGCTCCCTCTGGAGGCAATCCCTCTCAATTAGAAGAAGCAGAAGGTTCCTTACTTTGGAATATTATTAAACTGGTATTGGTTCTATTACTGGTATTGGCTCTCATATATGGACTATTAAAATTTTTTAATTCTAGAAATAAAGTGTTCAATCAGAATCGAACAATGGAAAACCTGGGAGGGATGAACCTTGCGCCTAACCGTTCGATACAGGCTGTGCGTATTGGTGAACAAGTGTTTATTCTCGGGGTCGGGGATTCAGTGGAAATCATTACTGAAATCTCAGATCCTTCCACTAAAAGCGCTTTGATCCAAAGGGATAAACACCATGGAATGGAAAAAACTTTCCCTTTTGATAAATGGCTTGGAAAATGGAGAAAGGATGAAGGAAAGGAACGGAGTACTTCCACTACACAGTTTCAGCAACTATTTGAGAAGCAGCTTAAAGATATGAAAGAAAAAAGAAAAAATGCATCAAAACAGGATCAGGAGGGCAGAGATCATGAATGAATTTATCGAGATCTTCTCCGGGTCAGATCCTGAAGACATTTCTACTTCCGTTAAATTACTGCTTTTGTTGACGGTCTTGTCCCTTGCTCCTGGGATATTGATTTTGATGACAAGTTTTACAAGAATTCTGATCGTACTTTCTTTTGTAAGGACTTCACTTGCGACTCAACAAATGCCGCCCAATCAAGTTTTGGTTGGTATTGCTCTTTTTTTAACATTTTTTATAATGGCACCTACCTTACAGGAAGTTAACGATCAGGCCTTAACGCCCTTGTTCAATGAGGAAATTACATTGGATGAAGCTTATGAAGAAGCAAGTATTCCTATGAAGGATTTTATGGGGAAACACACGAGGCAAAAGGACTTAGCTCTATTCATCAATTATTCTGGTATGGAGCGGCCGGAGACCATTCAAGATGTTCCACTCACTACACTTGTACCAGCTTTTGCGATCAGTGAACTTAAAACGGCATTTCAAATGGGGTTCATGATATTTGTCCCTTTTCTCGTTATTGATATGGCTGTTGCAAGTGTCCTTATGTCCATGGGAATGATGATGCTGCCTCCTGTCATGATTTCACTTCCTTTTAAGATATTATTATTTGTGCTGGTTGATGGATGGTTCTTAATTACTAAATCTTTATTAGAAGGGTTTTAGGAGGGAGGTCAATAATATGAACGATCAAATGGTCATTTCATTCGCGAAGGAAGGTATTTATACCGTGTTAATGATTACCGGTCCCTTGCTGATTCTAGCTTTAGCGGTCGGCCTCCTGGTTAGTATTTTTCAGGCAACAACGCAAATCCAAGAACAGACGCTTGCTTTTATTCCTAAAATTGTAGCCGTAATGGTAGGTTTAATATTTTTTGGGCCCTGGATGCTGACAAATATGGTAGAGTTTGCGGCCAGCATATTTAGTAACTTAAATATGTTGGTAGGGTAGCTATGCTGGATTCGATTAATCTAGCGGGCCTTCCCGCATTTTTATTAATATTCATTCGAGTAACCTCCTTTTTTGTCACACTTCCGCTCTTTTCTTATCGCAATGTACCTAATCAGCATAAAGTTGGTTTTAGCTTCTTTATTGCACTTCTAATGTATTTCACGCTTTCTGTCCCTGAGCTTGCTATTGATGAGGAATATTTTTTACTTTTATTCAAAGAGGCAGCTGTTGGTATAGCAGTAGGCTTATTAGCTTATATTGTCCTGGCAGCGATTCAAATTGCAGGTGGTTTTATTGATTTTCAAATGGGGTTCGCGATTGCTAATGTTATCGATCCGCAAACAGGAGCTCAAAGTCCTTTAATCGGCCAGTATTTTAATATTATTACTCTGCTGTTTATTTTGGCTGTCGATGGGCATCACCTGATGATTGAAGGAGTGTTTTACAGCTACTCCCTGATTCCGATTGATCAATTGCTGCCACTTCAAGACGAAGCGTGGATTCAATTTGTAATTGAGACTTTCAACCAGATGTTTGTTATAGCTTTTTTAATGGCTGCTCCTATTGTAGGCTGTTTGTTTCTTGTAGATATTGCCCTTGGGATAGTAGCCCGGACGGTGCCTCAGCTAAACGTATTTGTAGTTGGTTTACCACTTAAAATATTCATAGCTCTCTCCGTTCTAGTAATAGCAATGACCTTTTATATGATGCTGATTGAACAATTATTTGAAACTATGCTTACTACAATGCGTGGTTTAATGCAAATATTCGGAGGCTAGCTGCTTATGCATTTCTTACATTTAGACCTGCAGTTCTTTGCTGCAGATGAAAAAACAGAAAAAGCCACGCCTAAGAAAAGACAGGATAGCCGAAAAAAAGGCCAGGTCCCCAAAAGCCAGGATGTGAATACAGGTTTTCTTCTATTAATGGTATTTGGCGCCCTGTTTTTACTGGGCGGCCCAATGAAGTCAACCATGACCGGAATGTATGAACATGCGTTTCAAGAATATATCCACTGGAATGTAACTGAAATGCAAGTTCATACGATTTTTGTTGAAATGACTTGGGAGATTAGTAAGGTTATTGCTCCCATAATGGCTGTGGCTGTTGTAGCAGGTGTAGCGTCTAATCTGTTACAGGTAGGCATTATGTTTACTGGTGAACCATTAAAAGTGGATTTAAAAAAACTTGATCCAATTCAGGGAGCAAAAAAAATATTCTCTGCCCGTGCTCTCGTCGAATTGGTAAAGTCTTTGCTGAAAATTGCCATAGTGGGTTCTATAACTTTTGCAATTATCTGGGTTAACAAAGATGAAATGATGCTGATGTCCCAGAAATCCGTACAGGCAGCTCTTGCTTTTTTTGGTAACACTACTATTCTAATGGGACTTGCTTCAGCACTCGCCCTGCTTATTCTCTCCGTTATCGATTATACATATCAGCGCTACGATCATGAGAAAAATATACGGATGTCTAAAAAAGACATTAAAGATGAACACAAGAACATGGAAGGGGATCCGCAGTTTAAAGCAAAAATCAAAGAGAAGCAGCGGCAGATGTCGGCTTCCCGCATGATGAGTGAAGTCCCTGATGCGGATGTTGTCATCACGAACCCTACCCATTATGCAATTGCTGTAAAGTACAGGGAGGATCAGGGTGATGCGCCCTATGTTGTAGCTAAAGGGGTTGACTTTATCGCTTTAAAGATTAAAGAAGTAGCTAAAGCAAACAACGTAGTTACCGTGGAAAATCGTACCCTGGCAAGAGCTTTGTATAAAGACACTGAAATCGATCAGCCTATCGATGAGCAGTTCTACAAGGCAGTAGCAGAGATTCTTGCTTACGTGTATCAATTGGAGAAAAAAATTTAAAGAAAAGGAGGTCCACTAATGTCAGCAAGAGATTTATCCGTTTTATTAGGCGTGATCCTGATTATCGTTATGCTGGTTATTCCGCTTCCTGGGTGGCTCCTTAGTTTTTTTATTCTCATTAATATAACGCTTGCTCTAATTGTCATTCTAGTTTCAATGAATATGGAAGAAGCGCTCCAATTTGCTGTTTTTCCAACCCTGTTATTATTACTGACGTTATTTCGGCTTGGATTAAATGTGTCAACCACCCGTTCCATTCTGTCTGAAGCCGAAGCAGGGGGAGTCATAGCTACATTTGGAACTTTCGTTATCGGCGGAAATCCTTTGGTTGGATTTGTTGTCTTCGTCATTCTGGTGATTATTCAATTTCTTGTGATCACTAAGGGGGCAGAGCGTGTATCTGAAGTAGCCGCACGGTTTACTTTAGATGCTATGCCCGGAAAACAGATGAGTATAGATGCTGATTTGAATGCAGGTATGATTAATGAACATCAAGCTAAAGAGCGCAGAGAAAAAATTGAAAACGAGTCTGATTTTTATGGAGCGATGGACGGAGCAAGTAAATTTGTTAAAGGAGATGCAATAGCCGGGATTATCATTGTACTTATTAATATAGTTTTCGGTTTAATTATAGGAATGGTCCAGATGGGCATGTCCTTCAATGAAGCTATTGATACCTATATGCGATTAACCGTCGGGGATGGTCTTGTCAGTCAAATACCTGCCCTGCTTATATCTACTGCTACCGGAATCGTAGTAACACGTGTAGCTTCTCAGGGTAATTTAAGTACAGATATAACTAGTCAGCTGCTCCGTTACCCTAAACTGCTATATATAGCTGCTGGAACAATTTTTCTATTAGGTTTAACTCCAATTCCATTTTTGCTTACAACTCTCATAGCTTCCGTGTTAGGATTTGGGGCTTACTGGCTTTCTAGAGAAGTGGAGGAACCAGTTGAAAGTGAGCCTGAACAACTGGATGAAACGGAAAGTGATCAAATGAAATCCCCCGAAAATGTGGTTAATTTAATAAGTATGGATCCGATTGAGTTCGAATTCGGGTATGCGCTTATTCCCATCGCTGATTCTAATCAGGGAGGGGATTTATTAGACCGGATCGTCATGATTCGAAGGCAGTTAGCCATTGAATTAGGAATTGTCATCCCTGTAGTAAGAATCAGAGACAATATCCAGCTGCATCCAAATGAATATCGGTTAAAGATAAAAGGAAATGAGACAGCACGTGGTGAGATTCTGCTTGACCATTATTTAGCCATGAGCCCTGGAGACGAAGATGAGGAGTTAGAAGGAATCGAAACGCAGGAACCTGCCTTCGGTTTACCGGCCAAATGGATTACTGAGGATCAAAAAGATGAAGCTGAATTATCTGGATACACCGTAGTTGATCCTCCATCTATTGTATCCACTCATATTACTGAGGTTATAAAACAGCATGCCCATTCTCTCCTTGGACGTCAAGAAACACAGCAGTTGATTGATCATTTGAAAGAATCCTATCCAATTCTGGTTGCCGAAGTTACACCAGAGCCTTTATCAGTTGGCGATGTCCAAAAGGTATTGGCAAAGCTTTTGCGTGAGAACGTGTCCATTAATAATTTACCCGTGATTTTCGAAACGCTGGCTGACTTCGGCAGAATGACAACCGATACGGATCTGCTTGCTGAATATGCGAGACAATCATTAGCTGCTCAGCTCACCCGTCAATATATGAAAGAAGACCAAAGTGTTAAAGTCATCACCGTATCCGGTAAGGTAGAGAAAATAATTGCAGACAACATTCAACAAACAGAACATGGCAGTTATCTGGCACTGGATCCAGAAAGTCAGCAGTCTATTATTAGTGCCGTGGCAGCTCAGGTTGAACAAGTTTCACTTCAGGAAGAAACAGCGGTTTTGCTGTGTTCGCCGGCTGTTCGCATGTACATCAAACAGCTGCTGGAACGATTCTTACCACAAGTAGTTGTATTATCTTATAACGAATTAGAACCAACCGTTGAAGTTCAAAGTGTAGGAGTAGTGAATGTCGCATGAAGGTGAAAAAGTTTCAGGCTGTTACCATGGCGGACGTCATGAAAAAGGTGAAAAGTGAATTAGGAACCGAAGCGGTGGTTTTGAATACAAAAACCGTAAAAGCAAGGGGATTATTCAGAAGATTCAAGAAGGATCTTATTGAAGTTATTGCAGCCGTAGATCCGCCCGCACCGGTCCAGAGGAAGGTGAAGTCTTCCAAAAGCACGAAGGCATTAAGCTCTAATGAATCGGCACCATTATCAAATGAAGCGATTATGAACGAGTTGAGGCAGCTCCGCTCGATGATGGAATCTAAGAATGACCACTCACCGGGTACTGGTAAGTTCTCAGCCTGGTATGAACATCTAATTGCGCAAGAACTAGATCCTGATCTTGCTAGAAGTATTGTGCAGAGTATCGACCAGAAAAAATGGCCCGACAATACAGGTCAAAAGGAAGGGATGGAAAGGTTATTAACGGCCCAGATCAAAAAGCATCTGAATCCATATCCTTTTGGACATAAACATTTGAGTAATACATTTGTGCATTTAGTAGGACCTACCGGGGTTGGAAAAACAACAACTGCAGCTAAATTAGCGGCGGATGCTGTTTTGAATCAAAAATTAAACGTTGCCTTTATTACCACGGATACATACCGGATTGCGGCAATTGATCAATTGAAAACCTATGCGAAAATACTGAACGTTCCGCTTGAAGTAGCTTACAACCTCGAAGACTATGAACAAGCAATAGAAAAGTATAAAGATTTTGATCTTGTATTAGTGGATACTGCAGGGCGTA
Organism: Halobacillus halophilus; assembly: GCF_020171985.1. GTDB lineage: Bacteria > Bacillota > Bacilli > Bacillales > Halobacillaceae > Halobacillus > Halobacillus halophilus_A. The sequence goes on from NZ_JAIVAL010000001.1 coordinate 164,659, forward strand.
ATTACTTGCAGACATCTTATATCGAAGAATTAAACCAGCTACTAAAATTTGATGATACTTCCGAAACTTTTTTAGTATTATCGCTAACAAGTAAATATCCTGATATGAATAGCATTTATGAGAAGTTTCAGGATATTCCAATTAGCAAAATAATTTTTACAAAAGAGGACGAAACCTCTACGTATGGAAGTGCAATTAACTTGTTGGTTCGCCACAAACTTGGTGTTGCTTACTTAACGAATGGGCAAAATGTTCCAGACGACATTGAAGAAGCTTCGCCTGAGATTATGGCTCGGAAAGTTACAGAGGGATACCCTCATGCATGACCAAGCTGAACAATTAAGGCTGCGTATGATGGGGAACCGGGCTGTGGATTCTAAAGCACGGACCATTGCTATTGCAAGCGGAATAGAAGGAGAAGGAAAATCCACCTTCGTTGTTAACTTTGGCATTAAACTTATGGAACAGAATAATCGTGTCTTAATTTTTGATTTAGATGCTGGTAAGAGGACAATAAGCCGATTATTAGAAGTCTGTGCTTCACACTCATTGGTCCATCTTTTTTCTGGAGGAAAAACCATTCATGATATTATCGAGCAGTCTCCATCATCTTTATCTTATCTCGCCGGAGGGACTGGGTTCGAAATGTTTTCAAAGCTTGATGAATGGAAGTTTCAATATTTTCAATCTCAGTTTGAAGAGTTAAACAGGAGCTATGATTACATTCTATTTAATATGAGCTCAAGTGTAGAGGAGAATTGCACAGGATTTATGACTTCTGTTCATGAAGCAATTATTGTAACTACACTATCTTCCGCTTCCATTACACGGGCATATAGACTTGTTAAAGGTTTACTAACCAAGGAAAAGAAGTTTCCGATTTCGATACTCCATAATCGTTTGTCTATGGAAAGGAAGAAGGAAGATACGATCTTCCGTCTTCAAGAAGTCATTCACCGTCAGTTTAAGACTCAAGTTCAATATTTAGGGTCCATACCTGAGGATCGTGCAGTTATCCAATCAATAATTCAAAGGAAACCTTTTACGATTCAGTTTCCTGATGCTCAGGCAAGTAAAGCTATTAGTATTATAGTTTGTCACTTTATTAAACTATCTGAAAATACACTTGCCCCTCAAGAATTTGTATGTAAATTGAGAAGGTTGATTAGTGAAGAGCAAGACGATGAAAAAATAAAAGTTAGGTAGTGGATATTCGGTATTTGTGAGGTCTTTATTCCTTTGTCATAAATTGGCAGTAGTATAATAAAAGCTCTTAGATTAAAGAGGGGGGAAGATAAATGGATAATAACCCATACCTAGAAGTTTTTATAGATGAAAGTAAAGAGCATCTTCAATCGATGAATGATTATCTATTATGGTTAGAGAAAAACCCTGAAGATTTGTCCATCGTTAATGAAATATTCAGATCGGCTCATACTCTGAAAGGTATGTCAGCCACAATGGGGTATCAGGATCTATCTAAGTTAACTCATCAGATGGAAAACGTTCTGGATGGGGTGCGTAATGAACGAATTAAAGTAGATGCTGAGATGTTAGATATCGTATTCGACTCAGTGGATGATTTAGAAGCGATGGTTATGGATATAGCAACTGGTGGAGCTGGAAATAGAGAGGTTAAACAGGTTGTGAAGATGCTCGAAGGTATTGAAACAGGTGAAGAATCGACAACTTTTGCTTTGGAACCAGACCATACGGCGAACACATCGGTAAGTTTATCTATAGACGAATTTACCCGGACCATTTTAGAGCAGTCTAAAGAGCAAGGTCAGCAAAATTATCGGGTCGAAGTTACTTTAAGAGAGAATTGCCTATTGAAGGCAGCTCGAGTCTATATGGTTTTTGAGGTGCTTGAACAATTAGGAGAAGTTATTCTTTCTGTACCAACTGTGGAGCAGTTGGAGAACGAAGAATTTGAACAAAGTTTTATAGTTCTATTAGTGACAACTTCCGACATGGAAGAAGTAGAAAAAAAGATACATAAAGTTTCGGAAATAGATAGAGTTGCGGTCGCTGAATTCCTGATTGATTCACGCTCAACTGAATTATCCTCTCCGGAAGAGAATAACTCCTCAGAACTTGTGAGCAACAACAGGAAATCTGAAGAGGAAACAGCTTCAGAAAAAACAAACCATAAGCAGACTGGTAATAAAACGATCCGTATAAATATAGATCGTTTGGATGCACTGATGAACTTGTTCGAGGAACTTGTGATTGATAAAGGAAGACTGGAACAAATTTCTAGTGAATTGAATGATGCTGCCCTTCAGGAAACAGTGGAACACATGTCGAGGATTTCAGGAGATTTGCAAAGCATTATTCTTAATATGAGGATGGTGCCGATGGAACAAGTGTTTAACCGGTTCCCTCGTATGGTGCGGCAGCTTTCAAGAGATCTAAATAAACAAGTAAGCTTGAGTATAGTTGGGGCAGAAACAGAACTTGATCGAACGGTTATCGATGAAATTGGAGATCCTCTTGTTCATTTAATTCGCAATGCTCTTGATCATGGAATAGAAAGTCCAGATGAAAGAGAAAGAAAAGGAAAAAATCCTTCTGGGAAACTGGAGTTGAAAGCTTTTCATAGCGGCAACCATGTGTATATAGAGATAGCAGATGACGGTGCAGGGATTAACCGGGATAAGGTCATTCGAAAGGCAGTAAGTAACCACGTCGTTACTGAAAACCAATCCCTAAACATGAGCAATAATCAGGTTTATGAATTAATAATGGAAAGTGGATTTTCGACCGCCGATGAAGTTTCTGATGTTTCCGGCCGAGGGGTGGGAATGGACGTAGTTAAAAGTACGATCGAATCGCTGGGTGGTACCATTACGATAGATTCTGAACTTGACCGTGGCAGTACTTTTTCCGTGCAGCTTCCTCTTACCCTATCCATTATATCTGTCATGCTTGTAGAAGTTCAGAAGGAGAAGTTTGCGATTCCAATTAGTTCGATAATGGAGACGGCTATTGTTAAGAAAGAAGATGTTATGTCAGCTCATAGAAAACAAGTGATCGACTTTAGAGGGAAAGTAGTTCCACTTGTCTTTTTAAAAGAGGTGTTAGAAGTACCTTCATCACATCAAGAAGATGAATATTTCTCTCTGGTGATTATTAGGGAGAAAGATAAAATGGCAGGACTTGTAGTAGATTCATTTATTGGACAGCAAGAAGTCGTTTTAAAATCTCTTGGTAATTATTTGAGCGGGACCTACGCGATTTCAGGAGCTACCATCTTAGGGGACGGGCAAGTAGCGTTAATTCTTGATAGTCATGCACTTATTCATTAGAGGAGGAATGAGAATGGAAGAACGGAATTCGTTTTTAAAGGTAATTGTCTTTCAGTTAAATGGGAAAGAATATACAATTCCTGTTCATCAAGTAGGTTCCATTGAGAGGGTCATGCCGATTACCAGGGTTCCTGGAACGGCTCCGTTTGTAAAAGGAGTGATTAACTTAAGAGGGATAGTTACTCCAATAGTAGACCTGCGTGAAAGATTAGGAATAGACGCTGCCAGAGTAAATGAGCAAACCAGGATTATTACAGCCAAAGTAGCTGATATGGCTGTTGGATTAATCGTGGATGGAGCTAATGACCTTCTCGACATCAACAAAGAAGTAATTGAACCTTCTCCTGAAGCGGTAGGAACTGAAAATTTAGAAGTTGTACAGGGAGTCGTCCACCTTGAACGAAGGTTGCTGGTTCTTTTGAATCTTGAAAAGGTGCTGTCTATTGATGATGTAGATGACCTGAAAAAGGTAAAACTATGACATTCAGTGATCAATTCTCAGATGTTCAATTAGACGTACTGAAGGAAGTGGGCAACATCGGAGCTGGACACGCGGCTACTGCTCTTTCTCATTTACTTGAACGTAAAATCGAAATGTTTGTGCCCTCAGTTCAATTGGCAGACTTTGACGAAGTGGTGGAACTTTCTGGGAGTGCAGAAGAGGTTGTTGTCAGTGTGTTTTTAAAAATAGAAGGCGATGCGCCAGGAGGAATGTTTTTCATTCTGCCTCCCGTTCAAGCTGAACGTTTTGTGAGAATCATGACTGGAGATGACTCTTTTACTATTCATCATTCTGACTCTATGGAAATTGGTGTATCAGCTCTTAAAGAATTAGGGAATATTCTATCTGGATCTTACCTTACAGCCTTAGCAGATTTCACGCAATTGACGCTTTACCCCTCTGTTCCTTCACTAAATATAGATATGGCAGGCGCTATCTTAAGTTTTGGGTTACTGGAACTATCAGTAGTCAGTGATCAGGGCATTGTAATCGAGACTTGTCTGAGAGACCCATCTGATGAGACTAAAGAATCTGTAGAAGGGCACTTCTTCTTATTTCCGGACCCTGATTCATATGGTACGTTGTTTAAAGCCCTTGGAGTATCAGCTTATGACTAAGATGATCCAAATGATTAAAGTGGGAATTGCTGATCTAAAAGTAACAAAAAGCTCAGAAAAACTTCGCACCTCAGGGCTCGGTTCGTGCGTAGGTATCGTACTCTATGATGGATCCCTTCAGGCTGCAGGCATGGCTCATATTATGCTTCCTGATTCTTCATTAGCCAGAAAGGGAGAGTTTAATCGATCTAAATATGCGGATACAGCTATAGAAGATCTTTTTATTAAATTACGTCGAGCAGGGGCTGACAGCTTTCGGTTAAAAGCAAAAATTGCAGGAGGAGCCCAAATGTTTCAATTTACACCTGCAAGTGAAATGATGAGGATAGGTCCCAGGAATGTTGAGGCTGTAACGAAAAAGCTTACAAGTTTGCGTATACCTATCGAAGCTCAGGATGTAGGAGGACAAAGTGGCAGAACCATTGAATTTAATCCACTTACTTCAAATCTTCATATAAAAACAGTTAATAAGGAAGAAATAATTATTTAATAAGTGGCTCTATTAACTGAAATGTACAGCTAGCAATTTTATAACTCTCGTTCCCACTCGTCTATTCTATGGGAAACCACTCACGTTTCTTGCGGTCCAAGTTCTTCTATGTCTTCAACGGTTGTTAAAAATAAGATAAGTAAAGGGGTATAAAGTAGCTGACTGCCAAAGCTCTGCAGGTTTCAGTTAGGAAATAGAGCAAAAGTGTTTTTTCAAAAGGAATTTAAGAAACACTCAAATACGTTTAAAAGAAGTTAAAAACACAGGATAAGTGATTGATTATAAAAAGAGCAGGGAGGGTTATCATGGCACACTGTTCATCTCTTCAAGAAGAAAGACTATGGGAATTATGGACAACCAATAAAAATGGGGAAGCTGCTAATCAATTAGTTCAGCTTTATGATTATTTAGTCAGCTACCATGTGCAGAGAATATCTGCCCACTTACCCAAAAGCGTGAGTAAGGACGATGTCAGAAGCTTAGGCATGCTCGGATTATATGATGCCCTTAAGAAATTCGATACTACAAGAGATTTAAAATTTGATACATATGCCTCTTTCAGAATCCGCGGTTCTATTATGGATGGTCTAAGAAAAGAAGACTGGCTGCCACGCTCGGTACGGGATCGGGCAAAAAAGATTGAGCAGGTAACTGAAAAATTAGAGCAGCGTATTCAGCGGCCGGTTACTTCGGCGGAAGTTGGAAAAGAATTAAACATGACAGCGGCAGAAGTGGAAGAAACGGTAAAGGATTCTTTATATGCCAATGTTCTTTCAATGGAAGAAAGATCTAAAGATGGTGGTGAGGAGCATAAAGAAGGAATTGGTTACTCGATCCCTGATGAACAGACAATGACACCTTCTGCTTCAATGATCCAAGGCGAGAACTACCAGGAGCTTGCGGCTCAAATTGAAAAGCTTAATGAGAAGGAACAATTGGTGATAAGTTTATTTTACAATGAGGAGCTTACCTTGACGGAAATTGGTGAAGTACTTAACTTAACTACTTCAAGAATCTCTCAAATACACGCAAAGGCAATATTTAAGCTGAAATCAGCATTAAGCGATATGATGAACTATTAATACGATGTTAAAGTGGGCAAAATAAGAGAACAGAATGAAAGTATCTGTTTCACACGTTAAGATAGAAGCTTACATAAAAATATTAGATTTTCACCCAGGTAAAGTCCATTGAGAAATACCCTTCTTCTATTGAAAGAAAAAATATCTCTTTTTGTATAATGGGAACGACTCTTAGCAGTTTGAATAGAAATGTTGAAGAGAAGAGAAAAAATTATCTAGTTAGATAAGCATAAAAAACAGTCTACAATTAAAGTTTTAAAGAAGCCATGACGCAGTCAGAACGTTAACTCTTTGATAACGGTACGGTTAGAATCTGGGCTTTATGAATTCCGGGTTAAATGTATCTGCATCATGGTAGTAAATATAATTTATATTGGCGAAAATAGTTTTTTATCCAGGAGATTCAACTCGCGGGTTCATAAATAATTAAAACAAACGAAAAGGTTTTACGGACCAATCGTGTTCAGCAGGTGAAAATCATAATGTCCACATTCTTATTAGTCATCAGCTTTATTATTGACGGGGTCATCATACTTGCTCTTTTAACGATCTCGAACAGAGTGAAAAAAAACGAAGAGCTTGAAATGCGCCAGGAGGAAGTAGCAAGAGAAATTGAAGATATGTTTACTTCATATTTAATGGAAATTAAAGAAGAGAACAAACGAATGAGCAGTTGGCTTCAGCCCGAAAATCACTCAACAAATGAACAAGCAGCAGAAGGTGAAAAGGCAATTGTCGAAGAATTTGAATCTCCTAAGCATTATAAAGTTAAATCTTCAGAAGAGCACACTACTTATTCACCGCCGCTTTCAAACATGCAGAGAGACTTTTTTGAACGAAGCGACAACTCCCGAATTTTAGAATTAAGAAGGATGGGATATTCTGCAGAGGAGATCGCGAAGAAATTAGACAGAGGGAAAACAGAAATTGAACTATTTATTAAGTTTAATCAAAAACATTAGGTGAAAAACTTGATAGAGCCACGGTGGTATGGTATATTTACTGTCGGTGTCAATACACACGTCTTTGGATTCTTTTATAGGTTGCTCTTACAATAGAGTTTGTAAAAGAAAATGATATAGGCGGAGGATACTAAAAATAAACCAAACAGGAGGAACAATTATGTCTGTAATTTCTATGAAACAGCTTTTAGAAGCTGGTGTTCATTTTGGACACCAAACCCGTCGCTGGAACCCGAAGATGAAAAAATATATCTTCACGGAGCGTAACGGAATTTATATCATCGACCTTCAGAAAACCGTTAAGAAGGTAGATGAAGCATTTAATTATGTAAAAGATGTAGCCGCTGATGGTGGAAACATTCTTTTCGTAGGTACAAAAAAACAAGCCCAGGATACTGTACGTGACGAAGCTACTCGTTGCGGCATGTATTACATCAACCAGCGTTGGTTGGGCGGAACTCTTACAAACTTCGAAACAATCCGTAAGCGTATCAATCGTTTGAAAGATATTGAGCGCATGGAAGAGGACGGTACAACAGATGTACTTCCTAAAAAAGAAGTTGTTGACATGCTTAAAGAAAAAGATCGTCTAGTTAAATTCCTAGGTGGTATTAAAGAAATGAAGAGTCTTCCAGATGCAATGTTTGTCATTGACCCTCGTAAAGAGCGTATTGCAATTGCGGAAGCTCATAAATTGGACATTCCTGTTGTAGGAATTGTTGACACAAACTGTGATCCGGACGAAATCGATTACGTTATCCCAGCAAACGATGACGCAATCCGTGCCGTTAAACTGCTTACTTCTAAAATGGCAGATGCTGTCCTTGAAGCTAAGCAAGGGGAAGAAACTGAAGTTACAGAAGAAGTAGAAGCTCAAGTAGAAGCTGCTAAAGAGTAATGAAGTTTCAGGAGGTGATAAGGGGGATTTCCTTTTATCACCTTTTTTAAAGAAGAAATGCACCTGGACTTCGGTACAAGGTGCTAAAACATAATAATATTAGTTCAACTCATAAGGAGGCTTTACAATGGCTGTAAACGCTAAAATGGTAAAAGAACTTCGTGAAAAAACTGGTGCTGGAATGATGGATTGTAAGAAAGCACTAACTGAAACAGACGGAAACATGGAAGAAGCAATGGCTTGGCTTCGTGAAAAAGGAATTTCCAAAGCACAGAAAAAAGCAGACCGTGTAGCTGCTGAAGGTGCTGCTGCAATTGAAATCTCTGGTAACACAGCTGTTCTTTTCGAAGTAAACTGTGAAACAGATTTCGTAACAAAAAATGACCAGTTTAAAAAATTGCTTCAAGAACTTGGACAACACCTTGTGAATCAAAAGCCTGCAACAGTTGAAGAAGCTCTAGAGCAGAAACTTCACGGTGAAGGCGAAGTACTAAGCAGCTATATTACAGATGTAGTAGCTAAAATTGGTGAGAAAATATCCCTGCGCCGCTTCTCTATCCAGGAGAAAACTGATAATGACGCTTTTGGCGCTTATCTTCACATGGGCGGTAACATCGGTGTTCTTACTGTACTTGAAGGTTCTACAGATGAATCTGCAGCAAAAGATGTAGCTATGCACATTGCAGCTGTAAATCCTCGTTATGTTTCTACAGACGCTATTCCTGAAGAAGAAATCAACAGTGAGCGCGAAATGCTCAAAACTCAGGCCCTTAATGAAGGAAAGCCTGAAAATATTGTTGAGAAAATGGTAGAAGGCCGTCTGAATAAATTCTTCCAGGAGATTTGCTTGCTTGAGCAGGACTTTGTTAAAGATCCTGATCAAAAAGTGAAGCAGTTCGTCAAGTCTTCCGGCGGGTCTGTTAATTCTTTCCAACGTTTTGAAGTAGGAGAAGGAATGCAGAAACGTGAAGAAAACTTTGCTGATGAAGTAATGAGCCAAGTTAAAAAATAATGACTGCTGAAGGTAGGGGACACACATGGCGTGTTCCCTATTTTCAAAGGCTACATAACGTTAAAGACTTTGTAGCAGACCAACTTAAACAATAGCAATTACACGGGAGGTTACTATGACTACTGCTCGTTATCGTCGTATTGTACTGAAACTTAGCGGAGAGGCTTTGAGCGGCGAAGCTGGTTTCGGACTAGAACCAAGTATTATCCAATCTGTTTCACGTCAAGTGAAAGAAGTGGCCGAGCTCGGCGTAGAAATTGCCGTGGTTGTCGGTGGCGGCAACATCTGGCGAGGAAAAGTCGGCAGTGAAATGGGGATGGATCGTGCCAATGCCGATTATATGGGAATGCTGGCTACTGTAATGAATTCTCTTGCATTGCAGGACAGTTTAGAGAACCAGGGAATCCCGACCCGTGTTCAAACTTCTATTGAAATGAGACAAGTAGCTGAGCCTTATATTAGACGTAAAGCTATACGTCATTTAGAAAAAAAACGCGTTGTGATTTTTGCGGCAGGAACAGGAAACCCATATTTTTCAACTGATACAACTGCAGCACTTAGAGCAGCCGAAATAGAAGCAGATGTTATTCTTATGGCAAAGAATAATGTAGACGGCGTATACAACGACGATCCTAAGCTGAATGAAGATGCAACGAAATACGACCAGCTCTCCTATATGGATGTTCTAAATGAGGGGCTTGGAGTAATGGACTCAACAGCATCCTCATTATGTATGGACAATGATATTGATTTACTGGTATTCTCTATTATGGAGGAAGGTAATATCAAGAAAGCCGTAATGGGTGAAAATATTGGAACGATTGTAAGGGGGAAATAATCATGTCTAAAGCAGTGATTAATGAGACAAATCAACAAATGGAACAAGCCGTACAAGCTTTCTCTCGTCAGCTTGCTACTGTAAGAGCAGGCCGTGCAAACCCTGCTATTCTGGACAATGTATATGTTGACTATTATGGTGCTGCAACACCTTTGAATCAATTAGCTCAAGTAGGCGCACCAGAGCCACGCTTGTTGGTTATCACTCCGTATGATAAATCAGCAATTGCAGAAATTGAAAAAGCAATTCAAAAAGCAGACCTTGGATTGTCTCCTTCTAGTGACGGTAATGTTGTCCGTATTAACATTCCAGCTTTGACCGAAGAACGCCGTAAGGACTTAGCTAAAGTAGTTGGCAAATATACGGAGGAAGCAAAAGTACAGGTTCGAAACATTCGTCGCGAATCCAATGATCGTTTGAAAAAACTAGAAAAAGATGGAGAACTAACTGAAGATGATCTCCGTTCTTATCATGATGACGTGCAGAAAGCTACAGATAAGCACGTTGAGAAAATCGATCAGTTGGCTAAAACGAAAGAAGAAGAGATCATGGAAGTATAATCTGCTTCATTTTCAGATATGCCAATAGGTATAAAAAGCCGCGCTGTAGATGTTAGGCAGCGCGGCTTTTTGTGTTAAGGCAGCAATTTTGAGGATCAAAAAGCTCTTGTTCCCTAAGCGTTTAAAAAAGAACAAATTTCAGCCTCTACGCTTTCTTTTGCACAGGTCTTTATGTCGTGCTCAGCATGTTGTAGGATTATAGTATATAATAGAAAGATGGAAGAAACGGACTGGAGGATCAAGTATGCCACTCAAGTTTCCATTTACAAAAAACAAGAAAGAAATTAAATCACAGCCTCTAGGTCTTGAACAAAGCCATTTACCCCAGCATGTAGCAATTATCATGGACGGAAATGGACGTTGGGCTAAAAACCGTAATATGCCTCGAATTGCCGGACATAAAGAAGGCATGGGCGTGGTTAAGAGGATTGTACGTCATGCGTCAGATATTGGTGTCAAAGTTTTAACTCTTTATGCATTTTCTACTGAAAACTGGAAGCGTCCTAAAAATGAAGTTGATTTCTTAATGAAATTACCTGTAGATTTTCTAAATACATATTTGCCAGAACTCATTGAGAGAAATGTCCAAGTCAGGACAATTGGTGATTTTAATGTTCTGCCTCCCCATACCAAAAAAGCAGTTCAGGAAGCTACAGAGAAGACGAAGCATAACGATGGGCTTATTCTTAATTTCGCCTTAAACTATGGCAGCCGTTATGAAATGATCAATGCAGTGAAGCAAATAGCTGCTCAAGTAGAAGAGGGAGAACTTAGCAGTGAAGATATCAATGAAGAATTATTTACGTCTAATCTGTACACATGTGAACTGATTGAGCCTGACTTATTAATTCGTACAAGCGGGGAACAGCGTTTGAGCAACTTTTTATTATGGCAGTTAGCTTATGCAGAATTCTGGTTCACTGAAGTGTACTGGCCTGATTTTGATGAGAGCCATTTCGAAAAGGCGCTGCTAGATTACCAAAAAAGGAAACGTCGTTATGGCGGAGTATAAGGTGTGAACGTATGTTATGAAACAACGGACAATAACGGCTGTAGTTGCGGCCTTGATTTTCTTACCGATCGTTATGACCGGTGGAATTTTATTTAGAATTTTTATTTATATTATTGCAAGTATTGCTCTACTGGAGCTTGTAAGAATGAAGAAGATTTCACGTTACTCTGTTCCTTCTGGGCTGGGGTTGTTATTAATGTGGGCGCTTATGTTCCCCTACAGGGACCTGGGTGCTTATATGGATCCGGAAAATTTAATTACAAAATCGGAAATTACATTACTTGCTGTACTGGTGCTGCTTAGCTACACAGTTCTCGTAAAAAATCGTTTTACTTTTGATGATGCCGGATTCTTATTATTATCAGCTATCTATATTGGAATGGGTTTTAATTACTTGATAGAAACGCGTGAAGCAGACCTTTCCTATATTTTCTTTGCTTTATTTGTAGTCTGGTCTACGGATACGGGGGCTTATGTGTTTGGAAGAACTTTTGGAAAGCACAAATTATGGCCGCAGATTAGTCCTAAAAAAACAATTGAAGGTTCCGTCGGCGGTGTCCTTCTGGCTGTTTTGGTTGCTATAATTTTTCAATTAATTGCTCCACTGAGCCATTCTCTTTTCATCGTAATTCTTGTTACTGTACTCGTTTCGATAGCGGGGCAAATTGGAGATTTAGTGGAATCAGCTTTCAAACGTCACTATGCGGTTAAAGATTCAGGGAAAATTCTCCCTGGACATGGTGGAGTACTTGATCGGTTTGACAGTTTGATATTCATTCTGCCAATTCTTCACCTCATTAATTTCATCTCAATATAGAGAGGAGAGCAAATGATGAAGCACATAAATCTGCTAGGCGCAACAGGGTCTATTGGATTGCAAACCCTTGATGTAATCCGCCTGCACCCTGAAGAATTCTCCCTCCATTCTATGGCCTTTGGACGGAATATCGAGAAAGCCCTGCCCTTAATTAAGGAATTTGAGCCTCGTTTAATTGTTGTACAAGATGAAGAGACAAAAAAAAGATTAGCAAGTCATGTGAATGGAACTCCTATTCTTACAGGAAGCGGAGGTATGATTGAAGCAAGCGTTGCAGATGAGGTGGATGTAGTAGTAAACGCTGTAATGGGAAGTGTAGGTCTGCCTGCAACACTCAAAGCAATCCAGGCTAAGAAGTTAATTGCCATCGCTAATAAAGAAACACTTGTAACCGCCGGGCATCTTGTTATGGCAGAAGCACATAAACACAACGTAGAATTATTACCTGTAGATAGTGAACACTCCGCTATATACCAATCCCTAAATGGTGAACGTAAGGAAGACATCCATAAGTTAATAATTACGGCATCAGGTGGGAGTTTCAGGGATAACACTAGAGAAGAACTTGCAGGAGTTACGGTTAAAGAAGCATTAAATCACCCAAACTGGAATATGGGAGCGAAAATTACGATTGATTCTGCATCTATGATGAATAAGGGATTAGAAGTCATTGAGGCGCATTGGCTTTTTGATGTACCTTATGACCAGATCCATGTTATTCTTCATAGAGAGAGTGTTATTCACTCGATGGTCGAGTATGTAGATGGTAGTGTCATGGCACAGCTTGGAACACCCGATATGAAGGTGCCAATCCAATATGCTTTAACTTATCCGGAACGTTTGAATTTACCTGTTACCAAACAGCTTAATTTAGAAGAAATCGCTACTCTGAACTTTGAGAAAATGGATTTTGAGCGTTTTCCGTGTTTGAGGATGGCATATGAAGCAGGGCGTGCAGGAGGGTCAATGACTACTGTGTTGAATGCAGCAAATGAAGAAGCCGTTCAGCTGTTTTTAGAAGGAAAAATTTCATTTCTGGATATAGAAAAGAAAATTGAACAATCTTTAGAAATGCACGATCGTATTCATAACCCTGACTTGTCTACCATACTTTCTATTGACGAGGAAACCAGGAAACGAGTTCGTTTCCATTTAAATTAAAAGGAAGGTGCTTCATTTGACTACAGTGATTGCATTTGTACTCATGTTCGGACTATTGGTGTTTGTGCATGAGTGGGGGCATCTGATTTTTGCCAAGCGAGCGGGCATGCTTGCACGTGAATTTGCAATTGGCTTTGGGCCAAAAATATTTGCTTTCACAAAAAATGAGACATTGTACACGATTCGTCTTCTGCCTATAGGCGGGTATGTACGTGTAGCTGGCGAGGATCCTGAACTAGTTGAATTAAAAGCTGGGCATCATGTAGGTCTTGAGTTTAATGATCAAGGGAAAGTAAATCGGATTATTGTGAATAATAAATCCAAACATCCCTATTCGCGGGTCATTGAGGTGGAGAGGGCGGACCTTGATCATCGTTTAATGATTGAAGGTTACGAAATTGATGAGGATGAGCGGCTGGCATTTGAAGTCGATCCGAAAGCTATGTTCGTCATGGACGAAAAAGAAACCCAAATCGCCCCTTACGATCGTCAATTTGCCTCTAAATCCGTCCCGCAAAGAGCGATGCAGCTTTTCGCTGGGCCTCTTATGAACTTTGTACTGGCTATTGTTCTTTTCATGATTCTTGGGTTCATTCAAGGTGTTCCATCCAATCAAGCAGTACTTGGTGAAATTCAAGAAGGTTCTCCTGCAGAATCCTCTGGGCTGCAAAAAGGTGATGAAGTCATCGCCATTGATGGTGAATCTGTAAGCAGTTGGGAAGAATTTACAACTATAGTGCGTAGTCACCCATCTGAAGAAATTGTAATAACTGTTGAACGAGGGGGTCAGACTGAGCAGATATCAGTTACTCCAGTAACATTGGAAAACCAGGATATGAAGATTGGTCAGGTAGGGGTAGCACAGACTTTTGAAGATTCTTTCTTTAAAAAGATTACCTTTGGCTTCACTCAAACCTATGAATGGTCTTCTCTAATATTAACGAACCTTGGTAAACTGGTAACCGGCCAATTCTCCCTCGACATGTTATCTGGTCCTGTAGGTATATATGACGCCACAGACCAAGTGGTGAAAACAGGCTTAACAAATTTCATTATGTGGACAGCGATTCTAAGCATTAACCTTGGTATTGTAAACTTACTCCCACTTCCAGCCCTTGATGGTGGCCGTTTGCTGTTTGTTGGTTTAGAAGGGGTACGCGGAAAACCGGTAGATCCTCAAAAAGAGGGGATTGTGCACTTTATCGGATTTGCCTTGTTAATGTTGTTGATGTTGCTTGTTACATGGAACGATATCCAAAGATTATTCTTGTAAAATAAAGAGCTGGAAGCCTGAAGAGACCACAGCTCTCTCCTGCTTCCGGCTTGCTTTTTGAGTAAATGAACATATAAAGTATTATTATTAATTCACAGAACTGAGGTGCATCTAATGAAACAAAGTCAAATGCTGATCCCTACTTTGAAAGAAAATCCTGCAGATGCCGAAATTATGAGCCACCAGCTCCTCGTTCGTGCTGGTTACATACGTCAGCTTGCTTCAGGAATCTATAGCTTCTTGCCAATCGGACGAAGGGTCCTTTCTAAAGTAGAAGCTATTGTGAGAGAAGAGATGGAAAAGATTGGTGCCCATGAAATGTTGATGCCTGCACTTGAACCATCGGAATTATGGAAAGAAACTGGACGCTGGACGACTTTTGGATCCGAACTGATGAGAATAAACGACCGTCATGGGCGAGAGTTTGCACTAGGAGCAACTCATGAAGAAGTAATTACCAGCATGGTTCGCAATGAAGTAAAAAGCTATAAACAGTTACCATTGAGTGTCTATCAGATCCAGACAAAATTCCGTGATGAAGCACGTCCGCGATTTGGTCTATTGAGAGGGCGCGAGTTTCTAATGAAGGATGCTTATTCCTTTAATGAATCCTATGAAAGTCTGGATCGAACATATGAACAAATGTTTGAAGCCTATTCAAATGTATTTAGAAGGTGCGGGCTTAATTTTAGAGCAGTTATTGCAGATTCAGGTGCTATGGGTGGTAAAGATACGCATGAATTTATGGTGCTCTCTGAAGTAGGAGAAGATGTAATAGCTTATTCTGATACCTCCCGTTACGCCGCAAACATTGAAATGGCGCCTGTGAACCGGACCTATGCTAAGTCTGATGAAACTCCTTTAGAGATGGAAAAGGTCCATACACCTGATCAGAAAACAATGAAGGAGGTAGCAGACTTCCTAGGTCATGAACTTCAAAAAGGGTTAAAGTCCATTTTGTTTAAAGTAGATGAGAAGTTTGTGATGACCATTACCCGCGGGGATCATGAAGTAAATGATGTTAAACTTAAAAATTTATACGATGCTGAACTTATTGACCTGGCAAGTGAAGCAGAAGCTAGAGAGGTCATAGGTGCTGGCTTCGGCTCGTTAGGACCTGTTGACGTATCTGAAGATGTGGAAGTTGTAGCTGACTTTGCAGTAGAATCCCTGGTTAACGTTTCCTGTGGTGCTAACGAAGAAGGGTATCATTTCACCAATGTTACTCCCGGCAAGGACTTTCAAGTCAGTCAGTATGCCGACCTTCGTTTTATTGAGGAAGGAGATCCTTCTCCAGATGGTGAAGGCAAGATTCAATTTGCCCGAGGGATTGAAGTAGGCCACGTATTTAAACTGGGAGAATTTTATTCAGAACGAATGAAAGCTACTTTCCTGAATGATCAAGGTAAAGCTACAACCATGATTATGGGCTCGTATGGTATCGGTGTATCCCGTACGCTAGCAGCTATTGTAGAGCAATATCATGATGAACGGGGGATCACCTGGCCGGCTAATATTGCACCTTATCAAGTACACTTGTTATCCTTAAATCCTAAAAAAGAGGATCAGAAGGAATTAGCCGATGCTCTTTACAACACATTTATTGAAGCAGGAGTGGAAGTTCTGTATGATGATCGTAAAGAGAGAGCCGGTGTTAAGTTTGCGGACAGCGACTTGTTTGGAATTCCGCTGCGTATTACAGTAGGTAAGCGTGCTTCTGAAGGTGTTGTAGAAGTAAAAGAACGAATGTCCAGTGATCAATTTGATTTGGAACAAGAAGAAGTCTTGAACTATGTAACCAACTGGTATAAGTCCTGACTTCCTAAACAGTTTTTATATACCCTTGCTTAAAGGTGAAGCAGGGGTATATTCATGTAAACTCCTTGCACAGGGGATAATAGGGGAGGAATCACATTGGGTGTGACCAATCAGGATAAAATGCATTATTTACTGGAACAGATCCAGTTTCCACACGAACTGATTGAACCTCATTTTAGAGATAGTACGATGGAAAAGCTTACTGTTTACCGTGAAACAAAAGAATGGCATTTTCATTTTAAAATGCCGCAGCCATTGCCGCCGGCAGTTTATGAATTATTTACGACAAAACTCCAATCCACTTTCAGAGCTATTGCTGAAGTAAAATGGACTATTGATACAGATAATAAAGAAATCGAAGAAAGTGATACGCTTGAATATTGGAACGGGTTTATCAAAACAATGACCAATTTGTCTCCGGGGTATAAAGATTTGCTGTTAGAGCAGCAGCCCGAGATAACGGGAAATAAAATTATGTTAACTTGCAGGAATTTGGCAGAAAGTCATGCTGTTAAGAAGAAATTGGAAGAACCATTACAGAGCTTTTGTGTTAAGTCAGGACTTCCTCCTTATATGGTCTCAACTCGTGTAAAAGAAGAACAGGAGCAAATTAAGAAATTCCAGGAAGAGCGCCAGAAAGAGGATAAGAAAATTGTCCAGCAGGCCGTGAAAGATCAAGAAGAGCGTGCCAAGGAAAAAGACGATTCTAAGCCGAAGGGACCTATTGAAATTGGATACAAAATTCAAGAGGACCCTGAGCCTATGGAAAATATCCTGGAAGAAGAGCGACGAAAAATTGTCCAGGGATATGTGTTTGATGCAGAAGTGAAAGAACTGCGTTCAGGTCGGTTCCTATTGCTTCTTAAAGTTACGGATTACACGGATTCTTTCTCTATAAAGATGTTCTCGCGTGGAGATGATCACGCCGAGATGTTTAAGCATGTGAAACAAGGTCTGTGGATCAAGGCACGGGGGAGTATTCAAACGGATAATTTCACAAGCGAACTTACTATGATGGCTAATGATATTAACGAAATTAAACCGACCCTGCGCAAAGACGAAGCTCCAGAAGGAGAAAAACGAATCGAGCTTCATTCCCATACTACAATGAGCCAAATGGATGCTCCGGTTTCTCCAGGTAGACTTATCGCTAAGGCAGCTGAATGGGGACACGAAGCCATTGCGATTACAGACCATGCTGTTGTTCAGGCTTATCCGGATGCTCATGCGGCCGGTGAAAAAAACGGGATTAAAGTTATTTATGGCCTTGAAGCCAATCTGGTTGATGATGGTGTTCCGATTGCGTATGAAGAACAGGACCGGGATCTTGAATCTGATGTTTATGTCGTCTTTGACGTAGAAACCACTGGGCTGTCAGCTGTTTATGATAAGATCATTGAACTTGCTGCTGTTAAAGTGAGGGGCGGAGAAATTATTGATCGGTTTGAATCCTTTGCAAATCCTCACCAGGCTCTTTCTCAAACTACTGTGGATTTAACTGGAATTACAGATGACATGGTCAAGGATGCTCCTGAGATAGAAGAGGTATTAAAAGACTTCCATCAATGGATGGAAAACGATATTCTCGTTGCCCATAATGCAAGCTTTGACATGGGATTCCTGAATGCAGGTTTTACTGCGTTTGGATATGAGAAAGCTCAAAACCCGGTTATTGATACGCTTGAACTGGCGAGATTTCTTGTACCAGAGCTTAAGAACCATCGATTAAATACACTATGTAAAAAATTCGATATTGAATTAACTCAGCACCACAGGGCTATTTATGATGCAGAAGCTACCGGTTATTTGTTGTGGAAGCTTGTTAAACGAGCGATGGAGCGTGGCATTACCAATCATAAGAACTTAAATGATTATATGGGCGAAGGAAAAGCTTATCAGCGGTCACGTCCCTCTCACTGCACTCTTCTCGCTACAAATAGCACCGGTCTTAAAAACATTTATAAATTAGTTTCAGAGGCGCATGTGGACTATTTTTACCGTGTGCCAAGGATACCAAGGTCACGCTTAGCTAAACTCAGAGAAGGAATTCTTGTGGGTTCTGGGTGCGATAAGGGTGAAGTCTTCGAAACGATCATGCAGAAATCAGAAGAGGAAGCAGAAAAGGTAGCTGACTTTTATGACTATATCGAAATTCAGCCCCCTGGAAATTACTATCATTTACTCGAGAAAGACCTGGTGCAGAACGAAGCTCAAATCTATGACATTCTGAAAAGACTGGTTGCAATGGGAGAACGCCTTGGAAAAACAGTGGTGGCTACAGGCAATACCCACTATGTCGAGCCTCATGAAAAGCAGTACCGGCAAATTATGATTGCTTCACAAAGTGGAAACCCGCTTAATCGCCAGACGCTGCCTGATGTTCACTTCAAAACCACAAATGAGATGATGGAAGAGCTGTCATTCTTCGGGGATGCAAAAGCTAAAGAGCTCGTAGTAACGAATACTCGGAAAATTATGTCTCAAATTGGGGAAGTAACTCCAGTGAAAGAAGATCTTTTCACCCCTAATATTGAAGGTGCAGATCAGGAAATTCGCGAGATGTCTTATAACAAAGCGAAGAGCCTATATGGCGATCCAATTCCGGAGCTTGTTGAAAAGAGACTTGAAAAAGAGTTGGAGAGTATTATTGGTCACGGTTTTGCTGTCATCTATTTAATCTCCCAAAAGCTCGTAACCAAATCTCTGGAAGACGGATATCTCGTTGGTTCACGTGGTTCTGTAGGGTCTTCCTTTGTGGCAACAATGACGGATATTACCGAAGTAAACCCTTTACCGCCACATTACGTTTGTCCATCATGTCAGTACCATGAATTTTTCACTGATGGATCTGTGGGAAGCGGGTTTGATCTGCCCGAGAAAGATTGTCCTGAGTGTGGTACGGCTTTCCGTAAAGATGGTCAGGACATCCCCTTTGAAACATTCCTAGGATTTAAAGGAGACAAAGTACCGGATATCGATCTAAACTTCTCAGGTGAATACCAGCCACAAGCCCACAACTATACGAAATATCTATTTGGTGAAGACAATGTATTTCGTGCTGGAACGATTGGAACTATAGCGGAAAAAACCGCTTATGGTTATGTGAAAGGGTATGCGGGTGACCACCAGCTGCAGTATAAGAATGCGGAAATTGACCGTTTAGTACAAGGGTGTACAGGTGTTAAGCGTACGACGGGCCAGCACCCTGGAGGTATTATCGTAGTACCGGATGATATGGAGATATATGATTTTTCTCCTATTCAGTTTCCTGCTGATGATACTAAGTCGGAATGGAGGACTACACACTTTGACTTCCACTCGATTCACGATAACCTCCTGAAGCTTGATATACTTGGGCACGATGATCCCACGGTCATTCGTATGCTTCAGGATCTAAGTGGAATTGATCAGAAGGAAATCCCTGTGGACGATCCCGAAGTGATGAAAATATTCAGTGGCCCCGAAGCACTGGGGGTTAATGCTGAACAGATTATGTGCAAAACAGGGACGCTTGGTGTACCTGAATTTGGCACAAGATTTGTACGGCAGATGCTTGAGGATACGAAACCCAGCACGTTTGCTGAATTAGTCATTATATCTGGTCTATCTCATGGTACAGATGTTTGGCTTGGAAATGCTGAACAGCTGATTAATGACGGGATTTGTACGCTTCCTGAAGTTATCGGTTGCCGTGATGACATTATGGTATATCTCATGCATAAAGGTCTTGAGCCTTCTCTGGCTTTTAAGATTATGGAATTTGTTCGTAAGGGCCGGGGGCTACAGGACGAATGGATTGAAGAAATGAAGAAACATGGTGTACCAGATTGGTATATTGATTCTTGTAAAAAAATCAAGTACATGTTCCCTAAAGCTCACGCTGCAGCTTACGTACTGATGGCTGTACGTATTGCTTACTTTAAAGTTCATTATCCGATCTATTTCTATGCTGCTTATTTTACAGTACGAGCCAGTGACTTTGAGTTAGAAACTATGGTTAAAGGGTCAGAAGCTATCCGAAAGCGCATAGAGGAGATTCAGGCAAAAGGGCTTGATGCAACACCGAAGGAAAAAAGCTTAATGACCGTGTTGGAACTTTCCCTGGAAATGTGTGAAAGAGGCTACGGATTTAAGAACGTGGACTTGTATGAATCAAGCGCAACTGACTTTATTGTGGAAGGCAATCAATTGATTCCTCCGTTTAATGCGGTCGATGGATTGGGCACGAACGCGGCTATTAACATTGTGAAAGCAAGAAAAGAAGGCGAATTCTTATCTAAACAGGATTTAAGAGAAAGAAGCCGAATTTCAAAAACTGTTCTTGAATATTTGGACAACTTCGGTTGTTTGGAAGGAATGCCGGACGAGAATCAGCTCTCCCTGTTTTAGGGAAAGCAAAGGAAGTGTGTAAACCACTAAAGAGTGGTGTCATTCTTCCTCTATTGCATATTTTAAGCATCTATGGTATATTTTTTTATGGTGAGAAGAGCGATATGAACGACCAGAAGAGTGGGGCAACCCACTCTTTCGTCATATTTAACGCTGATGACTGTTAAGAAACCGGAACCATTAGAGGCTTCAAGCCCGTGTGACTCGACCGCTATGATTTATTTCATAGCGGTTTCTCGTGGACCTTCTTTAGTCTTCACCGCTTAAGCAGGATTGAAATGAAATCAATGATTGAATGCCATACTAATTTAAAATGTATGAAAGTGTTTTTAAAGGAGGGAAGATCATGAGTCATCATCATGTAACGGCCGTCACAGAAAAGCTCGTACAGCCAATTTTGGAAGAGATGAACCTGGAGTTGGTAGAGGTCGAGTATAAACAGGAGGGGAAGAACTGGTACCTTCGTGTCTTTATCGATAAACCTGAAGGCGTAGATATAGAAGAGTGTGGGCAGGTTTCTGAAAAACTGAGTGAAAAACTTGATGAAGAAGACCCTATTGAGTTTCCATACTTTTTAGAAGTAGCCTCACCCGGAGCTGAGAGACCTTTAAAAACTCAAGAAGATTTTAAAAAGTATGTAGGCGAACATGTATATATGAAATTATACGAACCTATCGATCAAGAAAAAGAGTTCGAAGGAACACTCGTTTCTTTTGAAAATGAAACTGCCATAGTAGAAATTCGAATAAAAACTAAAAAGAAACAGCTGGAAGTACCATTCAGCAAAATTGCTAAGGCGAATCTGGCTGTCACGTTTAACTAAGGGGGAGAAGACTGTTGAGTAGTGAACTATTTGATGCCATGAATTATTTAGAAAAGGAAAAGGGCATCGACAAAGGTTTGTTGTTGGAAGCACTTGAAGCTGCGTTAATTTCTGCCTATAAGAAGAACTTTAATTCAGCCACTAATGTTCGAGTAGATATTAATGAAGAGGAAGGCAGCATGAAAGTGTTTGCCAGAAAAACAATTGTGGATGAAGTAATGGATCCACAGCAGGAAATTTCTTTAGAAAGTGCGAAAGAAATCGATCCTAACTATGAAGAAGAAGATGTAATTGAAGTTGAAGTTACACCAATGGACTTTGGACGGATTGCAGCTCAGGCAGCGAAACAAGTAGTGACTCAGCGTGTCCGCGAAGCTGAGCGCGGCATCATATATGGAGAATATGTGGATCGTGAGGAAGATGTCATGACTGGCATAATTCAGCGTAAAGATCCACGTTTTGTCTACGTTAACCTTGGAAAAATTGAAGCAAGGCTGCCTGAAGGCGAACAAATGCCAACGGAAACTTATGAAGTTCATGATCGGTTAAAAGTATTTGTTACGAAGGTGGAAAATAGTAACAAGGGTCCTCACATTTATGTCTCCCGCACACATCCTGGACTTTTAAAGCGATTATTTGAAATGGAAGTTCCTGAAATTTATGATGGCACCGTAGAAGTACGATCTGTAGCACGTGAAGCGGGCGACCGCTCAAAAATCTCTGTTTACGCTGAAGACCAGGAAATTGATCCGGTCGGATCATGTGTGGGTCAGCGAGGACAGCGTGTACAAACTATCGTTAATGAATTAAAGGGTGAGAAAATTGATATTGTCCAGTGGTCGGAAGATCCTGTTGAATATGTTTCTAACGCCCTGAGTCCTTCCAAAGTTGTAGAAGTCCTTGTCGATGAAGATGATAAAGCTACAACGGTTATCGTCCCTGATTATCAACTATCACTTGCAATCGGTAAACGTGGACAGAATGCACGTCTTGCAGCGAAGCTAACTGGCTGGAAGATTGACATAAAGAGTGAAAGTGAAGCACGTGAGCAAGGTCTGCTTGATGAAAGTGACCATAGTGATGTTGACGAAGAAATAGAAGATGAATTGTTTGATGAGTAAGGAGGGGTACTTATGGCCCGTTCTAAAAAACAACCACTCAGAAAGTGTATAGTAACTCAGGAAATGTACCCGAAAAAACAGTTGATCAGGGTCGTCCGAAATAAAGAAGGAGAAGTCTTTGTAGATGAATCCGGTAAAAAAAACGGACGAGGAGCATACCTCTCAAGAGACCTTGATGTTATAGAAAAAGCAGAAAAACACCAGGTGTTAAATCGCCATTTAAATACATCTGTAGATGCAGCCGTTTATGAAGAACTAAAAGCAGCAATTAAGGCTGACGACATATGAACACACAATATTTAAATTTATTAGGTTTAGCTTTCGGAGCTGGAAAGTGTACGCTTGGAGAAGAAGCGATAGTCCGGGATATCCAGAAAAAAAGAGCTAAAATCGTTCTTATCGCTTCGGACACAGGAAAACAAACAAAAAAAAAGCTGACAGATAAATGCAGCTTTTATGATATACCTTGCTATATGGTGGATGATCGGGAAACACTATCACAAGCCATCGGAAAGGCAGGGAGAGTCGCGATCGCAGTTCTTGACCAAGGATTTGCGAAAAAGTTGCAATCGCTACTCGATGAATCTATTCGGGGGTGAAGATATATATGACTAAAATGCGCGTATATGAATATGCCAAGAAAAATGAATTAGCTAGCAAACAAGTAATTGAGCAGTTGAAGAAGATGAATGTTGAAGTTTCCAACCACATGTCAACCGTAGAGGATGATGTGGCGAAACAATTGGATCAGGCTTTTGGTAAGAATCAGCCAAAAACTGAAGCCAAAAAGACAGATGGCCAAAAGAATAATAAACCATCTAATAAACAGCAAAAACCAAATCAGAAAAACCAGAAGAACAATAAGAATAGAAACCAGAAAAATCAAAAGTCTTCTAACCAGCAGCAGACTCCACAGAAAAAGCAGAAGAAACAAACTCCAGATAAAGTTACATTTTCCGGGAGCCTAACAGTAGGAGAGCTGGCGGAAAAGTTAAACAAAGATTCTTCTGAAATCATCAAAAAATTAATGTTTCTCGGTGTAATGGCTACCAAAAATCAGGAACTAGAGCCTGAATCCATTGAATTGATCTGCGATGAATTTAATGTGGAAGTAGAAGAAGAAGTGATCGTTGACGAAACGGATATTGAAAATATGACATTTGATGACAACCCTGAAGACTTGAAAGAACGTCCGGCTGTCGTAACCATTATGGGTCACGTAGACCATGGTAAAACTACTTTGCTCGATCAAATTCGTCATACGAAAGTAACTGAAGGAGAAGCTGGCGGAATTACACAGCATATCGGTGCTTATCAAATCGAACACGATGAGAAGCAAATTACTTTCCTTGATACACCAGGTCACGCTGCCTTTACCAGCATGCGTTCCCGTGGTGCGCAGGTTACGGATATTGCTATTTTAGTAGTAGCAGCGGATGATGGTGTTATGCCGCAGACGAAGGAAGCCATCAGTCATGCAAAAGCGGCTGGAGTTCCTATTATCGTTGCGGTGAACAAAATGGATAAAGAAGGGGCAAACCCTGATCGTGTCATGCAGGAATTAATGGAATATGAATTAATTGCTGAAGACTACGGTGGAGAAACCATTTTTGTAAAAATGTCTGCTGTTCAGGGTGAAGGAATCGACGAGCTAGTTGAAATGATCGTCCTTGTATCTGAAATGGAAGAGTTGAAAGCTAATCCTGACCGTCTTGCGTATGGAACGGTTATTGAAGCAGAGCTCGATAAAGGTCGTGGCCCTGTTGCAACCCTTCTCGTCCAAAATGGAACACTTAACGTAAGTGACTCCGTAGTCGTTGGAAATACGTATGGTCGTGTACGTGCCATGGTGAATGATATCGGACGCCGCGTGAAAGTGGCAGGACCGTCAACTCCTGTGGAAATAACAGGCTTAAATAATGTGCCTCAAGCAGGCGACCGATTCCTCGTGTTCGAAGATGAGAAGAAAGCACGCTCTATCGGTGAAGCACGTGCCCAGAAGGCTCTTGAACAAAATCGAAGCTCTACAGCTAAAGTAAGCCTGGACGATTTGTTTGAACAAATCAAACAAGGGGATATTAAAGATATCAACCTGATTGTTAAAGGTGATGTTCAAGGCTCTGTGGAAGCTCTAGCGGGTTCTCTTGAGAAAATTGACGTTGAAGGCGTTAAAGTTAAAATCATCCATACTGGTGTGGGCGCTATCACAGAATCGGATGTGGCGCTGGCCGCTGCTTCTAACGCGATCATTATTGGATTTAATGTCCGTCCAGATGGTAATGCCCGAAAAGCTGCTGAATCCGAAGATGTACAGATTCGACTTCATAACATTATCTACAAAGTAATGGAAGAGATTGAAGCAGCGATGAAAGGAATGCTTGATCCTGAATATGAAGAGAAAATTATAGGTCAAGTTGAGGTCCGGGAAATCTTCAAAGTTTCCAAAGTGGGCACAATAGCTGGCTCTTATGTAACAGATGGAAAGATCTCCCGTAACTCCGGAGTACGTATTATTCGTGATGGCGTAGTTATATTTGAAGGTGAGATCGATGCCCTTAAACGTTATAAAGATGATACTAAAGAAGTCCAGCAAGGTTATGAATGTGGAATTACGATCAAAAACTTTAATGATATTAAAGTTGGAGATATTATCGAGCCGTATGAAATGCAGGAAATCGAACGCACATGATTTTGAGTGCTGAGGTCGAATGCATCATTTATGATGCTCAGTCGCTGAAGGAAAAAAGGTCTGTCCTCAAGCGTGTGAAAACAAGGATTCAAAACGAATTCAATGTAGCTGTCAGTGAACTTGATTATCAAGATCTCTGGCAGCGCACATGTATCGGTTTAGTTACGATAGCCAGTGATAAGGTTATAGCCGAACAAACCATTCAAAGGACCCTGTCCTTCATCGATTCTTTTCCAGAATTGGAAAGAACGGAAACCATTCTGGAATGGCTATAACGTTCGTTTAGAAGAGGTGAAGAAGTTATGAATGATTTACGTGCTAATCGTGTCGGAGAACAAATGAAAAAAGAATTAAGCGATATTATCGGTAAAAAAATCAAGGACCCTCGTGTAGGCTTTGTTACAGTAACGGAAGTAAAAGTCACTGGCGATTTACAACAAGCTAAAGTTTACATTTCTGTATTAGGAGATGAAAAACAAAAACATGATACCCTTGTTGGGTTAGCTAAAGCTAAAGGGTTCATACGCTCTGAGATCGGTCAGCGTATTCGTCTTCGTAAGACTCCGGAAATTATGTTCGAGTTTGATGAGGCGATTGAACGAGGGAATCGTATTGAAACAATTCTTCGTGATTTAAATGACACAGATAGCTGAAATTATAACGAATCCGTGCTCCTGCAGCACGGATTCTATGTGTATAAAAAACTTACTCTGAGGTGGTTTCATGGATGGGATTCTTCCATTATGGAAGCCTAAAGGATTTACTTCCCATGATTGTGTTAGTAAAGCTAGAGGGATGTTAAAAACTAAAAAAATCGGTCATACAGGAACGCTTGATCCGCAAGTAGAAGGAGTACTACCATTATGTGTAGGAAAAGCAACTAAAATCGTTCCGTTTTTGACGGATACGACCAAGGTATATGAAGCTACGGTGAGGATTGGTTACTCCACAGCCACTGAAGATTCTGAAGGTGAAATAATCGAGAGAAAAGCAGTAAGTCCTTCACTAAGCTTAGAAAAAATTAAAGAGGAATTACCTTCTTTTCAGGGGGATATTATTCAGATTCCTCCTATGTATTCAGCTGTTAAAGTAAAAGGTAAGAAGTTATATGAATATGCTAGAGAAGGCATTGAAGTCGAAAGACCTAAGCGTCAGGTTAGAATTGAACAAATAGATGTAACAAGTCGTGATTTAGAATTTGAAGAAGAAACCGCTTCTTTCTCTATCCGGGTAGTATGTTCAAAAGGAACCTATATCCGAACGCTTTGCGCGGATCTTGGACGAGCACTTGGGTATCCTTCTCATATGTCTTCCCTTGTGCGTACTCAAACAGCTGATATTTCTGAGCAAGAGTGTTATCGATTTGAAGAGATTCAACGTAAAGTGGATGAACATAACCATCACGAGCTGCTATTACCCATTAAAAGAGGGCTTTCTCATATGCCATCTTGGAAGGTAACGGAAGATATGAAAACGCTGATTCAACATGGGAGGGTATTAGATAAGCCTGAACATCTTGATGCGAATACCTTTTTAGTACTTTATGAAGAAGAAGCGTTAGCCATATATCAGCAGCATCCAACCAAAGCTGGATATGTAAAGCCCTTACGAGTCTTTTAATAATAAGTAATAAAGCAGGTGAGTGAATTGAAAACGTTTCGTCTGTCGCAATCGTCATCGAACTCAATCGAAGTGGAACCAAATGTTACAGCTGTAGGTTTCTTTGACGGGATTCATAAGGGGCATCAGCAAGTGATTAGTGCGGCTATAAAGAAAGCCCGGCAATTGAGCTTAAAAAGTGCAGTTATGACCTTTGATCCTCATCCCTCTGTCGTTTTAAAGAAAGAGAAACAGCATGTCCGCTACATTACGCCCCTTAAAGAAAAAGAAGAGATTCTTGAAAATATGGGAGTAGATTATTTATTTGTCATTCATTTTGATAAAGATCTTGCTGGATTATCTCCTCAATCATTCGTAGATAAATATTTTGCTAGTTTAAAAGTTCAGCATGTCGTAGCAGGATATGACTTCAGTTATGGCCATAAAGGGAAGGGATCGATGGAAACACTTCCTGAACATGCTAAGGGGCGTTTCACTCATACTGTTGTGAAAAAAGTTGCTCAGAATGAGGATAAGATTAGTTCTACAAGAATACGTTCCTTGCTTGATGAAGGCAATGTTTCTGACGTTCAGAAGCTTTTAGGGCGAAAGTTCTCGATCAGAGGAGGAAGAAGTGAAGAGATTTCAAAAACGTGTTTTTCCATCGATATCAGCTCTTCATATTACCTTCCTCATCCTGGCATTTATGCTGTTACGATCTCTGATCATCATAGGGACTACAAAGGAATGGCGATCATAGAGGACGATGATCGTACAAGAAGTGAAACTAGTAATCAGAAAGTTTGTCTTCACTTCCTTGAAACTCCAGGCTCTAATGTTCCTGAAGAGTTTATCGTTTATTTTCATAAATTGATTAGAGAAGAAAATCTCTCTAGTCAATTGAGTGAACGAAGCAGTCAAAGGGAAAAAGCCAAAGAGGATATACGGCAGTTTTTTCGCATAGGTTAAAGGTTATCCTTGCATTTTGCCTTCAAAAATTGTACTCTTTACTATGGAACCTTCGCTTGGCGGCACGTAACTCCGACGTCCGCTCGGGGAATGGGAATTTTAAATTTTTACAGGAGGTGTAGCTATAATGGCTATCACACAAGAACGTAAACAAGAACTAATCAATGAGTACAAGACTCATGACAATGACACAGGATCTTCTGATGTACAGATTGCTGTACTTACAGCTAAGATTAATGCATTGAATGAGCATTTACGTACTCACAAGCAGGACCACCACTCTCGTCGTGGCTTGCTTAAAATGGTAGGTAGACGCCGTAACCTATTGAACTACCTGCGTAATAATGACATTACACGTTACCGTGATTTAATTAAAAGTCTTGGCTTGCGTCGTTAATGATGGTAGAAAAAGCGGGAGTATTCCCGCTTTTTCTGTATGTTTACATACATAAGGGTGTAAACTGAGACTAAACCCTTACTTGTACTAATGAGTTATTTTTGAGAGGAGTTAAGTTTTATATGGCAGATGAAAAGCAAGTGTTTTCTATTGATGTGGCCGGCCGTACTTTTTCTGTGGAAGTAGGCGAATTAGCGAAACAAGCTAATGGTGCCGCTCTTATCCATTATGGAGATACAACCGTTCTTTCTACAGCAACGGGGTCCAAAGAACCTAAGGACCTTCCATTTTTCCCGTTAACTATTAATTATGAAGAGCGTTTATACGCGGTTGGTAAAATCCCGGGAGGTTTTATTAAGCGAGAAGGCCGTCCAAGTGATAAAGCTGTCTTGGCTTCCCGCTTGATCGACCGTCCTATTCGTCCTCTTTTTCCTGAAGGATTCCGTAATGATGTTCAAGTCATCAGCTCCGTGATGAGTGTGGATCAGAATTGCTCGTCAGAAATGGCAGCCATGCTTGGTTCTTCTATATCCCTTGGTATATCTAATATTCCTTTTGAAGGACCTATCGCTGGTGTTATTGTTGGACGAGTAGACGGAGAATTTGTTATAAATCCGACTGTCGAAGAACAAGAGAAAAGTGATATTGACTTAACAGTT
Organism: Halobacillus halophilus; assembly: GCF_020171985.1. Classification (GTDB taxonomy): domain Bacteria; phylum Bacillota; class Bacilli; order Bacillales; family Halobacillaceae; genus Halobacillus; species Halobacillus halophilus_A. The sequence continues at coordinate 193,658 of NZ_JAIVAL010000001.1, forward strand.
GCCGGAACGAAAGATGCGATCAACATGGTAGAAGCTGGAGCTCAGGAAGTTCCGGAAGCAGACATGTTAGAAGCGATTATGTTTGGGCATGAAGAGATTAAACGCCTGGTTGAGTTTCAGGAAGAAATTATTGCAGCTGTCGGCCGTGAAAAAATGGAAGTTCAGTTGTTCGATCTTGAAACAGAACTGAAACAAAAAGTTGAAGAAGAAGCCACCGCTTCCATCGTTTCTGCTATTAAAACAGAAGAGAAAAAAGCCAGAGAAGATGCGATTGAGCAGGCTAAAAGTGACGTAATGGCTTCTTATGAAGAACAAGAAGCAGATGAAGAAACAATTAAACAAGTTGGGGCCATTCTGGAGAATATCGTAAAAACCGAAGTGCGCCGCCTTATTACGAAGGATAAAGTTAGGCCAGACGGAAGAGGCGTTGATGAAATTCGCTCCTTGACTTCACGTGTAGGTTTGCTTCCTCGTACGCATGGCTCAGGGTTGTTTACAAGAGGCCAAACCCAGGCTCTTAGTGTATGTACCTTAGGTGCCTTAGGTGATGTTCAAATTTTAGACGGACTTGATTTAGAAGAATCCAAGCGTTTCATGCACCATTATAATTTTCCTAAATTCTCTGTGGGCGAAACTGGTCCTATCCGTGGACCTGGCCGCCGTGAAATAGGACATGGTGCTTTAGGTGAGCGTGCTCTTGAAGTGGTAATTCCATCAGAAACTGAATTTCCTTATACAATTCGTCTTGTATCAGAAGTGCTGGAATCTAATGGTTCTACATCACAAGCAAGTATTTGCGCCAGTACACTTGCCATGATGGATGCAGGCGTTCCTATCAAAGCTCCGGTAGCTGGAATTGCCATGGGCCTTGTAAAATCAGGTGATGATTATACGATATTGACGGATATCCAGGGAATGGAAGATGCACTTGGAGACATGGACTTTAAAGTAGCTGGTACCGAAAAAGGTGTAACAGCTCTTCAAATGGATATTAAAATAGAAGGGTTATCCCGTGAAATCCTTGAAGAAGCATTAGCTCAAGCTAAAAAAGGCCGCATGGAAATCCTGGGTCATATGCTTGAAACACTTCCTGAAACCCGCAGTGGACTTTCTCAATATGCTCCGAAGATTATGACAATGAAGATTAATCCAGATAAAATCCGTGATGTTATTGGACCAAGCGGAAAACAAATTAATCAGATTATCGAAGATACGGGTGTTAAAATCGATATTGAGCAGGATGGAACCGTCTTTATTTCTTCTACGGATGCTGATATGAACGCTAATGCACAGAAAATCATTGAAGACATCGTTCGTGAAGTAGAAGCAGGAGAAGTTTACGATGGTAAAGTGAAGCGCATTGAAAAATTCGGAGCCTTTGTAGAGTTATTCAAAGGAAAAGAAGGTCTCGTGCACATTTCTGAAATGGCGGAAGAACGCATCGGTAAAGTTGAGGATGTTGTCTCTATAGGCGATACTATTAAAGTGAAAGTCAAAGAAATTGACAATCAGGGACGCATTAATCTTTCCCGTAAAGCAATTCTCGTAGAAGAGAAGAAGAAACAGGAAGCTAATACAGAACAGTAACTCCAATTTTGAATGAAAATAAAGATGCTGGCTTGCCAGTTTCTTTTTTTCGTTGTAAGGGTCTAACTAGTTTTTTACTTTCATACACTTTTTTTAGGAGTGGATCTTATGAAAGTAAGAAAAGTTGGACTTTTTTTTATGGTTATTTTTCTCATTGCAGGAATTGGACTGGCTTATCTGACAGCTGGCAGGACTGAAGTTCCGGTTTCAGGAAGTGATGCTCTTTATCAGGAGATCGAAGAGAAAAAAAGTGGTTATGAATGGAAAGCTGAAGATGCAAAGATTGACTCTGTTTGGAAGAAAACCCCTGGCATTATTGGTCGTTCTGTAGATGTGGAAGCTTCTTATTTAAAGATGAAGGAAAAAGGGGAATTTGATCCGAAACTTCTCGTATTTAAGCTGATTAAGCCTAAGGTTTCACTGAGTGATCTACCTCCTTCACCTATCTACAGGGGGCATCCAGAGAAGCCAATGGTTTCATTTCTTATCAATGTATCCTGGGGCGAAGAATATATTCCTGATATGATTGAAACCTTAAATAAACATCAGGTGAAGGCTACTTTCTTCATTGATGGAGCATTTGCCCAGAAATTTAATGAACTGGTTCAAATGATTGAAGAAGAAGGGCATACAATTGGCACTCATGGCTACAACCATAAAGATATGGGGCAGATGACGAAAGAGGAAGCAAGAAACAATCTGGAACAAGCAGATGAATGGTTATTTGCACTGACCAAGACGAAAGTTAAATACTTTGCACCCCCGTCAGGCAGTTATAACATGGCGGCGGTTGAAGCAGCTGACGAGATGGGAATGGAAACGATACTATGGACTGTGGATACCATTGACTGGAAAAAACCGACTCAAGACGTTCTGATAAACCGAGTGATGGGACGCATTCATAATGGAGCTACTATATTAATGCATCCTACAGAAGTTACTGCTGCAAGTCTGCCTGATCTTATTGAGTCGATTAAGAAAGAAAATTACCGGATCGGTTCTCTTCCGACCCTGCTCAGTGAAGAACGTTAAGGAAAGGGTGGACCATGATGAGGTTAAAATCACTAGCTAAAAAAGAAGTAATTGATGTAGAAAATGGCCAAAAACTGGGTGTACTTGGAAGAGCGGACCTTATATTTGAACCGAATACAGGGAAAATAAATTCTATTGTTATTCAAAACAATGGAATCACAGGTATCGGTCCTGCCAGGAAAGAATTAATCATTGATTGGGAACAAATCCAGACAATTGGTGAACATACGATTTTGTTAAAAAAATAGTTCTGTAATCGTGCTGCTGTTTTAGAAGGACTCCGTTTAGTAATGCTATTGGAATCGATCGCATTAATTCGATTTCCTTTAGCGCAGGTGTAGAAAGCCATACAAATATACCAAAAGCTAAGGAAATAAACCCTAAAAGTGAATACAACAAAACCATCTTAACTTTTACATAAGATGGTTTTTTTTATTGATTTTTATTTCTTAGAACGACACCCATTGATTTGCTTTCACTAACTGCATGGTACGGCATAGGATACAAGGAGATGAGATCATAGAAAAAAGGAGACATCCGGCATGCTGACAGGATTTCATGTAGCGGTTATAGGGGGCGATGCCCGACAGATCGAAATCATTCGAAGGTTGAATGGTTGGGATGCAACTGTTTATATAGCCGGCTTCAATCAGTTGAATGAAAGTTTTACGGAGGCCATCGACCTTGACTTTGAAAGTGATCAGGTAAAACAATTGGATGCGATTATCCTCCCGATTCCTGGAATGGATGAAGAAGGGAATGTGGACGGGATTTTTTCAAACCGTCTGATATCAATTTCGGAAGATTGGCTTAAGAAGACCCCTGAACATTGCTTGATTTTTACGGGGATTTCAAATAACTATTTAAATGATTTAACCAAACGAGTGAATCGATCACTTATTCCATTGATGGATCGTGACGATGTCGCTATATTTAACTCTATTCCCACTGTGGAAGGTACACTCATGCTGGTGATTCAGCATACGGATTTCACCATTCATGGATCGAGAGTTATTGTTCTTGGATTAGGACGCGTAGGAATGGGGCTTGCCAGAACATTTGATAACCTTGGGGCTGAAGTGGCCGTAGGAGTGAGATCATCTAAAAGTGCAGCAAGGGTTTATGAGATGGGCTTGACTCCGATTGATATGACAAACCTGCAAGACGTAGACCTGGAATGTGATATTCTCTTAAACACTGTTCCACAGCTTGTTGTTGATGCTTCTATGATAAAGCAGCTTCCTTCCCATGCCTTAATAGTGGACCTTGCTTCCAAACCAGGGGGAACCGACTTCTCCTACGCCGATAAAAGAGGAATTAAGGCTATTCTTGCACCCGGTCTCCCTGGTATTGTAGCACCCAAAACAGCGGGGCAGATCATCGCTGATGTGGTCTATCGCTTATTGAGTAAGAACATTAGAAAGGAGATCGATCATGACGCATAGTTTAAAAGGAAAAACAATAGGGTTCGGACTGACTGGCTCTCATTGTACGTATCACGAAGTATTTCCGGTCATGCGTGAACTTGTAAGTTTGGGAGCGATTGTAGTTCCAATTTTATCGTATACCGTTCAAAAAACGGATACTCGTTTTGGGGATGCTGCTGATCATTTGAAAACGATTGAAGAGATTACCGGGGAGAAACCGATTATGACCATACCAGACGCTGAACCACTTGGGCCAAAACGTCCACTCGACTGTATGGTAATCGCTCCAATGACAGGTAATTCTACCAGTAAATTTGCTAATGCATTAACGGATTCACCTGTACTAATGGCTGCAAAAGCGACTCTCAGAAATGAAAGTCCAGTAGTGGTAGCTATTTCGACAAACGATGCTTTAGGATTAAATGGGGTAAATGTGATGCGGCTGATGGCCACGAAGAATATATATTTTGTGCCCCTGGGTCAGGACCATCCATATAAAAAACCAAATTCTTTAGTAGCGGATATGACGCTTATCCCGAAGACGATTGAGAAAGCGATCGAAGGCAAACAGCTCCAGCCGGTATTAATTGAACGTTATCAAGAGTAAATTTCCTGTTTCACGCCAACTTACGGTGGTAATATGATAAAATAGCAAAAATAGTGACAAATTCAACTATTCTAATAATAAATATAGAAAAGGGGTTAATAATGATGAGCCAATCCAACACATATAACGTTGCTGTAGTAGGTGCTACAGGAGCTGTCGGTCAAAAGATGCTTGAAACACTTGCAGATAGAGACTTTCCAATTAATCAATTAAAGCTATTATCATCCAGTCGTTCTGCTGGACTCAAGACAACATTCAAAGGAAAAGAGTACGTAGTAGAAGAAGCGACTCCTGAAAGTTTCGAAGGTATAGATATTGCACTATTCTCAGCTGGTGGGTCCGTCTCAAAAAAACTAGCTCCGGAAGCCGTAAAAAAAGGTGCTGTAGTCATCGATAATACAAGTGCGTACCGTATGGCTGAAGATGTACCTCTTGTAGTTCCTGAGGTGAATGAAGCAGACATTAAAAACCACAAAGGTATTATAGCCAACCCGAACTGTTCAACGATTCAAATGGTAGCTGCCCTGGAACCTATCAGGAATTCATTGGGGATTAATCGGGTGATCGTTTCCACCTATCAGGCCGTTTCAGGTGCTGGTAATGAAGCTAATGATGAACTGAGAGAACAATCTCAGGCGTTCCTTAACGGGGAAGAGCTTGAAGCTAATATTTTACCTGTTAAAGGAGATGAGAAGCATTATCCGGTTGCTTTTAACGCCCTGCCCCAAATTGATGTTTTTCAAGATAATGGATACACATTTGAAGAAATGAAAATGATCAATGAAACTAAGAAAATTATGCATATGCCAAAATTATCTGTTGCAGCCACATGTGTTCGCTTACCGATTTTCACATCTCATGCAGAAAGTGTGTATATTGAGATTGAACAAGACGGTGTATCAGTGGAAGAAATCCAGCGTCTATTAGCAGAAGCTCCAGGTATTGTGCTGCAGGATGATCCTGCCACGCAAACCTATCCAACTCCATTAAGTTCCGCTGAAAAAAAGGATGTATTTGTTGGACGCATTCGTAAAGATTTGGATGAAGACCGCGGATTCCACCTTTGGGTAGTCTCTGATAACCTTTTAAAAGGGGCCGCATGGAATTCAGTTCAAATTGCAGAGCGAATAGTTGCTAATCAATGGCTGTAAACTTTTATATGAGTTGAGGTGGCCGAATGAAGCTGCTTGTACAAAAATTTGGAGGAACTTCGGTCCGGGATCGGGAAAGCAGGTCCCGGGCTATCACTCATGTCAAAAAAGCCCTTCATGAAGGATACAAAGTTGTTGTTACCGTGTCCGCAATGGGAAGGAAAGGGAATCCCTATGCGACAGATACGATCTTAAGCTTGGTTAATTATCCAGATACTCTAATTTCAGAGCGAGAACAAGATCTCCTCATGTCGTGCGGGGAAACAATCTCCTCCATTGTTTTTACACATGAGTTATTAAATGAAGGGATTTCAACTGTTTCTTTAACAGGAGCACAGGCAGGATTTTTAACAAATGATGATTTTACGAGGGCCAAAATTATTCGAATGAATCCGGCAAGAATATATAAAGAGCTTGAATCTCATGACGTTGTAGTGGTGGCCGGTTTTCAGGGACAGACGGATAAAGGAGAAACGACCACGATTGGCCGGGGAGGCAGCGATACCTCCGCTGCAGCACTAGGAGCGGCATTATCAGCTGAGTTCATTGACATATTTACCGACGTAGAAGGAATTATGACGGCAGATCCAAGAGTGGTTACATCTGCTCGGGCTTTAAATGTGATTACGTATAATGAAATTTGTAATTTAGCCTATCAAGGAGCAAAGGTTATCCACCCTAGAGCAGTTGAAATTGCAATGTACGCTAAAGTGCCTCTTCGTGTTCGTTCAACCTATTCAGACCTGCCAGGAACGCTGGTAACTGGAATAAAGGAACCACCTGCGGGTAAAGATATTTCTGATCGTGTTGTAACAGGAATTGCCCACATGATGGGACTGACTCAAATTAAAGTTCTCTCAAAAGAAGATCCCTCTAAATTACAATCCGATGTATTCAAGTCCATGGCTGCTGCCAACATTTCAGTTGACTTCATTAACATTTCTCCAAGCGGTGTCATTTATACCATCAATCATATTTATACAAAAAAAGCAGTCAGTATCCTGGAAGGTTTAGGGTATGAACCTGAAATTAAAGAAAAGTGTGCAAAAGTTTCTACGGTAGGAGCGGGGATTGCCGGTTTTCCTGGCGTAACGGCTAAAATTGTTCAGTCTCTAACAGACTCCGGTATCCAGATTCTTCAATCAGCCGACTCCCATACAACGATATGGGTACTGATTAAAGAAGAGGATCTTGTTCAGGCTGTTAATTCGCTTCACGAATCTTTCCAGCTCAACGTAGAAACGGTGAAAGGGGAAAGAACATCATGAATTTCGGAAAAGTCTTAACAGCTATGGTTACCCCTTTTGATAATCATGGGAAGATTGATTTAGAAAAAACAGCTGAACTGATTAATTATTTATTAGCCAATGGAACAGATGGATTGGTAGTGGCGGGTACTACTGGTGAATCGCCTACTCTGTCAGAGGATGAAAAAGTGGAACTTTGGAAACAGGTGGTTCAGGTAGTTAAAGGGCGTGTGCCTGTAATTGCAGGTTCTGGAAGCAATAGTACGGATAAGTCCATTCATCTATCCAAGCGGGCACAAGAAGCAGGCGTCGACGCCGTCATGCTGGTAGCTCCTTATTATAATAAACCGGATCAAAGAGGGCTTTATCAACATTTTAAAACCATTGCGGAAGCTATTGATTTACCCGTAATGATCTACAATGTTCCAGGAAGATCCGTTGTTCGGCTGACTCCTGATACTATTGTATCTCTTTCTCATATTAATAATATTGTTTCTGTGAAGGAAGCGACGGGAGATCTGGACGGTATGTCTGAAATTATTTCTCGAACAGATGATTCTTTCTCGTTATATAGTGGAGATGACAATCTTACACTGCCTTCATACGCAATTGGGGCTCATGGCATTATCTCTGTTTCCAGCCATATCATTGGTAGTGAAATGCAGACGATGCTTAAGCTTTATGAAGAAGGAAAAGATAAGGAAGCTGCTGCTCTTCACCGAAAACTCCTGCCTTTAATGAAGGGGATGTTCAGTGCACCCTCTCCTACACCTGTGAAAGCTGCTTTGAAGATGATTGGAATCGATACCGGAGGAGTTCGCTTACCTTTAGTACCTTTATCGGATAAAGATCTTGAATCCATTCATCAGATTATGAATAAGGTAAAATCAAATGGAACCGAAAAGGGAGTTTAATCCCTTTTCGGTTTCTTTATGGGCACGAAATAGGATGGGTTCTTTAAACTAATCACATGTATGATAGCAGCATTCTTGAGTCATACTACGTGAAAAGAGCGAAAGGAGCCCTGTCTTATGAAAGAATCTCCTCAAGAACAGGAAAAGGATAAATCCAAAGGGCAATCGTCCATTGTCGATAAGATCCAGCAGCTTGGTCAATCCAATGTACCTCAGCCAGCTGATTCCAATATTCATGTGCTTCCGATAATTGGTCAAATAGAAGGTCATGTCCAACTGCCTTCTCAAAACAAAACAACGAAATATGAACATATGATTCCCCAGCTTATAGCAATTGAGCAAAATCCGAAAATCGAAGGATTAGTCGTACTATTAAATACTGTGGGTGGAGATGTGGAAGCGGGACTTGCGATTTCCGAAATGATTGCTTCTTTATCTAAGCCTACTGTTTCCATTGTTCTCGGTGGTGGACATTCCATTGGCGTTCCAATTGCTGTTTCTGCTGATTATTCATTTATCGCTGAAACAGCTACTATGACCATTCATCCAATTCGCATGACCGGACTAGTTATAGGTGTTCCGCAGACATTTGAATATATGGATAAGATGCAGGATCGAGTGGTTAATTTTGTTACCAGACATTCTAATGTGGACGAAGAGAAATTTAAAGAACTTATGTTTGCAAAAGGTAATCTTACACGTGATATAGGCACAAATGTTGTCGGTCAACAAGCAGTAGACCATGGCCTTATCGATGCTGTAGGAGGAGTTAAAGAAGCAATGAGTAAACTGAATGAATTAATTGAACATAATAAAGAAAATGAGAAGAAGGTTGTTCAATGATTCATTATACACCGCTTAGTGAATACGATATCTTCCCTTCCCATGAAAAAGAGCAGCAAATTATTTACAATCAGAACAAAAAGTGTTCTGTAAAATGTCAGGATATGGGTGATGGAAAAAAACAAATTGTGCAGATTTTATCCACAGATCCCGCGCATTATATGGATCCATCCCTGCAGCCGGGACAATGGTTGGACTCGTAAGACGCTCTTTTCATGTGATATAATAATATTGGCTAGTCAGGATGCCGCACATGTGTCGGCATCCTTCTCTTTTCAAGCAGCTTCTATTATTCTTAGAAACTATTTTGAGACCATAGATAAATTACAGACTGCTCCGGCGTGCAGAAGTAAAAACAACTAATTATGGAGGTGTCTATTCTAATGGCTAGAAAAAGAAAATCTTCTTCAAAATCTAAGAAAAAACAGTCTGGATTAAAACAGCAAGTTAAGTTTGAATTGATGGGACTGCTGTTTATTTTAATTGCTGTATTTGGAAGTGGAGCTTCAGCTATCAGCGATGGAGCTGTGCCCGGCGGACTTGAGCGTATCTGGCAATTTTTCTTCGGGGTCTGGTATTTTGCAGCTTCACTATTCTTTCTTATACTAGGTGTCTTCTTAATGGTTAAGAGGAGTTGGCCGTCTTTTCTACATAAACGTTTAATTGGAGTGTATATTGTTTTTGTCTCGCTTTTATTGTTTACTCACTTAGAAACTTTATCTGATGAACTGGCAGCAGGAGAAGGTTCGATTTTAGCTATGACCTGGGAGCGAATTACCGGCATGATGCGGGGGGACCTTTCATTCTATAGTATAGGCGGCGGACTTTCCGGGGCCTTCCTGCTATCCATAACCTATTTTCTTTTCTCAGGTACGGGAGCGGCTATTTTATCGTTCTTCCTATTTTTGATTGGGATCATATTTATTAGTGAATGGTCAATTGGCAACTTTGTAAGCATAGTTGGGAACAAAGGAAAAGACATATTACAGGACCAGCTCAAGCGTATGAAAGAATCAAAGGCTCACCCAAAAGAAAAAAAATCGCAACGAAAACAGCCTGAAGAAACGACGGTTATTGAAATTAACGAGCCTGAGACTAGTGAATATGAAAATTCAGCTGAACCGATCATTCAGGACTTTACAGATCATGCATACGCAAATGAAGATAAAACAGAAACTCAATTATCCGAAAATATTTCCCCTAAAGAAGATTATGACGGAGAAGTACCAGGTTTGGAGAAATCCATGCCGACCGCTGAATTGGAGAATTTCGACTATCAACTCCCTAGTATGGAGCTTTTGGATGAACCCACTTCGAGTCCTCAAAGTCAGGGACGCTCACACATTCAGGCAACCGTTCGTAAACTTGAAAAAACATTTCAAAGTTTCGGGGTCAAAGCGAAAGTAACCAAAGTCCACGTTGGCCCTGCCGTTACGAAGTATGAGGTTTATCCAGATACCGGTGTTAAAGTAAGTAAAATAGTTAATTTAAATGATGACCTGGCACTGGCGCTGGCAGCGAAGGATATTCGTATTGAAGCTCCCATTCCCGGGAAGTCTGCTGTCGGAATAGAAGTTCCTAACCAGGAAATATCTATGGTTTCTTTGAGGGAGGTACTAGAAACCGGGAAGTCCAACACAGAGGCAAAATTAGGTTTCGCTCTGGGCAGGGATATATCCGGTGAGGCTGTAATGTCCGAATTAAACAAGATGCCGCACCTCCTTGTAGCTGGAGCTACAGGCAGTGGTAAAAGTGTATGTATCAACGGTATTATTACAAGCATTCTAATGCGAGCGAAACCTCACGAGGTAAAAATGATGATGATTGATCCGAAAAAAGTAGAGTTAAATGTTTATAATGGGATTCCTCATTTACTGGCTCCAGTGGTAACTGATCCTAAAAAAGCTTCACGGGCTCTTAAAAAAGTTGTGTCTGAAATGGAAAGGCGTTACGACTTATTTTCAGATACGGGTACCAGAAATATAGAAAGTTATAATGAATATATTAAGAAACACAATAAAGAAAGTGATGACACCCAGCCTCAGCTTCCTTATATCGTGGTATTAGTAGATGAATTGGCCGACTTAATGATGGTTGCTTCTAATGAAGTGGAAGATGCGATCACCCGACTTGCCCAAATGGCACGTGCTGCCGGAATTCATTTAATTATCGCTACTCAGCGTCCTTCAGTTGATGTTATTACAGGGGTAATTAAAGCTAACATTCCCTCACGGATTGCCTTTAGCGTATCTTCTCAAACAGATTCCAGAACTATTTTGGATTCAGGAGGAGCAGAGAAACTGTTAGGTCGCGGGGACATGCTCTTTACGCCAGTTGGATCTAATAAACCAACCAGGGTACAGGGAGCTTTTCTTTCAGATGAAGAAGTAGAACGTGTGGTCAATTTCTGCGTAGAACAGCAGAAAGCTCAATATCAGGAAGAGATGATTCCTGAGGAAGAAAATGAAGTGAAACAGGAAGTAGATGATGATCTATATCCTGAAGCGGTACAAATGGTTATTGAAATGCAGAGTGCCAGCGTATCTATGATTCAGCGGAGATTCAGAGTGGGTTATACACGAGCTGCCCGGTTAATTGATGCTATGGAGGATAATGGAATTGTAGGACCTTACGAAGGAAGTAAGCCAAGGTCTGTACTTGTCTCCCAAGTATCGGAAGAACAATCCTCTTAATTGATCATCAGAGCAGCTCATATAGCTGCAAATAGTCATTAAGTCATAAATAGAGTTAGGGCAAAACAGAAAAATGTCCTAACTCTATTTATTTATTTGCAGAATAGTGTTATATTAATTAAAAATTATGATGTGTCAAACGTCAGATGTCAGATCACTTAATTGCAGTTTAATAGACTTGGGGTGTAGATAATGTCCATAAAGCACGATACACGTCACCTGTATTTGCAGGTGATTGAACAAATAAAAAAAGATATTGAAAACGGTATCTTCATTGAAAAGCAGAAATTACCCTCTGAGTTTCAATTATCTAAATCTCTTGGAGTTTCACGAGCGACATTAAGAGAAGCACTTCGAATTCTGGAAGAAGAAGGAGTAGTAACTAGACGGCATGGCGTAGGGACTTTTGTTAATCCAAAGCCACTTTTCACTTCCGGGATAGAGGAACTTGATAGTGTAACAGGGATGATTGCAAAGTCAGGCATGCGTCCAGGTACGCAATATCTCACAGCTGATCTTGTGGAGGCTACGATAGAAGATCGTAAACGATTTGCTGTTCTTGATCTACATAATTTAGCAAAAGTGGAACGTGTCCGCACAGCAGATGAGGAGCCGGTGGTTTATTGCATTGATAAAATTCCTGAGGGACTTCTTCCCATTGACCAAATTCGGGAAGCAGATTCTATGTTTGGAATCCTTGAAGCATATACAGGGAAATCGATCAGCTATGCGGTTACTCACATCGAACCTATTGGCTATCATGAAAAAATTTCACCAATCTTAAATTGCGAACCAGAACAATCATTACTTTTATTAAAACAAATGCATTACTCAGTTGATGATGAACCAATGCTGTTGTCTTCGAATTACTTTAGGGCTGACAAATTCAGTTTCCATGTTTTAAGAAAAAGAGTGTAAGCGTTTTCAATAGTATGTACCAGTGACTATTTTTGGGAGGTGAGGCTTGCTGATAAAGGGTAAAAGAACCACTCCAAAGGGTTTCAGGCGTCAAACTTAATAAATTAGGGGGAGTTATTTTGTTTAAAAATCGTCGTTTTCTTTTAGTTTTTTCGCTCTTATTAGTCATTGGTTTAGTTCTTGGAGCATGTGGTGCTTCTGATGATGGAGGAGACTCCGCAGAGGATTCAGGTGGAGATAGTAATAACAACACGGAAAACTCTTCTGAAAATGGTAATAACGAAGATTTCTCAGTAGCTATGGTTACAGATGTAGGCGGCGTGGACGACAAATCGTTTAACCAGTCTGCTTGGGAAGGGCTGCAAGCATTTGGTGAAGAAAATGGAATGTCAAAAGGTGAAGGTTTTGATTATGCGCAATCAGAAAGTGATGCAGATTATACAACCAACTTGAACCGCCTGGTACGTCAAGATTATAACTTAATTTTTGGAATTGGATACTTATTACAACCTGCTATTGAAGAAGTTGCCGCTCAATATCCAGATACAAATTTTGCAATCGTTGATTCTGGCGCAGAAGGTGACAACGTTGCGAGTATTCTTTTTAAAGAACATCAGGGTTCTTTCTTGGCTGGCGTTGCCGCAGCAAAGAAAACCAAGTCGAATAAAGTTGGATTTGTTGGAGGAGTAGACGGAGCATTAATCAACAAATTTGAAGCTGGTTTTGAGGCCGGTGTTAAGTCTGTAAATGCTGATATTACAGTGGATGTACAGTATGCAGAGGCGTTCGATGCTCCAGATGACGGGAAATTGATAGCTTCTGATATGTATTCAAAAGGAATAGATGTTATTTACCACGCTTCTGGTGCAACGGGTAACGGGGTTTTTGCTCAAGCTAAGGACCTTAAGAAAAATAACCCAGATGAAGACGTATGGGTTATTGGTGTTGACCGTGACCAACATGAAGAAGGTGCAATTGGAGACAATAATGTAACGCTTACTTCTATGGTAAAGCGGGTGGATATTGCCGTACAGGATGTGGCTAAACAAGCCATGAATGGTGAATTCCCAGCTGGAGAAACCATTGAATACGGCCTTGATGATGACGCTATCAGCCTGGCACGTACAAATGAAGAAGCTCTGACTGACGACATTATTACAGCTATTGAAGATTGGAAAGAAAAGATCATCAATGGCGATGTAGATGTACCAAGTACTCGTGAAGAATTAGAAACTTATGTGAATTCCTTATAAGTATGAAAAAAAGGCTGGTGTAAGCCGGCCTTTTTTTACTGTATAGACCAAAAATCATCAAATGAAGAGTTGTTAAACCCGGCCCTCTTCATTTGATGATTTTTAAAGAGAGAGTTCGGACTGGAGCGTAGATGGATTCATCTAAGACAGAAAAGGAGTGAGGGCAGCAATGGAATACGTTATTGAAATGCTAAACATCCGTAAAGAATTTCCAGGAATCGTAGCTAACGATAATATAAATCTTCAAGTTGAGAAAGGCGAAATCCATGCTTTGCTCGGTGAAAACGGAGCAGGAAAATCTACCTTAATGAATGTTTTATTTGGTCTTTATCAGCCTGAAAAAGGCGAAATAAAAGTAAAAGGTGAAAAAGTTAAAATAACAGATCCTAACGTAGCGAATAAGCTTGGCATTGGAATGGTTCACCAACACTTTATGCTGGTTGATACATTCACGGTAACTGAGAATATCGTTCTAGGTAGTGAACCTAAAAAGGGCGGCACTGTAGATATAAAGAAAGCTGAAAAAGAAGTAAAAGAGCTTTCTGAACGGTATGGTTTAAATGTGGACCCAGGCGCAAAGATACGTGATATCTCTGTGGGGATGCAACAGCGGGTTGAAATATTAAAAACGCTTTATCGTGGAGCCGAAATATTAATTCTTGACGAACCTACTGCCGTTTTGACCCCTCAGGAAATCAAGGAGTTAATAGGGATTATGCACAGTCTCGTTAAAGAAGGTAAATCCATTATTCTGATTACTCATAAATTAAAGGAAATAATGGAAGTCTGCGACCGGTGCACTGTTATTAGAAAAGGAGAGGGAATTGGAACCGTTAAAGTAGCCGATACCAATCCTACCGAATTAGCTTCGTTGATGGTGGGACGAGAAGTAAGCTTCTCTACTGAAAAAACTCCAGCAAATCCTAAGGAAACCTTCTTATCCATCAAGGATTTATTTGTAAAGGATGTGCGCGGGGTAAATATGGTTAAAGGATTAAATCTCGAAGTAAAAGCAGGAGAAATTGTCGGAATTGCAGGTATTGATGGCAATGGGCAATCTGAGCTCATAGAAGCGATTGCAGGTCTGAGAAAAAGTGAGTCTGGAAGCATAAAACTACACGATCAAGTAATTACGAACTTATCACCTAGAAAAGTAACGCAGTCCGGGGTATCTCATATTCCGCAGGATCGTCATAAATTCGGGCTGGTACTTGATTTTCCGGTTGGGGAAAATATGGTTCTTCAAAGTTATTATCAACAACCTTTTTCCAAAAAAGGGGTTATGAATTTTAAGAATATATATAAAAAAGCTCAAGAACTAATTGAAGAGTATGATGTACGAACTCCAAATGCTTACACGAAAGCTCGAGCGCTGTCAGGCGGAAACCAGCAAAAAGCGATTATTGGACGTGAAGTTGACCGTTCTCCGGATTTAATTATAGCTGCACAGCCTACTCGAGGACTTGATGTTGGAGCAATTGAATTCATTCATAAGAAATTGATTGAAGAACGGGATAAAGGAAGAGCAGTCCTATTACTTTCTTTCGAACTGGAAGAAATTATGAATTTAAGTGATCGAATTGCGGTCATGTTCGATGGAAGAATTATTTCAGAAGTCAAACCCGAAGATACAAATGAACAGGATCTTGGTCTTATGATGGCAGGAAATACTCCACAGAAAGCGGGTGGAAGCTAAATGTTTGCCAATCGAACAATTAATATCCTAATTCCTATAATATCCGTACTGCTCGGATTATTATCAGGGGCTGTTATTATGCTCGTTTTTGGTTATAATCCTTTGAAAGGTTACGCTGCTTTATGGACAGGCGCATTTGGTGATGCTTATTTCTTAGGCGAAACCCTGAGACAGGTTACGCCTTACATTCTTTCAGGGCTCGCTGTCGCCTTTGCACTTCGTACAGGTCTTTTGAATATTGGTGTGGAAGGCCAGGTCTTTGTGGGCTGGGTTGCATCTGTATGGGTGGGAGTAGCTTTCGAACTGCCTATGATTCTGCACCTTCCTTTAGCTGTACTGGCAGCTGCATTAGCAGGGGCGTTCTGGGGGTTTATACCCGGTATTTTAAAAGCTAAACTTGGCGTCCACGAAGTTATTGTCACAATTATGATGAATTACATCGCCCTGTATTTATCAAATGAAATTGTTAGAAATGTGATAACAGACGGTAAAGACCGCACTGATTCTATTGCTCCCACGGCTTCTCTTGCCTCTGAATGGCTGGCTGGGATGACATTTTATTCACGGCTTCACTGGGGTTTATTGATTGCCCTATTTATGGCACTGGTCATGTGGTTTCTTCTAAATAAAACGACCCGCGGTTTTGAATTGAGATCAGTTGGTTTTAATCAGCATGCCTCTAACTATGCGGGAATGAGTGTGGGCAAAAATATTGTGCTTGCGATGGTTATATCAGGAGCTTTCGCAGGGTTAGCGGGGGCCATGGAAGGTTTGGGAACTTTTGGCTACATGTCTGTTAAATCAGGATTTACGAATATCGGTTTCGATGGAATCGCTGTGGCTCTTCTTGGAGCAAACACGGCACTTGGAGTAGTACTCGCAGCCTTCTTGTTCGGTACTCTTAAAATTGGTGCCCTGAATATGCCTACTGTAGCAGGCGTTCCTACAGAGTTAGTAGAAATCGTCATTGCTCTTATCATTATTTTTGTAGCATCAAGCTATATGATCCGCTGGATTATTTTACGCTTTAAAAAGGAGGGGAAATAAATGGAATTCATTGATATCCTTGCCCGAATTATTCCACCTGCCATTTTCTTTGCATCCCCTCTGATTTTTACAGCCCTGGGTGGTGTATTTAGTGAACGTTCTGGAATTATTAACATAGGACTCGAAGGTCTTATGGTAATGGGAGCATTCGTAGGTATTGTTTTTAATTTAACTTTTCATGAAGTTTTAGGTGATGCAACTCCCTGGGTTTCAATTTTAGTAGCAATGATAGTCTCGGCTATTTTTGCACTTGTTCACGCCGTAGCATCGATCACCTTCCGAGCCGACCAGGTGGTTAGTGGAGTGGCCATAAACTTTCTTGCTCTAGGAATCGGTCTGTTTCTTACAAAGCAATGGTATGATAAAGGACAAACCGATATGGTGGATCGTCCTTTCTATACCATCGATATCCCTGTGCTGAATAAGATTCCAATTCTGGGTGACCTGTTTTTCTCAGGGTGGTATTTAACCTCTTATTTAGCTATTATCCTAGCTTTTGCTGCCTGGTTCGTCATTTATAAAACTCCATTTGGCTTACGTCTGAGATCAGTTGGAGAGCATCCGATGGCTGCGGACACCAATGGTATCAATGTCTATGCTATGCGTTACGTAGCCGTTATGATTTCAGGTGCGCTTGGTGGTCTTGGCGGTTCCGTTTATGCTTTAACCATAGCCTTAAACTTTTCTCACGCTACTATTGTAGGCCAGGGGTTTATGTCCCTAGCAGCCGTCATTTTCGGAAAATGGCACCCGTTAGGAGCATTAGGAGCAGCTATTTTCTTTGGACTAGCCCAAAGTTTGAGTATTGTGGGATCCAGTTTGCCTTTATTGGAAGACGTTCCTCAAATATTTTTATTAATTGCCCCTTACGTTCTGACCATTTTGGCTCTTGCAGGATTTATAGGGCGAGCGGAAGCTCCCAAGTCTCTCGGTGAGGCATATGTTAAAGGAAACCGTTAGAATAAGTTAAGCCCGGTCCTTACACCGGGCTTAATTTTTTACATTTTGAAACATATACCTTAGCATAGGACTTAGCTTTCTATGGATGAATTATGTGGAGTGAGTCTATAATAGTATAGAAACGATAAGGAGGATGGGAAATGAAAATTAAGGAAGAAGTACTGCTTGAAAAACAAGGATATCGATTACATATTCTACCTAGTAAAAAATATAAAACCATTTCAATCGTGGCTAAATTTAAAACACCATTAAGAAGAGAAGGCATTACAGAGAGGGCTCTGCTTCCTCATGTTCTGCAAAAAGCTACCAATAATCATCCGAATGTAAGAGAGTTCCAATCATCATTTGAGAATTTATATGGTACGGTGCTATCCAGTGATGGGACGAAAAAAGGCGAGAATCATGTTATCAGTTTCCGTATGGAAGTGGTTAACGAAGCTTACCTCAATGATCAGGAGCCTATATTGGAAGAAGCTCTAAAACTATTCAATGAAGTTCTTTATGCTCCTAAAGTGGAAGGCGAAGGGTTCGATTCGTCCATTGTAGAACGTGAAAAACAAACGCTAGAGCAGAAGATCACGTCTGTAAAAGACGATAAAATGAGTTATGCCAATATGCGTTTAATGGATCACATGTGTAAAGACGAACCTTATTCTTTACATGTTAGTGGTTATCAAGAGGATATCTCTTCAATCACTCCGGAAAGTCTTTATACGTATTACCGTTCGATGATCAAAAATGATCTTCTGGATGTTTATGTTATTGGAGACATAGATCAAGCTGAAATCGAGAAAATGACCGATCAGTATTTCATCCGTGAGAACAGCAGTAATCAGGATAACGATCAGGTATCTACTTCCAAAGACGTCCAAGAGGTAAATGAAGTTGTGGAACGTGAAGAAGTGAATCAGGGTAAACTTCATATTGGATACCGTACGTACACCAAATTCGGTGATTCTGATTATTATGCCTTGCAGATTTTTAACGGGTTATTTGGAGGATTTCCAAGCTCTAAGTTATTTATGAATGTGCGTGAAAAACACAGCCTGGCTTACTATGCAGCATCTCGTTTTGAAAGTCATAAAGGTTTACTTCTTGTTTTCAGTGGTGTTGATCCAAAAGACTACCAACAAGCAAAATCCATTATTTTAGAACAGATGGATGCTATGCAAGACGGAGATTTCACCGAAGAACAGGTAGAAGAAACGAAGGAACAAGTGATTCATCAACTGCAGGAGACGATGGATAATGCTAATGGGATTATTGAAGTCCTGTATCATCAAATGATTTCCGGAGCTGAAATGCCCGTTAATGATTTAATTGAACAAATCCGAAAAGTAACGAAGCAGGATGTCGTTGCTATAGCAAATAAAATTAAACTGGATACCATTTACTTTTTAACGAGCCTTGAGGGAGGGGAATAACTGTGGAAGAACTAGTCTATGACCAGATCAATGAAACCGTGTACACCGAGACAATGGATAACGGATTAAAGGTGTTCCTGCTTGCAAAACCTGAGATGGCTAAAACATTCGGTATATTTACCACGAATTATGGCTCCATTGACCAGACCTTTACACCTATAGGACAGGATGAGAAAGTGACCGTTCCAGAAGGAATTGCACACTTTCTTGAGCATAAACTGTTTGAAAAAGAAGACCGTGATGTCTT
The DNA here is from genome assembly GCF_020171985.1 of Halobacillus halophilus. GTDB lineage: Bacteria > Bacillota > Bacilli > Bacillales > Halobacillaceae > Halobacillus > Halobacillus halophilus_A. The sequence goes on from NZ_JAIVAL010000001.1 coordinate 212,704, forward strand.
TCAAGACTTTACAAAACTTGGGGCATCCGCCAATGCTTTTACTTCCTTTACCAAAACGGCTTATTTATTTACAGCCACCAGTCAAATAGAAAAAAATGTGGAGACTTTGCTTAATTTTGTGCAGGATCCATATTTCTCCGAGGAATCAGTCGAAAAAGAAAAAGGCATCATTGCTCAGGAAATCCGCATGTACGATGATCAGCCGGACTGGCGTTCCTTTTTTGGAACTATTCAAAGTTTGTATCACCAGCACCCTGTAAAAGTAGATATCGCAGGAACTGTGGATTCCATTCAAAACATCACGAAAGATGATCTTTATACTTGCTATGAAACGTTTTATCATCCTTCTAACATGGTCTTATTCGTAGCAGGTAATATAGAACCAGAAGCGATGATGAAGCAAATTCGCGAGAATCAAAACAGTAAAGAATTTCCCGCTGCTCCGGAAATTAATCGATCCTATCCGGAAGAGCCGACGGAAGTCGCAAAAGCCAATAACTCAATTACGATGCCCATCACGACAGCTAAAGCCATGGTTGGGGTTAAGGAAAAAGTCACTCACTTAACAGGTAAGGAATTACTTAGAGCCGAGCTGCTTTCCAGCATGATCCTTGATTACTACTTCTCTAAGAGTGGTGCGTTTTATGAAGAACTATACCGTAACGATTTAATTGATGACAGCTTTCAGTTTGAAACAGAACTGGATCGTCAATTCGGATTCACGATCCTTGGCGGGGATACACGGAAGCCCGAAGAAATGACTAAACGTGTAAAAGAGATGCTTCATGAACTAAAAGAAAATAGCATCTCTGATGAAGACTTCACCCGAATGAAGCGTAAGAAAATCGGCCAGTTCATGCGGGCTTTAAATTCCTTGGAGTTCATTGCTAATCAGTTTACTCATTATCACACGCTTGGTGTAGATCTATTTGACGTTCTGCCGGTTATTGAATCTCTTACCTCTAAAGATGCAGAGGAATACCTGCAGCACTGGATTAATGAAGAAGCAATTTCGGTCTTCCAGGTCAAACCTCAGGAAAATGAGTAAGCGTTGTCTGATCATTGGAGCAAGCGGTGAAATTGGATATAGTGTCACCCAGACACTTGTAGAAAAAGGATATCGGGTCGGTCTGCAATATTTCTCGAATTTACGTAGAATTGAACAACTGGAAAGTCAAATTCCAGCAGCCCAATGGCTCGGATCTCAGCAGGCTGATTTATCTACTACTAAAGGAATTCAAGCTTTTTTACATGTCGTTTCCAACGAATGGGAAGCTATTGTATTTTGTGGAGGACATCTGTGGAAAGGCCTTTTCCAGGACATGACTGAAGCGGAAATGGATGAACTATATCATGTTCATCTTAAAGCTCCCTGGATGATTTCCCGACACGTTCTTCCTTTTATGATCCATCATAAAGCTGGCAATATCGTGACCGTTTCCTCCATATTTGGCGAAGAAGGATCAAGTATGGAAGTTGCCTACAGCTCTGTAAAAGGGGCACAAATAAGCTTTGTTAAAGCATTGTCTAAAGAAGTGGCTCCAAGCGGAATTCGAGTTAATGCAGTGACACCAGGTGTAATTGCAACAAAAATGAATGAAATGCTCACTCCTGAAGAATGGAATACTCTAGAAGGAGAAATACCACTTGGGAGAGCTGGACAGCCTCATGAAATAGCTGACGCCATCAGCTATTTATTGAGTGATCAATCAAGTTATGTTACGGGTCATGTACTGCGGGTAAATGGCGGATGGACATAAAATTGTGTGTATAAAAAGTTTGTTTCCTCTCATACTAAGTATGAAAAACTTAGAGGAGGTAACAACAATGTCTGTTCTTGAAAATTTTGACTCTTGGAAAGACTTTCTTGGCGATCGTTTGCATCAGGCTCAAGGGCAAGGAATGGATCAACAAGCAGTATCAGACCTTGCATACGAAATTGGTGGATATCTTGCCAATTCAGTAGATGCAGAAAATGATCAGGAAGCAGTTCTTCGTGATCTTTGGAACGTAGCTGACCAAAAGGAACAACACGCTATTGCTAATATGATGGTGAAACTTGTACGTAACGAAGGAACTCAAGCTTAAATTGCTAAAAAACCGCACATTTCACTGTGCGGTTTTTGCTATTTTTCAAAGATAATCCATTTCCTGACTTTCCTATTCAATAAAAATCCTTTATGATAGAAAGTGAGTTGCAGAGTCCTTAAAGGACAAAAAATGACATTTTCCAGAGGAGTTTTGTCATGGAGAAAAAAGAATGGTACTTAGAATATGAAATCCAGTATAATCGACCAGGTCTGCTTGGAGATATCTCTTCTTTGCTCGGGATGATGGCGATTAATATTGTTACAATTAACGGGGTAGAAAACTCTCACAGGGGAATGCTGCTCCTATGCAAAGACGAAGAGCAGATTATTCGATTAAAATCAATTTTAGATACCATGGATACCATTAAAGTTACAAAATTGCGCCGTCCTAAATTAAGAGATCGTCTTGCCGTCAGGCATGGACGCTACATACATAGTGATGTGGATGACCGTAAAACCTTCCGATTCAATCGTGAAGATTTAGGGGTACTAGTTGATTTTATGGCTGAGCTGTTCATGAAAGAAGGGCATAAACTTGTAGGAATTCGTGGAATGCCCCGCGTTGGTAAAACAGAGTCTGTAGTAGCGGCAAGTGTATGTGCTAACAAAAGGTGGCTTTTTGTCTCAAGTACTCTTTTAAAGCAGACAGTCAGAAGTCAATTAATCGATGAAGAGTACAGGGAAGATAACCTTTATATTATTGATGGAATTGTTTCTGCCAGACGTGCAAGTGAACAGCACTGGCAGCTTGTGAGGGAAATTATGAGGCTTCCAGCTACCAAAGTGATTGAACATCCAGACATTTTTGTACAGGAAACAGAGTATAAACTCGATGATTTTGATTACATTATTGAATTAAGAAATAACGATGATGAAGTAATCACGTACGAAACGGTGGAAAAGCCAGATATGTCGATGGGTGACGGGTTTTCCATGTTTGATTTTTAACTTAATGGATGGTGTTTTACATGGAGAAGGAGATCGGAGCTCGATTAAGAAATGCACGCGAGTCTAAAGGGCTTTCACTTGAACAAGTGCAGGAAACAACTAAAATTAAAACACGCTATCTTCACGCTATTGAAGAGAATGATTTTAGTGTACTGCCAGGAAAGTTTTATACACGTGCTTTTATAAGAGAATACGCATCAGCTGTGGGTATTGATCCTGAAGAGATGATGGAAGAGCATAAAGATGAGATGCCTTCATTTGAGAAAGAGGAAGCAGCTCAATATAAAAGGGTACAGAAACAGAAAGAACCCTCTGCGAAGAGGACGAACGTTTCCAAATACTTACCTACCGTCATGACGTTTGTGCTTGTAATTGGCCTGTTGTTTGTTGCTTACACCTTTATCAAGAATGGAAATAATGATTTGGGAATCGGGGCAGCTGACCAGGAAGTGTCTGACAACGATATTAATGTTCCAGAGGCGTCTGATGCAGAGGATACCGAAAGTACTCCGGTCAGTTCAGACCCAACTGATGCAGAAGACGCAGAAGGTCAAGACGGGGGAGAAAAGACTTCTTCAGAAGAATCTGAAGACCAGGAGTCTTCTGAAGTTTCCCTTGCTGAAAAAGGAACAGGCAGTTTTCCAGAACACACCTATAACATCGCAACTGGAGAAGAAAAATCTTTGACTATTGAACTGGAAGGCACAGCCTATTTGGAAGTACAAGGGGAAAAAAATGGAGAAAATTTAATCTCACCTATCGAATACAGCCCGGAGGATTCTCCGGTAAAGGTTGATGTTTCGGATAAGAAACAAGTTTTTATTAAAACAGGGAATGCTCTTGGCACCATTGTTAAAATCAACGGTGAACAAATAGATTTTCAAACTCAGCAGGCTACCCAAAAGCTTTTGCTTAATTTTAAGTGAAATTATTCGAGAAGGCTGTCCTGAAGGTGGATCATAGAGGAGATGATCATCTTCCATCATTATAAGGGCAGCCTTTTATTTTAGTGGATTTTAGGAGTGTGACAAAAATGAATTTACCGAACAAAATTACGATTTCAAGAATCCTACTTATTCCCATTTTTATCATTTTGATGAGTGTCCCGTTTGAGTGGGGATCTATTCAAATGGGGGATCGGGAATTACCTGTGGCTCATCTGGCTGGTGCCATACTATTTATTTTGGCTTCAACGACTGATTGGATTGATGGGTATATTGCAAGAAAATATAATCTGGTAACGAATCTTGGGAAATTCTTAGATCCGCTGGCTGATAAACTCTTAGTTAGTGCCGCCTTAATTGTATTGGTCGAGATTGGTCTTGCTCCTGCATGGATTGTAATTGTTATTATTAGCCGTGAATTCGCGGTAACGGGGCTTAGACTTGTTGCGGCAGGCGAAGGAAGTGTTTTAGCTGCAAGTCAAATGGGAAAATTGAAAACTTGGATACAAATTATTTCCATTTCTCTTTTGCTTCTTCACAACTGGCCGTTTGCTTACCTAAATCTACCCCTTGGAATAATTACTCTTTACTTAGCACTAATTATTACTTTTTATTCTGGATATGAGTACTTCCAGAAAAACTGGCATGTTATGAGGGATTCTAAATGAAGGCAGAAATTATAGCAGTAGGTACTGAATTGTTACTTGGGCAAATAGCTAATACGAACGGACAGTGGATTTCTAAAGAATTTGCAAGCCTGGGCATACCTGTGTATCAGCATAGCGTCGTTGGTGATAACATGAAAAGAGTGGAAGATAGTTTCCAAGCTGCTCACAGGCGATCGGACATTATTGTCGTTACAGGCGGATTAGGCCCAACCGAGGATGACTTAACTAGAGAAGCTGCCCAGAAAATAATCGGACAGAACCTCATAGAAGATCAAAAAGCAATGGATAAAATAGCTCTTTATTACGAAAAAAACAAACAGACGATGACAGCGAACAACCGAAAACAAGCGTTAGTCTTCGAAAAGGGTATTGTACTTCCAAACCAAGAAGGGATGGCGCCAGGTCAAATTGTAGAACATGACGGAAGAGCGTGGATCTTTCTTCCGGGAGTGCCCTCTGAGATGAAATCACTTATGAAAAGTGGAGTGCTGCCATATCTGCAGCGTTCCTATAAACTGCAGTCTGACATCGTTTCCGAAATGATGTATTTCATAGGGATCGGTGAATCAACTTTGGAAAATAAACTCTCCGAATTAATATCGCAACAGACGAACCCTACACTTGCTCCGCTGGCAAGTGAGGGGGAAGTGGGACTGCGAATTACTGCAACGGGTGAGACAGGCGACGAGGCAAGAGAGAAAATTGCCGTAATGAAAGAGACCATATTACAAATCGTGGGCTCTTATTATTATGGAAGTGACGATGTGTCTATTCAGACCACGGTGCGGGACTTACTTAAAAAACGAGGCTATCGTCTCGGGGCAGCTGAAAGCCTTACAGGAGGTAAATTTATTGAGCAGCTGATAGCCCTGCCTGGTGCTTCTTCCGTGACTCAGGGAAGCCTTGTAGCCTACACGCCATTTATGAAAGAGAAAGTGATTCAGGTAGCTCCTTCTCTCATTGAGGAGCACGGAACGATCAGTAATGAATGTGCTGAAACTATGGCTGTAAATGCTAAAAGGATTTTAGAAGCAGATGTTGCCATCAGCTTTACAGGGGTGGCTGGACCAGAATCCAGTGAAGGATATGATCCGGGCACAGTGTTTATCGGACTGCAAATCTCAGATGAGCGTCCTTCAGTATATCAGTTTCAATTTGAAGGAAGCAGAGATAAGATTCGTTCCCGTGCTGTAAAAAAAGGATACGAATTAATTTTTCACCATATCAAAGATTAAAAAATGACTAATAGGACCCTATATCATAATTCTTTTTTTCTTAAGAAGAAATGGCATTATGTATGGAAAAGTAATTCAATAAAAGGGAACATTTATTCGCTTTTTAGTTGGCAAACTATCAAAAACAAGTTATGATAGGGTTAGAAATTTTGAAAGGCGGTATATTTATATGAGTGATCGTAAACAAGCATTAGATTCAGCTTTGCGTCAAATAGAGAAACAATTTGGTAAAGGTTCTATCATGAAAATGGGAGATGGAAGCGAACAGAAAGTAAACACAGTGCCCAGCGGGTCGCTGGCACTTGATGTTGCACTTGGAGTAGGCGGCTATCCTCGAGGTAGAATTGTAGAAATATATGGACCGGAATCGTCCGGTAAAACCACAGTAGCTCTTCATGCTATTGCAGAAGCACAGAGAAAAGGCGGCACGGCAGCTTTCATCGATGCAGAGCATGCGCTTGACCCGGTGTACGCACGCCGTTTAGGTGTAGATATCGAAGAACTTCTGTTATCTCAGCCTGATACAGGGGAACAAGCACTGGAAATAGCAGAGGCGCTTGTACGAAGCGGCGCAGTAGATATGGTCGTTATTGATTCCGTAGCTGCCCTGGTACCGAAAGCAGAAATTGAAGGGGAAATGGGAGACGCGCATGTAGGATTGCAGGCTCGTCTAATGTCTCAAGCTCTACGTAAGCTATCAGGCGCAATCAGCAAGTCTAAGACAACGGCAATCTTCATTAACCAGATTCGTGAAAAAGTTGGGGTTATGTTTGGTAATCCTGAAACGACTCCGGGTGGCCGCGCTCTTAAGTTCTATTCATCTGTTCGTCTAGAGGTGCGCCGAGCGGAAACCTTAAAGCAAGGGAACGAAATGGTCGGAAATAAAACACGTCTTAAAGTCGTAAAAAATAAAGTTGCCCCTCCTTTCAAACAAGCAGAAGTCGACATCATGTACGGGGAAGGGATCTCCAGAGAAGGAGAGTTACTTGATATTGGTACCGATCTTGATTTGATACAGAAGAGCGGTTCCTGGTACTCTTACGAAGGTGAACGATTAGGTCAGGGAAGAGAGAATGCTAAACAGTTCCTTAAGGAAAATAATCATGTATATGAAGAAGTGAAGCGCATTATTCGTGATCATTACCAAATGGAGCCTAAAGAAGAAGAAACTGAAGAAAAAAAATCAGACAGTCAGGAAACTCTTGACGTATAACCTGTCTGGAGCTTCTAATCTGAGCTGGTTTTGGGCGAACGATATCTGATTCCATAAACACTTACAAATAGAAGCAGTGGCTGTCATGCACTGCTTCTGTCTTTTTTATACATAAGTCTAAACTTGATAGCGGGAACGATAAAGTGGAAGTGTAAAGACTGACTGTTTGAAATATTTCAAATAATCTGTGGGCTGGATTGGACGTTTCCTTGACATTCCCTATTGGCAGGCATAAAATGAATGTGTATCATTTTCATCTTTATAACCTTATTTAAATTTAATCACACATTGAAAATGAAACGTTTGTACTACCGACAAACGGACCAAGTTCATAGCAAGAGGAGGTGAAAATATGGATATAATATCCTCGCTCATCTTCATTTTGCTTGCCCTTATCGTCGGTTCTGTTGTTGGTTATCTTATTCGGAAATCGATTGCGGAGGCGAAAATTTCAAGTGCTGAAGAACTTGCAAAACAGATCGTAGAAGAAGGTCGACGTAATGCAGATTCAGCTAAAAAAGAGGCTCTTCTGGAAGCTAAAGAAGAGAATCAGAAACTACGCCAGGATGCGGAAAGTGAAAACCGCGAACGCCGCATGGAACTGCAGAAAACTGAAAATCGTTTAACACAGAAAGAAGAGAATCTCGATCGTAAGAGTGATATGCTGGACCAGCGTGATCTTTCACTCGAAAAGAAAGAAGGAACTCTTGCCGAGAGACAACAACAAATTGAAGAAATGGAAAGCAAAGTGAATGCTATGCTTCAAGAGCAGCAAACCGAGCTTGAACGCATATCAGGCTTGACATCAGACCAGGCGAAACAGGTTATTTTAGAACGAGTTGAGCAAGAAGTATCACACGAGTCAGCTCTTATGATTAAAGAAGCAGAAAACCGTGCTAAAGAAGAAGCTGATAAAAAAGCGAAAAGCATTCTTTCACTTGCCTTACAGCGATGTGCTGCCGATCACGTGGCAGAAACAACTGTGTCAGTAGTCAATTTGCCAAATGATGAGATGAAAGGACGTATTATCGGCCGTGAAGGTCGTAATATCCGTACTTTAGAAACGTTAACAGGTATTGACTTGATTATTGATGATACACCGGAAGCTGTCATTCTCTCAGGGTTTGACCCAATCCGCCGTGAGACTGCCCGAATGGCTCTCGAAAAACTTGTGCAGGATGGTCGAATCCACCCGGCACGTATTGAAGAAATGGTGGACAAGTCACGCCGAGAGGTAGATGACTACATTCGTGAAGTAGGTGAAGAAACGACCTTTGAAGTTGGAGTGCATGGTTTACACCCTGACCTTGTTAAAATTCTGGGTCGCTTGAAGTATCGTACAAGTTACGGTCAGAATGTCCTTAAACACTCAACAGAGGTTGCTTACTTATCAGGTTTACTTGCTGCAGAGTTAGGTGAAGATGAAATGCTTGCCCGCCGGGCAGGATTGCTGCACGACATAGGTAAAGCGATTGACCACGAAGTCGAAGGAAGTCACGTAGAGATTGGTAAAGAACTGGCTACCAAGTATAAAGAAAATGAAACGGTAATCAATGCGATTGCTTCACACCATGGTGATGAAGAGCCTACCTCAATCATTTCTGTACTAGTAGCTGCTGCGGATGCTTTATCAGCGGCTCGTCCGGGTGCTAGAAGTGAGACACTTGAGAATTATATTAAGCGTCTTGAAAAACTCGAAGAAATCTCTGAGTCCTACGAAGGGGTCGAAAAATCATTTGCCATTCAAGCTGGTCGTGAAGTACGTATAATGGTTCGTCCTGATGAAATTGATGATCTTGAAGCTACTAGATTAGCCCGAGATATTCGAAACCGAATCGAGGGAGAACTCGATTATCCAGGTCATATTAAAGTAACAGTTATTCGTGAAACACGTTCGGTGGAGTATGCGAAATAAAAGATATGAAGCGGCCCGCGCGGCCGCTTCATTTATGTTTTCAATACAATGATAATAGAAATAGAGAGGGATCAATAATGAAAATATTGTTTATAGGAGACGTAGTAGGCTCACCAGGCCGAGATATGGTGGATGAGTATTTGCCAAAACTGAAACAAAAATACCAGCCTACTGTAACGGTTATCAATGGAGAAAATGCTGCTTCAGGTAAAGGAATCACAGAAAAAATCTATCGTCGTTTTCTGGAGAAAGGAGCTCAGGCTGTAACTTTAGGAAACCATGCTTGGGATAAGAAAGAGATTTTTGACTTTATAGACGATGCACAGTACCTCGTTCGTCCGGCTAATTTTCCAGAAGGTACTCCTGGAAAAGGTCTAACCTTTGTTAAAACCCCTAAAACTGAGGTAGCCGTCATTAATTTGCAAGGGCGAACTTTCCTGTCTCCAAATGATGATCCTTTTAGAAAAGTAGATGAATTAATAGAAGAGGCAAAAAAACGAACGTCCATTATTTTTCTAGACTTTCATGCTGAAGCTACAAGTGAAAAACAGGCGATGGGCTGGTATGTGGATGGAAGAGTAAGTGTGAATGTCGGGACCCATACTCATATTCAAACCGCAGATGAGAGGATCCTTCCTGGTGGCACGGCTTATATATCGGATGTGGGAATGACGGGTCCTTACGATGGAATTCTTGGAATGGATCGCGAGGCTGTACTTAAACGCTTTCTAACAAATCTACCTGTACGTTTTGAAGTTCCAAAAAAGGGAAGATCACAATTAAGTGGATTTTTGGTAGATGTGGACGAACGGACAGGAAAAGCTAAAAAGGTAAATCGAATTCAGATCAATGATGATCATCCTTTCTTCGAATGATTATTTGAATTTTGTGACAAATTGATTCATAATGAAAAGGTAATATTCTACATCTCCAAGAATATAGTAGTTATGGAACAACTATAGTGATTGAAGGAGGAGCTAGTAATGGAAGTATTAAAAGTATCAGCTAAATCCGTACCTAATTCAGTAGCAGGAGCTTTAGCCAACGTTGTGAGAGAACGCGGCACTGCTGAAATTCAAGCCATTGGTGCAGGTGCATTAAACCAGGCAGTTAAAGCAGTGGCAATTGCTAGAGGGTTTGTAGCCCCTAGTGGATTAGACTTGATTTGCATTCCAGCCTTTACTGACATTATGATCGACGAGGAAGAACGTACGGCGATCAAATTGATCGTCGAACCTCGATAGCATTAATATAAAGCTTACCTTCATACAAGCCGAAGTCGTACTCTCTGGAGTACGACTTTTTTTATGTGCATATGTATTTTTAGAGTGGACAGGTTAGGTTGATAAAAAAACTAATCATGTTAAAATTGTGATATAAACAGCTTTTATAACTTGAATTAATGATTAGGGGTGTTCACTGTGAATGGAACAATGAAAGCAATTGTTAAACACCATCGCGGTAAGGGAGCAGAACTTAAAGAAGTGGCGATTCCTTCGATTAGTGATGATGAAGTATTAATACGTGTTCAGGCAACTTCCATATGTGGAACAGATGTTCATATATATAATTGGGATGAGTGGTCCGCAAGCCGGGTTCAGCCGCCTTATGTTTTCGGCCATGAATTTGCAGGTGAAATCGTTGAAGTTGGAGAAAAAGTAAATAACTTCACAGCAGGTGATTATGTAAGTGCAGAAACACACTTAGTATGCGGTCACTGTCCCCAGTGCCTGACGGGTAAATCTCATATTTGTGAAAATACTAAGATTATTGGAGTGGATACGCAAGGATGCTTTGCAGAGTATGTAGCACTGCCTGCTAGTAACCTATGGCGTAATCCTAGTGATCTCCCGACAGATATAGCCTCCATTCAGGAGCCGATGGGCAATGCTGTACATACTGTCCTAAACGGCGATGTGGCAGGTAAATCTGTGGCTATTATTGGGTGTGGGCCTATTGGTTTAATGGCTGTGGGTGTTGCTAAAGCAGCGGGAGCGTCCCAGGTCATGGCTTTTGACCTCAACAATTATCGTCTGGAATTAGCTGAAAAAATGGGAGCTACTACAACGATTAATTCAAGGGAGGAAGATCCTGTAGTTAAAGCTAAAGATTTAACCGATAGACATGGGGTAGATGTGGTTTGTGAAATGAGCGGCCATCCTGTAGCCATGGATCAGGGATTTAAAATGATCACAAACGGAGGACGCGTGTCCATTTTAAGCCTGCCCACCACAAGAGTGAGCCTTGATGTAACAAATGACATTGTTTTTAAGGGAATAGAAGTTCAAGGCATAACAGGCCGCAAGATGTATGAAACGTGGCAGCAAGTTTCCCGCCTGCTTCAATCAGGACAGGTGGATGTGAAACCAATGATTACTCATCACTTAAAAATGGAAGAGTTTGAAAAAGGATTTGACTTAATGAATCAAGGCGAATGCGGGAAAGTTGTACTGCACCCATAATTGTTAAGGAGGAATTATCATGAAGGGTTTTGAATATTTACAGGAACAATTAGATGAAATGAAGAATGAAGGAACATTTAGAAGTTTGATTCCTTTGGAGTCAGCTCAAGGGTCGAGAGTGAAGATTAAAGGAAAAGAAGTCATTCAGCTTTCCTCTAATAATTATTTAGGTTTAACCTCTCATCCAAAGATGAAGAAGGCTGCGGAAAAAGCTAACGAAGAATACGGGGTTGGTACAGGATCTGTTCGTACCATTGCGGGAACATTGCAAATGCATGAAGAATTTGAAAAGAAACTTGCAAAATTCAAACACACAGAAGCAGCTCTTGTGTTTCAATCCGGATTCACTACCAACCAGGGAGTACTTTCTTCCATTTTAGGAAAAGAAGATGTAGTTATTTCTGATGAATTGAACCACGCCTCCATTATCGATGGCATTCGCTTAACGAAAGCAGATCGAAAAATTTATAAGCATGTGGACATGAAGTCTTTAGAAGAAGCCCTGCAGGCAAGTTCTGAATACCGTACACGTTTGGTCGTAACGGACGGAGTGTTTTCCATGGATGGTAATATTGCACCGCTGCCGGAAATTGTCGATCTTGCCGAAAAGTATAATGCCCTTATTATGGTTGATGATGCCCATGCGAGCGGTGTTCTGGGAGATAATGGACGCGGAACAGTAAATCATTTTAATCTTGATGGTCGTGTTCATATTCAAGTGGGTACCTTAAGTAAAGCGATTGGGGTACTTGGTGGATATGTTGCCAGTACGCAAACACTCAGGGAATACTTAATTCATAAAGGACGTCCATTTTTGTTCAGCACCTCTCATCCGCCTGCAGTTACAGCGGCTAACGATGCAGCTATCGATGTACTTCTGGATGAACCGGAATTAATTGAAAAGCTTTGGGATAACACAAAATACTTTAAAGACGGACTCTCTTCTCTCGGGTTTGATACAGGCATCAGTGAGACCCCAGTCACGCCTGTTATGATTGGAGACGATGCCCTGACCCATAAATTCTCTGATGAGTTATTTGCACACGGGGTATTCGCTCAAGGGATTGTCTTCCCAACTGTACAGCGTGGAAAGGGAAGGGTTCGTACCATCGTAACAGCAGAGCATTCAAAAGAAGAGCTTAAAGAAGCATTGGATGCATTTGAAGCCGTTGGTAAAAAATTAGGGATTATATAATTACTTGGTAAGCCGCTATGATCATTAGTCATGGTGGCTTTTTTTCATAAAAACTGATACTATTTTGGAGAATGAAGATAAATTCTCTATTCTACTTAAAATTCAGAGAAAAACTTGATATAATAAGACAGTTAGAAGGCTCGGCTTGAAAGGAGATCGCAATGAACGAACAACAGCGAAAAGACATGTCGCAAATTCGTCAGGTTAATCCCGAAGAATCGGCATCAGATAGAGATAATTTGAATCGTCTGAAAGAGAAAACTAGTGAAGATTTCATGAAATATTTTGAAACTACTTATCAGCCTCCAAATATGAGGGATGCGCAGCGCAGAAAGAAAAAAGAAACAGATGTGCATTATGATTTTACAATACCTGAAGATATGGATCAGTCTGGTAAAGGAAAAAAATATATGATCCGTACATACGGGTGTCAAATGAACGAACATGACACAGAGGTTATGGCCGGAATATTTGAAGAAATGGGATATGAGTCTACTTCGGATACAAAAGAAGCGGATATTATCCTTCTTAATACTTGTGCGATAAGAGAGAATGCCGAGAACAAGGTTTTTGGTGAAATTGGTCATTTAAAACCATTAAAAATGGAAAACCCGAATTTAATCATTGGGGTTTGTGGATGTATGTCTCAAGAAGAATCCGTTGTAAATCGAATCTTGAAGAAACACCCATTCATTGATTTGATTTTTGGGACACATAACATTCACAGGCTGCCTCAGCTTGTAAAAGAAGCTATGTTCGGAAAAGAAATGGTTATTGATGTTTGGTCCAAAGAGGGAGACATCATCGAAAACCTTCCGCGTTCCCGTAAAGGCAAGATTAAAGCATGGGTGAATATCATGTACGGCTGTGATAAGTTCTGCACGTATTGCATTGTTCCCTATACACGAGGCAAAGAACGCAGCCGATTACCAGCTGATATAATTCAGGAAGTAAGGCACTTGGCTGCCCAGGGATATAAAGAAATTACGTTACTTGGTCAAAACGTGAACGCTTACGGTAAAGACCTTGATTTAGAATACGGCCTTGGGGACTTGATGGATGAGCTGCGAAGCATAGATATTCCGCGCGTCAGGTTTACGACCTCTCACCCTCGTGACTTTGATGATCGTCTCATTGAGGTGCTTGCCAAGGGCGGTAATATGCTTGATCATATTCACCTTCCTGTCCAGTCAGGTAATACAGATGTCCTTAAAATCATGGGCCGTAAATATTCCAGAGAAGAATATCTGGAGCTTGTGAAAAGAATAAGAAAAGCTATGCCCGACGCTACTCTCACGACAGATATTATCGTTGGTTTCCCAAATGAAACTGAAGAACAGTTCCAGGATACTCTGTCCCTTGTAGAAGAAGTTGGATTTGAAGCGGCTTACACATTTATCTATTCTCCAAGAGAAAATACTCCAGCTGCTAAAATGAAAGATAACGTTTCTATGGAAGAGAAAAAAGATCGTCTGCAACGCTTGAATAAGCTGGTTAATGAACAATCAGCTCAAGCGATGAAGCAATATGAAGGCGAGATCGTTCATGTGCTTGTGGAGGGTGAAAGTAAAAATAATGAGGAAGTACTGGCTGGATACACGAAGCGAAACAAACTAGTCAATTTCCGTGCTCCTAGATCATCCATCGGGCAGATTATACCGGTGAAAATAACTAAAGCGAAAACCTGGTCTCTAGATGGAGAAATGGTGGAAGCAAGCGTAGAGGTGAAGTAAATGGCAGAGTACACTAGAAAGCAAGTAGTAGATGAAGCTCACAAACTAGCCAATATGATGGCGAATATAGAAGAAATCGACCGCTTCAAGCAGTTGGAAGCGAAGTTGAATGAAAACCAGAAAGTTCAATCTCATATAAAAAAGATTAAAGCGTTACAAAAACAAGCTGTAAACTTCCAGGCTTATGGAAAGTCAGAAGCATTAGAGCGTGTAGAAAAAGAAATTGATCGTCTGCAGGATGAGCTGGATGAAATTCCTGTAGTAGCTGAATTTAAAGAAAGTCAAACCGTCATTAATGATATCCTGCAAATGGTATCGAGCACCATTTCGCGTGAAGTGACAAACGAAGTCATCCGCTCTACAGGCGGGGACCTGCTTAAAGGTGAAACGGGATCAAAAACAAAAGGAAGCAGCTGCGGCTAATTCCCTGATTTGATATCACAAAAAAATATTTTTTTCGCTCAAATACATGTCCGCCATAGGGTTTATCCCTTTGGCGGAATTTTTTTCGTACAGTTTTTTGGGCTCTTGCATAGAATGAATTAAACACGTCCTTAGGTCTTTATCATGTTAGTAACCATTCGCCCAACCCCTGCATAGGATGGGTGGTAGAATAAGGAGGAGTGAAACCCTATGTCTTTTTTTGAGCGTGATTACAGGGAGATCATTACTAAAGCTGTAATTGGGAAAGGTAAAAAGTTTACAGAATCCACGCACACGATCAGCCCCTCGCACCGCCCGACAAGTATCCTGGGTTGTTGGGTCATCAATCACATTTACAATGCAAAGAAAAAAGGGGAGCATGTGGAGGTCTCGGGAAGCTATGATGTAAATGTCTGGTATTCGTATAATGATAATACGAAAACCGAAGTAGTCACAGAACGAGTGAACTATTGTGATCTTGTTAAACTCTCTATTAAAGATGACAATTGTATTCATGACGACGTGGAAGTTATTGCTAAAGTTGTTCAACAGCCTAATTGCTTAGAGGCAAATATAACGGCCAATGGTCAAAAGATCGTGGTAGAAGTGGAAAGAGAATTTACAGTGGATGTTATTGGAGAAACTAAACTTTGTGTGAAAGTTGACCCGCATGGCTGTGATAAGGATGAAGATTATGAATATGAGCTATCATCTGATGATTTTTCAACTATTGAAACTGATTTTCTTCCTTCATCCAGCAGTGACGACGATAAGCACGATTAGATACAGATTCCTTGCTGACTTCAGCGAGGATTTTCTTTTTTTTAACAGTCAAAGCTTAGCATAGATGTATCGTAACTCTAAGGATTTCTGAAAGTTGACGACAGGTTTTTTTAGAAAGGGGAGGGTAACATTTTCCTTTCTTGAGTTGAGTATGCTTTCGTTCAAGAGAGAT
Organism: Halobacillus halophilus; assembly: GCF_020171985.1. Classification (GTDB taxonomy): domain Bacteria; phylum Bacillota; class Bacilli; order Bacillales; family Halobacillaceae; genus Halobacillus; species Halobacillus halophilus_A. The sequence goes on from NZ_JAIVAL010000001.1 coordinate 228,485, forward strand.
AAGGTTGTGTGCTATAATTGGAGCAGTATGAACACAGAACGTTTTGGAGGATTGACTTTATGGCACAATATACACCTATGATGCAGCAATATTTAAAGATCAAAGCTGAAAATAAAGATGCTTTTCTTTTCTTTCGTCTCGGAGATTTTTATGAAATGTTTTTTAACGATGCGCTTCGTGCTTCCAAAGAGCTCGAAATTACATTAACAAGCCGGGATGGCGGGGCTGAAGATCGGATACCCATGTGCGGAGTTCCTTATCATTCGGCTGAAAATTACATAAAGCAACTAGTTGAAAAAGGATTTAAAGTAGCGATCTGTGAGCAAGTGGAAGATCCAAAAGTGGCCAAGGGAGTGGTAAGGCGTGAGGTAGTACAGCTGATTACTCCCGGGACAGTCATGGAAGGCAGTATGCTTGAGGAAAAGGAAAACAACTATCTTGCATCCCTCAGTGAGTTTAATGATGGTACGTACACGGTAAGCTACAACGACCTGACCACAGGAGAAAACAATGTGGCATTAATTACTGGAGGGTTTGATGCAGCAATCAGTGAATTGTACAGTCGACCTGTGAAAGAAATTGTGGTAGCAAGTGACTTTAATCACGAACAGCAGGAAATCCTTAAAGATCGACTCGGTTATACTATTTCTCATCAGGATGAAACATCCATACAAGAAGAATTTCAAGAACTAGTAAAAGAGGTTCATCAAGACAAGCTTCTGATTGGCTTTGGCCGTTTGCTGCAATATATTCAATTAACTCAAAAACGCTCCCTGGATCATTTGCAGCCTGTTCGAGTCGTTGAATTAAATCAGTATATGACCCTTGATATGTATTCAAAAAGAAATCTGGAGTTAGTCGAAACTCTCCGTAAACAAGGAAAGTCTGGCAGCTTATTGTCGGTGGTTGATAAGACAATTACAGCTATGGGAGCAAGGATGTTAAAGAAATGGATGGAACGTCCTCTTCTTACAAAGCAAGCGATAGAAGATCGGCATGATCAGGTAGAAGGGTTATTGGATCAGTTTTTCGAGCGGGAAACCCTTAGAGAGCAATTAACTTCAGTGTATGATCTCGAACGGCTCGCGGGTCGTGTAGCCTACGGTAATGTGAATGCCAGAGATCTAATTCAAGTGCGAAATTCGTTGCGAAAAATTCCTGAAATTCTGGAAACGCTAGGATCCTTCAATCACCCTTCTATGAAGCATCTCTACGAAAAAATAGATCCGCTTCATGAACTCAAAGAATTATTAGAAGGCAGTATAGCGGAGGACCCGCCGATCACGATTAAAGAAGGTGGACTAATTCAAGACGGTTTTCATCAGCAGCTGGATGAATATCGGGATGCTTCAAGAAATGGGAAGCAATGGATTGCACAACTTGAGAAAAAAGAAAGAGAAGCCACTGGAATCAGGTCTCTTAAAATCGGCTACAATCGTGTGTTCGGATATTATATTGAAGTAACGAAGGCGAATTTGCGTCACCTTCCTGAAGGAATGTACGAACGGAAGCAGACATTGACGAATGCCGAACGGTTTATTACACCTGAGTTAAAAGAAAAAGAAACTATGATTCTTGAAGCCCAGGAGAAAAGTGTGGATTTAGAATATGAACTTTTTCTTGAAGTAAGGGAAAAAGTGAAAACGTATGTTCAGGAACTTCAGCGATTAGCTGAACAAATTAGTCGTATTGATGTACTTCAGGGATTTGCTCAAATTGCTGAAACAAATGGGTATGTCCGCCCTGTATACCGAGAAGCCAGATTAGTCGACATCAAGCAGGGGCGTCACCCTGTGGTAGAAAATGTTCTTAAAGATGAAACCTTCGTTCCTAATGATATTTATATGAATGAACATACAGACGTTCTTCTTATTACGGGCCCGAATATGTCAGGTAAAAGTACGTACATGAGGCAGCTTGCGCTGATCGCAATTCTTGGCCAAATGGGTAGTTTTATACCTTGTGAATCTGCTACTCTTCCAATATTTGATCAAATTTTTACTAGAATCGGAGCGGCGGATGATCTTGTTTCCGGTCAAAGTACCTTTATGGTCGAGATGCTTGAAGCGAACCATGCGCTTAGTAATGCGACAGAACACAGTATGATCCTGCTTGATGAAATAGGACGCGGTACAAGCACTTACGATGGTATGGCACTTGCACAATCGATCGTGGAGCATATCCACGAGCATATACGTGCAAAAACATTGTTCTCCACGCATTATCATGAGTTAACTTCTCTAGAAGACCAGCTTGAGCGATTGAAAAATGTCCATGTTCGTGCGGAAGAATACGAAGGAAATGTGGTGTTTCTCCATCAGATTAAAGATGGCCCGGCAGATGAGAGTTACGGTATTCACGTAGCGAAACTTGCAGATCTCCCTCATTCTTTAATTAATCGCGCCACCGCTCTTCTCACGCAATTCGAAAATTCCAATTCGTCTTCTCCAGAATCGAGCGCATCCTTAGAAGAGGAGCAGCTTACCATGTTTGTAGAAGAGCAGAAACCTAACGCGAAAAAAGGAACGAAATCAAAGTCAAATGTAGAATCCTACCTTAAAGGACTGGATTTAATGGAAATGACACCGATGGATGCTATGAATGAGCTATATCAATTACAAAAACGAATCAAATCATAAAGGAGGAACAGAGATGGCGCATGTTCAACTTATGCCTGACCATTTATCCAATAAAATAGCTGCTGGAGAAGTTGTGGAGCGGCCAGCCTCTGTTGTCAAAGAACTCGCTGAGAACAGTATTGATGCAGGCGCATCTTGGATTACAATTGAACTAATGGAAGCTGGTTTACAAAAGATACGCATTACAGACAATGGGGCAGGGATGGAAGAGGAAGACTGTGAAAGAGCTTTTTACCGTCATGCTACGAGTAAAATCAGTAGTGAGAATGATCTATTTCACGTACGGACATTGGGCTTTCGCGGGGAAGCACTGGCCAGTATTGCAGCCGTAAGCCGCTTGAGGGTTCAAACATCTACAGGAGACCAAGCTGGAACGAAACTCGACTTAGAGGGCGGAAAATTAATGAACAAAAGCAAAAGTGATGCCAGGCAGGGAACGGACATCACCGTCGAAGAACTGTTCTTTAATACTCCGGCTCGTTTAAAATATATGAAGACGATCCACACAGAGCTTGGTCATATTACGGATGTTCTAAACCGTATGGCGCTCGCTCATCCAGAAATTAAATTTAAATGCATTCATAATGATAAAGAAATATTTCAGACCAATGGCAGGGGAGACTTGCTACAGGTAATTGCAAAAATATATGGTGTGAATGTAGCAAGGAAAATGATCCCTATACAAGCGGAGACGCTGGACTTCAAAGTAACTGGCTATATTGCAAAACCTGAAGTGTACCGTGCTTCCCGTAGTTATATGTCAACTATTATTAATGGACGTTTTATTCGCAGCGTTCCCTTGAACAAAGCAATATTACAGGGGTACCACACTTTACTCCCGATTGGGAAAAGTCCAATTGTGGTGCTTAATATTGAAATGGACCCCATACTGGTAGATGTGAATGTGCATCCCGCTAAATTAGAAGTCCGCTTCAGTAAAGAAAAGGAATTATTTGAAGCCTTGCAGGAATCCATTACAAAAGCATTTCGAGAGCAAAGACTAATTCCTGAGGTTCAGCATGCTAACCCTAAACCGGAAAAGAAAGAGAAATCCACTCAAGGGTCTTTTGATTTTTATACGGAGCATAAAAGCGCAGCTCAAGATGCTGCAAGGCGTTCAATGGATTCTATTACAAATGATGTCTCAGATTATAAGGATGCACAGGAGGGGGCTTCCCTTTACAGACAGCAGGATACACTAGTAAAAGAAGAAGTGCCTGTATTTGAGACTGAGGAAAGCCCTGTCAATGAAGAACAGGATCGCGAAGACATTTCTATAAAAGAAGAGAAGGTGCCAAGCCGTGTACCGGCAATGCATCCTGTTGGGCAGGTGCACGGCACTTATATCATTGCTCAAAATGAAGATGGAATGTACATCGTAGATCAGCACGCCGCACAAGAAAGAATTAAATATGAATTTTTCAGAGATAAACTAGCAGAAGTAGATCATGAAGTTCAAGAATTACTAGTGCCGCTCACTTTTGATTTCAGTAGACAGGAATCATTAAAAATTGAGGAATACAAAGATGAGCTTGAAAAAGTTGGTTTATTCTTTGAGACATTCGGAGAGCAAAGTTATATTATCCGAAGTCATCCACAGTGGTTTCCGAAAGGTTTCGAAGAAGAAGTTATTCACGAGATAATTGATCAGTTAATGAATGAAGATCGGATTAATGTGCTTAAATTAAGGGAAGAAGCAGCTATTCTTATGTCCTGCAAACGGTCCATTAAAGCGAATCATTATTTGGATCAGGCGGGGATGTCCAGGTTATTAGAGGATTTAAGATTGTCCACCGATCCATTTACGTGTCCGCACGGGCGTCCAATTATCGTTCACTTCTCAGAGTATGAAATGGAGAAGATGTTTAAAAGGGTTATGTAATGGACACTTAAAAAAGGTCAGCACCTATACCGCGGGTGCTGACCTTTTTTTATTATTAAGATCTTGTCCATTTTTTCAATCCGTCCAATTGTTTTCTGAGCTTACTCAAGGCTTCAGAATTCTCCAGATGAATTTCAGTCTGGCATGCTGGGCAGGTGATGGTTTGGTCCGTTCCGAAAACGGAGCTCGTACCAATCTCTATGTCTTCATTACAATGAGGACACTGCAAATTCACTTTTTGACCTTTAAATTTTTCTTTAGCATCCATAGATTATATCTCCTCCTTTATACTAGGATTCGACAGAAACTAATAATTACCTGTTTATGGATATATATTCCAGAAAAATAAAAAGCCAACTTTAATTGACATAATATATTTATGATCAATTAAGGTTGGCTTTTTATCCGCTTTATAGGGGAGGGGGGCTTACGATATATTTTTTTGCTGTAATAAAAATCGGAAGTAATTGTCAATTTGTTTTATATCATCAGGCTGGATGCCGAACCAGGCCTTTTTATCAAAAAAGACAGGTTTGTCATATCCTTTTGTTTCAAGGAGCTGTTTGATCTCTCTAATTTCATCTTCTTTTTCATCGCTCATACCCAGTAAGTAATCGGCAGTGGTTTGAAGCGCGTGAGCAATCTTTGTTAAATCACTCAAATCTGGAGAAGTGTAATTCCTTTCCCAGTTTGACACGACCTGCGGAGAGACACCGACCTTTTCAGCCAAGTTCGATTGGGTTAACCTTCGATTTTTTCTTAATGAACGAATTCTTTCATGAACCACTGTGGACGCCTCCTTTTTTATACTATAACACAAACTAACGAATCTCGATAGTATAACTAACGAATATTTTGATTTATACTAACGGATTTCGTTAGTAGTGGTAACGGATTACGTTAGTTTATGCTCTGAGGTATGATTCCTATGCGATTCATGTATAATGGGTAACAGTGATGGAGGTGTGAAAATATGAAGCCATTAGTCATTTCTGTAGTTGGCCCAACGGCTGTTGGTAAATCAAAACTTGGGGTTGAAATTGCGAAACGTTTTGGAGGAGAAGTCATCAGCGGAGATTCAATGCAGATTTATAAATCGATGGATATTGGAACGGCTAAGGTTACGGAACAGGAAATGCAAGGTATTCCTCATCACCTGGTTGATATTAAAGAACCGGACGAAAGTTTTTCTGTAGCTGAATTTCAGAATAAGGTTCAAAGTCTTATACGGACGATCAGTTCTCGGGGAAAGGTACCCGTGATTGTTGGCGGTACCGGATTATACATACAGGCTACGCTTTACAATTTTAATTTTTCTGAGGAAAAAAGGGATGAGCAGGTGATCAAGCGTCTGGAAAAGGAAGCTTCCGAGTATGGTATGGAAGCTCTGTACCAACGTTTGCAATCGGTCGATCCTGAACAGGCAGAAAAAGTCCACCCAAACAATGAACGGCGTGTATTGAGAGCGTTGGAAGTTTATGAAACTACAGGCAAAGTGATGAGTGATTATCAGAAACAGCAGAGCAATGAATCACCTTTCCGCCCTGTCATTGTTGGTCTTGAAATGGAAAGAGAAGAGTTGTATAACCGAATTAATCGAAGGGTCGATCAAATGGTAGAAGAGGGTTTAATCGCAGAGGTGAAATGTTTATACGATAAAGGATATGAACATACACAGGCGATGAAGGCCATTGGTTACAAAGAGTTTATCCCTTACTTTAATGGAGAATACAATGTGGATCGTGCAGTGGAGCTGCTCAAAAGGAATTCCAGACGCTATGCTAAGAGGCAGTACACTTATTTTCGTAATAAAATGAATGTCCGCTGGTATTTGATTTCAGAGCAGGAGTATGAGGAGAAATTTGAAACAATTTTAAATGATTTAGCAGGAATGATGAAGTGAGAAATAGAATGGTACTAATACAGATAGAATAGAGGAGGAAAATCCATGGCTCAATCCGTAAATATCCAAGATAACTACTTAAACCAACTAAGAAAAGATCGTATGCAAGTGACTGTCTTTCTGCTTAACGGCTTCCAGCTTCGCGGGACTGTGAAGGCATTTGATAATTTTACTGTCCTTCTCGAGACCGATGGGAAGCAGCAGTTAATTTTCAAACATGCAATTTCAACGTTTGCTCCGATGAAAAATGTTTCATTGGAGAAAGAATAGAATATTTAAAGAACGGACGCTGTTTAAGCGTCCGTTTTATTTTGACCGTTTTTGGCCACTCTTATATAGGCTTTTGTCACAGGTTTGGTTTTAAGTGCGTATGATGAATGGAAACGAGGAGGGATCCATGTGCACTCACAAGCAAAAACAGCTAAGCCAGGAACAATTAACATTGTTCTAAATGATACGAAGCCTAAAGCTGTGCCCATCCAGCACGTTCGCCCTAAAGAGCAGCCTTTAACACCTTTTCGTAGAATTGATGATTTCTTTTCATCGATCGTGGGTCTTGGGGATTTGAAAGTTCGCATTAAAGAAATTTATGCTCAGGTATTAATTGCTCATAAACGGAAAGAACTAGGTTTAAAATCTGATCAACAGGTACTCCATATGGTTTATAAAGGAAACCCGGGTACAGGGAAAACAACGATTGCCAGAATGGTAGCCCAGCTATTTTATGAAATTGAAGTGCTTGAGAAGGGTCATTTTATCGAAGTGGACCGCAGTGATCTTGTTGGAGAATATATAGGGCATACGGCCAAAAAAACAAAAGACTTAATCCATAAGGCACTCGGAGGCGTCCTCTTTATTGATGAAGCTTATTCTTTGGCAAGAGGCGGGGAAAAGGACTTCGGCAAGGAAGCTATTGATACGATAGTGAAATGCATGGAGGATCATCATAATCAATTCATTATTATTCTAGCGGGATATCCGGAAGAAATGGATGATTTTCTGCAAATCAACCCGGGCTTAGCCTCCCGCTTTCCTATTCAATTATCTTTTTCGAATTACTCCGCCTCCGAATTAGCAGCTATTGCACACGGCATGCTTCGTGATCGTGATTATTGTCTGACAGCTGACGCAGAAAGGAAATTATATCAGCATTTATCCTATGTTTGTTCCCGTAAAGCCGGTAATTTTTCAAACGCTCGGTACGTACGCAATGTAATAGAAGAAGCCATACGCAAACACGCCTGGCGTGTAATTAGCAGTCCGAATCAAAAGAAAGAAGCATTAATGACTTTAGAAGCGGAAGATTTTTCGGTAACAAACTCATTCCCGTCCCCCTAATGGTACCGTTATCTATCTGCGGTACTTTTTGGTATGATAGGAATGGAATCATTCAGGTATATAGAAAAGAAGGTGGATTTATGCAAGGTAAAGAACGAGTGATCCTAGTAGCCAGAAAAGATCCTAACGAGGAAGAAGATCGCTTTCATTCCTCTCTAGAAGAACTCCAATCCTTAACGGAAACGGCTGATGGAGATGTCTGCAGAGTAATCACACAAAAAAGGGACCGGGTGCACCCGGCTACATATTTGGGTGAGGGGAAGTTAGAAGAGATTAAAGCGGCAGCTTTGGAAACAGAAGCTGAGTTAATAATCTTTAATGACGAGCTTACTCCGGGCCAGCTAAGGAATATTTCAGATAAAGTTGAACGACGAGTGCTTGACAGAAGTCAACTTATTTTAGATATATTCGCCAGCCGTGCCCGCACTAAGGAAGGTAAACTTCAGGTAGAATTAGCCCAGCTGCAGTACTTATTGCCTCGTCTGGCAGGGCAGGGTACAGAGCTTTCCCGATTGGGCGGAGGAATCGGAACACGTGGTCCAGGAGAGACAAAACTCGAAACCGATCGCCGTCACATAAGACGCCGAATTGATGATATTAAGAAGCGTTTGAATTCTGTAGTCAAACAGAGGGAACAGTATCGCCAGCGTCGTAAAGAAAATAAGGCTTTTCAAATTGCGATTGTAGGTTATACCAACGCAGGGAAATCTACGTTTTTTAATCGTGTGACGGAAAGTGATTCATATGAAGAAAATCTGTTGTTTGCTACTCTTGATCCTTTGACGAGACAAATGAGTCTTCCATCAGGATTTCAAGCCCTTATTTCCGATACTGTAGGTTTTATTCAAGACCTGCCGACTACCTTGATTGCTGCTTTCAGGTCCACACTTGAAGAGGTGACTGAAGCGGATTTTATTCTTCATATGGTGGATGCCTCTCACCCTGACCACCTGCAGCAGGAAAAAACAGTTCTGCGGCTGCTTGATGAATTAGGAGCAGGTCAGTTGCCAATGCTTACGGTCTATAACAAAAAGGACTTACTTCGTGAGGATTTTATCCCCGAAACTCATCCATCTTTAACCGTTAGTGTACACGACCGGATTGATTTGAAGAGGATCTTAGATAAGATAGAAATGGTCTTAAAGGAAGAGTGGCATGAATACGATGTGTTTATTCCTGCCTCAGAAGGAAAACGTCTGCAGCAATTCAAAAAATTCAGCATGATTACCAGCATGGATTTCTATGAAGATAAAGAGGGGTATGCTCTTCATGGATTCATACATCCGGACCATCCGCTGAAACACCAGATACTATAAAAAGTTAGGAAGACACCATCATGAATATCGAAACCATTAAAATGAAAAGTGAACAAGAAATAGCACCCGAGCATAAACGAATTGATCAAATTGTTGAATTTAATCAGGAGAAAGTACTCCATGCTTTTCAAAAATTAAGGGTAAGTGATTCTCATTTTAACCCCACAACCGGCTATGGCTACGATGACTTTGGGAGAGATACACTTGAATCTCTATATGCAGAAATTTTTAAGGCAGAGGACGCCCTTGTCCGGCCGCAATTAATTTCAGGTACCCATGCGATTACGACTTCTTTATTTGGCGTTCTTCGGCCCGGGGATGAGCTTTTATACATCACTGGGGATCCCTACGACACTCTCAGGGATGTTATAGGGACAGGGCGGAAAAAGGACATGGGATCGCTTAGAGATTTTGGGATTTCTTATCAGTCCATACCGTTAACCAAGGATGGGGATTTTCAGGTTGAGGAAATTCTTTCGTCCATCTCTTCTGCTACGAAGATGGTAGGAATTCAGCGATCCAAAGGCTATGAAGATCGACCATCGTTCACTATTAAACATATTACTTCTATCATCGAACAAATCAGGGAAGTGAAAGAGGATATTATTATTTTTGTTGATAACTGTTACGGAGAGTTCGTTGAAATAAAAGAACCCCTTGAAGCAGGAGCTGATTTAATCGCCGGGTCATTAATTAAAAACCCCGGAGGCGGAATTGCTAGAATGGGAGGTTACATAGCCGGTAAGGAAGAACTGATTGAACTATGCAGCTACCGTTTAACGGCTCCTGGATTAGGCAAAGAAACGGGAGCGAGCCTTAATAGCCTTCAAGAAATGTATCAAGGCATATTTCTAGCACCTCATGTAGTAGGAGAAGCACTAAAGGGAGCGGTGTTTACGGCTCATTTTCTTAGCCTGCTTGGTTTTGACACGAACCCTGCATATAATGCTGCACGGACTGATTTAATTCAGTCTGTGAATTTTGATTCAGCTGAGCAAATGATTCGATTTTGCCAGTCCATTCAACGTGCTTCTCCGGTAAATTCGCATGTTAGTCCAGAGCCTAGCCCAATGCCTGGATATGATGATCATGTCATCATGGCTGCGGGTACATTTATCCAGGGGGCTAGTCTTGAGCTCACGGCCGACGGCCCTATAAGACCTCCATATACGGCTTTTATCCAAGGCGGGCTAACCTATTCTCACGTAAAGATAGCTGTAACTGCAGCAATTAAACGTCTTATGGAAGAGGGGTATGTGAAGGTTAGTTCACCCTGAAAATGAGAGGTTTTCTTACCTTATTTACTATATCAATATATATGTGTGAACATTCCTCACATATGTTGACATATCCTCTACTTATCGTATAATTAAAGCAGTATCATTCTTATGGGGAGGTGGCACACGATGAGTGATGAGATTCGTCGTTCCATGCCGTTGTTCCCGATGGGGATTGTTCAATCACTGACAGACCTTTCTGCCCGGCAGATCCGTTATTATGAGCAGCACCAGCTAGTACAACCTGCCCGTTCAGAAGGGAACCGCCGGCTGTTTTCATTCAATGATGTAGATCGACTGCTGGAAATTAAAGACCTCATTGAACAAGGCGTTAATATGGCAGGGATAAAGCAGGTTCTTAAGCTGACAGATCAGCCGGAGAACGAGGTATACGACGAGAAGCGAGTCGAGGAAGTTCATAGTGAACTAACAGAGAAAGAACTGCGTCGTATGCTGCAGCAAGAACTTTTCACCGCGGGAAGGCAAGGTAAACTTGGAATTAGGCAGGGGGAATTATCTAGATTCTTCCATTAAATTGTGTTGAGAGGAGACTGGAACTATGGGGTTAACGAAAGAAGAAATTTACAAGAAACTTGATGAGGAAAATGTCCGTTTTATTCGATTGCAGTTTACGGATATGCTTGGGACTATCAAAAATGTCGAAATTCCGCTAAGTCAATTGGATAAGGCTTTAGAGGGTATGATGATGTTTGATGGTTCATCTATTGAAGGGTTCGTACGCATCGAGGAATCTGACATGTACTTAGTACCAGATCTGGATACATTCGTGGTTTTTCCTTGGACATCTGAAAAAGGAAAAGTAGCCCGCTTCATTTGTGATATTTACAACCCGGACAAGACACCTTTTGAAGGGTGCCCGCGTTATAACTTAAAACGTAATATTAAAAAAATGGAGAAGCTTGGTTTTTCAGCGTTTAACATAGGAACAGAACCTGAATTCTTTTTGTTTAAGCTGGACGAAAAAGGCGAACCAACGATGGAGCTGAACGACAAAGGCGGTTATTTCGACCTTGCGCCAACTGATTTAGGTGAAAATTGCCGACGGGATATTGTGCTTGAACTTGAAGAAATCGGATTTGAAATAGAAGCTTCCCACCATGAAGTAGCGCCTGGCCAGCACGAAATTGATTTTAAATATTCCGATGCTGTGAAACACTGTGATGATATTCAGACATTTAAACTAGTTGTAAAAACGATCGCTCGTCAGCACGGTCTTCACGCTACTTTCATGCCTAAACCTTTATTTGGTGTGAACGGGTCGGGAATGCATGCAAACATGTCATTGTTTAATGAGGATGGAAATGCCTTTTATGATAAAAACGGTGATAAAGAATTATCCGAAATCGCTTATCAGTTTACAGCTGGTATCATTAAACATGCCACAAACTTCACAGCGATTACAAACCCTACGGTAAATTCTTACAAACGTCTAGTGCCTGGTTACGAAGCACCTTGCTATGTTGCCTGGTCCGGCCAGAACCGCAGTCCGCTTGTACGCGTTCCTACCTCTCGTGGGTTAAGTACTCGTATAGAGGTAAGAAGTGTAGACCCTGCCGCAAACCCATATATGGCAATGTCTGTACTTTTAGCTGCAGGTCTTGACGGTGTGGAAAATAAATTGAAAGCCCCAACTCCTGTTGACCGCAACATTTATGTTATGAATAAGAAAGAACGTGAAGCACACGGCATTAAAGACCTGCCTGCCACGCTTTACAATGCACTGGAAGAATTGCAGGAAGATCCAATTATGGTCGAAGCTCTTGGCGAGCACCTGTTTGAACACTTTATTGAAGCGAAAGAAATTGAATGGGATATGTTCCGTACGCAAGTACATCCTTGGGAGCGCGAACAATATCTACAAACATATTAAACCTCATCAAGCCCTGACGCTGAAGCGTCAGGGTTTTTCATATATCAAGGGACTAGAAGTTAGAAGTTCTATCCTTATACCTCACACCAACTTCAATCGAAAATTATATTTTTACGTTAATACTAAACTCACCCGTTCTACATAGCCTATGGCAGAATATTGTATTTATTAAATTAGTGAGAATATACATATAGAGTTTTTCAATAACAACCAGTGTTCTCTTAAATTTATAGGGAGTGCTTGGTAAGTTTGATGATGAATGAGATTTAAAAATCCTTTATTTTAATATCCGGGATAATCGATAGTCCTCAGAAGATTTGTCCTTCAATTAGTTAGCAGAGGCATGCTGAAAATCCCCTCGAAAAATTGGATAATTAAAAGTGGCGTCTATCCAAAACGACATTGTTCATTATGTCTAACTCCTTGCTGAATTTTACTATAAAAATAAGCAAAACCATATACACAACCCACTTTTAAGTGTATTGCAACACGTGTTGTGTTATGATTTATATACAACAATTGATTTGTTAGGGGATGTAGAATGGAACAATACACTGTCGACCAAGCACTGGAAAAGTTAATCCAATATAAAATTACGACACATAAGGAGAGCCTTCGACGGTGGCTGAGAAATGGCACTATTAAAGGCGTAGAACCTGCGACACGAAAGGACGGCTGGCGAATTAATAAAGATGATCTATGGTCGTTCATCGAGGAACGTACACTGGTCAAAGAATCAAAAGAATCAAATGCAACAAATGTTGTGAAAGAAGATGATGCTCGAGAATTTTATAGAGCTGAAATGTGGTGGGAAATTGCTCGCAAAAATATGTTTGAAGGATCTGTAGAAGTTAAAAAAACGGACGTACGCTCCTGTATTAAACAAAAAAATTATTCTGAAAAGTTTGAAATTTATATTTGGAATAGGATTACTGAGCATACCTGGCAAGCTACGCCTCGCATCTTTTATTTGCATGATGCTTTTCTTTTCAGCAGCCAGCGTATAAAAATGGATACTCATTATAAAGAGCGTAAAGAACAGATATTATTCGCTTTAATTGATTACTTAAGGAATAACGGTATGAAGTAAATAAATGGATAGAATGATACAAACAAAAAAAGCCCTTTTAATTAAGGGCTTTTACTATCTCTAGATTATAGGAAGTTCCTATTTAAATATCTTACGAATTAGCTTTCCGCTGACTTTACCTGCAGCTCTTCTGCTGACTCGCTGGCCAATTCGGTTATGACGAACAGCATCCACATCGTTCCAGATTCTAAGGATTTTTGAGAGTTTTGACTTTAATCCCATATTACTCAACTCCTTATCTATTATTAATCATGCTTTAAGGATGACCTTAACTTCGGTAAACCGTTTGAATTTACGTACCCTGAATCAAACATTTGGTAAACCATCTCTTTTTAAGGAAACTCAACCTTACTGTAGAGGAAGAACGGAACAGGAACTTATTTTTAAAATTACTCTTCAGCAGTACTTAATAGAAAAAGGCGCAAAAAAAGGGCAGCTCTTAAGAGCTGCCCTTTTTATTTAATTAATGAACAGTACGATAAAGACCTACTACCCGTCCTAAAATCGATACGTCATTCAGAAGAATAGGTTCCATCGTAGCGTTTTCAGGCTGCAGGCGGATATGGTTTCTCTCTTTAAAGAAGCGCTTAACTGTAGCTTCCTCATCCTCAGTCATGGCTACTACAATGTCGCCGTTCTGAGCAGTCTGCTGCTGTCTTACAATTACCATGTCACCATCCAGAATACCAGCTTCTATCATACTTTCACCTTGTACTACAAGCACAAACGTATTATCGTCCGTACCGGCTAAAGAGTCCGGAAGGGGCACGTATTCTTCAATATTCTCTACTGCGGTGATCGGAGAACCAGCTGTAACTTTACCAATGACAGGTGCATAGGAGGCTTCGCTTCTAGGAATACTGTGATCTTCCTCTAACTCTATCACTTCAATAGCTCTTGGTTTAGTAGGGTCTCTTCGAATGTACCCCTTTTTTTCTAAACGGGATAGATGGCCGTGAACCGTTGAACTGGATGCCAGGCCAACGGATTGACCGATCTCGCGGACCGAAGGCGGATAACCTTTCATAATGACTTGCTCTTTAATAAAATCTAATATTTCCTGTTGCCTCTTTGAAAGTTTACTCATAGATTTACACCTCGTACATAGGATTTATAGTAACCACATTGTACCATGCTTACTTAAATAATACAAACAAGCGTTCGAAAAACCAGGTTGACAAGAACTATTGTTCGTATATAATAGGTATTAGAAAAAGCGAACATTAGTTCTTAAGAACGTTCGTTCCTAAATTGGAGGGTCTAATCATGTTCAACAAACTGTCAAAGCTTGATATCACGTACCTTGTACTGTTTATCGCAAGTTTAGCCTTTCTTTACTTTTCAATGGTCTCCATTGGATAATCTATTATATGCTTAATAAGTACACTTAATAGAAAGGGCCGAACATCATGAGAGTTATCCTATATTGTCGCGTTAGTACAGAAAAAGAAGCGCAAGTTTCTTCATTGAACAGGCAGAGAAATGAATTAAATCAGATGGCCGAACACCATAGCATGGAAGTGATAGATTGTATAGAGGAACAAGCAAGCGGGTATGAAATCGAACGGGAGGGAATTTTCCGCTTGCTTGAATATTTTTCAAGCGGGGAAGCAGACGCCTTATTAATACAAGATGAAACGCGGCTAGGACGAGGAAACACCAAAATTGCTTTATTTCATCAATTAAATAAGTTAAAGGTTCAAATCTATTCACTTTCCCATGAAGGAGAACTGGAGATAGCCGAATCTGACTCTATGGTTCTACAAATAGTGGGCATCGTAGAAGAATATCAGCGTAAAATACATAATATGAAGATCCGCAGAGGAATGAGGAAGGCGGTCGAGGAAGGTTATAATCCTGCATCTAATCTTTCAAATCAGCACTTGGCTCCTGGTCGCGAAAGGATTGAATTTCCCATACACGAGGTTGTTCGCTTGCGCCAGAACAAGCTGTCATTTAAAGATATAGCCGCCACTCTTCGTGGACTTGGATATGATGTATCAAAAGCAACAGTCCATCGAAGATATCAGGAGCACGTATTACTTGAAAAAAACGAAGACAAAGGTTACGATTAAATAAATGACAAGGGTCACGTGGCCTCTTGTCTTTTTCTTGTTCACACATGAATCGATCCTGTAAGTCACAATATAAATATAAAGGGGTATGATCTATGTTATCTAAAGAAAAGATTGATCGTATAAATGAACTGGCTAATAAATCAAAACAAGAGGAATTAACTGCCAAGGAAAAAGAAGAACAACAGGAGTTAAGACAGGAATACTTGAAAAATGTTCGTAAATCCTTTAAGAACCAGTTAAAAGGTGTTACTGTTATTGACCCTGAAGGAAAAGATGTGACACCTAAGAAATTAAGAGAAATGCAGGAAAACGAAAAGAAAAATTGAGTTTTAAATCCGTACAGCTTATGTACGGATTTATTTTGTTTAAGAAACCCTTTTCAGGGAAAAATTAATTTAAGTACTGGGATTTTTTGAAATATTGCCCCTGTGCTTGTTTCAAACCTAAATTCATTATAGGATAATACTTGTACATATTTTCGAAAAAGAAAGGGGAAAGACGATTATGGCAAACAGCCTTGAACAAACTTCAATAAATACGATCCGAACACTCACAATCGATGCCGTTGAAAAAGCAAGCTCTGGTCATCCAGGAATGCCAATGGGAGCAGCTCCTATGGCGTATACCCTTTGGACAAAGTTTATGGACCACAATCCTAAGAATTCTGACTGGTTTAACCGCGACCGCTTCGTACTATCAGCGGGGCACGGGTCTATGCTTTTATATAGCCTGCTGCATTTATCAGGATACAATGTGACGATCGATGATCTTAAATCTTTCCGTCAATGGGACTCTAAAACTCCAGGGCATCCTGAATACGGACATACAGATGGGGTGGAAGCAACTACGGGCCCACTTGGTCAAGGTTTATCCATGGCGACCGGTATGGCAATGGCTGAAGCTCACTTAGGTGCTAAATACAATCGTGAGAACTATAACGTAGTGGATCATTACACTTTTGCTATTTGTGGTGATGGTGATTTAATGGAAGGTGTTTCCCAGGAAACTGCTTCTTTAGCAGGTCACCTTGGACTTGGCAAATTAGTCGTTTTGTATGATTCAAATGATATTTCTTTAGATGGAGATTTAGACCGTTCCTTTAGTGAAAGCGTTGAAAAGCGCTATGAAGCATATGGCTGGCAAGTTATTCGTGTCGAGGACGGAACAGATACCGAAGAAATTGCAAACGCGATTCAAAAAGCCAAGCAGAACACGGATCAACCAACGATGATCGAAGTTAAAACAGTAATTGGCTACGGCTCACCAAATAAATCTGGCAAGTCTGCTTCTCACGGGGCTCCCCTTGGAGAAGAAGAAGTTACTGCAGCGAAAGCTCATTATGAGTGGGAGCATGAAGAACTATTTCATGTACCAGAGGAAGTATATCAGGATTTCAATGAAAAAGTTCAACAAAATGGAGAAGAGAAAGAACAATCCTGGAATGAACTTATGAAACAGTATAAAGAAAGCTACCCTGAACTGGCTGCAGAACTTGAAGCGGCTATTAAAGGAGAGCTTCCTGAAGGATGGAAGCAAGAACTTCCAACCTATCAAGCAGGTGAAGACAGCCCGGCAACTCGTGCTGCGTCAGGTGATGTTATTAATGCTCTTTCCGCTAAAGTTCCATATTTCTTCGGAGGAAGCTCAGACTTGGCAGGTTCAAACAAAACAACTGTAAAAGAAGAGGAAGATTTCTCTCGCAACAACTATGCCGGCCGAAATATCTGGTTTGGCGTAAGAGAATTTGCAATGGCCGCAGCTTTAAATGGTATGGCCTTACATGGTGGACTTAAAGTTTATGGCGGAACATTCTTTGTATTTAGTGACTACCTGAGACCAGCACTGCGTCTTTCTGCACTAATGAATCTTCCGGTAAACTATGTCTTTACCCACGACTCTGTAGCTGTAGGAGAAGATGGACCAACTCATGAGCCAATTGAGCAATTGCCATCTCTTCGTGCAATGCCAAATCTTTCCGTAATCCGTCCCGCTGATGGGAATGAAACCAGTGCGGCATGGCAGTTGGCTTTAGAATCTAATACCACTCCAAATGCGCTAGTATTAACTCGTCAGGGTCTTCCAACACTTGAAGGCACGGCAGAAAACGCTTATGAAGGGGTTAAGCATGGTGCGTATATTTTGAGTGATTCTGATAAGGAAGAGCCAGATGCCATTTTATTAGCTTCAGGATCTGAAGTACAATTAATTGTTAAAGCACAAGATGAACTTAAGAAAAAAGGATATGACGTTCGCGTCGTAAGTATTCCTTCTTTCGATCGATTTAATGCTCAAAGCAGAGACTATCAAGAGAGCATCCTTCCTTCCGGCGTTCGTAAACGTCTAGCTGTAGAGATGGCTGCATCATTTGGCTGGGAACGCTACGTAGGCCTCGACGGTACGGTGCTCGGCATCGACCGCTTTGGAGCTTCAGCCCCAGGTGATACAATCATCGAAAACTTTGGGTTTACTGTAGACAATGTAGTTAAACACGCTGAGAACCTAATGAACGCCTAAAGATCATATAAACAAGCTGTCGGTATATCCGGCAGCTTGTTTTATATATAACCTCCGGGTAGTGAACAGCGCACGTATCGATAGATAAGTTTAAAATTATTCTCCATAAACTTCTCACACATTCTGAGGTAAAATAAGATAGTTGATGGATAAAAAATTACCTATCAGCTTCGTTTCCGTTGTTCGATAAAAACTCACAATATGATATAATAGATAATAAGAATTATTGTTGTCTTTTTCAGTGTGAAAGTCTGTGGCAGACAGATAATGTCGTGTTTAAGCCATTATAGGATGTCTTCCCGCTCATTTTTTAACGTCGACTGGACGAAGATCATTATGGCTGGGTATTCCCATTGGCAGGCGAAAGTTTATTATCGTAAACGACTATTGTATTTCTGTGGACCATTTACTATACTGTTATGGGAGATAACACGAAGGAGGAAGACGAAGACATGACTTTGGGTATTATATGGGTTATCGTCATTGCTGTACTCACTCTCATCGGAGGAGTAGCTCTTGGCTTTTTCATTGCCAGAAAGTATATGATGAACTATTTGAAGAAAAACCCGCCAATTAATGAGCAAATGCTTCGCACATTGATGATGCAGATGGGACAGAAGCCATCGCAGAAGAAGATTAATCAAATGATGCGTTCCATGAACAATCAAATGAAATAATCAAAATAAAGCCTTCTTTCTGTTTAAGGAAAGAAGGCTTTTCTTATGGTTCAGTTAATCTAAAGTTCACACTTGATTCATCGTTTTTTCAAATACGGTTTGATACAATAGTGATCTAGTATAATTTTGGAGGAAGCATTATGTCAGAAATAAATATATTTATTGCCTTCGGGGCCGGTTTCTTATCATTTATATCTCCGTGTGTACTTCCCTTATACCCTGCATTCCTATCGTACATAACAGGAATGAGTGTAAGTGAGTTAAAAGAAGAAAACGCCATGCTGAAGCGGAAAAGCTTATTGCACACGATATCATTTTTAATAGGGTTTACTACAATTTTTCTAGTGCTAGGGTTTTCAGGATCCTTTTTATCTCAGTTTCTTATCCAAAATGATACCATCATAAGGCGGTTAGGAGCTATTTTAATTATTTTCTTCGGTTTTGTAATCATTGGGGTATTCAATTTCCAATTCTTAATGAAAGATCGAAAAATATCTTTTAAAAATAGACCTGCAGGCTTTATTGGCTCTTTTCTAATTGGACTAACTTTTTCTTTAGGTTGGACCCCCTGTACAGGTCCAATTTTGTCAGCTGTTTTAGTTTTAGCTGCTGATAGTCCTGAATTATTTATGGTTATGATGCTTGCCTATTCACTCGGCTTTTCAGTTCCTTTCTTAGTACTATCCTTCTTTGTAGGAAAACTAAACTGGGTAAGAAAGCACAGTGGCACTATTGTGAGAGTAGGTGGTTATATTATGATTATGATGGGAATCGCTTTATATTTTGACTGGATGACAGCCTTGACGTCTTATTTAGTTGGTTTATTTGGATTTCAGGGCTTTTAAGAAATGGATTTTGAAGAAACTTTATATTATGATGAATTCAGGAATAAAACAGTAAAGGAGTATGAATATGACCCGCACCAATGACATTATTTTACGAGCTACCACTACACTAATCGCGTTTATTATTTTAGGATTTTCCATTTACTTGTTCTTTGCTGGACACAATGCCCCGGGAGGCGGTTTTATCGGCGGTTTAATGACTTCCGCTGCTTTTGTACTTATGTATATGGCGTATGGCATACGTTCTATGGAAAAGATACTGCCGATTAACTTTCGCTATATCATTCCTGCTGGATTAATCATTGCTTTAGGAACAGGCATTGGTTCATTTATTTTTGGTCAGCCTTTTTTGAGTCAAACATACGCTTACTTTCAACTTCCAATCCTAGGTAAAACGGAACTTGCCACAGCCTTACTGTTTGATCTGGGTGTGTATCTAACGGTTGTTGGTATAACAATGACTATTATACTGACAATTGCAAATGATCGAAGTTGAGATGTTGAAGGGGAGTTTGTATGGCTCGGATACTAGGCCAAGTTTGCACGCTTGACGCTTACGAATATTTTTCAAAAAGCGAATCACGAAGTTGTAGGAGAAGCGGCAGATGGTAAAAAAGCGGTAGAGTTGCATCTTGAGCTTCAGCCAGATCTGACAACCATGGACGTTACCATGCCCGGGATGAACGGGCTTGAAGCTCTTATACAAATTAAGACTCAGTCCCAGCATGCCAAAGTGGTGATGTGTTCTGCTATGGGTCAGCAAAAATTGATTGTTGAACCGATAGAAAAAGGTGCTAAAGATTTCATTGCTAAACCATTTGATGAAAGAATGGTACTCGAAGCCATTGAACGTGTGTTAAGTTAGGTACGGACGATCAGAAAAGAAAGTGTGAATGTTTATGTTTTGGTTAATAGCAAGTACACTGGTTGCGGCGTGTATGGCTACTGCTATGATTTTTATTAGAATGAGGGCAGCCAGGCAGCCGGCCAGTATAAAAAAAATCATTCTCCCGCCGTTTTTTATGAGTACTGGTGCTTTTATGTTCATTTTTCCTGCTTTCCGGCTGGAGTGGACCCAGGTGATTGAAGCTGTATCAGTAGGAATGCTTTTTTCAATCTTTTTGATTCGCACTTCCAAATTGGAGGTGCGAGAGGGTGATATCTATCTTAAACCATCTAAAGCGTTTGTATTTATCTTATTCGGGTTACTCATTCTACGCGTTATCCTGAAATTAATAATCGGACAAACCATTTCCTTCGGTGAAACGAGCGGAATGTTCTTTTTACTTGCTTTAGGAATGATTCTTACCTGGAGGCTCGCTATGCTCCGGCAATATTTGCGGCTTGAAAAATCGATAGAAACATAAAAGAAGACCCGGCAGATGGTGTGCCGGGTCTTCTTAACGATCAAATAATGGCTGATATGGTTCCAGATCGATATCTTTCTCTTCAAGTTTTTTAATTAAAAATTTATGATCCCGTTTGGGAGTTGCTAAAATATAACCTTCAATAATCACTTCTTGGGTTATTTTTTTCCGTCTTTTTTCCAAAGCTACCTGACCAATTCTTCCGGCAATTTTCTGCCGGGCTACGTCACGAAATAATTCTGGAACCGGAGAAACTAACTCTTCTAAGAGATCCTTTTGTTCCTGTGTCCACATCTTACGTGTTTTATCCACGTAGTATTCTTCCCAGTCAATGATCGATTTCCCGTCTTCTTTAGGGAGCCGTTTTAAGAACTTACGAAACATAAAGAAGCCGCCGATCCCCATTAACGTAATTAAAACAACGGTCCAAGCAACGATAAAAAGGGCAAATCCGCCTGACATATTATCACCTGTTTCATTCATATATAAACTTACTTTAATTATAAGAGGAACCTCCAGGAAATACAAGAACGTTGACAACGAAAAGAAGGATGCTACTTGTACTATTCCAAGGATAAGTCGAAATATAAAAAATAGTGTCTAATTATTTTACTTATAAATCGTTTTCATTTACAATAAGGGGTGCAGATTTGTGAACTTATCCAATTAAAGGTCGCAAATGTACTATAATTGGGGAATGGGGAAGCCATTTTATACGGCTCTCCATTAAATTATGATGAGGGGGTAAAAGGAAGTATGGCTAGCAATCCATATAATTCTCGCAAACAATTTGAACTAAATGGCCAAACGTACAACTATTACGACTTAAAAGCCTTAGAAGATGCGGGGCAGGGCAAGATTTCCCGTCTGCCTTTTTCTATCCGTATTCTGCTTGAATCTCTTCTGCGCCAACATGACGGCCGTGTGATTAAAGATGAGCACGTGGAGAGTCTTGCAAACTGGGGAACTAGTAAATCTAAAGGGGAAGATGTACCATTTAAGCCTTCCCGTGTAATACTGCAGGATTTCACTGGTGTACCAGCTGTAGTAGACCTTGCTTCTCTTAGAAAAGCAATGGTGGACATGGGCGGAAGTCCTGACAAGATTAATCCCGAAGTTCCGGTAGATCTCGTTATTGACCACTCTGTACAGGTTGATAAATATGGTACAGCAGATGCTCTTAACATTAACATGGAGCTCGAGTTTGAACGTAACCAGGAACGGTATGAATTTCTTCACTGGGCTCAGAAAGCCTTTGATAACTATCGTGCCGTACCACCAGCAACAGGAATCGTTCACCAGGTAAACCTTGAATATATCGCGAATGTTGTCCATGCTAAAGAGGATGGCAACGGTGCTTATGATACTTATCCCGATACACTTGTCGGTACAGATTCCCACACCACTATGATCAACGGGCTAGGAGTTCTTGGCTGGGGTGTAGGTGGAATTGAAGCTGAAGCAGGAATGCTTGGACAGCCTTCATACTTCCCGGCGCCAGAAGTTATTGGTGTGAAATTGAATGGAAGTTTCCCACAGGGAACAACCGCTACCGACCTGGCTCTGAAAGTTACGCAAAAACTTCGTGAGCAGAATGTAGTTGGGAAATTTGTAGAATTCTTTGGTCCTGGGTTACAGGAAATGCCGCTGGCTGATCGTGCTACGATCTCAAACATGGCTCCTGAATATGGAGCAACTTGCGGATTCTTCCCAGTAGACGGAGAATCACTTGAATACTTACGTTTAACAGGCCGCAGCGAAGAACAAATTTCTCTGGTAGAGACATATTGTAAAGAAAACCAGTTATGGTATGATCCATCTCAAGAAGATCCAGAGTTTACTTCACTAGTTGAAATCGATCTCGGAGAATTGGAACCAAACTTGTCTGGTCCAAAGCGTCCGCAGGATTTAATTCCGCTTTCCAAAATGAAAAATTCTTTTGAAGATGCTGTAACAGGTCCAGCCGGAAATCATGGTTTTGGTCTTGATAAATCAGAATTCAAAAAAGAAGCTGAAGTTCAATTTGAAAGTGGGGAAAAAGCGGTTATGAAGACGGGAGCACTGGCTATTGCCGCTATTACTTCCTGTACCAACACTTCAAACCCGCACGTTATGCTCGGCGCAGGACTTGTAGCTAAAAAAGCTATTGAAAAAGGTCTTGATGTACCAGCTTACGTAAAAACTTCTCTTGCGCCGGGATCTAAAGTAGTTACCCGCTATTTAGAGGATTCAGGTCTGATGGAGCATTTAAATACACTAGGGTTTAACCTGGTAGGTTACGGTTGTACTACATGTATAGGTAACTCCGGACCACTTCTTCCTGAAATTGAAGAAACGATTGCTAACAATGACTTGATCGCTTCTTCTGTACTTTCCGGTAATCGAAACTTCGAAGGTCGAATTCATCCGCTCGTTAAAGCTAACTATTTGGCTTCACCGCCATTAGTAGTTGCTTATGCCTTAGCAGGTACTGTGGATATTGACCTTAAAAAAGAAGCAATCGGTCAAGACCAGAATGGAAATGATGTATTCTTTGACGATATCTGGCCTTCTCAGGAAGAAATCAAAGCCGAGATTGCACGAGTTGTTACTCCAGAGATTTTCCGTAAAGAATATGAAAATGTCTTCAACTCCAATGATAAATGGAACGAGATTGACACAACGGATGAGCCGCTTTACGACTGGAATGATGATTCTACCTATATCCAGAACCCGCCGTTCTTTGAGGGATTATCAAGTGATCCTGAGTCCGTTAAACCGCTTAACGGGATGCGGGTGATCGGTAAATTCGGTGACTCTGTAACAACAGACCACATCTCTCCGGCAGGTGCTATCCCTAAAGACATGCCAGCTGGTGAGTACTTGCAGGAAAAAGGAGTTAGTCCGCGTAACTTTAACTCTTATGGATCAAGACGTGGTAATCATGAAGTTATGATGCGTGGTACATTTGCTAATATTCGTATTCGTAATGAACTAGCGCCAGGCACTGAGGGCGGATTCACTACTTATTGGCCTACAGAAGAAGTTATGCCGATTTATACAGCTGCTATGAAATACCAGCAGGACGAAACACCTCTTCTAGTTATCGCAGGTGATGATTACGGAATGGGAAGTTCACGTGACTGGGCTGCTAAAGGTACTGATCTTTTAGGTATTAAGACGGTAATTGCTCAAAGCTTTGAGCGTATTCACCGCTCTAACCTGGTTATGATGGGCGTTCTTCCTCTACAGTTTAAATCTGGAGATACAATTGAATCTCTAGGGTTAACTGGCCGTGAAACTTACGATGTACAAATTGGGGAAGATGTAAAACCTCACGATCTTGTTACAGTTACAGCAACGGATGAAGATGGTAACAAGAAAGAATTTGAAGTTGTAGCTCGTTTTGATAGTGAAGTTGAAGTTGACTACTATCGTCACGGAGGCATTCTTCAAATGGTTCTGCGTAACAAAATCAGTTAACTTTCTTATTGGAAAGCCGCCTTATTCATAAGGCGGCTTTTTTGCATACGAGTGTGACAATATTTCTAGTATTTCTTCATTTATCTTTACAGACATATTTGGATTTCTATATTCTTATACTTAGTACATGTAGAATGATTTTGGGAGAGTGGACCAATTGATTAAACAAATTCTTGCTTCTGTATTTTTATTGGCTCTCTTATCTCTTGTTGCCTATAACGTGTGGAGTGAAAGAGAGACAAGCCCTGAAGACAGCGAATTACAGACATATGAAGCCAGCAAGGAAGAAAAAGGTACAGGCATGACTTCTCCTGATGCTCCGAGCGGATTAAAGGAAGGCGAAAAAGCTCCGGACTTCACATTAGAGACCTTAAAAGGTGAAGAGGTTAAGCTTTCGGATTACAAAGGAAAGAAAGTTTTTTTGAACTTTTGGGCCACGTGGTGTCCGCCTTGTCGTGACGAGATGCCTGAAATGGAACGATTTCAACAGAAGTATGGTGAGGAAGTCGCCGTACTAGCTGTAAATGGAACAGGGTCTGAAACCAGTATAGGTGAGGTCCAATCATATATAGATAAGGGCGGTTATAGCTTTCCTATACTCCTGGATAAAGATTTAGAGTTACACCAGACTTATCAAACGATTTCCATCCCCACCACTTATTTTATAGGAACAAATGGAGTAATCCAGGAACCCAGAAAAGTTGGTCCGATGTCGTATGATTTCATGATAGAAATGAAAAATACTTTAGAATAGGTATAATACATGTTTTAAATGGAAATCCTTAACAAAAAAGGAGAGATTTCCGTGAGAAAACAGAGAACGTTATCTTTTGAAGATCTTGTTAAAGAGAACATTCGCTCTATAGAGGAAGATCAGCAGTTGATGGATCAAATTGATGAGCGGATAGAACAAAGACATAATGAAAGAATAAAGCAAATCCCATCATAAACGGTGGGATTTTTGTATGGTATAAAAGGTTTCCAAGTGGGAAAATTAAGGATTGGCTTTATTAAACAAAGCCAAACTAAGGTTTAGAAGGAGGCGAACTCATGACACATCGATCTAATCCAGATAACCGGTCGGATAATGTAGGGAAATTGCAGGAAAAAGTAACCAATACCATTGAAAACATTGAAGCTTCCCATGACTCTCTTAAGTTTGCTACAGAAGAAGAAAAAAAGAACATCGAAGATAAAAACAAACGGAGAAACCAATCTATTTATGCAATGCGTGAAGAGATTAAAGACGAGGCTCGTAATCAAAAGTATTAATGATAAAACCGCTTCTAGCTTAGCTGGAGCGGTTTTATCATGTATTGAAAGAATAGG
Source organism: Halobacillus halophilus (assembly GCF_020171985.1). GTDB lineage: Bacteria > Bacillota > Bacilli > Bacillales > Halobacillaceae > Halobacillus > Halobacillus halophilus_A. The sequence goes on from NZ_JAIVAL010000001.1 coordinate 254,093, forward strand.
TTGGGAATCGAGTTCATCTACATAAACAGTTCACTATGATAAAATATATAACGGTGATAGGAAAGGAAGTGAAGACATGATCGAACAGTTAAAACAATGGAAAAGCATCGACGAAAAGCCTCCGCTTTCAGAAGTAGAAGCTCTTCGTTATTTTAATCAAGAGGAAATACAAGACACAGAACTAAAGGCTCTCCTTTATGTGACGTTAGCCTATCATCGGATCAAACGTCATCCAGAGCACGAGAAATTAGCTGATCAATTTATCGATGAAGCAAGGGTGCTCGCAGGTAATCATTCACTGGTCACGGATTTATATGAATCGAAGCAGATGATGCAAGCCTATACTCACTTAAAGCGCACACCACTTGAACAGTGGGTGCTTCATGAAACAGACCATGATTCAGCTAAAGCAAAAAAAGCTCGATCTATATATGAAGATGTAACTAAACTGAAAGCCCAATGGGATTCAGAATTAGCTTCTAAAACATTAATAGACGCTACTAACCGTATGAAATTATATCAGGAAGTATATGAACAATTAGACGCTTTAGAAAAGATAATGACGGAGGCGCTTAATTCAATTGAAAATCGGCGAATTCGTCTCCCGGTTAAAGAAATTAACGAGCGTACTAGAGAACTTTCTGACCACCAGGATGAATTGTATAGAAAACTGCCCCGGTTTTTAACAGATGCTTCTTCTGGTAATCCATTGGAAGCTTTTGATCAGATGGTAGGTCTAAAAGACGTAAAGACGTATATTAGACGGTATTACCATTTTCTAAAATACCAGCAGCACCGAAAAAATTTTGGTTTCTCCATGGTAGATGAACCAGGTCTGCACATGATTATTACCGGCAATCCAGGGACAGGCAAAACGACGATGGCTCGTTTACTAGCCAATATATATCACGAATTGGGGATTCTTGATACTAAAGAAGTTGTAGAAGTCAACCGCTCCCATCTGGTTGGCTCTTATGTCGGTCAAAGTGAAGAAAATACGATGAATTATGTGAAGCAAGCAATTGGTGGAGTTCTCTTTATTGATGAGGCCTACAGTTTAAAGCGCGAGGGCCAGACGGGTAATGATTATGGACAAGCTGTGATCGATACGCTGGTGTCAGCCATGACTGGAAAAGAGTTTGGAGGAAAATTCGCTGTAATATTAGCAGGGTACCCAGAAGAGATGCGGCAGTTTTTATGGTCAAATCCTGGGCTGCGAAGCCGTTTTCCTGAACAAAACCACATCTCTCTTCCTGATTATAAAATGGAAGAATTGATTACTATTGCCGAACAGACGGCTATTGATAATGATTTCTTTTTTACAGTAAGCGCACTAAATGAGTTTACCTCTCTCATTGATCGAGAGCGTGTGGACGATTCCTTTGGCAATGCCAGGACTGTAAAAAATCTGGTTATGAAAACAATTTTCCAAAAAGGGGCCCAGGAGGCAGAGCGTGATAAAACTCACTGGCTCGATCATATGAGAATTGATGAAAATGACCTGGCATGGGACACTTCGGCTGCCGACGAGAAGACATCACCCAGAAATCGTTTAGATGAATTAATCGGCCTCGATAACGTAAAGGCGGAGGTGCGAAAATTATCTTCTTTTGTCCAGGCTCAGCAAAAGAGGAAAGAGAATGGATATCCGGTCGTACCTATTCAATTGCATTCTGTGTTTTCGGGAAATCCAGGTACGGGTAAGACGACCGTTGCAGAAATCTATTCGGATATTTTAAAACAGTGTGGTCTTCTTAAAAGAGGTCACATGGTTGTTGTATCCAGAAGCGATCTTGTGGCAGGATATGTCGGCCAAACGGCAATGAAAACGAAGCGGAAAATCCGGGAAGCTCTTGGAGGAGTACTCTTTATTGATGAAGCTTATTCTCTCTATAACGGAGGAAGGGATGAATTTGGTAAAGAGGCGATTGAAACCCTGGTTGATGAAATGACCAAGCATAATGAAAACCTCGTCGTGATTCTGGCCGGCTATCAGCATGAAATGGAACAGCTTGTTGAAAGCAATCCAGGACTATCTTCGAGGTTTAAGAAATATTTTCATTTCCCTGATTACAATGAACAGGAACTATTGGAAATGACCCATTTCCAAGCGCACCAATTTGCGTACACTTTTAACGAGTGGACGGAAGAGTTCCTGCTTGAGAAATATAAAAATCACCGAATTCGTGGAAACGGACGATTTGTAAATAATCTTGTTAATGAAGCTATTCAGTATCAGGCGACGCGAATTGTAGAAAATGATGCTGCAGATATGAATGAATTAATCGTAAACGATCTTGAAAAAGCCTGGCAGGCCGTTCGAAGGGAGTCCTAAAAGATGAAAGTCGTAGAAACACCGATACAGGTAAGGTATCAAGAAACAGATATGATGGGCGTAGTTTATCATGCCAATTATCTAGTATGGTTTGAAATTGGTCGAACTGCTTTTATTGAAGAGCTTGGTTTCAAATACTCGGAAATTGAGAAACTAGGAGTTGTTTCTCCTGTTATTGATGCTAATATAAGCTTTAAACATCCTGTTCGCTATGGTGATGAAGCCGTTGTAAAAACATGGGTCGATGAGTATGATGGTCTGCGTGTCACCTATGGATATGAAGTCGTTCATGGAGATGGAAGTCTAGCCGTGTCAGGACAAACGAAGCATGTCATTGTAAAAAAAGAAAACTTCCGCCCAGTTTCTATAAGACGAAGCTTTCCAGATTGGCATGAAGCTTATTTAGCGGCTATGGAAGGAGAGCACTAATGGCTTTTGGGGTGAAAAGAAAGGAATTAGTTGACTGGAAAAGAAAAGTAGAGAGAGGGGAAATAGCGTTTTTAACTCACTTCTGGCTTGATGATCGGTTCCCGGGGTGCGATACGGTTACTAAAGTGGGCTGTTCTGATATTGAGAAATTAACTCAATGGGGAGCTCAATATGGGCTTAATGCCCGTTGGATTCATCATGATCCGCGCTTTCCTCACTTCGATTTATTTGGGGACCACCAATATAAAATCTTAATGAAAGAACAAAAATGGGAACATATTGAACGCTTCAATCTAAGTCCTTAATTTTGTTGTGGAGCTGCCCTTTTGGGGCGGCTTTTTTTATCCAAAAGAAGGGAACTTCGTAATAGATGAAGAAAAACCAGAAACTCAGCTTAGAGCTGAAGAGTTTCTGGTTTGATGTAAGGACTATTGGTACTGGAAGTCTGGTTCTTCCCATTTAGAGCTGAATTCTACTTGTAATGAGTGTCCTCCGAAGTACCATTCATCATCTTCCTCTATAAAATAAGTGATCTTTCCAACTTTTGTTTCCGCAATAGGTTCAGATGGTTCTTCTATGCGAATTGCTAAAGAAAATCCTGGCTGGAGACCACCTGTTCCTCCATAACGGACATAAAATCGAAGGTTTGTATTGTCATCTACATCTAGTTCTTCTTCATACCATTTAGCTGCTTCTTCTGTGACGGTAAGATCCATTCATTATTCAACTCCTTCTATTCTATGGTCGTCTTATATGATGTATCCGGAAATAGGTATAGATAAACCTAATAAAATAGAAAGACAATCACCTACAGATGGTTGTCTTTCTTATCTTTATCAGGAACCGGATCAAAACCACCTTTATGAAAAGGATGGCATTTCAAAATCCGCTTAATGGTCAAATAAGCCCCTTTTAAAAAACCAAACCTCTTGAAGGCCTCCAGCCCATACTCGGAACAAGTCGGTTGGAAACGGCAGCTGGGAGGGAAGAAAGGGCTGATTCCTTTACGATAAAATTTTATAAGTGCAATCATGACACTTTTCATAAAATAAGCCCTTATTCAATCTCTTGTTTTTTATCATAACTTAGAGTGGCTACTGCATCGTGCAGATGGATAGATTCTTCATTTCGACAAGTTACACTAAAGGCTTCCACAAATTCATATTCATATAAATCAGCTGCAACCAAACGAACAATGTCTTCTACAAAACGAGGATTCTCATAAGCTTGCTCCGTAACCATTTTTTCATCTGGTCTTTTTAAAACGGGGTGAATGCGGGCACTTGCATTACTTTCGGCAGCCTCAAGCAAAGCGGCTTTCCAGTCAATTTTCTGTTCGTCGAAATCATCCGTTAAGGTAACAGTCATAGATACATTTCCTCGCTGGTTATGGGCGCTGTACTCACTGATTTCTTTTGAACAAGGACAAAGAGTCGTAATTTTGCCCGTTAACGTAACGGTAACATCATGCCCGGTTTCTTCTTTATATTCATCACGGATGGTAGCATCTGCATAGTTCATACCAGTAAGATCTGAATAAGGCCCTTTTCTTTCAAAGAACCAGGGGAAATGTACTTCCACTTCAGCATCTTTTTGTTTTAAACGACCAGCAAGTTCCTCGGTAAAACCTTTCAAAGTCGCAATATCAATGGCAAATCCTTCGTTGTGATATTTATCTAATTGTTCAGTGAAGCGGCTCATATTCGTGCCTTTGCTTCCTTTCATAATGGAGGAGCCAAAGGAGAACGTGCCAATCGTTGTCTGAATTTCCGGCGTCAGTTTGCTTGGAATACGAATAGGATGCTTGACGTTTGAAATTCCTACCATATCGATATCAAAAAGGAAATCTTTTTTCGAATTTTGTAAATCAGCCATTTTATCTTTATCCACCGGTTTGGTACGTGGACCTGGTTTCACAGATCCAAATAATTGGTGGCGTTCTTCTTTGGAAGGTAATTGCTTATTATGGTTTAGTTCAGTTTTGTTCATAGTAAAAGACTCCTTTCAGGCCTTCATTTCTAAGTCAAAGTATACAATATGTAAATCTATTTATACAATTTAATGCTTTTATTAATGTGTTGGTAAAAACAGGATAGAACCTGTCCCCATGGTTGTTTTACTATCGTTTCCACAAAAAAGGAGGTCTATGCTTTTTAGCACAGACCTCGTGAAAAGCAGGTTACATCCAAGTGATTTTTGGTTCCGTTTTGTTCATAATCCTTTTAATGTTCGATCGATGACGGTAGATCACGAATAGCGTGAAAAGAGTAATGACAATGGTCAACCCGAAATCCCGGGCGATAAGAGTAGCCACTATCCCGACGACACCACTGATCATAGAAGATAGAGATACATATTTACTAATGTATAAAGCCAGGAAGAAAGTGGCTAATAGTATAAAGAAAATGATAGGATTAACTCCCAATATCACGCCTGCGGACGTGGCAACAGCTTTTCCGCCTTTAAAACCTGCAAAGATTGGGTACATATGACCAATCACGGCAAAAATCCCGATGATTAGGGTAATGACTTCAGCTCCAAACAGTAAAGGAAGGACGGTTGCAAATGTCCCTTTAAGGATATCCGCTGAAGTTACAATTAAACCTGCTTTAATACCTAATACACGAAAAGTGTTGGTCCCACCCAAATTACCGCTTCCGTGCTCTCTGATATCTGTATCATAGCCATATTTCCCTATTATCAGACCTGATGGAATGGACCCAAGCAAGTACGCGATAATAGCAAATAAAGCGTATTCCATGCCGCTCATCTCCTTCGTTGCTTTATTCTATTTTACCATGAGAGATTTGATGAAAGAACCCGGCAGCTTCATTGTAAAGATTAAACGTATAGATTTAAGCAATTAAAGTTATTTTCAATTTACGATTAATAGATCAGAACTTATGTATTAAAATTCCTAGTTGTAACAACTTCCTATTATACCAATTCATAACCGTGTGACAAGAAGTTTCTCGCAAAGTTCCAGTAAGGAGAAGATATAAAAAATAATTTCTCAATGTGTTCTGAATGATTTCGAATCTTTGCAATATGTTTGAAATTGTGGAATTGTGGAAATATAAAATTCATATTTTATTAGATTAAAGAGGGGGAAGACCATGATTACGTTTAAAGACGTAACAAAGACGTATCCTGACGGGACCACAGCTCTGAAAGACATTGCGTTGCACGTAAATGACGGGGAGCTGTTAACGCTAATTGGTCCCAGTGGCTGCGGTAAGACTACAATGATGAAGATGATTAACCGATTGATCCATCCTACAGAAGGGTCGATAACTATACATAATAAAGATATTCGCGAATATAACATTCACGAGCTCCGCTGGAATATTGGTTATGTATTACAGGAAATTGCTTTGTTTCCTCATATGACGATAGAAGAGAACATATCTATTGTTCCTGAAATGAAGAAGTGGAAAAAGAAAGACCTTTCTAACCGTATTGATGAACTGATGCGTATGGTAGGGTTAGATGCTGAAAAGCACCGGAAGCGGAAACCAAGCGAATTATCGGGCGGTCAACAGCAAAGGGTAGGAGTGATAAGGGCTCTGGCTGCTGATCCGGATATTATATTAATGGATGAACCGTTCAGTGCCCTGGATCCAATTAGTCGTGAGCAGCTACAGAAGGATATTCGACAGTTACAACAGGAAATTCAGAAGACAATTGTATTTGTGACTCATGATATGGATGAAGCTATGGCTCTAGGTGACAGAGTTTGCGTGATGCAGGCTGGAGAGATTGTTCAATTAGACACTCCTCAGAATTTAATTCTAAATCCGGCAAATGAATTTGTGAAAGATTTCATAGGAAGCCGTAAAACTCCATGGGAAACAGCGGTGGACGTCATTATGGACCGGACAAAAAATCAAATGTACCCTGTGGCAGAATTAGAGAAAGGAACAGTTCCTCATAAAGGAACATTTGCATTAAAAAATCCTGATGGTACCTATGCCACTGCGGTTCATGATGGCAAGACATTGGACCTTCCTGCTCTGGAAAATGGAATGACTTTAAAAGAGGCTACAGCCGTTTTTGAAAAAACAGATTATCCAATGCTTCCTGTAGTTAAACAGGATCAGCTTCTAGGTACCCTCTCTTACAAAGATATCGTCTTTTATTTGAAAGAAAACCACCATGAAAAAGGGGTGGGACAGCTATGAACCAATTTAAAGAGGTTTTTATTCAACGCCAGGATGTCTTACTCGAAAAGATTTGGGAACATTTACAGATCTCCATTATTGCTTTAGTGATTGCTACGCTTATTTCCGTACCTCTAGGATTACTATTATCTCGAAAGCACAAAGTTGCTGAACCGGTTATTGGGGTCACCGCGATTCTACAAACCATCCCGAGTCTCGCAGTCTTAGCGTTTTTAATTCCTTTGTTCGGTATTGGACAGACGCCTGCCGTTATTGCCTTAACAGCTTATGGCCTGCTGCCTATACTTAGAAATACGTACACAGGAATTAAAGAAGTAGATCCTGCTCTTAAAGAAGCAGCTACAGGGATGGGAATGAATTCTTTTCGCCGCTTATCCCGTGTAGAGTTACCACTTGCTATGCCGGTCATTATGGCGGGAATTCGTACGTCTATGGTTTTAATTGTAGGTACAACCACCATCGCTGCTTTAATTGGTGCTGGAGGTTTAGGTGATTTAATTCTTCTCGGACTTGACCGCGGAGGTGATGTGAACCTCATCCTTCTTGGAGCTGTACCAGCCGCTCTATTAGCTATTATATTAGATGTGATCCTCCGACTATTCGAGAGAACATCCGCCAAGTCTGGTTTTCGGTCTCTCGTAAGTCTTTTGGTTATTGCAGCATTAATAGCTGTAGGTCCATTAGCGTTTGGCGGCAAGGCTAAAAATGATCTCGTGCTTGGAGCAAAATTAGGCTCGGAACCTGCTATTTTGATTAACATGTATGAAATGCTCATTGAAGAAGAAACAGATCTTTCTGTAGGACTAAAACCAAACTTAGGGAAAACAGATCTTGTATTCAGTGCCTTACAGGAGGGCAGTATAGACATATATCCCGAATTTACAGGAACGGCTATCGTATCCTTGCTGGATGAACAGGCGAATAGCAATGAGCCGCAGGAAGTTTATCAGCAGGCTAAAGAGGGCATGGCTGAAACCTATGATATGGCGTTCTTAGAGCCTATGGAATTTAATAATACGTATGCTGTAGCTACTACACAGGAGCTTGCTGAAAGATACAACTTAGAATCGATTGGGGATTTAAAACAGGTGGAAGACCAGATCACTGCCGGTTTCACTCTTGAGTTCAATGATCGTCAGGATGGTTATCAGGGAATGAAAGAAGTATATGATTTAAATATTGATGAAGTGCGAACGATGGATCCGGGATTGCGTCAGGGCGCTATCAAAGATGGCAGTGTGGATATTATTGATGCATATGCCACATCAGGATATATGGTAGACTTAAACTTGAAGGTTCTTGAAGATCCTGAGAACTTGTTCCCGCCTTACCAGGGCGCCCCCCTAATGAGGCAGGAGACTTTGGATAGATATCCTGAAGTAAAAGATGCTCTTAATCAATTAGGCGGAAAAATAACTGGTGATAAAATGCGTCAAATGAACTATGAAGTAGATTATGAAGATCGAAGCCCTGAAGAAGTTGCACGCGAGTATTTAGTGAGCGAAGGCTTAATTGAAGAATAGGAGGTAGAATATGACATTTAAAAATCCTTCACGCGAAAAAGTTGCGGAAGTTTTAAGAAATTCTAAAACGATTGCGGTCGTCGGTCTATCAGACAAGCCGCACCGCACTTCTTATCAAATCAGTAAAGCTATGCAGGAAGCGGGATACCGTATTATTCCTGTGAACCCAACCATCAGTGAAGCATTAGGTGAAAAAGCTGTGGCTCGATTAAGTGATATTACCGAACCTATTGATATCATAAACGTGTTCAGAAGGTCAGAATTTCTTCCTGAAGTTGCTAAAGAGGCTTCTGCTATCCCTGCTCAAGCTTTTTGGGGGCAGCAAGGGGTTATTCACGAAGATGCTTACGACGAGTTAAAGGACAAAGATATGACCGTGATCATGGATGTTTGCATTAAAGTTGCCCATGCAGTTTATATGTAAAAGAATATACTTTTTTTAAAAAAAATCCCTGTCTAAACAGGGGTTTTTTCATGTTGATATTAGAATAATGTTTGCGAAACCTTATAAAATCGCTACAATATAACAAGCAGCATTTTTTATTGAGCGTTTACACAAACGAACGTTTGTTCTATTATAGTAGTAGATGAAGTTGACGAGAAAGGAGCCGATGGTAAATTGGCGAAGCAGAATCAAACATACTCAGATGATTCCATACAAGTACTAGAAGGTTTGGAGGCGGTCCGAAAACGACCGGGGATGTATATTGGATCTACAGATCACCGCGGCCTCCACCACTTGGTACACGAAATCGTGGATAATGCTGTAGACGAGGCATTAGCCGGGCATGGAGATCAAATGACGGTAACTCTTCATAAAGACGGCAGTGTTTCTGTAGAGGATGAAGCGCGAGGGATGCCGACCGGAATGCACCAGACAGGAAAGCCTACACCCGAAGTAATTTTGACTGTGCTTCACGCGGGGGGAAAGTTCGGACAGGGGGGCTATAAGTCAAGCGGAGGTCTTCATGGCGTCGGAGCTTCTGTCGTAAATGCCTTGTCTGAATGGCTGGAAGTCTATATATGCAGGGATGGAGAAAGGTATTATCAACGTTTTGAAAACGGAGGCCTCCCCGTAACTTCCCTGGAGCATAAGGGAACGACAAGGAAATCAGGAACAACCATTCGTTTTAAACCAGACCCAGGCATCTTTTCAGTAACGAAGTTCAGTTTCGAAACTTTATCGGAGCGTTTGAAGGAAGCTGCTTTTCTTTTAAAAGGGTTTCGAATCAATTTAATTGATGAACGTAGTGAGAAGGTTAAAGAGGTTTACCAGTATAATGATGGCATTGAATCCTTCGTTTCTTACCTCAATGAAGAGAAAGATACTCTTCACCCCGTAGTATCCTTCGAGGGTAGCTATAAAGACATCGAAGCTGATTTCGCATTCCAATTCAATGATGGTTTCGCAGAGAATATCCTTTCCTTTGTTAATAATGTTCGTACAAAAGATGGAGGTACGCACGAATCAGGTGCGAAAACGGCGATTACAAGAATTTTTAATGACTACGCGCGTCGTGCTCAATTAATTAAGGAAAAAGATAAGAACCTGGAAGGAAATGATATTCGTGAAGGATTCACCGCAGTGATCTCTGTTCGAATCCCTGAGGAATTTCTTCAATTTGAAGGTCAGACCAAAAGTAAATTAGGAACTTCAGAAGCACGCTCAGCGGTGGACGCTGTAGTGGCTGAGCAATTATCTTATTTTCTTGAAGAAAATCCTGATGTAGCTTCTATGCTTATTAAGAAAGCTGTAAAAGCGAAGGAAGCAAGAGAAGCGGCACGTAAAGCTCGTGAAGACGCAAGATCCGGAAAGAAGAAAAAAAGAAAAGATACTTTACTGAGTGGGAAGTTAACGCCTGCTCAATCCAGAAACCCTCAGAAAAATGAACTTTACCTCGTGGAGGGAGATTCAGCAGGAGGTTCTGCTAAGCAGGGACGAGACCGTAAATTCCAAGCGGTTTTACCTTTAAGAGGAAAAGTTATCAATACTGAAAAAGCGAAAATAGCTGATATCTTTAAAAATGAAGAGATTTCCACGATTATTCATACCATCGGTGCCGGTGTAGGCGGCGATTTCACCCTGGAAGACTGTAATTACGATAAAATTGTCATTATGACGGATGCGGATACGGATGGAGCCCATATCCAAGTATTACTGCTGACATTCTTTTACCGTTATATGAGACAGCTTGTCGAAGCAGGGAAAATATTCATTGCACTGCCTCCGCTTTATAAGGTATCTAAGGGTAAAGGCAAGAAAGAACAAACCGAATATGCCTGGGATGAAGAAGGAATGCATAAGCTTCTTAAAGAGTTCAAGAACGGCTACTCCATTCAGCGTTACAAAGGTCTTGGTGAAATGAATGCCGATCAGCTTTGGGAAACCACGATGAATCCTGAATCCAGAACCTTGATAAGGGTAACAATAGATGATCTGGCACGCGCAGAGAGGCGTGTAACCACATTGATGGGCGATAAAGTAGAACCTCGCCGCAAATGGATTGAATCCCATGTCGCCTTCGGTATGGAAGACGAAGCTAATATTTTGGAAAACGACAAAATTCAAACATAAAAGGGGGATATTCTGTTGGCAGAGGCAGAGAAATATTTAGATTTACCATTGGAAGAAGTTCTTGGAGATCGTTTTGGACGGTACAGTAAATATATCATCCAGGAACGTGCTCTTCCCGATGCGAGGGACGGTTTAAAACCCGTACAGCGTCGTATTTTATTTGCAATGCATCAGGAAAGAAATACACATGATAAGGCATACAGAAAGTCGGCTAAAACAGTCGGTACTGTAATTGGTAATTACCACCCGCACGGAGACTCTTCTGTTTATGAAGCGATGGTACGTCTAAGCCAAACGTGGAAATTACGAAAACCTCTCGTGGAAATGCACGGAAATAATGGAAGCGTGGACGGAGATCCGCCAGCCGCTATGCGTTACACCGAAGCCAGACTTTCCGCCATTTCATCCGAACTGCTGCGCGATATCGAAAAAGAAACCGTAGAATTCATACCAAACTTTGATGACACTATTGAAGAACCGACTGTTCTACCAGCTAAATTTCCAAATCTTCTTGTGAATGGTTCTACAGGTATTTCGGCAGGTTATGCCACTGAAATACCTCCGCACAATCTCGGCGAGGTTATTGATGCCGTAATTATGAAGATTGATAAACCAAAAGCAGACGTACCTGAATTAATGACTAAGCTGAAAGGTCCTGACTTCCCGACCGGAGGAACGATTCAGGGTGTGGAAGGTATTCAGAAAGCGTATGAGAACGGAAAAGGAAAAATCGTACTTAGAGGACGTGCGGAAATACAGGAAGTCCGCGGTGGACGAGAGCAGATTGTCATTGATGAAATTCCTTTTGAAGTTAATAAAGCTACCATGGTTAAGCGTATGGATGAACTGCGTATTGATCGTAAGGTAGAGGGGATTTCGGAAGTACGAGACGAAACGGATCGGACTGGTCTCAGGGTCGTGATTGAACTGAAAAAAGATGCCAATAGTGAAGGTGTGCTTAACTATCTTTATAAGCATACAGATCTTCAAATATCATATAGCTTTAATATGGTTGCTATTCATGATCGGACTCCTACACTCCTGAGTTTGCCAACGATGCTGGATGCATATATATCCCACCAGAAGGAAGTTGTCACCCGTCAGGCCGTCTATGACTTGAACAAAGCTAAAAAGCGGGCGCATATTGTTGAGGGACTGATCAAAGCCATCTCGATTCTTGATGAAGTCATAGCGACCATTCGCGGCTCTAAAGACAAGCAAGATGCCAAACAGCAATTAATGAATCAGTATTCGTTTACAGAAGCTCAAGCAGAGGCCATCGTCACGCTTCAGCTTTATCGTTTAACGAATACGGATATTACGGCTCTTGAAGCGGAAGCGGACGAGCTTCGCAAGCGAATATCTTATTTAGAGAAATTACTCGCCAGTGAACATGAACTTATGAAAGTTATCAAGTCCGACCTTCGAAGCATGAAAAAACAATACAGCGAAGACCGGAGAACCAAAATAGAAAATGAAGTACAAGAACTTAAAGTGGATCTTGAAGTAACGGTGGCCAGCGAAGATGTACTTGTTTCTGTTACAAAAGACGGCTACCTGAAGCGTACAAGCCTTCGTTCATATGCGGCCTCTAACGGAGCAGATTTCGCTTCAAAAGAAGGCGATCATCTCTTAAGACTTCTTGAAATCAATACAACGGATACTATTTTGCTGTTTACGAATCTCGGTAAATACCTGTTCCTGCCTGTTCATAAACTTCCAGACATCAGATGGAAGGATTTAGGTCAGTATATTTCGAACATTGTCCAGGTGGAGAAAGATGAGTTTATTGTGGAAGCGATCCCGGTCCGCGAATTCAATGAAGACCAGTATTTACTTTTCTTCACCAAAAACGGGATGGTAAAGAAAAGTGAATTGAAGCTGTATCAGGCTCAGCGACATTCTAAGGCTCTCGTAGCTATTAATCTAAAAGGAAATGATGAAGTAGTGGATGTGCACGTCACGGATGGTCATTCTGAAATCTTCATTGCCAGCAACAAGGCTTATGGTTTATGGTATTCTGAGGAAGAAGTTAATGCTGTGGGTCAGCGTGCTGCCGGGGTAAAAGCTATTCATTTGAAAGAAGAAGAAGAAGTTATTTCAGGGCAGATCTTCCAAAAAGATGAAGATCCTTCCGTATTTCTTTCTACGCATCGTGCTGCCGTTAAACGCATGCGTCTGAAAGAGTTTGAAAAGGCTTCTCGTGCTAAACGAGGTGTCATTATGCTGCGCGAATTAAAAAACAATCCTCACCGTCTGATTGATGTTCATTTAGTTCAGCGAGATGATCAAGTGATATTGAAAACGGAAAAAGAGGTATCGATTACGTTGAACGTCATGGACTTCAAAGCTAACGACCGTTACAGTAACGGCTCTTATGTTATGGATACAGACCAGAACGGAAAAATATCCGAAGCATGGGTTAAGCCTGTTTATGAAAACCCGTTTCAATCTAAGGATCCGGATAGCAATTAAAGAAAAGGCAGTCTCTATGGAGGCTGTCTTTTACTATATTCTAAAAGTTCTTGACTACCAATATTTCCTTAGATTCGTTTGTATTTTCAAAAAATTATGCTAAAATGAATGTAAGTTCAGCGGATTGGGGATGGTGTATGAGAGATTTAAAAGAAGACATAATTCAAACCTCGCTTGAATTATTTGATCGTTATGGTTTTCACGGCGTGAGTGTCAATCAAATAGTAGAATTATCCCGTACGTCTAAAGGCGGTTTTTACCATCATTTCAGCTCCAAAGACGAACTCCTTTTCGTCATTCACGATACCTTCATTACATATGTATTGAAAGAAGCTCAATCAGCTAATGTCACTCACTCTTCTCCTGTAAAAAAGATTCAGGCTATCATCCATGCGTTTGTTCAAGTTTTCGATCTATACAAACCTCATATATCTGTTTTCTATCAGGAGAGTAATTATCTTAAACCTGAATACGAACGACAGATTAAGCAAAAACGGGATGAGTTTAAAAAGATGGTTTTTCAAGTCATCGAAGAAGGACAGGAGTCGGGCCATTTTCGCAAAGAACTGCCAGTGTCTATTACAGGTATGGCGATTCTGGGAATGGTGAATTGGATTTATAAGTGGTATAAACGGGATGGCCCACATTCGATCCATGAGATTTCAGATGTTTTCACGGATTTGATTTTGCACTTTTTACTGGCCGGGAAAGAAGAGACGGATTACTTGAATCAACTGATCCACGTTCCTTTTTTTTATGAAAATAAGTAAACGCTTTCATATATTTTTTTGACTACGTACCGACCAACCAGTCGGTCTTAATTCCCTGAGGAGGAATCATATGAATTTTGAATTAACGAAAGAACAGGAAATGACTAGAAAAATGGTTCGTGATTTTGCTGAGGAGGTTATTCATCCGCGCGCGGTAGATATTGATACTAAAGCAGAATTTCCAGAAGATATTTTTAAAGAGATGGGAAAACTCGGGCTTCTTGGTATACCATTTCCAGAAGAATATGGTGGATCCGGCGGGGATACGGTTACTTATGCCTTAGCTGTGGAAGAAATTGGTCGTGTCTGCGGTTCTACTGGACTTAGTTATGCAGCTGCCGTTTCTCTTGGAGCAAGCCCCATTTATTATTTCGGCACAGAGGAACAGAAACAGGAATTCTTAACTCCACTGGCCAAGGGAGAGGCACTCGCCTCTTTTGGGCTAACAGAACCAAATGCTGGCTCTGATGCAGGGGGAACGAAAACAAGAGCTGAACTTAAAGGAGACCATTACGTTATAAATGGAGAAAAATGCTGGATTACGAATGCAGAATATGCTCGATCTATCACTGTAACGGCCGTCTCGGGTAAACGGGAAGATGGTAAAAATATTATTTCAGCTTTCATCATCCCTAAAGATACTCCGGGCATGAAGATCAGCAGTCCTTATGAAAAGATGGGTGTCCGGGGATCCAATACTTCCGAAATCATCCTGGAAGATGTGAAAGTACCCAAGGAAAATCTTCTTGGAGATCCAGAAAAAGGGTTTAAACAGTTCCTTTACACGCTAGATGGAGGAAGAATTTCCATTGCTGCTCTTGCTGTAGGCATCGCGCAGGCTTCGCTGGATCGTGCTCTGGCCTACGCAAAAGAAAGAAAACAATTTGGCCAGCCAATTTCCAATTTTCAAGCCATTCAGTTTAAATTAGCGGATATGGCCATGGAAGTGGAACTAGCTCGAAATATGGTACTAAAATCTGCCTGGTTAAAAGATCAAGGGAAAAACTTCACGAAAGAATCAGCGTATGCTAAGCTGTTCGCTTCTGAAACCGCTTTCCGATCATCCAATCAAGCCATCCAAATACACGGAGGCTACGGTTATATGAGGGAATATGAAGTAGAGCGTTATCTTCGTGATGCTAAACTGCTTGAAATTGGAGAGGGAACGTCTGAGATTCAACGTTTGGTTATCGCTCGTCAGCTAGGCTGCTAATAAATAAAGAGGAGGAATTCGTATATGTCCCTTTTGGAAGCAACCGTAGGAGAACTATTAGAGGAACAGGCTCGTCAATTTCCTGAACAGGAAGCTTTTGTTTACCCTGAGAAGAAACTGCGAAAGACCTATAAGGAATTTAATGACATGGTTGATAAGACAGCTAAAGGTCTCATGTCATTAGGGATAGAAAAAGGAGAACACATAGCTATATGGTCAGATAATAAGCCGGAGTGGCTTCTTTCTCAGTTTGCCACAGGAAAAATGGGCGGGGTTCTCGTTACCGTAAATACAAATTACAGAGCGCAGGAACTTGAATACCTTTTAAAACAATCTGATGCAACCACTTTAATACTAGCGGAAGATTTTAGAGGCACCTCCTATATTGATATTTTGAAAGAGATCTGCCCAGAGCTTTCCTCCTCTTTAAAAGGAGATTTGCAAAGCGAGCGGCTTCCTCATCTGAAAAATATTATTACTTTAAGTGATAAGGAACATCCAGGTTGCTACACGTGGAATGACTTAATTGATATGAGCCGATCCACAAGTGAAGAAAAACTAGAAGAACGTAAAAAATCTCTATCTTACAAAGATGTGATCAATATGCAATACACTTCAGGAACGACAGGTTTTCCTAAAGGTGTGATGCTGAGCCATTATAATATTGTCAATAATGGCAATCAGGTCGCGGACTGTATGAGGCTCACCAATGAAGATCGATTGTGCATCCCTGTTCCTTTTTTCCATTGCTTTGGCTGTGTATTAGGAACGCTTGCTGCGGTATCTAAAGGAGCAACCATGGTTATTCTTGAACAATTTGAACCTTTACAGGTCTTAAAGGCGGTAAAAGAAGAAGCATGTACAGCGCTTCATGGAGTGCCCACGATGTTTATTGCTGAACTTAATCACCCTGAGTTTAAAGAATGGAAACCGACCACTCTTCGAACAGGAATTATGGCAGGATCCACCTGTCCTATGGAAGTTATGAAAAGTGTGATGGAGGATATGGGAGCAGAGGAAATTACCATTGCTTATGGTCAAACTGAATCCTCTCCCGTTATTACCCAGACCAAGGCGGATGATCCAATTGAGCTTCGTGTTTCCAGTGTCGGAAAGGCACATCCGAACGTAGAAGTGAAAATCATTGACCCGGCTATTGGAGATGAAGCAGAAGCAGGGATACCTGGAGAACTCTGCACTCGGGGTTATCTTGTTATGGAAGGTTATTACAAAAACCAGGAAGCTACGGATACAGCAATTGATCCAGAAGGATGGCTTCATACTGGTGATATTGCTGTGATGGATGAAGATGGATATATTGAAATTACCGGGCGCATGAAGGATATGATTATTCGTGGCGGAGAAAACGTATATCCACGTGAAATTGA
Source organism: Halobacillus halophilus (assembly GCF_020171985.1). Taxonomy (GTDB): domain Bacteria; phylum Bacillota; class Bacilli; order Bacillales; family Halobacillaceae; genus Halobacillus; species Halobacillus halophilus_A. The sequence continues at coordinate 270,982 of NZ_JAIVAL010000001.1, forward strand.
AGAGTTCTTATATCAGCATCCAGATGTGCTGGATGTTCAAGTAGTCGGTGTTCCCGATCAGAAATACGGAGAAGAGATCATGGCCTGGATCATTCCTAAGGAAGGAAAGTCAATCGAAGAAACTGATATTCGTGAATTTTGTGAAGGTCAAATTTCTAAGCATAAAATTCCAAGATACATCATGTTTACAGATGAGTATCCGATGACCGCAAGTGGGAAAATTCAAAAGTTTAAACTGAGGGAAGATGCGCTGGACATGATGGATTTGAAATCGTAAAAAGGGGTGGAGAATGGTGTTTACGAAAATACTCATTGCCAATCGGGGAGAAATAGCAGCTCGTGTCATACGTACGTGTAAAAAGATGAATATAAGCACTGTAGCCGTCTATTCAGAAGCGGACCAGGAGGCCCCTTATGTAAAAGAAGCGGATGAAAGTTATTTAATAGGGAAGCCAAGGGTAAGTGAATCCTATTTAAATATCGATAAAATCTTGAAAGCTGCCAGGGAATCGGGGGCAGAGGCTATTCATCCAGGCTACGGGCTCCTTAGTGAAAGTGCTGAATTTGCTGAAAAAGTAACTAAAGCTGGGCTTGTATTTATAGGACCAAGACCAGAAGTCATTGCTAAGATGGGAGACAAAATTGCAGCTCGTCATGAGATGAGTCAGGCTGGTGTACCGATCGTACCCGGGACAGATGAAGCAGTAGCCTCTGCTGAAGCTGCCTTATCTATCGCTCAATCATTTGGTTATCCTGTCATGTTAAAAGCGGCAGCAGGCGGAGGCGGTATAGGGATGCAGGCCGTCTATTCCGATGAAGAACTTGAGAAGGCCTTTGAGGGGAATTCCAAGCGTGCGCAGACGTTTTTCGGCGACGGGAAAATGTTTATTGAAAAACTAATTGAGAATCCAAGGCACATCGAAATGCAAGTGCTTGCTGACCACCATGGTAATGCTGTGCATTTATTTGAAAGAGAATGTTCGATTCAAAGACGGCACCAAAAAGTGGTGGAAGAAGCTCCCTCACCTGTACTTACTGAGAAAACACGACGTCAAATGGGGGAAAGCGCATTAAAAGCAGTAGAAAGACTTGGTTATTCCAATGCCGGAACCATTGAATTTTTGGTAGATGAACAGGAAAACTATTATTTTCTTGAAATGAATACACGTCTTCAAGTAGAGCACCCCGTAACAGAAGAAATTACAGGTGTAGATCTGGTCGAGCAGCAGTTAAGAGTCGCTTCAAACGAGATTCTTTCTCTTAAACAGGAAGATCTTTCGATTCAAGGTCACGCGATTGAAGTTCGTATTTATGCAGAGGATCCGAACACGTTTTATCCTTCTCCGGGCCAGCTTACAAAGCTGGAATTGCCGGAAGGTGAAAACATCCGGCATGAACTGGCTGTAAATGGAAGTTCGAAGGTCACTCCTTTTTACGATCCGATGATTGCGAAGCTGGTGGTACATGGCGAGACGAGAGAGCAGGCGATTGATCTGATGGCAAAGGCTCTCCATAAATATGAAATTGAAGGAATTAAATCAAACTTAACTATGTTAAAACGTATTATTACGCACGACCAATACAAAAAAGGAAATACAAAAACAACCTTTATCCAGGATTATTACTTACCTACGTTAACCAACCAATAAGGAGAGATGAATGATGAATGAAGTAAAAGCATCGATGGCAGGAAGTGTATGGAAATTAGTCGTTCAGCAAGGCGAAGAAGTCAGTGAAGGTCAGGACATAGCTATCTTAGAATCTATGAAAATGGAAATCCCCATCCCTTCAGAATCATCAGGGAGTGTAAAAGAATTAAAGGTCAGTGAAGGTGATTTTGTGAATGAAGGCGACGTTATTGCCATTATAGAATAACAGGAGCGGATATTATGCTGGAGTTACCAGAAGAAGTGACGATCAAAGAGGTAGGTCCCCGGGATGGCCTACAGAATGAGTCCAGGGAAGTTCCGACAGAAGATAAAATTTCCTGGATAAATCAATTGTCAGAAGCCGGTTATTCCTACATTGAATTTAGTTCTTTCGTCCATCCGAAATGGATACCCCAGTTAAAGGATGCGAAACAAGTAGCTTCATCTATTGAGAGAAAACCAGGTATAACTTACGCAGCACTGGTACCCAATATGAAAGGGCTTGAAACAGCGCTGGAAACAGACGTAGATGAAGTATCTGTGTTTATGTCAGCTAGTGAAAGTCATAATAAAAAAAATATAAACAAATCGATCGAAGAAACTTATCCTGTCCTGAGGGAAGTTGTGCAGGAAGCAAAGGGCGCTGGAAAAACGGTCCGCGGCTATGTATCTACCGTATTTGGCTGTCCTTATGAAGGCCATATTCCGGTTAGACAGGTCATAGACGTTAGCAAACAGTTGCTTGATATGGGGGTAGATGAACTTTCCTTAGGGGACACCATTGGGGTTGCCAATCCTAAGCAGGTAGACATGGCCCTATACGAAATTCGGAAGCAGTTATCCTTCAAGGATATTGCTATGCATTTTCATAATACGAGAGGAATGGCTCTAGCAAATGTTCTGGTTTCGTTAGATCATGGGATTACCACGTTTGACAGTTCGCTTGGTGGACTTGGAGGCTGTCCTTATGCAAAGGGTGCTTCAGGCAATCTGGCTACTGAGGACCTCGTTCATATGCTGCACCAGATGGGTGTATCAACGGGTATAGACGAACCTAAACTCAGACAGGCTGCTTCCTTTATTCAACGTACATTAAATAAACCGTTAGCCAGTCATGTGATGCAGATAGAACGATCAAGGTGAGAAAGGAGGCTGTGAGATGAGCGAACTTGTTACGTTAAAAGAGGTAAATGAGCATGTCTTATTACTAACTTTAAATCGTCCAGAAGCAGCAAATGCTCTTTCAAGGGAGTTACTGGATCAGCTAGCAGCTCGAGCAAAAGAAATTAACCAGCGTACTGACGTGCGGGCAGTATTGATTACGGGAAGCGGAACGAAAGTGTTTTGTGCTGGAGCAGACTTAAAGGAACGCGCGAATATGTCCGAGCAGGAAGTTATTCAAACGGTTGAAAAAATTGGCAATACCATTCAGATGATCGAACAAATCTCTGTGCCTACCATCGCTGTGATCAATGGGGTTGCTTTTGGAGGGGGGCTTGAACTTGCTTTAGCTTGCGATTTGCGTATTATGAGTAATTCAGCAAGAGTGGGGCTCACTGAAACCTCTCTTGGAATCATACCTGGAGCAGGAGGAACCCAGCGGCTCAGCCGGTTAATTGGACTCGGAAAAGCGAAAGCAATGATATACACAGCCCGCCCAATCGAAGCTCAGCGGGCCCATGCGATCGGACTTGCGGAATATGTGTACGAGCCTCAGTTACTGTTAGAAGAAGCAAAAGACATTGCGTTTTCCATTGCACGCAATGCGCCTATTGCACTTAGACAGGCTAAAAAAGCTATCCATGATGGATATGACAAGGAATTATCTGCAGGGCTTCAAATTGAAAAGGAATGCTATCAAAAAACGATTGACACAGAGGACCGGCTAGAAGGTCTGAAAGCATTTAAAGAGAAAAGGAAACCAGAATATAAAGGAAAGTAAGGAGGGGAAAGAATGGCGAAGAATCAGACGTTAGAAGAAAAAAGAAAGCATATTTCCTCGGGTGGAGCAGAAAAGTACCATGCTAAAAATGCAGAAAAAGGAAAAATGTTTGTACGAGAGCGTCTACAGTTATTATTCGATGATGATATGAGTATTGAGGATGCTTTTTTCGCCAATAATCAGGACGATAAACTTCCTGCTGATGGAGTGGTTACAGGCATAGGTAAAATTAACGGAGAACAGGTTTGTGTCATGGCCAATGATTCTACTGTTAAAGCAGGATCATGGGGAGCACGAACTGTTGAAAAGATCATTCGAATTCAGGAAACAGCTATGAAACTGCAGCTACCGATGCTTTACCTCGTAGATTCTGCTGGAGCCAGAATCACCGATCAAGTAGATATGTTTCCTAATCGGAGGGGAGCCGGCCGCATTTTTCATAACCAGATAAAGTTATCCGGCCGGGTTCCTCAAGTCTGTTTATTATTCGGACCCTCAGCCGCTGGAGGAGCTTACATACCTGCTTTCTGCGATATTGTAGTTATGGTCGACGGAAATGCTTCGATGTATCTTGGATCACCGAGAATGGCAGAGAAAGTGATTGGAGAAAAGGTATCCCTTGAAGAAATGGGAGGGGCAAAGATGCATTGCTCCGTTTCGGGATGTGGGGATGTACTTGCTAAGGATGAGCAGGAAGCTATATCATTTGCACGAAAATACATGAGTTATTTTCCAGCGAATTACCGAAAAGCTCCAGCTCAAAAAGAAAGTATTGACCCAGTAGCATTTGAAAAATCCATAGAAGAATTGATTCCAGAAAATCAAAATGCCCCTTTTGATATGTATCAGTTAATTGACCGTATTATCGATGAAGGTTCTTTTTGTGAAATTAAAAAGAAATTTGCCCCGGAACTTATTACCGGTTTATCGAGAATAGACGGTCGCGTGGTCGGTATTATAGCCAACCAGCCGAGAGCCAAAGGCGGAGTGCTATTTCCGGACTCGGCCGATAAGTCCGCTAAATTTATTCAGCTTTGCGATGCCTTTAATATCCCTTTATTATTCCTGGTCGACATTCCAGGATTCATGATTGGTACGAAGGTGGAACGAGCGGGTATTATCCGGCACGGAGCTAAAATGTTGTCAGCCATGAGTGAAGCGACCGTTCCTAAGATCTCTGTTATTGTAAGAAAAGCTTATGGTGCAGGGCTTTATGCTATGGCAGGTCCTGCCTTTGAGCCGGATGCGTGTATAGCTCTTCCAACAGCTCAAATTGCTGTAATGGGCCCTGAAGCGGCTGTAAATGCAGTATATGCGAACAAAATAGCTGAACTTCCTGAAGAAGAAAGACCCGCGTTTATTAAAGAAAAACACGAAGAATATAAAGAGAATATCGATATTTATCGCTTAGCTTCTGAACTCGTGATCGATGATATTATCCAGCCTGACCGGCTGAGAGAAGAACTTGCAATTCGATATGAAGCCTACCAGAATAAAGATGTAACTTTCACGGAAAGAAAACACGGAGTCTATCCTGTATAAAAAAATCTCCTGATCAGTTTGATCAGGAGATTTTTTGTATTTAGGTAGATGGAGTAGATTTTTTTCCAATCATTTGTATCTGATCTATGGTGTCCGGGTTTTCTAGAGCGCTTAAATCACCTGCAGGTTTGTTTAAATAAGCAGATTTAATAGCTCGTCTCATTACTTTTGCATTTCTCGTTTTAGGCAAATCATCAACAATATAGATTTTTTTTGGAGCAAGGGCTTTTCCTAACTTATTAGCTAAGTGGCTTTTAAATTCACTTATTAGCTCATCTGATCTTTTAGTGTTGGGATTAAGTACGACAAATGCTACTGCCTCTTCTCCTTTAACTTCATGTGGTACACCAATCACTCCCGCTTCTGTAATGGAAGGATGTTCAACTAGTACGGATTCAACCTCTGCCGGACCGAGCCGCTTGCCCGCTACATTAAGAACATCATCGGAGCGGCCTGTTATAGTATAAAAACCTTCATCATCAAGAATGACCCAGTCGCCATGGACCCAGGTATCTTTGAAGCGGTTCCAATAGGTCTCTTCATAACGTTCGTTTTCGTTATAGAACCCACTGGTCATGCCAACCCAGGGTTTCCGTAACACTAATTCACCTACTTGATTCTTGAGAGGATCTCCTGTTTCATCGAAAACATCTGCATCCATTCCTGGCAAAGCAGCATTAAATGTAACCGGCTGAATAGGCTTTATCAGCACATTCCCAAGAATACCTCCTGAAATTTCAGTGCCCCCTGAGTAGTTAAAGATAGGGACGTTGGAGTTGCCTGCCTGTTTAAACAGCCAGCGCCATGGTTCAGGATTCCAGGGCTCTCCTGTGGAACCAATTAGTTTAAGAGAGCTTAAGTTATGTTTTTGAATCCATTCTTCCCCGTGCTTCATCATGGATCGAACAAGAGTAGGAGAAATACCTAAATGGGTTACATTATATTTTTCTACTAAACTCCACAGGCGATCAGGCTCAGGAAAATCAGGGGTGCCTTCAAACATGACTATAGATGAACCGTTAACCAGGCCACCATAAACTAAAAAGGGGCCCATCATCCAACCCATATCCGTGTACCAAAATAGAGTATCCTCGCTGGTAACATCCATGCATACTCCAGCATCAAATGCTGCTTTTGTTGGAAAGCCCGAATGCGTATGCACAGCTCCTTTTGGTCTCCCTGTGGTGCCTGAAGTATAAATAATCATAAAAGGATCATCTGATTCCATACTCTTTGTATTGTAAACGGTTTCATTTTCGAGCAATCGAGACCATGGGGTATCTCTGTATTCATTCCAATCAATTTCACAGTCAGCTCGCTCGACTACTATTACATGTTCTAAAGAAGGGCATTGGTCACAGGCAAGGTCTGCTTCCATTTTCATCGGAATGGTCTTTCCTCTTCTAAAGAATCCGTCAGCTGTAATAAGAGCTTTGGAGCGGGCAGCCTGAATTCTTGTAGCAATCGCATCCGCTTTATAGCCTGAAAATGCGGGAGAGAATATTGCCCCTACTTTTGAGATGGCAAGCATTGAAATGAGAGTTTCCGGGATCATAGGCATATAAAGCGTAATAATATCTCCTTTGCCAATCCCCAGTTTGTGTAATCCATTGGCGACACGATTTACTTCCTGGAGTAACTCTTTATAAGTAAATTGAATCGTATCTCCGTTGTCACCCTCCCAGTAGAGTGCCACGGTGTCCTTTTTGTTATCATTTGTGGCCCATTTATCGAGAGCATTGTGGGCTACATTCATCTTTCCTCCAGTAAACCACTTCGGATAAGCAATTCCTCTGGATAAATCAACCGTTTTACCATACGATTGGTCCCATTCTATTCCTAATTCTTTCAAGGCTTCATCCCAGAACCATTCTATTTCTTCTATAGATTTTTTGTGAAAAGCATCATAATCTTCGTATCCTAATTTTTGCATCCATTGATACAACCGCGTACTGTTAATTTGACTTTTCGATGGAATCCATGCTTTTTCATATGTATTCATGTAGATTTCCGCCTCCAGTTTAATGTACTTTAATCTCACCTTCTATTATACCGGAGATGGAGGCTTTAATGAATGATTGTACTTTTTTCACAAGGGTGATTCATGGGATATAAACCTGAATAAAAAGTGTATTCTAAAAAAATTTGGTAATAATAACGTTCAAAGATTCAGGTGTTTAAAAATTTGTAAAAAGATAGTGTTTCTCACGAAAATCCCCTTAATTTGGATAAAAGATTCCAAATAATTTAAATATCGACTTCTTTCGAGGGACTTTAACAATTAATTAATTGTTTCAAACTTAAATTAATGGTAAAGTCAAAATCGGAGATACTCATTACTGTTGTAGAATAAGGCTCAAGAGCCCGGCATTAAAACATTACCATTCATTAAGAAAAGAATGTTATTCTATAATGGGAATACGATAAGGCTAGATGTAACTAGGAGGTAGATTATGAGAATTATTGTAGCAGGAGGAGACGGTTTTTGCGGTTGGCCAACGGCATTATACCTTTCCAAACAAGGACACGATGTAACTATTGTTGATAATTTAGCACGCAGAAAAATCGACGAAGAACTTCATTCCAATTCAGTAACGCCCATAGCTTCATTAGAAGACCGAGTGGCTAAGTGGAAAGAGGTAACGGGAAATGAAATTCGTACTTTCATTGGCGATTTAAATCACTATGATTTCTTAAGAGAAGTATTCCGCCAGGTGCAGCCTGAAGCATTCGTTCACTTTGCTGAACAGCGTTCAGCTCCATATTCCATGATTGATCGTGAGCACGCTGCTTATACACAAACCAATAATGTTATTGGAAATTTGAATGTACTATATGCCATTAAAGAATTCGCTCCGGAGTGCCATTTAATTAAATTAGGTACGATGGGAGAATACGGAACTCCAAATATTGATATTGAAGAAGGATATATAGAAATAGAGCATAAGGGGAGAAAAGATACGCTTCCTTACCCTAAACAACCTGGTTCTTTCTATCATCTTTCCAAAGTTCATGATAGCCACAATATTATGTTTGCTTGTAAGATCTGGGGTATCCGTGCGACAGACCTTAACCAGGGTATCGTGTATGGACTACATACAGAAGAAACAAAACTTGATCCAATGTTAGTAAACCGCGTAGATTATGATGGAGTATTTGGTACAGCCTTGAATCGTTTTGCTAATCAGGCAGCCATTGGTCATGACATTACGGTTTATGGATCAGGAGGTCAGACGAGAGCTTTCCTTAATATTGAAGATACTGTTCGTTGTGTAGAAATTGCTGCAGAAAACCCGGCTGACAACGGAGAATTCCGTGTATTTAACCAGTTTACTGAATGGTTCTCTGTACAGGAACTAGCTGACCGTGTACAAAAGATTGCTCATGAAGAAGGTTTGGATACTCAAGTTAAGAAAATTGAGAACCCTAGAATTGAGAATGAAGACCATTATTATAATGCAGTTAACACGAAACTTCGCGATCTAGGCTTAGAACCTCATCTATTAACAGATGACGTTATTCGAGATATTCTGCGTACAGCAGTTGAACATAAAGACCGTATTATTGCTGAAAACGTATTACCATCAATCACTTGGAAGTAAGGAGTTTTCCACTTTGAAAATCGCCATCATTACTGAAACGTTCCTCCCATCAACAGATGGAGTGGTAACCAGACTGAAGGAAGCCATCAAATACCTGCAAAGTCAAGAACATCAAGTGGTCGTGATAGCTCCGGACCTTGGTGTGAAGGAGTATGAAGGTGCGATTGTAGAAGGGGTTAAAGCAACAAAATTGCCTTTTTATCGTTCGAAAGAGTTCTCCTTACCTCAACGGAAGGTAAAAGACTTACTGCAAAAACATAATCCGGATCTTGTTCATGTCGTTAACCCAGCTATCGTTGGGGTGGCAGGAGTGTATTACGCAAATAAGCTCAATTATCCGTTAATTGCTTCTTATCATACGCATGTGCCTAAGTATCTGGATTTTTATCGACTATATCCCTTTAAGCCTCTCGTATGGTGGTATTTTCGTAAACTTCACAATTATGCGCACGTTAATTTATGCACTTCTAAAGCAATCAAAAGAGAGCTCGACGACAAAAACTTCCATAATGTAAACGTGTGGGATCGCGGGGTTGCAGTAGATCATTATCACCCGAAGCATAAGACAGAAGAAATGCGTGAGCGGCTTTCTGGCGGAAAACCTGAGAATAAATTACTCGTGTTTGTCGGTCGTTTGGCGCCCGAAAAAGAAATTCACAAAATCAGACCATTGCTTGATCAAAGGGAAGACTTATCCTTAGCTATTGTGGGGGATGGCCCTGTTAAAGAAGAACTTGAATACACCTTTGAGGGAACCAATACCGTCTTTACTGGTCTTTTACATGGGGAAGAACTAAGAGAAGCATTTTCTTCATCGGACGCTCTGATTTTTCCTTCTGTAACGGAAACTTTGGGACTCGTCATCTTAGAATCCATGGCTTCAGGCCTTCCGGTTATTGCTGCAAAAAGCGGCCCTACGATGGAACAGGTGGAAGACGGAAAAACAGGCATTCTTTTTGAAAATGAAAATACGGATAGTATGATTGATGCTATTAACCGTCTGGAAGACGAAGTGCTTTATAAGTACTTATGTAAAAACGCAAGAGCCGAAGCAGAAAAACACAGTTGGCAAAAACCATCTGAACAGATACTGGATTATTACCATGAAACCTTACGGGTATTTGGAGAAAATGAAGAGTACTCGACTAAAAAATCAAAGGTTAAAGTCACAGAGTAAATACTCTGTGACTTTTAATTTGAGTGGGGAATTTCCAATAAATTGGAGAGATAGTACTACAAATTACTTAGTAGTAACTCCGAAATGAAGGGTAAAACGAAGTTAGTTTAAACGTTCTTTATAACGAATTAAATAGTAAAAGATATAAGCTTTATAACTCTTACATACAACTTAGTAGCAACTCCAATTAAATTATAAAAAAACAGAATACATAATTAAACAGAAAATAACAAATAAACAGTAGTGCCAGAAGGACGAAGCATAAAAGTATAGGTTGTTAAAGACGGGATCCAGACAACTTTTAATAGTAAAACCTAATAAAACAATCTGGCTAACCGTAGCAGGGGGTAATAATGCTAAATGATTTGACTTAAAACTTAGTAGCAACTCCGAAAACAAAATAAAAAACAATCCATAAATACAATAAACATTTTTAAACAAAAAAATCTAGAGCAAAAAAATTTAATAGTCAATAAAATATTAATTAAGTAACAAAAGGTTCCAAAGAAAATAAATGATTAGATAAACACAATAAGCGCAAATTAAGTATATAAACAGGCGAGCTGCAAAAATACTTGGCTGGAATGAATATAATGTAACGAGAAACTAATAATTATTTAAGTAATAATCGCATAGTGAGAATTTAAAGCTGAAGAGATAAAACAATGAATCATAATATTAGTTGGTTAAATGTTAATTTGATTCGAACTGACTGATCATAAGCAGTATGGATACCAGATAATCCAAAAATTTTATGATCTACAATGAAATTTCATTCTGTCTCACTATCATAAGTAAACTTGATTTTTGAGACATAATAGTTTGAATTTAATTAACTTCCTATAATATATATTATGTAAACTAGGATTTTAAAAATAATCATTACATGTAACATTTTATTTAATACCTACTCCACCCGCTAAAATGATAGATCGTTTTTCGAGTTCAGCAATACCTGTTTATACATACTCATCATAAATCCTGGAGCGAGTATTTCTTCTTTCTTGTGTGACACAAATTGAACGTTACGAGTCATGTGAAGATTGCAAGTTATACTAGAATTTGAAGCGTTCATGTATCTCTTACATTAGTTTGTTTTCATCTTTCTTCTGGATTACTTTTTTAAATTGTTTATAGTTCTTTGAATAAATTTGAGTTTGTTTAATCCATTCATTCCATTCACCAAATATCCTCATTACGAACTTTTGTTCCTATCCCGTGATTTTAGCATTTTATTATATTGTAGAGTTAAATTTGCTACCTTCTCTTAAGCAGTAAACCTGACAGGAAAGCTTAATGATTAAAACTTTTAAATAGTTCATTTACTTTTTTAGATTTTAAGTACCATCTTCTGCGTATATTTGAAAATATGTTATACGAAAGTTTACATTACGTAGCTAATCCTCGCCTTTTGCTTCTAAATATTATCTTACATACTATGGTCGTTTATATTGTTCCGTAGTCCTTTCATAAAAGCTTTTTTAACAACTGGAGCTTTATATTAATTAAATGGCTCAAACATAAAAGTCATCCTTATTTAAAGGATGACTTTTCTAAACATTAAAACAGGAACATATGTTCCTGACCTGTAAATTTGGCACTAAGCTAAAAAATATTCACTAAACTAACCTTCATTTACCTTTTCTATATAATAAATGATCCATAACCCTTTTCAATAAATCCGATAAAAGGCACTTTTGAAAAAAATATTCCTATATTTGAAAAATAACCGGTGATATATTTCCTATTTATCATTATTTTCGAGAAAAATAGTTTTTATTTAAGAAATTGGGGTAAGCTTTGCCTTGTGTCTTACTATTAAAGGAATTTGGAAAATGCTAAAATATGGAGGTTTTGCAGATGTTTACTTTAAGTGACTTACCGATGTTCTTTATAAATTTCTTTTTCATATTACCAATCGTTACTCTCGTCCATGAAGCAGGGCATGTTTGGATAGCCCGTTTGTTTGGTGGTAAGATTCATTTTTGTATTGGTACAGGGAAAACGATTTTCAATATTGGAAAATTAGAAGTTAAGAAGAAGTATTTCATGGAAGGGTGGTGCCAATATGAAGACTTAACTTATAATAAAACGTGGGCGCATGTCAGTATATATTTGGCTGGTAGTGTCTTTAACATGATAGTCATTCTAACGATTAATTATCTTATCTTTGCAGATATATTGCCGCCTGCTTTATTTTTCTATCAATATTCATATTTCTCAGTTTACTTTATTTTCTTTTCACTCTTTCCTTACCGAGATGACGACGGAAAACCAAGCGACGGCTTGGCTGTATATGATGTCATCCGATACGGGAAAGCAGAAGATCCTATTGATTGATTTTAGTCCTGCTGAGCTGATTTGTTAAAAACGCGCTTTAAGTATTCATAAACGCGAGTTTCCTCTAATTCTGAGTACGTATAATCCAAATAAGAAGTAACTTCTCGTTTTATGACTATAAATAACTCACACATTTGGAATAATGCCTTCCACATATTATGATAATCTCCATCTGCATACGTGCTTTTATAATCCTTCCAAACGTCAGCTGCTAAAAAATATTCGAAGTATTTACCGGCAGTGCCGACGTTTACCTGGAAGTTATTATTTGCACCTATGTACCAGCTGATCATGCGTTTAAGCATTTTTCTTACGGGGCCTTCCATCATTTCTTTGGCATATGGAAATTGTTGTCTGGCCAGTCCTTTAGCCACATATGTGCTTACCCACCAAAATTCATTAGTACAGTGCTTAATATCATCATAAGATGGCTTCTTAACTAGATAATCCCGTTCATCAGGTGCTAGTAATTCAGGCAGTTTGTTATCTTTATCCATTAAAACAACACTCAAACTATCCAGCTTCTTGGGAAGATAATTTTCAGGGTATAACGTGAGATCAATTCGGTTTCCATCCATAAACTGGATTAAGTAGGAAAATTTGTACCCCTGTTCATGATCACCGGGGTACAATTGTATATCATCCGGCATCTGCATGATAAGTCTCTTACCAAAAACATCTACCCAGGAATGATCTGCCAAAAAGGGGGATAACTCCGTAACCACGTAGACAATATCATAGTCCTGAAAAGGATCAGGACTAACCTTCGGATTAACTCGTGATCCATTCATTATTACCCCTCTAACAGAACTGGTTTTTTCAGCAACCGATAGAATCAGTTGCATCATCTCTTTATCTGATCTCATCACATTACCCTCCCATATGAAATTACCTTCCCTCCTCACCCGTTAAATTCTTAATGTGATATCATGAATGTAAAAATATTTATAATTAGAAAGGAAAAGTTATGAAAAAACGCCTATACTCTATTTTCCTAGCAGTTTTTGCAGGAGTAGCAGCTTATGCAGTAAAGCCTAGAAAAGTTCAAGCCCCGACTAATGAGAATATGATATCTCTTACGTATCCTGGTACAAATGTAATTATAACCCCGGGTGATTTATTATTTACTCCCATTGGAAAAAGCGAATCAAAATATGCTGGCCATGTCGGAATAGTAAATTCCCGGAGAGAAGTTATTCACTCCATCCCTTCCGGATTAATGAAAGACCCTATTAGCCGTTATTTTAATAAATTCCGATCGATTACTATTTTTTCTGCTAAAGAACCCCAAAGTGGGATGAAAGCCTGCGCATACCTTGACTATCTTCATACCAATTATCCAAAAGCGGCTTATAAAGTATTCACACCGCTCGGCTATAGTGATCATGAACAATATTGTACAAAAATTGTGTGGCAGTCCTATTATTTTGGAGCAGGTATAAATTTAGGACGCCTATCAGAACATTCCCTAGCCATTCACCCGATCTTATTAAAAGATAAAAGACACTTGAACTGTGTGGCTAAAAACTTGTAATTTAAAGTCTCATAATCCTTATAAATATTTTAGGAACTCATTTTCAGGAAGAATCTCTATGGAATGACCTTGACTTAGTAACGTTTCTGTACGATCTAGCTTACTGTTTTTCTTTCCCTGTAGATATTGTTCGTACGTTTTGTTACCTACCACTAAGTAATTGGTATTGCTTTCAACCGTTGAATAGGTATGGCCGCCAAAGTTATCTACAGTCTGGATAGCCTTTTCCCGATTCATAGATGATAGCTTTCCTGTAAACACAAATGAAGCACCATAGAAGGTATGGCTCGGATCGGTTTCTTTAGTTGCTGCGGCATAACTTAAACTATAAGGCTTTTTTGCTTTTTTCTTCTTATTCAATCGTGCAGGTTCATATTGCTGATCATACATCATGCCGTTCGTTGTCTGTGTCTTCTCAACAAGATCTTTAGTATCATCAACCTTTAGCTCTTCGCAAGCCTTAAGTAAAATATGAGCTGCGGCTTGTGCATCCTCCAGCGCGTGGTGATGATTAAATCGAAAACCAATATGATCTGATACAGACTTTAAATTGTAACGCGGCAGCTCCCAAGTTTTCTTAGAGATATTTAAAGTACAGTTATAAGCAAGCAGTGGATATGGAAGCAGGTATTCATCGAGAACGGCACGTAGCACACCCATATCAAATTGCGCATTATGCGCCACTAGAAACTTACCTTCCACCATTGGTTGGATTTCATTTTTCCACAAGATATCAAACTCGTACGCATCAGCTACATCATCCTTGGTTATCCCGTGTATACTCACATTACGCGAGGAGAAATAATTTTTTTTAGGTTTTACCAAACGATAGTATTCATGTTTTACTTCGTCGTTTTCATACTCTACTAATCCGATTGAACAGACACTCCCTCGTGAGGAATTGGCTGTCTCAAAATCAAGTGCTACAAAATTCATTGAGAATCCCCTTTTATGAACATCTTTACTTTTATCATAAAACCAACTATGCCTTGAGTCTATCATAAAGTCTTCGTGTACGATTAATAGACTTCAATTCTTTGATATGGTTACATTCACTTCGACTTGACATAAGTCTGCTTCTACTACAGTGGTTTCTATAGTGTATAGATCTAAAAAAGCCTCCTGTAATAAGGAGGCCGGTAAACATTATTTCTTTTTATATACAGTAAGTTTTTCTTCTATAGGAGTTCTACGTTTGGTTTTCGGCTTCTGATCAAAGTAACCCAGATGGAGAAAGCCAGCTATTTTCTCACCAGCTTGCACCCCCAGCATATCACGAACCTTTGGCTCGTGGATTTGTGGATTTGTTTTCCAAACAACTCCTAACTCTCTTTCCCATGCCAGTAACTGGAAATTTTGTATAAGAGAACTGATGGCCCCAAAATTCTCTTCCCATTGTTTCTGACGAGGATCTTCATCCATTACAGCAATTAAAAAAGCTTTAGGCTGGCTGTAATAATTTCTTCTATTTTCCTGCCTATCTTTCGGAAAAGTCTGCACAATATCTTCCACAAACTGATCTTTTTCTTTTGTTGGAATAAATATAAAACGCCAAGGTTCTCTTAATCCATGTGTTGGGGCCCAACGAGCATCTTCTAAGAGTTCCTTAATTAAGGATTCAGGAACTTCTTTATCTACATAACCACTTTTTACGGAGCGGCGTTCACGAATAATTCTGGCTAATTCACTTTTATTTTGATCCATGGTTTCACCTACATTTATATAATTTTTTTCTAACATAGACGATAATCATTCTCACTTGCAATGTCAATTAGTTATCTAATGACTTTTGACATAGTAATGTCTGTTATGTGGTACATAGACTCTTTATAGAGATGGATGGCACGTTCGTTGTGAGCAAAAACGTGTAAGGAAAGTTTCTTTACTCCCTGCTTTTTTACATGCTTTTCTAAGGTTTCTAGGGCTCTCCGTCCAAGACCCTGTCCTCTGTATGGTTCAAAAATTACAAAGTTGTAAATGAAAGCTTCCTTTTGAGGGTGATTTTCATCAAAATGGTACCAGAAATACCCAATAGATTCGTTCGTATCAGGTTTACTCAAAGACAATAAATAATGATCAACCGTCTTAAGCCCTTCCGGTAAGAGAAGTTGAAATGATTCTTTTGATTTCTGTAGAGCTTCTTCTTGCGTCCAGGTTCCAGCTTTAACCTTTTCATCTGCATAATTTTGTACTTCCACTTTCATTAATTCATCGAAGACTATTGGCTTCATTTCGTTTAAATTAAGCATAAAACTAAATTCCCCCTCTCATATACCCTCGGTATTCATAAGTACCAGTCGCCAACCATCAGGATCTTCAATAGTTATCCCTTTTTCTTCCCAATAGGGATTTTCGGGTGCTACCGCATGGAAACCTAGATTAGCTAATCGGCTTTCTATCAATTGGATTTCTTTTTTTTCAGCTATGTAAAGCACCAATAAATTATCCTTACTGGGAGCAGGACATGGACTCCCTTCTTCATGAGTAGTGAACTCTAATTGATACTGACAATCGGGTAAGCCGAAAACCACACCATCATAGCCAGCATGATTAATAAAATAAGTTAATTTAGGTAATCCTATTCCTTCTTCATAAAAAGATATAATTTCTGGTAATTGATCGGTTGGCCTCGCTACTCTAATTTGTGAAGCTGAAAACCCTTCGAATTTCATAAGAAACCTCCCTGTATATAATATAGTACAATATTAGAAAACTTAGGACAAAATCTGGTTATAATAAGAAAACCACTTTTAATATCAAAGTGGTCCTCTTTTAAACCTATTGTTTTTCTACTAGTGCATTTGCTATTTCTTTAGAAAACCTTTCTGCTGAAAGCGGTCCTGCAAATGTTCCCATATCTCCTGGTAACTCATAAGTATGATTTTTTTCCACAAAATTAAGATTTGTCCACGCCGGATTATCCGCCAGGTTATCGAAGATAGGATCGTCATCTTGGACTAGATAAAAAAAGTGAGAGTCCTGATAATTCTGTAAGGCTTCGACGTTGGTCGAGATGAAACCATATATTTCAGGTTTCTCGGTTTTAACCGCATTACTTGCATTCATCTTATTGAGAACTCCAGCGAGCACCGAGTTGTTGGTGAATAACCGCATAGTAGGTGTGTTCTGAGAAGTAAAAGCCTGCGCTACTACTGCATTCAAGTTTTCATAACCAGCTTCTTGAATACGTTCTCCCTGTTCTTTAAAAGTTGCCTCCATTTGTTTGATATACTGTTTTGCTTTTTCCTCTTTATTGAATACCTTACCCAGCGTATTAAACTCGCTTAGGAGATGTTGGTATTGATTCTCCGCCCCGTTTTCAGAATATGGAGCAAATAAGGCGGTAGGAGCAATACTCTCCAATTGATCTTTAAAACTTTCATGGCGATATTTCGCACCAATAATTAAATCAGGATCCAATCGGGAAATCGCCTCGAAATTGGGCTCTGATCTTGTGCCCACGTCCGTAACAGAGTCACTTAGAGGCTCTCCCACGTTCACCCATTTTTTATAACCTTCCAGGTCTGCAACTCCTACAGGCTCCACACCTAATGGTAATAAGTGTTCTACATATGTCCACTCTAATACAACTACCTTTTTAGGAACCCCATCGATAGTCATTGTACCTACTCCGTCTTCAAATGTGATAGAGCCTGTACTATTATCCTCAATTGATTCGGAATCCGTCGAAGCGGCTTTTTCCTCTTTACTTGATGGGGCGGAATTATCGCTACATGCCACCAAAATGCCTAAAAATAACACTACTCCTAAAATGCTAAGCTTTTTCATAAAGTTTAATCCCCTTTTTCAGTTGGAGTAATTCAGCAATTATATGTATCACTGACTATTGATAAAGATTATCATTATCAATAGTCAGTATAGAGAATGATAATTAGAAAGTCAATGATAATCATTATCATTGCAACATAAAAAAAGAAGCAGGATATTCCTGCTTCTTAATATTTACTGTTCGAATTCATCCAAATATTTTTCGTAGCCACGTTCAGCCATCTCTTCTTTTGGAATAAACTCTAGAGCGGCTGAATTCATGCAGTACCTTAGACCTGTTGGCTGGGGACCGTCTTTAAATACATGGCCAAGATGAGAATCTGCTTCCTTACTTCTGACTTCAGTTCGGGAACCAAATATACCTTGATCTTTTTTAGTTACAATGTTCTCTTCCGAAAGCGGTTGAGTAAAACTTGGCCATCCAGTTCCAGATTTGTACTTATCCACGGAACTGAATAAAGGTTCTTTCGAAATGATATCTACATAGATTCCCTCATCGGTGTTATCCCAATACTTATTTTCAAAAGCTCGTTCCGTACCATCTTTTTGCGTAACCTTATATTGAACTGACGTTAACATGTCTTTTAATTCCTTTTTGGAATAAGTGACAGTTTCTCCGTTATAGTTAGTCATGGTTAGATCACCTTCCTCTTCGTTCTGATGTTTTTCTTGTCCGGATAAGTGTCCACTTGCTACAGACACTGTAATTAATGACCCGATTAATACAAACAACATCCCATATAAAACTTTTTTCTTCATGGGCAGATTCTCCTTTAATAGTCTTAGAGGAATTACGACTATATATTAATCATAACATGAGCAAACGCTCCAGCTAATTATTGTGCTTGGAATATAAATTATGAAAACCGACTTTTTTGGTAATCCTATAGATAATTAAAGATTGGAGTGATTTTAGTGAAATTATGGAGTACCGGTTTTATCTTGCTGCTTATATTGTTAGTAGGATGTAACAATGCGAATAATCAATCCAGTGAACCCTCTCAAAATGAACCAGCGCCAGAAAGTATTTCTTATCAGCAAATTAATGAGACACGGCCTTTTAACTTTAATCGGTTTGAGCTGGAAGTTGATTATGTAGATCGCCTATCTTACCACGTCGATTATGTTAATTTAGAAAACAGAAAAGAAGCGCGTATTGACGATTTCGATCGGCAGAAAGTTACTGGAGAAGAAGCATTTAACCAGCTTTCCCCCCATTTTAAAGAAATGAGTTTTGATGAGGAGACACCAGAAGACGAAGTAATTAAAGAAGTGCTAACAGTGCTTGGACTCGAAGCTCCTTATAAGGAATTCAAATTAGAAGTTACCTATCAGGATGGTACCGAAATAACATACGAGGATTAAGTATTAAAACCGCCAATTGTTATCACAGCTGGCGGTTTTAATATTATTGAGGGTTTATTTTTTAATTCTAGTTCGGAGTTGCTACTAAGTATTAATCAGAACTATGGGTTAATTTCGTGGCTCCATTTTTCTGCTCCACTTGATTTTCTTTCATTAATTTGCCTACGGCTCTTTTAAATGCTGACTTACTAATTTGAAAAGTATCACGTATCTTCTCAGGATCGCTGTTGTCATCTAAATAGACGATTCCATCGTTTTCCTTCAAGTACTCAAGGATCACGTCAGCATCTTCTTTTCTACTTTCTTTCTTAACTGGACGTAAAGATAAGTTAATTGATCCATCATCTTTCACATCAATTACCCTTGCTATTATAGTTTCTCCTAATCTTGGTTCCTCTTTTCGTTCATTGGGGTGGATAAAACCTCTATACCCTTCTTCTGTTAACACAGATGAGCCAGCTTTTGTTGAGCGGTAGACTCTTCCTTGAGTCTCAGTATTTAAAATAGAAGCGGGTGCGGGTTCTAAATCATCCCAAACTTCCTGCTCGGTAATAGGTTCAGCTAGAAGACGCCCTTTTTTATCTAATTCTAAGCTGACAAATAAAAAGTCGCCTTTCTTCGGCCAGACTGATTTTAGAAGTGGAAGGTCATCCGTTGAAACAAGAATCTCCTTATCCTCTAACCCTATATTCACGAACACACCCATGTTTGGCACGACTTCTTCGACTTCGGCCCAGCCATAGGAATGACGGGTTACTTCAGGAATAGTCATGCTTGCAACAGCTTGTCCTTTTTTATTTGTGTATAGAAATACCGTAATAAATTGATCTAAATCAATCTCTTTATGTACTGCTTCATCCGGCAGCACAATTTCTGTGTCATTGTATTTCAATATAAATCCATTGGTTATTTTCTTTGATACTTTACAATTCTGTATTGTTCCAATCAGGGAATGATCCATGGGGATTGTTCGCTCCTTTGTAACGTAATGTAACCCATTATAGCCTAGATGAAATTTTTTTAAAACAAAGATCTTGAGAACTTAACTTATTACGTCTATTCCAGTTTGAAATCCATAGAAAAAAGTGTGGCGTATGCCACACTTTCAACGATTAATAAAACCACGCAGCTCCTACGATAACAAGGAGAATAAACAACACGACGATTAGCGCAAAGCCTCCACCATATCCTCTACTCACATTAATTCCCCCTTTCACTAATTATATATGCAGAAGCTTGAAAGACGGTATGGGTGAATGGAGGAGTTTTTCTCAGTTATGGCTTGCCCTATTTGCAAATTCATTGGCAATCAGTTGATAAGAAGACTTCTTTTTTTCAAAGTCAAAAATGTTGGTAATCAATAAAAATTCATCAATACTATACTCATCAGCTAATCCTTCCAATTGATCTACTACTTGTACAGGATCTCCTATGATACATCTTCTTCGATTGTTACGTATTTTATCCTTTTCCATTTCCGTCAAAGTATCATGACGAACTTCGTTCTCAGGAGGGATTCTAGTCTCCAGACCTTTTTCAACTTGTAAGAGCCACATATCCTGACTTTTGGCGATCTCTTCTGCTTCCTCTTGTGTAGTTGCGCAGACCACAAACACACAAGCATTTACTGCAGGTTGACTACGAGCTAAAGAAGGCTTGAATTTTTCTCGATAGGTCTGCAGCGTTTCGGCGGCATGATCCGGATTAATAAAATGACCAAAAGTAAAACCTGTTCCATGCAAAGCTGCATGTTTGGCTCCACGTTCCGTTAAACCTAATATCCAGATTTCCGGCTGATATAAACTATCTGGACGTGCCGTAACACCAAAATAGGGATCTCCCTTTTCCATAGACTGAAATAAAAACTTTTGAAGTTCTTTCACCTGTCTTGAAAAGGAACTTAAGGGCTTTTCAATACCATCTGTAAGAGCTAATCTGGTTTTCTTGCCCCCGCCAGGTGAACGGCCCAAACCTAAATCAATCCTCCCGGGATGGAAATTTTCAAGCATTCTAAAACTCTCGGCTACTTTCAATGGGCTATATTGAGGGAGTAAGACGCCTCCAGACCCCACACGAATAGTATTAGTAGCTTGGGCGATTTGACTGATGAGAATCTCAGGAGAAGAACTCGCTAGACCATTTGTACTATGATGCTCAGCCACCCAATAACGATGGTAGCCTAACTCCTCTGTAAACTTTGCAAGTTCAATCGAATGCTGGAGGGCTACATTTGCAGTTTCTCCTTTAGAAATAGGACTTTGATCTAAAACACTGAGCTTCATGATGATCTTCCTTTCAAGTAAACCAGCAGTTACCGTAAAATTTATTTATATACATCTTTCATGATTTGCTGTAAGATTTGTAACTGCTCCTCAAATAAGAGTTTGTACCGTTTTTTTAATACATCAAATTCTTCTTTCCCTTTATCAGTCAGGTAATACCAGTACACTTTTTGTCTTTTCTTATCATGAGACTTATAATCTTCTCGTCTGTATAGAAGACCTTCTTCCGTCATCTCGTGAAGAGTATCCAGTAATGTAGAAGGTGCGGGAATCCAGTTCTTCGTTAATTGTTTAAACTCTGTTTTAAAATGTTCACTAATCATTGGTTGATGAATTTGAAGTAAATGCATTATATAAAACTTCGTAAATTGAGCGGCGCTCATGTTTAAGGCGAATCGCTTAGGATTATTTTTATGAGACATCCTTATCCACTCCTTAGGTATAAGCTTCTTCCTCCATTTTACAATAAAGAGTAGATGGTTTGTCTACTATTACGCACATTCGTTCGGTTATTTTGGTGTTTTTTTACTGTTTCGGAGTTGCTACTAAGTTTGAAGAAAGAACATGTTGATTACATTACAGCCATTTAATCTAATTTGAATGAAATTCCAATTTTTCCAAAGTTTTTTGTGTCTCTTAAGTATTCAAAGGCGTTTTTGTACTCATCTAATGAATATACACGATCTAATTGAGGTTTTATGTTGTGTTTCTCAATAAATTGAAGCATCTCTCTTAACTCTTCTGCGCTGCCCATAGTAGAACCCAGCAAATTGTACTGTCCGTAGAAAAACTTTCGAATATCAATTTGAATTTGATCTTCTGTCGTAGCCCCAAATGTTACGATCGTTCCTCCTTTTCGTATAATATTCAGTGATTTATCAAATGTGGCCTTCCCTATACTTTCAATTAATAAATCAATAGACTCATCATGAAGTGCTTCATTCCAGCCGTCTTCTGTATGAATAGCTCGATCCGCACCTAAGGCTAGCGCCTGTTGAAGCTTATCTTCAGAACGAGAAGTAACTATAACCCGTGCTCCTATAGCTTTTGCGTATTTTAAAGCAAAAGTCAGTACGCCACTGCCTATCCCAGGAAGCATAACCGTTTGGTCTTTCTGCAAATTACCTCGAGTAAATAAAGCTCGATAAGCCGTTAAAGCAGCTAGAGATAAAACTCCGGCTTCCTCGAAGCTTAAATGTGAAGGTTTAGCCTCGAAGTGATTTTCATCACTAGTATAAAACTGCGCAAATGTTCCGTGATCTGGCAGGCCTACGATTTCGAATCCTTCCGGAGGGGCGGAGCTGTTTTTCTTCCAGCCTAACCCCGGGTTAACTACAACTTCATCACCGATTTGAAATCTGCTTACTTTATCTCCGACTTCCATCACTGTACCTGCGGCATCTGAACCTGGAATTAACGCAGGATCTTCCGGCTGGTGTCGTTTAGTAATGACCGCCAAATCACGCCTGTTCAACCCAGCTGTATGTACCTTAACTTTCACTTCCTTTTCACCTAGCCTCGGCTCTTCCATTTCTTTTACCGTTAACCCTTCGATTCCAACTATTTGTTCATGTACTATTGCTTTCATATTCAGCACTCCTTCCAATGAATGATTCTTAACAAGTCTATCAATTAACTTGGGAACTATCCACTACTTCCCACTGTTGCAGGTTACTTAAAGAGTTTTAGGGAGAGAGCATCTCACTCTCCATGGATGCCTTCTTTTCCTTTAAAACGGTTATTGAAACAATTCCATTCTAAACTTCGTAGTGTCGGTAACTTTAGATTGCTATAGAGGAGATGGTTTGGCATTTTTTCTAGGCATTTACTTACACATGAGCTGTTTGCCAAGCCTTTAAAAAAACTATTTTACAGAAAAGCTTCTGAGAAAAACTAGACGGCTCTCTTAAATGATTGACGAGTATAACGGCGACAGTCCATTGTGAAAACCGAAGTTGTCCCTGTAAGCTTTCTCCTTTTACCTGCACCTGCCAGCTATAGAATATATAAAAGCCCATCTCTGTAATGAACAGAAATGGGCTTGAGTATAGAATAATAGCAATTTCTTAGGGGGAGAATGCTGTTATTATTCACTTAGGACTTTAACTTGCACAGACTGTCTGCCGAAATCAAGAGCATCTTCGCGCTCTGGAATAAAGACATCAATGCGGTTGCCATTGATTGCTCCACCTGTATCTGCTGCAATAGCTTCACCGTAACCTTCTACATATACTTTAGATCCTAGTGGAATCACATCAGGATCCACTGCAATAACTTTTTGATCAGGATTAGCGCGAAGGTCTACACCTGTAGCCGTCACTCCACTGCAACCAGTACAGAACGCGGTGTACGCTGTAGCTTCTGCCGTGAATTCTTTCACTACATCACTGCTTGAATCACTAGATTCTTCAGATTTGGATTCAGAAGCCGCTTCATTACTTGATGAATCATCATGGTTGGTTGAGCTCGCTGAAACTTCAGGTTCAGAAGAAGCTTGTCCACTTACTTTAAACTTATCTCCTGGATAGATGAGAGTGGAATCAAGATTGTTCCAATCCATAAGATCATCTACACTAATACCATATTTGTTAGAGATTTTGTATAAAGTATCACCGGATTTAACCGTATAAGTAGTGTCATTACTGCTTTTTTTAGAAGAAGAACTCGACTCTTTTGATACCGTAAGCTGTTGGTTAGGGTAAATTAAATTTGAACTCAAGTCGTTCCAAGATTTCAATTGATTTACGGATACATCATATTTTTTTGAAATGCCCCAAAGCGTGTCACCTTTATCAATCGTATATTCTTCAGCACTCACAGAAGTCGCGAATGCACCTGTTAATGCTACTGTAGCTGCTACTGAGAAAATTTTCTTTTTCATGTAGTTAATGCCTCCTCTAATTAATTCCAAAAAACACGTTGTTTATTTCACTAACTACAAGACTATCAGAATTTCTTTATATTTTAAGAACAAACACCTAACAGTTTGATTTCAAAGGTAACATCTATGTTTCATATAGATTACAAACCTCTGCATTAAACATGTATACCAGTGAAATTATGACAAATTCAGCTTTTCTTAATGATGAGATAGATAACTTTCCAATTATTCCACAAACTGATCGGATAACTGATCGGATAGTTCTAAACCCCATCTTAAACATAAAAAAAGCCCGCCCTCATGGGCCAGGCTTTTTTACTATTCAGCTAATGCTGCTACTTGCTTTTGAACCTCTGGATCATTTAAATACTCATCGTAACTCATTTCTTTATCCACAATACCATTCGAAGTAATTTCAATAATTCGATTGGCAATTGTCTGGATGAACTCATGGTCATGGGAAGCAAAGATGACAGATCCCTTAAATCGAATTAACCCTTTGTTTAAAGAAGTAATGGATTCGAGATCCAAGTGGTTGGTAGGTTCATCTAATAGTAACACATTGGCTTTAGAAAGCATCATCTTAGAGAGCATGCAACGAACCTTTTCTCCACCTGAAAGAACATTTGCTTTCTTCAAAGCTTCTTCTCCTGAGAACAGCATCCGTCCAAGGAAACTTCTTAAGAACGTTTCTGTTTCATCTTCAGGAGAATATTGACGAAGCCATTCAACGAGGTTCAAATCAGAGCGTTCAAAGAACTTCGAGTTATCTTTCGGGAAATAACTCTGTGAAGTAGTGACACCCCACTTATACGTTCCTTCATCAGGCTCTATTTCACCCATAAGAATTTGAAAGAGAGTAGTCTTGGCCGTTTCATTAGCTCCGACTAATGCCACCTTATCATCTTTATTAAGTGTAAAGCTGATATTATCCAGAACTTTAACCCCATCAATGGTTTTAGATAAGTTCTCTACTGTTAGTAGATCGTTGCCTATTTCCCGTTCAGCTGTAAAAGCAATGTAAGGATACTTACGCGATGAAGGCTGAATATCATCCAGCGTAATTTTATCCAACAGTTTTTTACGTGACGTAGCTTGTTTAGACTTGGAAGCATTTGCACTAAACCTGGCTATAAACTCTTTTAAATCTTTGATTTTCTCTTCTTTTTTCTTATTTTGTTCCTCAGCCATTTTTGTGGCAAGCTGACTTGATTCATACCAGAAGTCATAGTTCCCGACATAAACCTGAATCTTGCCATAGTCAAGGTCAGCAATGTGAGTACACACATTATTCAAAAAGTGACGGTCGTGAGAAACTACAATAACGGTGTTTTCGAAATCGATTAAGAAGTCTTCTAACCATTGAATCGCTTTAATATCCAGATGGTTGGTAGGCTCATCCAATAATAGAACATCCGGGTTGCCAAATAGAGCTTGAGCAAGCAGAACTTTTACTTTTTCAGATCCTGCAAGTTCACTCATCTTTTTCTCTTGCAGATCCTCTTTAATACCAAGACCTGTTAGAAGACGAGCGGCATCTGATTCCGCTTCCCAACCATTCATTTCCGCAAATTCACCTTCTAGTTCAGCTGCTCGCATACCATCCTCTTCAGTGAAATCACCTTTCATATAAATGGCATCTTTTTCTTTCATGACTTCGTACAAACGAGTATTACCCATAATGACTGTTTCCAGAACTTGATACTCATCGTACTCAAAATGGTTTTGCTTTAAAACAGACAGACGCTGGTTATTCTTTAGGGAAACTTCACCAGTCTGAGGCTCGAGCTCTCCACTTAGAATTTTCAGGAAAGTCGACTTACCTGCACCATTAGCACCAATTAGTCCATAACAATTTCCAGGGGTAAACTTTATATTGACGTCTTCAAATAACTTTTGATCGCCGAAACGAAGACTAACATTATTTACATTTAACATTAAAAATCCTCCAGTATTCGAATGTATAACATTAAGACATTATACCATTCATACGAAAGATATAACAGGTCTCACTTATGATTTAAAATAATCTTGTTCAATCAACCATTCTTTAAATAACTCAAAATCATTCTCCACTGTTTCTTTATAATGTCTAGACCATAAACCTAGTTGATGGCGAAACAATTTCTGATTAGAGCCTATCGCTTTAAGAATGGCTTTTTCGCTGTGATAATCCATAATCCCATTCTCGATATCTGCATCTGCGCGCGCATGTATTTTCGCACTAATTTTAGCCATTGTTTTGATCGTCTGTGTAAATTTCTTATAATCATCCAGATTCTTTTCCCTTAAGTCCTTAGAGAAAGGTGACCTTTCACGCACATAGAAATCATGCCCATCCATTCGAAAGTACCCTAAATATGGATCTGCCTGATGGTGCATGGCGTGCTGAGTGTGTGCAACTCTTCTTCCCTGATGTTTGTTATCTTCCCAAAATTGTTCATCATAAGGGAAGAAATAAGCTGGAATCGGAGATCGTGCCTCTTTAGCTTCTAAAATGATATCATCGTGGTGCACCTCATCCTCTTGACCTTCTATCAGGATGTAATAACGCTTTAGGCCTGTCGATCCAATACCTGAACCGTTCTTCTTTACAACATCTTTAATATTGTAGAATGAATCATTTTTTTTCGTTTCTGGATTTATAGATAACAAATACTCTTTCCAAGCGGATTCAAGTTTGTTCCTTTCCTGCTTCGATACGGATGAAAGTTTGTCTTTTCCAATATCAAATGAGCGGATAGAGTTATGATCGACTACGGTTTGTTTATCAAGTTCATGAGAAGCATGTCTTTCTTCAATTTTTTTCAAAGTTTTCTTAATCGGTCCTTTTGTGTTCTCAGAAGTAAATTGAAGGGTTTGAGGGTCCTCGTCTTTTTCTTGAAAGGCTTTCAGCTGCTTACGATACGCTTTTAAATATTGATCAACAAGTTCATCTTCCTCTTTATCTGAAAATCCTTGCTTTTCAGACATAAGGCGGATACTGACAACCATTCGAAGAATATCGTATAAATAAGACCCTAAATAACCTTCGTCAAAATCATCTACATCGAACACAATATCATGGTTTTCATTTAAGAAGGCACTAAAGTTATCAAAGTGCATGTCTCCCATAATCCACGTGGGTTTATCTTTTGGAGTGTGAAAGGTAAAGGGGTATTCAGTCACATCAAAGAAGAATAAATATGCGCTGCCTCTAAAAAAGCTGTAAGAATCTTCTCTCATTTTCTGATATTTCTTTTTGCGGCTGGACTGGGATAACTTCATAATACTTCCGTCGAATTGCTCAAGTATCGTGCCCAGTGTGTTTTTTCTGAGTCTTTTCTTGGTTGATAATATATGTTCCAGCTGCGGATCCATATAGCACCCCTCCCATGAATAATGAATAATTGTTGTCACTTTCTCCACTTCATGCTTCATTATAAACAAAAAAACGACCGCTCGAAAGGCGGCCGCTTCGTTATCTTAATTTTTATAATACAAGCTATTGTTCTCTACTACTTGCAGGACTTTGTTTTCCTGTTCCATCGGATTGCCGCATTTAGGGCAAAGATTTTCTTCATTTGTTCTGAAGTTATCCCTCATCCAACAGTTACAGTCGTCAGATGTGCAAACCCAAATTTTAGTTTCTTCTTCTTTAATTTCTGCCTGATTCTTTTTACCGAAAGCCATGTTTGAAGCCTCCTCTAGACATAAATTATGTAAAAAAGACTGACTCTGAAGCCAGTCTCTTTCTATTTTTTAAATTATAATTTAGTTACGTTTGCAGCTTGTGGTCCGCGGTTACCTTCTGTGATTTCGAATTCCACAGATTGACCTTCTTCTAGAGACTTAAAGCCTTCTTCGTTGATCGCGCTGAAGTGTACGAATACATCGTCTTCTCCTTCAACCTCAATAAAACCAAAACCTTTTTCCGCGTTAAACCACTTCACTGTACCTGTTTTCATAGGAATGGATCCTCCAATATTTCTAAAATTAATATGTGCTTACCATACTGAAAAAATCACATATTATAAAAAGTACCAATAACGCTTGATCACTCTTTATAATAGGTGATTCTTATTAATTGGTAAGCGGTATTTCTTATATAGAATATAATACTATGACTCACCGGTTAAGTCAAGTAGTGATTCTTAACATCTTATACAGTTAAGTATATCCAATTCTGAAAATATTTATTCCTCTTTTTCAAGATTTTTCTATGATTCCACAGGCAATCCTCTTTCCGGCATTCCCGCTAGGCTGAGACCGATAGTCATCCGGCTGTTGATGGATGATGACCGATTTTCCGATAATATCCCTAACCCGAAAACGGTCCGTAAAGAAAATCATTCGAGCCCTTCCTTGATTAGAAAACAACACGGGGAAGTCACCTGCATGGTTTCCATGTGGTTGTTGATCTGGGTTCCAATGGCCTCCGGCCGAAGCAAATGGATCTTTCCCTTCTCCTAATTCACAAATTCCTTTTTCATGAATGTGAAATCCATGAGGGCCGACCTGCGTTCCATCCTTTAGTATCTGGAATTCAGGTAAACCTTCGACTTGCACAAAGACCTCCACCCCATATGGCATTTCATAAAAATACATGGCCCCTTTTAAATCGGGTGCGAGCGGACTGCTCCTAAAAGTTACCTTAGCCGTCTCGGAAGTATAAGGTGTCCTGTAAGGTGAGTAGGAATAATACGAATACATACTCTTCGACCTCCTTTGTCCTTATAAATATGCTTAACCTAGAGACTTCATGATAGTAAATTCATTACATCGCATAAGTGATGGTTACTCTCTGTCTACATACAAAAAGGGCCTGAAAGAAATTCAGACCCTTTACAGAGATGTGATTTTCAAAGATTCGCTGTGTAAGAAGGAGGAAGAAGTCCTTACACATAGATATCTTTTCACTTGCTCTAGCTTATGAATAATTTGTTCAGATTAGACCAATTTTTTTATCTGTTCAAACTTTCTCTCTAGAGGAGCAATATCAGCCGGGTGTTCTACACTATATAGCAGGCTGTTGAAGGAAGCATCAATTTGATGCCGCCACTCATGTACGTGTTCGTCCAACAGGTATAGCCATTGCTGCTCATAATAGTCCTTCATAATGTTATTCGCTTTGTCGAGCTGATTTTTTAAGATGGGAGAGATAAGGTCAGCGAGTTCATCTTTCATCTCCTCTTTTTCATTAAGCTCAAAAAAAGCACGGGCACTTTTAAACTTTTTCAATATGGATGAGGTTTGCCGCTCATCGATCACAAGTTCTCCATAGAACGATGGCAAAGGAATCGATGTCCATTCCCGGCGCTCCAATCTAAGATGATTTCTTACTTTCTTCAACTCGGCTTCAGATTCCTGTTGTATTTGATCAATCAAACCATCAAGCAGACGCTCAATTCTAACGCCAACCGCTTTAAACTCCTGATTCATCTCGAATTCTATTTCCTGAATCAAATTATCACGTGCTTCTCTAAGTTGATCGGGAATAGGTTGATCTTTTCCATTGATGGTGGCCGGATTAAAATGATGCTTAAAATAATCCGTAAAATTCAGCATCATACGGTGATGAACATAATAGAGCTGTTTGTCTATTTTATTCTTAAGGGATTCTTTTTCTTTCATGCGGTCGAAGTCTTTTATTACATCAAGCGCTTCCTCGCGCTGTGCTCTTGCTTTCTTCAGGAACTGCTTCCGCTCTTCTTCGTTGAGTTGATTGTTGTCAATAAACGTGGCGAGTGTATCTTTTAATTCACTTAGGTTCCGCTCCATAGACTGAGTTAAAACTTCAGCAAGTTCTCCATGCAAAAACTGATTAAACTGAGCTTCAAACTTGTTAATACCGGAAGATTGGCCAGGCTCTCCCTTTTTTTCTCGTAACCCCTTCAGACTGGATAGGGAAAAAAGACGTGGATTCCGAATATCAAAGCCACCCAGCTGATCAGCCACATAGTTTTCTACATACTTTACTTCCTCTTCTGATGAGGCCAAATCCACCGCATTAATAATAAAGAACATCTTATCCATAGCGAAACTATCTTTGACACGTCCTAATTGCGTAAGAAAAGATTGATCAGCTTTGGAGAATGGGTGGTTATAGTATGTGACAAAAAGGACAGCATCCGCATCCTTAATATATTCAAAGGATACATCGGTATGTCTGGCATTCACTGAATCCGCGCCTGGAGTATCCACCAGCGTAATTCCTGCCTCCGTGAAAGAGCAATCGTAAAAGATTTCGACAGATTCAATAAAACACGATTTAGATTCTTCAGCTACGTACATAGAAAATTCATCCCACGGGATGGAAATTGACTGACCTAAATCATCTTTCATCGAGTTATATCCATTTAAAAAAGCCTCTAAAAATGAAGCTGATTTGTGCTCCAGGCGGCTCCAACTCTGTACAGTTTCCAACTGTTTTACATAACCGTAAAGGGTCTCACTGCGCAATTCCAACTTTGTAAAAATCGGTTCTAAGTCATCTAACAATTCTTTTTCTTTCTTTACAACCGCCTGAATCGATCCATGAGGATGATCGTCGCTCGAAGGCGATATTTTATTAATGGTCGCCGTCGTCGGGTTGGGAGAGGCTGGTAACAAAGTATCTCCTAGAAGAGCATTGGCGAAGGATGATTTCCCTGCACTAAAAGCTCCAAATAAAGCTACCGTATAATGTCTATTACGTAATCGATCCTGTTTATCCCGAAGCTGTTGAATGAACTCGTCCATGCCTTCAACATCTTCTACAATCGATAGAGCCTCTGTTACTCTTTCCATTGTGGAATCAATGGAGGCAGGTCCCTCGGTGAGCGAAGACTCCGGAGCCGGGTTTTCATCAAAGTTTCCTTCTACACTCTTTGTCAACGATTCATTTGTAATCTGTTTATGCTGAACGCGTTTTGCCCGCTCCTCCAAGTCGTTCTTAACCGAATCCTTAACCATGGAAGAAAGCGTCTCATTTTCAAGGCTCTTGTACAAATTCTTTCGGTAGGAAGTAAGATTTTTCTCCATCTGTTCCAATTCTTTTACAATATGCTCTTTTTCTTCCATAGCCTGAAATACAGTCTTGTTTTTTTCGTACTCTCTTTTCTTTTCATTTCGTATATGTCTCTCGACTTGCTCCCACCATTGATTCACATACTGTCGCATTTCTTTCTTGATATCATTGGACAATTGGTCCGTATATCGAAGAATATAAGGACCAGTGACAGAAGCACCTGGTTCTATCATATCCTGAAGTTTAGCTTTCTCATAAATAAAATTAAAACGCTGGATGTCATTCTGAAGCTCTTCATCAGTAATCGAAAGCTCTTCCGTAACCTCCAGAAGACGTTCTTTAAGCGGCCATTTTAAGTTCTTTTCAATGCTCTCGAGAACCTCGGCATAAAAAGCAGATTCTCTCTCTTCTTTCACTTCTTCTGTCTTTTTTTTGGCAAATAATACTCCTACC
Source organism: Halobacillus halophilus (assembly GCF_020171985.1). Lineage (GTDB taxonomy): Bacteria > Bacillota > Bacilli > Bacillales > Halobacillaceae > Halobacillus > Halobacillus halophilus_A. The sequence continues at coordinate 302,526 of NZ_JAIVAL010000001.1, forward strand.
TTGAAGCCTCTCTGTCTGGATTCAAGAAATTTTTCTGCTTCGTCCCGTAAAGAACTCGGCATGAGATAAGCGTTCGGAATAAATGAAGATACACGCCGCTTAAAAAAATCAGCAGCTTCTGAAATGACTTGTTCTGTATCTTTTCGATCTTCCTGAGTAAGATAGCTTTCACTCATACTTTCATCTAAGTATTCTTTACGAGCTTTTAAGTCCTGTTTCCGCTGAAAAAATTCATTCGATTGATTATGTACACTTTCCTCAATAATGGTTTCTGCAGCCTTAAGCGCCTGCTCCTGTACCCGAACATAAGAAGAAGAATACAATTGGGTAAACGCTTCTTTTAACGATTCATACTCATTTTTATCATAAGAAAAGTCCTTTAGAGAGATATAATAAATGGCTTCAGGCTTAATTCCACGAGATGAGAACGAATGTTCGACACTCTGTTTGAAGTCTTCAAATGACAGTTCCGCTTCGTTGTGTTTATCAATTTGATTAATCACCACAGAGAATGGCGTGCCGCGTTCTTGCATCTCCATTAAAAACTTTACATTGACTTCGGATTGTACATGGTTATAATCCATTACATAATACAGAACGTCCATTAAATGCAGGGAGGATTCTGTAATTAAGCGATCCGCGTCGTTCGTCGAATCTACTCCCGGAGTATCCAATACGGTGACATGCTCAGGCAAATTGCAGTCAGGACGGCTGATAACAACCCTCGATATATCACTCCCATTCTTACACAAGGCCTGTATTGTTTCAAAATCCGTTTCCCCCTCATACTTTTCCGGAAGATCATGATGGAAATACGTCATGGTATAAGGTTCACCAGCCTTAATTTCCACAATATTGGCGCTGGTTGGTATGGGGCTTGAAGGCAGCATTTGTTTATCGAGCAGATGATTAATTAACGTGGATTTACCAGCGGAAAAATGTCCCCCAAACCCTACCATCACTTTTTCATGCATTAATTTATTGATTACATCCAGAACCTTCTCACTCTGAGCAGGATCTTCTGTTTTTAAGTATTGATAGAGATTCTGTAATTGTGTAACGGTCTCTCTCGTTGCTGTCATGCCATTTTCCCCTTTTTGAGTATAGTGTATCATGTTATTAGTTCGATGGAGTATGATTCACAAGATTATTCAAGAAAATCATTCGTCGATATAAGGAAATGGTTCTTTCGTATCTAACTTTCCGATCACTTGTTTAATCGGTGACCTGTTCCCTTTCATCCAATCGGTCAGATTAAATGTGACAGGCTTACTATCCCCGCCAAGCCCGAAAAGCATAGATAGAGACTCAGGGTAATAACAAGCTGTATGAATAGTACCTGACCACTGGCTGTACCGCTTTGAAAAAATAGGGTTCCCCGTGTCATTCAGGTACTTAAAAGCTTCTCTTCCTGTGGAAATTTGCGGATGTCCTTCTCTCAACGAACGGAGTCGGGTATGGGATTCTTCCACGTGGCGACGGTTTTCCTGAGGAATGACTTCAAAGTGATTCGTACATACACTTTCCTGCCGTACACGAATCCCCCTGGGCGAACCCTCTACAATTCTTGAATTCCCGCTCCGATCATAAAGTACATAATTAAAGGAATGACGGTGGGGAAGCTCCTTTAACCACTCCACCGCTTCATCCGTTGTTTTACAATTTTCAAGTAATATTCGTGTTAAAAGACAACAGATCAAACCGTCTCCTGGTTTAATTCGATTAACAAAATTATACCCTACGCAAAGACCGTATTCATTCATTCCATCTGTTCTTCCGATAATACGTTGAGAAGGACCAATCAAAGCAGGACCTTCCGAAGGCTGAAATAGAACAAGACGTCCTTCATAGGTTTTCGGGTGATAATCGTAGTTACGAGCAAAGAAGTTCTCTTTAGCTATGATGGAGCATCCTGATTGTACCCAATCCTGCTGCCAGCCGCTGAATTCATGAACGACTTCCTCCAGCGGCCACCCTAAACCTGCTGAAATTCCTTCTAATTCAGCCCAAAGCCCGCTTGAATATTTCATAAAAAAAGCTTTGGCTTCTATTTGATTGACCCTGTATTTACGCACGGATTTGGTTCTTCGCTTTCGGTATTTCGTTAGCAGCAGACTTTCTTTTAGCTGCTCGGCCTGAAAACGCCCGAATGCATAATGACTTCCCTTAAACTGAATAACGTCTGAATAAATCTGTTTCATCTTTATCTCCTTGAGCTCCTACCCTTTAATCCACTCTTTAACAGACGTGTGAAAAGCAGGATTGTGCAGAATATGATTATGATCGGTGTCTTTAACAATCGTCAGGTTCATTCCAAACGTATTTTTATACCATTCGCTTAAACGCTCTGGGTCCACTACTTCATCATGCTCTCCTACATAGGTATATACTCGATCTTCCATTCCGCAAAATAAGTCTGAAGGCACACTCTCCAGAAAGCGGGACATCATCAAGCGGAAGCTGAGGGATAGTCTTCCTGAATGATGGAATTCGTCCGGGATTTGAGCAACCGTCCAATTTACTATGCGCTTCACTCCTAATTTGTACAATACCATAAGAGTTCCTGCCTTTTTCTGATACACCACATAGTCCACATCTGTAGAAGGTTTAAATTGATCCGTAGCATCATTACGGTAAACAGAAAGGGCAGGGTGAAAAAAGGGAGAAATAAATAAGTAATGATCAGCTGCCTTTGGATTCTTATGAATCAGCCTTAACAAATTAGCACAGCCCATCGAATGACCAACTAATAATATTTGATCATACCCTTTTTTCTTAACAAAATGGATGAAGTCAAACAGATCATCATCAAACTGCTCCATATAAGAAAGGTCGCCGCGAGGGTTCAATTGATCATATCCTCTTAATATGGGTAAAAAAACGTCAGCTTCCAATTCCATTGATTCAGCAAATTTTTCCTGATGGTTTAACTCAGCGGTAATGCCATGGATTAGGATCACAGCTCGATTTTTTGGTCTGGCTTTTTCAAAAGAGACATAATGTAAATGGGAAAAATCTCTTGCCATATATGTTTTCCAGTTGGTTTGTACCATGCCTTGATCTCCTCTATTCCATTTGCTGGAGGTATTTTGTGAATTCATTTACAGGGAGTTCATGCTGAAGCCGCTGTTCCAATCGTTCCATGTAATTTTTACTTAGATAAAAACGTCCTCCACGGTGAATCTCTCTTGCGTAATGCAGGGGAGGAGTAAGACTTTCTTTTTTGTGAATAACCGTAAATGAAAGAGCTTCTATCACAGGGCCATCATGAAGAGTCACTTCAACTACGACCGGTCTGTAGACTTGGTTCGTTACACCTTCACGACGATATAAATATTCCAGGGCTTCTCCGGTAATCCTGTATACTACGCCCTCAACTGCGTCTCCGCTTCTCTCAATAATGTCTGCTCGCCCTCCGTCCGCACGGTGGTAAGAAAAGCCGAGATGATACCCTCTCAATTCCGCTCCGCCTTCAATTTCCTGAAATAATTCCTGCACGCCGCTTCTGCAAAATCGTTCCTGATCCATACATGAACCGAAAGCAAAATAATAATAAGATTCCTTTTTTAATAGTTGCTCCACCTTCCAGTCCTGATGGGCAACACGCTTTCCTTCCGGGGGATGCGGATAATAGTAAACATAAGCAGAATAGCTCTTTTGCTGCGTATGAACCTCTGCTGTTTCTCGTTTAAAGAGTGAATCTGGGTCTTTCTCTCGGTATCCTTCCAGTTGATCTAACTGTTGTAACATTCCTTCATTAATTTCGTACAATTCCCCATAAGCAAGAGAAGCCTCATTTTTTATTAAGAGGGGATAATAAGAAGATCCTGAATAAAGCTCGCCAGTGGTCCAGGCTTGTTCTGATATAAGTGAAGCTCCTTCGAGGAAATGGTGATTTTGTTCATTCTTGCGTAATGATCCATAAACAAACGCGTACAAATTCCTGCCTCCTTGTTTCTACATTAACTCCAATTCAACTATCATTTATAGCTTGAACCCCTTGAATGGCACGAAGTACAGCTTGCTCTACAACATGAGCCGCTAAGCTTGATAGACCATTTAGATCCACCTCTACTTCATTTGTAGTTAATGTAAATAATGTGTCTCCATCTACAAATGTATGAGAAGGACGAATGGTTCTTGCAAGTCCATCGTGAGCAAGGGCAGCTATTTTATTAGCTTGTGGTTTGGTCAATTTAGCATTAGTTATAACAGATCCTATTGTTGTATTTCCACTAAATCGGTTTGTATCTGTCTTTTCTATGGATTGAATCAGCACATCCTCCGTTCCTAAAAAGCGCCCATCCTTCTGAACACCCGCAACAATTTGTCCTGTTTCCGGATTAATGACGTCACCAAAGCTATTCACAGCTACGACAGCTCCTATTTTTAAATTTCCTGCCTGAACCGCATAACTGCCTATTCCGCCTTTCATGGCATGCTCCGCCCCGAGAACTTTCCCAACCGTTGCGCCTGCGCCTGCTCCTTCTGCACCCTCTTTAAAAGGAATAGAAGCAAAAGCGTTTGTACTGGCTTGATAACCCATTTTCCGGTCCGGTCGAACCCCTGCATCACCTGTATGAAGATCAAACAGAATGGCACCAGGTACAATCGGCACCCTGGCAACCTGCACGTCAAATCCAATGCCGCGCTCCTCAAGAAACTGCATCACGCCCGTTCCCACATCGAGCCCATATGCACTTCCTCCCGAAAGAAACACAGCGTGTACTTGCTCCACCAGATTTTCACTACGGAGCAGGTCTGTTTCTCTAGTACCAGGTGAACCCCCGCGAACGTCAACACCTCCTATTGCTCCTCTCTCACAAATAATGACGGTGCAACCTGTAATCGCATGAGGATCTTTAGCCTGACCGATATGGAACCCTTCTATGTCCTTTAATTCGATCTTTTTCATATCTTTCGCCCCTTTTAGTTTTTATGTAGTAAAGAATGGGGAAAACTTCAATATATCAAATGCAGGAGGTGCTTCTAAATGGAAAGAAATCATTTAATTGTTCATGGCAGAGTACAAGGCGTAGGTTTTCGAGCCTCAGCCAAGCAAATTGCTGACCAGCTTGATATAACAGGCTGGGCTAAAAATAAGTCAGATGGAACAGTTGAAATTGATGCTGAAGGCGAAGACCATCAGTTAAAGAAATTCATAGATAAAATAAATGAAGGTCCTACTCCCTTTGCCAAAGTTGAAGCTTTAGACATTACCGAGAAAGAAGCAACCAATAGTTATGATAGTTTTCGAACCATTTAATAATCTTGACCGCAGGATAACCTGCGGTCAAGATTATTTATTTTCTATTATTTTTTGTGCATTGGCCGCACAATAACTTCATTCACATTGACATTAGCAGGCTGCGTTGCCGCATAAGCTAGTGCTCGTGCAATGTCGTTCGCTTCCAGTGGATCCATGCTGCTGTCCTTGAACATGTCCAGCACTTCTCCATCTGTTATATGATCGGTCAATTCTGTATCTACCGCTCCCGGGGAAATGTTTGTCACTCGTACTCCAGAGCGTGACAATTCTTTTTCCATCCCCATGGATAGAGCACGGACAGCATATTTCGTTGCACTGTAAACTGTGCTGGAAGGAAATACTTCGTGTCCGGCCACAGAAGAAACGTTAATTATGTGTCCAGCATCCTGTTCCAGCATAACAGGAAGAGAGGCATGAATGCCGAACAATACTCCTTTAATATTCACATCAACCATTTGCTCCCACTCATCTACATGGTCATTTTTTAAGAAGGATAAGAGCATGACACCGGCATTATTAACAAGGATATCAACGCTTCCGAATTGATCCTTTGTATCTTTTACAAGCTGCTCTACATCCTCTTTTTTGGTAACGTCTGTTTCCACTACTTTAGCTTCAACATTATAGGATTCTGTAATTTCATTCGCTAATTCCTGCAATCTCTCGGATCGCCGTGCTGCAAGCACCACATTGGCACCTGTGTCTGCAAGATGATGGGCAATAGCTTTTCCTATTCCACTGCTTGCCCCTGTAATGATCGCTACTTTATTGCTTAGTGTAGTCATAATGTTCCCTCCTATTAAAAGCTTCTCAAGATATTTACCCTTTTTAATTCAATCTTATTCATACCTGGGACGATCGCAAAGTCGAGAACTATAAAAAACCGCCTCTATAAATAGAGACGGTTTTAAGTATGGATGTTATTGTTCTTCAAAGAACTTACGGTTTAACTCGATGTATTTGTTTTCTTCTTCTGGTACTTCATCCTCTATATAAATCGCTTCAACCGGACATACAGCTTCACAGGCGCCACAGTCGATGCAAATGTCAGGATCAATGTAAAACATATCTTTACCTTCTTCTATACAATCTACAGGACACACATCCACGCATTCCCCGGCTTTTTCATCTTTACAAGGGGATGTAATTACAAATGCCATAGATATTCTCCTCCTTCTAGTTGTTAAATGTGTTTACGTAACTATTCACGTTAACTAGTTTGGATAAACACTAAATTCTATGATAACGACTATAGTATAAATTAGCAATTACTTCCGCTAAAATTCGACTAAATTGAACAAATTTCCCGGGGTCTAGTAACTCTCCTGCCAAATTCGCTCTACCATGTATTCTCCTCCCTGCTTTTGTACTAAAAACATATCAGGGTTCGATAGACGTTTCCATTCATAAAAACCGATTTCCCGGTTATATTTTTGCAGCAGCAAAGCAAGAAGGTTTCCATGTGTTACAAGCAGGACATTCCCACAATCCTCTTGTTCAAGCTCATCTACCAGGGAGAGGATTCTCTTTTTAGCTTCCTGGGATGACTCGCCGCCTGAAAACTTTAATTCAGGGTCTTTGAACGTATCATGCAGAACTTCTTCCCAGTCATCAAGGGGTTCATGGCTTAGGATTCGCTCCTCTAGACGCTCATCCGTTTTTATGGACAATCCTTTACTTAAGGCAAAAGGCTTAATTGTTTCGATCGCTCGTAAAAAAGGGCTTGAAATTATATGATCAATTTCATAACCGGATTGGTCAAGAAAATTAGCTAATACCTGAGCCTGGCGGACCCCAGTTTTCGTCAGCGGGGAATCCTCGTGCTGCCCTTCTGTTTCACTATGGCGTACTAAAATCAATTTGTCCATTTTCTCCATCCTCCCCTTAAATTAACCTTATCCTTATTATCGCTGATGGGAGGAGTGTTGACAAGGAAGCTCAGGATAAAATGTCACTTTTTATACACTCTTTTCCCTCTATGCCAGGTTTCTACAACTTCTATAGTATTAAGATCTTCTACAGCAACTTCTTTAGGATGCCGATCTAATAAGATAAAGTCAGCCTGGTAATCAGCTTCTATTCTGCCCTTATCTTGTTCTCTGTATTCAAGTTCTGCCGGGGTATTGTAGAAACCAGAGAATGAAGCGTCCACCGAAAGTTTTTCCTGAGGCATCCACCCGCCTGGCGGCTGACCATCCAGATCCATCCGATTCACTGCCGTATAAATGGAAACTAGCGGATTAATAGCTCCAATCGGAAGATCTGAGCTGAGTGTAATGGGAATTTGAGCTTTATATAAGCTTTGAAAAGCATCGCAGTAAGGAACAAGTTCTTCAGGCGTCCATTTTTCTTTTTTGTCCCATTCACCTAAAAGAAAAGAAGGCTGGGTTTCGATATAGGGTTTTAAATCTGTTAATCGGCGGAACAGATCAGGAGCTAGTGTCTGAGCATGAATGATCCGATGTCTGCGGCTGCTAGTATCCACTCCATCCTGTTCAAGGGCTTCGATAGCTTGTTCCACTGCCCTGTCACCTATGGCGTGCATAGCAACCTGCATGTTGTTTTCGGAAGCTGTTCTTACCATCTCGTTTAACTCCGACTGGGAATAAATTAATGTTCCTTGTGTATCTGGAGCTTCTGGGTAAGGGTTTCTCATGGCTGCTGTAAACAAACGCTGTGTGCCGTCTAGAAAGATTTTAATAGCACCCACTTTTACTTGATCCGTTCCATCTCCTGTTCGCATAGTGCTTTTATTTAGAAAACGATGCAAATCATCTATATTGAAGATATAGTGATGGAGTTGTGCATCAATCGGAAGCGTACCTTCCTGCTCTAATTCAGTATAAGCCTGCCATAGTTTGTCATAAGAACCTATAAAATTAATGTCGTCACTGTGTACGGAAGTAACACCCACTTCGCTTAAGTAAGGGACTGCAGCTGTTAAGGCTTCTTTCGCATCCTCTACTGAACGTCCCCAGAAATGGTGTTTGATATAATGGACGGCGGTATCTTTGAAACGACCGGTCCAGTTCCCTTGATCATCTTTTTCCTTAAATTCTTCTGGTTCCTGTTCAAATCCTTTATCGTTTCTAAGCAGATCCATAGCCTGCTCACTAATGACACACTCATGTCCATCCTGATGCATGAAGTAAATATAAGAGTTCACCTGTATTTCACTTAAGTCCTTTGCTGTCAGCAAATAATCAATATCATCGAATTGAGCATCATTAAAACCTTTTCCGAAAATCCAATCATATTCTTCCAACTCATCATAGTGGGTCTCTACAAGGTTCTTCATTTCTTGCCAGCTGGTTACCTCTGTTAAATCCAATTCCTTCTTTAAGAGACCAAACCTTAACAAATGCATATGGCTGTCATTAAAAGAAGGGGCCAACACCTTCCCTTCTCCATCTTTCACCTGTTTATCTCCTTTATAAGGACTGTCATAAATGGCCGCAATTTTGTCCGCTTCTATTTCTACAGCATATCGGGTGTCTTGATCGTATTGGGCTGATGGATCGTAAATTCTAACATTATCTATTACCATAATAATTGCTCCTTTATACCTAATATTCTATATCCTTAACTTCCCGATATCCTGCACACTAAACATAAATAACGGCAGCGCGTGAGCACTGCCGTGAGATTATACTTCTTTAAAGTAGTCTTTGTAAAAGCCGCCCATACGACCCGAATTATCAATAACAAAATAAAATTCTTCACTTTCATTTTTTACATCATACCTTTTACCAGGCGTTAAAACATTGTCTACTACGAATTTGGCCGCATTATTATGGACGCATTCAATTTGCTTAATAGTCGGGTTGTTTTCCCAAGTCTTATGAATCATACTTTTCATCCTCCTTATTCTTCTGTATTTCTATCATACCTTGAAATGGAGAAAGGACTCAATCATTCATTCCAAACACTTTCATCAACAGATTAGGTTAGGTATGTTTCATACCATTCTCTACCTGCCTTCACTTCTGATTCGGTCAGCTGATGTCCTGAGCTTTCCCAGTGATCTGTGATCTGTGCGCCTGCTTGTTCCAGTAGTTGTTTTAAATCAAGTGTTTCTTGAGCTGGACAAATGGGGTCATTTTCGCCCGCTCCAATAAATACAGGCAAGGCTTCCTGATCAGGGAGCTGAATACCTCTCCTTGGAACCATTGGATGAAATAATAAGGCTCCTTCCAGGCTTTTTTCATAATGAAATAGCAAACTTCCAGCTATGTTGGCTCCGTTCGAATAACCAATAGCTACTACTTTATTGCGGTCAAAATCGTACGCATTTGCAGCTTCAGCAAGAAATTCATTTAACTCTCTCGTTCTAATGAGCAAGTCTTCTTCGTCGAAAACTCCTTCACGTAAACGTTTGAAGAAACGCGGCATTCCATTTTCCAATATGTTTCCCCTGACTGATAAGACGGAGGCGTCAGGATCAATCATGGAAGCGACAGGAAGTAAATCCTTCTCCGTTCCGCCGGTGCCATGCAGCAACAGAAGGACACGTTCATTTCCAGGCTTTCCCTGCTCGAATATATGCTTCATTTTCATAGTAGATCGCTTCTCCTTTGCGTTATTCTTTAACTAGGTTATCGTCGATTATCAGTTTATCTTTAATTCGAGATATAGTCAAAAAGAAGATCTATGCGCTTTTGGGTAAGAACTTTTGGTAAAAAATTGGAAGGATGATTACGATAGTAAGGAGACGTATCATTTGCAATGAGCTTACTATGGCCGGCTGTCCACCTGCTGCCTGAGCCGTAAGAGCCATTTCTACCAATCCGCCTGGAGCAAGACTTAGCACAGCGGTTACCAAATCCATACCTGTCCACCCGGAAAGCAAAAATCCAAGAGCAATTCCAATTGCTATAATTATAATAGCCAATCCAAAATAAAGCAGACAATATTTCCCCGCTTGCACGATATCGTTTATAGAAACGGAATGGCCGAGATGAACACCTATCATGATTTGCGCAGCAACAAAGAATAAATCCGGCATTTCATAGAGCGGAGTACCAATAGATTGAAGCAGGCCTATAATGAGCATAGGAACAATAACTAAAGCCGCTGGAATCCTTGATTTTAGGAAGTATGCGATAAAATATACTCCGCCATAGATGGCTATAGTCCATAACGATTCTTCCTGCATGTTGGAGTTCATTATTGAAGAAGAGGATTGATAAAACCAATGGGTAGCTGCAAAGGGAATAATAAATAATACACATATCAAGCGTATGGTATGAAATATAGTAACGAGAACTGTATTTGCTTTTAATGATTCACTGACTGCCATCATCGCAGAAAGCCCTCCAGGTGCACTCCCAATTAAACTGGTTGAGATATCGATTGCTGTTTTTCTTGAGATGAGATAGGCTAAAAACATGCTGAGAGAAATAAGCACAAGAGAGAGTAATGTATAAGGAATAAAATAAGGAACAACTAAAGCAAACGTTTGTGTTGTAAAAGTGAGACCTATCTGAATACCAAGCAGTGCAAATGCTACGTTTCTTAGCGATACGTGACTAGTTGTTTCATAATTCCAACAGAATTTGAGCAACACCAGCCCGGCCACTGGACCAAGAATCCAGGGAAGAGGAAGCTTCAGCAGCCAGAATAGTATCCCGGCAATTAATGCTAACCCATAGGTAAGAATAGACTTTTGGATAGAAATATATAGCACCTCCTCACTTCTCTAATTGGACCTCACAAACTGTTCGCACAATCCTGTACATATATAATAAGTTTAGAAAGGAGTTTGCTAAATGGATAAATGGATTTACGGTTACGATCGTGCTCGCTCCCGTTTTAATCATCTACACCTGCGTAATTATTTCGAGAGTGACTTTGAAGATTTAATTCAAATTCAAAAAAAAGCCTTTCCTCCCCCTTTTCCACCAGAACTATGGTGGAACGAAAAACAACTGGCTAATCATTTGGAAATTTTCCCACAGGGATGTATTTGCATAGAGGTAGATGGGGTCGTAGCAGGTTCAATGACCACAATGATAACGGATATGACCAATGAAACCATCGATCATTCCTGGGATTCAATGACCGGTGAAGGAACCATGAGCACGCATAATCCAGAAGGAAATACTCTTTATGTAGTTGATCTATGTGTGGACCCCGAGTACCGTTCTTTGGGTCTTGGCCGGCAGCTCACTCAAGCCATGTATGAGAACGTCGTTCATTTGAATCTTGAACGTCTAGTTGGTGGTGCAAGGATGCCCCTGTACCATAAATACCATCAGGAACTCACCCCTGAAGAATATGTGAATCTTGTCATCCGGGCAGAGATTAAGGACCCGGTAATAACATTTTTATTAAAATCTGGTCGTTCCCCCATCAAACCGATGGCTGATTACATTCAGGATGAAGAGTCCTGCCATTACGGATTACTAACAGAATGGCGCAACCCCTTTTACAGTTAATTCAGGAAAAAGCCGCTTCCAGTATTGGCTGCGGCTTTTTTATTGACCAGGTTTATGGGCAACACCATGTTCAATCATCCTAAAAAGCTGTGTAGCTAATTCATCTACTCCCATTCTCTTTCGGTTAGGGAATAGAATGGAGTGAAAAATCAAGTCACCGATCAAACCTGAATCTGTATTTTCATTCCATATGCCCGATTCTTTTGCGTCAGAAATCCAAAGCATCATCAGATCATAGGTTTTCATTAGATCTACATCTAATTCATTTTTGTAATGTATCGCTGCACTTTTATCGCTTGACTGCAGATCCTGAATCATCTTGTCAATTTGATAAATTTGAGCGTGTTCTAAAATGATTTGCAGCAATTGGAACAATTTCTGATTAGGAGGATCATCAGAAGGAATTCGATCAACTTTATCATTCATTTCCTTCATCATATTTTTCATATAGGCCAGCAGAAGTTCATCTTTGTTTTTGAAATATTCATAGAGTGTACTTCGTCCAACTTCCAGTAAATCAGCTATCTTTTTGAAATGCACACCATGTAAGCCCTCTGCTTGCAGTACTTCTCCCGTTACATCTAATACATCCTGCTTCGTTAAAGCTTTCTTTCGTCCCAATAAGAACCCCTCCCCTCTTATATTATTATAGCATCTACCTGCAAAAACAGAGGGAAGGAGGATAAGCTCTATACATGTTAAAAGGAACGGTTATTCTCGCTCTCTATTCAAATAAATAAGTTAGATATCCATATCCCTTTTCTTCCATTTCATGTTTAGGAACAAATTCTAAAGCAGCTGAGTTAATGCAGTAACGCATTCCCCCCTGTTCTTTCGGTCCATCATCAAAAACATGTCCAAGATGGGAGTCAGCGTATTCACTTCGCACCTCCGTTCGTCTCATTCCATGAGAAGTATCCATACTCTCTTTTACTTCCTGGGTTTCGATAGGTTTCGTGAAACTCGGCCAGCCGCATCCCGCGTCATATTTATCTTTGGAACTGAATAAAGGTTTTTTCGAGACAACATCAACATAAATACCTTCTTCTTCATGATCATGATAGGCATTTTGAAAAGGTCTTTCCGTAGCATCTTCCTGAGTAACTTTATATTGAATATCACTCAGGCGCTTCTTCAACTCTTCCTGATCCTTTTTATAGCCCCAGTGTTCTTTAATAAAACCTGCACGCCCAGACCCCTTTTTATACCGTTTATAATGAAAAGCGTTTTTCTTATGATAGTCCTGGTGCTTATCTTCTGCTGGATAGAATGTCTCAGCAGGAAGAATTGGAGTGACGATTGGCTGCTTGAATTTACCTGATTCAATAAGCTTTTGTTTGCTTGCTTCAGCGACTTGACGCTGTTCTTCATCGTGATAGTAAATCGCTGTCGTATATGATTCTCCGCGATCAGCAAACTGACCGCCATCGTCAGTTGGATCAATTTGCTGCCAGAATAGTTCGACCAGTCTTTCGTATGGAAAAACGTTGGGGTCATACGTAATTTGCACCGCTTCCTTATGACCCGTCTGCTCGGTGATCACATCCATATAGGTAGGGTTTTCCGTGTGACCTCCTGTATATCCGGAAACAATAGAGTCAATTCCTGGTCTTTCATCAAATGGTTCAACCATGCACCAGAAACATCCACCTGCAAATGTTGCTATTTTCAATTCATTATTCATTAATAAAACCTCCAATGCGTAGGTTGCTACATGTAAGCATGTCCTTATTCTTGCTAATAAAAGAAAAAAAATCAAGCCACACGCACAGCCTAGATGTAAAGCTTGGGCTGTGATGTGCCTTGACGCCTTCTTTTAGAAGAAGAACTGGTGCTTTTGGATTGTCCGGACGATTCAGATTTCGCGCTTGATATGGATTCAGACCCGAGACTTTCTTCTGCTTCTTCCCCATCTTCTTCATCTGGTTCATTCATAATTTTCATCATATTAATCATGGCAGGAATATTCTTTACCATCGGTCCATACTGCTGCACCATAGGTGCCGCACTTTGCATAGCTTTTAATGCCGTCTGCATATGCCCTAACCATCCTGCCCCGCCTGCTTTAGCTGCATTGCCAGCCGCTCCTAAAGCTTGTGTCCCTAAACCTGCGCCCCCGAATCCTGGGGCGCCGATTCCCGCTGCACCAAAACCAGGAAAACCTCCAGCACTTCTAACTCCTTGATTAAATAAAGGTGCCATTGACCTCATCATACCCTGTGGTGCCATGTATGACTGTGGTCCGGGAAACATACCCATAGGAGGGAAAGGCGGTTGACCTATTGGAAACATTCATAACCCCTCCGTAACTTAAGATACTGTAGCATATGCCCGATTCCGTAACTTGGTATGGGCTTACGGATCTTTAGGATTTGCAGGAAGCGCCCAGTTAACGGGCTCCTCTCCAATCTCCTCCAAGTATTGGTTCGCTTGTGAAAAAGGACGACTTCCAAAGAAACCTCGATGAGCCGATAGCGGGCTCGGATGAGGGGCTGTTAAAACTTTGTGTTTAGAGCGATCGATGGATTTCCCTTTCTTTTGAGCGTGTTTACCCCAAAGAATAAAGACAACAGGTTTTTCCCGCTGGTTTAACATACGAACCACTTCGTCGGTGAACTTTTCCCACCCCATCCCCTGATGAGAATGTGCCTGGTGTGCTCTTACCGTTAGTACATTGTTAAGTAAGAGCACTCCTTCTTTAGCCCAGGAAACTAAATGGCCATGAGAAGGTGGTTCGATTCCAAGATCTTCTTTTAATTCTTTATAAATGTTTTTCAGGGAAGGAGGAATGGTTACTCCTGGCTTAACAGAAAAACTGAACCCATGGGCCTGTTCAGGTCCATGGTAAGGATCCTGCCCTAAAATGACGACTTTTGCGTTTTCATAAGATGTATATTGCAGAGCCGAAAAAATCTCATACATATCAGGATACACATCATAATTGCCATACTCTTTTTTTAATTTTTCCCGAAGATCCAAATAGTAGGGTTTATGAAATTCTTCTTCCAGAAGATTTCCCCAATCATTTTCCAGAACTTTCATGGAAATAACCTCTCATTCTATTAGAATATCGTAGTGCGAAGGTGGAAGAGTGAAATTATTTCCTTTATCATCGGTCTACTATTTCCCGGGTAAGCGCATAATGCGACATCTACCCCTGCACATTTAATCACTAATTGACGGAATGTAATGAAACGAGACGGTATTTACAATAGGTGAAATGATTTTTAAAGGTTAATTCCTCGATTATTCCCGCCCCCAGCTGTTCAGATTGTAACGTGCGTTTAATGTCCAGCTTTTCATTTAATGGAAATATTCGATATCCCTCAAACACGATCTCAAATAAATTATCTTCTTCATTTAACCTTTGTTCTTTCCCATTCGTTATCAAAATCCATTCCATTGATAAAGGTGTGGCCATCTCCTCTTCCCCTCTCTTTCTTCTCTTATTGAAAGACAAATTCGACTGAGGAGCCAGAAGGTCCTGATTGGATTTGCAACTTAGCCGGAATTTCTTCTTTCAACTGCGGCACATGAGAAATAATTCCTAACATTCGATTGCCATCCTGAAGACTTCTTAAACAATCGATAGCCTGCTCCAGCGATACCTCATCTAAAGTACCGAACCCTTCATCTATAAATAACGTGTCAAGCTGCACTCCTCCCGCGTGTGACTGGACAACGTCGGCCATGCCAAGCGCCAGGCTAAGTGAAGCTTTAAATCCTTCTCCTCCAGATAAAGTCCGCACGGAACGTTTTTGGCCCGTGTGATGATCAATAACTTCGAGATCCAAACCGCTTTGCGCTCCTCGTTTAGCTAGAGCATCACTGCGCACGAGCTGATAACGATGGTCTGTCATCTGATCAAGTCTTATATTTGCCTGAACGATTATTTCATCTAGAAAAGCAGCTAAAACATATCGTTCAAGTGACAAGCGAAGATGATTATCACCTCTGGATAACTGAGCAAGTTCTGCAATATCATAGTAGGCTTGAGCTAAATCACCCTGTTCTGATAACAACGTTTCCATAGTGCTGTACACCTGTTTATTTTGTGACAAAGCCATTTCCAATTCATTCACGGTCTGCTGCTGTTTAGTCAACTTTTGTTTTTCTACTTCCCATTCATTATGAAGAACATCTAAATCAGGTTTTTCCTGATCAGCCAGCTTTTCATTTAAACTATGCAGACGTTCTTGAATAATTGCTTTCTGCTGCTTATACTGATCAATCTTTTCCTGCTTTTCATCAATAGACTCCTTAGACAGCAGAGAATTATGATAACTTTCGACACTGGAAAACTGAAATTGAACGAGCGTTTGATTAAACTTCTGCTTTCGAATTTCCTCTGCCTCTTGTGCCTGCTTTACATATTTATTGCCTTCCTCTTCAGCCACTTTAGCCTGCTGCAGCTTATCGCGCAGTTTAGTATAGCTTTTTTGAACGTTTTCCCACTTCTTAAGCTCTTCTTTATAGGAAGCTTCTGCTTGTTCTGTTAGTTGTTTTAATTTTTGTGGGTTGGTCGTTTCAAAAGAGTAGTTTTCCTGGAAAGACTCTTTTTGTGTCTGTAATCGAGTTTGCTCTTGATAGCTCGTTTGCCACTCATGCTGAGCCTTTTCAATTTTACTATTCAGCTCTTCCTCACGCTTTTCTATATTTTCAAGCTTTTTCACAGACTGCTCCATTTCCTCAGCCTGCCTGGCCAGCTCTTCCGAATACTTCCTTTTGGTATCTAAGCTTTGCTCACTTTGCTTGACCGCGCTTTGAATTGAGGGTTCATCCATAGCACCTATCACTTCTTTATACTCCTCAAAAAGAGTATCCATCAGTTGCCGCTGCGTTTCTCCTCTGGACTTAACTTGGACCGCTTCCTCCTGCATCTGCTGAAAGGATTTTTGTTTTTCATCAGCCTCTTGCTTTAACTCTTCAAGCCGGGTCTGACTGACAACCTGGGCAGGCTGAACAGCCGGTGAAGGATGATGAGAGTTTCCACAAACCGGACAAGGAGCCCCATTTTCCAGCTGGAGAGACAGGGTATAAGCATGGTGCTCACGAATCTCTTCGAGCGCTTTTTCATAATAGCTTTCAGCATTTTTCTGCTCTTTCTCTATCTGCCTGAACTCTCTCATAAACTGCTGATAGGATGTTCTCATCTCTTTTAATACATCCCACTCTTTTGCTAAACGCTTTAAATCCTTCAACTGTTTCGTCAGTTGTACAACATCATTCTTAACTTCATACAGTTGACTGGTAACTTTACGCTCATCTTTACTTATTTCTTTTAGTTTATGCCGTTCTGACTTTAGGTGCTTAAGCTCTTGCTCTAAAGAAGTTACTTGTTCCTTGCTTCTGGTAAGTTTTTGAGTCATGTCAGATAACTGGCTTTCGAGTTTTAGGAAATGAGTTAATTTCTTTCTTTCTTCCTCTTTTTGCTCCCATTTTTTCTTTAAATTCTGGCGTTTTTCTTCCTTTTCTTCAAGTTCTTTGTACTCCTTTTCTATATTAGAATATTCATCTTCCATACGTATTCTATGCTGGGCTTTTGCTTCCTGGTCTGTTTCAGCTTTCTTTCTTTCCTCTTCTCGATCTTTCCACTGTTGTTCAAACCCCTTCACTTCATCTGCCTGTCTGGCCCATTTGAGCTCTTCTTGAATAGAATTCATTGAGTTTTCCTGCGATTGCAGGACTTTTTTCTCTTCTAAGAGTCTTTGCTGTTCAGTAAATTGTTCATGCAGCTGTCTCGCTTCATGGAATTGGGTCTGTAATTTATCCGCAGATGACGACAAAAGATCTAATTGATTTTGTTCCTGTTTGATTAAACTATTTTGTCGCTCCATTCGTTTGCTTAGTAAGTCGATAATTTTACGCGGTTCTTCCTGTTCCAAAGTAACTTCCGCTTCCGTTCCCCAATGGATTTTGCCGACTTCCTGTTCAATTTTCCATTGAAATTGTCCAATTTCTTTCTCAAGTGTTTTGGACTGATCTTTCAAGTAATCGGTTAACTCGGAATAGAATTGTGTTTTAAATATTTTTTGCAGTATATCTTCCCGCTCTTTACTATTCTCTGAAATCAACTTTCTAAATTCACCTTGAGGGATCATAATCATTTTCCGAAATTGATCATAGTCAAGCCCCATTACTTCTTCAATATAATCATTTACTTCTTTTACTTTAGTTGCCAAAAGTTTTTCATTATCCAAATATGTGATGTAGAGTTCTGCTCTAGCTGGTTCTTCTTTCCAGCCCTCGCCACGCTCTTTCCTTCTCATCTGCTTAGGCATGCGGACAATACGATACAATTTTCCTCTTAGTTCAAAGAGAAATTCAACATAGGTAGACTCGCCTTCTTGCGCAAAATGACTGCGCATAGAGTCTTGATCACGATCACTTCCGCTTGCACGACCGTATAGGGCGAAACACATCGCATCAAATATCGTCGTTTTACCCGCCCCTGTAGGGCCCGTAATCAAGAAGATGGCTTCTTCTCCAAGGGAGGAAAAGTCTATTTTTTGTTTATCTCGATAGGGACCAAAAGCCTGCATGGTTAATGTAATGGCTCTCAAAGGTTACTGCCCCCTTTCTTCTTCTCTCAAAGCATCAATTGCTTGATTGATTAAGTTCTTTCTATGTTCAGAAATCGCGTCCCCTTTAATATCTTCATAAAATGAGCGGAACAATTCTTCGTGAGAAAGTCTCTGACGCTCTTTAACCTTATTTAATTCATCGATCTGCGTATTTACAGACGATCTTCGCCTCTCGAGGTGTAGAATGTTCGGATATACTTTTCTAAGTTTTCCCATGGGATCAATCAGCTGCCCATCATCCAATAGTCTAATATGAAGATAGTTATGAGGACTTGCTGCTGCCTCCCCAGAGAGTAAATCTTCAAAATACCCTTCCACTAATTCAAAATCCCGGATGGGGTATAAAGGTTTCTTTTTAAAAGTAAGCTCGTTATCCTCCTGCAAATCGATAATGGTCACAGATTTCTGGTGACGCACCTCTGAGAATGAGTATTTAAGAATGGAGCCGCTGTATCGTATATGATCATAGGCCACTCTTTGAGGTTGATGAAGATGACCTAAAGCTACATAGGAAAAATCTTTAAACAGCTGTGCATCTATGTAGGGGCTCCCGCCAATCATGGATAACCGTTCCTCGGATTCACTCTCCATTCCGCCTGCTAAGAAAGCATGACCGACCCACACATGCCTTTCCGCCATGTTATACCTCTTTTGGATATCCTCTATTAATCTGGAGGCCGCCTCCTGGTGGCTCTTAATCTCTTCATCTTCAAATAAAGCAGCCACTTCTGCAGGTTCTACATACGGAATAAGATGAAAATGTACAGGTCCATGCGAATCATAAAGAGTAACGGGCTCACGGGATCTTTTTAACTTTGTATCTAAGAACAAACCTTGTCTCCGAAACAATTGGGATCCAAACTCCAATCGGTCGGGACTGTCATGATTGCCCGAAATCGCGAGCACAGGAATTTGAAAATCATTGATTAATTTGGTTAGCACTTGATTCAGTAGATCAACGGCCTGTTTAGGAGGAATCGAACGATCATAAAGGTCGCCGGCAATAATGATCACATCCGGTTGTTCTTCCTCCACCATCTCTATAAATCTATCCAAAATAAACGCTTGATCGTCCGTCATATGGACATAGTTTACTATTTTACCCAAATGCCAATCCGCTGTGTGCAATATTTTCATGTTAGCTATACTCCTTTCTCGCAATCATTTCTCTTTTTAATTGTCTTCCTCTATCAAATAGGTGTCATATAAGCGATCAAACACCGATAGAGCGCTCGGAAAAGGGATATTCCACTCTAAGTACCGGCTGATCTCATCGTACGTCTTGGCTTGTTTAGGGAAGCTATGATCCTGAAACATCCAATCTGCCAGCTTTTTCTCATCATTCTCTGTCCGGTTTCCTCGGTAACGCATCATATAGTGATAAAAGGATCTCATTAATTTTCCTCCTGAATTTTTGTACCTTAGTTTTATCATGGACACCCCATAACTTCAAAATGATACCTATAAAAAAGAATCCCCGTTAAGTTTTTCAGAGGATTCTTACTTTGCTATTCTTCTTCTTTTTCCATATATTCCTGATGGTTTTTTAATTTATTTCGGTAAACGATACGCGATAGTATAATACTTACTTCATATAACACAATTAATGGCACAGCCACTACCAGCTGAAGAATAAAGTCAGGCGGGGAAATAATGGTGCCAATAATTACGAGTACAAAATATGCGTATTTCCTGATTTTCACTAACAATACCGGGTTCACTATTCCAAGACTCGTTAGAAACATGGTCAGAATAGGAATTTCAAAGAGAACCGCAAATGGAATCGTTACTCGAAATAAAAAACGAAAATATCTTTCCACCGTGAAAATTTCATTGAACATGCCATCGTTTAAGGATAAAAGGAACGGCAATATGAACTGAACAAACACCATATAACCAAAAGCTAAACCACCTATGAACAACAGGAAAATAGCCGGAATATAAGATAAAGACACCCGCGTTTCCTTAGGGGTCAGCGCCGGTTTAACGAACAGCCAGATTTGTAAAGTTAGTATAGGCAGCGTTCCTACAATTGCAATAAGACTAGCAATCGTAAAAACAATCCATATAATTTCCCCAGGGCTTGTCATATGAAGTTCGAAAGGAAGGTCATTCACAAAAAATCCCTGGATCGGCCTGACATAATACAAGCCAGCTGCAAAGAACGCTATAAAAAATACAAGCGTCCAAATAATCCGCTTTCTTAATTCGGTTAAGTGATCCGTTACATTCATTTCTATATCTTGACTGATTTTATTTGCTGCCAAATCATCCACCTCCAGGCTTTAAGACGCAGCCTGACAAAAAGAAGATGTAAGGATCAGGCCCTTACACCTTCTTTATTCATTTATTCGTCTTTATTTTTGTTTTCGGATTTATTACTGCTGTCTCCATCGGACATAATGTCCCCAGTCGCTTTTTTAAACTCTTTCAGGGAACTGCCAAAAGCTTTGCCAATTTCCGGCAGCTTCGATGGTCCAAACACAACCAGCGCAATAATTAATATCAGGATGAGTCCTGGCACACCAATGCTCGATAACATAGTTCATCCCTCCAATTCTTATGTTCTTTCGCAGTATGGTAACTTAAGTATCAAATGTTTTTTTGGTCAGACGGTTTATCTTTTTCCTCATCTGTCAAGTCACGAGCGGAATTCTTAAACTCCTTCAGCGTTTCCCCCGCTGCTTTGCCAATCTCCGGAAGTTTCTTAGGTCCAAAAATAACAAGTGCAATGGTTAAAATTAATATCAAGCCTGGGATTCCAATACTTGAGAGCATATCTTTCACCGCCTTTTAATAGTAAATCTGGATGATCAATCGTTATATAGAAAAACTACACATCAAATTGTCATTTAACGGCTCTTTTCCTATCATATCACGATCTTGTCCAAATGTCTTGGTTTCATAAAATTTTGCAAATCTCCTGAGCCTTCCGATAATCTTCCGGGGTATTCATATTAAAAAAATGGCGGTTCACCACTTCCCTCGAAAGAGGTTGAAAATCAGTTACATAAACCGAATGGACCTGCTCAAGCAATAGACTTACCTTGCGCTCTCCATTAAGAAGTAAAGTTTCAATAATCGGAAGACAGGATTTACGGTAAATACCAGATAGCAGCTGAAGACGACCCTCATATTCCGGGACTACAGCATCAATCGTTTGGTCTGCGAAGGAGGATAGGTAGTTATAGACGCTCTCATGAATAAACGGAGTATCGCATGCTGATAAGAAAAACCATTCTTCCC
The DNA here is from genome assembly GCF_020171985.1 of Halobacillus halophilus. Classification (GTDB taxonomy): domain Bacteria; phylum Bacillota; class Bacilli; order Bacillales; family Halobacillaceae; genus Halobacillus; species Halobacillus halophilus_A. Next base: position 324,062 of record NZ_JAIVAL010000001.1, read on the forward strand.
CTCTAGCATTCATTACGGTGTGAAGACCACCAAGCGGCCCGGCATCCTGATAAATATCCTGGATGGAGGGAATGGGTAAATCCGGCCCTTTATTCTGATTCATCACTACAGTTGATACAGATTTTTGCAGTTCTTTTAATATACGGGCCACTACGGGCTGCCCGCCCAAATTCAGCCAGGCTTTATCTTTTCCCATCCTCGTGGAGCCTCCGCCAGCAAGGATAACACCGCAAGCGTTTAACTCTTTACTCATGCTTTTTTCCGATCGTAGGTTCTAAAATAATAATCGTACGGGTTTTTCTCATCTTTTTTTCCTTTGTTTTCATCAATGAGTTTCCAATCCTCTATATTAAATGGTGGAAAATGCGTATCGCCTTCAAACTCAGCATCAATATATGTTAAGTACATCCGATCAGCATAAGGATACATTTTCTCAAAAAGTACGCTTCCTCCGATGATAAACCATTCTTTTTCGGGATGTTCTTTTTCCAGATTAATTATATCTTCAATCGAATGAATAACTTCACAACCTTCACGAGAATAATTTTCATTGCTCGTTATTACGATGTGCTTCCTCTCCGGAAGAGGTTTACCAAATGATTCAAATGTTTTTCTTCCCATGATAATCGTTTGTCCCCAGGTCTTGTCCTTAAAAAATTTAAAGTCGTTCGGAATATGCCACGGAAGATCATTATCCTTTCCGATCAAGCGGTTTTTATCCATTGCAAAAATAAATGATATCATTACCTTCACCTCGTTTGATTTTATACAGCTATGGGAGCTTTGATTCCAGGATACGGATCATACCCTTCTATGGAAATGTCCTCCATCTCGAAATCAAATACACGATCTTTTTCAGGATTTAATGAGATTTTCGGCAGTGCCTTAGGTGTTCGATTCAGCTGCTTGTGCACTTGTTCTATATGATTGCTGTAAATATGGGCATCTCCAAGAGTAAGAACAAACTCTCCAGGTTCCAGCTCACATTCACGGGCGATTAAATGGGTGAGTAGTGCATAACTAGCAATATTAAACGGGACGCCTAAGAATATATCCGCACTTCTTTGATATAACTGGCAGGACAGTTTCCCATCAGCTACATAAAATTGAAACATTGCATGGCAGGGCGGCAAAGCCATGTTAGATGGTACATCCTCCGGATTCCAGGCTGTTACGATATGCCGCCTTGAATCGGGATTACTCTTAATCCCTTCAATAACGTTTTTCAACTGATCGATCGTCTGACCCTGAGAGGTTTTCCACGCACGCCACTGCTTTCCATAAACGTTACCCAGGTCACCGAATCGTTCAGCAAACGAATCATCTGTGAGAATCTTTTCTTTAAAATGTTCCATTTGCTCATTATATTGTCCTTTAAATGCTTCATCTTTTAAACTTCTTCTTCCAAAATCGGTCATATCTGGTCCGTGGTACTCATCGCTTTCCACCCACGCCTGAAAAGCCCATTCATTCCATATGTTGTTATTATGCTGAAGAAGATAACGAATGTTCGTATCACCTTTGATAAACCACAGCAATTCACTTGCTACTAACCGAAAGGGTACTTTTTTGGTCGTTAAAAGCGGAAAACCGTCCTCAAGGTTAAACCTGAGCTGGTGTCCAAATACAGAAAAGGTTCCCGTTCCTGTTCGATCTCCTTTTTCATGTCCTGCATCCAGGACGTGCTGGCATAAATCTAAATACGCTTGTTCATTTTTAACCACTATGCTTCCTCCTCTGGGTGAATGTTTTAATCTAGCTGCTTTTCTCTCTTAAATTCCAGTAAATATTCTTCCATAAAACGATGTCTGCGCTCAGCTTCCTGTCGTCCACTTTCTGTATTCATCATCCCGGAAAGCTTTAATAATTTATCGTGAAAATGCTGGATAGAAGAGGAAGCATCCCCTTCTTCATTATCGATCCTCTGGCCCTTTGCTCCTCCATATGTGAATGCACGAGCAATACCGATAGCACCGATGGCATCTAACCGGTCTGCGTCCTGAACAACAGCGCCCAAATAGGACGAGGGCTTTTTCCCTTTTCGAAAGGAAACGGTCTCTATAGCTTTCTCAATCTCATTTTTTTGGAAAGGTGTGAAATTCCATTCGAGTAGTAATCGATTCCTCTCTTCTACTGCCTTATCAGGATTTATAAATAATTTTTCATCTCCTATATCATGAAGCCAGCCTGCTGCTTCTGCAAGTACTGGATCAACCTCCTCTTCATCAGCGAGCTTACGGGACCAGAGTGCCACACGCTTCATATGGTCAAAACCGTGTCCTGTCGTATCCTGCTCGAACTGTTTTTTTACATACGTTTCCATTCTTTTGAGTCGGTGGTCTTTCTCCATAAATCCTCCTAAAATTGAAACAGGTCCATTTGTCTAGGATTCAAATCGTTGTAAGTGACCCCTAAAATGTCCTGCATTTGTTTAGCGTTATCCGCAGCATCGCCGCCGGAATTATTATTGAAAAGTAAAGTAATGTCCGGGGTTTGTTTTTTTAGTTCATGGATTCTTTCAGCCCATTCCTTCAGTTCTTCCTCATTATATCTATAAAGAAAACGAACTTTTCTCCAATCTTCTCTGCCGTTCTTATTCCATCCGTGAATATTACGGCCATGAAAGCGGACAAGTGATTTACTCGGGTGGGTGGGCTCTAAAACGCGGGGCACAGAACCTTCTCCAGCTTGAGGCTCATCACAAATGGTATGAATCCACTGTTGATCTTTCATAAATGATAAGGTCTGTTCTTTATACTGGGGCTGGAACCAGCTTTGGTTTCTAAATTCAAGAGCAAGAGGATAATCGGACAGCCACTCTCTAATAAAGCGCAGTTTTTGTATGTTTTGTTTTTTTACATCAAACCACGGTGGAAATTGGAATAAAAGAGCATTGATTTTACCTTTTTCCCAGGCGGGTTGTATCGATTCTTCATACTGCTTCATTAATTCTTTTACTTCTTGTTTTGTACGTTCCTGTCTATCGTGTCCTGTCAGATGGCTAAAAGCTTTTATAACAAATCTAAATGATTCCGGGGTTTGTTTCATCCACTTTTCGTAGTGGGACTGCGGCTGTATTGCATAAAATGCGGTATCTACTTCTACCACAGGAAAGTGAGAAGCATATTCAGGTAATTTTTCATTTCCTTTTGTTTGATGCGAGTATAGGGAAGCATGATCTCCCCAGCCAGTCAAACCAATTTGAATAGCCAATCCTCTTCCTCCTTGTCCTCTTATGTAATTAAAATCATTGTAGCAAAAAAAACATCCCCCTGACTAGAAAAAGCCAGGGGCTGACACTTTTTAGAATAATCCTTTAATCGTACCATCTTCGGTTACATCCATTTGAAGAGCTGCCGGCTTTTTAGGGAGACCTGGCATGGTCATTACCTCACCGGTCATAGCAACAATGAAACCAGCCCCTACAGAAAGTCTGAACTCACGAACTGTAATATGGAAGTTTCTCGGCCGGCCAAGCTGAGAGGGATCGTCCGAAAGAGAATACTGGGTTTTGGCCATACAGATGGGCAATTGTCCATATCCTAACTGTTTTATTTGATGCAATTGCTTTTTCGCTTGAGTGGAAAAATGAACTCCTTCCGCTCCATACACTTTCAAAGCAATCTTCTGGATCTTTTCCTCTATGCTGTCGGATAAATCATAAGTATAAGTAAGAGGTGCAGATTTACTTTCACAGACCTTAATCACTTTCTCAGCTAGATCAATGCCTCCTTCCCCTCCTCTAGTAAATACATCAATGACCGATACAGGTGCACCCTCTTCCTCACACCATTTCCGTAAGTAATCAAGTTCTGCCTGAGTGTCCGAAGAAAATTGATTAACAGCTACAATAAAAGGAAGATTGAATTGACGAACCGTTTCCAGATGTTTTTCAAGATTCTCCATTCCTTTTTCGAGAGCACTCAAGTCCTCATGGTGCAAATCCTTTTTATTCAAACCGCCATGCATTTTTAACGCTCTAATCGTAGCTACTATTACGACAGCATCAGGCTCAAAATCTCCCGCCCGGGTTTTGATGTCTAGAAACTTCTCTGCGCCTAAATCAGCCCCAAACCCAGATTCAGTTACCACAAAGTCACCTAACTTTGCAGCCATCTTTGTAGCCATTACACTGTTACACCCGTGAGCAATATTTGCGAATGGTCCTCCATGAATAATGGCAGGTGTGTTTTCCAATGTTTGGACAAGATTGGGCTTCATGGCGTCTTTCAATAATAAAGTTAAAGCACCTTGAAAACCCAGCTGATTAACAGTGACCGGCTCTTGCTTATATGTATAGCCAATAATAATTCTGGAAAGCCTCCTTTTTAAGTCCTGTAGATCAGCAGCCAGACAAAGTATGGCCATAATCTCAGAAGCCACTGTGATTGTAAACTCATCTTCCCTGGGAACTCCTCTAACCGCACCACCTAAACCTACCACGACTTGGCGTAAAGAGCGGTCATTCATATCTAACGCCCGTTTCCATGTAATTCTTCTAGGATCTATATTCAGCTGATTTCCCTGATGAATATGGTTATCTATAAATGCGGATAACGCATTATTTGCAGTTGTTATAGCATGTATATCCCCAGTAAAATGCAGGTTGATCTCTTCCATAGGAACAACCTGGGAATGCCCCCCTCCGCAAGCACCGCCTTTAAGACCCATCGTTGGCCCAAGTGAAGGCTCTCTTAATGCAATAACCGCTTTTTTATTCAACTGGTTTAACGCCTGCCCCAGTCCTACCGTTACAGTGGATTTACCTTCACCAGCAGGAGTAGGATTTATCGACGTGGTAAGAATAATCTTTCCATTTGGTCGATCATCCAGTTTGTTTAGCAGCTGATCGGATAACTTGGCTTTATAATGTCCAAAAGGTTCCCAATCCTCTTCTGTCAGTCCCATCTGTTCTGCAATTAAGGAAATAGGATTCATCTTGGCTTCAAGAGCAATTTCGATATCTGTTTTCATAATTTCACTCCCTTTATAACCATCTTACCTTTTTTTTACATCATTTCAAAAAGTTTAGACTGGTCTCATTAGAAGCTGACTTAACTTGAAACTTATTGCCTATACTTTACTTAACGCGAATAAGAAATGGACTTCCATAGATCACGCTCTTTCAAGCTTCAGGGAAGCTAGCAGTAAACATCATTAACTTTTCATTAGTTATCCCTTAAAAAATCATATTCATATTGTTGACGTCACTTTATCGATACGTTATATTATAAATAAGCAAATAAGGTGATCGGAAACATAAATGCAAGGTAGTTCCCATAGAAGTACTCTGGAGTTTATTGTTCCGAGTTTCTATGGATTTTTCATGTTCTCATCATCATTTGTAATTTATCACGTATTACGTGTAAGAAGTTTTTAGGAGGATTCATATCATGCAAAACGGTACAGTAAAATGGTTTAACGCGGAAAAAGGTTACGGCTTCATCCAAGTAGAAGGTGGAAACGATGTATTCGTACACTTCTCTGCAATTCAAGAAGAAGGTTTCAAATCTTTAGAAGAAGGTCAAACCGTTTCTTTTGAAATTGTTGAAGGCGACCGCGGACCACAAGCAGCTAATGTTGAAAAACAATAATTAAAATTCCAAAGCAGCCTCTAAAAGAGGCTGCTTTTTTTATGTTTTCCTTGAAAAAAAAAGCCCTCCCTCGTATAATTAACGGCTGTTAGTCTAGGAGCGCGGTTCGCAAACTCCCGCGTTATCAAAACTAAGGAGGTAATTAAATGAGTAATGAGTGGTTATGGATTTTATTCGCTCTCATAAATTTTAGCCTACTATTAATGGTTTACCGCATCTTTGGTAAACCCGGTCTTTTTGTATGGATAGGAATGTCCACGGTAGTGGCCAATATTCAGGTAGTCAAAACAATAGAGTTATTCGGCTTAAATGCTACGCTTGGAAATATCATTTATGGAACAGCCTTTTTAGCCACAGATATATTAAATGAAAAGTACGGAAAGAAAGATGCCCGTAAAGCTGTTTGGATGGGATTTTCTACCCTGATTGCTTTAACCATCATGATGCAGCTGGCTATTCAGTTCACGCCAGGAGAAAATGATGTGGCTCAGCCCGCTCTAGAGAGTTTGTTCGGCATCGTCCCCCGAATTGCTCTTGGAAGCTTGACAGCTTATATTATCAGTCAGTATTTTGACGTATGGATGTACGCAAGCTTGAAGAAATTATTCTCAAGTAATAAAACACTTTGGATAAGAAATAATGGAAGCACAATGGTCAGCCAGCTCTTAGACAGCGCAATCTTCTGCTCTATTGCGTTCTTAGGACTCTATCCTTTCGAAGTTTGGCTGGAAATATTCTTGACAACTTATATTATTAAATTTATTGTAGCTGCTATCGATACCCCATTTTTATATGCAGCCAAAAGGTTTAAGCACGCTGAATATTGAAGGAGCTGTTTGAATTGATCGAAGTTTATACAGATGCTGCGGCAAGCGGTGATCCAGGCCCTAGTGCTGCTGGAGTAATTATCAAACAAGGAGCCACACTTATAGAACATAGCTTCTATTTAAATGAAAGAAATAACCATGAAGCTGAATTTTTAGCCGTAATTAAGGCCCTGGAAGTATGCAGACAAGATTTCCCTGAAGAAATCATATCTATTCGATCTGATGCAAAAATAGTTATTGATACCATTGAAAAAGGCTATACCAAAAATGAAAAGTTTTCATTTTTTCTTAAGACCATCCAGGAATTAGAAAAATCGTTTCCTTACGTATTTTATAAGTGGATACCAGAAAAGCAAAATAAAAACGCAGATCGAATTGCTCGCGCTGCGCTCTTAAAATATACAAAACCTGAAAACAGATGGTAAAACTTGTAGAGAAACCCAGCTTTCTCTACAAGTTTTTATTTTATGCCCAAGAGGATTTTTGATAAGTGGTTGATTCAGCATGATCACTTAGGTAAGATTTTTATCTGTTTTAACGCTTATCATGCCATAATGCGCGAGGAAAGAGCAAGAGGATAAGTAAAAGTTCCACAGATAGGGTATGTACTTTTAACGTACTGCTTTATAACAGAGACCTGCTTCCTATTATATCGTTTCAGAAAGTTTACAGATCCTTAATTTAAAGGAAGTCCCGAAGAAGAAACGCGCTCTTCTATAGAGCGATAAGCCTGATGTTTCGTATTAATATGCGGCTTAGCAATATGTTCTAATACACTTATGAAAAAACTTGGATCAAAAGCTTGCTGGAATTTTAATGTAATCTTTACTGCAATAATGGTTTTCCACTCGGACGCATTGGTTGAATTCTTCCCAAAATAAATAAATCTTACATCTTCATCACTTAATTTAAATCCCCTCGTCCACAAATCCTCTAAAAAGTAGGCTAATGCATGGTTTTTTTTCATAAGTCACTCCTTACATTTTACTGCCTTTTAAATCGGTCGTTTACGCTTAACGGTTAATATGTATAAACGACCAGCGCTTCTTTAAACTAGGAACACGAAGGTAAGATTAATTCAAAATTTTAAAAGTTATTCTAATGAATTAGACAGTAATCAGCTTTCGACAATTTTCCTTCTTATTCTCTATTATAGCAAAAATAAAAAGCCAGGTGTATTTACCTGGCTGAAATTGTTCGTTCATATGATTTTCTATTTTGTGAAGGAGTTGGTTTTACATTCCCTTTTACTATATCCATAACCGAGCGAGCAGGTATTGAGCCCACCTTTGCCAATACCCAAACCATCAAGTAACTATAAACAGCGACAACTAAGAAGATGAGCACCATCATAATGTTCCCGCACCCTTCTAAATGATAATGATTTTCAATACTAATTAGATTATAGCAGATCTGTTCTGTAAAAAGCAACTGTCCATAAGTCTTAAACTCTCTCTTCCAGAGCCTTTTCTTCTGCTGGTATGCGTACCATGAGCACAAGCAAATGCAGAAATGGAAAAACAATTGCCGTTATATAGGCCTGAAACAGCAGAGGAATAAATAGTAATTCAAAAAACACTATAACGTAATTGGGATGAGGAATATACTTGTATGGGCCTTTTATGATAGGCTTTTCATCAGGCAAGACTAGAATTCGTGTATTCCACCTTCGCCCTAAACTTGAGATACACCATATCCTTAACAATTGTAGAAGGATAAAAATACTTAGAAAGAGATAAAAAAAACGACTATAATGATAGGAAGTAAAAGCAAACTCTGTAAAAAGGGAAACAAAGAACAACGTATGAAGCACAATAAACAAAATGTAATGATTTTCTCCTGATTCAATGGCTCCTCTGGTCAACATCCATTTTCGGTTTGACCTGGCCACAGCTAATTCTGCTAGTCTTTGAATAACCAAAAATGTAAAAAGAATCCATAAAAACCCTTCCATTAAACCCACTCCAAACTTACTATTTCCGAACTAAAACCAGGCCCGAGAGACGTCATACAGGACCTTGTACCTTTTTCAGGTTCACTCGCCATTGCTTCTTTTAATACAAAATGCACGGTAGGGGAAGACATATTTCCGTGATTCCTCAACACATTCTCTGAAAATTTTAACGTATGATCGGATAATTCAAACACTTCCTTGTAACCTTCCAGCACTTTCCTTCCACCGGGATGAGCAACTATAAACGGTAACTCATTGCTTTCCCAAAGGTTTTTATCTAACACATCCTTCATATGAAGACTCCAAAAAGATTTCACTAATTTGGGGATGCTTTTATTAAAAATCACTTCAAATCCTGTATCCACTACTCTCCATCCCATTACATCTGTACTGAATGGCTTAAGTCTGGAACTTGAATTCAATACCTTAGCTGTGGGCAGGCAAGCCATTTCTCGAAGATTTGAACGTTCTCCACTCATGAGGACCGCTGATGCACCGTCTCCAAATAAGGCAGTTCCTACAAAGTTACTCACTCGCTGATCGGTTAATTGGAAGGTTAAACTGCAAAGTTCCACACATACTACTAAAACATTTTTTTCAGGGTGACCTTGAAGCCATTCATACGCTCTTGCCACTCCACTCGTACCTCCGGCGCATCCTAATCCAAACATGGGAGTCCTTTTTACTGTTTCTTTGAAATTTAAATCATTAATAAAGTAAGTATCCAATGTAGGGGTGTTGATCCCAGTAGAAGATACGAAGATAATATGGTCTATTATAGAAGGATTCACTTCTTGCTTTAAGAATTGAAGATTAGATAAACACGACTCAATAGCACCCTTAGCGTATTTCAACGCCTTGTCGTGAAATAATTCATTTCTCTCCTTTAATCCATGCGGGTGTTCGAACCACTCCAAACTTGCTGAGAACTGCCTTCTATCTATTTGAGCGTGCTCGAAGATTGGAAGCAGCCGTTTTTTTTCATGTGATTTGAGAGGGAAAAGATTGTAAATAAGTGATTGTACTGTGTCTTGAGTATATTCGTATTCAGCTTCCTGCAATCCGGTTGAAAGTATATAGGCCATTTGACAACCTCCTTATTCTTAATATGCTCCTAACCCGGCTTGATTATGAGCTTAAAGAAAGCTGCCTTACACTTTTCAACTTAAAATAAAAACGAGCAATCAACCAGAGTTGATTGCTCGATACACTTAAAATCCATAAATCGTCATTCCGCCATCTACAAACAGCGTCTGGCCTGTCATATAGTTACCTGCATCTGAAGCAAGAAATACTGCGGCACCCGAAAGTTCTTCAAGCTTCCCTATTCGATTTAACGGTGTTCTTTCAAGAATGGATTGAACATAATCTTCATCTTGTAACAACTGCTCCGTTAATGAAGTCGGAAAGTACCACGGACCGATTGCATTCACGTTAATCTGATACTTTCCCCACTCCAGAGCAAGATTTTTCGTCATTTGAATAAGTGCACTCTTGGTCATAGCATATACAACTCCGGTTCTTAACGCGGTATGACCGCCTACGGAAGAAATATTAATAATCTTCCCTTGTTTATGCTGCTTCATTACCCTCCCGGCATACTGAGACAAGAAAAACGCACTTTTCATGTTGGTTGAAACAATCTGGTCCCATTCTTCCTCACTTACGTGTTCAGCTTCTGAGCGTATGTTCATCCCTGCATTATTGACCCAAATATCTATAGCTCGATCACCACGGATTTCTTCCACTTCTTCTTTAATCGCATCATATTGCTGGATATCTTTACAAATCGTATAAGCTTGCTGACCTAGAGATTCAACTGCGTCTTTCATTTTGTTGAGATGCTTCTCATTGCGAGCAATTAAAATTACGTCGGCTCCTGATTCAGCATAAGCAAGAGCGATTGCTTTTCCAATGCCTTTTGTGCCGCCTGTGACAACAGCAAGTTTATTATCTAATCGAAAATCTGGTAGATACATTACTAAGGCCTCCCTAGGTAAAAATAAAATTAAATTTTCAGTATATTATAACATTTTTGCAATTTCTTTACATTCATTCCTGCCTCCCCTAGAATAAACGTGATACATAAATCAAAGGGGGATTATTATGAAGAAGTGGTTACTGATGCTGGGCATCGCTGGTACGCTGGTTATCGCCGGATGTAATAATGACTCTTCTGAGGAATCAAGCAGTGATTCTGAAAATCAGTCGGAAGAGCAATCATCAGGTGAAGAAGATAGCAAAAACGATGATCAGGCAATGAAGAAAGAAATCATGAGCGTCCAGATGAATATGCAGGACACTTTCCAGCCATATCAATCTAAAATTGCTGCTTATGAAGAAGCCATGGTGGCCGAAGAGCCGGACCCAGAAGCTATTAAATCTGCTGGAGAAGAAGCTCAGGCAGCCGCAGCAGAAGCTGCCGATGCAGCGTCAAATTATTCAATAGAAGCCGACCTGCCTGAAGATGTAGTCACTACATATGAAGAAGCCCTTCCTTCTCTTAAATCTTACTACGAAGAAGTTGCAAGTGCACTAGAGTCTAACGTAGAAGAGGCAGATTTATCGCAAGCTGATGAAAAATTCTCGGAGTTTACAGAACAAATAGCTCCTGTTTATGAAGATGCTGGATTATTAAAACCTGAATTAAAAAAAGAATTTTCTTAATTAAATAAAACCCAGCTGTCAGGACTGACAGCTGGGTTTTGTAACTAATATCAATATTCAAATTGATAAATGTGTTTATACTTGTTGGTTAGATAGTTTACTAGATAATCAGGGTTTAACCCTTCCCCAGTTACTTCTTCCAGGAGTTCAAGCGGCTTTTTCATCTTGCCATACTGATGTATACGAGAGGTCAACCATTCTTGTATCTGTTTGAAATCTCCCTGTTCAATTACTCGATTAATATCTATTTCTTTACTCATTTGTTTTTCAATTTGGGCTGCATACATATACCCCAAAGCATAAGACGGAAAATATCCAAAATCTCCCCCGGCCCAGTGAATGTCCTGCAGCACGCCTTCGGAATCCATTTCAGGCTTAACACCCAAATACTCTTCCATTTTTTTATTCCATAACTCCGGCAGATCCTTCACTTCTATTTCTTCGCCTATTAAAGCTTTTTCGAGTTCGTAACGAACCATTATATGAAGACAATAAGTCAATTCATCAGCTTCAATTCGGATAAGAGACGGCTTTACCTCGTTAATCGCCCTGTAAAATTGATCCAGTGGCAGTGACTCGAATTTTTCCGGTGCGTGTCTTTTGAACAACTCGTAATGATTCTGCCAAAAGGCTTCCCTTCTTGAAATAAAGTTCTCCCAGAACAAAGACTGGGACTCATGAATACCCATGGAAGTTCCAGTTGCAAGTGGAGTAAAAGTGAGTTTAGGATCTATATTTTGTTCATATAGTGCGTGGCCGCCTTCATGGATGGTACCAAATACAGCGGTTCTAAAATCTTTTTCATCATATTTAGTCGTAACACGAACGTCATTGCTATTTAAACCGATAGCAAAAGGATGAACGGTTTCATCTAAACGGCCGGCTTCAAAATCGTACCCCATTCGCTTTAGTATTTCTTCGCTGAATTTCTCCTGTTGAGCCTTAGGAAAATGCCCTTCAAGCACAGAAGGATCGGGCTGCATAGGTGCTTTTTTAATTCGATCTAACAAATCCGTTAACGCCTTCCGCACTCTTGGGAAAACTTCTTCTAGTTTAGATACGGTAATTCCTGGTTCATAATTGTGAAGAAGAGCATCATAGCGATGTTCTTTGTAGCCCCAGTATTCCGCAAACCGCTTGTTAAATTCCACCAGCTTCTCTAAATAAGGACGAAAACTTTCAAAATCGTTCTTATCTTTTGCTTCTGCCCACATGGATTCCGCTTTTGATTGCAGCGTTACATAGTCACGATATTCTTTTCCAGGAATTTTAGCTGTCTTGTTATAAGTTTCTTCTGCTTCTTCCAGTGACTTAACGAGTACTGGATCTTCAACTTTCCCTTTCAATTCATCGATATAAGATTTCATTTCATCAGAGGTTTGTATTTCGTGTACTTTCTCTGATAGCACTCCTAAAACCTCAGAACGATTATCCATACCTTTTTTTGGAGCTTTTGTGCGCATATCCCACGCCATTAAACCAATGGCTTCTTCATAAGAAGATTGTTCTTTCAAAAGGTCAAGAAATTTTTCTTTAACAGTTTGCGTCACTGCGGTCACCCACCTTTACCAGAAGTATTAATGATTTATATAATTTTCAAATCAAACCTAAAATAAAAGGAAACTATAATTATGGAGAGTCTAATCCATCATTCTATATTTAACGTATCTTTTTTCCAAAGTATTGATAATAATCAGTCTTAATGAATCCATTGAATAGCTTACGCTTTTTCGTAGCTTCCTGCCCATAAAGTTTTTCGAATCCTTCATGGGAAGTCAGGATATACACGCTCCAGGAGGGGTGATCTCTCATAATAACACCCAGGTCTCGATACATCTCTTCCACCTCCGGCCGTTCACCCATTCGCTCACCGTAAGGAGGGTTTGAAACTAAATAACCATTTTCCTGCTTAGGATTGAAGTCCCTTACCTGCATTTGTTTCCAAGTCACAAGATCACCAAGACCCGCTTCCATAGCATTTTTTTTAGCAATATCAATTAATTCCGGATCTATATCTGATCCTGTAATATTTAAAGGCTGATCATAGTTTGCACTGTCCTCAGCCTCTTGAAAGGCTTCATCCCAGGCCTTTTGTGGAATAAACGACCAATCCTCAGAAGCAAATTCCCGGTTGAAACCTGGAGCAATATTCTGGCCGATTAAGGCAGCTTCAATCGCTATGGTTCCTGATCCACAGAAAGGGTCCACGAAAGGTTCATTCGGGTGCCAGTTCGTCACTTGAACGAGTGCAGCAGCCAGAGTTTCTTTCAAAGGAGCTTCCCCCTGTCCTACTCTATAGCCTCGTTTATGGAGGCCGCTGCCTGATGTATCAATAGTCAGTAATGCTTCATCTTTATGAAGGGCAATTTCCACACGATAAAATGCCCCTGTTTCCTTTAACCAGGAAGCCACACCGTATTTTTGCTTCAAACGCTCAACGATGGCTTTCTTTACGATAGATTGGCAATCAGGTACACTGTACAGCTTTGATTTTACTGATTTACCGACCACAGGAAATTCACCATCTTCAGTAATAAAATTTTCCCATGGTAAAGCTTTTGTCTGCTCGAATAAGTCATCGAATGTAACAGCTTTAAACTTACCCACCAGCAATTTAACGCGGTCAGCCGTTCTTAACCAGAGGTTAGCCCTTGGAATAGCTGATACATCTGCTGTAAATACTACCCGGCCGTTCTCTACTTGAACGTCTTCATAACCAAGTTCTTTCACTTCTTTACTAACAATTGCTTCAAGGCCCATGGCCGCAGTAGCAATCAAAGTAACTTGTTGATCCATCTTCTTCATCTCCTCCACTATGTATCATAAAAAAACCCTTCTAAAAAGCAATGATGGCTTTTCAGAAGGGTGTGTGCTGTAATAATTAAAGTGACCTTTGAATACTCTGTAAGCCATGTTCTGTTCCATTGTACTGCAAACGGCGGTCAACCTCGTACTCCGGTGGCAATCATCTATCTGCCGACTGTTTGCCGGCCTCTCGGTTGGTTCATTTTCCATTAAGAGAGTGCCCCTACCTTTATTTGGGTTGCTCACTCGCGGGGTTTACCTCGTTCCACCCAAAATATTTCTATTTTGGCTTCGTCACTGTGGCACTTTCAAAGTATTCATTCCTTATCTAAAATAGACTTAGGAATTTTCCTTGCCGTTAGCTTAGACGTAAGCTACCCTGACTTATGGTTTCGTCAGGCACGAACACTACAGTCGTCTCAGACTGTGCGAGCATGGACTTTCCTCTGTATGAAAACCATACAGCGATTACCCGAGTATTCAAAATTACTTTATGCATTGGATTCGTCAGCGTCTTTAAGAGACGCACTAAATCAGTGTACCAGATTCTCACCACGCTGTCACGTGGCAATTAGTGGAATCAATCAGCAAATTTATTTCCGAATACGGCTTTTTCCAGATTAGAAACACGCTTTAAGATATCATAATTAACCTGATGATTATTATTGGCGGGTTGTTTTACACGTTGTGTCGATTCTCTGGATGACATACGTTTCAACCGATCATTTTCCTGCTGTAATCTTTCCATTTCCTGTTGCATAAGGTCATAATCCTGGATGATTAAATCTAAATATTCATCCACCTCTTCTTGGTTATAACCTCTCATGGACGTTTTAAAATCTTTTTCAAGAATCTCTTTACTTGTTAAGTGGATATTCTCTAAGTTCATTATCTTCACCTCTGTTCAGCACATTACGTTTATTTTTTCAAAAGCTGACGGAAATGTCAATTTAGTATTTAGAAAAAATTATTGGGTCCAGTAATCTGGGTTCGACATCCTCAGTTCTTCCACTATATCATCCAAATCTAATGGAGTTATGTAGAGAATAGGATAAGTATGAGAAGCAGCATAGTTAGAAGCCGCTGTTAAAAAATAATCCGGGCTCCCCTTAGTGTCTTCATCATACAATACCAGGCATCCATCGGAATGTTCCACTAAAAACTGGTCTTTCGCTCGAAACTGATAAGGCCCTTCATATCCTTTATTATATACCGGCTTATAAAAATCCGCCATCATCGTTACTTCTTCATATGCCAGTTGGTAAACTTCTTTCCATCTTTCCTGCTGATTTTCAAATGGCGGTATTATACCCAGATTAATCGAATAATCTTCTTTTAAATCGAGTACAACTTCTGCGGTCCAGAGTTCTACTCCCATCTGGCCAGAAATCAGTACCCATTCCAGTCCTTCATCTAATAAGGATAGAATCCTTTTCTTAATGGCTTCTTTTATAAAGCTTACTTTCGCATCTTCAGGGTTAAAAATCCCGAGTTCCATAGGTTTGTAGCCTGTAACAACAATCGTTTTCATGATTTGTCTCCCTTTTGTTTAATTAGACAGAAAAAGAAACCTTTCATTCTTCCTATATGAAAAAATAAGCCACGGCTAGTGGCTTATTTTAATTTATTCCATTGGTCCCATTGGTCCTTGCGGCATCATTGGCATTTGACCCTGGCCCATTCCCATTTGACCTTGAGGCATCATTGGCATCTGTCCCTGACCCATTCCCATTTGCTCCTGAGACATCATTGGCATCTGCCCCTGACCCATTCCCATTTGCTCCTGAGGCATCATTGGCATCTGCCCCTGACCCATCTGGTTTTGAGACATGTAATCCATCCAGTTATAATCCGGGGAAGATCCTTGAGGAAAGGCGTAATCCTGAGTTTGGAACGAGTTAGCCTCCGAAGTCATATAAGGGAAATAATGAAAATTATTTAGTAAATGATGGTTTTGAACTAATATGTGCGTCGGGTGAATATAATCTTGATTTTCTACAAAGTAATTGTCTACTACACATTGCTGAACCGGGCAAACGATCGGACGCCTATCGCAGGAATGAGCGCCTTGACCTTGCATTGAATGGTGATGCATACAACTTTCACTCCTTATCGTCTATTCCTTATCAGCGTATGTCATGCATCTTCAAGATGTACTGGGCGATATTATCATATTAATTAAGAACTTCCCCTTCAATCATAAAAGAAAAAAAGGAAGGATCAGATCCCTCCTTCTATGTAAAGCTATTACCTAAGAAGATTCCTCCGGCAGATCGTCTGATGAAAAAGAAAATGGCAGTAATTCATCCATAGATACCGTTTTGTAATCTCCCAAGAGATTAGAAGCATGAATCTTCACGTTAGAATCAAAGAATTCACTCATTACTTGACGGCATGAACCACATGGTGGAACGGGACGTTTTGTATCTGCAACTACAGCCAGCTCCTGAAATTTAACGTGACCCTCTGAAATGGCCTTAAAAATGGCCACTCTCTCTGCACAGCAGGCTACCGGGTAAGCCGCATTCTCAATATTACATCCGGTGTACAGAGTGCCATCTGCTGTAAGCAGTGCTGCTCCTACTGGAAATTTAGAATAGGGAGTATAAGCTTTTTCCCGAATGTCTTTAGCATGTTGAATTAACTGTTCCTGGTTCATAATATAACCTCCCTTTTATTGGGAAGATAATTATAAAACAATTCAATATATATGTAAAGCGATTACAAAATGAAAAAATCTCTTTTAAAAACACATTCAGGACATTAATATTTGACACATGTGTCAAAAAAAAGTTTATACTTGATATAATCACATAAAATAGATGATTAATATTTTAGGTAATAAGGAGGAAAAGAGATGTCCAAAATACTGCAATTCAATAAGATCATCTGGGTTTTCATCATTCTGTTAATTTTCACAGGTATCTTTACTTATCTTCAGCTCCCAAAAAGAGAAATCCCCGAGATTAATGTTAATGTAGCATCGATTTCTACCGTATTCCCAGGGGCCACTCCTCAGGAAGTAGAACGAACCGTTATTAATCCATTGGAAACAGAATTATTAAACATTAAAGGGGTAGACCAAGTCACATCAGCGTCCACCACTGGTTTTGGTTCTATTACCACTACACTTACCGGGGACGCTGAACCGAATACAGTGAATTCAAAAATTCGACAGGTGGTCTCTGACGTTTCACGCGGGTTCCCCGAAGAAGTACAGGATCCTGATGTAAATACAGACCTTAATTCGTCCTCTGTCGCTTCCTATCATTTACTCGCTGACAATGAGGAAGACCTATATAATCTTAGAGATACATTAGAAACCTGGCGGGCAGAATTAACTGAAATCTCCGGCGTAGAGTCTATTCTTATTAAAGGCTTGCCTGGGCAGAAAGTATCCGTCAGTTTAGATAATAATCAGCTTAAAGAAAATCAATTATCTCCCTCACAGGTCATCTCATCTATCCAGAACGAAATTGCACCTGCGGCCATAGGAACTGAGCAGGAAGATAACAAAATTTATCAGCTTATCCTTGATAAATACTCCAATATTGATGAGTTATCTCAACTATCCATTGGTCAAAATAATGAAGGTGAAAGTATAACTATTGAAGATATAGGATCTATCAATGTGATCATCGAAGAAGTAGATGATCTGATCTCTTATGATGGAAAAGCCGCGTTATCAGTAACAATACTAGCCAAGGAAGGAGTAAATATATCTGCTTTACAGGATAGTATCACCTCTAGAATTAATACCCTCTCTGGCGAATTACCATCTGCTATTGAGGTGGATCAATTCTACACTCAAAGTACAATTATAGAAGAGGTCTTTACAAATTTAATTACTTCGTTCTCCATCTCCTTTTTTGCAGTAATTGTCATTATGGTGTTAGGGTTACCTATTTCTTCTGCTATTCTGGTAGCTTTGTCAATTCCGATTTCCATTATTATTGGACTTATTCCACTCCCTTATGTAGGAGTAGATTTAAATCAGATCTCCATTATTGGAATGATTATTGCTATTGGAATACTTGTGGATGATGCGATTGTGGTTAATGATAATATTCAGCGAAGATTTCAGCTTGGGGATGGTCCTTTAGAAGGTACTATACGCGGAATTAAAGAGGTAAGAAAATCGATTGTTACCTCTACGCTTATGATCATCTTCAGTTTCTTTCCATTAACTTTCTTATCAGGGTCAAACGGTGATTTTATTCGGGCTTTGCCTACCGTGCTAATCTTTACGATCCTTGCTTCAACTATTATTGCTTTAACTTTTGTCCCAACCGTTCAATATGCAAGAAAACGCAGGCAGAAAAAGCAGAAAAAATCAAAAGCAGGTCTACTTGGCGGGTTCTTTAATTGGATTGAACGTGTTTACGCAGATTCCATTCTGCCTAAGACTACTAAAAAACCATGGCTTACTGCGCTTACAGGTTTAATATTATGCGCCCTGCTTGCCACACTTGTTGTTCGCATTCCATTTGAGTTCTTTCCTTCTGCAGATCGTCCAGAAGTGACGATATCGGTGGAATATCCTCAGGGAACGCCTATTGAAGAAACACAAGCGCAGCTTGAAAAAATGAATAACTTCTTAACTAGTAAGGAAGATAATATTACGGAATCCGCGATCTATACGGGTACAGGACTTCCTGGTATTTTCAATTCCTCCCTGACTCGTTCAGGCGAGAATACAGGGCAGCTTTTAGTTAGAGTAGATCGTGAAGAAACCAGCGCATCTACCTTCATTAATGATTGGGAAGAGCCTCTTAGAGAAGAGTTTGCAAATGCAGAAGTATTTCTGGAAACCATCGTGTCTGGTCCTCCTCCATCCCCACCGGTTCAGGTGAAAATTCAGGGACCAGAATTAGAGCCGCTCATCCAGGAAGCGAGAAATGCAAGGGATCGGCTCGCCGACATCGATGAAGCAGAAATTGCCACCATTAATGCTGGAGCCGGACAACCATTTACACAATTTAATCCAGACCGTGATAAGCTAGCGGATAATAATATACCGATCAGTCAGATTACTTCTCAGCTTCAGCTTGCTAACACAGGGGTGCCCCTTGGAACCTTTGATAATGGGGTGGAACGTCTACCTCTGGAAATTATACTTGATGACGGAGATCCAGATGGGGTTAATTTAGAAAATTTAACCGTGGTCAGCCAGCAGAATCCAGGTGAAGGTCAACCACCTGCTTCCCTCTCCTTAGATGAACTCATTTCCGAGGAAGAGGTAGAACAGGTTGGGGCTATTCCTCATCTGGATGGCGAACGTACCATTACGGTCGAAGCTTATCCAAAAGAGGGTGCTGAAGAAGCATTTACTAGTAAGGCGAATGATATTGTATCTGCCATTAAAGAAGACTTACCAGAAGGTTATTCTCTTGTGGAAAGCGGAGAAACAGACGCCCAGACAGAGTTCTTTGTTGAAGTTGCTAAACTGTTTGTAATCGTCTTATTCCTGATCTACTTGACCATCGCAATCCAATTCAACTCGTTATTAATGCCAGTATTAATAACCGGAACTGTATTTTTGGCCGTTACAGGAGCTATTATTGGTCTATTCGTCTCCGGCGAGCCACTAAGTTTCTTAGCCGTTCTGGGAATTGTCTCATTATCGGGTATTGTTGTTCGCAATTCTGTTATATTGATTGAATTTATTGAGCAGAATAAAGAAACCTATTCGTCTACGATTGAATCTGTTATAGAAGCCGGGCGTGCCAGAGTTAGACCAATTGTCCTTACTTCTCTCACTTCAATTGCAGCTTTGACGCCGATTATTTTCACAGGGGATGTCTTATTTAAGCCACTTGCGGTATCTATTGTATCTGGCTTATTATTTTCAACTATACTCACCCTGTTACTCGTACCTGCCTTCTATTTAATTATCGTAAAAATTACGGGAAAGAAAACAACACACGAATAAAGCTTCTATGTTTTAAAAAGAATTAACATTACTAGAAAAACTTAGCTGCCGGCAGCCCCGGCAGCTTTTTATATTGTAAGCTTCGAATTGTCCTTTACTATTCACCCCCATCAAACCTATTTCAACGAAGATTATCAGCCTCTCCCCTCTTATGAAAACCATCGTAAACCAGTAAAAAACCTCAGTGGCTACACTGAGGCTTCTAGCTTTACTAGCTGTTTTTTATATCGTTCAATATCATATCCAGAACGTAGTGAACAGATTGATAAAGTTCCTTAAACCTTTTACGGTGTACATCCACATAATAGCTGTGCAAAATGATCATCTCGATATTTTCACTCGTAGACTTAATCTGATTAGGATGTACGCTTGCCCCTCGATTTTTCACATACTCTTCAGCTTCTTCACTCCACACACGGTTAAGTTCAAACATAGGTGAGGTTTCTTCCTTCACTTTTTCAAAAAAAGCGTGATTTTTTTTATCGACGGGACCCTCCGTTTCAAGAAATTGAGTATGGAGTTGATCGATCAGTTGTTTCAAATCTTTTGTATGTTTTTCTAAAGCCAAAATATGTTCACACCTTTTTAGTTTACCTTACCACGATAAGATCTTTTATATCAACGAATCATATAGCTGAAACTTGATCCTTTGGCAGATGATAATTCTCTCTAACTTGAGCTTCCTGGTCAAGCCTTACTTCTTCAATCTGCTGTTTTAAATGAAATAATCCATCATAAAGATCATCCATTTCTTTTCTATGGGCTACAGCCATACTAAATATCGTCTCATCCGTTTTTATGGCTACCTGATGCTTTAAACCTGACATTTTATCTTTCAACTTAAGCAGCTGCTCCTCGAATTCTGAAGAAGTGCGATATATTTGCACATTCATCTCCTCCTCTACCCTGATACCCTTTTAATTCTCCTGTTTATGTATAACTCCTTCCTCAATGACAAGACTAGAACTAATGCTACAAAACAAGTCAAATTGAACAAATACCTTCGACAGTAAAGGAGGACTTCTTATGCCAAGAAAGAAAGAACAAAAGCCTAAAAAACCTGAACCCGCGAAAACAGATAACCCGAAGCTTGCTGGTGAAAACCGTCCATCCACTTAATAAAAGGGCTGCTGCTGAATTAATTAGCAGCAGCTTTTTTTAATCCCCCTTAAACAAGTTATTTTTTTCGAATAGAATAATTAGTTCGGAAAATAAATGGTATAATTGTCCATGATTTGAACTTTTTGTCGAATACTTAAAATAAATGAAACCTTTTAGTTGTCT
The DNA here is from genome assembly GCF_020171985.1 of Halobacillus halophilus. Lineage (GTDB taxonomy): Bacteria > Bacillota > Bacilli > Bacillales > Halobacillaceae > Halobacillus > Halobacillus halophilus_A. The sequence continues at coordinate 345,125 of NZ_JAIVAL010000001.1, forward strand.
ATACGTCTAAAAAATTGAAGTCTTCACATATATCCTTGGAGGTCATTTTTTGGTATGATACTCTCATGGCTGCAGGGAGGTATAATGAATGAAATATCCCAATGGAAAACGGTCGGCTAATGCAAAAAAAGGTTCCACACCTTTACAGCAAAAAAAGACTACGTTCAGCAATCGTGGAATGACGCTGGAAGAAGATATCAGTGTAACGAACCAATACTACTTAGAGTCTCAAATCGCAGTAGTTCATAAGAAACCAACCCCTGTCCAGATTGTTAATGTGGATTATCCCAAAAGAAGTGCTGCTGTAATAAAAGAAGCCTATTTTAAGCAGGCTTCTACCACAGATTTTAATGGGGTTTATCGCGGTAAGTATATTGATTTCGAAGCTAAAGAAACAAGAAATAAGACGTCATTTCCATTAAGCAACGTCCATCAACACCAAATTGACCATATGAAAGCAGTGGATCAACAAGGTGGCATCTCTTTTATGATCATCAAGTTTGCTCCGCTTGAGGAAGTATATTTACTTCCTTCCAAGCAACTATTTATATTTTGGGATGAGCAGTGGAAAGGCGGAAGAAAATCAATTCCCTACGCTTTTATTAAAAAGGAAGGTTACCACATTCCTTTCCATTTCCAGGCACGAGTTGATTACGCTGCTGCTCTGGATAAGCTTATTTCTGAATTGGAGGAGAACTAAATGGCAAATGAAAGCCAATCACGTACAGCAAGAAGAAATCAGATGAAGGCTTCTAAGAAAAAGAAAGGAAAGCCGTTATTTAAGAAAATATTATTAACCATCTTAATCGTTGGTCTTGTATTAATGATCAGTACTGGAGGATTGTTCGCTTATTATATTTCAAGTGCTCCTAAATTAGATGAATCGCAATTATCCACTCCTTTCTCTTCAAAAGTTTACGATATGAATGATAACCTGATTACAGATTTAGCTGGGGCAGAACGAAGAACCAAAGTAACATACGACGATCTTCCTCCAGTCCTTAAAGACGCGGTGATCGCTACAGAGGACTCGAGATTTTACGACCACATCGGTATAGACTTCAGAAGAATAGTAGCAGCGGTAGGAGCTAACATTACAAGCGGGTTCGGCGCTGAAGGTGCAAGTACCATTACCCAGCAGGTGGTTAAAAGATCCTTTCTAACGAGCAAAAAGACGATTGAAAGAAAAGTACAGGAACAGTATCTAGCTATCAAACTGGACCAGGAATATTCAAAAGAAAAAATCCTGGAAATGTATATGAATAAAATCTATTACGGAGCAGGTGCTTATGGCGTTGCGGAAGCTGCCAAAACGTATTTCGGAAAAGAAGACTTAAGTGAGTTAACTTTACCGCAGGCAGCTCTGTTAGCGGGCCTGCCTCAGCGTCCATCGGCTTATAATCCACTTGAAAATCCCGATCTTGCAAAAGATCGAATCAATACGGTGCTCAATCTGATGGTTATGCATGGAAAAATTTCAGAAGAAGAAGCCGAGGAAGCTAGAAAAACAAACGTAGAGGATATGATAGATAAGACGGAGACTGATAAAAAAGAAACACCATATGATGCTTTTATTAAAAAAGTTAAAAAAGAAGTAGAAGCTAAAATGGACGGCGCAGACATTTTCAAAGATGGATTAAAAATCTATACCACTCTTGATCCAAAGGCTCAAGAATCAGTGGAAGAGTTATTGAGTAGCGATGGCCCTATCTCCTGGCCGGATGATGAATTGAAGACAGGTGTGGCTGTCACAGATACAAAAACCGGAGCGATTCGTGCGATTGGAGGCGGCCGCGATTACCAGGGCAGTAATTTAAATTATGCCACAGATATCTCAAGGCAGGCTGGATCAACGTTTAAACCAATTATGGCTTACGGTCCGGCGATTCAGTACGACAAAATCTCTACCTATCATCAAATTAAAGATGAAGAATATGAAGTAAACGGAAGAGCAGTAAATAACTTTGATAATCGATTTAGAGGCTGGGTCTCAGCCCGATATGCTTTAAGCCGATCTCTCAACGTTCCTGCTATCAAAACTTTGCAGGATGTAGGTATTGACCAGGCTGTAGAATTTGCATCAGGACTGGAGATAGACATTGTTAATCCTCAGCCTGCGGAGGCCATTGGTGGCGGAGCAACTGGTGTAAACCCTCTGCAAATGGCTGGAGCCTACGCTGCTTTTGGGAATGAGGGCGTATATAATGAGCCTTACACGGTGAGAAAAATTGAAGTACCAGGCGAAGATACACGGGATACTAAACCGGAACCAAAATCAGCCATGGACAGCTATACCGCGTACATGATCAGTGACATGCTTCAGACTACTATGTCAGAAGGCTCTGGACAGGCAGCTAACGTCTCCGGTCTTCCCGAAGCCGGAAAAACCGGAACGACAAACCGCGGGGATACTGCACCAGATTCCTGGTTTAATGGATACACAACCAACTACTCTATATCCATATGGACCGGCTATAACGACATGAAAGGTTTATCACAGGCTGGAAAAGATATACCAAAACAGATCTTCAAACCGCTGATGACTCAATTATCAGAAGGTAAAGAAACAGCTGACTTTAATAAGCCGGAATCGGTTGTACAAGTCGAAGTTGAAGAGGGGTCTCGTCCAGCTAAGCTTCCTAGTTCGAATACACCGCAGAGTCGTGTCGTGACAGAGCTATTTCACGTTGATAACCAGCCATCTAAGGTTTCTAAGACATTTAAACAGCTGGACCCTGTCGGTTCTCTAACAGGAAAATATAACGAAAGCTCAAATTCCATTGACTTAAACTGGTCCTACGGTGATACAGAAGACGTTTCATTTCAAGTCTCCGTATCAATTGATGGTGGGGATTATAGAGAATTAACTACGACAAAAGATAAAAGTGCCAGCGTTTCTAATGTTGAGCAAGGGGCAACCTATCAATTTGCTGTCAAAGCTGTAAGTGAAAGTGGTGAAGCCGAAAGCAGTGAATCCACTGGAGAAAGAGTTCAAGTACCTGGAGTTCAGGGAAATCCATTAGAAACTCCTGAAGAGGAGTCTCCTGAGGAAGAGCCTTCTACAGAAGAAAATCCTGAAGAACAGGCTCCAGAGGAAAATAATGAAGATGCCCCAGCCGATGAAGAAGGAACTCCTCCAGAAGAAAATACAGATGAAGAAGCTCCTGCCCCTGAGCAAGGTAATGAGGAAGATAGTCAGAATAATCAGGAACAGAATAGTGAAGAAGAAAGCAATCAGGAAACCGGGGATCAAGGCTCAGAAAATTCCGGGAATAACAGTAACAACGGTAATGATGAAGGTTCTGAAGACAGCAATAATGAAGAAAACCCTGAAGAACCTGCCCCTGAGCAGCCTAATACGGACGAAGAATCTACTGACGAAGCTGCTTAAAAAAGCGAACTCCATTTCGGAGTTCGCTTTTTTATCATTCTGGTTGATCTCTTGGATCTTGTTTTTTCATTCGTTTTTTGCCTTCTCTGCATAAAACCAACAAAGGGCATTCTTCACAATTTGGTCTTTTAGCTTTACAGTGGTAGCGGCCAAAGAAAATCATTCGATGATGAGTAACACTCCACTCTTCTTTTGGAACTTTTCTCATCAGCGTCTTTTCCACTTCAAGAACGGAATCTTTCCAGCGGCATATGCCTAACCGCTTGGAAACACGCTCGACATGAGTATCCACTGCAATTGCGGGTTCATTGAATGCTACTGATGCTACGACGTTGGCCGTCTTCCTGCCCACTCCTGCTAAACTTTCTAATTCTTCTTTGGTAGGCGGAACTTGACCATTAAACTGATCCACTAAAGTTTGAGAAAGCTTCTTAATATTTTTAGCCTTATTACGATAAAGACCAATCCGTTTAATATCATTCTGTAATTCCTCGAGCGGTACCTCAATATAGTCAATCGGTGTCCTGTATTTTTGAAACAATTCAGGTGTGACTTTATTAACAAGTGAATCTGTTGCTTGAGCAGATAAAACAACAGCTACGAGCAATTCGAAGGGGTTCGAATGGTTTAATTCGCATTCTGCCTCAGGAAACATCTGTTTAAAAACATCTAAACAATAACGTATTTGTGTTTTATTCAGCATAATAGGCTTTTTATGAATCCTCCTCTAACCAATTGTAGTATAAAGATACATCACGTTTTTTTTGCGTATTTTCCTCTTCTTTATTCCTTGAGCTATTGTTTCCGCCCTGTCGGAACTGCTTTCCCTGCTCACGTGCCTGCTCGACTGTGTGGACGCCCTTTCTCTTCCACTCCCTTAAGATGCGGTCAATGTACTTGAAATTTAGTTTGCTCATTAATACCGCTTCCCGTAAGGCAGCTTTAATTAAAGCAGGCGATTGTTGTTCTTCATCAAGCCATATATTAATATTTTCTATCTCAAAAGGAGATAATGGTCTTCCGAATTCTTGCTCAAACAATGGAAATATGTTCTCGTTAAACTCCTGGGCTTCTTCTCTCCGTCTAGGTGTGTAGCTAAATAACTTATCCCAAAGAGGTTCAAGAGAGTAACACTCGGTCAAAACATGTTGATCGTTCTGCTGTTGCTCAATTTGCAGCAACTGCTTTTGAATCAAACTGCGAAGAATGCGTGAACATTCTTGACTGGAAACAGATAGATATTGGGCTAATTCCTCAGGAGTTGGGAATAAATTCCCATCCGCCCTGAAACGGTGAAGCTGAAGAAGTAAGAGAAGTTCTCTTTCTCCCATGCCTAATTTTTGGTAATCCGTTAACAATTGCTTCGGTATCATCATTTGATTGTCTATCATTGTTTGAAAACTTTGATACTTAGCCATACGATTCACTCCCGATTATGATTTCAAAGAAAAACACCGATAACGCCAGGAGGCGGGTAATCGGTGTTTTTTCCCGTACTTAAGGATACAGTCGATTTAACAATCTAGGGAATGGAATAGTTTCACGCACGTGTTCAACGCCTGCGATCCAGGCTACTGTTCGTTCCAATCCAAGCCCAAATCCAGAGTGAGGTACACTTCCATATTCTCGAAGCTGCAAGTACCAATTATAAGCATCACCTGTCAACCCGTGATCCTCGTAGCGTTGTTTCATAAGTTCTAAATCATCAATTCGCTGAGACCCTCCGATAATTTCACCGTAACCTTCAGGGGCTATTAAATCTGCGCACAAAACAACTTCAGGTCTAGCTGGGTCAGGCTTCATATAAAAGGCTTTAATCTCTGCCGGGTAGTTCGTAATAAAAACAGGCTTATCATAACTTTCTGCTATAGCTGTTTCGTGAGGGGCTCCGAAATCATCACCCCATTCAATGTCATCAAATCCTTTTTCCTTCACAAGCTGGATAGCTTCATCATAACTTATGCGAGGAAATGGAGCTTGAATCTTTTCTAACTGACCGGTATCGCGTCCAAGCGCTTCCAGTTCAATTTTACAGTTTTTGAGTACAGATTGTACAACATGAGACACATACTGCTCCTGAACTTCAAGACTGTCTTCGTGATCCATAAATGCCATTTCAGGTTCAATCATCCAAAATTCAATTAAATGCCTGCGGGTTTTTGACTTCTCAGCTCGGAATGTCGGTCCAAAGCTGAACACCTTACCAAAGGCCATCGCTGCAGCTTCCATATATAACTGACCGCTTTGAGACAAATAGGCATCTTCTTCAAAGTATTTAGTATGAAATAGTTCTGTTGTGCCTTCAGCCGAAGATCCGGTTAAAATCGGGGGATCAATTTTCACATATCCATTTTCATTAAAGAATTCATATGTTGCCCGAATAATTTCATTACGGATCTTCATAACTCCATGCTGGCGTTTAGAGCGTAACCACAAATGTCTATGATCCATTAGAAATTCAGTGCCATGCTCTTTAGGTGTGATTGGGTAGTCCACAGCTTCATGAATGATCTCAAAATCTGTCACTTGCATTTCATATCCCAATGGAGACCTTGTATCCTCTACAATTGTTCCTGTTACATACATGGAGGATTCCTGGGTAAGTGCTTTCGCCTCCTGGAATTTATCTTCCCCTATATCGGCCTTTACTACGATACCCTGCATAAATCCAGTTCCATCCCGTAACTGAAGAAAAGCAATTTTTCCGCTTGAACGCTTATTAGCAAGCCATGCTCCTATCGTAACTTCTTCATTAAGGTGTTTTGAAACTTGAGAAATTGTTGTTTTCACGCTTATACCTCCAGCTTATCTTTAAGATTGATGATTGTGTACAAATTGTTTAATTCTATCTGCTGCCTTTTCAAGTTGATCTAACGAAGTAGCGTAGGATAAACGAACATTCTGAGGAGCTCCAAATCCTGAACCAGGAACTAAAGCTACCTTTTCCTGATCAAGAAGGGTTTTAACCCATTCATCTACATTTGAAAAACCACCTGCTTCAGCCGCCTTTTGTACATTCGGAAACAAGTAGAAGGCGCCTGAAGGTTTTACACAATCTACGCCTGGAATGGATGTGAGTTTTTTGTAAAGAACCTCCAGTCGCTCTTTAAATGCTTCTCTCATTTCATTTACCTCTTCATTGCTCCCCATATAGGCAGCAAGGGCGGCATACTGCGCGATAGAGGTTGGATTAGAAGTAGAGTGAGACGCCATGTTGGACATAGCTTTTATAATAGATTTGTTACCGGCGGCAAACCCTATTCTCCAGCCTGTCATGGAGTGAGATTTAGAAACTCCATTAATGATAACGGTCTGATTATAAAGCTCATCGGATAATTGAGCAATGGAAACATGTTTCTCAGATGTATAAACCAGCTTCTCATAAATTTCATCCGAAATAATTAAAATATTATGTTCAAGACAAACTTGACCCAGTTCTTTCAGTTCTTTTTCTGAATACATCATTCCAGTGGGATTACTTGGTGAATTTATGACAATGGCTTTCGTTCTCTCAGAGATGGAAGCCCTCAATTGTTCAGGCGTAATCTTGAAGTCATTTGACTCATCAGCCGGCACGATTATAGGCTTCCCTTCCGCTAATTTAATCTGCTCGGGGTAACTAACCCAGTATGGAGCAGGAACGATAACCTCATCTTCATTATTCAACAACACTTGAAAAAGGGTGAAAAGAGCATGTTTTGCACCAGTAGTAACAATGATTTGCTCATTCGTATAGGTTAAGTTTTGATCTCGTTTTAATTTCGCAGTTATAGCATTCTTTAATTCAGGTATTCCGCCAGCTGGTGTATATTTTGTTAAGCCTTCATCCATTGCTTTCTTAGCTGCGTCTAGTATATGGGAGGGTGTATTGAAGTCAGGCTCACCTGCACCTAGACCTATCACATCATGCCCCTCTGCTTTTAAAGCCTTAGCCTGTGCTGTGATCGCCAGGGTACTAGAAGGCGTAAGGGATTGAACACGGTTAGCTAATTCCATTATGATCCACTCCTTTTTTAATTTTGTTTAAAGGCAAATCGCTGATCAAATCGTTCTCCATTTAGATTAAAGTAATCAAATACATATCGATTCTGTGTATCTACATACGTAATTTCATAAACTGGATTTTCCTCTTCGTAACCTAATTGGATATTTTTAAATGTACAATTTTGACAATCAGCTCTCCAGCTCTGCCTTAGCTTTGACTCAGTTATCATTTCAAGGTTCATTTGTTCATTCAGGATTTCGTTTTTAGACAAATCGATGAAAACAAGTCCATCTTTACCATCTTGGTTTTTTCCTTTCACAATATGTACCCTACTTTTTCCGTGATATATGCTCACTTCTTCAACTGTAGCGATCTCAGTCCGGTTCAGCGCCATCTTTCGAGCTGCATCCTCGCCAGCGTGAAGGTCCTTGTTAATACTAACATACATCCATACAACTAAAGCCCCGCTGAGAAGGAGGAGGACTCCAGCAATTATAAAGGTCCACTTCAGCCAGCTAGGTACGGTAAATCGTGAAGACTGCGGTTTCATTGTCCTCATCATCAAGCGCCAACCCAAACATTAGATTTTTATCTTTCAAGGTACGGTTTAAAGTATCCACAATTTTATATAGGTCGTCAGACTTTTGAATACGGACCGTTGAAAGGGTTTCTACTTTATTTTCCACATGATTACCTCCATCATTCAGAAATAATATTTTTATCTTTTACTCAGGGCCTTCCTAGTATAACAGTTTAGAAGGCCCATGTAGATTGAAATTACCTTCGTATTATAACCATTGTTCCATTTGATTGATAAGCTCCCGTGTAGAACGGTAACTGACCGGAACTTCTGGAATGGATTTTAAAAAGTAATTCCCATAACTCGCTTCCATCAGCCGCTGATCACATATGAAAACAACTCCTCGATCCGTGCTGGACCGAATAAGTCTACCAAATCCTTGTTTGAACCTAATAATGGCTTGGGGAAGTGACCTCTCCATAAAAGAGTTACGCCCACTCTCTTTCATTTGAAGATCTCTCTTAGACTGAACCGGCTGGTCTGGCGGTTGGAACGGCAGACGAACCATTACTAAACAGGAAAGGTCTTCACCTGGAATATCTACTCCTTCCCAGAATGAACTGGTTCCTAATAGAATGGATTGCTCAAAAGATTGAAAATTCTTCTTCAATCGATCTCGACTACCGCTTGAGACGCCTTGAGCGAATATCATGAATTCTTCCGGATCAATAATCTCCTTCAATAAGCTGTAAGTTTTTCTAAGCATATCATAAGAAGTGAACAAGACAAGCATCCTTCCTTTGGTCACTTCGGCAATGGAATAGATCGCTTCACTAATAGCATCAATATACTCTTCTGGATTATGTTTAATATCCGGAAAATCATTGGGCACCATTAGCTGAACCTGCCGATCATAGGAGTAAGGTGAAGGAATAATTGATTCCACCAGGTCCTTCTGGTCTATACCCAATAGTTCTTTCATATAAGAAAAAGAGCCATCTGTAGATAGAGTCGCACTTGTAAGCACTACACTCTCTTTTTTATGGAATAACTCCTCTCTCAGTAGATCTGCTATATTGAGTGGTTCACTGAACAAGTAAATCGAATTATTCGCCCCTTCTCCTTCTATTTCAATCCATTTCACTAGTTCTTCGTGATCAGAGTCAAAGTAATCTGTTAATTGCTTCCGGATTTGATGACAAAGTTCAATCTGTCTATCGAGTCTAGTTATTAAAATAGGTAACGAGTCATCTTCAGCCATACTCGCAGCCAATCGCATTTGTTCCCTCATATGATCCATTCCTGTTATTAACTTAAATAATAACGCGGTAAAACGGAGTGACATTTCCTTGGCAGTTAACTGGAATCCTGAAAAATCTCCCATTTTTAATGTGTACTGAATGCGGCCCACATCACTCTTTTTTCTGTCACCTTTGTGTTCCCTTTTAATGCTTTGAAAAATATACTTGGACAGTTGATTCAGTTCTTCTTTTGCTTCATCCACTGTTACCTGACACTTTTTCGCCTCTTTAAAAAAGGATTCACGAAAACCCCACTTGCTATAGGTGCTTTTTTTAAACATATCACTGAACTGACTAAGTTGTCTCTGCAGTTCCTTATAATTCATCCTTATTCCGAAGTAACGACTGGCTACAGGTTCAAGGTGATGGGCTTCATCTATAATGGCATGGTCGTAGGAAGGCAGTCTTGGTTCTTCACTTACTAAATCCATACAGAACAATGCGTGATTTGTAATCAAAAGATCTGCGCGAGAAGCTTTCTCTTGAGCCCAATGGTAAAAAGAATCTTCCCCTAAATCTAAATCAACTGTCTTGGTTGATTGTTCAGCTGAGACTTTGTGCCAGAATTGTCTGCCATTAGAAGGCAGTTGAATTTCATCCACATCTCCCGTAACTGTTTCTGTAAGCCAAACTAGAATCATGGCTTTCGTAAGAGCAATATCATAGTTGTCCTGCCGTGATTGCTCAAGTTCATAACTGAAATGAATCAAGCTGATATAATGACTTCTTCCTTTATAAAGAACTGTACGTACAGGACGGTTAAATAAATGCTCTAAACGTGGAATCTCCTCTTCAAGCAGTTGTTGCTGCAAGCTGGTGGTATGAGTCGTTACAAGAACCCGCTGACCGTTTTGGATGGCATAATATAAGGAAGCTAATAAATATGCGATGGACTTTCCTGTTCCTGCCCCCGCTTCAATAAGTGCATGTTTGGATTTCTCCAACGATTCAAACACCAGTTCAGTCATATCCCTTTGTCCGTTTCGGGATTCAAAATCTTTCATGACTTTTTTCATACCTTCTTCATCTTCATAAGCTTTTTTCACCCATTCACTAAAAGGAGGAAGGTTAGAAGAATCTTCAGCTTGAGGGTAACTGGATTTTTTTACTGAAATGCCATGTATTAACGAGTAGCCATCTTCTTTTTCAAGAGAATAACGTTTGTCTTCCCTTATTTTTGTTATAAAAGGACGGAGCTCACTTTTAAGCTTGTCTTCTACCTTCAGTAAATGAAACAAGGTGCGCTCAGGAAGACAACTCATTCGATTAAGCAGATAAACTAGCAAATCTCTTGTCACTTGCGCGTCAGATAGGGCTCTATGAGGGCGGTTATGTCCCATCCCTAAGTGCTCGGCCAGCTGTCCCAGTTTGAAAGTAGGGGAAGTAGGTATTAATATTCGGGCGAGTTCTACGGTGTCAATAACAGGATTATGTAATGGTTTGTATCCACACCTTTTAAATTCACCATTAAGAAACCCAAGATCAAACTCAATATTATGGGCAACAATATAGCAGTCTTTAATAAGATCATATACCTCATCTATAATTTCTGAGAAAAAGGGAGCATCCAATACATCCTCTTCCTCTATCCCCGTTAATGAAGTAATAAATGGTGGGATACCTCTGTCAGGGTAGATAAGAGAAGAGAACTCTTTGATAACGGACCCTGTCTCTTTCATAATCACAATCCCTATTTCAATGATCCGATCTTCTTTAGCGTTTCCTGTTGTTTCCAAATCCACAATTGCAAATGTAGTCATCAATATCCCTCTTTCAAACTTCACTTAATAGCAAAAAGGAAGGACCCCGCCTTATATGAAGCCCTGGCAAAGATCCCCTTTGTACTAATGCAGCTCTATAAACTTACTAAAAAGGTAAAGCTGTAAGTGGTGGTTCTTCTTCCAGCAATTCGACAATCTGATTATGATCATTCATTAACGCAATTTTAGGTTTAAAGTCCGCCAATTCATTCTCATCTACCATAGCATAAGAAACGATAATAACAATATCATCAGGTTGTACAAGTCTAGCTGCAGCCCCGTTTAAACATACGACTCCGCTTCCTCTTTCTCCAGAAATGACGTAAGTCTCTAATCTAGCTCCATTATTGTTATTAACAATCTGGACTTTTTCATGTGGCAGAATTCCTACCTCGTCTAAAATATTTTGGTCAATGGTTATACTTCCCACATAGTTTAAATTTGCTTCAGTTACGCGAGCGCGATGAATTTTCGACTTCATCATCGTACGGAACATATTCAGTCCTCCTCGAACCTCTTCATTAAGACATATCTCCCGGGCGGAAAACCGTATTATCGATTAACCGTGCACTCTCATAATACACAGCAACAGCAAGAATTACTTGCCGATCGAAGGTTTCTATTGGCTCCAAATCAGGATATGACAATAACTCAATATAATCTATTTTACCACGAGTTTCCCTTTCAAGAAACTGCCTGGTTTCCTGTATAACCTCTGGGATGTCGGGGTTATCAGTCTGCATCAGGGTCTTTCCTTTTTGTAATGCTCTCTGAATTGCAGGTGCCTCCGATCTTTCCTGAGGCGATAAATTAATATTGCGACTGCTTTTAGCCAGACCATCTTTCTCCCTTACAGTTGGTACAGAGACCAATTGAACAGGAAAATTGAAGTCTTGGATAAGAGCATCCACCACAGCCACCTGCTGGGCATCCTTCTGACCAAAATAAGCCTTTGTCGGACGGCATATATTGAATAATTTAGTCAAAATTGTCACTACACCCTCAAAATGTCCCGGGCGGCTTCGCCCACATAAAACATTTGCTCTTTTGCTAACAACCATTTCTATAGATAATGGGGTCGGATACATCGTTTTATTTTCAGGCAGAAAAATATAGTCTATATCATTTCTTTTTGCTACAGACAGATCATGATCAATATTCCTAGGATAATGCTCCAGGTCTTCATGCTCGCCAAATTGAAGAGGGTTAACATAAATACTTAATATAACATAATCGTTTTCTTTACGGGCTACCTGAAGGAGGCGTTCGTGTCCTTCGTGTAAGTAACCCATTGTTGGTACAAAGCCTATCGATTTTCCTGCCCGTGTAAGATCAGCAGAAACTTTTTGCATTTCTTGTATCTCTTTTATAACTTTCATTTTTTATACCCCTTAAAGGTCTGGAAGACTGTCTGGATCCATCGTGAACGTATGTTTAACTTCGGGGAACTCCCCTGATTTCACTTCATTCACGTAGGATTGAACAGCTTCTCCCAGTATGTGATTACTATCAAGATAAGGTTTCACAAATTTCGGTAAGCGCTCGACCCCATATTTTAATATATCGTGATACACGAGGACTTGTCCATCACATTCTGCCCCTGCTCCTATACCTATTGCAGGAATAGTTAATTCTTTTGAGATAATCTCCGCTAATTGTCTTGGTATACACTCCAGGACGATGGCAATAGCTCCTGCAGCCTCAATCTCTTTTGCTTCTTGAACTAAGCGTGCTGCTGTGGCCTTATCTTTACCCTGAACTCTGTAACCTCCTAAAACATGAACAGATTGTGGAGTTAAACCTATATGGCCCACCACAGGGATACCCGCGTGCACAAGTTTTTCCATCGTCTGAATGACTTCTCCGCTTCCTTCAAGCTTTAAAGCTTGAGCTCCTGTTTCCTGAAAAAGTTTTTTTGCGTTGTATAAAGAATCCTGAATGGACACGTGGTAGGACATAAAGGGCATATCCACGACAGTGAAAGTATCAGGAGCCCCTCTTTTCACGGCTTTGCCGTGATGAATCATATCAGCGATCGTTACAGGAATGGTGGAATCATACCCAAGAACTGTCATTCCAAGACTGTCCCCCACTAAAATCATATCCGCTTTAGCTTGTTCAGCAATTTTAGCCGATGGAAAATCATAACTTGTAATCATGGCTATTTTATCTTTCTCCTGCTTCATTTTAATAAAGTGACTTTTATTAAGCATGATAGCCTCCTTCGCCCCAATGAATTTCAGCTGAATATAGTTTCTCTTCGTTCCCTTCCTTATCTCTGGCTCGAAGTGCTCCATCTGGCTCTATCCCAATTAGGGTAGCCTGCCATTCCCGTCTCATAGTTGAAATGGTGACTTCTTCTCCAATCCGATAACCAAAATGCTCCCATTCCTTCTTTACTTGTTCAAACCCTCGCTCTACGTAGCTATCATATGTATTTTCAAATAGACGCAGGATCGATTGAATAGTTTGTTGAATATCCCATTCTTGACCGGACTCAATCTTTAAAGAAGATGCTTTATGTCGGATATCTTTCGGGATTTCATTCAACTGCTGGTTAACGTTCATTCCGATTCCTAACACAACATATTGGATTTGGTCATGTTCAGCTTGCATTTCTGTTAGGATTCCTGAAACTTTTTTATGATCAATAAGTAAATCGTTGGGCCATTTAATTTGTGGGTGAAGATTCGAATTCTCTCTTACCATCTTGGCAAGAACGGTAGCAGCAAGCAATGTAAGTTGAGGCGCTCTCATAGGAGGAAGGTCAGGACGTAGCAAAATACTCATCCATATCCCCTTTCCTTTAGGAGAATGCCAATTCCTTGCCATTCTGCCTCTTCCTTTTCCTTGTGCATCCGCTATTACCACCGTCCCATGCGGTTTACCCTGGCTGGCTAATTGATGACCAATTTCCTGAGTGGATTCAACTTGATCGAAATGGACAAGTTTCTGTCCCAGCCATTTAGTCTCCAGCCCCCACTGAAGTGTATTGCCGCTAATCTTATCCGGAGATGAGAGAATTTTATATCCTTTCTTGCGAATCGCTTCAATTTGGTAGCCATCTTTTTTTAGTTCATTCATATGCTTCCACACAGCCGTGCGAGAGATGTTTAATGATTCTGATAATTGCTGTCCAGATACATAACCCTTTTCCTTTTCTAATAAATCAATCAGTTGTTTTCGGGTGGATTCCACAGTAATGCCCACTCCTTTATTTTTTCATAATCATTGGGTAAATGTCTTTCAACGACTTGATGCTCTATTTCCTTCATGTATTCAGAAATCCAAGGCCCTTTTTGTTTATCAGCAAATAAAGAAATGAGGTCCTGAGGCTGAAATGCAAGCTCTCTCCGCGAGAGAATGGGTAAGTTCTTGCATCCTTCTTGTAATTTTATAAGAATCGATTCATCCGCAAGCCCTTTAGCCTGTAAAACTCTAGCAAAAGCTTCTTGTAAGTATTCAGGCAGTACATACAAAAGCCAGGGGGTGGCGCGATTCTTAATCAGGTATTCGTTTAACGCATGATTCAATTCTTCCGTTTCACGTCTCTCTTTATTAGAAAGCTTCCATCTCTTCATCCATTCCTTAATAGAAAACGAAGGGGAGTAAGCCATGTAATAGGTAACCAGTTCTGGCCAGGAAGATAACTGCACAAGCGGCGCAACATTTGAAAAGGATGGAATGGTATTAAAGATTGGCAAGTATGTAATCAGATCAGTGTTACTCACCAGCTCAATAGCATTTTTGTATCCACGCCCCTGATAAAGTTTCAATGTTTCCACCGCGATTCTCTCTACTGATATATATTTAAGCAAGCTGGACTTAGCTGAAATCGCCTGTATCGTATCTTTTTCCACTTCAAATTCCAGCTGACTTGAAAACCGGGCGGCTCTCATCATTCGCAAAGGATCTTCGGTAAACCGATTGAAAGGATCACCTACAGCCTTTACTTGGCGGTTTTTGATCGCTGTTAGTCCATTATAAGGGTCTATTATAGTTCCAAATCGGTCCATAGCCATAGCATTAATTGTAAAATCACGTCTGGCAAGGTCCGCCTTTATGTCACGTACAAATGTTACTTCGTCGGGGTGGCGGTAATCTTCATATCCTTCTTCTGTACGAAAGGTGGTTACCTCGTACGAAACTGAGCGAAATCGGACAATTACGGTTCCATGTTCTATGCCTACAGGAATTACTTTATCAAACATTCTCTGTATATGTGAGGGAGGCTCAGAACTAGCAATATCTATATCTCCAAGTGGCCGTCCGGAAAGATAATCCCTTACCGCGCCACCCACAATATAAGCTTCTCCTCCTCCCTCCTCTATTTTGGCTAGTAATTCAAAGGCCGCTTCCAATTTTGGTTCGTAACTTTCAATCATTATTCAGCACCCGTTCATAAAGATCTTCATATTGATTAAGAATAGTTCCCGAGGCAAATTTTGTTTCCACCACCTGCTTTGCATTAACAGAAAGCCTGTCCATTAAATCTTCATCAGTCAGCATCTTCAAAGCAAAATAAGCAACCTGGTCGACGTTACCCAATTCAGCAATATAGCCGGTTTCGCCGTGGTCAATAACTTCTGGAATGCCTCCGATATTAGAGCCAATACACGGCACCCCGCAAGCCATAGCTTCTAGAAGAACAAGACCAAAGCTTTCTTTTTCAGATAACAGTAACTTTAAATCCGAGATGGACAAAAGGTCACTGACATTTTCCTGTTTCCCAAGAAAAAGCACCTGTCCCTCGAGATCTAGATCTTTTACAAGTTGATGGACATCAGAGTATTCAGGACCATCCCCTACGAGCAGAAGCTTTGCAGGGATTTCAGCAGCAATTTTAGAGAAAGCACGTACAACTTCAGGTACTCTTTTCACCTTGCGAAAATTAGAAATATGGATAACTACTTTTTCCTCTTCTTTAATACAATAATCTTCTCTTAGGGAATAAGAGGGCTTTTGATAATATTCTCTTTCATCTACAAAATTATAGATGACTTCTATTGGCTTATCAGTCGAAAGCTGATCTTGAGTCTGCTGGACTAAGCTTTCAGAGACAGCTGTAACTTTGTCAGATTGTTCAATGCCAAATTTGATCATCTGCTTTAAGCTCGAATCAATACCAAGTACTGTAATATCAGTACCGTGAAGAGTTGTAATAATTTTTACGTCACGCTTAGCCATTTGTTTAGCTAAAATAGCACAAATAGCATGAGGCATGGCATAGTGTACATGAAGAATATCCAGTTCTTCTCTGTTTATGACTTCAGCCATTTTATTAGCTAGAGCAAGATCATAAGGGGGATGTTGAAAAACCGGATAATTACTGACTTCTACTTCATGATAGTAGATATTTGGATAAACTCGATTCAAGCGAAAAGGAACTTGGGAAGCTACGAAATGAATCTCATGGCCTTTTTCAGCAAGAAGCTTGCCAAGTTCTGTCGCGATCACGCCTGACCCCCCTACTGTAGGGTAGCAGGTAATTCCTATCTTAGCCATATGATCACTCCTGCTCTTTCTTCTGTTCTTTAAGGATTTTTCGCCACTCTAAATCGCCGCGATCGAGAGCATGAATCAGTATTTCAGCTCCAGCCAGGTTAGTGGCAAGCGGAATCTGATGAACATCACACAGGCGAAGCAGGGCACTGATATCCGGCTCATGAGGCTGGGCAGTTAAAGGATCACGAAAGAAAATAACCATATCCATTTCATCTTCAGCGATTTTCGCTCCTATTTGCTGATCTCCTCCTAAAGGGCCTGATAAAAATTTAGTAACGGGAAGACCTGAAGCATCAGCGATGCGTTTTCCGGTCGTTCCTGTAGCAAACAGCTGGTGTTTCTGTAATGTTTCTTTATAAGCTATAGAAAATTGTATAATATCCGTTTTTTTCTTATCATGAGCGATTAACGCAATATTCATCGTTCCCGTCTCCCTTTTAGTCTAATAAGTGTTCAAGACCATACACAAGGACTTCCAGGTGCATGACCTTTTCAGCGGCTAATTTAACACCACTCATAAATGACTCACGATGGTGGGAATCGTGTTTAATCGTAAGTGTCTGCCCTAGTCCTCCAAAAACAACTTCCTGGTGAGCAATTAATCCAGGAAGACGCATACTGTGGATCTTCATACCATCAGTGTCCGCACCGCGGGCACCAGGTAAATTTTCTGTTTCGCCAGGGTGACCTTGATGGTGACTTTCTCTAACTTCTCTAATAAGCTCAGCGGTTTTTATAGCTGTACCAGAAGGAGCATCTAATTTCTGATCATGGTGTTTCTCAATGATTTCAACATCTGGAAAATGTTTAGCGGCCCATTTAGAGAATTGCATCATCAGCACCGCTCCTACCGCGAAGTTAGGAGCGATTACAGCACCAATTTGTTTTTCTTCCGCTAGCTGTTTCAATTCCTCTAATTGTTCGGGCGTAAATCCTGTGGTTCCTACAACAGGACGCACTCCATGTTCAAGGGCAAGTTTTGTATGCTTATAACCATTTTCAGGAGTTGTTAAGTCAATTAGCACATCAGCTTCTATTTCACTCAGGCACTTCTCCGGATCCTCAAATATAGGCGCATCCAGATTTGGCAGATTGTCTATGTCGGTAACATTTTTTCCTCCGTTTTTACGGTCTACACAGGCTACGAGCGTTAGGTTCTCTTCTTTTTCAATCAATTTCAGAGCTTCTGCCCCCATTTTACCTCTAGGTCCAGCTACTATCACTTTAATATTATCACTCATTTGAACTCTCTCCTTCTTTACGTGTCCAGCGGTCTTTATCTCTTGTTTCAATTTTCCTCATCGATTGTTCGAATGCTTCTGATAAATCCATGTCCAAAGAATTTGCAAAACATGTTAAGACAAAAAGGACGTCCCCTAATTCTTCTTCTAATGCTTTGTTTTTTTCTGATGCTTTCTTTTGCTTTTCCCCATAATGATGGTTGATTTCTCGAGCCATTTCACCAACTTCCTCCGTAAGCCTGGCTTGTAAACTTAATGGAGAAAAATAGCCCTCCTTAAACTGGGATATGTATTTGTCCACACGTTTTTGAATATCTTCTGTAGTGTAATTCACTTTATCCGCTCCCTTTTTACTGTAGCATCTCTATAAATGGTAGCCAAAAGGGGGCAATTTGACAAATTTTTAAACTAAAATCTTAGAATTGCCTGTTCATAAAGAAAACTCTATAATGAGAAACGTATGACATTTATGGAGGTGAGCAGGCATTAAAATCTTTGGATTGCGTCTTAAAAACATTTTATTCATTTTAATTGGTTCTGCTATTTTTTCATTTGGTCTTGTTCATTTTAACATTCAAAATGAACTCGGTGAGGGAGGGTTTACTGGGATTACATTATTGCTTTTATACTTATTTAACTGGGATCCAGCCCTTATGAATATCATTCTCAATATCCCGGTTTTAATCATAGGCTGGCGGATACTCGGACGTAATACTTTCCTTTATTCATTAATTGGAATCCTTGCCGTATCCTTATTTATTAGAATTTCCCAGATCTATATGATTGAATTTAATCTATCCTCTGACCTCACGTTAGCTTCTTTATTTGCGGGTGTCTTCATTGGAGTAGGTTTAGGCATTATTTTTCGGTACGGCGGAACGACAGGAGGCGTGGACATCATTGCTCGCCTTATCAATAAATACTTAGGCTGGAGTATGGGCCGAGCCATGTTTGTATTTGATGCGGTCGTTATTTTGGTTTCCATCATTACTTACTTAAACCCGATTAAAGGTATGTACACACTCGTAGCCGTATTTATCGGCGCAAAGGTTATCGATTTTATTCAGGAAGGCGCCTATGCCGCACGTGGAACAACCATTATTTCTGGTAGAAGTGATGAAATTTCCAGAAAAGTGATGCAGGAAATGGATCGCGGCATTACTATACTCGAGGGGCGCGGATCTTTCTCAGGAGAAAGAAGAGACGTTCTTTACTGCGTAATTGGCAAGAACGAAATTGTACGCTTAAAAACCATTATTGATCACATAGACCCCCATGCCTTTGTAGCCGTCAGTCACGTTCACGATGTAATGGGCGAAGGTTTCACGCTCGATGAAAACAAAAACCCGATCAGGGACTAAATTGTAAACACCAAATAAAAAATGCCCCGCTTCCATTGAGAGGCGGGGCATAACTTTATATTATTCTTCTCCCATTCCGAAAAACATGAAAATGAAGCGAAGCAGTTCAGCTAGAGCTACAAGCGCACCAGCTACATAAGTCATAGCCGCAGCATTCAATACCTTCTTCGTCGGGCGTTCCTCCTCATTTCTAATAACTCCAGTCGACACCAACTGAGTCATTGCTCGGTTAGAAGCATCGAACTCAACGGGCAGAGTTACCAGCTGGAAAAGCACAGCAAAGGCAAAGAATACAATCCCGGCAAAAATTAAGCCGGTCATTTGAAGAAGAGCTCCACCAATGATTAAGAAAATCGAGATGTTTGACCCGAAGCTCGCAACTGGTACAAGCGCACTACGGAAACGTAAAAACGCATAGTCCTGAGCATCTTGAATCGCATGCCCAACTTCGTGAGCAGCAACGGCAGCTCCTGCAGCCGAACGCCCATGGAAATTATCTGTAGACAAGCGTACAACTTTAGAGCGAGGATCGTAATGATCCGATAGCTGCCCTCTGACTTCTTCTACAGCTACATTATACAGACCATTATCATCTAATATTTTTCTAGCTACTTCTGCTCCGGACATAGAAGAGGAGATAGCTACTTTTGAATACTTTTTGTAGGTGCTCTTTACTTTTGACTGGGCCCATATTGGGATAATCAAAATCAGTGCGAAGTAAAGAATAAAACTCATCATGGTTCATTCCTCCGTCTTGGATGTAAATAAAGTTCTTAGGTCAATTTTAGTCAAATCAGCTAAAAAAATCAACTATTTTCTCTCTTAATTGACCCTTTCACAGTGGCAATGGCTTGATATTTCTTAGCAGCTACATAAGCCAGTGTTAATAATATTGTACCTCCAATAAGCACTACCGTCCATAATAACGCATCCCCGCTTAAAGCAGGCAAGGCTTCAGGAAGCTGATCCATTTCCACAGCCATAGTTTCACGGATTTGATAAGAATCGCCCTCTGATAGTTTCGATAATTGTTCACCAATAGGAATTAACTGGTCATAAGAATAATACGTTAAAAGGCTTGGGACAACTTTCTCCCATTCATTTTGAAGTTCTTCATTTGTAAGGTAAGAATCAGCACTCAGATTCTTCTTATAGTCAAACACAAGGTTGTTTATATTTTCCAAATAGTTGGTTGAATTTACCGTTTCAATAAATATAACCAATCTTTCAGCATCAGCTAATTGAGCTCCCTGCTTACCAGTTACTACGGATTGGAGCAACTCTTTCCCGATCTCCTCTTTTTCAGGGGATAGGCTTTCTAGGTAGTTTTCCAATTCGGTCCTGCGGTTATTCAGTACTTTACTTGCCAGCTCGTATTTTCCATCCTGTAAAAGAAGCTTGTACTGCATGAAAAAGGGTGTCCAATCCTCTGAATTTCCAGATAGGTAAAGATGCTTATTCATTGGTGTGAGTGTGAAAATAACGGAACATAGTAAGATCAATATTGCCCGTCCCATTCCACTTCTCCCCTCTCTTAAAAAGTCTTATAGAGAGTCTATGAGGAAAGGATATAATTTAGACCGATTGAGTTTTTTGTGAAACGATATACGCCACCCCTATACATCCCAGGCTTAACCAAAATGTAAAATACCCGACCTGCTCCATATACTTCATAATTGCAGGGTAAACAGGCATCTGTTCAAATACGTAATCAATGACATCATTATGCAGTGTCCATATAGCTGCTACAAGGACATGTCTCATCCTTATCGAATAAAACGGAGCATATAATAGACCCTGAAATGCCATAGCAGCATGAGATACGATAAGCATATAACCTGTCCAGGGAAGACTGCCAAATTCAGCAAAAGTTAACCCGTTCATAACCACCGCCCAAAGTCCATACTTGAGAAGAGTAATAAGAGCCAGTGCCTCAATATAGGGCACATGTCGATTAAAGATATAAAACCCTAAGAAAATTGTAAAAAACAGACTGGCTGTAGGACTATCAGGCACAAATATTAAAAACTTAGGTTCTGTAACCGCTAGCTGACTACCATACCAAATATAACCATAAATTGTCCCCAGAAGGTTCACGATAAACAACAAGATTAAGAACCCACGATTTGTTAGTATGTAGGAAACTAATTCTTTCAACTTTGCTTCCCCCTATATAAATTAAGCCGCGCTCCAAGAGCGCGGCTACAATTAAAACTTATTCGCTTGAGCCTGATCCTTCACTTTCAGAAGAGCCTTCTCCTGAACTTTCGCCAGATCCTTCGCCTTCAGAAGAGCCTTCTTCTGAACTTTCACCGGATCCTTCGCCCTCAGAAGAACCTTCTCCTGAGCTTTCACCGGATCCTTCACCCTCAGAAGAACCTTCTCCTGAGCTTTCACCGGATCCTTCACCTTCAGAAGAACCTTCTCCTGAACCTTCGCCTCCGCCTGAGCCGGCGTTAGCAATATATTCAGCTAATACTTGCAATTCTTCATCAGAGCCACCAAAGATACCTGCAGGCATCTGCCCGATTCCATTTACAGCAATATCCTTAATTTCATCTACAGATTTTTCAGAATCAATTAAAGATGGATAATTTCCTTGGCCCTGCAATGAGTCACCATGACAGCTTAAACAGTTCGCTTCATATAAAGCATAACCTTCGCCTGATTTATCGATTTCTGATTCTACAGCTTCAACATTAACCCCGTATTTTTCAGCACGTGTTTCATAGTCAGCGTGTTGAACAGATTCGTATGTCAGCCAGAAAGTAGCAACAAATCCAAGGAGCATTAATCCAACGGCAATCGGCCTTTTATGTGGACGACGTTCGGGACCTCTATCTAGAAACGGAGCAAGTAATAAAGCTCCAAATGCCAGTCCTGGCATAACAATTGCACCCAGTACAATAAACTCTCCACCCGCAAATTCATATTTCAAAAATTGGTATAAAAATAAGAAATACCAGTCAGGCAATGGAATATAACCTGCGTTGGTGGGATCTGCCTGTTGCTCTAAAGGTGACGGATGAGCAGCAGTCAGAATAAGGAAACCGATTAGAAACACGGAACCTACGAGCCATTCCTTAAGAAGGAAGTTAGGCCAGAACGCTTCAGTACGGCCCGGATACTCTGAGTAGTCTTTTGGTAAATTGGCTTTAGATTCGGCGGTAATTCTAGAGTCACCGACGAACTTCATCCCTTTTCCCCTATGCACAGCTTTCCCTCCTTTTTTAACTTACATTTTATAGTGGACCGGAAATTCCTTGTTTACGGATTAAGATAAAGTGAAAGGCCATTAATCCGAACAAAGCGGCCGGCAAGAAGAAAACGTGGATCGCAAAGAAACGTGTAAGGGTTTGTGCCCCAACGATCGATGGATCACCCGCAAGTAACGTTCGTATCGCATCTCCTATAAATGGTGTTGCAGCGGCTATCTCAAGACCTACCTGAGTAGCGAAATATGCTTTGTTATCCCATGGAAGCAGGTATCCTGTGAAACCAAGACCAAGCATAACGAAGAATAACAGAACTCCGATTACCCAGTTTAGCTCTCGAGGTTTCTTGTATGCGCCTTGGAAGAATACCCGTAACGTATGTAAGAATAACATTACGATAACAAGACTCGCTCCCCAGTGGTGCATGCCGCGAACGATTTGACCGTATGCTACCTCTCTTTGTAAATAGTAAACGGATTTCCATGCATTCTCAATATCTGGTACATAATACATGGTCAGGAACATCCCTGACAAAATTTGAATGACTGTAATGAAAAAAGTCAGTCCCCCAAAACAATAAACAAAAGCTGAAAAGTGATGGGCTGGGTTGACATGCTCTGGAACCTCATGGTCGGCGATATCACGCCACAATGGTGTAATATCTACACGCTCGTCCACCCAGTCATAAAGTCTTTGCAGCATGAGTTACGCCCCCTTTCTAGATTGTGCTTCTCCAAGGTAAAGCATGCCTTCTTCAACTTTGTGTTCATACACTGGAAGTGGCGCCGTTGGAGGTGTTCCTTTAACGTTCACCCCATCCTTGGTATAACGTCCACCGTGACATGGACAGTAGAATTGGTTTGGGTATTCCTCGTTAGACGCCCAGTCTACCGTACAGCCCAAATGGGTACAGATCGGAGAAAGTGCCACAATCTCATCTTTTTCATTCCTGTACACCCAAGCTGTTTTCTGAACCTCTGATTCATACCAACCATCAACCTGGTCAATGGTCCATTCCACCCTTGTTGGTTCATTAGTAATCTCATCAACAGATGCAACGGAGTGCATTTCTCCGCCTTCTTTGGTTTGCAATACTGGATCAATTGCGAACCGAACCATTGGTGCAAGCATTCCGGCTGCCATGAAGCCGCCTACACCAGTCAGTGTGTAGTTCAAAAATTGACGACGGGATACTCGTTTTTTATCGCTCATTCTTTTCCCCCCTCTATGCTGTAATCCATATGACATGGATATTTTACACACAGTTTACTAGGACATTACCATGATAGCGCAATCTCAAGGCGCGGTCAATAAATTATCAAGGCTTGTCGTAACTTTTCTATTACCAGTATGCCTGGATAAGTTCACTAATTTGACCAGCTTGTTCTTTCACGAATGATTGCGTCTCTGTAGATTGGATATTCCCACTCTGGATTGCTGGAACCCACAACAATTTACCCGTGAGTTCATCCTCATGTTTTTTCCATTTGGCATCAAAAGTGAAAAGAAACACATGCATAAATGGCTGCTTTTTAAACTGATTGATCCAGCTGTTCACTCGTGATACTTCTGTCTCTGCCGCTCCGCTTATGTAATAATACTCTGGAGCTAAAAATATTCGTCCCCTATATTCTTTTTCAATCAGACTTGTAAAAATCTGATTGATTTCCTTTTGAAACGCTTGTTTCCCCATCATTTGGTCAGAAGCAGGGTCAAAAGGAATCAGTGGAATTAACAACGTATCAATATATTCTTTCTCAGGTAAGTATTGTTTAATATCATTCTCTTTCCATCTCACGGGCTATCATCTCCTGCCTTTCTTCTCTCTATTGTACTAGATTGTCGAAAAAATAAAAGTCAGGAGCGATAAAAAATGCTCCTGACTAGTGCCATATTATAAGAAGGTATTTAAATCCTGCTTGAGACTGCTTAATTCATTACACAATTCTTTAAATTTATCTCGTTCGCCGTCAATCAAAGCAGCATCAATTTTCCCTTCCAGCTCTTTCTGTCTGTGTTTAAGAAGACTTAATGATAGCAAGCGTTCCGCTTCGTTTTTATCGCGTTCATTCAAATAATAATCTTTAGGAAGATAAGGGTTCTCCTCTAATACAAGAGCATATTTCGAACTTTGCTGAGCATTATCAAAATTCATTTGAATATAAACAGGCTCGTCTTGATTCATCCTCAAATCGTGGAACGACTTCTCTGCATCATTAGTCATAACTTGCCCTTTATAAAACCGAAATGGGGGGTCGGATACACCTTGAGCACTTATCTCCATACCTCTAGGACAGAACTTCACTTCCTGGACAAAATGAACACTGGAAAGTAAGGATTCATGATTCATTAAATAATTAAGGATCCATACACTTTCACGTTTCTTTAATTGATAATGATTTAGAAACCACCGGACAAAATCTTTTTTTTCATCAACAGATATAGGTGTTTGCATATGCGCCCCTCCCGCGCCTCATTATTCAAATCATTCTTGTTCCATAAGCCTCGCCAAAAAGTCTTCAATTTCAGTATCCGCGGGGTCAATTGCTAAATATTCTCTAAATACTTCCTGTCCTTCCTTCATACGGCCTTCTTCAACCAGGAAGTATCCATAGGCTTTCAAGAATTCCGTATCTTCTTTTAATGATGGGTAAGCTTGCTTATATTGCTCGTAAGCTTCTTTAAACTGTTCTTCCTCTTCATAAGCCTGGGCAAGTTCCCATAGATAATTGGGGTCTTCCTCTCCAAGAGAGATCAACTGGTTAATCAGTTCAATAACCGCTTCATAGTCAGCATCTTCTTTAAAGTTTTCTATCAGAAATAAAACCGCTTCTTTATAGCCTGGATCAAGTGCTACAGCTTCCCTCATCAGCCTGTAACCCTCGTCTTTGTTTCCTTGTTTATGAGTTAACGTACCGGCCAGATGATAGAGTTCTTTATTAAACTCATCTTTTGCTAAGCCTTTCTTAGCCATATCCAGGGCTTCCTGCGGCATACCTTCCGAATCATAAGCCTGAGCCAGCTGAGAATAAACCGAATGAAAATAAGGATCTTTCTCAATCAATTGTTCCCAGACCTTAATGGCTATATCATTACGATTTGCTTGAAAAGCCACAAAGCCATAGCGGAACATTACATCTGGATTCTCTTCTTCCACGTTTTGGTAGTATTCGAGAGATTGCTCAAATTCACCATTGGCTGCATATGCTTCTGCTAAACGCGTGGCTACTTCTATATCTCCTATAACGGGTTGGTGGTGCATAGCGTTCTCGTAATAAGGAACACATTTAGAGTACTCACCGTTTGAAAAAGCCAGTTCGCCTAGAGCAAAGTCAATAATGGCTGAATTAGGTTCTACTTGCTTAGCAGTTAATAACTTCTGCTCAGCTACTTCGTATAATCCCTGTGCCTGGTATAAATCAGCTAATTGAACGAGTACCTGCAGATAATCTTCATCTTCAGGACCGAATTGATTTAACAGTTCTATCGCTTCATCATCTTCGCCTAAATCAATATGAATTTCTGCCATCATTACTTTCAATTCCTGCTCTTTTGGATAGCGTTGAATCAGTTCCTGAAGAACCATCTTCGCTTCATCCATCATCCCCCACTGAATGTAGAGTTCTGCAATGGTAAAGCGCTCTTCTTCATCCGCATGTGGTAAATATTGTGTAAGAGTTTCTATTGCATCTTCCGTCTTATGGGCTTCCATCTGACGAATTGCTTTTTGTATTTCCTCCATGATGACATCCTTTCTCTGTTAAACAAAATGCTTGTGAAGTTTCACTTGAATATGTGTGCCTGGTTTACGGTCAACCAAGGTTTGATTGACTTGTTTAACCTGCCCATCTATAATCGTTACATTTGGAACAGGGTTATGATAAACGAATTTTTCCTGTTCATCAATCAAAGAATGTTGAGTTTTCCAAAACAAATTATAATCAGCCTGCCCACCTGCTGCTAAACGACCGCGACTAGGAAAAATCCCACTATCCTTTAGATTCTGAAACGAAACTACATCATCATCCTGTAACTCTGATAACTTAATGATACCATACTGCTTACTAACTGAAGACCATAATTCTGAATAGTTGTTCGACGTATTTGCAGAATCTTTGACACGGATAGTCAGTGGAATTCCCTTGTACGCCTGAGCCTGGACCAGCCATTCCCAGGATACATTTTTCAAGTCATTGATCAAATCCACTTCAATACATAAAAAGGGGCATCCTTTTCTAGCAAAAAATCGGACCATCTCAGCTTTTATAAGCTTAGCATTTATGACTGGAACCACCATATAGTTTACTGGAATTCCGGATAATTTATTTAAATATTCGTCATAAAGCTGACGATAGTGGCGTATGCTAGTCACTAGGTGTTGAATAAGAAGTAGTGAACACCCTCTTTTTATGTAATTACCAGCTGTTTCTTCGGGAGTAGAACTAAAGGAAATTGGCTCAAAGTTATCAAGCATGACATACCCAGGTGTTACATAGAAACCATCCATATTCATGTGAACATAAGGTTTGCTACCTGAGGGATTACGAACGAACCTCTCTCCATCAACCAGCCGTTCCTCTACCTCTCCCCCATCCTCTTTCTCTACATAAGTACTAAACCAATAAGCTCCCATACGATTCAAACCTCCATCAGGCTTTTTATATCGTATGAGAGCTTACTGAAAACTATGAAAACTATTTAATTGGTCAGCTGATTTAAATGGTCAAAAAAAGTCGGGTATGAAATATTAATACACTCTTTATCCTCAATCGTTACGGGAGCATCACAAACAAGGGATGCGATCGCGCCCATCATGCCGATTCTATGGTCCCCAAATGAATCGACTTTTCCGCCTCTTAGAGGAGTCGGACCATGGATAATCATTCCATCTTCCTGCGGTTCTACATGAGCCCCGATAGCTCTTAAATTATTCACGACTGCTGCAATTCGATCGGTTTCTTTAAACCTCAATTCACGGGCATCTTTTATAACAGTAGTCCCTTCTGCCTGTGTAGCTGCCAGGGCAACGATCGGAATTTCATCAATTAAATTCGGGATCATTTCCCCTTCTATGTTGACACCTTTCAGAGGGGAAGACTTAATTTGAATATCACCGACAGGTTCATCACCGACATAAGAATGTATGTTAGCGTCTACAGAAGCTCCCATATGCTTCATAACCTGAATTATTCCATCTCTAGTCGAATTAAGCCCAACGTCTCTTATTGTAATCGAGCTGTTTGAGCATATGGCAGCGGCGACGATAAAAAATGCCGCCGAAGAAATGTCCCCAGGTACTCTAAGATTAGAAGCTGTAGGCTGTTGACCTCCCTCAATAGTAATTTTAGAACCTTCTACATTGATATTAATTCCAAATTGAGACATCAGCATCTCGGTATGATTTCTTGTTATTCCAAGTTCCATCACAGTCGTTCTTCCTTCTGCAAGCATTCCGGCTAGTAGAAGAGCTGATTTGACTTGAGCGCTTTTTACTTGTAAATGATGCGTAGTGCCTTTTAATTTAGTACCCTCAAATGCAAGAGGCAGCACAGAGGCATTCTTACGTCCGGCAATATACGCACCCATTTCACGCAATGGGTGGACTACACGATCCATAGGACGCCTAGATAAGGACGGGTCTCCATATACTGAAGTAAATAGCGGAAGGCCAGCTAACACCCCACTCATCAATCGGGCTGTAGTACCAGAGTTTCCAAAGTTTACTGGTAATTCAGCTTCTTTCAAGTGTGAAATCCCTTTCCCATATACGGTTAACTCGTCCTCGGTCTGCTCTATTTGAACACCAAGCTGTCTAAAAGCCTCCACCGTCCGCATGCAATCTTCGCCTGTTAAAAAATTCGTGATTTGTGATACGCCTTGGCTCAATGATGAAAATATTACCGCTCTATGGGAAATAGATTTATCCCCAGGAACAGTGAGACTACCTTTCAAACTATTAGTTGGAGGACCTAACTCTATGGCTGACATGTTACACACCCCTTATTGTTGTATCATCACTTCATATTGATGGGCTTCAAGCACTTTTTTACTTTTCCATTGCTCGTCACTCGCAGCGAAACTAATTCGAAGCACTCCTGTAATCCCTTCACGAATTTCCAGGATCTGAATGTTTTTAATACTAATTTCCTCATCGGCTAGTAAACCTATCACATGGTAGATCGCACCGGGCTGGTCATGAATATCCACATAAATATCATAAAAGGCCGGGATCGCGCCTCTGTCTCTTACAGGCAGATCGTCGCGGTAATGCTTAGCGTCTAAAAGATACTTATATGTTTGTTCACTCTCTTTATCTTGCAAAAAGGTTTTTACCTTATCCATTTCCTTTATCCAATCATCAAGCATAGAAATTAGCAAATTACGGTTTTGGAAAAAGATATCCTGCCAGAGTTTAGGGTTGCTAGAAGCAATCCTAGTAATGTCTTTAAATCCTCCTGCTGCCAGTTGTTCAATATAAGGATGAGTTTCCTGCCATTGTTTTGCCTGATGCACCAGTGAAGAAGCAATTAGATGAGGAAAATGAGATATTACCGCTGTCATCTCATCATGCTCTTTTGTGGAAAAGGTCAGGAACCTCGCTTGCGTTTCAGAGAACAATTCTTTCAACATTTCTGCTTCATGTACAGATGCGTGAAGCGAAGGAGTAAGCACATATATAGCATTTTCAAATAGATGAGGTTTAGCCGCAGTATATCCCTGTTTATGAGAACCTGCCATTGGGTGGCCACCTACAAAAGATACTTTGGAATGATTTAAGTTATTTGCCGCTTCAAGTACATTGTTTTTTACAGAGGATACATCCGTTACCAGTAGGGGCTTAGAAAGCTCGATGGATTCTAATTGATTTAAATATTGAATGGTTACGGAAATAGGAGTAGCCAGAACACAAACATCTGCCTGTTTCACAGCAGAGTTAAAGTCATCAGAGTCACTATGGATAACTCCCTGCTTCTTTGCCATACTTATCGTTTCAGGATCCTGGTCAATACCAATTACATGGACGTTTTCTTTTTTCGAAACGTTCATTGCAAGAGAGCCGCCAATCAGGCCTAAGCCTACGATCAATACTGTCTGCTTCATTACTTTACTCCTGAAACTAGTTTCTGTTTCATTTCTTCCTGGATCACGGCCATATCCTCTGAACGGCCGATCGTCAGACGTATCGTATTAGGAAGTCCCAGAGCTTCCCCTGAACGCACAATAAAACCTTTTGTTAGCAAATGCTGAAACATTTCGTCTCCGCTGAATGGAAGATGAATAAGTAGAAAATTGGCTTGTGAATCATAATACGATAAGCCATTCTCATCACAGAACTTCATGAGTCCTTTTTTATTTTTCTTATTCTCTTCCAGTGACATCTGTAAGAATTGCTGATCGTCCAAAGCAAGAATGGCAGCAGCCTGAGAAACGGTTGTCGTATTAAACGGCTCACGCGAAGGCTCCAGCATACGAATCACGTCGGGGTCTCCCACTCCATATCCGATTCGAAGTCCCGCCAAGCCATAAGCTTTTGAAAATGTGCGCAGGACAATAAGGTTCGTATAGTTGTCTAATGCTGCTAGAGCATCAAAGTAGTCATCTGTTTCTAAATACTCGTAATAAGCTTCGTCCAGAACTACTAAAACGTGGTCGGGGCATGCTTCCATTACTGATTTAAGCTTTTCACGTTCAATATGTACCCCAGTAGGATTATTAGGCGTACAAATCCACAGCACCCTGGTTTGAGCATCGATCTGCCTTAGCATTTCGTCAAGGTCATGATGACCGTCTACTAATGGGACCTCTCTCACTTCAGCTCCTTCTATTAAAGCATTGTGCCTATATTGAGGAAAGGTAGGTGTAGCCATAATCGTATTAGCTCCCGGCTCTAAAAACGTGCGACATATAATTTGTACAACTTCATCAGATCCATTTCCAAAAATAAGCTGATTATCATTCACATTAATAAATTCAGCTACTTTTCTTCTCACTGCCGATGCATATCCATCGGGATAAATTTCTAAGTCAGCGATTAATTCAGGTAGTTCTTGTTTCACCTTAGGAGAAAATCCAAACGGGTTTTCGTTAGAAGCTAGCTTAACAATTCGCTCAAGTCCATATTCTTTTTTTACTTCTTCTATTCCTTTTCCTGGTTTGTAAGGCTTCATATCTTTTAAAATGTCTTTAGCTTTCATACAGGAATGCTCCTCTCAACTCTTTAAATCCGGTCGTAACTGTTTAGCTTCATAATGGTAAATATGCTTAATATGATGCTGTGCTGCATCAGTTTCAGCCGTTACCATTACTCGAATGCACTTAGGTAAACTCCCGGGGACGGGAATTTCTCTCATACACATAACGGGGACATAAGTCCATCCCTCAAGTTGTCTCAGGGATTTGGCTGGGAAGCCATCGTTCAAATCCTCTGTAACTGTGAAATAAACAGATACAACCTGCTCTGGCTGAATTTGATTCTGACGAATAAGATCGTGCATTAGTTCTACAGATTTGTCTATGATCTCTTCTGATCTATTTACTGACACTGTAGTAGCCCCTCTGATACCTCGGATCATGTGGCTCTCACCTCTTTAATAAATAGATTCAAGTCTGTTCGTATTTCCTGGTCGCTTAATTCGACAACACACGGAGTTCCAATCTGATTCAACAAAACATAATTAATTTTCTGATGTACTGTTTTTTTATCCCACTTCATTCGTTTAAACAACATCTCCATATCTAAGTCCTTAAAGATATCCAAAGGATAATGATTGGACTTCAGCCATTCACGATAGCGATCCACTGAGAGGGATGCGTTCAGTTTCCTTTCACTAACACGTAGGGCGAACCATAACCCAATTCCAACTGCCTCTCCATGGGTGATTCTTCCGTAGCCAAGCTCAGACTCTATTGCATGTGCCAGAGTGTGGCCCAGGTTTAGATACCTTCGTATTCCCTTTTCACGCTCATCACTTTCTACAATTGCTGCCTTGACCTTAATCCCCTTTATCAGGTCATCCTTTATCTGTTCACTAGATATCTTGTCCAACGAAATTTGAAGCAGATTACTACACCACTCTTCGCTGCTAAGAAAAGCGTGTTTTATAACTTCTCCATACCCTGAACGGATCTCTTCTGCCGGGAGCGTAAACAATGTTTCAGTATCATAAATGACCTTTACAGGATTATAAAAACTTCCTATCAGATTTTTGCCTTTAAGATGGTTGATCGCGACCTTTCCTCCAACGCTGCTGTCATGTGCCAAAATTGTCGTAGGCATTTGAATGAAATCAATACCTCTTAAATAAGTAGAAGCTACAAACCCAGCAAGATCTCCAACCATACCTCCTCCTAACGCAAGAATTAAGGAGTGACGGTCAAGCTGAGCTTCTACACACGCATCCAGCAATCGCTCATACTGCCCCATACTCTTAGATGATTCTCCAGATGGAACGATAGAAGTCTCAACATCAAAATCTTTTCCTAGTCCACGGATTACATCATCCAAATAGATATTCGAAACTTTGTCATCTGTGATCACTAATACTTTCCGATAACCACTTGCTATATAATTTAGCAGTTTGTGACGAATTCCTTCTTCTATAATGACCTCGTACTCATGAGAGCTTGCATGAATTGTCAAAGAGCTCATTTAAAACTCCCTGACTTCCTTACGATAATCATCAACAGCACGTTTTAACCTTGGGAAATAGTCAGATGGAAATTCTTCTGTAATAGCCTTAGCCAATTCAAAAGCTACAATGTGCTCCATAACAACGGAAGCTGCAGGAACAGCACAGGAATCAGAACGTTCAATACTTGCGTTAAATGGCTCTTTAGTATCAATATCCACACTTTGAAGCGGCTTATAAAGAGTAGGGATAGGCTTCATAACCCCTTTAACCACTATTGGCATGCCTGTGGTCATACCTCCCTCGAATCCTCCAAGACGGTTTGTACGTCTGTAATAACCTCGTTCTTCACTCCAGAGAATCTCATCATGAACGTCACTGCCGTTTCGACGGGCTGCTTCGAAACCTATTCCGAATTCTACCCCTTTATACGCATTAATGCTCATAACACTGCCGGCAATTCTAGCATCCAGCTTACGGTCGTACTGAACATAAGACCCAAGTCCAGGAGGCATACCTTCTACATAAACTTCGGTGACCCCTCCAATTGTATCTCCATCCTTTTTAGCGTCATCGATAGCTTTTTTCATCTTTTCAGCTGCGTCCTCATCAAAAGTACGCACAGGCGAGTTCTCGGATATTTCACGTCGTTCCTTTAACGACAGACTTTCATCTACATCACTTACGATGCCTGCAATTTCCCGCACGTATCCAGCTACTTCAATTCCGAGCTCGCTTAGCAATACTTTAGCTACAGCTCCTGCCCCAACTCTGGCAGCCGTCTCTCGCGCGGAAGAACGCTCTAAAACATTTCGCATATCACGGTGACCATACTTCATTCCGCCATTTAAATCAGCGTGGCCTGGTCTTGGTTTCGTTACTTTTCTACGAATATTCGCATCTTCAGGAAGTGGATCTTCTCCCATGATATCAGTCCAGTGTTTAAAATCGTCGTTGTGGACAACCAAAGTTATAGGTGAACCCATGGTATAACCATGTCGCACCCCGCTCGTAATCTCTACTAAGTCTTTCTCAATCTGCATTCTTTTACCACGGCCATACCCACCTTGCCGTCTAATTAAAGATTCATTTATCTGTTCGCTTAGTAAAGGTAGATGGGAAGGTACCCCTTCTATAATTGTTGTCAACTGCTTACCATGAGATTCACCTGCTGTTAAATAACGCATGGATAACATCCCTCCTGATCGTATAGTGAACTGAGATATTCTCAGCAATAAATTTTACGTACTACTATATCATACGCATAAACGTTTGTGTCGCAAAATTGTTCGAATTTTTTATAAAAAGACTTTGGAAGCGCTTACCTATATTCGAAATCCGTTTTCTTATAAAAAAAGAATCGAAAACTTCTAGTTGATATTTTCGCGGTGAAAATATTTGTTCGGTGCTACCCACCAAAAATACTCCTCCATTTTTAAGGGAGCGTCTGAAATTATCGTAAACACGATGCTTAGCTTCCTCTGTAAAGTAGATTAACACATCTCTGCTAACAATAAGCTCACAAGAAGGTATGAAAAGATCTGCCAACAATTTGTGTTTCTTAAAGGTCACACAGTTTCTTATATCCTTTATGTAAAAGTTGGACAAATTCTCTGTAATCCTCAATCATAAAGTCGGCTCCTTATCTTTACAGATCTTTACTATACTAGAGTAGCTGAACCCTTATGCTGTGTAAACGATAATCCCATCGTAAGTTAACACACTAAAAAAACCGCCTTCATAAAGGCGGTTTTCGAAAGGATTTGTACTCAGTAAACCCAGTTTAAGTTATCTTTTTGGTAATTTAAAATTTCATCAGAATTGAAGAACAGCTCGAGTTCCCTTTTAGCACTATCAGCTGAATCGGAACCATGAATGACGTTTTTGCCCACGGTTACTCCGAAGTCTCCGCGGATCGTTCCTGGTGCAGCATCGGAGGGTTTAGTAGCCCCCATCATCTGACGAGCCCCGGCAATTACATTCTCCCCTTCCCACACCATAGCGAATACAGGGCCAGAAGTGATAAATTCTACCAGTTCACTAAAGAAAGGTTTATCTTTATGTTCGCCATAATGTTCCTCTGCCAAAGAATTTGAAATAACCATGAGTTTAGCACCCGCTAATTTGTACCCTTTTTTTTCAAATCTTGAAGTAATTTCACCAATTAAATTACGTTGAACTCCATCAGGCTTAACCATTAAAAAAGTCTTTTCCATGTCATCCACCTCAGTTTATGTATAGTGTGAAAGCGCTTTTAATAAGTGCCATAGCAAATTCTATCAAAGTTTGGAAGGGAAGGCAATACATTATGCCCTTCTTTTTCCAATGTATTTAGCAATCCCTTTTAAAGTCTGTTTAGCACGATTTGGAGGAAGCTTATCCAAGGACTCGTAAGCTTTTTTCAAATACCTGTCACTTAAATTGAGAGCCCGGGGTATAGAATCATTTATTTTAATCCGTTCAATCAATGGTTTAATATCTTCCGGGTTTAATTGATCTTTTCTATTAAAAAGCTCTTCCAGACGCTTCCTATAATCGCTTTCTTCCATAGAATATAGAACAGGTAATGTAATATTACCCTGAAGAAGATCACTCCCCGCTGGTTTGCCTAGTTCTTCTTCGGAAGAAGTAAAATCAAGAACATCGTCGATGATCTGATAAGACATCCCTACATAATACCCATATTGATATAAGGCTTTTTCTTCACGAGGGGTAACATTGGCCGCAATAGCACCCAAACGGCAGCTAGCCGCAATCAGAAGAGCCGTTTTCCTTTTTATTCTACGAAGATATGTACGTAAATTCTGATCAAGATTATATTTATCCTTGATTTGCTCAATTTCACCTAGACAAAGTTCAACCATGGTGTTAGCTAAAATCTGATGAGCCCGGGGATTTTCAAGAGCCGATAGGTTTTCCAGCGAGCGCGCAAAAATATAATCGCCTGTATACATAGCGATTCGGTTATCCCAGCGTGACTTTATTGTAGGCTCTCCCCTTCGGAGCTCTGACTCGTCAATTACATCGTCGTGAACGAGAGAAGCAGTATGTATAAGTTCTAAAGACACAGCTACGGCCTTCATACGTTCAATATCGTAATCACCGAATTTACCGGCTAACAGCACAAATACTGGTCTTATGCGCTTTCCACCAGCCTGCAAAAGTTGGCTCGAAGCTTCGCGTAGAACCGGGTTATCTGACTGTATAGTCTCATTTACAGCAGTTTCTATAGAAGATAAATCGTTTTTCAGAAATGAGTAGATCATGGCTAATTTCATTGTGCTTCATCCTTAATTATTGCTTTTCACCCATATGGATGGCCGCAACGCCACCTGTATAGGATTTGACTATTACGTTCTTAAAACCGACATCCTCAAACATCTCTTTTAATTCGTTTTTCCCCGGGAAATCTTTAGCCGATTCATGCAGCCAGCTATATTCCTGATAACTTTTAGCGAAAATCTTTCCAAATAAAGGCATTATATTTCTAAAATAGAAATAATAAATAGATTTAAAAAGGGGGTTTTCCGGCTGCGAAGTTTCCAGACAGACAACCTTTCCACCAGGCTTTACCACCCGTAGCATTTCTGATAGAACCTGCCTGTAATCCGGAACGTTTCTTAAACCGAATCCAATCGTAACGTAATCGAACTGGTTATCTTCAAAAGGTAATTCCATGGCGTTACCGTGCTCAAATTCTACTTGCCTCATTTTTAATGCCATTTTCTTTTTAATGGCTACGGAGAGCATATTAATGCTAAAGTCCAGCCCTACTGCTTTCCCGGTCGGTCCGACTTCTTTCGCTAGAGCCATTGTCCAATCTCCCGTCCCGCAACACAGATCAAGTGTTTGTTCTCCTTCGCTAACATTCATTCTTTTCATTACATCTCTTCGCCACAAACGATGCTGTTGAAAAGAAATAATGGAATTCATCTGGTCGTATCGATTATATATTTGTTCAAATACATGATGAACACGTTCTTCTTTAGTTTGTGAGCCCATATTTAACCTTCTTCCGCAATCTGTCTCTGATTGAATTGATGATGAATAGCAGAATGGACATAAGTTTTTAGCCAGTTAAAATGAATCGGCAGCTGAGAGACTGTTGTTTCAAGCCGATGCACGTGGCTCTGGAGCATTTGCTCAATGTTTACGATTACTTGCCCACTATTCCCTAAAATCCCCGGCCGCTTAATTAGTACATCGATGAGTGGAGAAAATTTACCTTCCTGATAACTTTTCTTCTCTTCAAGAAGTTTCTTTGCCAGAAGCCATTCTCCTGCCATATCGTTAATTGTTGTCCTTTGGACATAAGAAGCCACTCTTTGAATAAGTAACGATTCTATTTTCTTTAGACCGTTTAGAAATTCTTGAAAAGACTCTACATCTTTATAGTATAGCTCCATTTTTAATTCGTTAATTTCTTTTATAGCACCTGCAAGCGTTTGAATCATGGGTATATCCTCAAGTTGAGACAATAAATAGTAATAGAGTCCACTGTAATAGTCCCCTGCTAAAACAGTTAACTGTCGGTTTCTGATGGTTTCCTGGTCATCTTCATCTTCTGTAAGGGTTACAAGGTCATGGGTGTCCAAAGCTATTTGAACCAGCATAGTCGTAATAATATACTGTTCCTTTTTTACAGAAGACAGACTGGTATGATCCATGATCGAAGATAAAATCACGAGCTTATCCTCATCCACAGCAGGTTCCGGTATAAAACGCGCCAAAAAAGGATGGCGAACTTTCGATTCAATTTTCTGTTTCAATTGTTTGATGTAATGATCTGAGGAATTCAACTTGATCACCTGGTCCCTTCGTGAACACTAATAAACCATACCCATTATAGCACAATTCACTTTCAAACGCTTTTTATGTAGCTTCTCTATACGTAATGAGAGCCTATTCGTCCCCTTCATTTGTCATTTCACCATGGCTCGTCTGAATGATTGCTTTGCCACGAACTTTAACGGCAGAAGTATGTTCTGTAAATTGAGCAATCATTACTTCACCCTGATCAAGTTTTTCAGAATGATGGAATCTTGTATCTGTACCTCGCGTTAATCCTATAACATTCACACCGTCTTCTAAAGCTTTAATAACAAAAAAATCATTATTAGAAGTTGTCATTTACTACAATCTCCTTTCTTTAATTACTACTATCTCTTAGAAGTATTTTGATGTCAAAACATTCAAATCCTTTATAACAGAGAGTTCGTTAATAAGAAAAAAAGGGTGCACAATGCACCCTTTTCCAAAGCCCTATGTAGCTTTTTATTTTACCGCGTCTTTAAGGGCTTTTCCTGGTTTGAAAGCAGGAACTTTGCTAGCAGAGATTTCGATCTCTTCACCAGTTTGTGGATTACGACCTTTACGTGCCGCACGCTCACGAACCTCAAAGTTACCGAATCCAATAAGCTGAACTTTCTCACCATCTTTTAGTGAATCCATGATAGATTCGAATACAGAGTCGACAGCTTGTGTAGCATCTTTCTTAGAAAGATCTGTTTTTTCAGATACAGCGTTGATTAGATCTGTTTTGTTCATGACATTCACCTCCTCTCAAGAGGGTTAATCTCATTCAAGTGGAAAGAACCACTATAAATGTTGATGTAGCGGTCATCAAATGATGACAAGCCTTATACTAAACGAGTTTCCAACGAAATTCAATAGAGAATCCTTTAACAATCGCGTTACAAAGCGATTTATAGGAGTGAATTCCGCTTCAGTTCAAGAGTAGCTTACCATAAACACCTCGCGGGTGCAAGAAGCCTCAAACCCTGACACGAAGGGGTTTTGCTCAACTTTAAACCTTCCATACGAGTTATTACGACACTGGACCGGGAAATCCCTTTATTATCTAAAAAAAATTGCACAAAAAAATTAAAACGGCCCACTGGGAGCCGTTATAGGATGATGGCTATCATGCCGCCGGAGCCTTCATTGATTATTCTCCCCAGCGTTTCTTGCAATTTATATCTTGCATTTTCTGGCATTAAAGCAAGCTTAGCCTGTATACCTTCACGTACAATTGAGCTTAATGAACGTCCGAATATATCTGAATTCCAAATAGACAATGGGTCCTCTTCAAAATCCTGCATCAAATATCTTACAAGCTCCTCGCTCTGTTTCTCTGTACCTATAATTGGCGAGAACTCAGACTGTACATCTACTTTGACCATATGAATAGAAGGGGCCACTGCTTTTAACCTAACCCCGAATCTTGAACCCTGGCGTATTATTTCAGGTTCTTCCAAAGACATGTCCTCTAAAGATGGAGCTGCTATGCCATATCCGGTTTGTTTCACCATCTGCAGAGCATCTGCTACTTGGTCGTACTCTCTTTTAGCGATGGCGAAATCCTGCATAATTTCCAGAAGATGATCTTTGCCCCGAATTTCCTCGCCAACAATCTCTTTCAGTACATGGTCATAAAGATGTTCAGGAGCCTGCAGATCAATTTCTGCCACCCCTTCTCCAAGATCCATTCCAGAAATATGGGCACCGGTAATATATTCATAGTGATCAAAGTTTCCAATGACAGTATCTACGTCCCGAAGTCGCTTAATGTCCTTGACTGTGTCTTCAATTGCATTCTGCAAATTGTTCCTTAACCAGTGCCTAGAATCAAGCACCATTACCCAGCTTGGCAGGTTTACATTGACCTCAAGAACAGGAAACTCAAACAATGCCTCTCTAAGCACACTTTGTACATCTTGCTCTCTCATACTTTCGACCGACAGGGCCAGAACTGGGATATCATATTTTTCTGAAAGTTCTCTTCTCAACCTCTCTGTACTATCGGCATGAGGTTGAGCTGAATTAACAATCATGATAAACGGCTTACCAACTTCTCTCAACTCTTCAACTACTTTTTCTTCAGCTTCTACATAATCGGCACGTGCAATTTCTCCAATCGTCCCATCAGTCGTTACTACAATTCCAATGGTTGAATGCTCCTGAATAACTTTTTGAGTACCGATCTCCGCTGCTTCTTGAAAAGGAATGGCTTCTTCATACCATGGTGTATGAATCATACGCGGCCCATGTTCGTCCTCATAGCCCACAGCGCCTTTAACGGCATAGCCGACGCAGTCAACCATACGGACACGGATATCCAGATGATCATCAATGTTAATCGTTGCTGCATGGTTAGGAACAAATTTTGGTTCTGTTGTCATGATGGTTTTTCCTGCAGCACTTTGGGGAAGCTCATCTAACGCACGTTCCCTTTCAGACTCTTCTTCCATGTTTGGCAAGACTACTAATTCCATAAACTTCTTTATAAATGTGGATTTACCAGTCCTTACAGCCCCCACTACTCCGAGATAAATATCACCATTTGTCCGTTTGGAAATATCATTAAAGATATCTACCTTTTCCAAAGGATCCCCTCCCAAATAAAATTTCACCATCATACAAGCCTAGACAATCTAATTCTATGACATCATCTAAGTGAAATATGCCAGAATTTAATAACTTCATATTATAATTAATTGAACCTTGTTACCGGAAAAGGTTTTGAACTAGCTCTTTAAAGCTTATGAAGACGAGGAAAAGATCATTCTATATCCTTCCGAGCATCTTCAGCAGAAAAAAGAACCGTTCCCTAACCGGGAACGGCTCCTTTTAAGATGACTGATATTCACTCATAAAGATGGGTTCTCCATCACGTATGGTGTAGGGTTCTGAATAACCTGGTACAAACGGGGCATGATCCGTAAGTAAATAGCGGATATCTTCACCAGATTCATAGGAATGATCCTTGTTTTTAAGATATTCATATAAATCTTTTCGATAATCTATAAACAGTTTTCCTTCTGAATTTAAATAAACGGGCAGCATTTGCTGAGAATAAGGACTATCAATCATAGGTGGTTCATCTAGACCTATTTTTTCATAATCAAGGGCGTAGACACCTTTAGCAATTTGATCTCCAAACGGTGGATAACGATTATTGTCCCTGAAGAATTTTACTTTTACCTGTAACGAACGAAGGGTTTCAGTCGTTCTTAAATCAAGAACTTTTACTGTAGGGTTTTCCTCTGGATAGATAATAACATATTGATAATATCCCCCGTTCTCAAAGGCTGTACCAGGAAGTTCGCCAATTAGATTTTGCTGCTTTAACTTCTCAAAATCCAGCTGATATTTCTGAAAAATAGGTGTATCCTGAGGTTTAGTTTTTATGGGTAACAAACCGTTTGTATTTTCCTGATAGGTTTCTACAGCGTTTTGGATAGACTCTAACTGTACCTGATTAGGTACCTGGTTTTTTTGCAGCTGGTTACTTGGATAAAGACAGCCCGTCAATATTAAAAGAAGGAATGGAACAGTCCATAGTTTTAGCATTTTCATGTTGAGCCCTCCATTTCCTTAAGCTGTCGGTCCACTAAATACGATGTAAAATATAATTAGACCTCCCAGAATCATAAACACATAGGCTAAAAAGGCTACAATTCCAGAAAGCACGCCTTTTAATTTATGCCTGCTTAATAAAATCAATCCAATTGCCAGAAACAAGAATAAAATCCCAGCAAAGGAGATGTACATATTGAGCATTGATTCAGACATTATTTTCCCCCTTTGTACACAAATCGCTTTTGATATTATACCACACGCTTACCATTAAGCGGAAACACCTTCCTATTCCGATCACAAGAAACTACAGCAACCAAGATCTTATGTAAGGTTTATTTAAATTCTTTATTATCAAAAGAAAAATAACCGGAGCAGCTTTGCTCCGGTTTGACTAAATAATTCCCTATCCAGCTCATGTGTAATAATTGCTGCGTGTTATCATATGCATTTTTTCGAAGGGTCGCCTCCTCAGACGCCCACTCGTTAACTATCCTTTTAAAAACTTACCTAAAGTATTCATATCCAAAGGCATATTCTGCTTCGTAATCGCTTCAACAATTTTATCTTCTTTTTGCTTAGAAACCGGTTTATTCGCTATTTTTGACAATTGACGCACTAAACGCCGCACCGTTTTCTCATCTTTAAAATCAGCATTTTGAACAGAATTTGCCACGTTAAAAACATCTTCAGCGTCGATATTAGCTTTCTTCTTCAAATGATCAAAGATATTCTTTTGAAAATCACTCATAAACAATTGACCTCCTCGTGCGTTAGGTTCTGGATAGTATATGCACGAGGTTCTATATGTGTCAGTCATTCATTTGTTCATCAAGAATATTTGTAAGGTCCTCCATTTCATGACGGCGAATCCTGGTCATCAACTGGTCCACCACGTCTCTTGCATGGGCTTTTTCAAATAAAATTCGATAAATTCCAGAAGTTATTGGCATCTCTACAGCCTGAGTCTGAGAAAGCTGGTAAGCCGCTTTCGTTGTGCGGACTCCTTCCACCACCATTCCCATCTCATTAAGTACCTCATCCAAATCGTTCCCCTGACCTAATTTGTACCCGGCACGCCAATTACGGCTGTGAGAACTAGTACAAGTAACAATTAAATCACCAACACCTGTAAGACCGGAAAAAGTAAGGGGATTAGCTCCCATAGATGTGCCTAAACGCGCAATTTCAGCCAACCCTCTTGTAATTAAAGCAGCTTTGGCGTTGTCACCATAACCTAAGCCGTCTGATATTCCAGCCCCCAAAGCTATAATGTTTTTCAAGGCGCCGCCCAGCTCCACACCAACGAGGTCAGGAGAAGTGTAAACACGGAACTGGCGATTCATGAAAAGGTCCTGTACCTTTTCTGCTACCTCTAGCTTCTTAGAGGAGATCGTAACCGTTGTCGGCTGCCGCAAGCTTACTTCTTCTGCATGACTAGGTCCTGATAATACCACAATATCTTCATATAACTCCTCAGGGATCTCTTCATGGATGACTTCTGACACTCTTTTGAACGTTTCAGGTTCAATCCCCTTCGAAGCATGTGTGATGGTTACTCTATGATCAATGAGCTCTCTAAGGCTCTGACATACCTCACGCATAGCTTTCGTAGGTACAACAAGCAGGATGTGGTCAGCCCCACTCACGACCCTATCCAACTGACTATCAGCGACTATCTGTTCAGGTATGGTAACACCCTTTAAATATTTCTCATTTGCACGTGTTTCGTTTATTTCATCTGCATGCTCTTTACGGTGAGCCCAAAGAGCTACTTCATGACCATTATCAGCAAGGACAATGGCAAGAGCTGTCCCCCAGCTGCCCGCCCCTAAAACGGCTACTTTTTCCATGATACCTGCTCCCTTCTTGAATTTCCCTTAACTTCGTTTTCTAGCGAAGATTTTAATAGGCGTACCTTCAAAACCGAAAGCTTCGCGAATTCGATTTTCAAGAAAACGCTCATAAGTGAAGTGCATCAGTTCCGGTTCGTTTACAAATACTACAAAGCTCGGAGGTTTAACAGATACCTGCGTAGCATAAAAGATTTTTAACTTTTGCCCTTTTATGGAAGGGGATGGATTCATAGCCAAAGCATCCATAATCACTTCGTTTAATATGTTTGTTTGAACGCGTTTGGCATGATTCTCGCTTGCTTCCAGTATTCTTGGAAGTAAGGTATGAACACGCTTTTTTGTTTTAGCTGATAAGAATACAACAGGAGCATAATCCAAAAAGCGAAAGTTAGATCGAACCTTATCTTCGAACTCTTTCATCGTTTTCTCTTCCACTTCCACAGTATCCCATTTATTCACTACAATAATCACAGCTTTACCAGCTTCATGTGCATAGCCGGCAATCTTTTTATCCTGTTCCTGAATACCTGTATCTGCATCAATTAAGGATAAAACCACATCGGATCGTTCGATAGCTTTCAGTGCTCTCATTATACTGTATTTTTCAGTAGCCTCGTATATTTTTCCACGTTTCCGCATCCCTGCCGTATCAATTATAACGTAATCCCGGTCATCTTTTGAAAACGGTGTGTCTATGGCATCTCTAGTTGTTCCTGCTATATCACTTACAATAACTCGCTCTTGTCCTAACAGAGTGTTTACTAATGAAGATTTTCCAACATTAGGACGACCAATGACACTAAAACGAATAATATCGTCATCGATTTCTTCTATCATTTTTTCGGGGAAGTGTTTAACCACTTCATCCAGCATGTCGCCAAGTCCTAGACCATGAGTACCAGATATAGGGTGGGGTTCTCCGAAACCAAGAGAATAAAATTCATAGATGTTTTCTCTCATTTCTGGATTATCAACTTTATTCACGGCGAGCACGACAGGTTTGTTTGATTTGTAAAGGATCTTCGCCACTTCTTCATCAGCGCCTGTAATTCCATCACGGCCGTTAACCATGAAAACAATAACATCCGCTTCATCGATAGCTACCTGAGCCTGCTCTCTCATTTGTACAAGTAAAGGCTCATCACCAAGTTCAATTCCCCCTGTGTCAATGACATTAAACCGTTCATTCAACCATTCTCCCTCAGCATAAATACGATCTCTCGTCACTCCAGGTGTGTCTTCTACAATCGAAATTCTTTCCCCGACCAGTCTATTAAATATGGTCGATTTCCCCACATTTGGTCGTCCAACAATCGCCATGACAGATTTTCTCATGAAAGGATCTTCCTTTCTTCTTTTCTATTTTTACTTATTCCACGATTTCTTCATCGTTAAAATACAGAGGTAAAAGAATTCTACCTGAGTTTTCTATTTCTCTGTACCACGCAACATAAAAAATACTGCTCTTCCGCGGATAGCCGATGCGCAGCTTTCCTTCCGCAGAACAGCAGAAATCCTTTAACTCTAATATTTTAGCAGACATTAATAAAATAAACAATTACTGATCCGCTTCCATCAATGCTTTACTATGATGTATAATCGATCACTCAAGGCGTGAGCGATTCCATCAAGGATCGCTTCAAGGTTAGCGGCTACAGCTTCCATTTCTTCTTTGGTCTCACAATGAAAAACGGCCGTACTTCCCGTCACTTTTTCTGATTGAGTTGTAATCGCTGCTAGAATCGCTTTTTCCATCTTCATATATTAGCCCTCCCGGTTTCTTTTCCTTGACGGCATTTGTATGGCATTTTCCAGTACTGGGACGGAGGAAATGATTTCTTTTGCCCTTACAGGATCTTTTTCCTGAGGTAATATAAAAACACCAATTCTCCCATCGTTAAGATCTCGTTTAATTAACGGAACAAGTGCAGGCGTTCCAGAATCTCTAAAAACCCCAAGAGTGACGGATACATCATGTAAAATGGCCTGCCGCTGGCCAAGGTTGGCTATAGTTGAGCGAACACTAAAAGACTTAGGTGTCAGTATGAATCCCATTCCATACTTTAGAATTTCGTCCTGACGCTCAGGAAGTCCTATATTCATGATATAAATGTTATCTACATATAAACCTGCCCCTTTAAAGCTAAGTTCTGATAGTTCCACCGTTACAATATCTGAAAGCTTGGAACCGCTCATTAACAGGGAAGAAATTACAAAACACACGAAAGCAGCACCAAGAGCTGCCCAACCGTTTATTGCTAAATAGCATAACGTAACAACGAAGGAAGTAAAAATAACGAGGTAATTTCGGCTTTCAAAAGCGACTGCAATCCCTTCAATATAAGTGTTTCCCCGTGGTACAAGTTCATAGGAATCCATTTCTGTTAACGTATTTCTTTCCATGTTACGAACTTCTCTGAACTGGGAAGCAGCTAATGTTAAAAAGGTAACCGCTGTAAATTCTTTTTCCATTATAGAGGGAATGGCTATCGTCCCGAG
The DNA here is from genome assembly GCF_020171985.1 of Halobacillus halophilus. GTDB lineage: Bacteria > Bacillota > Bacilli > Bacillales > Halobacillaceae > Halobacillus > Halobacillus halophilus_A. The sequence goes on from NZ_JAIVAL010000001.1 coordinate 389,746, forward strand.
CGCAGCCGCTATAAAACCCAGAGATAAATGAATAATTTTCCCGTGTAAGTAGGTAGGATATTGACGATAGTCGGTTCGAAGCATAAAGACCCTCAATGCGGTACCAACTGTAATACCAGCAATAATTGGATACGTGTATTCATTCACACATACGCACCTCCTTTTTTAATCGTTTTAATCTTCTGCTGTTGCAGAGAATACTTTAAGTGATGAATCCCGTACATAATAAATAAAACGACCATACCTTTTAATACAAAAATTATCATTTGTTGATTCATAATGGGCTCTTCTAAAATGTAAATTGAAAGTACCAAATAAGACCATAATGTACCAAATGCATTTATAAGAAGCCATACCCCTATTAAACTAGGTAGATCTTCAAACATTTTATGAAGCACAAATAAGAAAAATATTACTCCCAGGTAAATACCCGGGAGTCTGGACCAAACTGGCTGCACTAGTAGAAATAGCTGCACAGCTGTATAGCCAATACTTAACACGATAGGCCAGAAATGCTGGATCATATGTTTATGAGTAATTTTCCAAAAATAAGTACCAAAAATGGCTAATAGCAAAATAGAGTAGAGCTGAAAGTTTATGAACGGATTATCTCCGAAGGAATATGTACACATTATGATCCAGATAAAAAGTAACAAGCGACTTCGCAAGGATGAAGCTGGAATGAAAAAAAAGATGATGAGAGCAAGGAACCAAGCGTACCAGTAGTAAATAGCTGCCAAAGCTTTCCACCCCTTCCTTCTATCTATTATGGATCACTAAGCCCTTCTTTAAACATCTGCCCATATAAAAAACCCATGATTATCATCATGGGTCAAGTCTTTGGTCTGACCATTCTTTAGTCCTGCCAAATAATATATAGGGGTTATGAGACAAGTCGTGAATATTAGGTGTATTCAACAACATCATCGCAATTTTCACTTCTTCATGAATATGATAAATTTCATTGACCAGAGCCTCTTTACCCTCTTCAACCAGGACACGAAGCAGTCCTCCAGCCATTCCGAATGCCTTTCCTCCCAGAATGAGTCCTTTCACTCCATCAAGTCCGTGGCGAATACCTCCGGATGCGATAATGTGGAGGTCCGAAGCGACAGTGGAGGATTCCAAAATAGAAATAGGGGTAGGGATTCCCCAGTTGTTAAATGATGATAAAGGGTTGTCTCTTCTCATATTCTCAACTTTAGAGAAATTTGTACCCCCCTGGCCCCCTACATCAATATAACGTACCCCCATAGAATATAGGGATTCCACTGTCTCTTTTGACATGCCATAACCTACCTCTTTAACGATCACAGGAATAGACATTTTAGATACAATCTCTTCTATTCTATGAAGACGGTGGGAGAAATCTCTGTCTCCTTCAGGCATTATTAATTCCTGAAGTGTATTAATATGAATTTGCAGTCCATCCGCTTTAAGCATCTCGACAGCTTCTTCTGCCTGAGGAACGGTAGCTTCGCTCCCTACATTTGCAAAAATGATCCCATCAGGATTTACTTCCCTCACAACTTCATAGGTGGATCTCTCCTCGGGATTTTTAATGGCTGACATTTGGGAACCTACAGCCATTCCAATACCGGTTTCACTTGCTGCTAAAGCGAGGTTCCGATTAATTTCTTTCGTTTTTTCTCCACCACCACCGGTCATTGCATTAACAAAAAGAGGGGAACTTAGATGAAGTTCCCCTACTTGTGTCTCTATACTCAATTGATTAAAGTCCAGTCGAGCCAGACTTTGATGAACGATTTCCACATCATCAAAATGATTGCGATAAGCTCGTTCGTGACCTAATGCATGGCGGATATGATCAATTTTCCTTTCAGACCTTGTCATATCCAACACCCGCTCAATTATTTTTTGTATTTATCCAGCTTATCGCCAATCATATCACTTAGTGAGAAACCGGAATTGTCTTCTTCCTTCTCATACTGCTGGTACTCTTCTCTAGTTTGTTCAGCTTCAAGTTCTTTCATACTTAAGGAAAGACGTTTGCCTTCTCCATCTACGTCTAACACTTTAACTTGTACCTGCTGTCCTTCTTCCAGGACTTCACCAGGAGTACCAATGTGGCGATTGGAGATTTGGGAAATGTGAACGAGTCCTTCAACTCCTGGGAACACTTCTACAAATGCACCGAAGCTTACTAAACGGCGAACCGTTCCTTCCAGTACTTCTCCCTGTTTAACTTTTTCCTGAATATCATGCCACGGACCAGGCTGAGTGGCTTTTAAGGAAAGAGATATTCTCTCGTTATCGCGATCAACAGATAGTACTTTAACTTTAACCGTCTGCCCCTCTTCAACTACATCAGATGCTTTTTCTACATGCTGATGAGACAGTTGGGAGATATGTACTAATCCGTCAATACCTCCTAGGTTTACAAACGCACCGAAGTCTGTCAATCTTTGAACAGTACCTTCAATTACCTGACCATCTTCAAGCGAGTGCAGTACCTCCTGCTTTTTCGCTGACTCTTCCTCTTCCACTACTGCCCGATGAGAAAGAATGACACGATTTTGTTCGCGATCCAGTTCGACCACTTTAAGAGAAAGGTTTCTACCTTTGTAATTTTCAAAATCTTCAACATAGTAAGTTTCTACTAGAGATGCAGGAATAAATCCACGAAGGCCAATGTCTACTACAAGTCCGCCTTTTACAACGTCTTTAACCTCAGCTTCGAAAATTTCTCCACTCTCATACTTGTCTTCCAGGTCCTGCCATGCTTTATCTGCATCGACAGCTCTTTTAGATAGGACGATTTCATCATCTTCTACTTTTTTCACTTGCAGAGTCAACTCGTCCCCTTCGCTGACTGCATCTGAAGCTTTTTCAACATGAAGGCTGGATAATTCACTAATAGGTACAATCCCCTCAACTTTATATCCAACATCTACGAGGACTTGTTTTTCTTCGATTTTAACAACTTTACCAGTAACAATGTCCCCGGCAGAGAATTCTTGCATTCCAGATACTTCTTGATTCATTTCATCCATACCAAGCTACCTCCTTCAATTTCCGACACAACCTTGAAACAGAAATGCCCTTTTTTCTAACTTCTAATATTTAGAGCTTTTTGTCAAGTGATTACGCTCCATCAGCTGTGAATTTTATGCAGTTTTCTGATTTCTTCCATAATTCGATCCGTTACGACTTGTGCAGAAGCTTTTTCCTCACGGTATCTACTCATATCAATGGGTTCACCATAAACGACTTTCAACCGCTGGAACTTCTTGTAAGGCCCTACTATAGCACAGGGAACAATATAGGCTTCAGAACGCAGAGCAAAGAAACCTGCACCAGCCAAGCCCTTTCCAATTTCGCCATTCTTCTGTCTTCTTCCTTCTGGAAAAAGACCTAGTACATGATTATTATTAAGAATTTCCAAACCTTGACGGAGCGCATTACGATCACGCATGCCTCTTTTTATTGGAAAAGCATGGACTCCTTTAAGAATTCCCCCAATCAGCTTGTTTTTAAACAATTCTTCTTTGGCAAGAAAGTAGATATCCCTGCTATTTGTAATACCTACTACAGGCGGATCTGCATTAGATATATGATTGGAACAGACAATAACCGGGCCTTCTTTAGGAATATTGTGTTTACCTATAACTTTAATTCGGTATAAAGGGTAAAAGATGACAGCACAAATCCATTTACCCAGCTTATACAAACTCATTATTTATTCCCCCCTCTTCTTCTTTTCATTTACTACTTTAATTATCTGGGCTACTACTTCTTCTATTGTTAAAGAGGTGGTGTCTACAATAACGGCATCGTCAGCTTTTACCAAGGGAGCGACTTCACGATTTGAATCTATTTCATCACGCCTGCGAATCTCTTCCTTAAGGTCTTCCAAGTTTGAGTCATACCCTTTAGACTGATTTTCTTTATGACGTCTTTCTGCTCTTTCATTCACAGAAGCAATCATAAATATCTTTACATCAGCATTAGGCAGTACATGAGTCCCTATATCTCTTCCGTCCATCACTACACCTTGTTGATTAACAAGTTCCTGTTGACGGCTTACCATTTCTTCTCTGACCTCTTTATGTTTGGATGCAATCGATACCTGGTTCGTAACATCACTTGTTCTTATATCATCCGAAACATCCTCACCATCAAGAAGAACTCTCTGTCCATTCTCACTCTGCACTAATTCTAGGGCCGTGTTCCTCAATAATTGCGCCAGAGCATATTCATCTTCCAGTGAAACACCATTATTTAAGGCTTTCCAAGTTAATGCACGATACATGGCCCCTGTATCTACATATATTAAAGATAATTTTTCAGCTACTCTTCTTGCTACAGTACTTTTTCCGGCAGCAGCTGGGCCGTCGATTGCAATTGTCATAATATCCATGAGTTCAGTTTCCTCCAATTTACCTTATACAAATAAAAGCGCACTCAATTAATGAAAGCGCGCCTAAGAGCCCTCAGAGGGCTGACTCCACCACGAGAGACTCTTAATTACTCTGTAAAGAATAACATAACTAATTGGAAAAAATCCATTATTATGTAGCTAATTTAGTGCCTTTCTACGCATGTTCATCTGTTGCTCAAAACAATATCGAATAATTAACTGACGTTGTTTTTCCAAAATATTTTCAAACTGAATGGATACTTGATTTCTTGTTCCGCTTTCTTGTTGAATTATTCTTACTATGATTCCCTCTGACTCCACGTAACGGTTTTCACCAGAATTCATAGGGAGAACTAACGTTAAGTTAACGCGCTGACACTTGTGCATCTGTACATGAAAAGGTTCTAAAATTGCTGCTCCGCCACCACTAATATCCTGAGTCACTGCTGTAAAAGATTGGTTTTCAAACTGAACCGCCACATCTATTGAAGCATCTACACGCACATACTTTCTACGCTGTATTCGAATAAGATCTTTTCGAGGAGGAAATGAGAGTACGAGCACCGGAATGTTTAATTTTTTTCGAGCTACTACCTCCGTGTAAAAGCTATATACAGATTGATCCTCGGTAATAAAGCTCGCCTGAATTTCAGTACCTTCCATAATAAAAGCCGCTTTATCCGTCTTTACATTAATAGGATAATCAATATAAATATACCCTTTCGTGTAATCAACAAGTTTACATTTATATTTCTCCGGTTCTTCATTATCCTTCGAGTTAATTTCCAGGTTGAACGCCATACCAATTTTTAAAATCTCCATTATATCCCCCAACTATACATGACTTTTGTATTAATTATATTATCTCATTTTTTTATTAATTTGAAAAGTATATAGGTCTTAAGAATTATAAAAACCGCCATTTTCATGACGGTTTTTTTACTAATTAAATTTGATTTCGGCTTTCTTTAATGTTTCCACTTTTTCTTCCTGTCCATTCTGAGCGTTTATAAATATTCGATACGTCGTATTTTCTTTAGTAGTTAAAAATTCGTAACATAATACAAGCTCTTTTAAGTCATTTTCGATAACAGACAGGCGATTTTCCTGTATATCTAACCCCGGGTTTACTTTGGAGCGTGCTTCTTCTACGGTGATTTCAGGTTTTTCAATTTCACGATCCTTATGATCATCGTAGTAATCTCTTGCGGATAAACCAAGTACTTCACCATTATCTAACGCCACTTTTACAACTACGGATTCTGGATAATAACGAATGTCATCCTTAGTATAAACATAACGAAAGATCCCTATGTTATTGTACTGGTTCGTCTCAGCCAGCTCTAAACCTTCTGCCGCAAGTCCTTCTACATAGTTCTCTGCTTTCTTGGATGCTTCGTGAAGACTAATTTTCGCCTCTCCCATTTTGCGGCTGATCATAATGGTTAAAGGGTGCCCACCTTTTACAGTTAAATCCATATACCCATTGCGCTTCCCATTGTCAAACGAAGCCGTATAAGTTGGCACATCAGCTCCCTTACCTGATTTAGTCAGTGTAAGTTTATTAACATCCACCTTCTCCAGCCATTGACTTGCAATTTGTTTGGCTTTTGCTTCTGAAATAAGACTCCCTTGTAGATTTTTATAACTTTTCTCTGGAGTGGTAGTTGTTATACCTGTTTGAGCGGTCGTTTGTGTATAACCGTCCACCGTTTTCTCTACGGTCTTGAAACCATCCACGATCGTATTATCGCCTGCTTCATTATTAGTAGAAAGAGCCAGTTGGACATCCATCCAGCGCAAATTATCTTTTAAAACAACATTCTGTACTTTACGTAACTCCGTTTCAATCTCACCTGAATGCTTATGAAGCTCTTCCAGTTTCTTTAATTCTTTTTCACTTAAAGGCTTTTTCTCTAAGTCACGAATAGCGGTTTTGTAAGCAAAATCCCCTATTTCATAAAGAAATTCTTCTGTCTTATTAAACGGTAGCAGAGTAAGCGGAAGCTGACCCACATCTGAATTTGCTTCCGAGGTGATTTTCCAAATTTCAGCTAACTGTGGTGAGAGTTGCTGTCTAGTGTTCATAGCCAGAGTAGCACCTATTTTGTCGTGCAGAAGATCTACGTTGTAAGTGAGCTCATGAAATGCACGCTGATAACTGTTCTCTGCTTGAATAAGTACTGCATTTTTATCTTGATTTTCCTTGTAACCCCAGACTGTTGTACCTATAGCTACTATACTTAATACGACAATTGTAATCCAGCGAACCATTCTTACACCTCCTATTTACAGAATATATGTTTGCCAATCTTCTTAATTTGCGGCCTAGACCATATCCAGTCCGATGTTGCCGTGTTTGGATTAAAATAATATATAGCCTGCCCAGATGGGTCCCATCCGTTTATAGCGTCCATAACCGCTTCTTTTGCCGTTTCATTAGGTTGAAGCCATATCTGTCCATCACTTACCGCAGTAAATGCTCGTGGTTCAAAAATGACTCCTGACACGGTGTTTGGAAACGTTGCGCTCGACACACGGTTAAGAATTACAGATGCCACGGCGACCTGACCAACGTAAGGCTCACCTCGTGCCTCTCCATACACAGCATTAGCCATCAATTGGATATCGTTCTGAGAATACCCACTTGGAACATTAACGGCTGTTGGCTCCTGTTTCTGAGGAGGTTTCTGGGTTCCTTTTGGTTTCTGTTGTTTAACCTGCTGAGTTTTCGGTGTACCTCCGTAATAAGTGAAATCATTTCCTCTTCTCAGTTGCTCCTGAACATATCCCTTATCATATTTACTAGCTTTGGTCAGTTTATTTTTCACTTCTTCCCCTACCAAACCATCAATTTCAAGACCAAATTCATACTGAAAATTCCGAACGGCCCAATAAGTGCCCCATCCAAAAACCCCATCGATGTTGCCGTTATAAAACCCCAGATATTGCAATCTGGCTTGTAGTTCAATCACATCATCTCCGGTCGCTCCATGCTGTATAACTTGATTTGAAAAAGCTTCCACAGAGTTGACAGATGTCCATTCTGAAACAGGAAAGATGAGCATAGCTGCTCCCAATCCAATGATTATCGTTTTCTTTGATATCATCCGAGTTACACCCCTGACCAGTAGTATTATTTATAAGATTAGTGTCCATCGGTTTAAGAACTTTATACATCTTTATCCATTAAAAAAACCGCCGTTGCAGCGGCGGTTTACTCTATATCACGTTTTTTGAAGGTCTTCATGATGTTCATTGGCCAGTCTTATCTTTCTAAAACCTATCATCCATAAAACGATCATAAATGGTGTAATCCAGTACAGCCATGTCTGGTTCGATACCGTAATAATATAATCATACAAGGTATGTAAACCCACTGGAATTAGTAAAGCTAAACTTAAGCACAAATTTTGGTTTTTACTGGCGAATTTTGCTTTACCCATGTAAAAACCCATAAGAATTCCAAACAATGCATGAGAAGATACTGGAAAGACAGCTCTTAACAATGCAATCTCAATTCCATTTGAAAAAATATAAATAATATTTTCTATTGTTGCGAAGCCTAAACTAATTGCCACCCCATAGATAATTCCATCGTAGTGATGGTCAAAATCTGCGTGCCTATAGGCAACAAATAAGAGAAAAAACCATTTGAAAAATTCTTCCATTAACCCAGCTAAGAAAAACGATCTCAATAGCGGTGTTTGAAACACCCCTTCAGTTTCAAAAGCATATTGAATAAACATCAAAGGAAATACCATGATGATGCCAATAATAAACATGCGGATAATCAATGGAAGAGGTTCTAGCTCAATTCTTTTACTTAAGTATATAAATGTCATAATTGCTATAGCAGGAGATATGGCTGCAGTCAGCAAGGCCATAAAAATCAGCCCTCTCTCATTCTTTCGCCTTATTCCAATGGTATCATGAAGAATGTTGAAAAGGAATATAGTATACGTCCGAACGGATTAAAAATAAAAAAGCACCAGCCAACCTGGTACTTTTTTATCAGTTCTGATTAGAATTCCACGGCTTTATGCACCATAAAGTGTACATCAAGAAGTAATAAAAGGACGGGCAGCGCACACCGATCCTTCACCAGAAATAAACCGAAAAGTCGGCTTAAGCTTTGATTAAGAGTTAATAAGTAATATCGCCCTCATAATTGGAAGCTAGAATAACCGCTAATTTTATGCGGGCTTTCTTACTATCATCATCATCTCCCATAATGACACCATGCTTATAAAGATCGTAGGCACTACCTAAATAATCATAAGTTGTGTAGACAGAACCTTCTTCAGATGTTGTAGTAATTACAATTTTCACTCCTGCTTCAATTGATTTAACAATTTCAGCCATCATGCCGGGTGCTACTTGACCTCTGCCTACCCCTTCTAATACTATGCCTTTCGCCTGACTCTCACGTGCAGCTTTTATTAAAGCCCCGTCCGCACCTGAATAAGTTTTAACGATGTCTACCCTTGGAATATCAGTTATAAGATCATAAGTTTCTCTGTATATCGGTTTTTGATAGATATGAACTTCGTCGTTATCAATGATTCCTAAATAACCAAACCCAAAAGCATTAAACCCCTGGATATTAGAAGCGTGTTCTTTCTTTACATATTTAGCAGGAAATATGCGTTCATTAAAGACCACTACAGCCCCTGCTCCATGCAAATCCTGACTACAAGCTGCATAAATCGCATGTCTCATATTAATATATGCATCACTGCCCATCTCACCTGGCGATCTCTGAGATCCAGTTATAACAACAGGCCGCTGATCATTAATGGTTAAGTCAAGAAAGTATGCACTTTCTTCCAGAGAGTCGGTCCCATGAGTCACGACCACACCTGAAACCATATCATCCTCAAAGTAAGCTTCAATTTTCTCTTTAAGCCATATTAGATCCTCAAAACCTACGTGCATACTAGGTTTTTGAAATACAGAATCAATGACCACATCAATATCCGTTGGAAGCTTCAGCATTTCAGCCAGCTCCTCACCAGTTAAAGCACCAGAAGATAATTTACCGGACTGCTCATTAGGTACACTAGCTATGGTACCTCCCGTGGTAAGCAAAACTACTTTACTCAAAATAAAGCCCCCTTTATACATTGCGGAATAATAAATTTATAAAAAAATCTCCCAGCCCTTCTCTGGAGCGGGAGATGGCTAAACGGCTCGCTTATTCCTTACTGCTGATCGCACGAGCAATTTTTCCGCCATGATGCCGACCATTTTCAATGAATATCTCATTATTATTGTATCCTGCTGCAATTACTCCAGCGATATAAATACCAGGAACATTGGTTTGCATACTATCTTCATTAAAATCAGGGCGCCCTGTCTCTCTATCAAACTCCACACCCATCTCTGTCAAAAAGTTATGGTCGGGACGATAGCCTGTCATAGCGAAAACAAAATCATTCGCAATACGCTTTTCCTGCCCCCGGCATTCGTAAATGACCTCAGTCTCAGTAATTTCTTTAATATGGGCACAAAAATCCATATTTACGGCACCTTTTCTTACTAGAGCTTCGAATTGAGGTAAGATCCATGGCTTAATACTTTTTGAATATTCTTCACCGCGATATAAAACAGTAACATTAGCTCCGGACTTTTCCAGTTCCAGAGTGGCATCGGCTGCAGAATTTTTCCCACCGATAACTACGACATCTTTATTATAATAGGGATGGGCTTCCTTGAAGTAATGCATAACCTTTGTAAGCTCTTCTCCCTTTATGCCTAAATGATTCGGCTGGTCGTAATAGCCGGTCGCAATAACCAGGTCTTCCGCTTTATATTCCGCCTGTTCACCTGTCCGCTTTTCAGTCTTAACGATAAACCCTGATTTCTCCTGTTCCACGTGCATTACTTTTTCAAAAGCATTTACGCGTAACTCTTCCCGGCCTGCTACGGCTCGGTAATAGGCTAGAGCCTCGTTTCGCACAGGCTTCTGACGTTCCGTAATAAATGGAATATTTCCAATCTCCAGCTTTTCACTCGAACTGAAAAACGTTTGATGGGTGGGGTAATGAAAAATAGAATTAACAATATTTCCTTTTTCTATAATTAATGGTTCAATGCCCATTTTCTTTAGCTCGATGGCTGTACTCATACCACAGGGGCCACCGCCGATTATGATGACTTTTTCTTCCTGATGCACGTTACTCACTCCTTTTTCCAGAAGTATCTGGAACTTACGTTCGATTTAATAAACAAAAGTAAATCTCCTACCATGTAAATGATAGGAGATATTTGGGGTCAAATCAACCTATATCCATCCTCTAAAACGAGAAGCCTCTGCCATCTTTCTTACACCAACCATGTAAGCAGCTAAACGCATATCTACTCGTCGTGTTTCTGCTGTTTTGTAAACGTTATCAAACCCTTTAACGATCACTTTATGGAGTTTCTCTTCCACTTCTTCTTCTGTCCAATAATATCCTTGATTATTCTGGACCCATTCGAAATAAGAAACCGTTACTCCTCCCGAAGATGCCAAAACATCTGGTACAAGCAATATTCCTCTTTCAGATAATATTCGAGTGGCGTCTAAAGTAGTCGGGCCATTTGCCGCTTCTACCACGATACTTGCTTTTATGTTATGAGCATTTTCTTCGCGAATTTGATTTTCAATAGCAGCAGGAACTAATATGTCACAGTCCAACTCCAACAGTTCTTCGTTGGAAATTGTATTTTTGAAAAGATTTGTAACCGTCCCGAAACTATCCCGGCGGTCGAGTAAGTAATCGATATCCAGACCATCAGGATCATGCAACCCTCCATAGGCATCGGAAATCCCAATAACCTTAGCTCCGCGATCGTGCATAAATTTAGCTAGAAAGCTTCCAGCGTTACCAAAGCCTTGTACAACCACTCGGGCACCTTCTACACTAATACCTTTCTTTTTGGCTGCCTCTTCAATACAGATGGTTACACCTTTAGCCGTGGCTGTTTCCCGGCCATGTGATCCGCCTAAGACAAGCGGTTTACCAGTGATAAAACCAGGGTTATTAAATTCATCAATGCGGCTGTATTCATCCATCATCCATGCCATAATCTGAGAATTTGTAAATACATCAGGTGCTGGGATATCCTTGGTAGGACCTACAATTTGACTTATAGCCCTAACATAACCACGACTCACGCCTTCAAGTTCCCGAAAAGACATTTCACGAGGATCACATACGATTCCGCCTTTTCCTCCACCATAAGGTAAATCTACAATTCCAGCTTTTAAACTCATCCAGATAGATAAAGCCTTGACTTCTTTTTCTGAGACATTCGGGTGAAAACGCACCCCGCCTTTGGTAGGACCAACCGCGTCATTATGCTGGGAACGATAGCCTGTAAATATTTTAATGTGATCATTATCCATCCGTACAGGAATCCTTACCGTCATCATCCGTACCGGTTCTTTCATGAGTTCGTAAACTTCGTTAGGATAACCTAATTTATCAAGTGCTTTTTTAACCACCGTCTGTGTGGATTTTAAAACATCGAGTTTATCATTGTTTTCGTTTGCAGCATCTGTCGGCTTATCCGCTACCATCCATTTACCTCCTAATATCCGTGCATTCGCTTTCAGGGTATTCTTTCAGTCAATAGTATACACTTTCACTTCTATTATGGAAAGCGTGTTTTAGCATTCTAGTGTCTTTAATCAGCAAAATGTAAGCGATTGCACTCTCTATTATTTATCAAATTGGGATAGTTCTACGAATTTTTCAATAAGATCGTCGTAGCTCCAGCCTATTTCCTTGGCGGAATCAGGGAATAAACTAGTTGGAGTCATCCCCGGAAGTGTATTCACTTCCAGAATTACCGGCTCTCCACTTTCGTTAATTATGAAATCTACGCGAGAATAAACTTCACATCCTAATAACTGATGAGCTTTCACCGCTTCTTGTTTTAGTCGGTCGGTAAGACTATCCGGCAGTTTGGCAGGAACAATATGTTCACTTCCACCTGGTTTATATTTTGAGTCAAAATCATAATAATCATTCTTAGGGATTATTTCAATGACCGGAAGCGGCGTTTCTTTCCCTTTTTGACCTATGACTGGCACCGTAACTTCTCTTCCCTGAACATAATCCTCTACCAGAATAGTAGAATCAGAGTGGGCTGCTGTTTCAACGGCTTTTTCAATCTGATCTTCTTTTTTCACAATTGTTAGTCCCAGTGTGGATCCTTCCTGATTTGGCTTAATCACGAATGGCGTTGGAAAATGCTTCTTAATATCTTCCACTATCTCGCTCACATTCAATAAACCAGTAACATCAAACGTTTTACTGTTTGCAGTTTGAAGTCCATTTAATGAAAAGATTTGTTTTGATTTTGCTTTATCCATAGCTAAAGCTGAGGATAGTACACCTGACCCAACATAAGGAAGGTTAAGCATATCAAGCAAGCCTTGAATTTTACCATCTTCACCAAAGCGTCCATGAAGTCCAAGAAAAACAAGATCTACCTTTAATTCCAGTATATCTTTAATTTTTTCGGGTGAAAAATCGATAGCGACCACTTCATGACCTTTGTTTTTTAACGCTTTTATTATTCCCTTACCTGTAGATAAAGAAACTTCCCGTTCCCCAGAAGTCCCTCCATATAATACTGCAATCTTCATTATGGACACTCCATTTCTTACCATCTTAAAATTTCAAACATCCTTAACTATAGTAACATGTTCTATAAAGAGCTTCTATTAAAAATAAAAAGAACGAAGCTTATAAAGCATCGTCCACGGAAAACGGATTAAGAAAAATAATTTTTAATTGTTCCACATGCATTATCTTTCATAATTTGCTTTCCATACTCCGCCAGTCTATACGAGGTAGCTGAGGAAGCTGAGGCAAATTCGGACAGTAAAGCAATTACTTGATCGATATCCAGATGAATGATGTCTTCATCCATTAAGAGCATATAATAGTAATCATTGTAATAATATACATTGCCACCCGTAACACCTAGCTTGTGTAAATGAATACCAGCCTGGATGACATGTTCAAAATCTTCAAATGAAAACATCATTTCTTTACTTTCATCCAGTGTAACTTTCATTTCCATGTAATCTTCTTCGTCTTCCATATCCGTTGGCTCAGTTTTGGTAACAACTATTAACATGCCTTGTGCCTGTAATAGATAAACTTGCACAAGTAACACACCTGTTAACTCGACTCCGAGCTCAATTCCCGCATCATACATCATATCGCTGAAAATTCGATGGACTCTTGGAAGGTCACTCCATAATTCTTCTTTTGATAATCCTCTATCCAACAAATCATCAAAGGTTAGAAAAATCTTAAATTTTTCATTTGTCATTCTTTCAACTCGCACATGATCGCCCCCTGTCACAATATGTGTTATCTATATAGTATGATGACTGATGCGATTATGGCACCTTTTTTCGAATTATATCTAAAGTGAGTTTACAGGGGCAACCTTTTTACTGCAACCTTCATATTTATTGCCACTAATGCTTGGTAAGCCAGGCCTCCCAATCTTTTTTAGTGTTTCCGACTAGGAATGGCTCCATTCGTTTTTTATCAAGTTCGGATAACCGATCATAAGCCAGACCGCCCAGGCCTATTCTCAATTCAGGAAACTGCTTCTGTAAAGATTCAGCCAAACTCACCGTAATGGGGATATTTTTCTTTAACGTGCAGGACATAAACATGTAGGTTGGTTCTATTTCGTCAATAACAATATCAATGTCGCCTCCAGCTATGCTTTGGCCAAGGTAAATCACATCATATCCTTTACGCTTCATGTACAGTGCAAATATCAATAGTCCAAGTTCATGACGCTCATTAGGACCACATACAAGCAGAACCTTAGGAAGCATAGCATCAGAAGGTATGGAGAGAAGCATCATCCCCATTCTGGAACGAAGGAAATGGCTTGCAAAGTGTTCATGTGCACTAGTAATCCGATTTTCCTCCCAAAGGTCTCCAATTTTCACTAAGAGGGGCCCTATAATATCAATGGCAACTGTTTCCGGGGTAAACAAGCTAAAGGCATGATCCAGTATCTGCTGTGCTTTATTCTCTTCAAATGAAAGCAGCGCATTTAGAAGATCATCACCCAGGATATCTAATTGGTTTCTGCTTTCCGTATGATTGGAAGCGTCCACTGCATTTTCATTGTTCTCAAGAAGCGATACAGCCTGGGAAATAGTGAATCCTTTATCCACTTTTTCCATTAACCACTTTAATATTTTAATATGCTCATCTGAATATAAACGATGCCCGGCTTCGTTCCGGGAAGGCCGAACTATTTGGTACCTGCGCTCCCACGCTCGAAGAGTGCCCGGCTGAATTCCTACCATTTGAGATACGGCCTTTATATTGTATTTTGCTTGCTTTGTCCCCATTTGCCTTCCTCCAACTCTTTCCTTTTCCTCTAAGTATATATGAATAGTTAATCACGTGTAAAATTTGTATATTCTTTATATAATATTTGAATAACCCTGTTAGGAAGATTTAATGATAATGGAGTGAAGTTCTGCTCTAGTTCCTAAACGCAGCGGGAGCAGGGAGGTTCCATACCCTTCACTTATAAGGAGAGGAGGATTTTCAGACTCAAACCATCCTCCTTTTGTGTAAGGTCCTATTCCAAATAGTCGGATTTGACCGCCATGAGTGTGCCCGCTCAGTACTAGATTAAACTGTTTCTGATCCTGCTGATTCATTTTGTGATAAACGTAAGGGTCATGAACACACAGTATTTGATAATTAATGTGATCGTTTATATAAGCAGCCTGACGCCTGGGCTTCATAAAATAAGGATCAATTCCACTTAATAGTATCCTGTCCTTCGAATGGAAGGTCACCTCATTGTCCGAATTGGAAAGAACATGAATATGATGATGATCAAGAACATCTAGAAGACTGGCTCTTTCCAGTTCATGGTCATTATTTCCGGGAATAAAGTAGACAGGAGCTTTCCACTGTTTTAATTTCTCTAGGTTGTTCTTCAATCTAGCTAGAGGCGTCCGCTTATCCACTAAATCTCCTCCAATGATTACAACATCCACATTTTTTAGCTTATTAAGGGTTTTTTGATTTATTTCGCGGTTATGAACATCTGAAATAAAGACAATGTGCAGTTCTTGACCGTAAGGAAAAGCAGCATCTTCAATTATATGTGTATCCAAGAAGTCCTGCTCTGCCCTAAAGTACATTCCTGCAAGAAATAACAATCCTAAACTTGCTCCTATTAAGACCCCAGCTAACACTTGCTCCACTCTCCCAAAGATAGAATAAAATTAATCGTACCATAAAAGCAATTCACAAAAAAACTGCTATGAACAAAGTCATAGCAGTCAATCTTTACACTTCTTTCACACTTAAAATTCTAAACCCTGTCTTCTCCAGTTTATTTGTAAATTGTTCAATATTATCCTTTTTTTCAATTTTGAGTACGATTCTGCGTGCGAGCTTATCCGTTTCATCAAATGTAGCCAGAGATATGACATTTTCATGGTAACTTTTAATAATGTCTCCCAGTCTCTCAATTCGGCCACTAGACTCTTCAGAAGTAAAAGCAATTCGAATACCTTTCTTTTTACTTCCAAATGCGCTTTCAAACTGCTCGATCACATCAAAACGTGTGACAAGCCCCTGAAAATTCCTTTCTTTATCTACAACTGCCAGTAAAGGAAAACCTTTAAATGCAGGCAGTGTGCGTTCAAATACTTCTTCATCATGGATATAGAAGTCCTCATTCTCAGCAATTTCACCTGCGGTTGTTTGGTTTAAAAAGACTTCTTTGCTTTGATCTGAATTAAAATAAGCCCGGTAAATAATCTCCTTTGATACCATTCCCATGAACTTTCGATCATTCAGTACAGGCATTGCCTGAAGATCATGGTCATTCAATAAATCTAAAATGCCGCTTAAGCGATCATCTGTCTTCGCAGTGTATGATCGATGTGCCGGTTTCATAATACTCTTCACAAACATACGCTCACCTCTTCATATTCTATTATACAGCCTATCCTTCATTAATCATTTCTCTATAGACCAGGTTTATTCCTCCTTTTATTCGCATAGGACATGCCGAATCATCATAAATTTTGATAATGAGTACAGGAAGGGGATATTAATGTTTACTTTGATTAAGTGTTATCAGCCGTATCATGGTCCGTTTGATCCATGTCCTCCTCGGCAGAGGGCTTGCTATCAGACTCCCCCCAATCTATATGTTGGCTTTCAACAGCCTAATCTTCCCCAATTCTCTTTACATGAGGCACTTTATAAAGGTACGCTTTGGCCTTGCTTCTACGACCCTTATCCAACTCCGCTAGGGAAGGGGGATCATTCATGAACAACCCATCGGAAGGAGCTACTCAAAGATACGAATTAATGGAAAAGATTCAAATGGTAGACTTTGCGCTTGTAGAGCTAACTCTTTACTTAGATACGCATCCGAATGACTCCCAAGCTATTCAGCAGTTTAATGAGCTGGCGGTCCAAAGCAGGGATTTAAAAGCAAATTATGAAAAACACTTTGGACCGTTGCGCCAGTACGGAGCCAGTTTTTCAGGTTACCCCTGGAATTGGAAAGACAGCCCCTGGCCCTGGCAGCTGTAAAGAATAAAAAAGGAGGGATTAAATGTGGTATTATGAGAAGAAATTGCAATATCCAGTTAAAGTAACGGAATGTAACCCAAGACTTGCTAAATACTTGATTGAGCAGTATGGAGGAGCTGATGGGGAATTATCTGCCGCACTCCGTTATTTAAATCAGCGTTACAGCATTCCTGATAAGGTTATTGGGTTACTGACTGATATAGGAACGGAAGAATTCGCCCATCTGGAAATGATTGCTACGATGATCTATAAATTAACCAAAGATGCTACACCTGAACAAATGAAAGAAGCTGGATTAGGTGCCCATTATGCTAACCATGACCACGCTCTTTACTACAATAACGCTGCAGGAAGTCCGTGGACAGCTACTTATATACAGGCTAAAGGTGACCCGATTGCAGATCTTTATGAAGACATCGCGGCCGAAGAAAAAGCAAGAGCTACTTACCAGTGGATTATCAATATGTCAGATGACCCGTGTTTAAATGACAGTCTTAAATTTTTAAGAGAAAGAGAGGTTGTGCACTCTCAACGTTTTCGGGAAGCAGTTGAAATTCTTAAATTCGAAAAAGATCGAAAGCAATTTTTTTAATATCATACAAATGAATTCCCCGTCCTTATAAGGACGGGGAATTCATTTGTAGTTAACCTTTATTACTAGAAAATTAATAACAAGACAATGAAAATAAATATGAAAACCATAATATATCGAACCCAAAGAGGATTGGCACTCCACTTAGTCATAAAAACATTAGATTTATCTTTATTTCGCTGTGGTGGCAAATCCAAAGTGTTCATATTTTCACTGGTTAATTTCTTCTCGTTCACATTATTCACACCTTCACTTTGATGGGATTGAGTCACTTGATTCCCCCCTGTCCCCTAGACGTATCCACATGGCAAGCACCACATCTATAATAAAATGAGCCGTAATTGTAACGGTAAGACTCCCTGTTAATTCAAACATATATCCAATAAAAAAACTGACAAACAATACAGAGATTAAGAGAACAATTTTTGATAAATAACGAAAATGTAAAAGAGCAAATAATAAACTGGCGGCCCAATATCCATATTCCGTATGTAAAACACCTCTAAACAGCATTTCTTCGCTTATAGCCACTAATAATGTAACTCCAATGATACCTGGGATTGACCGATTTTTAAATACTTTGTTATTGATACCACCATCATCATAGTATTGTTTTGGAAGCGTGTTCATCAAAATAAAATCAATCAAGAGAACAACAAAACCCGGCAGCACTCCAAACCATACCCACTCATTAAACGTTACTTCAAATATGGATTTCCATTCTGACCAAAAGGTATCAAATAAAAAAAAGCTGCCTAGAATAGAAAGGATTAGAAGTAAAAGCTGTGTTAAGATCAACTGAAGTGTAACTTCTTGATCCGTCATCAATTTAATAACCTCTGCCTGTTTTTTTCGTTTCATACCTCGCCCCCTGTCTAAAGATAATAGCTAACCGTTCTTTCCAATTATCCATATCTGCTTGGAATTCATTCTGTTCAAAGCTTAACGAATCCATCCTAAAGCCACATGAATCGCAGCAGGGTACGGAGGGTTCTCGAATATCAGCTTGAAAAGATTCGTAGAGTCTTTTTCTCCTGCAGGCATTATGATGAATCCATTGAAGCATTTCGGTAAGTTTTTCCTGCTTGTACTTCCACCTTTTATCTATTAGATCCTCTAAATTTCGCTCAATAAAAGTCTCATTAGGATCTACTAAAATAGTTCTCTCTTTCAGCACACCGTGTTCTTCTAACTGAAAACGCAAAAAGTTCCATTGTGACTCCGATAATTCCAGTTGTTCGGCAAATTCTTCATTCGAAGGAATTAACGTGTTGTTCTTCCATAACGTATGCAGATATCTTAACACGTTTTGAACAAGGTCCATTTGTGGCAATTCGCTTTCTATTAACATCTGAGGAAGATAATGGTCCTTTGGTCCGTAAAGTACCAGACTCACACAAGGGTTCCCGTCTCTCCCCGCCCTACCTACTTCCTGGATAAACGATTCTAGCTGGGATGGAGGATGAAAATGAATTACCAGACGGATATTAGATTTATCCACCCCCATCCCAAATGCACTTGTACAGCAAATTACATCGAGCTGATCATTCATAAATTGCTGCTGTACCAACATCCTATCCATTTGATCCATTCCTCCGTGATAAAAAGCTACTCTCTGCTTCAGCTTAACCTGCAGCAGGTAGGCTGCTTTTTCCGCCCATTGCCTACTGGAAAAATAAACCATAGTAGGTACCGCCTGATCAGAGAGGAGCTTAATCATTCGATCTATTTTATGATCAGGTGTGGCGTAATGCTCGACAGCAAAACTGACATTCTGCTTGTCCATTGGGTAGATATGCTTTTCCATACGTGGTCGCTTTAACTTATCCATAATGTCAGTCTGGACTTCCGGAGTTGCTGTAGCGCTTAAAGCTAGTACTGTCGGTTCGCCTAGTTTAGAAATGGTTTGATGCAATTTTAAATAATCCGTTCTAAATTCATGGCCCCATTGTGAAATACAGTGAGCTTCATCAATGACAAATAAACTGATACTGAGTTTTGTAAGATGCTGCATAATCCAGTCATTCTGCAGAAATTCAGGGGACATATAAATTAGATCATATTGATCCAGATGTTCCAGCATTTTTCTGCGCTCCGCACGATCCATAAAGCTATTCAGTGCAACAACTGACTTATAGCCGGAGGCTTTCAACTGCTTCACTTGATCAATCATTAAAGAAATGAGCGGAGACACTACAATCGTTGTTCCTGATTGAATTTTTGCGGGCAGCTGATAGCAAAGAGATTTCCCAGTTCCTGTAGGTAAAATACCAAGAACATCCTGTCCTGATAAAATGGATTCTATAATTGGCCGCTGCCCTTCACGAAACTGTGAGAATCCGAAATGCTTTTCTAATTGAAAAGATAAATTATACGTCTGCATAGGATTTTCCTTTCGCTGTTAACTTCTTACCTTTAGCCAGCGCCAATCTGATTTGGAAGTAATCAAATTCACCGTTCAAACTTTGATGGATTTGTTTTAAACGCAGCGTCTTCATATTATTAGCTGCTGTTATAATTCTTTGCTGATCTTTGACGCTGAGAAAACGTTCGATTGAAAAATCCGGAATAACAAGGGCCGCTTCAACAATATGGTCCTGAATGGTGCTTTTTTTTAAACGCCGCTTAGAAACAATCGCTTCCAATGTCCATCCTAGCTCTAAATAGTGGTACGTATGCTTCGCTGACTGAGTGATCATGGTTTCAACATCTAAACCGCGAGTGCAAGCAAATAGGAAAGGGTAAGCATCTGGTAACTTTCTAGCCTCGTGGAATAAATAATAAAATACATGCTGAATACAAACGTAAGCATCTTCCTTTGTAATGTCATACTTACGCTTCAGTTGTTCATAGGTAAGACCTATAACTTCAGCTCCACTCAACCGAAAGGTGAACAGCTCGGATTCCAAATGCGAGCGATTGTTCAGAAGATCTAAGATTTCATTATACATTCCTTTGACTTCTTGATCTACGTTACGGGAAAGAGAAGCATAATAACGTTTAACCCATCTTTGTGCTTTAGAGTCGTCAATAACAGGGATAAACGAATAATTGCCTTCATGTATAGACGTAATGGTCTGAATGACCAGTAAAAGTCTGTGTTCAAATTCTCTGATGTTACGGTGATTATTCATTCCGCTAAAATATTCAAATGAAGGCCCTTTGTAATTATGAAGATAGTGAGCCCCCTCGGATGTAATAATTGGTGAAATTCGATCTACAAGATATATCCACTGGCTATTTTCCATTCGCTTACATATATCTTCAAATTCATCTCGAGCTAATCCTTCATAAATTCCAAAATAACGTTCTAATTCGTAACCCTTTGCATCCTGCAAAGTCTGAGACGAACGTTTTCCAGTTAGTAAATTATATATTCCGGAGATCGTACGCTCGCCTTTTAACTCTCTTATACATGTTAAAATAATAACGTTAAACACACCAGCCTCCTCCTTCCAAATCCGAGGGAATCTACCGTTCATGTTGAAAACTCCAGCCGGGAGTTTTACAATAACTATGTAGCCTATTTTTTTCAGTTTCCTCTTCGTGAGTGGACATACAAAGGAGGATCATCACTCGTGGCTAAATTTACGATGGTTGATCAAGAAACGTGTATCGCATGTGGTGCTTGTGGAGCTGCAGCACCTGACATATATGATTATGATGACGAAGGGATTGCTTACTCTGTACTTGATGATAACCAGGGTATATCAGAAGTGCCGGAAGTGTGGGAAGAAGACATGGAAGACGCTTTCGATGGCTGCCCTACGGATTCTATTAAGATCGCAGAGTCACCTTTTGAAGGAAATGCGTACAAGCACGAATAATAAAGCAGGACCTCTTCCAAATGGGAAGGGGTTCTTTTTTTAATCGTGCTTATTTTTTACCCAGTTCTTCAAATCTTCTGTAAGCTTCTTCCTCTTCAAACGTAGAAAACCATCGGTCGGATTGATCATCTATAATACGGTAATGCTTACTTATCATATTTTGCTGCAGTAAAAAATTCTCTTTTTCCTTGAGCGTTGTCCACCATACCTTCCCTCCCATCGTTTTACCAACCGGACGCTCAACGTGGTGATGAGCAATGGTTTCTACAATTTCAATCGGTTCGTCTCCAAGGACGCCTTTTAAAACTTCACTATCTTGAAAAAGAGCGCAAACGGCAACCACTGTGGTCCATCCAGCAATCGTGCGTCCCTTTTCAATTTGGACAAGGGTTTTTTTTGACAAGCCTAGCACTTCTGCCATTTTTGTTTGCGTATAACCATATTCCACACGGATTAATTTAATTTTTTCAGACACTTGGATCCTTATTCTTTCTTTATCCATCCTGCACCGTCCCCTTTAATACGTCCCCTCAATTTTAACATGTCCCCTCCCTGCTTACCTATTAAAGTGATCAAAAACCCCGTATCCATTATACGGGGTTCCAGTTTATTCGTTCATCTCTATCGGGTTCAGATAAGTCGGTACAGGGATGGGCTCACTAAAATCATAGGAAGAACTTTTTTCCGGTTTAATATTGTGAAACCGCACATCCTTAAAACCAAAATTATCAGCCGTAGCTAATATAGCATCAACCATTCTTATTAATTGCTGATCGCTTGGCCACGAATCATGTTCAACTTTCAACACGAGAGTTGCCCCCTCCGCACTAACAGAAGGAAAAGTTACATGCCCGGGGACAGCAGGGACTACGTTGCCATATGTCTGTTCTTCTTTCATTCGATTTAAAGCATCCTCCAGAGACATCTCTTTCTCAGCTTTAATAGGAACAAGAAATTGCCTTTCGCTGGACTCACTAGAATAAATTTGATAAAAATACCGATCTTCCTCAATTATAGGAAGAGTATTTACTTCTCCAAGATTGCCGAGGACGACCGGTGATCCGCTCTCAGTTTGAATGTTGATGGTTTTCACATTATAAGGGTATAATCTCCAACGGATACTCTCCGAAATTATCGATGTGTAAGCACTCCCGTTTATTGAAAAGTTATCGGGAAATATTACTTCAGCTTGTTCTCTTTTTTCGTCAATATTAAAAGTTAACTCCTTGAGGAGATCTTCAGCCAGGCCCCATTTTTCAGGTTTAACGAGTGAAGCAACTTCTTGGTTTTCCTCATCCGCCTTTTTTATTACAGTAAACGGGACGACGACTTCTCCGTTTTTACCTGGAAGAACGTAAGACTCTGTGTCTGGAGAATGATTCTGGATGGTAAAAGGAGATTCTGTACCCTCATTTACCTCAGTTTCATTCTTATCAAGGGACGGATTATTACCTTCCTCTCTGTTGGAATCGTCTAGTTCAGAAGGTTTTTGTTCAGTAGATTTTGCCTGGTCCTGGCCACGTTCATTTGCAGACTCAGTCGAACTGTTTTCCTGATCAGCTGATCCGCTATATTCATTGGAAGGATGAGAACTTAAAAAAACAGGGAGGACAATTGCAAGGATAAGCAGCACAGCGGCTGCAGCCATACTTGGAGTTATCCAGTGAGCGATCCTTCTTTTACGTTTATTTAGTTCAGGCTCGATGGAACGATAAAGGTCTTCTTTGCTGTGCTTATCTTCCATCTTAGGAAAATTCCCTAACAGCTCTTTCAATTCATCTTCACTATAGGATTTACGCTTCACGCTGCGTCCCCCCTTCCATAGGCTTCTCCATCATCTCTTTTAATGATTTCATTCCTCGATGCTGGGTCGTTTTCACTTTACTCTCGCTCCAATTTAATATTTCCGCTGTTTCTTGAATAGACATCCCTTGAATGAACCGGAATATAATGACATTTCTTTGATCCAACGTACAATTATCGAGCGCTTTATAAACTTGCTTCATTTCATCATTTTGTACGGCAATTTCATCCGGGAGAGAGGACTGGTCTTTAAGCTGCTCTCCTTTATTATTCCAATCAAAAAAATCCATAATCCGATTTCTTTTGCGTTTTTGCTTCCTGAAGTAATCAATCGCTACATGCCTTGCTATGGATAGCAGCCAAGTCTTTTCGGTGCTTCGTCCATCAAAAGACTGATACGATTTAAGCACTTTTATATAAACTTCCTGGACAAGATCTTCAGCTAGATCGCGATCTTTGACCATATAGATTAAGTATTGAAACAAATCGTGATGATAATTATCATAAAGTTCGTCAAAGAACGTCTTCACTAACGGTACCTCCCACTTATCTATTTAGTCGTTATATGTATGAGAAAAGTTACATCACTATCTTAATATGAGGATTTAAAAAAAGAAATAAGGGAAGAGTCCTTCCAAAGAATTTATAAGTAAATAGCTCTTTTACATGTTATGGTTGGTTCTCATTAATGATTTAGTAAGTTATTGAGAAGAATAATCGAAGACATAGTTTCGAGATGTTTGATTTTGCTGAAGGTCTATAGGAAAGTATTCAAAAGTGGTATTCCCCTGAAAGACGCGACCAGCATAAGCCGCTCATCATAAGGATTGCGGTTATTCAATCCCTTGATAAGCGGCTTATACTTCGAGTGTCCAAGCTATGGAATAAGACGAATTTTTTCCCTGCCAACGCTTTTCCACCTTACGTAGCGAATCCGTTTATATAGTTTAGCAGAGTTGACTAAAGAAAAAAACACAGGTACCAGGGGACCCGGTATCCTGTGTTTTTAAGCACGATAATTCCTTGTTCCAACAAATGGAGTGTTTCCCGTTAGTCCATTTCTCTTCCTATACCGTCTAAATAAGGTGCTTAAAACAGGAGATAGAATTAAAATGAATATAACATTTGATATAGCATGATTAATATCGTATGGCAGTCCAGCTAAATAATAAGCCCAAAAGGGCTGGCCAATGGAACGCATCGTAAGTGAGATAACTACTCCGAAAAATATACCTGATAGAAACCCATATATGGTCAGGCCCCAGGCAGGAAATTCAGGTTTAAACTTACCAATTGTGCCGGCAAGCAAACCGATGATTGACCACGCAACTACCTGCCATATAGTCCAGTATCCCATACCAAGCAGCATATTGGAAACAACAGTGGTTAAGAATGCCATAATTAGACCTGCAGCGGGACCCATCCAGAATCCTGTCAAAATGATGATTGCCGTAACCGGCTGTACATTTGGAACATGGCTTAGAGCAATTCGCCCTGCAACCGCTAATGAGGCAAGCATGGCAATTAAAGTAATTTTATAAATATTCATTCTTCATTATTCCCATGAATGATAATCAAATATAATCTGATCGCCTTGCTCTACTTCATATTCGTTGGCTCCAACCTGGGCTTCCTCTCCATTAATTGTGTACATCCACGCCATTTTCTCTTCTTGATTTCCTGCTATTCCTTCAATACTATTTATAAACCCTTCACTTTGTTCTACTTCAAAATTGTCTTCCATCACGCTTAATAGGGTTGTGCCTTCTTCTACGGAAATTTCTTTATCAGCCAAGGTTTCCTCACCATTATTTTTAGAGATCTCTACTTGGACACTGACTTCCTGTTTTTCCTCTTCTTGACCTGCATTAGCATTTTCTTCGGTCTGGGTTCCACACCCACTCAGAGTACCCGCCGTTAATAAGATCGCCAAGATTAAGGTATAAAGTTTGTTCATCTTGATTCCATCCTCTCGCTTTTTAATAATAGCTTTTTAGAAAGGACGAATGGACAACCTGAACACTATGTATCCATCAAAAAAAGCTTACCTTCGTTCAAAGGCAAGCTTAAGACAAACCAGATGGGTTAGTTAATCTATTTACATAGAACCGATCGGTTGTCTCAAACGCTCAATCCCCGAAGCTTTGAAACACTGGGATCAGGCAGGTCTACTGACTTGTGTGTCATCCTACTAAGGACCCTTCCCGTGCAATTGCACAGTGGAACTTCCTTTTCGTCTTCACATACAGTTGCGAGGACAGTCCCGGCCTTTAACCGGGTTCCCTTTTTAAGCCCTTTCAGGCACCTGAATCCACTCAATATTAAGTTATTTATACATTACTAGACTAACCCACATTTCGACATTTAGCAACTAGCTATCTGTAGAATCTATAATCTTTGGGATCCTGAAAGAAAAAGTAGTTCCCTCTTCTACCTTACTGTGCACACTGATACTTCCATTATGGGCTTCCACAATATTTTTAGCAATAGCCAGTCCTAGCCCTGTTCCTTTTTTATGCTTAGATGCTTCTCTTTTCCTGGATTTGTCTGCTTTATAGAACCTTTCGAATACAAAAGGAAGATCCTCTTCGGAAATTCCTTGACCGGAATCATGTACAGATGCCACCCATTCATGTTCTCCATCCTCAATAATTACGTTCACGGATCCATGTTCATTTGTATGTCGAAGGGCATTATCAATTAGATTGGTGAAGACTTGTTCAATCCGATCAGCATCAAAATAAAGCCATTCCAGATTTGGATCTACATTGATGGTTAAGTCCACCTGCCGCTCTTTGGAAAGTCCTTGAAACTTCCGTTCGATCTTATCCATATAAGGAGTCATTTCTACGGACTCTACATATAAATTTATATGACCCGCTTCCATTCGTGCTAAATCTAATAATTCATTGACCAGTCGGCCAATTCGCAATGATTCATCGTGAATGATTTGGGCTAGTTCATTTTTATCTTCTTTACTCTCCGCAACATCATCTACTATTGCTTCACTGTAACCTTGAAGCATCGAAATAGGAGTTCGCAGTTCATGGGACACATTGGCAATAAAGTCTTTGCGAAGTTTATCCAGTCTGCGCTCGTCTGTCATATCCCGTAAGACAGCAACGGCACCTCTAATCGTCTCTTTATCATATAATGGAGTCATAATAATGACCCAGGAACGGCCTTGCAAAGATACTTCAGTCATCGCTTCCTGTTCTTTGGATATTACTTCATCAAATAGTTCATTAAGAGGAGCTGGCAAACTGCTTGGGTTTAATGTACCTTGTTCATCATTCTCAAACTTATCAGCTTCTAAATATTGCTGGGCTGGAGGATTGGTAATCAGAACTTCCCCTTCACGATTGATGGTAATTACTCCATCTGCCATCGAGCGCAATATTCCTGAAAGCTGTTCTTTCTCCTGATTCAGGGCATTAATATGAAATTTAAGCTGACGTCCCATGCGGTTGAAAGCCATAGCAAGCTCGCCTATTTCATCATGTGTTAAAATAGGAATCTTCGTGTTAAATTCTCCTTTAGCAAGTTCAAGGGCCCCTTCGCGCATCTTGATTAGGGGGGAAGTAATACGGGTTGATAAGAAAAAAGCAAAGATCGTTGTCAAAATGATAGCAATCCCTGCTCCAAGAAAAATAATCTTGGTGGTCTGTTCGGAAGTTTCCTCTATCGTATCAAGAGATTGATATACAAAAACAGCTCCATCTCTTCCGGTTAAAGGAGTTCCCACCACCATAACCTCTGTATCAAACTCCTTTATTTCTGCAACCTTTTTCACGTCGCGTCCTTCACTAATGACTTTGGACAAATCATTATCAGACGAGATCCAATCATAAGTCATTTTGGGGAGGGCCTGTGATTCGCTATCACTAATAATGACTTCATCAGGTCCATAAGTGATCATCGCACGGCTTGCAGGGTTTTTAACAAGTGCCGTTGTAGAAAGAAGCAGGTTTCTGTCTTCATATCTTTCGACTACCTCTGTAATTTTAGAGGCAGTCTGAAGTAATTGACTTTCTGCTTGTTGAATATGATAGTTCTGAAAAAATTCTAATAACAATACCGTTAGAATAAATAGGACAAAGCACACAAGGAATAATATAGTAAACCAGAGTTTACCTACTACACTACGCCAGAACATTATTCTCCACTTACCTCGAACTTGTAGCCAATACCCCAGACTGTAACGATCATACCAGCCGCATCAGCGGAAACTTTACTCAGCTTCTCTCTTAATCTCTTCACATGCGTATCCACTGTCCTGAGATCACCAAAAAATTCATATTGCCAAACTTCTTTAAGAAGTTGTTCTCTATGAAAAACTTTGTCAGGTGACTGCGCCATGTAATTAAGGAGCTCATACTCCTTAGGAGTTAATGCCACTTCTTTTCCATCGGCCGTTACACGGTGCGCATCATTATCAATGGTCATGTGAGGAAATACCAGGACATTCCTTGTAGAAGTATCCGTTTCCAAAAATTTAGTAGAGGAAGATCGGCGAAGCAGAGCTTTCACCCTTAAAACCACTTCTCTCGGACTAAATGGCTTCACTATATAATCATCGGTCCCCACTTCAAAACCTTGAACACGATTTGCTTCTTCCCCTTTTGCTGTAAGCATAATGACTGGAGTTGCTTTCTTTTCCCTGAGCTCTTTACAAACTTCTATACCGTCCATTCCCGGAAGCATTAAGTCGAGCAGAATAACATCGTAATCCACATCGATAGCTTTTTGTAAAGCTTCATGACCATCCTCTGCTTCGTCAATAATATAATTTTCTCTTTCTAAGTACATCCGAATCAAACGTCGAATACGATCTTCATCATCCACTACTAATACTCTGGCTTCTTGTTCCATAAGTCTAACCACCCTTAATTAATACTAATTATTATATTTTCATAAATAAAAATGGCAGGGGGTAAAAAAACCCTTCCTGCCTTTAAGAATAAATCATGCATAGGAGTGAAGTCCAGAAATCACCAAATTTACCGCAATTAAGTTAAACATGATAATTCCAAAACCACCCACGGCAAGCCAGGCTGATCTCATTCCCTGCCAGCCTCTTGAGAGCCTCAAATGTAAATAAGCTGCATAGAAAAAGAAGGTGATCAAAGCCCAAACTTCTTTCGGGTCCCAGCCCCAGAAGCGATCCCATGCCTGCTGAGCCCAAATCATGGCAAAAATAAGAGCCCCTAAAGTAAATACAGGAAAACCGATGGCGACGGCTCGGTAGGATACTTCATCGACCAGTTCTGGATTCACCTTTTTTCTAAGCATAGGCTGTAGAAATGCACCCACTCTTTTTCTCATCAAGAGTCTTGATACTCCATAAATTATAAGCCCGGTAAGTAAAGATAGAATAAAGGTATTTAGCTTAACAGCTGCATCCTCCCCGCGCATCCATCCCGGAGCTTCTACCAGGGGCTGCATAGCTTCCTCTGTAACTAATTCTCCATCTGCCGGTCCGATAAAGGCAGGCATTTGATAAGTAATTTCCGTCTGCTGCCCTTCAATTGGCGCCTGAAAAACTGTTTGATGATTCAAGGCGCTAAAGGTAGATGATAGAACGATAAAAGCAACCACAGCAGCTATTGTATAAATGACGAACTCGAGCCATGAGGTATGCTTATTTGATTTGGATTGATCAATCTGGGAAATTAAGTAAATCAATCCTGCCACAAAACTGACGGATAATATACCCTGGCCAAGTGAAGCTGTCGTAACGTGAATATAGAGCCAGTGTGATTGCAATGATGGTACTAATGGAGAAATTTCAGTCGGAAACATGCTCGCAAAAGCGATGATTAGTAAAGCGATTGGCAATGCAAAAAGACCAAGCAGATCCACTCTATAAATAAAATACAGAACGATGAATGCAAATACGAGCATCATTCCAAAGAACGTAGTGTATTCAAATAAGTTACTAACCGGTGCATGGTGACTTGCAATCCACCTTGTTATGAAGTAACCCACTTGAGTTATAAAACCGAGAATAGTAATAGATATTCCTATATTCCCTGCAGTTCTGTTTTTCGCTCTCTTTTTATCCCGGATTGTTGCCCCAAAGAAAAAAGTTGCGATCAAATAAAGGAAAAAAGCAGCATATAGTAAATTTCCACTAATTGCACTTAAATCTCCCATTTTTTATCCTCCTCAAACACTAATTAGTTCTATTCTTTCTTTTCATACTGATCCCGGGGCTCCTGAATGTGAGTTCCAGAAATTACTTTATTTATCTCCTGCCTAAGAGCATACCAGTTCTTATTCGTGTGGCCGGCAATCCAAACTCCATTTTCTTTAGGCTGAAGCCAGATTCTCCGATGATTCCAATACATTCCCTGAATTACACCTAACATAAAAATGGCACCACCTAAGGCAATAAGCGGAAGTGTATGGTCCTTCTTCACCGTAAGCCCTGTTACATCGCGAACATCAAAATTAACAAGACCAATCTTATAGTCGTTCTCTCCACTAGCATCCACGTTGGCACCAATTCCTAGAAAGCTAGTTTCTGCTTCTTCAGAATCAGGAGGGTAAAGAGAAAAGACGAACGCAGGGTTTTTTGGATATTTAGATACGGATACAGGGGCTCCTTCCTGCATTTCATATTCAGGAAAATAATTATTTATCTCTACACGATAGCCGCTATCGAGAGTATATTCATTCTTTGGGTCGGACAAATCTACAGTAAATTCCCCATAGTTTGTATCTTCATTTCCTTTGTCATGAATTTTAAAAGTCATTTCTTTAAACTCATTTAACTGATAACTGGCTTGATAAAGAGCAAAATCATCGAATTTGATCGGATGGTTCATTTTAGCTTGTGTATCTTTCAGTTCTGCTAATTCCGGTTCTTTACCAGGGATAATGTCATCCGTTCGTTCATAAATGACGGCGTTAGTCTGAAATGTTTTTGGAATAGGTCCGCCTTGTTTTTGAATCGCTTCTTTAAATCGAGCATCCGTTTCATCGTCCTCATTATAAGTTTCCAGGATAAAGTCTTTGTTCTTGATATAATATTTGCCTTCTGTTCCTGGAATCATAGAAGTTTCACCTTCACGAACCCATATAAAATCATCAATGTAAAACGCAGGCACAAACCGTAGCAATGACCCTACTAAAAATATAATTAGACCTATATGGTTTACGTACGGCCCCCAACGGGCAAAGCGGTTTTTTTCTGCAAGAATGTGTCCATCCTGTTCATAAATTTTAAATCTTCGCTTTTTCAAATTCTTTTTGTAAAGCTCAAGGTCTATCTGCTCAGTCTCTGTGACCCCAAACACACGCTGTTTTTTCATGAACAATTCATGCCGCTTGGGCTTTTGTCTTTTTAATGTCTTATAAAGAGGAAAAAATCGGTCGATACTGGCAATGACTATTGAAATACCAATCATGGCAATTAATAACATATACCACCATGAACTAAATAAGTTATGAAAACCAAGCTGGTAATAGATTTGTCCAAACATTCCATATTGATCTCTATAGTGTGAAGCTGGATCTACGTTTGGAGGTATGTACATTTCCTGGGGGAGAATGGTACCCACCGCTGAAGCAATTAACGTAAGGACAATCAGCCACACGCCCACTTTAACAGAAGAAAAGAAATTCCAGATTTTGTCCACAATCGTGCGGTTATAAGTTTGAGACCGCCGGGCACTGCCATCGTACCGCATGTTTAGAAGCTTTTTGTCTTCATTGCCATTGATATGCTGATTCCCTTCAATAGGTTTACCACACGCTTCACAAAGAACCGTGCCTTCAGGGTTCACATGGCCGCACTCACATGTAATTTCGTTCATATTAAAACCTCACAATATCAAGTAAACTCTACTCCTCAGGTACAATATTCTGTAAGTGGCCTTCCAATTTACTCAAAGTAAGTGGACCAATTACTTTCTCTACAATTTCACCCTCAGAGTTGATGAATAGTGTCGCAGGCAGATTGCTCACGTTATATAAATCCATAACTTGACCGTTTTTATCTTGTAAAACCGGAAAGCTTAAATTATATTGGTCTATAAAATTCTGTACGACTAATTCAGTGGAATCAAGGTTAACCGCAAGAATTTCTACGCCTTTTTCTTTAAATTCGGGATATAACTTTTCCATATAAGGCATTTCATCCTTACAAGGTCCGCAATAAGTTGCCCAGAAATTAACCATAACTCCTTTACCTTTTAAATCATTTAAGGCCATTGTCTCCCCATCACTTCCAAATTTTTGCAATTGAAAGTTAGGAGCTTGCTCTCCTTTAGCAATAACAGACTTCTCTTCTTTTGCATTAGAAATAAGAGCAAATATAACCAATCCCGCCATTACCGCAAGAATAACTGTACGAAAGACAAGCCTTTTTCTTTTTTTCTTTAGTGTTTGTTCCTTCATATCATTCACTCCCAACTCATTATAACATTGATTGGAATCGGAAAATTTGAACGTTATTCAACATTTTTTTCTGCAAGCTGCCGAAGCTGCTTAACTTCATGAGGTTTTAATGGACGAGAATCTCCAGCATTCATTCCATGTAAATCAAGCGTCCCGTACCTTTCACGCTTAAGTTTGTCGACAGGATAGCCAAGAGCTTCGAACATCCGGCGTACTTGACGATTCTTTCCTTCATGAAGAATAACCTGGATAATCGCACTGTTTTTTTTCGGGTCAGAAGAATTAATCTTGGCGTGCACTGCCTTTAAGTACTCTCCATCAATATTTATTCCCTTTTTTAATTGCTGAAGCTGTTCACGTGAAGGAATTCCTTTTGTTTTCGCAATGTATACTTTATCAACTTCATGCTTTGGATGCATAAGAAGGTTAGCGAATTCGCCGTCATTTGTTAAAAGAAGTAAACCAGAGGTATCGTAATCAAGCCTGCCAATTGGAAAGATCCTCTCATCTACTTCCGGCAGAAAATCGGTCACAACTTTACGGCCTTTATCATCGCTTACACTTGAAATAACGCCACGCGGTTTATAAAGCAAGTAATATACCGGTGCCTCTTTCACGATCGGTACTCCTTCTACCTCAACATCATCATTCGAGCTCACCTTTGTTCCAAGTTCTTTAACTACTTCACCGTTTACTTTAACCTTGCCATCTATAATCATTTGTTCTGCTTTTCTACGAGAAGCTACACCTGCATGGGCGATCACTTTCTGCAGTCTTTCCATTTCAGCCATCCCTGGTCACCAACCTTTTCACTCTTTAATCTATACACAACAGGAAGCCACGCTGAGGTACTCCAGCGCGGCTTGTCAGCTCCTTAACATTATACACATTATAGCTATATTTGCACAAAAAGTCATCCTATCAACTAAATAGGATGACTACAACTATTACAGAAGCTATTATACCAACCATATCGGCCAATAGTCCAACCTTTAAAGCATCCCCCATTTTTTTAATTCCCACCGCTCCAAAATATACCGTGATGATGTATAATGTCGTATCCGTGCTCCCCTGCATGACTGAGGCCAGGTATCCGATAAATGAATCAGGGCCGTATGTTCGAATAAGCTCGGTGGTCATACTTAAAGCCGCCGTACCTGATATAGGACGAATAAATGCCAGAGGGAGGATTTCTTCCGGAAACCCTACAGCCCTTGTAACAGGTTCAAAGATGCTCAAAATTGCTCCCATAGCTCCAGAAGCTTGAAAAATAGCAATCGACACCATCATTCCTAATAAAAAAGGGAGTAAAGTAATAGCAATTTGAATTCCTTCTTTACTGCCTTCTACAAATACTTCATAAGCAGGGACATTTTTCAAGGTTGCTGTAACAAGTACTATTAAAATAATCCCCGGGATTAACCATATGCTGATCATGGTCTCATCAACCTTTTTCTACGATAATAGAAGTACCGATCAATTATAAGAGCAGCACAGGTCGAAATGATAGTTGCCAGAATAGTGGCGCCTACAATGCTGGTTGGATCAGCCGAACCATACTTCATGCGAATGGCAATAACCGTAGTAGGAATTAAAGTAAGAGAGGATGTATTAATAGCTAGTAATGTAATCATTGACCGGCTGGCTTCTTTAGAGTTCGACAACCTTTTAAGTTCGTTCATTGCTTTTAGCCCCATAGGAGTAGCTGCATTTCCCAGACCGAACATGTTAGCTGTCATATTTGAAAGGATGTAACCGAGAGCTGGGTCGTTTTCAGGAATATCAGGAAAGATCTTTCTTACAAAGGGTCTGAATAACTTAGCCAACCCTTTCAGGAGTCCTGCCTCTTCCGCGATTTTCATAAGTCCAAGCCAAAAAATAAGTACTCCGGTAAGACTCAGCGCGATCATTACAGCTTCGTCCAGCGTAGAAAAGATCGCTTTGTTTACAGCCTCCATCGTTCCATTAAAGGCTGCATAAACAATTCCTATAATAGCTAACAGAGCCCAAATTAAGTTGACCACGGCACCACCCCCGTAATCTTACCTAAAAAGCTTTTCATTCCGGATATCACGGACCTTTTTGGTCGTTCATGCCAAACAGAGGCTTGTACGAGCGGAATTTCTCCCGCCTTAAATTGACGCATACCCGCTACATTTTCCTGTTCTACCCCGGTATATCGATAGAATGTAGCTTTCACATTTTCCTTTTCTGCGGCAGTTAACGGAAAGTAAATATCACGAGGTAAGTAATAGCTCTGCCCATTTGTTTCAACTGTACCCTCTGATTGAAGTTTGACCGACTCAAAGTTTTTAAATCCCCATTCAAACATACGTTGATGATCATTCCAATCATCTGGTGCATTTAGCGTTACTGCAATTAATTCCATGCCATCTTTCTCAGCACTGGACACCAGAGTACGTCCTGCTTTCTTTGTAAACCCAGTTTTTCCTCCATTTGCTGGTGCATAGTATTTTGTCAATAATTTATTTTTGTTCATCCAGGCATAATCTCTATTTTCTGAGCGATAAGATTCACTTCCGGTAACTTCTCGAAATGTTTCATTTTTCATCGAGTAAGCCATTAGTAAGGCTAGGTCATAAGCGCTAGATAAGTGCTCTTCCCCGTCCAGTCCGTGCGGATTCTCAAAATTGCTGTTATTCATCCCTAGCCACAGAGCCTTCTCATTCATCATTTGTGTGAAACCTTCCACACTTCCACCTACATGCTCAGCAATTGCCACAGCTGAGTCGTTTCCTGAACGCAGCATTAAACCATAGACTAAATCTTTAAGAGGTATTTTCTCATTCTCGGTTAAATAAATCGAAGAACCTTCTGTATGTACCGCTCTACTGCTTACTTTTACTTTCTCTTCCATCTTCCCTGACTCAATTGCTATAATAGCAGTCATAATTTTAGTAGTACTAGCAATTAGGGATGCCTCATAAGCATCTTTTTCATATAAGACGCGGCCTGATTCAGAATCCAGTAATACCGCATGCTCAGCAGAAACGGACAGGTTTGGATTTGCCTGAACTGGTTTAATTATAAGAAGTGATGTAACCATTGCTAAACATAAAGAAGATAATATAAGCTTTTTCACCGGGGGACCTCCCTGTTTTCGTCATTTGATTTACCTTATGCTTCCCGGTACAAGCTTATGAGTACTAGAAACCTGCAACTAATAATCAAGCTTCTTAAGCTAGAGAACTGAAGAAGGACCCATTTTACTCTTAGAGTGTAAAATGCTTTTCTAAAGTTTATTGTTGATTCTTCATAAAAGACTTCATACACAATAAGGCCGGATTGCTTAAGACTCCGTTTCCAGACAAATCACTTCTGTTTCAAAGGTCGAAGAAAATTATATACATGTATTAGATGGGTATGGAAAAAAGTGATGGAACCATAAATAATTACTTGAAATAATCATGTTAAGATAGTTGGATACATTCACAATAATATGTACGAGCCTAAACCCATAAAAATGCGGCTTCACCTCTAAAGTTTTAGAGATGAAACCGCTTAGGTATGCATGGTAATTTACTCTATTTATTTAACAGATAGAGGCCGCTTAATATAAATCGTCCTCTTTTCTCATGAAATAAAATTCTATTCTTCAGTTGCAGTGAAATTACCGAAAAAAAGGTCCGCTTCTTCCTCTACATTTTCTGCTTCTGTAAGTTCTGAAAGCGGCGGTAGCTCACTCAACGAGGTAAGTCCGAAATAGATTAAGAAATCCTTCGTCGTACCAAAGAGTACAGGACGTCCTATAGCTTCTTTTCTTCCTTTTTCCTCTATTAATCCTCTGTTAACAAGGGTCTGCACTGCTCGATCACTTTTTACTCCTCGAAGATCATCAATCTCTATCCTTGTAATAGGCTGCTGGTAAGCAACAATGGCAAGCGTTTCAAGAGCGGCCTGGGAGAGGCGGGTATTACCCGGCGAATCTATCATTCGCTTATAGTAAGAGGCGTGTTCAGGTTTGGTGGTCAAGTGCAGAACCCCATGCGAATCCATGATCGTAACGCCTCTGTGAGGGCTCTGGTAATCCTGTTTTAATTCTTCTACTATATCATTTAACTCTTTTTGGCTTATTTCGAGAAGGGTACTTATTTTTTTACGGGTTAAGCCTTCATCACCGGAGGCGAACAGTAGTCCTTCTACGATAGCTTTGTACTCCTCTAACTCCATGGGGCATCCTCCATTTTAAATACAATTAATTCTTCAAAGTGCTGCTGCTGCACACAAACAATGTCATTACTTTTCATCAATTCCAGGATAGCCATAAAGGTAACGACTATGTGCGGACGAGATCGTTTTTTAAATAACTGATAAAAGGAGGTTCCACCTTCTTGCAAATCAACTTGAGTCAAAATTTCTTCCATTCTCATTTGAATGGGGACTTCATCCCTTTTTATTTTAGTTTCTTGAACTTCTTCATTTGCGTTACTTCTTGAAAGCATTTTACTCATTGCATGAATCATATCATAAATAGACGCTTCTCCAGGCTTAATAGGAGGGGCCTCTCCTTGAACTTCTTCCTGGCGCATAGGAGGCCGAGTGTATATTCTATTTGCTTCTACTTCTTTTTCTTTTAATCCTTCAGCTGCCTGTTTATATTTACGGTATTCAATTAGTTTTCTCATAAGATCTTCACGAGGATCTTCTTCTAAGCCTTCGTCATCAGCTTCCTCAAGGGTTGGATTAGGCAATAGCATCTGACTTTTTATGGCTAGCAGCGAAGCCGCCATCACTAAGTATTCACTGGCAAGGTCCAACTCCAATTCTCTCATCGTATGAATATAATTCATATACTGATCGGTTATTTTAGAAACAGGGATATCGTAAATATCGATTTCATAACGATTCACTAGATGTAAAAGAAGATCCAGAGGTCCTTCAAATCCATCTACTTTAACTTGATAGCTTTTATTCATCGTATTCTTCCTTTATTATTATCAATTGACGATTATCATCGTATCAAAAATTGTTAAGTAAGTGAATTATACACTAAGGCTTGTTGTACTGTTCATCGGTCGTTTACAATAATTATTGAAGTGAAAATTTGCGGAGGTATCCTGTATGTACCCTGAGAAATATATAGTGTTCTTAGCTCATTTTCATGGGACTAGAGATTATTTTGAATGCCATGAAGTGCTGGAAGAACATTGGAAATCAGTTGAACCTAAGAACCGTTCATCTGTGTGGGTTTTACTCATACAAATAGCTGTTTGTTTATACCATTACCGGAGGGGTAATCTTCGAGGAGCGCTCACCCTTATAAATAGATGCCTGGAAAAGCTTGAACCTAACATTATTCATATCGAAAATATAGGTATCTCTTTTTCTTTATTATCCAATAAACTAGAAGAAATGAAAACAAAAATTGAAAGAGGATCTGCTTACAAGAGTATGAACCTTCCTATTAAGGATGAACAGTTGATGAAAGAGGTTCAAATATTATGCGAAAAATGGAATGTAGTTTATGGAAGCCCGAGTAATTTACAAAATAACTATTTGATTCATAAACATAAATTAAGAAAAAAATAAAAATGACCACAAATAAAGGAGATGTCTATGGACATCTCCTTTCCTATACTTGTGAAGAAGGTCTTTGTGTTTCACACTTTATCACAAATGACTCCGTTGTTTGATCTGCACAAATTTCGTACTGACTTCCGTAATTCTCTTGAATACGATGGATCATTTGTCTGCCAATACCTGAGTTTCTGTGGGATGGATTTACAGATACATGCTGAATTACCACTTTCCGACCTTCTACTCGAATTCCAATGGTCCCAAGAATATCTTCTTCTTTCCATAAGAATAAATTCCAATTTTCATTCGTCTCATATTCTTTAATGATTCCTTGAAGCATTTTCAAATCTGATACCTCAGGCATAAAGGACAAAAGACCCATTGCAATCTTTTCAAATGTTTTTTTATATCGAATTAACATAGTTACCCCTCAATTATGAAAATAACTTTTCTTAATCTTTTCTATAGAACGGCGTCGCTAATCCTGTAAAGCCATGGATATTTTACACCAGCAATGCACTACTGCACAATACCAAACCAGTAGTAGATGCCCCAGGCAAATCCTAGGACAAGCAGAAAAATAAACAGTGTCCAATTCTTCTTTCTCATTCAGTTTCCCCCGGAATCTTTGGTTTCACATACAAAACATAGAATAACAAATTCACTTGAAGATGCAACCTTTTAAAACTTGGCCGACCTAAAGTATTGAAAAAATCGATAGCCATCTGATTTTATACCTTTGATATAAAAGGGAAAGCTATTCGTTATGGCAAGGTATCCATTGAACAAGCAGAAATAAAAGAATCCTTCCGGTTGTTCTGTCACTGGACGCAGAAAAAGCAGAGAAGCCACTACTCCGTTTAACAGAGGGCCCCCTATACTTATCCAGGCTTTCTCTTTAAACGAAAAAGATGGAGTCTTCTCATTGATAGAGTGACCGCCGTTAAAGAAAAATAGACGCACATACACTTGCAGTTTTCCAACACGGAATTTGTATATCAGCCTGCCAGCTCCTATTATAATATAGGATTTTTCAGCACGAAAAATCATTGCGAACAGGACATGACCCATTTCATGTATAAATAGACCAAGCGGGGCTATTAAGAAGAGCAGGAGAATAACATCGAGAACCATGAATGCCTTCCTTTATTGGACTATTTGTCTTCGACTCTAACCTTGTGCATAACATCACCAGGACGAACTCGGTCCACTGTATCGACACCTTCAATTACCTGTCCAAATACCGTATGACGTCCATCTAAATGCGGTTGTGGAGAATGACAGACAAAGAATTGACTTCCTCCCGTATCTTTACCCGCATGAGCCATGGATAGAGTACCTCTCTTATGTTTATGAGGATTGCCTTCTGTCTCACATTTGATCGTATATCCCGGTCCTCCCGTTCCATTTCCATTAGGATCTCCGCCTTGAATAACGAAATCGGGGATGACACGGTGGAAGGTCAATCCATCATAAAATTCACTATTAGCAAGTTTTTCAAAGTTTTCTACCGTTCCAGGAGCTGCCTCATCATATAATTCTATTAGCATTTTTTCTCCATTTTCAAATTCAATAGTTGCTTGTTTCATTACTTTCTACCCCTCTCTGCGCAAATAAGATAAATCTAATCTTGTCATTTCCTGATAACTTTCTCTTCGGACAACCAACTGATGGCTGCCATTCTCCACAAAAACTACAGCAGGCTTTTGAAAGCGATTGTAATTGTTTGCCATAGAATAACCATACGCTCCCGTACTAAAAACTGCAAGTAAATCCTTATGTTCAACTTTCGGAAGTTCAGTATCCCAGATAAGCATATCTCCTGATTCACAGCATTTACCAGCAATAGCATATTCTTGATAACTTTGTTCCTTCATTTTATTAGCTAAAACAGCTTCGTACTTAGCTTGATAAAGTGCTGGACGGATATTATCTGTCATTCCTCCATCCACGGAGACATAAGTTCTAATTCCGGGTACATCTTTAATCGACCCCACAGTATATAAAGTAATTCCAGCTTCCCCTACGATTGCCCTGCCTGGTTCTATCCAAATTTCAGGAATAGGATAATTGTAACGGGCAGATAGATCCTTTACTTCCTTTATTAAGGAATGAGCATATTGATCCAGTTCTAAAGGTTGATCTTCTTCGGTATATTGAATACCAAATCCTCCCCCTAGATTTAAGACGGAAGCTTCGTATTCATACTTTTCCGACCATTCATTCAAAGCTGAAAATAATTTTCGGGCAGCCATTTCAAATCCACTTGTCTCAAATATTTGCGAACCAATATGGCAGTGGAGCCCTTTCATGTTTATTCGACTTGCTTCCCTAACTTTTAGAAAAGCTTCTTCTGCTTGTCCACTGGACAAATCAAACCCGAATTTAGAATCCTCCTGACCAGTCAGGATGTAATCATGGGTATGAGCTTCGATTCCTGGGGTTACACGCAGCAGAACGTCCATACCCTTTTGCTGTTCTTGTAGTATAGCGTGCAGCAATTCAATTTCATAAAAGTTGTCAACCACGATACAGCCTATATTATTCTCAACCGCCATTTCCAGTTCCTGTATACTTTTATTATTTCCATGCATGTGAATCTTTTCAGCAGGAAAGCCAGACTCAAGAGCCGTATGGAGCTCCCCTTCTGATACCACGTCAAGACTCAGTCCTTCTTGGTGAGCCACTTCAAGCATAGCGATTGATGAAAACGCCTTGCTCGCATAAGCTACCTGTGCAGGTATGTCATAATCTTTAAAGGTATTTACGAACGCTCTGGCATTTGCTCGTATTTTATCTACATCATATACATATAAAGGAGTTCCATACTGTTCGGCTAAGTCTTGTGCCGGAATGCCGCCGATTAGCAGCGCTCCTCGCTGATCTGTTTCGTAATTCATAGAAAACCACCGCCTTTTGTAGCTCTTAAAAAGAAAATGCTCCTTCATAAAAGGAACATTTCTCAAGTTGATTTATTTTAATTTATCACATTGATAAAGAACCGGCAATATAATTACGACCTTTGTCTCTGATTATTCTGGGGATGAACAATGCTCGGTCTTACTTTCAAGGAAGGCATGGACATCCGTAAAACAATCTGAAGAGCTGCTTTAGCGTTAAATGGTAGGAAAGGCCAGAGGTAAGGAGTATTTAAAGATTTAGTATGAGCAAGTATTATAATATACAGGGTCATACCAATCATAAATCCTTTTATACCAAATATAGCGACAAATATGACAAGCAGAACGCGGGACATTTTATTCGCGACAGAAAGCTCGTAGCTGGGAGTAGCGTAAGAGCCTATAGCACTGACAGCGACATATAATATTACTTCGGGTACAAACATCCCCACATCAATAGCAATTTGCCCTATCAATACGGCAGCAATTAATCCCATGGCCGTGGATAAAGGCGTAGGTGTATGGATCGCTGCAATCCTAAGCATCTCCAACCCTAAATCCGCTAATAAAATTTGTACGATTACTGGCATGGTGCTTTCCTCATTAGGTCCAATAAATGATAACTGAGCGGGTAATAAGTCCGGCTGCATAACAAATAGCATCCAGAGAGGCAGTAAAAATACAGACGCAAATATCCCGAAAAAACGTACCCACCTTACAAATGTGCCTACCGCTGGTGATTGGCGAAACTCTTCAGCATGCTGGACATGATGAAAATAAGTAGTTGGAGTAATAATCATACTCGGGGACGTATCCACCATAATTACGACATGACCTTCAAATAAGTGAGCAGCTGTTACATCTGGCCTTTCCGAGTACCTTACGAGAGGAAATGGGTTCCTTCCTTGATGAACGAGAAATTCTTCTAGCGTTTTGTCAGCCATGGAGAGCCCATCAATCTCAATATTTTTTATTTCCTCCTTAATAAGCTTGACAAGTCCCGGATCAGCTACATCCTGAATATACGACAAGCATATATCAGTTTTTGAACGCTCCCCTACCTGCATAATTTCATGCCTCAAACGTTCATCACGAATTCGTCTTCTAGTTAGTGCCGTATTTTCAATAATATTTTCTGTATAACCATCTCGCGATCCGCGTATAACTTTCTCTGTGTCGGGTTCCTCTGGTGTTCTTCCAGGGTACGACCGAACATCAACGATAAAAGCTTCTGTTTCACCCTGTACAAAAATTACAATTAAACCAGATAATAATTGAGTTATGCATTTCTCAATTGAAGGAACGACTTCAACTTGCTGGTGAGGGATCTCATCTTTGATTTGCTGAAAAACCGAGCGCTTTTCGCTTTCACTTTCAAGTTCATTCATTTCAAACAACTGTCTCATTAATTCCACAATAATAGGCGTTTCACATAATCCAGTAACGTAGTAAAGATTAATTTCATGATTTAATAGGTTTAATGTACGGAAGCCTATATCAAATGATTGATCGACACCCACTCGTTCATTCATTACTTTACGATTTTGTTCTAGTTTCATCACAATTGGTGTGTTGCCCGGTTTACTCAAAGATGTCACCTCCCTAATTAATTTCTATCCTTTCGGTTTAAAAATGACAGCCACGATAAAACCGAATAATATAGCTGAGGCTATTCCTGCTGAGGTTAACTCAAAAATCCCGATAGCTATACCTATAATGCCATGTTCATCCGCTTGTTCCATAGCTCCATGTAAAAGGGAATGACCGAAACTTGTAATTGGCACCGTGGCACCTGCCCCCGCAAATTCAATCAAATTATCATAAAGGTCAAATGCATCGAGTACGGCACCGGCTACAACGAAAGAGGACATGACATGAGCAGGCGTTAATTTCGCTAAGTCAAGTAATAGCTGCCCGATAACACAGATTCCTCCACCTACTACAAAGGCCCATAAAAAATTCATTAAGAGGTTTCTCCCTTCGTTAAAACTACAGCATGAGCGATACCAGGGATAGATTCTTTCTGTTGTATCATCATTGGACTCATTAAAGCTCCAGTCGCGACAACTAATATACGCTTATAAGTACCCAGCTTTAAATCATCCAGTAATTTTCCATAAGTGACGACAGCCGAGCATGCACATCCACTTCCTCCGCTGAAGACGGGCTGGTCACTGTGATAAACCATTAAACCACAATCCTTATGAACGGGTGTAATGTCATACCCATCCTGCTTCATTAAATCACGTAAAATCGGAGTTCCTATTGAAGATAAATCACCGGTAGCAATGACGTCATAATCTTCTGGCACCCTTCCCATATCTTCCAGATGCGTTTTAATTGTATCCCACGCAGCGGGAGCCATAGCTGATCCCATATCAAATGGATCTTTAATTTTGTAATCCATGACTTTACCAATAGTAGCTGCCTCAATTTTCACCGGAGAAGGCGCCTTGGATACTAACGCTGCTCCGCTGCCTGTTACCGTAAAGGTAGCCGTCTTAGGTTTTTGACCGCCATATTCAGTCGGGTATCTAAACTGCCTTTCTGCTGTAGCGTTGTGTGAGCTTACAGCCACCAACGCCTGTTTTGAGTAGCCAGATTCTACTAAAGCCGCTGCTGTAGCTAAAGTTTCCATGCTGGTAGAGCAGGCACCGAACATACCAATTAAAGGAATGCCTAATTGTCTGGCAACATAGTTACCTGTAACGTTTTGGTTCAATAAATCTCCTGCTAAAAATAAATCCACATTTGATTCATCTGTTCCTGCTTTTTGAAGACAGGAATGGACAGCATCTATCATCAACCGACGTTCCGCAAGCTCCCAGTTTTCTTCTCCGCAGTGAAGATCATCATGAACTCGATCAAAAGTGCTGCTGAGTGGTCCCTGTCCTTCTAAAGGACCTACTGCGGTACCTGTAGACTGTATATAAACTGGATTAGTAAAAGACCATGATTGCACTCCGGTTTTTCCCATAGTGTATTCCTCCTAAAAAATAAGCGACCAAAGATAACGTAATATACCTAGGACATAAGCTGCTACTACTCCAAACACAATGACAGATCCAGCCAGTTTAAATAAGTTTGTGGCTACACCTAGCACCAGTCCCTCACTCTTATGTTCAAGCGCTGCAGATGTAATGGAATTGGCAAATCCTGTAACCGGAACAGCCGAACCCGCACCAGCAAACTGACCCAGTTTATCGTAAACCCCAAAGCCTGTAGCCAGTGCAGACAAAAGTATTAATGTAGCTACAGTCGGGTTACCTGCATCCTTTTCGGAGTAATCAAACCAATGAACGTACATTTCTGTAATTAATTCTCCCAGCACACATATCAGCCCACCGATAATAAAAGCCTTAATTACATTTAGTACATAAGGAGGTTTAGGTTGATAAGTTTTACTCGCCTTTTCGTAATTCTGTTCGTTCAGTTTTTGTTTGTCCAAGACATATACCTCCTCTATTTTATAAGTGGTTATCGAACAAAAATCAGCCACTGAAAAAGTGACCCAGCAATTTTACCTAGCACGAGAGCCATAAGCAGAGTAAACAAAAAACCATCTACACCGACTCTTTTAAATAAAAGTGGAAATACATTCAATACTTCTGTTAATGCAGCTGCCAGCATTCCAATAAAGATTCCATGAAAAAGACCCCAGATGACGAGACCAATGATCGAGACTTGTATGGGACCATCTCCAAACGATAAGTAAATTCCAAAGAATACTCCCAGAATTACCGCTGCCTCATAAAGGCGCAGCTTAGACTCTGAGTGACTTAGCTGCATTAATCGAGGTACAATCCCTAATACAGTTAAAAAAGCAACGAAACCGGTCCCCACAGCTATACCTGAGGCAAGCCCGATAAGTGCTTCAATGATCTGCATCCTGTTTTTCCACCTTGTTTTCTTTTACAGCTACGTACCGATCTAAATCTTGCTGATAATTGAAGATTTCTACTTCCATTGGACTCGGTTCTTCGTTAAAACGTTTTTGAAACCAATGATTAAAGAACAGGATCATCCCTATGCCAAGTCCCAGAGAATAAGGAACTTGAATCCATAACGGGTGTTCTTTCTCTTCTCCAGTAAGCATAAAATGGAGTTTTTGCTGTACAGACTCCATGCTTACGTCATAATGAAAGTTCATAATGGCCATGGCTGCCCCGATAAAAAGAAGCAGCCAAATTCCTGAAATCAGTAAAAGAGAAGGCTGCTTTTTATGCTTTTCAATGTGAACCACACATTGGCTCGGACCGAGCAGTTCTACTTCTACTTGGGGAAACTTAGAAAGAACTTGTTCAATAATCATGAAACCATCAATAACTACTATGTTTTGGTCATCAGCTTTAACTTTGTGAACAACCATATTGGGTAACACAGTC
Source organism: Halobacillus halophilus (assembly GCF_020171985.1). Lineage (GTDB taxonomy): Bacteria > Bacillota > Bacilli > Bacillales > Halobacillaceae > Halobacillus > Halobacillus halophilus_A. Next base: position 434,183 of record NZ_JAIVAL010000001.1, read on the forward strand.
TCGTAACGTCTGGATCCAGTGATACGGGCTATATCTCCTAATCGTATCGTCGATAAAGGGTCTGTATTAATCGATTGTTTGATACGGATATAAACAGGAGTCGTCATAATTTCGCCTCCCTGTCTGTGGCTTACGCTTATTATGTGTGCGATTGGAAAAAAACATACAATTGCACACAATAAAAAAACTGCGCTCTTATTGAACGCAGTTTAACTCGTATCATTCATCGTCTGTTTCATATCAGCCAATATTTTTTTCTCAAGCCTTGAAACCTGCACCTGGGAAATACCTAAGCGTTCGGCTACTTCCGTTTGTGTTTGATCTTTATAGTAACGCAAGTAGATAATCAGACGTTCCCTTTTTTCAAGCCTGCTTAATACATCCTGCAAAGTTATTTGATCAAACCAGTTATCTTCCTCATCTGCGATTTGATCTACAAGCGTGATGGGATCTCCTTCATTTTCATAAACCGTTTCATATATAGATTGTGGAGATCGTCCAACTTCCTCCGCCTGGACGATTTCCTCTCTCGTCATCCCTAGAGCTTCAGCCAATTCATTCACTGTAGGCGATCGTCCATAAATCTTCATTAATTCCTCTTTTTTTCCTCTGACTTTATGGTTCAATTCTTTTAAACTTCGACTGACCTTAACGGTACCGTCATCACGAATAAATCGTTGAATCTCTCCAATAATCATAGGAACAGCATAGGTTGAAAAACGGACATCATAACTCAGGTCAAATTTATCAATTGATTTGAGCAAGCCTATACAGCCAATTTGATAAAGGTCGTCTTGATCATATCCTCTTCGTAAGTAACGTTGCACAACCGACCATACCAATCGGGTGTTTTTTTCTACTAAAAAATCCCGTGCATCCTGGTCACCTGCTTGACTTCTACGAATCAGTTCTTTGACGTTATGGTCAGATAAGCGTTCTTTTGTAGTATCACTCATAGTAGCATCCGCCTCAATTACATAAAGCTCTAGTTGACGTGAGCTGCTTCATCATACGGATTGTTGTCCCAATATCTGGTTCAGAAGTGACATCCACCTTATCCATGAAATTCTCCATAATTGTAAATCCCATACCAGAACGTTCCCACTCAGGTTTTGAAGTGAAGAGAGGCTCTTTAGCTTCTTCAATGTTGCTGATTCCTTTGCCTTCGTCTTTTATAATAATTTCAATTTGTTCGCCATCAATTGCACATGAAAGCATAACTTTCTGATGCGGATTTTCCTCATATCCATGAATGATCGCATTTGTGACAGCTTCAGAAACAACTGTCTTAATATCCGTAAGCTCTTCCATTGTAGGATTCAACTGACTTATAAATGCCGCTACCGCCACGCGCGCAAGTGATTCATTTTCACTCACACTCAAAAATTCAAGCGTCATTTCATTTCGCATGAAGCCACCCCCAATAGCTCAAGAGCATACGATTCGCTACCAACCAGCCTCATAATCTTAAACATCCCGGATAAATCAAATAACCGCCTGACTTCTGGTGATATAGAACAAATAATCATTTCATTACCTGATGCTTGAACCTCTTTATATCGTCCAAGCATAACCCCAAGGCCCGAACTATCCATGAAGTTAAGTTTTTCTAAATTAACAACTACATGATCTACATCGTTCTGGTGCAGCTGGTCCCGCCAGGATTCACGGAGTTTACTGGTCTCATGGTGATCAAGTTCTCCCTCCAAGCGAACTACTAAAACATTTTCTTTAGTCACAAATTCTACGCGAAGACTCAATTGGTTTCCTCCTCTAACTTATAAGAGTCCTTAAGTCTTTCGTAAAATCTGCTGCTTATTCCTGCTTAAAAACAATACTAGTGGCAAAAAGCTAAAACCTCTGAAAGCTCGTCAAATTCCTCCAGGAACGCTCCCATAAGTTAATAAAGCTTGCTTTCTCTACTTTCTCCTTTGTTTCCAGACGAACTTTGGCTACTTCTTTTCCGTCTTTCTCAATGATGACCCAGCCCATATGGTCTCCTCTGGAAAGAGGAAGTTCCTTTTGTTCCACCAGTTTTATTTTAGTGTCATAAGCCTGTTCTTTCTGGGATTTTTTCTTAAGAATCACAACATCTTTTTCAGGAGAAAGTTTAATATTTTCAGGTTGTCCTCTAGTAAGCTTCATGGTTTTTAACGTATCTTTCTTATCGTATAACTTGACTCCTTCATACTGGCCAAAACCATAATCAAGAAGGCTTGTTATATCCGAATTACGATCTTTAGGCGTCTCCGCCCCCATCACGACCGCAATCATGTGCATGTCATCCCGCTTAGCGGAAGCGGTTAGACAATATTTTGCTTCAGAAGTGTAACCTGTCTTTAAACCATCCATACCAGGGTAAGATTTAATTAATTTATTTGTCGTGACCAGCCAGAATTCGTTATCCTTGCCTTTACGTAAATAATCATCATAGATACTTGTATATTGAGTGACTTCATCGTGTAATAAAAGTTCACGAGCCATTACAGCCATATCATGAGCTGTACTATAATGTCCTTTTGCCGGAAGTCCGGTAGGGTTTTCAAAATGTGTGTGTTTCAGACCTAAATCTTGTGCTTTTTTATTCATTTGATTAACGAACTCTTTCTCTGAACCTGCGATCCGCTCCGCCATGGCTACACTTGCATCGTTACCAGAAGCTACAGCTATTCCTTTTAATAAGTCGTGAACTGTCATCTCTTCACCAGCTTCTAGAAAAATCTGTGATCCTCCCATCGAAGCCGCATGTTCACTGATTCTTACTTTTTCATCCAGACTAATACTCTCTTTTTCCAATGCCTCCATTATAAGCAAAAGGGTCATTACCTTTGTCATACTTGCAGGAGGAAGTTCCTGATGGGCATCTTTTTCGTAGAGCATCATTCCACTATTTTTTTCTAACAATATGGCTGATTTAGCAGAATCCACCAGATCAGGTGCAGATTTTTCTTCTGCTTTTATGGACGCTGGCTGTAAAATGCTTAAAGTTACCATGAAAATAAGGATGGAGCCGATGAGTTTTTGCATACAATTGACCTCCAATTTCTGTAAGTGCCCCTATTTTTCCCTTTATATGGTTTTCTATACAAATTTACAGGAAAAGAAAAACAAGGTGCAGACTAAGATTCTACACCTTGTTTATTATCGTTTTATTCTATTTATTTGATTCCTATTTAAGCCAATGACGCATCCCTATCCCATATATGGTTTATCTCAGGATAACAGAAAGTGAAAGGATTCAAACTTCTTCCTCTATTCTGACTCTAAACGTTAAATGGTCTTTTAATGAAGTAATTCGTTGAATATGAAAATTTAATAAAAAAATTCTTCACTATCAAAGGATAGCGAAGAACTCTGTTAAAGAGATTGTAACTTATAAATCTCAATCAATTTATTTAATCACTGTATAAATTAACGTAGGTTTATCTACTTTCTCATCGGTAATAGAATAAGCACCTAATACTTTAGTAATGGATGCTTGAGGCTCTTCATCATCGCTGTGCAGCACAACTAGTGATTCTCCTTCTTCCACCCAATCTCCTATTTTTTTGTTCAAAGTAATGCCTACTCCGTGATTAATCTCATCATCTTTGGTAGCGCGTCCAGCACCCAAGTACATAGCTGCAATTCCGATGGACTCAGCATCAATTGCAGCTATATAGCCGCTTTTCTCCGCTTTCACCTCAACTTTGTACTTAGCTTTAGGAAGGTTGTCTAAGTTATCGATCATCGATACGTCACCATTTTGTGCTTCCACTAAATTCCGCAAACTTTGAAATGCTTTTCCATTTTCCAAATTCTTCGCCAAAGCCTCATAAGCTTCTTCATAAGAACTAAATACTTCCGCAAGAACGGTCATATGAGATGCAAGTTCTAAAGATAGCTCTCTTAAATCCTCTACATTCTTTCCCTGCAGAATTTCAGCAGCTTCTTTAATTTCGTTGGCATTTCCGACTTCAAACCCAAGTGGCTGATTCATATCGCTAATTACCGCAACCGTCTGACGTCCAAGATTGTTACCGATATTCACCATTTCCTGAGCGAGATTTTTTGAATCTTCAAGGGTTTTCATAAAAGCACCAGACCCCGTTTTAACATCTAACACTATACCGTCTGCACCAGAAGCCAGTTTCTTACTCATAATAGACCCGGCTATGAGAGGAAGGGAATCGACCGTCCCTGTTACATCGCGCAATGCGTATAACTTCTTATCGGCAGGTGCCAGATTTCCTGTCTGTCCAGCTACCGCCAGCTTATGAGTATTCACATTGTGGATGAACTGGTCTTTTGTCATTTCAATTTCCAGACCCTTGATTGATTCCAGTTTATCTAACGTTCCACCTGTATGACCCAGGCCTCGCCCTGACATTTTTGCGACTGGTACCCCGACAGAAGCAACTAATGGACCTACAATGAAGGTAACTTTATCGCCTACACCGCCTGTTGAATGTTTATCCACTTTATGTCCTTTAATAGCAGAAAGGTCAATAGTTTCACCGGAATCCACCATAGCTTGAGTCAATGTAGCTGTTTCCTCTTGCGTCATCCCTTGAAAGTAAATAGCCATCGTGAGGGCCGAGGCCTGATAGTCAGGAATATCACCTTTGGTGTACCCATCTACAAAAAAGTAGATTTCTTCTTTTGTTAATTCGCCGCCATCTCTTTTTTTAACAATGATATCGTACATTCTCATTTAAACTCACCCTTTACTATTTATGCCTTTAGGCTGGTAATGACTTTAATAGTTCCTTAACAAATCCCAGGAAGTCCTCTCTCACTTGAGAGGTGGTTTCAATTACTTCATCGTGAGTCAAGGGCTGATCCAGTATTCCGGCAGCCATATTGGAAATACAAGAGATCCCGAGAACACGAATTCCTGCGTGACTTGCTGTAATAACTTCAGGGACAGTAGACATTCCTACCGCGTCTCCACCTAATACACGAAGCATTCGAACCTCCGCGCCTGTTTCATAAGCTGGGCCTGTGTTACCTACGTAAACACCTTCCTGTACATTCAGCTCAAGTCTTTCAGCACTTTGTCTGGCATGCGCGATCAGGTTACGATCATAGGCTTCTGACATATCCGGGAATCGTGGTCCCCTTTCATCATCATTCGGACCAATAAGAGGACTGTCCCCCATGTTATTAATATGATCCGTAATAATCATCAGATTACCAGGGTTAAAGGATTCATTAATCCCCCCAGCCGCATTCGTTACAAACAAGGTATCAATGCCGAGTTCTTTCATTACCCGGACTGGGAACGTAACCTGCTGCATATTATATCCCTCGTAATAATGAAAGCGGCCTTGCATAGCAATGACTTGTCTTCCTTCCAACTCCCCGATAACCAATTGTCCTTTATGTCCGGATACGGTTGATTCAGGAAAGTGAGGAATATCTTTATAAAGGATGGTTGTGGGGTTTTGAATCTCATCAGCCAGCACCCCTAGACCCGAACCGAGAATCAAGCCTACGGTTGGCTGGACATTTAATTGTTTCGTAATATATTCTGAAGCTTCTTCTACATGTAAGTGATACATAACGGACCTCCTATTTAATATCGTTTAAAAAACTAGTTCCATGCTCAGGCATTTTAATTGAAAAGTTGTCAGATATTGTGGCCCCGATATCAGCAAAAGTCTGACGCTGACCTAACTCTTTTCCACCTTCAATTCCATTATGATAGACAATTAATGGAACAAGTTCTCGAGTATGATCTGTACCATGGTGAACCGGGTCATTACCATGGTCTGCCGTAATGATCAAGAGGTCATCCTCATTAAGCAGATCCAGTACTTCTGGCAGACGTTCGTCATAAGCTTCTAGCGCTTTACCGTATCCTTCTGGGTCCCGGCGATGACCAAATTTTGCATCAAAATCGACAAGGTTTAAAAAGCTCATGCCTGTAAAGTCTTGTTGCATAGATTGAACAAGTTTGTCCATTCCATCCATATTGTCATTCGTACGAATCGCTTCTGTTACCCCTTCTCCGTCATAGATGTCGGAAATTTTACCAATAGCAATTACATCTAGTTCTTCGTCTTTCATTTCATTCATAACTGTCCTTCCAAAAGGTTTTAAAGCATAATCATGTCGATTGGAAGTACGCTCAAAAGAACCAGGTTCTCCAACAAACGGACGCGCAATTACCCGTCCAACCATATATTTTTCATCTAGTGTCAATTCCCGGCAAAGTTCACAGATTTCATAAAGCTCTTCAGGCGGGACGACATCTTCGTGAGCAGCAATTTGCAGCACAGAATCTGCAGACGTGTAAATAATCAAATCACCGGTGTTCATGTGATGCTCTCCTAATTCCTTTATGATTTCTGTGCCGGAGGCCGGTTTGTTTCCTACAATGCCTCTTCCTGTTCTTTCTTTTATTTCATTCAAAAGTTCATCTGGAAATCCATCAGGGAATGTCCGGAAAGGCTGATCAATATATAACCCCATAATTTCCCAATGGCCAGTCATCGTATCTTTACCATTAGATGCTTCTCTCATAGTAGTGTAGTGAGCTTTTGGCTGTTTAGACGGCTTAATCCCCTGAATTTCTCTAATATTACTCAATCCAAGCGATCCCATATTCGGCATATTCAATCCATTCATACGTTCAGCTATGTGACCGAGGGTATCAGCTCCTTGATCATCAAATTGTTCAGCGTCCGGAGCTTCACCTATTCCTACAGAATCCATAACTACTAAAAATACTCTTTTAAATGGTTTCATTAACGATCCCTCCTATGTTTTACTTTCCCATAACTTTATTATTTTACGCTAACCTCTAAAGATGTAGGATGTCAGACAACTAAAAACAAAAAAGTTTATGCTCGTGGATGATACGAGCGATAAACATCTTTTAATCGTGTTTTAGTTACATGTGTATAAACCTGAGTAGTAGAAATGTCAGCATGACCTAACATTTCCTGTACAGCACGCAAGTCCGCTCCATTTTCTAATAAATGTGTAGCGAATGAATGCCTCAGCGTATGAGGAGTAAGTTCTTTCATAATTCCAGCATCGAGGGCAACCGCTTTCAGTATTTTCCAAAAACCTTGGCGTGACAGTTTATTTCCGTGGTGATTCACGAATAATTCTTCTGTCTTTTTACTTTTGACTAACGTCCCGCGCCCTTGTTCCAAATAAGTTTGCACAGCTTCTTTCGCCAAATCTCCTAAAGGAATAATTCTTTCCTTAGACCCTTTACCTAAACAGCGTACAAATCCCATCGTTAGATGAAGATCACTTACTTTTAAAGAGACAAGTTCTGTGACACGAAGCCCTGTGGCATAAAGCATTTCCAGCATGGCTTTATTTCTTAAAGATAGAGGGTCCTTAGTTTGTACATTAAGAAGTTTGTCCACTTCTTCAGATGAAAGTACTTTTGGCAGCTTCCGTTCTTTTTTTGGGGTTTCTATATGGAGACTTGGATCTTCATTTGTCACTTTTTCCCTTATTAAAAATTGATGATAGAGACGAATGGAAGACAGCAGCCTGGCCACTGTAGCAGAAGAGCGCCCTTTATCATTCAAATCATGCAGATATCTCATTATATGAGCTCTTGTTATTTGATCCCAGTCTGAGAGATTTAATTTCTGTTGTAAAAACTGCTGGTATTGCGTTAGATCACGCTTATAAGATTGGATGGTATTCGGTGATAGACCTCGCTCAACTGTTAAATAGTGAAAAAAATCTTCTAATGCGTAATCCATGACCCACCTACTCTCCTAAGTGAAAAAATATCGACAGTCGATCCGGCCATTCAGGTTCCAGCGGCTTGTACACCTTTACTGCCGCTCCGCTTGGCGGATCGTATCGATGCTGCCTTTCGTACTCTTCATGTACAAGACGTAGTGCCATATAAAAAACACAAGTACATAAAGTAAACACAATAAGAACTTTAACTAATTCCTGTATATTTTGACGTAAATGAACCATCCCGCTACCCCTTTTCTAGAGCCTTTATGTAAAAGGATATGCCCGAATGGAGGTCAAATATACATGATTGTTCTACCTACGATAAACCTACACGATTTCCACCAGTTTGTAAATAGATCAAGAGGTATCCCGTTTGTAGAAAACAAAAGTTTCTCAAAATAAAAAAGCCACTATGTAATTTCATAGCGGCAGTTAATTAATTCTCTTCGCTTCCCTCTGATGCCGAGGCGGTTACGGCTTGTTTCTGACAGACGCGGCAGATTCCGTGAAACGTTAAACGATGATCTTTAACCTGAAATCCCCATTGACCTTCAACAAGCTTTTCAACGTCCCCTAATAAATCTTCCTCGATTTCCTCTACCGATCCACACTCTATGCAAACTAAGTGGTGATGAAAGTGCTCCGCCCCTTCTTTTCGCAAGTCATAGCGGGAAACTCCATCTCCAAAGTTTATTTTATCGACAACTTTCAATTCGGATAACAATTCCAGCGTACGATATACAGTAGCCAGACCGATTTCGGGTGCTTTCTCTTTTACGAGGAGGTAGACATCTTCGGCACTTAAGTGATCTTCTTCATTTTCTAAAAGCACTCGAACAGTAGCTTCCCTTTGAGGAGTTAACTTGTAACTCTGGGAATGCAATTGTTTCTTAATTCTCTCAATACGATGCTCCATATCGTTCGTCCCTCCCTCGTAATCAATTTAATTATAAGCAGAGTCAGAACGAGTGTCAAATTAAAATTATTTTAATCTATGTTTTATAATCATTCTAAACTGAATATGATTATCACTATTAAATTAATGATAAATCCACTTTAACACGTAGTCAAGAATGGTATTAGAAAAAAACACTTCAATAGTAGAAGCAATGATCAGGATAAGCATTAATGCCCCAAAAAAAGCACTGTAGCGAACAAATCCTTTAAGGATGGGCTGATGTACTCTTCTTATAAACAGCTGTTTACAAAGCGTCAAAGAGAAAATCAGGGCCAACGATCCAGCTAATAAGTATACAGGTATGATAAGTAAATTTTGAGGAGCAATAGCCGCCGAGGAAATCAAAAGACCATACCAGCCCATTTGATTTACTAGAAACCCTACGGAAAACCCAACAACCAATCCTTTAATAAATAATAGAACGGTAATAATAGGCATGCCAATAACTGAGATACCTAATAAAAACAGCAGAAACATATATTTTATATGATAAAGGATGCTGTCTTTCCATAGAGTGGCTTTTGAAGTTCCATTCATAGAAATATTTTGTTCAAAGAATTGTTTTAAGTAAAAAAACAGATCCTGCTTTTGAACAAAATTCATGCTGTTAACAATTACAGCTCCAAATATAATCCCCATAATAAACAAAACGAATATAAAAACGAATATATTCACATGGCTTTGTATCTCTTTTCCTGCCACCCGCATACTATTCTGCATGGAATCTCCATCCTTTCTCATAACCGGTCTATGACCAATCTATGAAGGAAAAGATAAAAGTAGACCATTATTCAATAAGATTCATACTTTAGATACTTCTTGTCTAATCGAGCATTCTCTATGAAATGTTCATAGATTTCATAAAGTGGAAATAGAAGTAACTGACCTTATTATTAGTCCTCATTTGACTCAACCATGTCTCTAAACTCAAGGATTAAAAGGTTTATTCTGAAACTCTAAGCTTCCAGTACAAAAGAGCATAGACGGTTTTAGCATCCTGGATCCGTTGATTTTTTTCTAATTCTTCAGCTTCCCCCATCGTTAACTCCATAAGTTCTACGAATTCATCCTCATCGCCATCTGGACGCTGTTCCATAACTTTAACTTGATCCGTGAAATAAATATGGACAATCTCATCAGCAAAACCAGGAGATGTATAAAAAGAGGTAACCCATTCCAAAGAATCCGTCGTGTAACCTGTTTCTTCCTCTAATTCTCTAAGCGCACACGTCATAGCTTCTTCACCAGGCTCAAGTTTCCCGGCGGGAATTTCGACCAGGCTTTTTTCCATTGGTTTTCTGTACTGCTCTACGCATATTAATTTACCTTCATCCGTAAGGGCAATAACGGCTACAGCTCCTGGATGCTTAATCAACTCTCGTTTAGAAGTGTTTCCATCGGGTAAAGTAACACTGTCAATATTTAATTGGACAATCTTTCCCGTATAGATTGTTTCTGTATGATATGTTTTTTCTTCAAACCTCTTCACAGTCTCTCATCCTCTCCATTAATCTATGGATAGTTTATCATATGTGGAAGGGAGATACCGAAGATTCCATATGCATTTAAAGGGAAAATAAGAAAGGATGATAATATGAAAAAACGACAAATTGGGAAATCAGACTTATATGTATCCGAAATCAGCTTAGGCTGCATGTCTTTAGGTACGGATGAAAAGAAAGCAAAATCTATTATCGACAGAGCAATAGACTCTGGAGTCAATTACTTAGATACAGCTGATCTTTATGATTTTGGAGACAATGAGCAGATAGTAGGCAAAGCGATTCAGGGACGCAGGGAAGATCTTATTATCGGATCTAAGGCAGGAAATAACTTCACCCCAGGACAAGAAGGCTGGACATGGGACCCCTCAAAAAAACATATTAAACGTGCTGTAAAAGACAGCTTGCAGCGCCTAGGTACTGACTACATTGATCTGTATCAGCTTCATGGCGGTACAATTGATGATCCTATGGACGAAACGATCGAAGCATTTGATGAACTTAAACAAGATGGACTTATTCGTGAATATGGAATATCTTCTATTCGTCCGAATGTTATACGTGAATATGTTAAGAGGTCAAATATATCCAGTGTCATGATGCAGTATAATGCTCTTGATCGAAGGCCAGAAGAAGAAATTTTGGACTTACTTTCTGAAAATGATATTAGTGTCCTTGCCAGAGGGCCCCTGGCTAAAGGTATGCTTTCATCAAAAGGACATCAGAAAGCCTCCCAAAAAGCCGAAGACGGTTTTTTAGAATATAGTCAAGAGGAAATCCTTGCCCTTACTGAAAAATGGCAGGATTATGGCAGTGACGCAAGAACACCAACCGCACTTGCCCTCCAATATGTCCTTCACCACCCAGCTGTAGCTACAGCCGTATTTGGTGCTAGTTCGGTTGAACAGGTAGAGGATAACTTAAGCTATTTGGAAGCGGACCCACTTACAGAACAAATTTTTAGCGAAATCCAAGCCATGACCAGGCCAATTACCTACCAGAAGCACCGCTCTTAAATATAAAGTATTAAATTAAGAAGTAGTCTGATATGAAAATTCATATCAGACTACTATTATTAATAGTATTTTAATTTTTTTGTGAATATATAAATAGTATCATCCTAACCATCTTCTTAAAAAACACAAGTAAACGCTTAGCGCTTCAAGCGCTAAGCGTTTACTTGTGTACAACTCTATATCATTAGATTCCTGTTTCTTTAAGAACCCTTAGCCAATTTAAGTGGGTTATTTTAGCCATATCTGCTTCCGTCCAGCCTTCATGGAGAAGCTGATCCAATAACTTTGGCACTCCCGTCACGTCTTTAATGGCGTCCGGTATCGTACAGCCATCAAAATCAGAACCGAGCGCTATATGCTCAATACCAATACGGTCTGCAATATAATGGATATGATCTGTAATGGCTTCTAATGGGGCACTTAGGTCTATTTTTCCATCAGGCCTTAACATACTCGCGCAAAAAGTTACTCCGACTACTCCATTAGATTCTTTAATGGCATCCAGCTGTTTGTCTGTTAAATTTCTTGTAATCGGACAGAGTTTATGAGCATTAGAGTGGGTCGCGACTAGTGGATGTGTGGAAATGCGTGCTGTATCCCAGAACCCTTTCTCATTCATATGGGACAAGTCAACCATTACACCAAGTTCGTTACAGAGTCTTATAAGCTGCTTTCCTTTTTCGGTAAGCCCAGGTCCTGTATCAGGGCTGGCCGGAAAATGATAAGGAACGCCTTCTCCGAAGTTATTTGGTCTGCTCCAAACTGGTCCCAGAGACCGCAAGCCTGCTTGATGATAAACATAAAGAGAATTAAAGTCCAAATCAATCGCCTCGGCCCCTTCCATATGTATAATTCCACTAATCACATCTTTGTTCAGACAATCGCTCATTTCATTTTCACTGCGTACAATTTTGAATTGCTGCTGTAATTTTATCTCGAGTTTAAGCATCTTGGCTAATACCTCGTTTGTATGTAATTGAGCATAGGAAGAATTAATTGGATCCGCTAAAGGCATGCGGTAGCCTTTCTCTGTGATAAATTCGCTGATTGGGGGAGGACTTACCGGGTTTGGAGTAAATATTGCAAAAAAACCTCCGTAGAATCCACTCTTTTTAGCTCTTACCAAATCTAGATGCCCCGTATCAGACTCTTTTAAGAAATCAAAATCACTAGTTCCATTCACATAATTTAACAATGTATCGTTATGACCATCAATCACTTTATACTTCATGAACCTTTCACCCCTTTAACGATACTTTCCACGTCTTCCTCCAATATCCCTTCTATCACTCTTAGTATTCAAATAATATTTTCATATAGTTAAATAAACCGTTTGACAAACCCTATATCTATATTACAAGATTCACCATTATTTTCAGTCCTTTTGCCTTTCATGTGACAGGAAGATGCTAAAACAGTTACTATAGCATCTCAAACATCGAACATTGTAGAAATTTTTGTTGTTTATATTGGATGAAAAGACGGTATATGCTAAGTACAAGTTGAACTGATTCATTAGCCATGACTCATACTTAAATTTTTCCTAGGAGGAGAAGAGAATGAAAATCAATGCAGGTATCTGGTGTAAACTGACGCTTAAAGACAAAATGATCTTGTTAAAAACCATCAGTCAACAGTCTCTTGGTAAAAAAGCAGCCTGATGATGTCATTGTGCTAAACCATTTCAACTCAACCTTATTCTAACTAACGATCTCAACAATAAAATCCAAACAAAAAACCTACTATTATCAAGTAGGTTTTTTGTTTGGATTTTATTTAATCTACTAAGCCATCCTTCTATTCCGTCATATCCCTGTAATTGCTCGAATACATAATAGCGGTAGACCAGTTAAACGACTTATCGTTAATCGATCACAGAAATGGTTTAGGGAGGGAAGTTAAATGAAGATTGCCATTTTCTCGGACACTTACACGCCACAAGTCAATGGAGTATCTCGCACTCTTGGAAGATTAATTAAACAGTTAGAAAAAGAAGAAATTGAATATCGTTTGTTTATTCCTCAATTGAAAGATTCGCCCTCTTCTAATTGTATCCGCCCTGCTCTTAGCTTTCCGTTCTTACTGTATCCAGAATGCCGTCTTTCATTACCAAGTGCAGTTCGTATAAGAAAAGAGCTGACGTCTTTCAACCCTGATATTGTACATATTGCCACCCCATTCAGTATGGGATTAACTGGATTATATTGTGCAAAGAAATTAAACATTCCTATCGTAGGATCTTACCACACGAATTTCGATCGCTATTTGGAGTATTATAACTTACAATATTTATCAAAATGGATGTGGAAATATTTAAAGTGGTTTTATAGAGATTTTCAAAGGACTTTTGTTCCATCTTATCACACAAGAACCGAATTAAATCTTAAAGGTTTTCATAACATCGCGATTTGGAGCAGAGGCGTAGACTGTACCAGATTCCACCCTTCTATAAATAACATGATCCTCAAAGATTATGATGATAGTAAACCAACATTTCTCTTAACTTATGTTGGTCGAGTGGCCCCTGAAAAAGACCTGGACATACTCATGGATGTTGCCAGGGATCTCCCAGAACCTTATAAAAACAAGGTTCACTGGCTCATAGTTGGAGAAGGTCCGCTTCTCAAAGAGCTACAAAAGGAAAAATTGCCTAATATAACCTTTACCGGTTATGTACACGGAAGTGAATTAGCAAATATTTATGCGAATTCTACTTTATTCATTTTTCCATCCACAACTGAAACTTTTGGAAATGTAGTTCTCGAAGCGCTCGCCTGCGGAACTCCTGTCGTGGCTTCAAAATCCGGCGGCGTTCAAGAAATTATCCAGAGCGGGAAAACGGGGATCCTGTGCGATCCCAGAAACTCTTCCCAGATGATTGATGCTATATGTAATCTTTTAGCAGACCCATTAAGGATTCAAACAATGGCAATGGAGGCAAGAAAGTATGCCCTCGATCAATCCTGGGAAACCATTCTCAGCAAACTCTTGAACGAATATAAAGAAGTAATTGATCAGTCCTTTTCTTCCCATACCAAACTATTTATGCAATCTTGACTAGAGCTAGCTCCTTAATCCGGGAGCTTATTTTCATTTAATTTACATAATATTATTATAGTAAAATTAATCTTTATGTGATTTTTCTAAATATACAAATTTACATAATTGCTTACTAAGTGGTTGTCTAATTCAACCGTTCAGGCGTATAATAACGGAATTGATCCAGAAAAATCCAAAGAATTAGGATGATATTTATGACTTCTACTCACTATAATAAGGTATTGATCGCAGCTATTTTACTAGCAGGATCTTTTATTACTATATTAAATCAAACGTTAATGATTACAGCCATTCCCCCTATAATGGATGAGATGAATATATCAGCCAATAGCGCGCAGTGGCTCACCACCGTTTTTATGCTTGTTAATGGAATAATGATTCCTATCAGCGCATTTTTAATTGAACGTTTTACGACGAGACAATTATTTTTGGGAGCTATGACCATCTTTACACTTGGAACCGTATTAGGAGGGTTAGCCCCTAACTTTGGAACTCTTCTAATAGGAAGAGTCATTCAGTCAAGTGGGGCAGGAGTTATGCTTCCACTTATGCAAACCGTTTTCTTAATGATCTTTCCGATCAATAAGCGCGGAGCAGCTATGGGTTATATTGGGCTAGTCATTTCTTTCGCCCCAGCCATAGGTCCAGCCCTTTCAGGCTGGGTTACAGCAGCAACTTCTTGGAGATGGTTGTTTCTAGTAACACTTCCCCTTGCACTCATCATTACTGTATTAGCTTATTTCTTTCTACGAAACGTAACTGAACTTAGTTTTCCGAAAGTAGATCCCTTATCTATTGGACTATCTTCCATCGGTTTTGGAAGTCTCCTATATGGATTTACCGTAGCTGGAAATGAAGGTTGGACCAGCCCCACAGCCATATACGTGCTTTTAATTGGCTGCATAGGACTGTTTCTATTTATAACCAGACAATTGCGTATGGAACACCCAATGCTTGAATTCAGGGTTTTTAAATATTCTATCTTTACCATTACAACCATTATAGGAATGATCGCTTTTATGGGTTTAATAGGAGTAGAAACTCTCCTTCCGCTTTATATGCAGAACATGAGAGAGTTCACCGCTTTTCAGTCTGGACTTGCTCTTCTCCCTGGAGCTATCATTAGTGGTTTTATGTCACCTCTGACTGGCAGAATTTTTGATAAAATCGGTGCAAAATTGCTTGCTCTAACAGGATTAACCATATTAACCGCAGCTTCAGCTGCTTTTGTATTTCTCGACATTGAAACAACCTTTACTTCCATTACTATCCTGTATTCCATTCGAATGTTTGGCTTATCCATGGTTATGATGCCAGTTACAACCGCAGGATTAAATCAATTGCCTCAAAAATTAATAGCGCATGGCGCTGCTATGAATAACACCATGAGGCAGGTGGCTGCTTCAGTTGGTACGGCCATCCTAGTAACCGTGATGACCACTTCTACTCAGAATGCTCAAGGAAATCCTGCTATAGACTTTCCTGGTATATATGGTGTCTGCATAGCTTTTATCGTAATCACGATGCTTTCCCTTGCAGGAATAGTACTAGCTTTATTTATTAATAAGCCTCCCAAAGACGATGAGACAGAAAATTCCTTAAATCACGAGCTGCATTCAGGTGATAGAGTGAAGAAACATGCCTAAATTGTTAAAAACCCACAAACTCCAAAGAGTTTGTGGGTTTTATTAAAATGCTTTAGCGGGATCATAATCCTGTAAATTGATTTCTACTTCTTCTCCTGCCGCTAAACTAGCAAGAATAGATCCTACATAAGGACCGCTGGTCAACCCTGAAGCACCAAGACCATTTGCCATCCATACGTTTTCGAACCCTGGTACACGCCCAATTACAGGTAAAGAACCAGGAGTAAATGGACGAAAACCAACTTTTGTTTGTATATAAGCAGCTTCAGCAAGTTTTGGAGCTACTTTTAATGCTTTATTTAACAGTTGGTGAACCGCTCCCATTGTCACATCCGTTTCAAAATCCTCACGATTTTCTTTGGTAGCCCCTATTACCAATTTTCCGTTGTCAAAAGTCAACATGTAGTGATTAAATGGCGGAAGCATAACTGGCCACGAGTCTGTATCCTTTTCAGGGAGTTGTAAATGAACGATTTGAGCCTTTTCGTATGTCACACTTATATTTAAACCGTAAGAAGCAAATAATTGTTTAGCCCAGGCCCCATTTGTAACAATTACCTGATCTGCTTCAATATGCTTATCCTCTACCCGTACACCTGCAGAAGCATCTCCATTATGAATGAGTTGAACCTCACCTTCTTTATAGACAGCGCCGTTCATCTCGGCTGCTGACAGAAGAGCCTGCGAAACCGCTTTTCCATCCACTTTAGCTGCTCCGCTAATATGAAGTGCTCTATAATGCTCAGCTACAGGAGGAAACACCGCTTTAGTCTGCGCAGGGGTCAGCTTTGTTATTTCCCCCATTTCTGGTGACTTCTCTCTCCGTTCTAAAGCAACCTTCATTTTTCGATCTAATTTCTCTTCAGTATCAAAGATATTGATAGCTCCCACTTGCTTATAGCCAGTATCGGCTAATCCGTGGGTCTCCAATTCTTTAATTAGAGAAGGATAATACCTCGCCCCTTCTATTACTAAATGGTACCAGGACTTATTCGTTCGATTTGTTAGCCAGGGGCATATAATTCCTGCAGCGGCCCTCGTAGCCTGTCCTCTGTCTTTCCGGTCTACGATAAGAACTTCTTCCCCTCTTTTGGACAAGTGATAAGCCGTGGAGGCTCCTACTATACCTGCTCCAATGATGACATGTTTCATATATAACACCTTTTGTTAATCTGACTTATTACCCTTATTCATTGTATAGAATGATGACTATGAAGTAAATTATCCATTTCTTTTAAGCAGCCCTAAGAAAAAGGGTTCCTTTATGTACGAGCTTATATTCAGTAAAGCTGCAAAAAATGAGTCCGCCCCTCTTGGGGGCAGACTCATTATTCCTATCATTTATTCACCTTCAATATATGCATACTTATAAGTGTAGTTGGGTCCCATCGGATTCGTTGTTACCCCTTTAACATCCGGTTTCCACAGCTGCGCTCTTGCTCGCTGATAAAGGGGAGCAATAACTGCGTCCTCTTGAATTAGCAGCTTCTCAGCTTCCAAAAAGGCTTCGAAACGTTCAACAGGTTTTTGAGCAAGTTCATCTCCTGCTTTTTGTATTAGAGAATCATATGCTTCACTTGAGTAACCGGTCTTATTGTTTCCTCCATCTGTTACCCATAGGTTCAAAAATGTGTTCGGATCAATGTAATCTGGACCCCAGCCATAATTCTCTATATCATAATCCATATTCTTATCACGATCTAAACGCACTTTAAAAGGAACACTCTCCACCTTAATGGACAAGCCATCCAATTTTTCAAGCTGATCTTTAATGTAAGCATCCAGGTTCTTAGCAACCTCTGTATCTCCGCCCAAATAGCGAAGTTCCGCACTCTCTATATTTAACTCTTCTTTTGCTTTTGACCAATACTCCTGCGCTTTCTCTAGATCGTGCTCTACTAATGCACCGTTAATTTCCCGGAAATCCTCTCCAGATTCAGGATGTTTCGTAAAGTTAGCAGGTACATTACCACCAGTCGTAATAGAACCGTTATTTAAAATAACCTCCACCATACTCTGACGATCGACCACCATCTGAATCGCTTTACGTGCATTCAAATTAGAAAGAATCTCATTTTCCTGATTCATTTTAAGGAAGAAAATTGTTGGCTCTTCTTCGATTTTCAATTCTTTAGACGAACGATACTCGTCCACGAACTCTGAAGACAGGTTTACTCGATCTATTTCATCTGTCTGATACAGATTGACAGCAGCAGCTGTATCTTTCACTACATTTACATTAATTTCTTCTAACTGTACAGCATCTGCATCCCAGTAATCCGGATTCTTTTCAAGTTTCCATCCTTCCCCGTGGTTCCACTCAGTCATTACAAATGGACCATTCGAAAGAAGTCCGTCAGCTTCCATTGCATATTGATCGCCTTTTTCTTCAACAAACTTTTGATTTAGCGGCAAGAATGTCCCAAATGTAGTCATGGACTCGAAGTAAGGTGTTGGTTTTTCTAAGGTTACTTCAAAGGTGTAATCGTCTACTGCTTTAACCCCAAGATCTTCAAGAGACTTCTCACCTTTAGAAACGGCCTCCGCATTCTTAATTACGCCACTCATCATATAAGGACCATATTCGGATCCAATCTCAGGATCAACTGCTCGTCTCCAGGCATAAACAAAGTCATTGGCTGTTACTGCATCTCCATTTGACCATTTAGCATCTTCCCTTAAATGGAATGTCCAAGTCAGACCATCTTCACTCATTTCATGATCTTTTGCAATCCCTGGTTCCGGTTTGCCATTTTCGCCTAAGCGATAAAGCCCGTCTTTCGTTGATCCCAGCCATTGAGATGCCAGGGCATCAATTGTTAAAGAAGAATCCATCGTTGGTATTTCTGCCCCCTCTGAAAGGTTCAGCACCTGCTCACTGGACTTTGATGTACTATCCTCATTATCTTTGCTCTCCTCGTTACTGCTTGTTTCTGAATCATTCCCACTGGAACATGCAGCAAGGAATAGACTGACAAGCAAAACCAGCCCTAACCATAGCCATTTAGCCTTTTTCATTTAAAGACCCCCATTTTCTTAATTTTATGTATCTTTACATACGGCTAAAATTATACATTTTGTGGTAATAGTCTGCAAATTACAAAAATTAAAATAGGATGTTTGAATTTAGCTACTATCGGAGGTT
This sequence comes from Halobacillus halophilus, assembly GCF_020171985.1. Classification (GTDB taxonomy): domain Bacteria; phylum Bacillota; class Bacilli; order Bacillales; family Halobacillaceae; genus Halobacillus; species Halobacillus halophilus_A. The sequence continues at coordinate 453,211 of NZ_JAIVAL010000001.1, forward strand.
TACATAAGTAGTTATATATCTTAAGTACTATTCTTATTATTAGAAAAACACTCACTATGAATTATGAACCCTTTATTTTAGGAAGCTATGCCGGGACATTAGCGTCACTTGTAGGTCTTTGTACCAAAAAAGTTTCTTTTACAAAACGGCTATGAATAGTTATAAATTCTTAAAAAGCTTTCCTACTTACAAATAGTTCAGTGGGTTCTGCACTCACCTTTGATTAATAAATTAATAAATCAATATAATTTCATATTGGTCGAAACCTTACCAGTTTTCATACGTATAAATAAAATGTCAGGAACTTCAGTAAGTACGATTAAAGTGAAATTTTTAGGAGTGCTAATAATTTACTTGCATCTCTTCTCATAGTCCTGATAAAGTTACATCATTCAAGAAGGAGGATTTACATATGAATAAACGTGTAGGAGCAAGCATTATTGCAGGCGGTATCCTATTAATAGCTATTGTTTTCCAGGTCATCAATGTGTTCACCACGGATGAAGATTCGGAGAATATGGCTTCTATGTTCTCAGGAAGTGAGAAGCCTCAAGAGAAAGTCATTGAGCAGGGCTCTGCTTCCAAGCGCATTGTACAACTTAATTTGGAAGGTACCATCATGAACAATCCAGGTTCTAACCCGAACCCATTTAGTGGTGGTGGCTATCAGCACGAACAATTCTTAAAGAAATTGGAAACCATTAAAGAAGATCCTTCCATTAAAGGAGTCCTACTACATGTAAACTCCCCAGGAGGAGGAGTTTACGAAAGTGCTGAGATTCACGATAAGCTCTTAGAATTAAAAGAAGCTGATAAAGAATTCTATGTTTCCATGGGAAGCATGGCTGCTTCCGGCGGTTATTATATTTCTACTCCTGCTGATCAAATTTTTGCTTCAAATGAAACGTTTACCGGTTCACTGGGCGTTATTATGGAAAACGTCAATTACCAGGAACTAGCAAATGAGTACGGGGTTAAATTCAATACGTTTAAAAGCGGTAAGTATAAGGATATTATGAGTCCAACAAGAGAAATGACGGAAGAGGAACGTGAAATCATTCAAACGCTTGTAGATGATTCTTACGAAGAATTTGTTGATGTGATTTCAAACGGTAGAGATCTTCCAGAGGAACGTGTCCGAGAGCTTGCGGATGGACGAATCTATTCTGGAAAGCAAGCAGCAGAGAATGGCTTAGTGGATCAAATTGGATTTCAGGAAGATGCCTTACAAGCACTTAAAGAACAGATAGGTGGAAACCCGCAGGTCATTGAGTATAAGAACAGTGTCGGTTCATTCTTCAATTTACCCCTAGCTGAAAGTTTCTTGCCAAATAGTGAAGTCCGTTATATAGAGGAACTCATCAGTGAACGCCAGGGACCTAAATTAATGTACTTATATAGCGAGTAAGGGGGAAGTTATATGGAAACTACTGAACAGCACCCAGGTGTTAAACCACCTCTTTCACTATTGAGAAGTCAAAAACAGGATATCCAAAGATTGTTATACGCCGGATTCTGGAGACGGTTTTTTGCGTATATTATTGATTTACTTGTGCTTTGGAGTGTAAACACAGTTGTAACTAAACCATTAATTGGTTTATTAAATTTAGAGGGAGCCGAATTATGGATAGAGATGTTTAGCGCTTCTAATTTGCTTACCTCCCTTTTGTTTTTCCTTTACTTCATTCTAATGACCAAGTTTTTTAAAGCAACTCTTGGAAAAATGATATTTGGTTTATCTGTCGAGTCACTAACTGATAAGCCTTTAACTAACGGACAGATATTCTTCCGCGAATGCATCGGCAGATACATTAGCATGGCTATTTTCGGAATTCCTTATTTAGTAGTCGCTTTTACTAAAAGACATCAGGGAATTCATGACCTATTTGCAGATACATCTGTTATTAAAAATAAATTCAAGCAATTGAATTACTTAATCGAAGATAAATCAAACGCAGATTAAAAAAATCCGGTCCCTGAAGGGTACCGGATTTTTTTGTTCTAACGAGAAGGATCCTGCTTTCCTGTTCCATTTTTTTCGCCTTTTTCTCTTTTCAATGCATTCAAGTCTTCTTTACTTTTATTTTTCTTCTTTTTACCCAATTCGAACACCCTCCTTTCCTTCTTAGTCTGGCAGCATTTATTGAATTCATGTAAGAATAGCAAACCAATAGAGCCGTCTCACCTTGCCAAATATTGGTTGTCCAATATGTATCCATCCTTTACTATAAAGTTATGTTCCATATTCACTTAAAGGGGGAAGATTTAATGGAGAATACTGAAACTATTTATAGATCTAATTTCAAAGAAGGAGCCTATCCTTTTTATCAACATCTGCGCTTAAATCAACCTGTTTTTCCTATGTCCAGTGAAGCTTCCAATAGTTCCTGGATTATAACTAAGTATGATCATGTAAAGGAACTATTAAAGTCTCCCAGTTTTATTAAAGATCAGAATAAATTATTTTCCCAATCATCTCGGGAAGATATGAACGAAGATGAACTAAATATATTTCAAAACATGATGCTGGACGTTGACCCGCCTGACCATACCAGACTTCGTAAGCTGGTCCAGCCTTATTTTAATCCTAAAACGATTAAGCAACTGGAACCTCGAATTACTGAAATTGCCCAGGACCTTCTTGAGGAAATGAAACATAAAGAAGGGTCTGTAGATTTAATTGATGATTACGCATTTCCTCTGCCTATAATTGTGATTAGTGAACTTCTAGGTGTACCGATTGAAGACCGAAACAAGTTTAGGAAATGGTCCAATACCATAGTAGCTGCTTCTGACAATATGACTGCTGATTTTCAGGAAGATGTAGAAGCATTTACCGCCTACTTAACCAGTCTTTTCGAAAAACGGAAATCAGAACCTGAAGAGGATTTAATCTCTTATTTACTGCAAACAGCAGAAGAGGAAGAGCAATTAACCAAAGCTGAATTATACTCTATGGTTGTATTGTTAATCATTGCCGGTCATGAAACAACGGTTAATCTCATTGGCAATACGATGTTTGCTCTTTTTGACTACCCTGATCAAATGTCTAAAATTAAATCGGATCAAACGCTTATTCCTTCTGCGATTGAAGAAGGACTTCGGTTTTATAGCCCTGTCGATTTTTCAACTGCGCGCTGGTCAGAGGAGGACATGGAGTTCCATGGACAAGAGATTCGGCGTGGAGATCTCGTTCTAGCGTCTATAAGTTCCGCAAATCGCGATGAGGAGAAATTCAATCACGCCGATCAATTTGATGTGACGAGAAATAAAAATGCCCATGTAGCATTTGGGTTTGGAATCCACTTTTGCCTTGGTGCTCCTCTAGCTCGTCTAGAAGGAAAAATCGCTATTGAAGAGCTGATGAACGCTTTTCCGAATATCGATTTAAACCGTACGATGAATAGACCTGAATGGAATCCTGTATTTCTGCTACGAGGTCTTTCTCATCTTCCAGTTGATTTAAAATAACAGATAACTAAAAAACCACTGGCCTACTAAGCAGTGGTTTTTAGTCATTATATGTGTTATTGAGGATAATCTGACTTCATGCTGCTTTTCTCAAATAATGCGGCTATATGTCATCCTTGGAAGCCATTTTATGAATCGCTCATTTGAACTACCCCCACTTACTCGCTGACACTCCTTGAAGTTGGGGGATTCCTAAGAGCACGAACCTAACGGTTCGTTGCCACCACCTATGAAAACCCACGATACCTACGTAAGACCGAAAAGAAACTAGCAAAAGCTCAACGTATCCTTTCCCGAAGGGAAAAGGGTTCTTCGAATTGGCATAAGCAACGTATTAAAGTAGCTAGACTTCACGAGAAGATAGCGAACGCGAAGTCTTTCAATCCGAGATCAAGGCCAACGTAAGCGTTGGATTTAGGAAGTTCCTGAATATCTGTTTTACCAAGAATCGATACAGAATATTTTCCGGTCGGATTGCGGCGAACCGTCGCACTCAAGATGCGACCTTTCACTTCACGACTCTTGGCAAATCTCACAAGCCACAGCTTAGACAGCTTGATTTTGCGATCCTGGATGGCAATATTTCCGTTTGTGCATTTTGTGGTGTAGGACTGGACTTTGTTTTTCTTTGATTTGAACCGCGGAGGTTGGTTTTGCTTTTTGAAAAACCGTTCATAAGCGTCAGAAAGATGTTTGACCGACGTTTGGATGGCCGTGCTATCCACTTCCTTTAACCAAAGGAATTCTCTTTTAAGGTTGGGTAGTTGTTTGGAACAAGTAGCGTAACTCAAACCTTTTCCGGTTTCCTTGTAGGCACGGCTCCATTCGGAGAGGAAATGATTGAAGACAAAACGAGCGCAGCCGATGGTCTTAGCGATGAGCAATTCCTGGGTTTTATTTGGATAGATACGAAAGTTATACGCTTTATGCCTCCACCTCCCCCCTAACCAGGAACGTATGTTCTTGCTTTAGGATATCACGGAAGGGAGAATATTCAAAGGCATTCGCCTTACGGCGAGGGCATTCATCTCCCCCTTACCACCGGTCTTCGACACGGCGCTTGAAGAGGGAGTCTTCTGCCGATGAATGATAAAGTTTATTGGTTGATTTTTTAATAAGGGGCTTATTAAGTAATTGAGCCGATTACTATAAGGCTCAATTGCGAAACAAGTTAATTCCCCTTAAACCCTATCCATCTAACGCAACGAGTCCGTTTATCTCGAAATGGAGTCTTAATCACACGGGAGATTTACTTTAAAAATCCACAAACTAAAGGTTAGTAAAATTCGTAAATAAAAAGCTTTAACCTCTCATATGTCATTCATCATGCTTTTGTTCCAGACAGTTCAGGTTTTATTATCCGATATTTCGATTCGTCTCTGAAGAACTCTTTTGTTCCAGTCCAGCTTTAACTATGCTAAACCCTGTCAAGGCCAATATAATAGATATCACGGGGGTTGCTAAATTAAAAAAAGCATAAGGAAGATAAGTAAGGGTTTCTACACCGAGAGTTCCAGCTACAAATATACCTCCTGTATTCCATGGGACCAGCACGCTTGTAACAGTACCGCCATCCTCTACCGCACGTGATAAGTTCTTTCTATGTAGATTTTTCTCGTCATAAGTATCTGCGTACATACGAGCCGGAACTATAATAGAAATATATTGTTCAGCCATCGTAATATTCGTACTGATAGAAGTTAAAATAGTGGCGGGAACTAATGCACGTGTAGAGCGTACTAATTGAATAATTCCATCCATCAATTTCTTCATCATTCCAGTACCTTCAATAACTCCTCCAAAAATCATTGCCACAACGGTCAGGGATATGGTGTACATCATACTGCTAAGACCCCCCTGGTTCAATAAATTATTCATCAACTCATTTTCAGCATTAAGCTGGTATCCATCATATAGGGATAGCACCGCAGTTCCTACTGTATCTCCCTGAATGAGAACCTGACATAAAAACCCCAGCACAACACCTATACTAAGAGCTGGTAATGCAGGGATCTTTAAAAGCACCAATACAATCACAGATACTGGAACTAACAAGAGCCATGGAGAAATCAAAAATTGAGACTGAAGATTATCCATAATTGAAGATATTTGTCCGCTTTCATATCCTGTTGCCGAAAACCTACGCCCTAATACCCCAAAAATAATTGCAGCTAACACGTAGGCTGGGAGTGTTGTATATAGCAAATGCTTAATATGTTCGAATAAAGGCACGTCTGCTATCCCTGAAGCGAGATTTGTGGTATCCGATAGAGGTGACATTTTATCCCCCATATAAGCCCCAGAGATAATAGCCCCTGCAATCATCGGTTCAGATATACCCATGCTAATTCCAATCCCCATTCCCGCTACTCCAATCGTAGCCATCGTGGACCATGAGCTGCCAATAGATAGAGCAACTACAGTACAAAGGAGCATAATGGAAATAAGAAAATAACCTGGTGAAATAAGCTTGAGCCCATAAAAAATTAAACTCCCTACGATTCCTCCTCCTATCCATGAACCGATGATTAAACCAACTAAAATCAGTATAACGATGGCAGGTAATGCCTTATGTATCCCCGAGTAGAAACTATCCTCTATTTCATTCCAGGAATATCCATAAAACAAAGCGACGATGGATGCTGAAAAAGCTCCTAATAATAAGGGGATATGAGGAGCTCCTTCATATTTAATAATTGTAAATCCCATTGCTATTATCATAATGACCAATGGCAATGCAGCCATAAATACAGGCATGCTTTTTCTTTCACTCAAAAAATCCCTCCTTAATATGATTCGTAAATTAAGATTCCACCATTGACCTGCTTACTTGTCCATATCATTTACGTTTATCAATTTTGACTGGATAATATATCTGTCGGGTGCGTCTCCTATAAAGTCAAGCGGGTAGCATGTAGATAGAGTTAAAGTAGCTTCGTCTTTTTCGACAATGACGCTTCGGTCATCAGCATCAGTCACCCACATTTTTTCAACCTTATACTCATACCTTTTTCCATTATATTCTACAAAAATGGAGTCATCTTTCTTTACGTCTCCTAATTCAGTAAATACGGTTTCTCGATGGCCACTAAGCACCGTATGTCTTTTTTCATCAGGTGTCGTTGTCCATTCACTTACGTACATGCCTACTCCTTGTTTTAAGACTTCCGGATCTGCTCCCCAAAATGTGGTATATCCCATTTCGATACTCGGAATAACTACTCTTCCCACATTTTCTCCTTTTTTGAATTTATCAATATCCTTACTCATAGTAACGGGCTCTGGAGTCTCATTTTTATGAGTATTCTGTGCTTCTACCTCAGTTATTCGAGAGGAGTTTTTATCAGTTTCTGAATGTACGGCTTCTTTATCTGATTTGCTCCATTCCTCGGTTTCTTCCATAGGAACTTTTTCAGCTGCCTTGGTTCCGTCCCACCATTGATATCCATAGAATCCAGCCATCAAGACACCAAACAGCATAATTGCTACTAAAACTTTATTCACGATTTCACCTCTATTATTTCCTTTTCATACCATAATAAAGGAAGAAAAGCCGCATGTACACATGCGGCTTTTCTCTCATCACTAGGCACGAATTGCTCTATGTCTTCTATAAACAAATATTCCTCCAGCAATCATTGCGAGGGACGCTCCAGCTAAAGCTAACCCAGGATCATTACTTGAAGTGTCCGGCAATTCACCGCCTTCAGGAATGGTTTCTTCAAATGATTTAGCGTTGTCAACCACTTCACCTGGGACGTTAATGGTACCAACACCATCAAAATTATCGATAGACATATCAAAAGTTTGTACCATATTGGTTGACATATCATCCATTTCCATATCCATATCAAGCTTCATCATCATTCCAGTCATGTAATGCGTTTCTTTATCAATTGTTATCTGATAAGAAATATTGTTAATAGTCATTTGCTTCATCATTTCTTCCATCATCTTCGCCATCTCTTTATCGTCCATGGTGTTTTGAAAAAGTTGTTGAGAAGCTTTCAGAAGTTTTTCTCCATCACCTTCGTAACTTACTACGTAGGATCCCTCTGTCTCCTTAACGTTCATTTCCTCAGCAAATTCTGAAGCCTGGGAAACCTGAGATTGAGCCGTCATCATTTCCTGAATGTCGGATTGACTCATTGGAAAATTATCTTCAAATTTAACCCAATCCCCTTCAGGATTCTGCTGATAAAACCCTTTTTCTGTCCAGTAGGATTCAAGTTTCAGTTCTTTCTCACTTTCAGGTAATGAGGTTGTAATGATCTGATGCATAGCAAATGGATCCAATGTAATGTCAGCTTCAGATTCTGTAGAAATAACCTGTTCCCTACCCTCCATTGGCATTTTTTGCTCTGTTATAGATCGTACCGTGTAACTATCAAGTTCCATCATGGCCTCATTAGATTTCTTTAATAGTTCCTCTGCACTCATTTCCTCGGCTGCGACCTGAAGCGGTAGCATCATTACTAATAAAACTGCGGTCAAACTGGCTAACTTCTTAAACATCCAAACACTCCTAAATTGTATTAGGCAATCCATCACAGGGCATTTCCTGACTTTTTTTATGTACTAAACCAAAGATGATACAGCCCAGACCTTTTTCCCTATCATTTCGTACCCAGTACTCTTTACCCATTACTTCCAAAATAAAACATTTTTTGTTAAAAATCTTAGATTATTAAAATGAGGAATCGGTCTATATTACTAAATAACCCACCATCTTAAACTTGTTATATTAGACGATTAACAAAGACCTTTATGCTTTTGCAATATTTTATCTGCTACGTAAAGCCCACTTGCAGCAGCTTGAGATAATGAATGTGTAATTCCAGAACAATCGCCAATTAAATATAAATCCTTTATTTGAGTTTCGAAATTTTCCGTAGTATAAATCTGTGGTTCATAAAATTTAGCATCCATTCCATACAGCAAAGTATCCGGGTGGATTGGGCATTCAATGAGGTTTTCCAGTTTCCCCATAAATTCAAGTACCGAACGGAGATATAAATCAGGAATTTCAACTGCTAAATTCCCCGCCTCTGCTTCAAGACTAGGTCTAATTAAGTTAGATGAAAGCTCAGTAGAAGGTCGATTGGCATAAAAATCACCTAGTCGTTGGTTAATAATTCGTCCATCACCTTGATTAATCCCGCCTATTATTCGATGAGCTGTCTGCATAGCCTGATCATAAGATGGGAAATAGCGAGGAACAAAGAGAGTGAAATTTAAATTACCACTTTCGGTCTTTTCTTCATTTTTATTCTGTCCATCAGGCATTACTAGTCCGTTCTGATACTTACGAATAATACGGCCGCGCGGATTCATACAGTACGTTGTTGCTTCATATCCTTTCCCTCGACATCTTAGCTTTGTTTCAAATGTGTCTTTTAAAATGGCGTTCAGCTGGTCTTCTCTCATCTCTATCCTTAAACCCAGATCCAACCTAGTTTCACCCGTATTGAGACCTAGGTCATCCATTTGCTTGTTTATCCAATTACCTCCGCTTTTTCCTGTTCCTATAATGAGTTGTTTACTATGAAAATTCCCCTTGTCTGTTTCGATGAAAAAGCTCTGTGCTTCTGGTTGAAGGGATGTAACATTTGTTTCAAATGTAAAGTGAATATGTTCTTGCAGTGTCTCATAGAGTTTTTGGAAAACCTCTATAGCTACTTTAGTTCCCAAATGTCTCACTTCTGCAGATAATACTTCTAATCCATGTTTTTCAGCTTTAGCTGCAAGTGATTTATTTTTTGTACTGTAAAGTCCTACACTTTCTGCACCATGCTTTTGAAGTATGCGGTCTACTTCTTTCATTAATTCCAGGGTCTCTCCTCCCCCTATCTTGCGTCCCAAATCTCCTCCGAAATCATTTGTATAATTGAATTTCCCTTCTGATTTCCCAAGGCCGGCATACCCTATGTATCTATTACATCCCTCACTACAAGTGCAGGATAAGCCTTCATCCAATCCGCAAATTCTCTCCTTAAGAGGCTTGCCTTTATCTATAATTCGTATCGATAAGTTTTTATTTTCCTGAACCAGTTTGTGAGCAAAGAATATACTGCTTACCCCAGCTCCTATGATAATAATATCTTCCATTTACACTAACACTCCCCCATCCCACTAATGTACAGCGGTGAATCTTACTGGGTCACTTTGGCATAAATATAAGTATCAGTAAGTCTCTGTCCATCTACAGATAAGTCATCATTTCGCAGAATTCCTTCTAAATCGTATCCCAATCTTTCCGGAATCGAACGACTCCTAAGATTTCCAGATTCACAACGGATCTCGACTCTTACACATTCTAATTCCTTGAATGCATAATTTGTTAATGCTGCTACGGCTTCGCTCATGTAACCCTTTCCACTTATTGAGGTATCGATCCAATAACCTATTTCAAGCTTAGGAATTTCCCAATTGATATTATGAAAACCTGTAGATCCTACAAACTCTTCCGTATCTCTTAAGAAAATAAGGTATCTAAGATTCTCCCTAGTAAGGAACTTAGCGTGAGCTTCGCGAGTGTTCACCTCCGTATCCTCGGGAGTTGGAACTTGCTGAACAAAGCCAAGCCACGGCTGTAGTTGTTCTCGAGAATCTTGAATTGCTCTATTTACTGCAGCACCGTCTCCCGGGACTGGCATTTTTAATACTAATCTTTCTGTTTCAATTTCTGTACGAACATCTTTTAAAATTGGATTCACTCTTATCTCCCCTTACTATTAAATTCATACCAATATACCGACACTCATCCTTATAGTATTTATTATTTCATATCCTGTTTGATAATCGAAAGCGCGACTAAGAGGATTTTTTTCGTGTACATTTCGGTCGAGTTGAACTCATTCTTTCAAGATCGGAAAATTAACTTTAAATCAAATCAGAAACTCACCCCACCGAATTGCAAAAAATTCTTATCACTATGTAATATGATTTTTCCAAATTTTGCAACCCTAAAAAAAGCGGTGTGGATATACATGCTATACCCCACCGCTTTAGAGTTTTTCTACTATGCTATAAAGTTCTTTTTAAACTAGTTTACTTTTGTCTTCTTTTGATTCTATTTGCTGTAAAGTAGTTTCGACCATCGCATTCATTCCAATTATGTCTGATAAATGCTATACATTGAGCCTATTCCACGTCTTATTTTTTTAATATATGTGAAACCGATTTCTCTACATTTCTTAAATGTACCATCATTTCTTCACGCGCTTGCAGTTCTGAACGATCTTTAATGGCTTGGAAGATACGACGGTGCTCCTGCAATAGCTTTTCAGTTCTTTCTTTAGAATGCAGAAGTTTACGGGTTTCTCGCATAGCCTGCACCATGATTTCGGAAACGCTTTGCATTAATTGAATCAACATTTCATTATGAGTAGCTTTTACCAGAGCCATATGAAAAGCAAGATCTGCTTGTTCTCCAATTTCGTTATTTCCATTAGCTTCCGCCATTTCAAGCAGAGCTTCCTCCATTGGCTTTAAGTCTTCCGTTTTATGAGATAGTGCAGCTGATCCCGCAGCTCCAACTTCAAGGATTTGCCGTACCTCCAACAATTCTTTCATATCCTCTGTTCTCATTAGAAAAGCGGCTGAAGTCGGCAATGAAAAGCGTGAAGCTTCAAAAGATTTAATGTACGTACCTTCTCCCTGGCGCATTTCTAAAATCCCCATGGCCCGAAGAGCACTTAGAGCTTCCCTTACTGCAGAACGTCCCACGCTAAAGCTTTTAGCCAAATGTTCTACACTGTCCAGCTTATCTCCAGGATTCAATTCCCCATTCTTCAAAGATTCCAACAATGAATCCGCCACTTGTTCGTATATTTTTTTTGATCTTATAGGTTTATAATCCACATTAGTTCCTCCAGCTTCCTATCACAATTCTATTCCATTTTACTGTAATTTGAGCGACAGGGAAAGCAAAGGGATATACCTCTTCTGAAAAACTGTTCTACATTTCCTATTGTTAAAATAGTTATCCAACTAAAAAACGCCCACGGAGTTGTGGACGATTGATCTGTAACATAATCCTTTATTCGCTATCTATCATTTTGGTTTAACAATAAATATCAGATAACTAATATCCAAATAAAAATCCCAATCCACAAAAACGTCTTTAATGGTTACACCTAATACGGACTCAAATACCTTAATATCCAACAACCTTTTCTCAAGCTGTCTTTTACTTAACAATAATTGTTCCTTGTTACCCTCGCGAATCAGCTCTTTTTCAAGCTCTGTCAAGATTCCTTTACGTTCCATAACCAGAGTTCGATTATTTAGATACATGGAGTTAAGATGATCCGGAGCTTTTTGAGCTATTTCACTGACTTTAATCATTTCATCTTCCAACATTTTCTTATTAGGAAATTCGGGATAAAATTGCTCATTCCTTTCATCATGGTCCATCACTCCAAGCAAGACGCCAGTTTTATTTTCTAGAGACCAATCATAATAAAAATTCTTTATATGTAGATCAGCTGAAATTCTTAAAGTTGCCTTTATCTCCGGGATTAGCTCTTCAAACATTAAATCCCGAGTTTCCTCAACTTTTTGAAAATTTTTCTGCCCTACCAATAATCGTTCGATGGGCGCTAAAAAATCTTTTAGGTAAATCGAAACGAATGGCTTTTTAATTGATACATATACTGATGTGGGTCCTTTGCCAAAGTTGTCTCGAAGCAGCTTTCCTATATAACCTGCTATTTCTGAATTTAAAGACTTTTTTTCCAATACTCTCATTCCTTATTTCTAATAATTAATTATAGCCAGATAATCATGCTGCTAAATTCCATAATATGATATTACCCCGCTTTTTTTATATAATAAACTTTCTTCCAAGTACTGATTCAATAAAATCCCAACGCTCTTAAACAGAAGACATTCATAAAACCCAATATAGGGGGTTCAATTTATGAACACTTCATTATTTCAATTCGTTAACCTGCCTGGCAGCGAACCCCTAATTAGATATTCAAAATTATATAAGTATAAAAAAATCCTCAAAATAAATGTTTACTAGATGGAATATTTGGAAATAGATAGGTGAACCACAAATCAAATCATTTTTAAAGGAGATGTTTTACGTGGCAGATCGTTACAAGACAGGCGAAAACGTACCAGAAAACGGAACATACGAATTTGATGGACTTACGGACGGACGTAAACAAAGCAATCCTACAGAAGATGAAAAACAAGTAAAACTTGAAAGTGGAGAAACATTCCCGCCTCTTCGCTCCAGTAAAGAAGGAGCATACTGGAAGAAAGTGAAATAGTTAAATTAGGAGAGCCCCCATTCCAAGCAGGAACTTATGGGGGCTCTTGTTATGCTAAATGATAGCTGAGATCGCTTGCTACTTATCTCACTTAACCATACTAATCATTTCTTCACATAAAGTGGCATTCACCAAGCATAATTCAATCATCTTATCCATTGAACCATCCTTAGCAGCATTAAGCTTCTTAGCAGAATCTCTACAAATTGCGGCACAAGCTTTACATATATCCTCTGAAATTGGAGATCCGGATTCCACTATTTCTTTTGCATGCTCATAGGCTTCTTTACTTTTTTTAACTAAATGAATACACGTTAAAAAATGAAGTGATTGTTGCCGCAGAGAACTATTCAAGTGATTCATTCAAAAACCCCCATTTTTTTCCATTAAAAAAAGCCAAAAAAGAACTTTTGTAAAAGTTCTTTTTTGGCTTATGTCTAGCTCTATTAGTCTAGCTTATTCCCACCAATAATTTATAAATTGTAATGTCATTTTAAATTTAATTAGATTCAGATAAAAGTGCTATCCCTTTTAACCATAATTTAAACTATCATGTATTGGATCGTTTGTAAAGGATTAACTAGTTTAACAAGGAGACGATAATCATCATTTAATTTTCCTGTAATTTAATTTACATAATATCGTTATCGTTAATTATAATGGGAGGGAGACCTTTTTACGATTACATATCTTTGAATCTTCTATTTGATAAACGTAAACTTAAGTAGAAAGTTAATTAGAAAGGATGAGTATCTATGGGACAAACTATTGAAGGAAAGATTGCTTACATTACCGGTGCCGGCCAGGGAATCGGGCGCTCTACTGCTATTCAGCTTGCCCGTGAAGGAGTACATGTTGGACTGATGGCGCGTACGGAAAGTAAGTTATTAGATGTGGCAAAGGAGGCTGAAGGATACGGAGTAAAAGCAAGTATTGTTACCGTTGATATTGCGGATATTGAGCAAGTAGAACAAGCTGTGGCGAGCTTACAGTCTTCCCTCGGGAATGCAGATATTCTTATTAATAATGCAGGGATTGGAACTTATGGGTCATTTCTTGAAATCGAACCAGAAGAGTGGAAGCATACTCTCGAGGTCAACCTATTTGGAACCTACCACGTAACTCGATCAGTCTTACCTCAGATGATCGAGAAAAACCAGGGAGACATTATTAATATTTCATCAAGCAGTGGACTTAAAGGGACAGCTGGATCCACAGCCTACAGCGCTTCTAAATTCGCATTACAAGGAATGACAGAAGCTTTAATGCAGGAAGTCAGGAGAAATAACATACGCGTATTTACACTTAACCCAAGCCTGGTAGCTACGGAGCTTTCTTTTGGAGACGAATTGAGTGAGCAGGATAAAGAGAAATATATGCAGCCGGAAGATCTTGCAGAATATATGGTTGCTCAACTCAAACTACATCCTCGTATTTTCATTAAAACATCACTACAGTGGGCTACTAACCCTTTTTAACTCTTTTATTTCAAGACGGTCCATAGAAACATCGATATGTAGAAAGCCTTCTGCTTATTAAGTGGAAGGCTTCAATAATATATGCATTTAATACTTGGGAATTAAATTCAATAAAATTTAACGAGATCAATCATTATTTCCCTATTCATATATGGTTCACGGAGTAAATGTTGTATCATAGGAAATAATTTACATCTTTCGTTCACTTTTTATTGCCTCGAATGAATCTATTCAATACATCTTTTTGATAAAAATAGTGAAGCGGGTCATTTACAGAGTTGAGAAGATCGGTCATTCATTTAGTTGAATTTATGCTTCTCTCCTTCTACCTTTTTTTTATATAATAGACAGAAAACTTTAGAAGAGTGAGGGAAATCATGAACCGTCGATTAGCTTTAATCTTAATTTTCATCGCTGCTGCTTTGTGGGGTGTCATAGGTATCTTTGTAACCTACCTCTATAAAATAGGTTTTACTCCTTTTCAAGTTGTAGCCATAAGGGTATTCACTGCTTTTTTATTCCTTCTTATATATACACTTGTAAAAGACAAGCGTTATTTAAAGATAAAACCTTTAGACAGCCGTTATTTTATAGGTACAGGCATTTTTAGTATTGTATTTTTTAATTGGTGCTTATTTAGTGCTATGGAAGAGACCTCCATCTCAATTGCCTTTGTCCTTCTCTACACCGCACCTATATTTGTTACTATTTTTTCAAAGTTCCTCTTAAATGAACCATTTACGCTTAGAAAGTTAGCAGCCTTATGTATGACTTTCACAGGTTGTACGCTTGTAATCGGAATGTTTCCAAAGGTGGAAGGTGCCATATCATTATATGGACTTCTCCTAGGTTTAGGAGCAGGACTATTCTATGCTCTCTATAGTATTCTAGGTAAATACGCTCTCGCAAAATATAACTCGTTGACCGTTACCGTTTATACGTTTTTATTTGCTTCTCTTGCAGCCGTGCCATTGAGTCAGATATGGAAGATAACTTATCTATTTAACGATGGGACTTTACTTATCGTTATAGGACTAGGATTTCTCTCTACAATGCTTCCATTTCTTCTCTATACCAAAGGTTTGGAATTTGTAGAATCCAGCCGCGCTTCCATAATCGCTACTGTAGAACCTGTAGTAGCATCCCTAACAGGATATTTAATTTTCAACGAACAACTTGATGGTTGGCAATATATTGGCATTGTTCTTGTAATAGCTTCCGTCATTATCGTTCAGGATTCGTCAAAGTCTTTACAGCGCAAAAGCCAGATGTCAAACGCTTCTAACTTTTGAACTACCCTCCACTTACTCGCTGACGCTCCTTGAAGTTGGGGGATTCCTAAGAGCACGAACCTAACGGTTCGTTCAAATGATTAGGTTAGTCCCGTCGCACCGACGGTTGGAAGGATAAAAGTACAAACTCTTCCCTTATTCCTGAATACCCGCCTTATTTACTGGCCGGGTATTCAGAAAGTGGTTTAGGCCAGGGAAAGTGCTGGATTAGTTGAAAATAAAATGAGAATATATGAATGAACTTATTTATTTAATCACAATGAAACTATAATTTATGGCCCCTGTTGCTATAGAGACGCTCCACTCCATCTACTAATTCCTTTATGATCTGAGAAACGTACTTTTTTCCGCTTAGTCGTGGACTTTGCCCTGACCACAGGGACATCCATTCTGGTCTATTCCTTTCAGACGCTTTTTTTCTTAGGTTCTTAGTTAATTCATTTTGGATAGGGTAATCTGGCAATTCATTTTGATAAGGCTTCATTTGTTTAATAAATTCATTTTCTAAACCTCTGGCAGGCTTACCACTAAATACTGAAGTTATAGTAGTATCGCTCTCTTTCGCCTGTAAAATGGCTTGTTTATGCTGCTCTTTTGCCCCGCTTTCCAAACTTGTAACAAAAGCTGTGCCCATTTGTACACCTTGGGCTCCCAGCATTAAAGAGGCGGCTATTCCTCTTTCATCCATAATCCCTCCAGCTGCTAGAACAGGAATACCTACTTCGTCAACCATTTGAGGAACTAAAGACATTGTCCCTATCATCCCTTGATCATGTGACCCGTGAAAAGTACCTCGGTGACCCCCAGCTTCACTTCCCTGGGCAGTAATAATGTCAACTCCAGCTTGCTCATTAATCACAGCTTCCTCTACCGTAGTTGCTGTTCCTATTACCTTCACTCCATTCTTATGTAATTCTTTTACCAGTGTTTTATCAGGTACACCAAAAGTGAAACTGCAGACAGGAACATGTAATTTTAAAATTGTATTTACTTGTTCCTCAAAATGAGTTTCTGACATTTCTGGTATTTCCCTGGGTTTAATTTGTAACTCTTGTTCATAAGGTTGCAGAAGCTGACGTGCTCGAGTTACTTGATTTGAACAATATCGAGGAGTTTCTGGAACGAACATATTTACTCCAAATGTTTTTGATGTGGACTGCTGGACAGCCATAATTTTTTCTGTTAATTCATCCGGATGCAAGTAACCAGCTCCAATCGTGCCCATCCCTCCTTCATTTGACACGGAAGCAACTAATTCAGGAGTCGTTACACCACCTGCCATGCCTGCCTGAATTATCGGATAGTCACAATTCAGCGTTTTAATAACCTCATTTTTATACCACACCAATTTTTAGTTCTCCTTTCAAATATAAATAAACGTCTACATTGACTTTACCTAAAAATGACTAAATATTCAAAATATTTATTAAAAATTACAAATTTCCCTTGTAAAAGGTCTTATTTCCATGTTTTACTAGATTTATGACATTGGGATGTATTACTAATACTAGGAGGAATTTGATGCTAAAGAAAATATTTGCTGTTAGTCTGCTCTCCCTTGGGATGGTAGCAGGCGGTGCCTCAGCTGTCAGCGCTGATGAAGACAAAGACTGCGGAGATTTTTCAAGCGGTGACGAGGTTATGCAATATTGGAATGACAATAACTTTTCTGCTGAAAATGATCCTGACCGCTTGGATAATGATTCAGATGGACAACCCTGTGAAAACCTGACTGATGGTTGGGATGCTTCGGACGAGCAAGATTCAAATTCTGAAGAAACGAGCGAGTCTTCCGAGTCAGCAGTAATCAATGATAAAGACTGTGACAGTTTCGAAAATCATGATGAAGTCATGTCTTTCTGGTATGAGAATGGTTATGACGAAGATAATGACCCACATGACCTTGACAGAGACAATGATAACCTACCTTGTGAAGTATCTCAAAGTGAATGGGATTCATTTGTAGCTGATAAAGAAGATGGTTCAGAGTCAAATAGTTCAGATGAAGACACCTCTTCTGAAGTTGACGAAGACGCTTCCGTAGAGCAAGGAGAAGATGGTGGAGAATTACCTGATACTTCCTCTAATAATCCACTAATGATGTTAGTAGGTATGATCGTATCTGCTGGCGCTGGGCTTTTTCTTATTCTAAAAAAACAACTTACTTAAACTAACATAAGTCATTCATCCCAATGAAAGTTGGATTTTGAGCAGGCATTAGACCTGCTCTTTTTTTATTAATAATTTTCATATCCTTAGATACTGACGATTATTAGTTTCAAAAAATATCCCTTTTTTTGAAAAATAATCCAACAAATGTTTTAATAATTGTGACTATTAAAAAATGGAGAGTGATTTTTCTTTGGATACACAAGTTGAAAATAATTTCTATTCGTTTTTGCACGAATACCTTCACAATTGGAAGCATTTAAATTCTGACTATATGAGAAGTGTTATCTCTGAGGATTTAATCGCTCGAGAAATCCAGCAAGGAAAAGCTGAGGATTACGGTTATGAAGATTCAGTAGAAGGCTGGAGTCATTCATTCGAATATTTTAAAGATCAAGAAATGGAATGGGTCTTGATACCCCAATCTATAATTCCTTTAAAGCCAAACGAGAGAATGGCCATTATACGCGCTACACTTACAATGAATGGAAAATTGGTCGAAACTTCCAACCTATTCTTCCAAACCTTCGCTCTAGACCCTGAAAGCCATGAATGGAAGCTTGAACGCACATACGTGGAAACTGGTATTTCAAATACATAAGCTGCGCTTGGTATCAAGATAATCCGAAGGTAAGCGAATAGACTCATATTGTATAAACTTCCGTCAATGGATCGCACGTGTTTATAGTGAAACTTCTTCCTGAGCAGGCATACTATTATAATAAGAAGAATTTTCTACATAAATTTAACAGTAATCGTGTGAAAGAATTAAGTTAGTGGTATAAGTGAATATGATGGAAGAATAGCAAAGGAGGCCCAGACGATTGATTCAAATGAGTGAGAGTCAGAAAAGAAAATTCGACCATATGCTATCTTTATTAAAGAATGCCTCTTCTCCTGAAGAAGTACGTTATTATTTCACAGAGCTTCAACAATTTCTAGATACATTGCATACGGATGAAAAACCACATTTAGACCAGATGGAATCAAAAGATCTGGAAAAGTATAAATATATGCTAAAAAAAATGATGGAAGCGTCGACAAAAAAAGAAGTACTTTATTATGAAAAGGAAGTACATGACCTTATTAATAAAATAAGTCCCATAAATTACTAAGTAAAGTAAAAAATATCCAAAAAAGTCTTTATTTTCTGACAAATTAGTTGTATACTGTTTCCATAGTGTTCATTATAATATTGGTTGGTATGTTGGGTTTATAAGGCGGAATCTTTGGTCGATTATTAGTGCATATTAGCTTATGTTTCTAAATATCTTCGCAAAGCCGCTTTTTTTTGACTCTAAATTTAGGGGGAGTGAATGTGACTAATACACTGATGATCGCCGGTTTAATAGGAGGTCTGACTGGTGTAATCGCTCATTTGATGAGAAATGGTAAAGTATTGGTCTTTCCCAAGAAAAGAATAAGACCGCAGGGACTATATTTAGGTTTTCTAGCCGACTTCTTAATTGGAGCAGCTGCTTCTATATTTGCTGTTACCTACTTAGTTCCTGATCCCGAAGTATTACGTACCCTGGTCGGAATTTCGATTTTGGCAGGTATGACGGCCGAAAATGTTTTACTTCGAAGAGAACTGAGTACTGAGAAAGCAAAAATTGAAGGATTGGATCGCATTAATCAAAGATTAAAATAGCCATCTCGATTCCAGTCCTAATTTTTTTAATCCTTCTTCTTCCTCTTACATAACCTCAAACCCGTATCCTCGTTTATCATTTTATTTTAAAAAGGTTGATCCCAAACTACTCCTTTCAGTATTCAATCCCAACTACTGGGGTCTACTCACTTCCCTGGACAACTTGCATATATTTGGATGCTGTTGAAATAAGATACGTTCGCAGCTTCTATTTAATCATTTCATTTCTTAAGAACTCTTCTTTCCAGCTGCTCGCAAATTCATTGTGATTAGCTAATTTTAATAGAAACGAGTTATTAACCATAACGAATAACTTGTTGTTAATTTTATGGATTAAGTGTGTGACTTTAAAAGTCTTCAAACTTGTACAGCTTTTCATATTTTTTGTAAAATAATAGCTAAGGATATTACAATAAGCTCCCAACCATTCATATAAGGTTTCTTATATCAACCATCATGGAGGTATAAATATGGAATCATTCATCAGAGCGGATCAGTATAATTTCATCAAGGACCAGATCACAACTCTGCTAAGTACGCACACATCCACGCACGATCAGGCTGTTGCACACGCCTTCAAATCTATGACTAGAGAAAAAGTTATTGATTTATTCTCAGATTTATCAAATGAGCAAAAGGAAATTATTGACCAGGTTCAGGATGTAAAAGACGAAACAGAGGCCATTTTTTTCCTCTCTCGCTTAAAACAGCATGTCTTTACATTTCCCCCACTTAATGAGCAAAACATTAAGCGATTATTTCCTAAAGTAAAGAAACTAGAAGTTCCTTCTTTAAGAAATATTGAATGGGGTACTCTATCTTACTTAGGGTGGAATGACTCAGGGAGCAATCAGAAATTTATTGCGGCTTATAAAAACGGTGATTTACTGGGTATTCAAGGTAATTTTAAGCCTTCCAGGCAGAGCGGTATTTGCGCAATTTGTAAGGAACACGAAGAAGTTGGAATGTTTACCACATCCATTAAGCTAAATACATTAGAAACCCCAATCAGTCGTGGTAATTATATATGTAAGGATAGCCATCGTTGTAACGAGAACTTGAAATCACTGCAACCACTTGATAACTTTATTAAATTAATGACAGAATGAAGAAACGAAGCCTGCAAAACTAGATGTTTTGCAGGCCTTTATGAATTGTCGACACTTTTTTCTTAAGTAGATAAGTTCCATTCCTTCATGCGCATTATCACAGGGAGTCAAACAGGTAAGAAGGATTAAGACTTATTGACCTCTTTGCCAAAGAATAAACAATGCTTTTTACGTCCATCTATGATTATTTCTTCAGTAACTCTTTATGGATCCATATAGCAGCCAGAGAGCCTTCACCCATAGCAGCCGTAACTAATTCTGAATGCGCAGCTACATCGCCGGAGGCCCATAAATTAGGTACACTTGTCATCTTTGTCTTGGGATCAATAATAAGATGATGATTTTCACTGATTTCAGCTCCAAGCTTCACGGCCAATTCTGTTCGTACCTGGTTTCCTCCAAAAGCCAAGAAAGCTTTTTTCACATGGAGACTCTCACCATCCTTCATTTCTATTCGGTTCAAACTTCCCTCTATCTCATGTAATTCCTTTACTTTAGCCGTTATCACTTCAATATTTTCAGTTGCTAAACGCTGCGTCCATTCAGGGGAAATGTCCTCAAGCTCATGGTTAATAAATAGTATATCTCTACTCCAATATAAAAGACTTATAGCCATTGAAGCTCCTGCGTTTCCTGAACCAATTACGGCCGTCCTTTGGTTCATAACTTCATAACCATCACAATCAGGACAGACGTAAACCGAAAGCCCAAGACAGGGTTTAACCCCCGGGAGAGAAGGGATATGGTCTTTTAAACCGGTAGCGAGAAGAAGGTTTTTTCCACTGAACATTCCTCCTCCGACCGTATATACCGTGAATTCTCTACCATTTTTATGCACATCCTTTACCCTGTCTTTGCGTATGGATACCCCAAGGTTTTCAGCATGCTGTCGGCCCGCTTTACGAAGTTCTTGTCCACTTACACCATTAGGAAATCCTAGAATATTACTGTACTTCCTACACAATGAAGACCTTCCATCTTCAGCATCTATCAATAATACAGACCTTTTGTATCGTCCCAGCTGGATGGAGGCTTGAAGGCCTGCAATTCCCCCACCGATAATGATGCAATCGTATTTCATAAGAAGGTCTCCCTTCCAATCCATATTCTTATTCCTATCTTATTAAGATAATTTATGTAATTATCTCACCATTTATGCAAAACAGATCCGTTTAGGAAGGATTACATATCCAGGGTTCACTTTTCAAACGATGTTGAATCGCCAATCTTTAGATACGAATGCAATTGAAACCTCTAAAGTGTACATATGTATTATGTTAATTCTAGGTTTTCACAATAAATAACATTGATACTCACAGGAATAATGAAGCCAAGGATTACATTGATAATCAAAATTATCACTTCTTTTTTCACAGTGGAACACTAATATTTATAAATTATTATATAACTATGCACTGTTAGACTTCGTTGTTGGTTGGCGGGAAAACGACAGACCCCCGCGTGAGAAAAACTAAGCGAGACTGTCCAGGGGTGTTAACGACTGAGGAAGCTTATTGTTAAAGGAGGATCGACCCTACGTCTTGTAAGGCCGCAGGAAAGTGCTCAAATGTGGAATCACCCTGAAAGACACGACTAGCATAAGCGACCAAAAAAAGATTGTGATTATTCTATCGGTTGATGAACGGCATATGCTAATCTTATCTGGGTGATGGAACAAGACGAGTTGTTTCCGTAGCCAGCCCCTCTCAATATGAGCAACGGACCAAAACATCTCGAAACTGATTATTCAATTAAACAGCCCTCTATTGAGTGTAATCAGATTAAAAAAATGAACAAGAACCCCTTGTCAGAGTAAGGGACTTGTTCATCTTAATATAAATATTAAATACGATTTTCGTTAAACCAGTAAGACTTAATTTCCTGGTCTGGATGATACTCAATTACCTCCACATTCATTTTATTTTTTTTATCATCTTTAGGTTCTCCTTTTATCTTATACTTAAAATTGAGAGCATGATCTTTGTCAGGTAAGTAATATACTTGGTCAAACTCTACTGTTTCTCCATTGTGCACCACAATAAACGCATAATGTTTATCATCTTCTTCAAATACCCCTTTTCCTCCTACCATCAGCTTCTGTTGAGCTAATAGTCCAGGAAGTTTTTCTACACTTTCAAAGGTTACTTCTTCTCTTCCACATCCTGAAAGTACAATGACCATAAGGATTGCAAGTATAATTCTAACTTTCATTTCGATTCCTCTTCTTCCTATTTTAGATTGGAGAATAATCTCCCCCCCGTTCCTCATATATCTTATATGGATACGTAAGCCAAGGGGAGGCTTTTCAATTGATTCATTATGTAAAAAAAGGCGAAACACTAACACAGATTTCCCGAGATTACCGTAAACCCTTAATGGAAATTATTAAAGCTAATCCCACCATCAACCCAAATGTAATTGTAATCGGCCAACCTATTGTCATTCCAGGCTATCCAAGTACAGCAAGCATTCCCTACAGCATCGATATTACACTCAGTAAACGTAAACTCACTCTTATAAAAAATGGGGTAAAGCAAAAAGAATATCCCATTGCTGTTGGCCGAATGCTGCAAGGCACACCGACAGGCAGCTTTATTATTATTAACAAAGCACCCAATCCAGGTGGTCCATTTGGTACTTTCTGGATGAGTTTATCAAAAGAACATTATGGTATTCATGGTACAAATAAACCTAGCTCGATCGGCAAAGCCGTCTCGAAGGGCTGTATTCGTATGTACAATAGGGATGTAGAAGAATTGGCCAGTATCATCCCTATAGGAACTCCAGTATTTATTCGCCGCTAATTAAAGGCTTGTCTTTCGTAAAAAATTCCTCGTAAAGGAGAGACTCCTCTCTAAAATGGACTCTCTTTAAATTAATTAGTTCTATGGAATATAATCATAAGACTAATTGACCTCACTCGTACTAATAATCTCAATGTTATTTAAAGCTTGAGAAGCTAAGCGATCCGCTTCTCGGTTATCTTTCCTTGAAATTAAGTGATACTGAGGTTGAATTCCTAATTGAATAAGCTTCTCGTCAATTCGATCTGCCCATTTAGACAGCGGTTCTTCCAGACACGGCCACTCTCCAATCAATTGATTGATAACGACTTGAGAATCACCAATTAATTTCACAGGCAAATGATGTACACCTAATATATCCAGTTCAAGCAATGCGTTATGAAGTGCAGCATATTCTGCTTCATTATTCGTGTCAAGTTCATGGACTAAAACATTTTTTCTAAGGCGAAAAGATTTTCCATTCTGATCATAATAGATGGCAAAGCCGAGTCCTGAATTCTTGGTTCCTAAATCAAAACCCCCATCAAAATATACTTTTACGTTATGGGGCTCAGTCTGAATTCCTTTCATATACTCCTTCAATTCTTTTAATGTCCATTCCGTGTTGTAGCTATCTAGAAAAGCAATCGACTTCGCCCGCTTTGTCTTTAGCATATCCTCCGCAATCTGAATCCCTTGTGATGCATGTAATACTTCCGAAGTAAATTCTGCCTCAGTACCTTTTGGAACTTGGTACACCATTATCATTCTTACATCCATGAGATGCCCCCTTTACTTTAGATATCTCTTTATTATGCTCCAATATTTTTCTTTCCACTATAGGTGCTGTAAGAGCATTTTTTCCAATAGACTAACTAATTTATTGAAAAAAGTTTGTATTAGTTAACAAAGCAACTAATTAACTTGTTTTTTATCTAATATTCTAACTTATTTATTAAGAGGGAGTAAGAAACGCATAGACTAAGTCTATGCGCTTCTGTGACCTAATATCGTGAAGGGCCGAGGCTTAATTAGCGAAAACGGCTCCTGGCGTTGAAAGAAGCTCCCGGAATACGATTCTAAGGACAACTCCTATTGCCAAAAATTAATACGGTGGCAGGAAGCCATACATTCCATGTAGCTATAATCTTATATCAAAGCGTAAAAATATAAGAAAAGATTCGAAGGAATCTTATCCAAACGTATAGATATAAGGGCACGGTAAGAACTGATAAATACCATAAATGATCGACCAGTCAAGATAACCGACCAAATAAGGAAGGCAGGCGTAGTCTGCTGGGGATAATAAAAGGTTCGCTTCCAGATTCCTCAAAAAGCGGACCGAAAAGTTGAGTAATTATTACTGTTAATGGCTCGGATCCTACTGTAAACAGTACAATAAAACGTTTAATGATTTTCCATTTATCTTTAAGCAACGCCACAGCTTCTTCACTTGTTCTCCCTCACCGTCTACCTAACTTGTTTTATTATAACCTCTTCTCAACAACAATTAAATGGCAAGCATCTCCTCTACTCTTTTACACTTCAAAGGATACTCAACTTTAAAATAATAATTTAACAGAAGCGCCTGCTCCAAAAGCAGGCGCTTCTAGTTTCATCATACTTCTTTAAATAGCTCTGCTACAATTTCATAAGAACGAATTCTTGCTTGATGGTCGTAAATCTGAGAAATGACCATCAATTCATCGGCTTGAGTTTTGTCAATAAAACTTTGAAGCTGTTCTCGAACGGACTCCTTACTTCCAATGATTGAAGAACCTAATTGCTGACGAAGAGCCATTATTTCTCTTTCAGATGCCACTTCCTCAATACTTTCAACAGGGGGCTGGAGCGGGAGTTCCGTATTCCGGATGAGATTTAAAAACTGTTGATATAAAGACGTAGCTAAACGTTCTGCTTCTTCATCTGTATCTGCTGCTATGATATTAACTCCGAGCATTGCATGAGGATTCTCCATCGATGCTGATGGTTGGAATTGACTGCGGTACAGATCAAGGGCCGCCTGTGTATTGTTAGGTGAAAAGTGACTAGCATAAGCAAAAGGCAGACCAAGCTGTGCCGATAATTGGGCACTAAAACCACTAGAGCCAAGCAGCCATATTGGTATATTTAAACCCGTCCCAGGAATGGCACGAACATTCTGCTTACCGGTACTTAAGGAAGGATTAAAATATGATCGAAGTTCATTCAACAACCTCGGAAAATCCTGCCCGTCACTCTGCAATTCTCTCCTCAAAGCCTGAGCTGTTACTCCATCAGTACCAGGTGCTCGTCCCAGACCTAGATCAATCCTTCCCGGATATAATGTTTCAAGAGTTCCAAATTGTTCTGCCACGACTAGAGGAGCATGATTAGGAAGCATGATTCCACCAGAACCAACTCTAATAGAATTTGTATTACCGGCTACGTGACCTATCAAAAGTGAGGTCGCAGAGCTCGCGATAAACGGCATGTTATGGTGTTCAGCCAACCAGTAACGATTATATCCCCATGCTTCCACATGTTGTGCCAGATCAATTGTATTTTGAAAAGAAACAGTTGCTGAGCCCCCTTCTGTAATCGGAGATAAATCCAATACGGAAAAAGGAATAGTTTGAATTTTCTTTTGTATGTTAGACATAAACTTCATCTTCTTTCTTTTAAATTAATTGCAGTAAATCCAATACTAGAAGCGTATCAGGGACATTTATTTTTTCAAAATAAAACGCTCCTGAACTGTATCATTAAATGGGAATAGGTTTTTCCCACTAATCACTCAACTACTACTATTACAATATAATTATAAGTTTACTTTATTTTTTTGAATTTCATGTTTATTCTGAATATGAAAGGGTATCAGTTGGAGCACAAGGAAATATATTTATTGAAATATTATTCTTGGCTAATGAATAACCTCGATGAAGCACACCATGAATCAATATTTTAAAAGGAGTGTTTGATTGTGGAAGATCTTTATCCGTCCAGGTACAGTAGTGAACCCGAAATTGTGAAAAGGAAGGATCCTGTTATTCATACAGATCGTTCAAAAGACCACGAGTCACCTTTGTCGACTGAACAACTTGATTTCTATGAACAAAATGGGTTTCTTCAAATAGAAAACTTCTTTTCTGAAGAGGAAGTTTCTGAAATGCAAAAAGCAATATTTGAGCTGCAGAATTCCAGCCAGGATAGTGAATCGGATTTGATTATCCGCGAGCCGGAAGGCAACGAAATTCGTTCTATCTTTAAAGTTCACGATAGTGATGAGTATTTTAAAAAAGTAGCTAACGATCAGAGAATATTAGACATTGTGAACCATTTACTCGGAAGTGAAGTCTATATTCATCAATCACGAATTAATTATAAGCCTGGATTTACCGGCAAAGAATTTGATTGGCACTCTGACTTTGAAACGTGGCATGTAGAAGACGGCATGCCACGAATGAGAGCCGTTAGTCTATCTATTGCCTTATCAGATAACTACACTTTTAATGGTCCGCTTATGCTTGTACCAGGTTCTCAAAATTACTATGTGAAATGTGTTGGTGAGACTCCTGAAGATAATTACAAGGAATCTCTAAAAAGACAGAAGTTAGGAGTACCTGATCAGGAAAGCATGAGATGGCTCGCCGATCAGGGAGGCATTTCTGTTCCCACAGGTAAAGCTGGAGCTATAACGCTGTTTGAATCCAATACAATGCATGGTTCAAACGGAAATATAACACCCTACCCTAGAAATAACATGTTCATGGTTTATAACAGTGTAGAAAATCAGCTCGTCGAACCTTTCTCCGGGAATAAAGCACGCCCTGATTTTATCGCCGAACGTAATCCTAAACTTAAAGTAAATAAATAAAATAAAGCGCCAAGCCTGAGAAGGCTTGGCGCTTTATTTAGCTAATAATGGTTATTACACGTTGTATAATTCAGTCCCTGCTTACAGATACTTCGAGCGCGCAGAATATAAACATCATTAGAAGGATTAGCTATAGAAACCAAATTTAAAAACATACGCTGAACATTTAAATTAAGTTAAAAAAGTCTTTTATCACTATGGAAAAGCCAATGACAAACGTAAGAAGATAAATGAAACCTTCACTACGATGTTTAGCTTTAACATTCTCAAATCCGAACAGTAAAAAAACCACAGGCAAAAAATAAAAAATGAAATTAGGAAGTGGATCAAAGTTTTCATTCATTAACCGGTAGCTAAATAAAAATATAGAAATTATTGCTAATAGGAGAGTTATTTTCCGAAACCAACTCACATTCTTCGCCTCCTTTACTAATTTGCGCCCTGCCACAATTGGGTAATTTTTCAAAAATCCACCCATCTTATTGTATAATAAGTTCCACTTGATGTTGAATATTAAACCCTGTGACAGTATAAAAACTAAAAAAGACTGCTTCCTTTTTGCCACAAGAAAGAATCTCCACTATCACTTTTTTCTCAGCCCCTTTATAATGATAGGGGTATGTATTATATAGAAGGAAATAGGTGTTTCACATGAGTTTACTAACTGTAAAAGAATTAAGTCATGGCTTTGGAGACCGTGCTATTTTTGAAAATGTTTCTTTTCGTCTATTAAGAGGAGAACATATAGGTTTAATTGGTGCTAATGGTGAAGGTAAATCAACATTTATGAACATGATTACTGGTAAGGTAGAGCCTGATGCCGGTAAAATCATTTGGTCTAAACATATTCGAATCGGTTATTTGGATCAACACGCAGATTTACAACAAGGTATGACAATAAGAGATGTCTTGAGGACTGCATTCCAATATCTGTTTGATATGGAAAGTGATATGAATCATCTTTTTGGAAAGATGGGTGAAGTGGGTCCTGAAGAACTGGAAAACCTGCTTGAAGAAACCGGGCGGCTGCAAGACACCTTGACTAACAATGATTTTTATACAATAGATGCAAAGGTCGATGAAGTTGCTAATGGACTTGGACTTGATGAAATCGGATTAGAGCGGGACGTTACAGACCTAAGCGGTGGACAGCGTACAAAAGTATTACTTGCCAAGCTGCTTCTGGAGAAACCTGACATATTACTATTAGACGAGCCTACCAACTATCTCGATGTTGAACATATAGAGTGGCTGAAAAAATATCTATTGGAATATGAGAATGCATTTATCCTCATTTCCCATGATATTCCATTTTTAAATAGTGTCGTAAACATCATTTATCACGTGGAAAACCAGGAATTAACCCGGTACCCGGGCGACTACAATGAATTTTTAAAAGTGTACGACATGAAAAAGCAACAGCTTGAAGCCGCTTATAAAAAGCAGCAAAAAGAAATTGCTAATCTAAAAGACTTTGTAGCCCGTAATAAAGCGAATGCTGCGACGAGTAAAATGGCAATGTCCAGGCAGAAGAAACTTGATAAAATGGAAGTCATCGAACTTGATTCCGAAAAACCGAAACCTCAATTTAACTTTAAACAAGCTCGAACTCCAGGGAAATATTTATTTGATACTAATGATCTTGTTATCGGTTATGATGAGCCTCTTTCCAGACCTCTCAATTTATCTATGGAACGAGGCGAGAAAATTGCATTATCTGGAGCAAACGGTATTGGTAAAACTACGCTATTAAAAAGTATCCTTGGGGAAATACAGCCGGTTGAAGGCTCCGTTCAATTAGGTGATCATCTTCATATCGGCTACTTTGAACAAGAATTAAAAGAAACAAGCAAAAACACATGCATTGAAGAAATTTGGGAGGAGTTTAGACATTTCACCCAATATGAGGTACGAGCTTCCCTTGCAAAATGCGGTTTAACAAAAAAGCACATTGAAAGTAAAGTGCAAGTACTAAGTGGCGGGGAAAAAGCAAAAGTACGTCTGTGTAAATTAATTAATAAAGAAACTAATCTTCTTGTCCTCGACGAACCTACTAACCATTTAGATGTTGATGCTAAAGCAGAATTGAAACGAGCCTTACAGGATTATAAAGGAAGTGTTTTGCTTATTTCTCACGAACCAGATTTCTATATGGATGTTGTAACAGACGTATGGAATTGCGAAGACTGGACTACAAAAGTATTCTAACTGTACATTTAAACGTCCAGAACATATATCATGTTCTGGACGTTTGTTATTCTCAATTAAAATTTCTTTTTGCGAGCTTAAAATAATCCATAGTAGAGGTTTCTTTAAATCCGCAGGTCTGATAAAGACTTAAGGCATTCCTATTTTTCACTTCCACTTGAAGCTTAATATCATCTACTTTTTTTTCATTAAGCTTCTCTATAGATCTTAATAAAATTTCTCTTCCATATCCCCTGCCGCGATATTCTGGTAGTACTCCTAAACCAAAAATTACTCCGGTACTGTCTTCCCTATTCAAGTGCACTTTCCCTATACATGATTGCTCAAGCTCAGCCAAATAAATATAAACTCCGTGCTTAGCCTCTTCTTCTGGAAGAGTGAGTTCAGACCTAGGATCAATCTGAAAATAAATTTTATTTTGTCTCGCAATTTCTTTTGCGTCCTCATTCATTGCTTCTCTAAGGAGAATCTGACTTAAAACAGTCTTATCCTTTGGCTCATTCACCAGGAACATTTCGTATTCAGACTTATCATAGCGAGCTTCAGTAGATTTAATAAATGCCTGACCTGAGCGCGAATGGTGATCAGATAGTAATAACATATCTTGAGTGGATCTTTTGCGCCACTCATCTTTAACCAATCCATATAACCGGCTGAAAACCCCCCTTCTTCTGTAATCCGGGTGAACCATTCCATTCACTTCCATCATTTCAGCCCCGAATTGACATATGCCGATATATCCTATAAGCATTTCTCCCTCATAAAACATAAATTCATTGGAATTATTCATATCTTTCATTTTTTGAAAAGAATGGCTTAATTTATAATCCAGTTCCAGTTTAAGCGATATATTATCATATGCTATGCAGGCTTCCATAAGCTTTGTAACTCTATTATAATCGTTATAATTCAGGAATTCTTTAATAACAATACTGGGATTTTTGATGTGAACCATATATTCTCATCTGCTCTCCTTTTAAGATCTTTTCTTTGTATAAATACAGCCAAAAAAACCTGTCAGAATTGCCTCGAGGGAAAAAGCATCTAATATCGTAAATTATCTAGTAATATTTATTCTTCTGATTAAAAGAATAGTCCATCTTTCTTATTAATTTGAGACCTTATATACCCCTGGATAGTATTCGACAAAAAAGAACACATATATTAAAAGAGTTCTTTTAATATATGTGTTAGCCTAACCAATTTCAGCTCCTGCCCTAACAATGGAGGATTTAACACTAATCAAATTGGGATAAGGCATTTAAGCTAACGCCTCGTTAGGATGAGTATTTTTATACCAGTGATAGCATAATAACACGATAATGATGAGGTCAATAAAATCCCCACCATAGTACATGAGCTTTCCGCCTGTCTGTGCTTCTTGTACCCCAACTCCCGCAGGTGGATGACCATAGATGTATTTTGATAGAATACCGTGGGCTGCAAGAGCACCAATTAACACGATGGATCTGTATATATAACTGAGTCGGTGAGGTACAGGGTCTATGTAAATTAGTGAAGCTGAAAAAATGTAGCCTGCTGCAAAAATATGGACATGCACTAAGATATGAACCATAAGGTTTGTATGCATCCAACTATACAAACTTGTCGTATAAAGAATCCAAAGGCCCCCAATATTCAATAATGAGGTTATTATAGGATGATTTATGATACGTGCAGGATAACTACGAAGCAGGCTGGTTACAACTTTAGCATGTCTTACAGGAAGTGACCGTAAAAGCAGGGTAACGGGAGCGGATATAACCAGTAAAACGGGAGCAAGCATTCCAAGCAGGAGATGGCTGACCATATGCATAGTAAAATTACTCATTGCCTGAGCTGCGATTGGTCCTATAACGGATATAGCAGCACAAACTATTCCCAATGTGAAACTAATATACCGATACCAGGGCCATGCTTTCAATCGACTATGTCGACTTGAACTCAGTCCTGCCCCTATATATAAGATAACGATAAGAAGAGCTCCAACACTTAAAAATAGTGCCGATAGACCGGTTGTAACATTTACAATCTGATCGTGACTCACTACGATTTTCTCCCGCCTGAAATGCTTTTCCTTCTTTGTGTCTTATATAAAATTATGCTTCCTGCCATAATCATCAGTACAGCTGATCCATTCCATACAAGGTCGTATGGCAATAGATCCTCCACATACCTTATCTGGTGAATTTGCATTAGTTTATGTTGAATGGTTCCATCATAAAGTTGAAACCCTCCCGCTCCAATTAACACCGCTCCCCACCATTTAATAGGCCAGAAGGCATTTCTACGACGTAGATCTGCTACTAAGAATAAAGCTGCCACAGTTGAAAACCAACTGAAAGCATGAAAGAATCCATCGGATACTAAGCCGGCATTGGTAGTTGATTTATCGTAAAAATGATGCCAATGTAACAATTGATGAAAGATGCTTTCATCCATAAAAGCAGCTACTCCTATACCAAACAATATCCCTGCTGATGTATTTCTAAATGAATACCCGAGCTTTTTTTCATTTTGAGAGATGCTACTACTATTTATTTCTGCCACTTTCAAAAGACTCCTTATAATAATTTTTATTCCCCTTTAAGCATTTCCATTTTTACCCATACCTTATATTGTAGAGAAGTAAACCTAATAAGGTTTGTATATTCTTAATTTGATCGGATCGCTGGATTTTTTCATGACTCTGTACGGCAGCTACGAAAATAACTCGCTTTCCTGCGGCCCAATTGCGCAATAAGTCTCTTATGAAAAATCAACAATAACCTATAACAGCGCCTTATGTTAAGAACTTTTGGTGGTAGTGACTTAAAGTAAGAAGCGGCCAGACATATCGGTAGCTGTGGTAATGGATATAGAAGGCTCCTGCCATTCCTTGTCCTTTCGGATACTCATACGTCCACCCTTCACCTTTTCCACGATTAATGAGAAATTGGACACCTTTGACCATTTCTTCGGATGGTTCAGAAGATGCCGCTATCAGTCCATCAAGTGCCCAGGCAGTGTGCGTGAGGGTACTTGAACCAAGCGGTACATACCTCTTCTTTTTATCGCTACTACACGATTCTCCCCAACCTCCATCTTGGTTCTGAATATTCTCAAGCCACCGGACAGATTTCTTGACCACAGGAGACTGAGGATCTTTTCCACTGGCAATTAAGCCTGTTAAAGCTGCCCAAGTACCATATATATAGCAGATCCCCCACCTTCCGTACCACGATCCGTTTTTGTTCTGGTGCTTTTTTAGCCACTTCTGCCCTTTCTTTATAGCTGGATGATCATAAGGGGTATGGGTGTGACGACCAAAAAACTCTAGTGTTCTTCCTGTTAAATCTGCTGAAGAAGCATCGGAGAGAATAAAGGAAGAGCCTTGTATCGGAAGATATTCTAAAAAAGGTTGATTAACTTCTCTTTCAAATGCAGGCCATCCTCCATCATCATTTTGCATCGAAAAGACCCAATTGACTCCACGGTCCCACGCTTGCCTGTAATCAACATTAAAAGAGACCTGACTTTTTATAGACCGTAAAGCTGCTGTGGAATCGTCTACATCAGGATTTATCGTATTAATATTTGAAAAGCCCCATCCTCCTGGCAGCGTTTTAGTGTTATGAAGCACCCAGTCTCCATACTTCACGTGTTGTCTTGATAGGAGATAATCATTTGCTTTCTGGATAACCAATGCATTTCCAGGTACTCCTGCTTCCTGCATTGCGCTGCTGATTAAGGCAGTATTCCAGACGTCTGCAGTTGTGTATTGCATGTGAATTTGTCCGTTAATTTTACAAGCCATCGACTTCAAGCCTTCTACTGCATTCTCAATTACTGGATCTTCTTTCTTATAACCAAGAGCAAGAAAAGAGAAAATCATATAAAAAGTGGAACTAAAGTAACTCAGTAATGTTCCATCCGGTTCAATCCTGTTTATCATGTAATTCTCGGCTTTTCTGATTGCTGCTTCCTCTAAATTAACTAAGTAGTTCAAGTTCTGGCTCATTACATTCAGTAGCTCTCTAAAATACTTTTTCCATTCGAGGGACCGAATATCATCTTCAAAGAAAGAGTCTTCACCGCTCCGATTCTTATGACTGGTGCTCAACTCTGATAAATCAGGTGTATGGATGCTGCCAGCCTGATATTTTTTATGAGCAAGGAGAAGAATAGGAACAAGGTTTGATCTTCCAAACACTGATATATCGAAAAGTTGTATTGGAAAGGCAGGAGGCAGCAAAATTACCTCTACAGGGATAGTAAATTTCTCCGGCCAGTGATATTGTCCAGTCAAACTCAACAAAATTTTGGTAAACATAGATGCTTTTTCTAAGCCTCCATGATTTTGAATAAAGTTTCTTGCTTTCTTAAGTTCAATATCCTCTTTCTTGCATAATCCAGAAAACAGCAAAGCATAATAGGCTTCAATAGTTGAGGATAAGTTGCCGCTTTCTTCATCATAAAACAACTTCCAGGAACCGTTTCTTTCCTGTCTGCTTAAAATACGAGCCGTAAGCTGCTGAACCAATTCTCCTTCATGAAAATTAAGGGTCCGTAATAAAATAATCATATAAGCATCCGTAATTATTCCAGTTTCAAAAGGATAATTCCAGGATCCATCCATGGTCTGCTGTTCTTTCAAGAGGTTAACAAGCCGCATTATTTCTAATTCAACAATCTCCTTCAACCTCATCCCTCTCTCTGTTCTATCAATAGTTTAAATGTATTCATTATGCGCTACATCCATGCTGAGAAAGGAGGCTGAAGCTAATGATAAGAAAGTGGATAAACAATCATAATCAGTACACCACATTAAAGTTAGAATTGAAAAATAAATTAAAAGAAGAACCCATTTCCAATCTCTCAAAAGAAGAAAGAAAGCTTATCCAGAGTATTCGCGATAAAACAAAGATAAGAAACAAGAATAACGTTACTAGAACCACGGCTTATCTTGAATATTTTAAACTCCATCCAGAGATCCATTGGTGTTTGCTGGCTCATTTGGTGTCTAGAAATGCCGGCTGGAATATGACGGATTTAAAAGGTGAGTTTTTGATCAGGCTGCTTACCCCAAAAGAACAAAATGATTTTTTCCTTTTTCTTGAAAGAGGAAACTGGCTCATATTTCAGGATGCCTATCCGCAGTTATTACTTTACGAAGAGAGCAAGAAACAAAATGTTTCCTTATTTCACTTACTGAATCATTTGAATGTATCACGATTTATGGAGCCTTTTTGGGTAAACTTTTGGAAAGATAAATCCAGTTCACTGCTCACAACAGCTTTAATTATAAACGAACAGAATTATATTGAGAGCCGGGTTATGCTGAATGATCAGTATCAAAAAAATGTTCTTCATACTATCTTATTTAGACTACAAGATGTATTCGACTTGAATCACATACTAATTCCCTACGAAACGCAAAGTACAAAAAAAGTAAATTTTGTAGGAGGAACCGTTCATCATTTTTCTTCGTTGGAAGATCGCATTCTATTAGGTAAAAAACTTTATCATGATCTATATTCCATTAAAAGCCGTCTTAAGTACATTATAATCTGGGCAGAGCAGCATCCTCATACAGGATCGCGTCACGATTTTTGGCCTCACCTTTTTACTGAAATAAAAAAAATGTTTCCTGATTCTAACCAGATGTTACCTCATACGCAGATTGATCTAAATAAGAAGAGTCCGCGTATTTACAGTCCTAACCTAAAAGATGTTTGGGAAGATTGGACACACTCTACTGCGGAAGAGGGGGATTGGTTCAAAGACATGAAGATGTTTCCATTCGTTAAGAAGAAAATTAATGATAAAGAGGAAAATGTATTAAACCATTACTGGGAAACGATCGAAAAGCTGGAGATAGCGGTATTTGCTAAGAAATTATTTACTCGTTATTAGATAGTGAAATTTTCTTATCGTTAAAAAACGACAGTGATTGTGAAAGCATTAAATATCCATGCCATCCATTCTTTGAGGATATCGCTATCCAAACCAGCCATATGTGAAGCCTTCTTTAATGCACGAAAACGTCCCTTTAACTTATAAAAAGGGACGTTCTTACTTTCTCTTCACCCAATATCAAACTTTTCTTTAAAGACCGAGCTCAATTCACTCCATACATCAAACATGTTTCCATCTGTATCATAAAAAATAAAGTTCTTGCCCCCATGGCCTCTGTTTTCAAATGGGCCCACGTGGACTCCTTGACTAACCAGTTCGTTATAAAGTATTTCCAGCTCTTCTTTACCATTCACTTCAAATGTTAACGAAAAGCACTCTTCACCTCTCTCATCAATAAAATTGGCCGTTTCATTTTCTTTTGCTTTAACAAGAAAGAAACTTAGGTTCGCCATATTAACAATGGCTTTATTCTCATCTTTATACGTTACATAAGCTCCCAATTTATCTACATACCATTCTGCGGCTTCATCCACGCATTGAACAGGCAGATAAACTGTTCCTACCCTTAGTAGATTTTTTGTCATACTTGGGATCTCCCCTTGCTTTCAGTGGTATTTTTAATAAAGATAAATAGTAGAGTGCAACTTATTTAATCGCAGAATCCTTTTGTTTGGTTTTCCATTAATAAGAGACACCGTTAACTATTATTACTAAAACCCTGTAAAGTCCCCAGGCAAGCAAAAGCAAACTTAATATACTTACTATTATAAACTCGTATATTCTCTCTTTGCGCTTCAACTTCAAAATAGAATAGCCACTCATTAAAGCTGCCGCTATAATAATTGCTAAGCTTTCATCCAATATAGATTCTGTAAACGCCTGCAAAAGCGCAATAATTACAATACCAAGGATCGCGAGTCCTTTTTTTTCTACTGAATATATTTCCTCCTTTAAAATTATATCCCTAATTTGTTTCCAATTGGGCATGTTTGACCACCTGTCCAACCCTTCAGGCTCTAGTATACGATTTATTTGAACGACCTCCAATATGAATAGAACTTAATCTCATTCGATAAGAGATTGTAGAGAGATCTTCAAACTTTAGCCTTTATTGTATTCTCTGTTAAAAAAAATTGTAAGTTTC
Source organism: Halobacillus halophilus (assembly GCF_020171985.1). Lineage (GTDB taxonomy): Bacteria > Bacillota > Bacilli > Bacillales > Halobacillaceae > Halobacillus > Halobacillus halophilus_A. The sequence goes on from NZ_JAIVAL010000001.1 coordinate 489,554, forward strand.
TGTTATGAACGAGTATTCGGTAAGCGATCGTGGCTGAGACAACGGTTTTACATCAGCTGATTCTATAATTCCTGCCAGCATTAAGTCCTTTTTACCTTAATCTTAATTTCTATTCCCAGGCTTAATAATCCTTCCTTTCTATCATTAAAAACACGCTCTCAATATAATGAGAGCGTGTCATGATCTTAGGGATTATCCTCCAATATAGCGGTTATAAAGCGTTTTGGCTTCGCTTATATCTTTCGTACCATGGATAAGCACACGACCATCCTGAAAAGCGACCAGCCGTCTTCCTTCTATCGTAAGATTCAAAAGAAAAGTATTTCCTTCTACTTTTCCGCCCTCGACAGCTTGAAGTCTGTCAGAGAGTTCATCCAGATTTCTTTTTTTCTTGTTGGCTGGGCGAATTTGCACTGTGTCCCGTCCACATAATACCGCTGTTCTAGATAAATTTACAGGATCGAGATTAGGATAGGTCGATGCCTGCCCGCAAGAAGGACAATCGTCTTTTTTTAATTTTTCTACTTTAATTGTTGACTGTTGGTTCTGCCATATATCAAAATAAAACAGGTTTCTCCTTAGAGACTTATAATCTTCCACTAAAAGCTTCAATGCCTCAGCAGCTTGGTAAGCAGCAACAATTTGAACGGCAGGGCTGATAATCCCTACAGTATCGCATGTTTCCCCTCCCATAGGAACTGCTCCTAACAAACACGAGAAACAGGGAGTCTGCCCTGGCACAATAGTATAAGAAAGTCCATAACTGCCTGTACAGGCGCCGTAAACCCAGGGTACTTTATATTTCTGTGAAGCATCATTAAGAAGCATCCTGGTTTCAAAGTTATCGGTAGCATCAATCATAATGTCTACACCTTCGACCAGTTCTTCAATCTCCTGAACCGAAACATCCATGATTTCACCTGAGATGTTGATTTCTGAATTAATTTCTCTTAATCGATGGGCTGCAGCTACTGCTTTTGGAATACGTTCTACCGCATCCCTCTCAGTGAACAGCTGCTGTCGCTGCAGGTTGCTCCATTCTACATAATCCCGATCGACTACCGTTATTTTCCCAACACCTGCACGGGCCAGCATTTCTGCATTACTTGTTCCTAAAGCTCCTGCTCCTATTAAGAGCACATGCTTTTCACTTAGTTTTTGCTGCCCTTTTTCGCCTATAGGTGAAAATAAAATTTGTCTAGAATATCTTTCCTTCAACCAATGCTCATTCCTTCCGTAGGACTGCTTGCTGTCGCGTAAGTTTTCTTAGGGATGCGACCTGCTTCATAACCTAATCTTCCGCCCTGAATCGAGAGCTTCATTGCCCGGGCCATTTTTACAGGGTCTTCCGCTTGAGAAACAGCCGTATTTAATAAGACACCGTCAGCCCCAATCTCCATCGCCTGAGCCGCATCGGCCGGGGAACCTATACCAGCATCTACAATAACAGGAACTGTTGACTGCTCTACAATAAATTGTAAATTTAATGGGTTGATAATCCCTTGACCTGAACCAATCGGTGAAGCCCCAGGCATAATGGCATGCACTCCTAAGTCTTGCAGCCTTTTTGCTAGCATAACATCATCTGAAGTGTAAGGCAGTACTATAAAGCCTTCTTCCAATAGTATCTTAGAAGCTTTTAATGTTTCAATTGGATCGGGAAGTAAAGTGCGCTGGTCACCGATTACTTCTACTTTTATCATATCGCATAACCCAGAAGCTTTAGCCAGCTTAGCCGTTCTGACTGCTTCTTCTGCCGTCTTAGCACCTGCCGTGTTAGGAAGCAGAGTGTAACGATCCGTATCAATCATTTCCAAGAAATTAGGCTGATCCGCTTCAAAGATATTCATCCGACGAACAGAAAACGTCAGAATTTCTGCTTCGGAAACTTCGACTGCTTGCTTTTGGATAGAATAGTCAGGATATTTTCCAGTGCCCAGCAATAATCTTGAGTGAAAATTACGATTTGCTATGGTTAACATTTTTTCATCCTCCTCCAACAAAATGAACAATTTCTATCCGGTCCTCATTCGTTACAGACTCTTCTGCATGTAACGATCTATCCACAATTACTTGATTTCTCTCGACAATACCAGCCTTATTATTTAGATTAAAATAATCCAAAAGCTTCTCCACGTTCGTCACATTATCCGGTACTATCATTTCCTCACCATTAATAAAGAGTTTCATAATGGACTCACCTCCGTTTGGTATTGAAATCGCTCAGGCTTAAAAGCTGATAAATCTGTTATGAGAGTCGCTTCCTCTGCTATATAATCCGCCATTACCTTCCCGGTAATTGGACTTAATAATATCCCGTTACGATAATGTCCGGTGCTAAAATATAAGTTGCTCAAATCAGGATGTGCACCCATAATGGGCAGACCGTCTCCCGTCATAGGTCTCGTTCCAGCCCATATTCGATCAATTTCAGCTCTCCCCAATAAAGGCAAAAGTCTCTTGGCTTTATGAATCAGCCCTCCTATTCCCTCCATGGTTACGCGCTTGTCAAATGTATGAGGTGTGGAAGTTGCTCCAACAATAATTTCTCCACCTTTTTTTGGAACAAGATAGCAATCATCTGTAAAGATGGTTGTATGAAGCATCGCTTTTTCTGTTTTTACCGAAAGAGCCTCTCCCTTCACAGGGTATAAAGCCTGTTCTTCACCAAGTAAGAAACGACGACTCCATGCTCCCGCGGCCACTAGAACGGCACTTCCATAAAAATCCCCAGTGTCAGTAGCTGCTCCTACCACTTGATTTTGATGGAATATCAACTGATAGACATCAGCAGATTCACGAAAAGTCACTCCATTTACAGCTGCAGCTCTCGCAAAAGCCTGGGTAAGATCTGGAGCTGATACATGACCTTCTTTTGGAAACCATATTCCTCCGAATAGTGAATCTGTCAGACATGGTTCCATTCCAACTATTTCTTCTTTATCTTTCCAGAATGATTCTTCACCTTTAAGCTTTTGATTTACAGCAATTTCCCGGTAATCAGCTCTCTGTTCTTCCGAAAAAGCCAGCCTCATTGTTCCCTTTTGTGAAAGCCCAATGTCTATTCCAGTCATGTCCTTTAATTCTTCTGCTAAGTTTGGAAACATCTCTCTGCTCTTACGTGCTAGTTCGTAGATAGGGCTCTCCTCTTCCAACTCCGTTTGGACTCCGAGCATGCCTGCAGCTGCACTGGAAGCTTCTTGTCCAAGTGACCCTTTCTCCAGAACTAAAACCCGTTGCCCCTTCTTCGATAGATAAAAAGCTGTAGAACAGCCTATGATTCCCCCGCCAAGTATAATTGTGTCGTATTTCTTAGACATGATAACAACTCCTTTGAATCCTTGATTGAAACCTTTCGGCTCTCTCCACAGGGTTGTGAGCTTGAGCAATGGAAGACATCACGGCTACTCCAGATACCTTAGTTTGAAGAACTTTTTCCAAATTTGATAAGTGAATTCCTCCAATAGCTATTACAGGTATGGAAACTGCTTCGGTCAAAGATGCTAATGATTTCACACCTTTACCCTTAAGCCCAGCCTTACTTTCGGTCTGATAAATATTGCCGTAAAGTAGATAATCAGCACCCTCCCTTTCCTTTTGGTATCCTGTTTCCAATCCATGAATGGAACATCCTACTCTCAATTCAGGATAGAGTCTTTTCACAGTCTGCGGAGAAGGCCCTTCTTCCGGGAGTTGAACACCTGCAGTCCCCCATCTTCCAGCTACCGAGTAATAAGAATTTACAATGATTTTTGTGCTTGATATTCCTTCTTTTATAAGTGTGTAGACCCATCTTTCTATTTCTTCTTCCGACCTATGCTTTTCACGCAGGTGGATAGCCGTAGCGGCGGATTGTATAGATAGGGCCATCTGGCAGAATTCATCCAATTCTTTTTTTCCATCTGAAAGTACATGAAGTTCCCGCTTCAAACCCACTTCACTTCCTTTTCCATAAAAAAACCGCTCCCCATAGGGAAGCGGTTTTATAGCAAATATTTAGTAAACACATGTGCTACACCCTCTACTTTCCTACGCTGGTATCGTCCAGATCAGGTTCTAGGGTTCAAATGGATTTGTCTCAGCCCGAAGGCACCCCTAGTAGAGCTTGTTTCAATATTTAATTAAATATAGTATAACATCAGGTCTTTTTAATTTCCAATATAATACAATGATCAATTAGAAGAAAATCTAAATTATTACTTATCTCCTTTAAATAAGATCGTAATCTTTGACTCTTTTATGTTCCAACGCTATATTTATAGTAACAAGGGGAGTAGCGACCGGATATCGGCTGGTGAACCGTCAATACGGTATGATAAATACCTGGTTCATTAGGCTAAGTTCTGCTTAGTACGCAAGACCTTGGTACAATTTATTTTTGTGCCAGGGTCTTTTTTATGTTCTGGCAGAAAGGGGAAACGCTATGATTTATTTTGTATTCATCCTTGCTGCAGCTATCGTGGTGGTCAGTGCTGTATACCTAAACCAGTTCGGAGACGTCATCAGCAAGAAATCTTCCTTAAGCGGGGCTGCTGTAGGTACCTTTTTAATTGCTGGAGCTACTTCACTTCCTGAATTAACCACAAGTTTAACAGCTGTCTATATTGACAATCCAGATATAGCAGTGGGAAATATGCTGGGGAGTAATGTATTTAATCTTGTCATCCTTGCGAGTATGGATATCATCTATAGAAGACAGCGATTATTTCAAAAAGTGAATAATAAGGAAAATATTCCGTCGGCTTCTATCGGTTTACTTTTCCTTATTATTATTATTTTCTCTCTTTGGATTCCCGGTTCGATCGAGATTTTTGGAGTGGGGATTGAAATGATCGTTATCGTGATGCTTTATATTTTCAGTATGAAATTTATTTCTGGAGAAGAGTCCGATCAAGAAGAGGAAGGGGTGACTAAAGATTACTCGCTGCGAGCAGCTATTATCGGATTTATTATTGCTTCTGTCATTGTTTTCATTTCTGGAAGTGCTTTATCTGTTTCAGGTGACCGGATGGCTGAAGCATCAGGACTTGATGCGAGTTTTGTAGGCAGCTTTCTAATTGCCGCATCAACTTCCCTGCCTGAACTTGTAGCCGTGTACGCAGCCTTCAGGCTGGCCAATTATAATATGGCAATAGGTTCAATACTTGGAAGCAATTTGTTTAATATACAACTTTTAGCTTTGACCGACTTGTTATATAGAGAGGGAGCTATCCTAACTTCTGTCCAGGCTTCTCATATATTTATTGCTTGTCTTGGAGTCGTTATGACATTAATTATGATCTTTCTGCTCATCCGCCCCGCTAGTAAGACAAGTCACTGGCGTTATGCGGCCCCGTCTCTTCTTATGACTTTAATTTACTTTGTCGCTTCTTATGTGCTGTTTTAGTATAAAAATCGATCGCAAAATCCATTTTATAGATTTAAAAAATAGACTTCCATTCAATAAATGGAAGTCTATTTTTTAAACGTTTTCCAATCAAGTTCACTTTCATTTAGAAGCTCTTCAAAACTTTTATTTGCTTCTTTTTTCTTTCTTTCTTCAAGGCGCTTCTGCTTTTCTTGCTCCAGACGTTCGGCCTCACTTTGTTTTAGTTCAGATTTTTTTGAACGAAGTTTAGCCAATACATCTTCGTTTAGCTGTTTACTTAGTGTTCCTTCTCTTTCTTCTTTTTTACTCATACGGCTTCGCCTTCTTTCACATCTTTTGGAGAGATAATCGGATTAAGAATCCCGTCAGGACTTGAAAGGCGGAAGCTGTTTTTAATGAAATCCAGTTTCATATCGGGCTTAAAGAAAGTGGCTTGTTGATGATCAATGATCACTTTGTATTCTGCATTTACCACCAAGTTATCTGTATTCAGAATTTGATCGGTAAACCGAATGGTGGGCAGCCCATTCACTCCACATCCGCACCCCTCTGTATCATAATAGAGCCTGATAATTGGGCGACCAGGATCTTTCATATCTTCAAGCTTCTTTTTGGCCTCATCTGTTATACGCAACTTCATTATCGATCCCTCCTAACACTATCATAAAAAAATGATTCCCCTAAGGCAATTCCCTTGCTCATTTCGGCCGGATGTTTTACATCAAAGCAGCTCTAATGACAGTGTAATTTCTACGACTAATGCTAAAAGCGACGACCTAATCATTTTTCATTCTCCAATATTAACAGGCTGTCATTCTTTTTTGAACTACCCCCCACTTACTCGCTGACGCTCCTTGAAGTTGGGGGATTCCTAAGAGCACGAACCTAACTAACGGTTCGTTCAAATGATTAGGCTAGCCCCGTCGCACCGACGGTTGGAAGGATTCTTTTAATTTCCTTCAATATATTGAAACTCGCTTTTAGATCGCGGTCGTGGCAGGAGCCGCAATTGGGGCAGTCCCACGTTCGAACAGCTAGATTCTTCACCTCATTGTTTTGGTATCCGCACTTGGAACACAGCTGAGAACTCGGCAAAAACTATTGATAAGAATACCAATTGTTTTCCGTACCATTCGGCTTTGTATTCGAGCAGAGGGGAACATCGACCAGCTCGCCTCACGAATCGATTTGGATCGTTTTCGATCCCCTTCGGGAAAGGATACGTTGAGCTTTTGCTAGTTTCTTTTCGGTCGTACGTAGGTATCGTGGGTTTTCATAGGTGGTGCCATTCGAGAGAACAGCGAAGTCTTTCAATCCTAGATCAAAGCCAACATAGGCGTTGGATTTAGGAAGTTCCTGAATATCTGTTTTAACAAGAATCGATATAGAATATTTTGGTCGGATGGCGGCGAACCGTCGCACTCAAGATGCGGCCTTTCACTTCAAGACTCTTGGCAAATCTCTCAAGCCTCAGCTTAGGCAGCTTGATTTTGCGATCCTGGATTGCAATATTTCCGTCGGTCTTCGACACGGCGCTTGAAGAGGGAGTCTTCTGCTGATGAATGATAAATGGGCAAAAATGCAGGGTGCCGTTAAAGCACCGACACCCACTGGAAAGTTAAAAACATTATTTTTTATTGAATTGGCGTTCCATTGCTTTTTCCAGAAAAGCAGGGGCGAAAGAATACATTTTACTACCTGAATTCATCCAGCCTGGCATGTTAATCTCTCTCTGTTTAGAGAATAAGTGATCAACTACCTTAGCCGCTACTTTATTTGGATCCAGCATAAATCGATCTACTGCTTTTTCATAGCCTCCTGTAGGGTCTGCCTGATTAAAGAAATTCGTACGTACGGGCCCAAGGTTCACAGACGTCACATAAACTCCCTGGCTTTCCACTTCCATACGGAGACCATTGGTAAAACCTATGACGGCATGTTTGGTAGCTGCATATACAGAGGACTTTGGAGTCGCTATTTTGCCAGCTTGAGAAGCTATATTTATTATGTGTCCTCTCCCTTGCTGCAGGAAATGAGGGAGCAATTGATGAGTAGTTCGAAATAGGGATTTTACGTTGATGGAAAGCATTCGATCGATATCCTGCCACTTTGCTTCTGAAACTAGATCGAAAACAGCCATCCCTGCATTGTTTATCAATCCATCAATTGATCCGTGATCATAGCAGATTTGATCAATAACATCTTTCCATTCGGCATCGTTAGATAAATCAGCTTTGTACCAATAACAAGGTACGGAAAAGGCGGCTTCTATTTTTTCTTTTATAATGGCAAGGCGATCGGCAGACCTAGCAACTAAAATAGGTGTACCACCTTCACGTGCCACATGTATAGCTAAATATTTACCAATTCCACTTGAAGCTCCCGTTATTAAAACTTTTTTACCTTTAACCAATTCATTCATATAACCATCACCTGTTTACATAATAATATTTTTGTTCACCTGAATATTCGGCGATCACTGCTCTTTTGTTTTCTAAGTAATCCAACTGGCCTATCGTTTCAGACATCGTCAGGCCAAACTGACTTTCTATATGTTTGGGAAACAAAAGCCTGCATACATCATATGCACATAATCTCTCTTCTTCAAACATATTCAGGACTTTCAGTGCACGCTCTTCCTGCTTTTTAAGACGCTGAATGATTAGTTCATCTGTGTTCTGAAACGTCTTCCCGTGGCCCGGATAAACCATTTGAATATTTTTATCCAATAATTTCTCCATAGAAGCCCGGTATTGCAGAAGGGGACGTGGACGATCTTTCTCCATCCCGTAAGGAGGTTCTAACAACGGATTGGAAGAGATGTGAGCAAGCAGATGATCACCGCCAATGAAGGATCCATCAGCCTGTCGATAAAACGAGATATGGCTCTGAGCATGTCCAGGGGTTTCTATTGTTACCCATTCCTCGTGCCCTGGAATCCTGTCTCCTTCCAAAAGTTCAAATGTCAGTGTGCCTTCTGCGCTCCATTTCAAGGGCTTACGAAGAGACTTGAGCAATCCTAAATATTGCTCCGGCACCCCCGATTCTTTATACATTCGGTAAAAAAATTCCTCATATCTCAAAAAGAAAGCTTCTTCTCTTTCAAGCCATGGTTTTAACTTGGGATGAGCAGCAACAGTGCTCAGATTAGGAAAATGTTCGATCAATCCCATATGATCCGGGTGGTGGTGGGTTAGTACAATCTGATCTATATCACGGGGGCTGTAACCCAGTTCTTTTAACTGAATTATTAATTCATTCCAGGCAGCATCGGTTTTCACTCCTGCATCTACCAGAGTGAGTCGATCGCCTTTCAGCAAGTAAAGGTGTACGTCTCCCACTGCATAAGGGGTTGGGAGTGTTATTTGATAAATAGCATCTTTTAAGGTTTTCATTCGGAAATCCTCCAAACTGAATGAACATTCATTTTATAACCATTGTAGCACGCTTTCGTGATAGTTTCCTGCTGATTTCAAAAATATCTCTACTATTTTTTTAATTTATAATATTCTTTCTAGTGAAACATTTTCAAGAAGTCTTCAAATCCATGTCTCCAGCTATTATACTTTAACGCGTTATTGTAAAATTATTAGCCTTGTTAATTTAAGGAGGAAACTCATGGAACACCAAGAAAATAGAAGTCGTACCGTACGTATACTGGACTGGATTGAACGTGTGGGAAACAAACTGCCCCACCCGGTAACGTTATTTGCTATATTTGCTTTTCTTGTCATACTAGCTTCCTGGATCTTTTCAACTATTGGTATTCAAGTAAAAGATCCTGCAACTGGAGATACTCTTGAAGTTACCAATTTATTATCTAGCGAAGGAATCAAATACATTTTTGAAAGTATGGTAGAGAACTTTGTAGGATTCGCTCCACTTGGAACCGTTCTAGTTACAATGCTGGGAATCGGAGTGGCTGAAAGATCCGGTCTTATCAGCGCAATGCTAAGAGGGCTGGTGACCTCTGTGCCACGTTCTTTCATGACAGCTGCTCTTGTATTTGGAGGCATCATGTCAAGTATGGCTGCAGACGCAGGTTACGTAGTGCTTACGCCGCTTGGTGCTGTTCTATTTGCCGGGTTAGGCCGTCATCCTTTAGCTGGATTAGCTGCAGCTTTTGCCGGTGTATCTGCCGGGTTCAGCGCTAACTTGCTTCTTACTTCGCTGGATCCCTTACTCGGTGAGTTAACAAAGGAGGCCGCCAAAACCATTGACCCTGCCTATGCAGAAAATATTCTTTACACTATGAACTATTATTTTATGATTGTGTCTGTTTTTGTGCTAACTCTTGTTGGAACACTTATAACGGATAAACTCGTTGAACCAAGACTTGGAACTTACCAAGGCGGAGTGAAAGAAGAGGTCAATTATGTAACGAAACTTGAAAAGAAAGGAATGCTTGGAGCACTTCTGGCGCTCATCATCACAATAGCACTACTGTCTCTCCTTGTAGTCCCTTCTTGGGGTCCGATGAGAAATCCTGACGACTTTCTTGCCTCCCCTTTCTTCCATAGTCTTGTACCTATTATCCTGCTCATTTTCTTTATTCCTGGTTTGGTCTATGGAAAGATAACAAAAGAAATTAAAAATGATAAAGATGTCGCCAATCAAATGTCAGATACAATGGCGACCATGGGAATGTATATTGTTCTTGCTTTTACAGCAGGGCAATTTGTTGCGTATTTCACGCATACCAATATGGGGAAAGTAATCGCTGTAAGTGGAGCTGAATTCCTGGATGCTATTGGTTTGAATGGAATTGGTTTGATTATCGCGTTCATATTCGTGGCGGCTTTCATAAACCTGTTTATAGGAAGCTCTTCCGCAAAATGGGCCATTATGGCACCGGTTTTTGTTCCATTAATGATGCAGCTTGGCTACTCACCTGAGCTGACTACTCTAGCGTACAGAATTGCCGATTCAACTACGAATATCATTTCACCATTGATGCCATATTTCGCCATAGTAATTGCGTTTGCTCAAAAGTACGATAAAAATGTAGGAATCGGAACTTTGATTTCGACCATGCTCCCTTATTCCATTGGTTTCTTTATTATTTGGGTCGTTATGCTATTCATTTGGATGCTGACTGGATATCCGATTGGTCCAGATGCCGGCTTCTTTTATGAACCGAACAATTAACATTACAAATGGCCGGATGCCTGACAGCATCCAGCCATTTTTATGATTTAAAAAAATGATGGATTGTTTCCGTTAAGATCTCTGGAAGCTTATCAAAACTGTAGGTTAGTTCAAGTCGTTCTGTCCACTGGTGGGCGTCTCTGCCACGTGGCCCAATATTTATGATAGGCATCGTAATGGTTTCCATAATTTTAGCAGGCAATTCATACCCTTTTCCTTGTATAGGCATCTGATTAAGTAAATGATCAATGGAAGATTTCATAGACACCGGTCCAATAAAGCTCAAATCAGAAAGCCCTGTGAAATATTCCACTTCAGTCAGCTTCACTCCAAATTTGTTGCGAGCTGTCTCGATAGCCTTTTTCGCACCGCTTTGGATAAGCGGGTCATGTTGAGAAGACACCGATGGATAGAAAGGAGGGCTGTAGAATAAAACAATCATTGGACTGATATCTTTACATAGTGAAGCAAGATTTTGCACAAGACTCGTAGAAAAATCACGGTCTCCTTCATCCCGTTGATTAATCAGGCGGTTTTGCCGACGCTCCACTTCCCTCGTCCCATACCGTTCAACCGCTTCTTTGTATAATTGTTCGTAGGTCAGGATCTGAATTTCCGGTGAAAAATTCGACGTTTGCGTGCCTTCTAAATAAAAAGAGGCCTGGTGATGGTAATGATTAATGATTTTAGCACGGGCACGCTGGGCAGCCAGTAACAATTTTTCGTTCAACTGTTCAATGGTCTGCTTCATATATAAGACATTATACATTGCTACAGCTGACTGTGGCGTTTGAACGGAATAATGATGCTTCAAGTCACGCTGCATTAGACTAATAGGAGGAGGTGTTCTTTCCCCATCGACCTGTTCAATAAAAGTTTCGTTCAACTCCATCTCCTGTGCAATATAGCTGACCATCAAGTTAGCATTCAGACCAGCAAAAGGCTCGCCGGCATGAGTTTCTTTCCCGTAGCAGAAGAAACCGGGGAGTGTCTTCCCAATTGATCCCGTATATAGATAATTAGCTGGATCACCTGGATATTTGCTAAACATTGGTTCTCCATTGATGGCTGTTTTATAAATCAGATTTTCTTTATCTTTTATCTCTGCAAGAGCCGGCAAAGCGGCTAGCATTCCTTCCGAATTGACTTCTTCATCAGGTACAGCTACAAGCAGTAAATTTCCATCAAACTCCCCTTCCATTGCTTTTTCCAACATTGAAAGGTGCAGGGTTAATCCTGCTTTCATATCCATAATTCCGCGGCCGAATAACCAGTCTCCTGTCAATAAATCCTTTGCGGCATCTTTAGGCAGCACGCTAGGGTTTTTATGAAGCTCCTGTGTTAATTCTTTGGGATAAAAAGCCAAATTCTGCCAGGATCCATAATCTTCGACACCAACCACATCTGCGTGGGCAATGAGAACAATTGTATCTTTTGCTTCTCCTTGTTTTACAAGGGCAGTTAACAACTGTCGTCCGTCATCCAAAGGGTGAAGGTTTAAGTGTTCAGGATGATCCTGATAATATTTACGATCTTCTAAAATATAATATAAGTATTCAATAATTGCGATCTCCGCATTACTCCCTGTAATACTTGGATATTCTACTAATGAACATAGTAGATCGGTTAACTGTTCTTTTGTCTGCCACTGTCCCATGTTTTACACTCCTTATTGACTTTTTCTGGTTTTTCGAACACAATCAAACTCAAGGTCCAACCTGAATAAGAGGTGAACTTTATGAATACAACACTTATCTACGCTCACCGGGGAGCAAGCTCCCTTGCACCGGAAAATACGATGGCCGCTTTTGAATTAGCTCGCTCCGCTCAAGCTGAAGGGATTGAAACAGACATTCAGTTAACGAAGGATCAAATTCCAGTGCTTATTCATGATGAAAACTTACGCAGAACAACAAACGGCACGGGATTTGTACAGGATTATACATATACAGAACTGCGCCTGCTTGATGCTGGAAGCTGGTTTTCCCCAGAATTTTCTGATTGTTATATTGTAACATTAGACGAATTCCTTCGATGGTTCAAGGAGCAGCCTATGTTTCTTAATGCAGAATTAAAAACAAATGTAATTGAATATAAAGATATTGAAAGAATCGTTTATGAAGCTTTAAAGAAATATAATGTAGTCGAACGGACCGTTATTTCCAGTTTTAATTCGGACACCCTTATCCGTATGAAGCAGATTAACCCTTCCATTAAAACGGCTTTTCTAACCTCTACGAAGATGATTAATCTCCCGGACTATGCAAAGTCTTTAGGAGCAGATGCTCTTCATGTTAAGCACCGATTATTAGATAAAAAATTAGTCAAAAGCTGTCAAAAAGAAAAGTTAAATCTGCGGGTTTATACAGTCAATCGCCCTTCTCATATGAAGAAATGTTATCAATTAGGGATTGATGGTATTTTTACTGATTTTCCCCATCAGGCACTGGAATATCGAAAGCTTATTCTTAACAACAGGAAAGGGTTCTTCTAATGTTCTGGTTATTAACATTGATCTTCGTATTCTGGACGATAATCCTTGTCGATTTTCAAAAGGGGTTTAAAACTCTGCCTTCAATTGACCATCTGCCCTTCAAAGATGAAAAATCACTAATATCCATTATTATTGCGGCTAAAGATGAGGAAAAATCCATTAAACAGACTGTCGAAACTCTTCTGGAGCAAAAATACGTGAATCTTGAAATCCTGGCCGTCAATGATCGATCTACTGACTCGACTGGCTCTATTATTGAAAACCTCGCTGATCAGCATGCAAATGTCCACGCTATCACGATTGAGAGCTTACCATCCGGATGGCTGGGTAAGAACCATGCCCTCCATATAGGAGCGCAACAGTCTAAGGGAACCTACTTATTATTTACCGATGCGGACATCTACTTCCATGAAAATGTGGTCTCCAAAGCTGTCACCTATTTAAAAAATGAAAACCTGGATCATTTAACCGCTGCCCCCAATCTCAGGGCCGGTTCTTTTTTTCTAAAAGGGTTAATTTCGTTCTTCCTTTTTGGATTTGGATATTTAAAACGGCCCTGGACAGCTAATCACCCCTCCCAAAAAGGGGGGATGGGGGTAGGTGCTTTTCAACTTCTGACTAAAGCATGTTATGAAGGAATTGGGGGTCACCATGCGATTCGTTTCAGACCGGATGACGATCTAGCCATGGGTCTGCGCATTAAAAAAGCAGGCTACAGACAGAACCTGGTGACCGCATTACGAAGCTTATCTGTGGAGTGGTACCCTGACCTTCCTTCTGCTTTTAAGGGTTTCGAAAAAAACGCGTTTGCCGGTTTGAATTATTCCGTTTTGTTTGCTCTGCTAGCCATCGCAGGTGTATTTACTTCTCAAATTCTTCCGTTTATCACCATTTGGAGCAGCCATCTTCCACTTCAAATAGTTAGTGCTTTTATCATCGGTTTGTTATTTTATTTATATGCGTTAACCACGCGGCACCTTACTACATATTCCAAATGGATTGTCTTAGGACTGCCCATTTTCGCCGTGTTATTTATTTATATGCTCTCTAGAGCACTGGTTCTGACTTTTCTTCGTGGCGGTATTGAGTGGCGTGGTAGTCGCTATTCATTAAAGGAGCTTAAGAAATATTATCGTAACTCTAAGGAGGAATAGTTTTGAAACATTTATTATTTTCACCCTATACCATAAAAAATGTAACCTTGAAAAATAGGATAGTCATGTCCCCTATGTGTATGTACTCTTCACATAATCAGGATGGACATACTCAGCCTTTTCACTTAGCCCATTATGAAAGCCGGGCTGCCGGCCAAGTTGGTCTTGTTATGACTGAAGCAACGTCGGTGACTCCTGAAGGACGAATTTCACATGAAGACCTTGGAATTTGGTCTGATGATCATACTGAAGGTCTATCTACTCTGACTGAATCCATTCACCGTCATGGGGCAAAGGCAGGAATCCAGCTTGCTCATGCAGGGCGGAAAGCTAATTTGCATAGTGACATATATGCTCCAAGCGCTGCACCCTTTAACGAGTCCCTAAAAACACCTGTGGAGATGGATGAACAGAAAATCAGTTCTACGGTTCAATCTTTCAAAGAAGGTGCACAACGTGCAAAAGAGGCAGGGTTTGATATTATTGAGCTCCACGGAGCGCATGGATATTTAATTAACCAGTTTTTGTCTCCTCTCACCAATTTCAGGAAGGATAAATATGGTGGTTCTCGTGAGAAACGTTATAGATTTTTATCCGAAATTATTGATGCTGTACGAGATACATGGACAGGACCATTGTTCGTTAGAATTTCCGGAGCAGAATATCATGAAAATGGAAATAAAATGGAGGATTTTATCTACTTTGCTGAAAAAATGAAAGCTCAAGGTGTCAATTTGATTGATGTGAGCTCTGGAGGAGTTGTACCCGCACCTATCGAGCCCTACCCAGGTTATCAAGTTAAATATGCCGAGAAGATAAGATTTGAAGCAGGAATTGCCACCGGAGCGGTGGGGCTGATTACAAGTGGTAATCAGGCAGAAGAAATCTTACGAAATGAACGAGCTGATCTCATCTTTCTAGCTCGTTCGTTGTTAAAGAACCCTTACTGGCCAAAACAAGCAGCAGATGAACTTGGATACAAACTTGAAGGACCTAGACAATATAACAGAGCGTGGTGAATCATTTGATATCAGCAGAATCTTGTGCCCCTGATTCATGCAAAGCTTGAGAAAACTATTTTATTAAATAACTTGGATTCGTGAATCTAAGTAAAAACGCGCCTATAATCTGAGGATTACTCAGGGAAAATTTATAAAGCTTTAAAAATAGCCTCTCACTATATTGTATGATATCCATAAGTAACATTTCTCTGATAGTAAGTGTTTTAATAGGCTTCAGGTGGTATGATGTGATTAGTAGGAGGGAGTTCTAATGGAACTATTTTTTTTAGGTACAGGGTCCGGAGTTCCGTCAAAGGAAAGAAATGTTTCTTCCCTCGCCCTCCGCATGTTGGAAGAACGTGGAACTACTTGGATATTTGATTGCGGAGAAGGAACACAGCAACAGATCTTACATACAAATCTAAGACCAAGAAGGATTGAGGTAATATTTATAACTCACCTTCACGGTGATCATATTTACGGGCTACCCGGCCTGCTGAGCAGCCGTTCTTTCCAGGGGGGCGAAACTCCTGTAACCGTTTACGGCCCGAGAGGATTAAAAGAGTATATCGACATTAGTCTACAGATTAGCGGCACACATTTACGCTATCCTCTTCATGTTGAGGAAGTTGAAGAAGGCATGCTATTTGAAGACGAGCAGTTTGTAGTCGAAGCTGTGTCTTTGCAGCATGGGCTGGAAAGCTATGGTTATATTTTAAGTGAAAAAGACAAAATTGGAGAGCTTATGCCATCTAAACTTAAAGAGAGGGGTCTTGAACCCGGACCTATCTATCAATTAATTAAGAGTCAATCTCAAACACGGTTGGAAAATGGAGAGATCATTTATAGAAAAGATGTTTTAGGACCTCCCAAAAAAGGTAGAAAAATATCAATTCTGGGAGACACTCGCTATATCCCTAGTTTAAAATATAAAGTTAAAGATTCAGATGTACTTGTTCATGAAGCTACTTTTGCAAGCGATGAAAATCAGATGGCTTACGATTACTTTCACTCCACGGTACACCAGGCCGCTACTCTTGCAAAAGAGGCTAATGTAAGAGAGCTTATTCTTAATCATATCTCCTCCCGCTATCAGGGGAGCTCGTTGAAGCAGCTTGAAACGGAAGCAAGAGCTATATTTGCACATACGCAAATAGCGTATGATTTTTTTCAGTACCCTATTACACGTAATACGTGAAGGAGGAAATTGTCATGCAAACCATTGTTCAACAGCAAAAGCGCTGGTACGACGAAGGTCACACGAAAAGTTATCAGTTCCGGAAAGATCAGCTTCTACGCATAAAGAAAATGATTGGAACATTTGAAAAACCAATCATCGAAGCACTAAAATTTGATTTAAACAAGTCTGAATTCGAAGCGTACGTCTCTGAAATAGCTTTTTTAAAAAGTGAAATAGACCATCATGTGAAACACTTGAAACAATGGATGGCACCTCAAAAGGTCAAAGCACCCTTAACCCATAAAGGTTCTAAAAATATGATTTATAAAGAGCCTTATGGAACGGTTCTGGTTATTGCCCCCTGGAATTATCCATTCCAACTGGCTCTTGCTCCAGTGCTTGGAGCTATTGCGGCGGGTAATACTGTTATCATTAAGCCGTCTGAACTTACTCCGACGGTTTCATGGGTCATAAAAAAAATGGTAGAACAGTACTTTTCACCTAACTATATTGCCGTAGTTGAAGGGGATAAAGAAGTGACGCAGGAACTAATGGAACAGCCGCTTGATTACATTTTTTTCACAGGAAGTGTACCTGTTGGAAGAAAAATTATGGAGAAAGCCAGTAACCAGCTGATTCCCGTAACGTTAGAACTGGGTGGTAAGAGTCCGGCGATTATTAATAAGGACGCTGCTATTGACCTTGCTGCCAAGCGAATCGTGTGGGGGAAATTTACTAACGCTGGCCAAACGTGTATTGCTCCTGATTACTTGCTAGTCCATCATGAAGTAAAGGCACCACTAATTCAGGCTATGAAAAAGTATATCCATGAATTTTACGGGGATCGGCCTTTGGAGAATCCGGATTATGTAAAAATCGTGAACGACCAGCACTTCGAGCGAATTTCTTCCTATCTAACTGCAGGAACGGTGGTTTCCGGAGGTTCTTTAGATGAAAAGCGTCAAATGATTGAACCTACTATTCTGGATCAGGTAAATTGGTCTGACCCTGTCATGCAGGATGAAATATTCGGTCCAATTCTTCCGATTTTGACGTTTGATCATTTATCCGAAGTGATCAGCCAAGTGAATAATCGTCCAAAGCCATTAGCTCTTTATTACTTTGGGGAAAGCGAAACAGATCAGGAAGAAATTATGACCTCCATTCCATTCGGAGGTGGCTGTATTAATGATACCCTATACCATATCTTAAACCCCCACCTTCCTTTTGGAGGAGTAGGAGAGAGTGGAATGGGAAGCTATCACGGACAAGCAAGCTTTGACACCTTTACCCATTTGAAGAGTATCACGAAACAAACGACTAAGTTTGACCAAAAATTCAGGTACCCTGGCTCCTCTTTTGGATTAACTATCATCAAGAAGGTTCTAGGATAAGTATAGAAAGATCAAGAGCGGCTAGTTAAGGTCACGCTCTTGATCTTTTTTTGTTTGATACCTTACATTAAAAAGATGGAAGATTATCTAAATTATTGTCGAGTTCCCCATCTGGCTGACTACGCAGATGATCTTCTCCATCTTTACCTCGAATCAGATTCACATTCTCCAGTTCACCATTTCTAGCCATTTGATGAGCCTCGTGATAGTCTACAATTCTGCCTGATGATAACTTCATTTCCACAATACTTCCCTCTCCATTTTTCCTCACTGCGATGATTTGTTCCGCCATGTCATGACCTCCTTTTTTTTAGTATGTATCCATTCTATTGAATTATAAGGATTAAACGTTTAAAGGGTATAAATAATGAAATTATAGTTTAAATTAAAGATAAAAAATAGGAGGAAAAACCTTGCCCCTCAATCAATTTGAACACGTGAAGGCACATTTAGCCCATGCTAAGCAAGCAGTTGAACGTATGCAGGAGAGTCAAACCGGGTTTGCAGAAGCACAGCAGCAGGTGAAGATTGCCGAAGAAGCTCTTAATGAATTCATGCATACTCCTGACCTAATTTCTGAGACCGATCAGAAAGAAATTCAGCGGGCTAGCGATTTGCTGCGCCTAATTGTAGAAACTTATCAAGCTTCTAACTAAACATTTATACCACTGTGCTGAGCAGTGGTATATTTACATAACTTTCCTTATCCTTATTACATAACCCTTTACGACACTGAATATATTTAGGACAAGCCATTCAAGAGGGAGTGTCGTAATGGGGGTTTTTTTTAGTTACATTTTACTAGGGTTATCGCTTGCCGCGCCAATCGGTCCTATAAACGCTGCACAAATCGACCAGGGGATTAAAAACGGTTTTCTTCATTCCTGGGCTATTGGGTTAGGATCTATTGTTGCTGATTTATTTTTTATCCTATGTGTGTTTTTTGGAGTTGTCCATTTTTTAGAAATTCCATTAATGAAATCATTTCTGTGGTTATTCGGAGCATTTGTGTTGTCTTATACGGCTTTTGAAAGCTTTAAAGGTACTAAAGATATTGGGATTGGAGAGCTGAGAAGTAGAGAATCTTTAAAGAAAACGTTCATTAATGGCTTTCTGCTAGCCATTACCAACCCGTTATCCATTCTTTTTTGGTTAGGTATTTATGGGAGCATACTTGCTGATTCCATTCATCGTTATAACTTGGCTCAGGTTCTGCTCTACGGAGGCGCTGTCCTTCTAGGTTTAATGATATGGGATGTATTTATGGCTTCTTTGTCTAGCGGATTTAGAAAAGTACTAACCCCCAGTCTGCTTCGAGTAATTTCAATTCTTTCAGGCTTGAGCTTACTGGGATTTGCCGCTTATTTCGGTTTTCAAGCCTTCCAATTACTCTTCCATTTCTGAATGCTTCCATTTCTTATTCATAATCATTGTTACAATACCAATAACCAGTAAAAAACCTATGCTCACAAAAAAACCGATTCGACTTGTTTTATTTAATAAAGTTCCCGAAACGGCAAGCAAAATCAAAACTAGTCCTATTAGTCGTTTTACACGTTTAAATGAAGTTAACTCCATAATTTTGTTATATGAAAACAGGATAAACAGCCAGATGTATAAAAGCATGAGGCCGGCTGCTGTGGTTAAGTATTCATATATCTTCTCCGGGAGTAGCAAAGCAACTATTATGGAAGCAATCAACCCACCGATAGTCAACAGTACGGCATAATAAGGAACTTTTCTAGGACCTGTCCTAGAGAAGAATTTAGGAGCATCTCCATCCTCTGACAACGAAGTTAATATGGTAGTGATTCCGTACAGTGAGGCTACCATAGTGGAAAAACCTCCAATAATTAAAGCACCGTTAAATGCATGGGGCACAAAAGATAGATCATACTTACTTAAAGCGGTAATGAATGGACTCTCATCCCCATTAAATTTAGTATAAGGCACAAGCCATAATGCGAGACCTATGGATACTACATAAATCGTGGTAAGTAATGAAATCATAAATGTTCCCGACTTAGGAGCATCTTTCGGATTTTTTAGTTCATTCGCCATAATACCCATAACTTCAATTCCGCCAAAACTGTAGAAGACGTAAATAGATGCAGCCCATAGTCCGGTTATACCGAGTGGAAGTAATCCTTTATTATCCCATGTGAACGAGGGGTCAGGCTGCCCGCCTTTTAAAACTCCCCCTACAGCTAGAAAAGCAATAATGATAAACATTAAAATTGCCGCTATTTTCATAACACCAAATATATTTTCAAATCGTTCAAAACCCGACACACCGGTAATAATAACACCGATCCCCAAAACACCAAATACACTTGAGGAAACCCAAAGCGGGACATTAGGAAACCAAAATTGAGCAAAGATGGCTAAAGCTGTCAACTGACTTCCCATTATAAGCAGTTCTGAAGACCAGTAAACCCATCCGTTGGTGAATCCCGCCCATCTCCCATAAGCTTTTTTAGCATAAGCCCGAAAGGATCCTTTCTGAGGATCCTCGGCTGTCATAGCTGATAAGGCATCAAATACTACATATGTTCCGATAGCAGCAAGCAAAAAGATGAGAAGTACGGCCGGCCCTCCTCTTTTCATTGCCAGAGCAGAACCAAGGAAAAAACCTGTACCAATTGTGCACCCTACTCCAATTAATGAAAGCTGCCACCATTGAATCTTTTTGTTTTCAGTTGATTCCTGTTTGTCCATACGAGGGTAATTCCTTCCAATATAGTTAAATAGAAAAACCGCATTTATGAAGCAATTTTAAAATAGTATGTGTCCTACTACTGTTTTCATACGAGAGAGAAAATTAACGAATCAATACCTTTAATGCTAGTTATAACTTATGAAAGATAAGCTCCCGTTACTTAAAGACTCAGTTTCGACACAATTTTTGAGCGGAAGGCCCTGCGGAGGACGAATTGGCTTTCCGGCCCTGCTCGACGCAGGAAAGCGAGTTCTTTCCACAGCCGTGCCCCTCTCTAAATGAGTAACGGCACCGAATTATCTCGAATTCGAGTCTTCAACAATTCGGCCCTTAAGTTTAATAAAGTTATATGTAATACCCGCATAAATGTTTAATGAATGCAGTAGAAAAGGCAGCTGAGCTGCCTTTTCTATTACATATCATGAGAGGTTTTCTGATTTTGACGGGAATGGTTTTGGTTTTTAACTTTATGCGAACCCTCAATAGGAGTTCCATAAGGCTGGTCGGGGCCTGTTGGCAAATTAGGTTTAGTTTGCTGTTTAGGTCCTTTTTTTCTTGGGGACATTGCTTACCCTCCTGCTTAAACTGAATTTATTTGCGCTTTCTTGCTTCTTCAGGACCTTCCATAGCAGTAGCCCCTGGATAACTCAATTGCTGATCCCGGTCAGACTCCACTTTTCTTGATTTTTTTAATTTCTTTTCTTGTCGATCTCTACCCATATAGATATCCTCCTTTCACTCTTAGTATGAGAAAAGAGACAGGAGTCATACTCTCCTGTCTCTTTGTAGAATCTTATTTATTATTTTTTAAAATCATCAAGAAAGTCTTTTTGAAAGCTGGTGGTAACAGTATTATTTTGAGGAGCAGATAACGATTGGAATGGATTGCTTCCATATTTTTCAGTTAAATCGTCAATAGCCTTATATAACTTTTCTTTACTTGCATATTGCTCGTAATTGAATAAATCAAGCTGCTGAGTAATCTCAGATTTTTCTGCTAGATCTTGAGCAGTTACTCCAAGAAGCCGTATGGGTTCCTGATTCCAATGTTCATCAAAGAGCTGTAAAGATACTTGAAACAAATCCTCGGCTGAATGAATGAATTCTTTTAATTGACGACTTCTTGTCACCGTTTTTCTGTCGTGGTAACGAATCATAAGCTGAACATTCTGCGCAAGCACTTTTTTATTTTTCATGCGTGCTTCTACTTTTTGTGTTAATCTTCTCAGCACACTTCGCACTTCCTGATCATCCGTAGTATCTTCCGGTAAAGTAGTAGAGGTACCAATACTTTTAAATTCATGAACTGCATCGGGATCAACAGGACGCTGATCATCGCCATTTGCACGGTTTTGCAGACGCTCCCCATTAATACCAAGCAGGCGCTTTAATTCAAGGACAGAATGTACGGCTAGATCTCCAATTGTTTCTACTTTTATCCTTCTTAGTTTTTCTGCCGTTTTGTCCCCGACTCCATACATCTCTTCAATAGGTAATGGCCATAGCTTATTCTGAAGATCTCTCTTTCTTAATATAGTAATACCCATCGGTTTTTTCATATCGGAAGCCATTTTAGCAAGAAACTTATTTGGAGCTATCCCAATACTGCATGGAAGATCGAGTTCATCTGCAATTCGCTGTTGTATTCGCTCAGCAATTTCAGGTGGGGAACCCTGCGAAGCACAATTCGTAATGTCCATGTATCCTTCATCAATGGAAACAGGCTGAACGAGTGAGGTTACATCCGCAAGTATCTTAAACATTTCTTTTGAAGCTGTACGATACCTTTCGAAATTAGGTCTCATGACCATTAATTCAGGGCACAAACGTCTAGCCTCTCCAACCGGCATTGTCGTTTTAACGCCAAACTTTCTCGCCTCATAGCTGCTGGTAACCACAATTCCTCGCCGTTCTTCTGGATTTCCGGCAATCGCGAGCGGCTTTCCTTTTAATTTGGGATCGAATGCCATTTCGACCGAAGCATAAAAGCTGTTCATATCCACATGAAGTATGACCCTTCCATTTTTAGGATACCATTTAGACACATTAATCCTTCCTTTTTTCGAACTCTTGTTCTTCTATTGTAACATATTTGAAAAGAAGGTCTGAATCCAATCAACCTAACGCAAAAAATCCCGGAATTTATCCGGGATTTTTAATATTCTATTATTGTTCCGCTGCTTCTTGAATAATTGCCGTTACAAATTCTGCAATTTTTTCTAATTCAGCAACCGGAATGCGCTCATTCTTTGTATGAATCTCTTCATAGCCTACAGATAAGTTGACAGTTGGTACACCGTAGCCAGCTATAATGTTGGCGTCACTGCCGCCTCCACTTGTCAGGAGCTGGCTTTCCCGACCAATTTTAGAAGCAGCCGCGCGGGCGATTTCTACTACCTGATCGCCTTCCTTCTGCTTAAAGCCTGGATACATGATTTCAATATCCAAATCGACTTCGCCTCCCATTTCTTCTGCTGTTTCATGAAAGGCTCGCTTCATTTTCTCTACTTGTTCCTGCATCTTTTCAGGCACTAAAGAGCGGGCTTCCGCTAATATTTCTACATGGTCGCATACAATATTTGTCTTCTGTCCACCTTCGAACCGACCAATATTGGCTGTAGTTTCTTCATCAATACGCCCAAGAGGCATTCTGGCAATAGCTTTTGAGGCGAGAGTAATAGCAGAAACTCCTTTTTCAGGAGCTACACCTGCATGGGCCGTCTTCCCTTTAACCACGGCATTAATCTTCGCCTGTGTAGGCGCGGCTACAATGATATTTCCGACTGCCCCATCACTATCGATGGCATAACCGTATTTAGCTTTTAACAATGAACTGTCCAGTGCTTTAGCTCCTACAAGTCCGCTTTCCTCTCCGACCGTGATAATAAACTGTAAGTCTCCATGGGCTATCTTCTGTTCTTGAAGGGAACGAACCGCTTCAAGTATCGCTGCTACTCCAGCTTTATCATCTGCTCCAAGGATCGTAGTTCCATCACTTACAACATAACCGTCTTTAACGGAAGGATTTATTCCATTGCCCGGAACCACAGTATCCATGTGAGAAGTAAAATATATTGGGTCTGCTTCTTCTTTAGATCCTCTTAAGTTGCAGATTAAATTGTTCGCTCCGTGACCGGTAATAGATTTTGCATCATCTTCCAAGACCTCAAGTCCAAGGTCTCGAAATTTTTTCTTGAGAACTTCAAAAATCTCAGCTTCAGATCCCGTTTCAGAGTCCACTTGGACTAATTCTAAGAATTCTTCAAGCACACGTTCTTTATTAATCATAACCATTTCATTGTCCTCCTTCGTATGTAAACCATATCCTCTTAGTACGTTAGCTGAACTAAGAGGTGGTGTCAATTAAAGAGGGATGTTCCCATGTTTTTTATAAGGACGGTCTTCATGTTTATTTTTTAACATATCCAGTGCCTTAATTAATGTAATTCTCGTTTCCCTCGGATCAATCACATCGTCAACCATGCCGAGTCCTGCTGCTACATAAGGATTAGCAAACCTCTCGCGATATTCATCGATCTTGCTCTTTCGTGTCTCTTCAGGGTTTTCACTTTCCTTTATATCCTTTGCAAAAATAATATTCGCTGCGCCTTCAGGTCCCATAACCGCGATTTCGGCATTCGGCCATGCATAAACAAGGTCTGCACCAATGGACTTACTATTTAATGCAACATATGCACCACCATAGGCTTTACGTGTAATGACCGTTAGTTTTGGCACGGTTGCTTCGGAATAGGCATACAAGATCTTCGCTCCGTGCCTTATAATGCCACCGTGTTCTTGTTTAATACCGGGGAAGAAGCCAGTCACATCTTCGAAAGTAACCAATGGAATATTAAAAGCATCACAAAAACGAATAAAACGGGACGCTTTATCGCTGGAATCAATATCAAGACCGCCCGCCATGTATTTAGGCTGGTTACATACGAGTCCTACTGTTTTTCCATTTAAGCGAGCGAAGCCTACCACTATATTTTTCGCAAAATCTTTATGGATCTCAAAGAAAGATTCTTTATCCACTACTTCATCGATTATGATCCTCACGTCATAAGGACGCAGCGGATCAAAAGGAATCTTGTCCGTTAGATCAGGCAGATAATTGTCATCTTCCATGACTTCTGCTTCTGGAGGTTTTTCTTTGTTATTCTGAGGAAGATAACTGACTAAATCTTTAACTGCATCAAGAGCAGCAGCTTCATCTTCCGTCTTTAAATGAGCGTTTCCACTCAATGTATTATGAACCTTAGCCCCGCCAAGATCCTCCGAGGATATTTGTTCACCTGTTACGGTTTCGATTACTTTTGGCCCGGTTATGAACATTTGTGAGGTTTTTTCCACCATAATAACAAAATCGGTAATCGCAGGTGAGTAAACAGCTCCTCCTGCACAAGGACCCATAATAACAGAGATTTGGGGGATCACTCCTGAATAAATAGAATTACGGTAAAACACCTGGCCATAACCATCCAGAGAAGATACACCTTCTTGAATTCTTGCTCCGCCCGAATCATTTAAGCCTATAAAGGGAGTACCATTTTTTACGGCTAAATCCATTACGGCTGCTATTTTTTTGGCGTGCATCTCACCGAGCGCCCCACCATACACGGTAAAATCCTGAGCAAATAAATAGATATCCCGCCCGTTAATCTTTCCAAAACCTGTTACTACTCCTTCACCAGGAGCCGTTTTTCCATCCATCCCGAAAGCATCGTGACGATGTTCGATAAAAGGATTCAATTCAATAAATGAATCTTTATCTACAAGATAATCAATCCGCTCTCTCGCTGTCCATTTTCCTTTGTCATGCTGCTTATCTATTCTCTCATCTCCGCCACCCATTTGGACCTGACGGCGTTTATCGTATAGTTCATTAATTTTATCAAAAATATCCACAGCTGATCACTCCTCCGACTTTGGTTGACATAGCTCATAAAGAACGCCGCTGGCGGCTTTAGGATGTAAAAAAGCAATTTGGCTTTCATGAGCTCCTAATTTTGGTTCCTCATGAATTAAAGGTACACCCTGCTGCTTATATTGTTCCAGACGAGTATGAATATCATTGACTTCCAAAGCAATGTGGTGTATTCCTTCACCCCTTTTAGTCAAAAACGATTGAATTGCCGATTGGTCGCTCAGCGGCTCAAGAAGTTCAATTCTCGTTTCTCCAATATTTAAAAAGGCTACTCTTACTTGCTCAGATTCTACTTCTTCAACAGATTCAAGCTCAAGACCAAGAGTATGCTGATAAAATGGAAGCGTCAGGTCAATGCTTTCTACAGCTATACCGATATGAGCAATCTTCTTTGGTGTCTGCACGGTTTCTTTATGAATTAATTGCTTAATATATACGGCAATGGCATCGGTAGGGGACCCACTTGTAAATATTTTAGTTACCCCTTTAGATTCCAGATAAGGAATGTCCTCAGCAGGAATGACCCCGCCCCCTATGACAGGGATGTCAGCTGCTTCTTGTTCTTTTAACGCCTCAACCACCTTAGGAAACAACGACTTATGAGCTCCTGACAGGGAAGATAGACCAATAACATCCACATCTTCTTGTATAGCAGCTCTTGCAATTTGTACTGCAGACTGCCTCAGGCCAGTATAAATAACTTCCATACCGTGATCTCTTAACGCCTGGGCTATAATTAATGCACCCCGGTCATGACCATCAAGACCTGGTTTTGCTATTAAAACTCTTATAGGCTTCATCACCATCATCCTTTCCTACATTCCCGTGTATTCCCCAAATTCATCGCGCATTACATTTGCGATTTCCCCTACGGTTGCGTAAGCTTTAACCGCTTCTACAATAAGAGGCATGACATTGTCATTCGAGCGTGCTGCTTTGCGCAACTCTTCCAAGCAGCTATCCACTTGGGAACCATCCCTCGTATTTCTAACGTGCTGAGTTTTATCGATTTGCGCTTTTTCAAGAGCTTCATCGACCCTCAACAAGTCCTGGTGAATTTCTTCATCTAATTGATATTCATTGAGCCCTACTACAATATCTTCATTGGCCTCCAGCCGTTTCTGAGCATCATAAGCAGCTTTATGAATTTCTCGCTGCATATAACCTTCCTCAACAGCCTGCACTGCTCCGCCTAGTTTTTTTATGCGATCAATGTATTCGTTAGCTTCCTTTTCAATCTGATCGGTAAGTGCTTCGACGTAATAAGAGCCTCCGAGGGGATCAATCGTATCCGCAACCCCGCTCTCATTTGCTATAATCTGCTGGGTTCTTAGCGCAATTCGTGCTGAATCCTCTGTTGGAAGCGCAAGAGCTTCATCTCTTGAATTAGTGTGCAGACTCTGCGTACCTCCCATAACAGCAGCAAGCGCTTGCAAAGTAACACGAACAATATTATTGTCTGGCTGCTGGGCCGTCAAAGTACTACCGCCTGTCTGCGTATGGAACCGCAGCTTCCAACTTTTAGGGTTCTCCGCTCCGTAATACTCTTTCATAATTTTAGCCCACATTCTTCGTGCTGCCCTGAATTTAGCTGCTTCTTCAAAAAATTGATTATGAGCATTGAAGAAAAAGGCCAGCCTCGGTGCAAACTGGTCCACTTCCAGCCCTGCTTCTATAGCCGCATCTACATAAGCCATTCCATTAGCAAGAGTAAAGGCAACCTCCTGGACTGCTGTAGAACCCGCCTCCCGTATGTGATATCCAGAAATACTAATAGTATTAAACTTGGGCAGATGAGTTTGACAATAAGCAAAAATGTCAGTGATTAGTCTCATAGAAGGTTTCGGTGGATAAATATAGGTTCCTCTTGCGATATATTCTTTCAGGATGTCATTTTGAATAGTACCCGTAAGCTTATCAGGCTTCACCCCTTGTTTTTCCCCAACGGCAATATACATAGCAAGCAAAATGGAAGCCGGTGCATTTATCGTCATCGATGTGCTGACTTGATCCAATGGAATCTCATGGAAGAGTTGTTCCATATCATGAAGAGAATCAATGGCTACACCCACTTTCCCTACTTCTCCCTCTGCCATTGGGTCATCCGAGTCATAACCTATTTGAGTAGGAAGGTCAAAAGCTACTGATAACCCCGTCTGACCTTGCTTCAGTAAGTATCGAAAACGTTCATTTGTTTCTTCGGCTGAACCAAACCCTGCATATTGACGCATAGTCCAATATCGGCTTCGGTACATCGTAGGCTGAATTCCCCTCGTATAAGGGTACTGGCCCGGAAAGCCAATTTCCTCTATGTATTGCTCTTCATTTTGAGTCGGTTCATATAATCGGTCAATTGGTAATTCAGAACTTGTTATAAATGACGATTTACGCTCAGGGAATCGTGCCGTTGTTTTTTCGACATCTTTTTCCCAAGCTTGTTTAGAATGATCATAGTTGGATGAACGGGTCATATTTAAATGCCTCCTCTTATCAGTAAGTCCCTCTCTAGCATACCAGAAATAAAGCGCTTACCTACCTAAAAATTAGTAAAATTCTCATTTATATTGTAATTGATTTCCTGGCCTTGTCCAAATGAATGTTTTTCGATAGAATATTGGGTAGGATGGAGCAAGAAGGAGGTTAAAAACCTTGGCAGGAAACAATAAGCAGCATCAACCAACGAAAAAGAAGAAATCCAAGCGAGAAAAGCGTACGAAAGCCGTAATCTATTTGATGATCCTTTCTATGGTTCTGTCGACTCTCTTAGCTGGTGCTTCATTTTTCTTATAATGTTTACAGGAAAATATAAAAAAACGGCCGGAAGCCTAGTCTAGCTTCCGGCCGTTTTTTATGTGGCTGGGTTAAGCAGCCTGTTCAATCCATCCCTTAACCACGAGTCATAAATGCTTTTCATTTCGTTATGGCTTTTCACAATAACCACTTCGGATTCTAATGAGATTATATCAAACAGTCTCTCTACGTCTTTATTATGAAGTCGTATACATCCAGCCGACACCGACTTACCTATTGATTCAGGCTGGTTAGTGCCATGTATTCCATATATTCTTCCATCAGTGCCCCGGGCGTCAAAACCAATCCAACGGGTCCCGAGTGGGTTTTCTCGCGTTCCACCGGGAATATTCTTTTTCCTATAATAAGGGTCTTTAGCTTTAACCTTTACGTGAAATTGACCTTCCGGGGTTAATTCGGAAGTTTTGCCTATGGCGGCTGAGGCACTAAACACCTCATTTCCTTCTTCAAAAACAGAAAGTTCATGTGTTGCTTTATTAACTATAATTACTGGTTCATCATTGACTTGCGGCGGGAGTAATGGGAGGAACATCATCATGACTAACATCGTCAAATGCATAAGCTTCACCCTCTTTTAGTTCAAGTTTTCCCCTGCTTATGAGGGTTATACATATATTGAACTACCCCCACTTACTCGCTGACGCTCTTTGAAGTAGGGGGATTCCTAAGAACACAAACCTAACGGTTCGTTCAAATGATTAGGCTAGCCCCGTCGCACCGACGGTTGGAAGGATCCTTTGAATCTCCTTCAATATATTGAAGCTCGCATTTAGATCGCGGTTGTGGTGGCTGCCACAATTCGGGCAATCCCACGTTCGAACAGCGAGATTCTTCACCTCACCGTTTTGGTATCCACAATAGGAACACAGTTGCGAACTCGCAAAAATTTTCGATACGGGTATCAATTGTTTTCCGTACCATTCTGCTTTGTATTCGAGCATAGTAGTGAACATCGACCAGCTCGCATCACTAATCGATTTGGATAGTTTTCGGTTTTTGAGCATATTGGAAATTTGGAGATTTTCTACCCCAATCACATCGTGTTTTTTGATGATTTCGGTAGAAATCTTATGCAGATAATCTTTGCGAGAGTTCGTAATCTTTTCATGGAGTCTGGCTACTTTAATCCGTTGACACAGGAACTTACGTTCTCGTTTCAATATAGCATATAGCCTTAGGAATAGAAAACGAAAACCTTAGCCTGAAGGCGACGGCATTCATCTCCCCCTTACCACCGGTCTTCGACACAGTGCTTGAAGAGGGAGGCTTCTGCCGATAAATGCTAAAAAGAGCTCTTAAAAATTAAATACTGTTCAATTTCATGCAATAAATGAAAGAGGCTGGCACGAGCTTCAAATTCCTCTCTCGTTTCGGGAAGTTCGTCCTCTCTGAATTCCTCTTTCATATCATTTAACTGATGCAGAAATAGTACAGCAGTATTTCCAGGATGAACAGCCTCAGCTAGGTCGTCAAAGAAATCGGCAATTCTACCACCGTGTTTGGACGGGGGCGTAATACGACTAACCAGAGGCAGCATTCTCTGTAATAAATCAAATTGTTTTGTCCTCATGTGAAAGTAATGATAATGACGGTTATGAATCCGTAAGAGATGATTTTCTACATCTCGAAAAGCTAGTGATGTGGCTTTCTCCAGGATCTCTTCTGTTTCAGCCATTTCTTTCCCTGTCCAGGAATCCCTGCCTTCTCTTAAGTAAGTCGAAATCTCTTTAAGAATTACCCTGAAATTTTCTTCCACTCTTTTCTGATAATCCTCTAATTTATTTTCTAAACTTGGCATATATAAATTTAATAATAAAGCAGTACCTATTCCTACAATAATTAAAATAATTTCGTTCAAAATAATATTCCATCCAATATCACCGGAGATATATAAATGGAGGATAATAACTGAACTGGTGACGATTCCCTGTGTTAACTTCAACCTTACAGTCACCGGAATGAATGCAAAAAGCATCAAACCAATGGCAATTGGATTATAGCCAATGAGTATTTCAAAGAAAATGTAGGAAAATCCCATAGCTATCAAACAGGCAGAAAAACGGTACCATGAAGTAAGAAAAGAGCGCTTTCGGGTGATTTGGATACAGAGAATGGTTAAAATTCCGGCTGAAACAAAGTTCTCCAACTGAAGCAGCTGTGCAATCCAAATGGCAATTGGCGTACCAAGCGCTGTTTTTATCGTACGATAGCCGATCTTCAAATCTATTTTTCACCTCGATTCTCTAATTTATATCAAAAAAGGGACCTTTGTAAGTACAAAGATCCCTTAAACGTATGATTATACTTCTTCACAATACTCATCAAAGCTGCGCTGAAGCTTACCGATTACTTCCATTGGCTCAAAACCTTCGATATCATGACGTTCGACCATTGTCTGGATTTTTCCATCTTTTAAAAGTGCAAATGAAGGTGAGGATGGAGGGTAACCTTCGAAATATTCTCTTGCACGGTTGGTAGCTTCCCGGTCCTGACCTGCAAATACAGTAACCAGCTGGTCCGGTCGTTTATCATAGTGAATGGCATGAGCTGCTGCCGGCCGAGCAATACCTCCAGCACAACCACAAACCGAGTTAATCATAACGAGTGTTGTACCTTCTTTATTTAAAGCTTCATCAACTTCTTCGGGTGTTGTTAATTCGTT
Organism: Halobacillus halophilus; assembly: GCF_020171985.1. Lineage (GTDB taxonomy): Bacteria > Bacillota > Bacilli > Bacillales > Halobacillaceae > Halobacillus > Halobacillus halophilus_A. Next base: position 520,415 of record NZ_JAIVAL010000001.1, read on the forward strand.
GTAACCCGCTTGTTTGATCTCATCGCGCGCTTGCGTTACAACGTCGTTCATGAAAATATTAAAATCCATGTAGCATGGCTCCTTTATTAAGTACTAGAGCCATTTTACCAAGATATTCATTGTCTTTCAATCCAATTGAGTTAACACATAGAAAAGTTATGGGGATTTAAGAAGAAAGCTGCTCCCAGATAAACACTTAGGAACAGCTTTCTTCTTAATTAATAGACAGAAGTATTATCTTCAGACATTTTTTCCAGAATCTCCTTAACACGTGCCAGGAAATTACCTGCAACCAGTCCGTCTAATACCCTGTGATCTAAGGAGAGACACAGGTTTACCATGTCACGAGCCCCGAACATGCCATTCTGATATACAGGTCTTTTCACTATGGATTCCACCTGAAGAATAGCTGCCTGTGGATGGTTAATAACCCCCATAGATTGGACAGAGCCGAAAGACCCGGTGTTATTGACGGTAAAGGTGCCGCCTTCCATATCTTTAGAAGTCAACTTACCATCTCTTGCTTTACCAGCTAAATCAGTTATATCTTTGGCAATTCCTTTAATGCTCTTTTCATCAGCATCACGGATAACGGGTACAAATAGTTGATCTTCTTTAGCTACCGCAATATTTAAGTTGATGGCTTTTCGCTGAATGATCTTGTCTCCGCCCCAAGTGCTGTTTAACTGTGGATATTCTTTTAAAGCTTGCGCTACAGCTTTCACAAAGAAAGCAAAATAGGTTAAGCTAAATCCTTCTTTTTCTTTAAACTGTTTTTTCTTTGCATTCCGAAGTTCCACTAGATTCGTAACATCTACTTCTACCATCATCCACGCATGTGGAATCTCAGTTTTAGATTTCACCATGTTCGATGCGATCGCTTTACGAACACCGCTTACAGGGATTTCAATGTCCCCTTCACCTGTTTGGACGTTGGAAGCGGCAGCAGCTGGCGCTTGTTTTTCAGAAGCAGGAGCTGCAGGCTGAGCAGAAGGCTCTACATTTTCCTCTGGATCTTTCTTGGCTTGTGGAATTTCTCCGCTTTCAATAATCTTCTCAATGTCCTTACGCGTGATCCGCCCTCCACGGCCCGATCCTTCAACTTGATTCAAGTCTATGTCATGATCTTGAGCAAGCGTCATGACAGCAGGAGAGTACCGCTTTTTGTTTCCTTTATCCTGCTTAGACTGATCGGATTTTTGGGAAGAAGTTGTTTTCTTCTCTTCTTGTTTCTTTTCTTGCTTAACCGGCGCTTCTTCTACATTAGATTCCTCCGGCTTTTCTTCAGAAGTTGACCCCTCTACCTCTATATGACACATTAAATCGCCAACCGCCAGGGTTTCCCCTTCTTCCGCTACAAGTTCTTTTATTACCCCTGTGAAGGAAGATGGTACTTCTGCGTTCACTTTATCAGTCATAACTTCAGCTATTGGATCATATTTATTTACTTGATCACCAGGCTCAACAAGCCATGTACTGATCGTACCTTCTGTGACACTTTCACCAAGCTGAGGCATATTGATCTTTTCTACGCCCACACGAACTCCTCCTTAATTAAAATTCAGCGAGATCCCGCATTGCTTTTTCTACTTTATCTGGGTTCATCATGAAAAACTTTTCCATTGTCGGTGCATAAGGCATGGACGGAACATCAGGACCCGCAAGACGCTGGACAGGTGCATCTAAATCAAACAAGCAATTTTCACTTATGATCGCTGATACTTCCGATATAATTCCGCCCTCTTTGTTATCCTCTGTAACTAAAAGAACCTTTCCTGTTTTGGAAGCGGCTTCAATAATACCTTGCTGATCCAATGGATATACAGTTCTTAAATCAAGGATATGAGCATCAATTCCTTCTTCAGCTAACTTCTCAGCCGCTTGCAGCGCAAAGTGCACACATAGACCATAAGTAATTACCGTAATATCTGAACCTTCTCTTTTAACATCCGCTTTTCCAATAGGTAACGTATAGTCCTCTTCAGGTACTTCTCCTTTAATTAAACGGTAAGCTCGCTTGTGTTCAAAGAATAGGACAGGATCATTATCACGAATGGAAGCTTTCAACAACCCTTTCACATCGTAAGGAGTTGAAGGCATTACAATCTTTAACCCTGGCTGATTTGCGAAGACAGCTTCCACAGATTGAGAATGATAAAGAGCCCCGTGTACACCACCACCATAAGGAGCTCGGATCGTCATTGGCACACTCCAATCGTTATTCGAACGATAGCGCGTTTTAGCAGCTTCAGAAATGATCTGGTTCACTGCAGGCATGATGAAGTCAGCGAACTGCATTTCTGCTACCGGTCTCATCCCATACATAGCCGCACCGATTCCAACTCCTGCAATTGCAGATTCAGCGAGAGGTGTATCAAGAACGCGATCTTCTCCAAACTCATCATAGAGCCCGTCTGTAGCGCGGAAGACCCCGCCTCGCTTACCGACGTCCTCTCCAAGCACGAATACTTTATCGTCCCGCTTCATTTCTTCTCTTAAAGCCTGAGTTACTGCCTGAATATAAGATATAACTGCCATTTTTATTCCCCCTCCTTACTCTTCATTCTCTTCATAGACGTACTTCATTGCCGATTCCGCTTCAGCATATGAAGCATTTTCAGCGTAGTCAGTTGCATCATTGACAATTTGATTAATCTCTTCATTCATTTCGGTTTCTATCTCTTCTGTGAGTATGTTTTGTTCGCGTAGGTAATTCGCAAAAGTAACTATAGAATCTTTCTTTTTAGCTTCATCTACTTCTTCCCGTTCCCTGTATGTGCGATCATCGTCATCACTTGAGTGAGGGGTCAAACGATAGGATACTGTTTCGATCAGGGTAGGGCCTTCGCCATTTCTGCCACGGTCTGCTGCCGCTTTAACTGCCTCATAAACGGCAAGTGGGTCGTTCCCATCAACAGTATAACCCGGCATACCATATCCGATGGCACGATCAGAAACCTTTTCACACGCAAGCTGTTTCGAGACAGGTACAGAGATGGCATATTTATTATTTTCTACCATAAATATAACTGGAAGTTTATGAACGCCTGCAAAGTTCGCTCCTTCATGAAAATCCCCCTGATTGGAGGAACCTTCTCCGAAAGTCACAAGTGATACAAAATCTTTCTTTTCCATCTTTCCAGCCAGTGCTATCCCTACTGCATGAGGGACTTGAGTCGTTACTGGAGATGAACCTGTTACAATTCTGTTTTTCTTCTGTCCGAAGTGTCCGGGCATTTGACGTCCACCTGAATTCGGATCCTCCGCTTTAGCAAAACCAGAAAGCATCAAATCCTGAGGTGTCATTCCAAAGGAAAGGACAACTCCCATGTCCCTATAGTAAGGCAAAGCATAGTCTTTAGTTCGGTCAAGAGCATAGGAAGCGCCTACTTGGGCAGCCTCCTGACCTTGACATGAAATAACAAATGGAATTTTACCTGCACGATTCAACAGCCACATTCTTTCGTCTATCTTTCTTGCCATAAGCATGGTTCGGAACAAATCTAAAACTTCTTCGTCACTAAGTCCTAATGATTTATGGCGGTTTTCAGCCATATTTCCCCCTCCTTTATTTATCCGTGGATTTGATTACCATCTACAGCCATAGCTGCTTCTCCAATTGCTTCTGCAAGCGTTGGATGCGGGTGAATACTCTCTGCAATTTCCCATGGAGTTGCATCCAGTACTTTCGCAAGACCTGCTTCAGAAATCATATCCGTTACATGCGGACCTACCATATGAACTCCTAAAAGATCATCCGTATCTTTATCAGCAATGATTTTTACGAAACCATCTGTTTCTCCAAAAACAAGAGCCTTACCAATAGCCTGAAATGGGAATTTCCCAGTTTTTATATTATAATTTTCATCTTTAGCCTGCTGCTCCGTCAAACCTACACTCGCTACTTCAGGATTTGAATAAATGCAAGTAGGCACATGATTATAGTTCATGGAGTGAGGGTTTTGGTTAGCCATATGTTCAACTGCTGTAATTCCTTCGTGAGAAGCAACATGAGCCAGTTGCATACCGCCAATTACATCGCCAATTGCATAAATATGACTTTCTTTTGTCTGGTAATAGGAATTGGTCTTAATCACACCATTTTCCACAACAATATCTGTATTTTCGAGACCAATATTCTTCACGTTGGCCGAACGTCCCACTGAGACAAGCATTCGGTCGGCTTCATAAGTCATGACTTCACCGTTTACTTCTGCCTGGATAGAAATACCTTTATCTTTAGTAAGTGTATCCGGCATTACTTTAGCACTTGTTACAATACTAATTCCTTTTTTCTTCATTTGTTTCTGCATTTCCTTGACAACATCCTGATCTTCTGTCGGTAAGATCTGAGACATATACTCAAGTACAGTGACTTTGACTCCAAAATCAGAGAGCATGGATGCCCATTCAATGCCTATGACTCCCCCGCCTACAATTACAATAGAAGATGGTAATTCGTCCATATAGAGTGCTTCATCTGAAGTCATTACCTGAGTTCCGTCCACTTCAAGTCCTGGTAGAGACTTAGGACTGGAACCGGTTGCTATTAATACATTTTTAGGAATTAACATTTCGTTTTCTTCCCCGTTATTCATTTCCACAGATATTGTTCCCGCTGACGGAGAGAAAATGGAAGGGCCAAGAATTCTTCCAAATCCTTCAAAAATATCAATTTTGCCTTTCTTCATTAAACCTTGCACACCATTATGTAGGGTGTCTACAATTGATTGTTTACGCTCTTGAACCTTAGTGAAATTAAGTGTTGGCTCTTGAACGGTCACGCCAAAGTCTTCTGCTTCCTTTGTCTGACGGAAAACCTCCGCACTTCTGAGCAAGGCTTTCGATGGAATGCATCCGCGGTGAAGACATGTCCCTCCAAGTTCGCGTTTCTCAACAATTGCTACTTTAAGTCCAAGCTTCGAAGCGCGGATAGCTGCGACGTAACCACCTGTGCCGCCTCCGAGAACGACTAAATCATATTCTTCAGCCATGTGGACTCTCCTTCCTATTCTATAAAATTAGGATACTGCTTTGGAACTTCTTCATGATTCAGTATTCGTAAAGTGCCTTCGTTTAAAGCCTCTAGTTCATTCTCACCTGGATAGACAAGTACATCAGCAATCCAGTGGATTCGCTTTGATATTTCACTCACGAATGTTTTACCATAGGCAAGCCCTCCGGTTAGCGCTATTGCATCTACTTTCCCTTCAAGAGCTGCGCTCATGCTGCCTATTTCTTTAGCGATCTGATAAGCCATGGCTTCATAAACTAGTTTCGCTTTACGATCACCGTGCTGGACCATCTTTTCTACTTCTCTAGCATCGTTTGTATCTAAATAGGCCATTAACCCACCTTGTCCTACCAACTTTTTCATGACTTCATCTCTGTAGTATTGCCCTGAAAAACAAAGAGATACAAGATCCCCTGCGGGGACCGTTCCAGCCCTCTCCGGCGAAAATGGTCCATCCCCGTGAAGACCATTATTAACGTCAACAACGCGGCCGTTGGCATGAGCTCCCACAGTAATGCCACCCCCCATATGGGTGACAATTAAGCGGGTGTCTTTATAAGACTTCTCTAAATCTTTTGCAGCGCGCCGTGCTACTGCTTTCTGGTTTAAAGCATGAAAAATACTTTTACGAGGGATTTCAGGAACCCCGGAGACTCTGGCTATATCCTGAAGCTCATCCACGACAACAGGATCAACAATATAAGCTCCAATATTTAACCCCTTTGCTATTTCATTAGCTATAATTCCGCCCAAATTGGAAGCATGTTCACCATTGTAGCCGTTTTTCAAATCCTCAAGCATAGCTTCATTGACCTCGTATGTGCCTCCTTCAATAGGCCGAAGCAAACCGCCTCTTCCACAAACAGCACTCAACTTACTGATATTAATTCCCTCTTGATCAAGTTCATTGAGAATGACCTGCTTCCTGAATTCATACTGGTCAATAATTTTATTAAATTGAAAGATTTCTTCAGGCTGGTGCCTGATTGTTTTTTCAAAAATAGCCTCTTCACCGTCAAAGACGCCAATCTTAGTTGATGTAGAGCCAGGATTAATTACTAGTATGCGATGATTTTGCAATGTCTTCGACCTCCATACACGTACTTATTTCCTACTTAGAATGTGGTGGCCGTTTTGAAGAAACTGGCTCCGAGAGCGACGCAGACGTTCAATACGTTCCTCTGCCATGCGGTCGGCTGCTTTATAAGTAGGTATGTTGTCACGACGGGAGATTTCAAATACACGGGAGACGTTGTCATAAATTGTTTCTACTCGCTTCATAGCTCGCTCTTTATTGTAACCATGGAGTTCATCAGCTACGTTAATCACTCCGCCTGCATTAATAACATAATCCGGAGTGTACACGACGCCTTTCTCATGGAGAAGGTCACCATGGGAGGTATCTTTTAACTGGTTATTAGCTGCTCCTGCAATGACTTTCGCTTTTAACTGAGGAATGGTTTCGTCATTAATGGTTGCACCTAAAGCACAAGGAGCATATATATCACAGTCAACGCTATATATGTCTTCAGTCTCCACTGCTTCAGCCCCGAATTCATCTACAGCACGCTGAACAGCCTCCTTATTAATATCGGTGACAATCAAATGTGCTCCTTCTTCATGCAAATGACGGCAAAGGGTGAAAGCTACGTTCCCTACTCCTTGTACAGCTACCGTTTTTCCTTCTAGAGAATCACTGCCAAAACCTTCTTTTGCGGCTGCTTTCATACCTCTGTAAACACCATAAGCTGTTACTGGGGAAGGGTTTCCTGAGGAGCCAAATGCTGGAGATATACCTGTTACGTAATCAGTCTCTTCATGAATTAAATCCATATCCTGAACAGTTGTCCCTACGTCTTCAGCCGTAATGTATCGTCCATTCAACCCTTGAATAAAGCGGCCGAATGCCCGGAACATTTCTTCATTCTTTTCTGTCTTGGGATCTCCTATAATTACCGTTTTTCCTCCTCCAAGGTTCAATCCAGCAGCGGCATTCTTATAAGTCATCCCTTTAGCTAAGCGGAGAGCATCCTCAATTGCATCTTCTTCAGAAGCGTAGGTCCACATGCGTGTTCCGCCGAGTGCCGGTCCTAAAGTAGTATCGTGGATCGCGATAATAGCTTTCAAACCAGATTGTTCATCCTGACAGAATAATAGTTGTTCGTAATCGTACTCTTTCATGTATTTAAAAATTTGCATTTTCAATTCCTCCTATTGTTTGCTGGACTGTAATGCCAGTGCTAGTGAATAAACCTTACTTTCTGCTGAATCAGCTCTTGAAGTCAATACTATAGGTGCTTTGGCTCCACTTATTACAGCAGCGACTTTAGCACCAGCGAAATACATAAACGACTTGTATAAGGCGTTAGCCACTTCAATAGTAGGCACCATTAGTATATCCGCTTGTCCTGCCACTTCTGACTGCACCCCTTTATGTTCAGCCGCTCGTTTATCAACCGCATTATCAAAAGCAAGCGGTCCATCCACAAGACAACCACTAATCTGTCCCCGCCGGTTCATTTGTGTTAATATTGCAGCTTCCTCAGTAGCCGGCATAGCTGGATTAACTACTTCTACAGCAGCAAGCACAGCAACCTTTGGTACGTTCCATCCTGCTAAGCTCGCTACTTCAACAGCATTATTTATGATTTGTACCTTCTCTTCCAGGGTCGGGGCAATGTTCATAGCTGCATCAGTTAAAAATATTAATTTGTCCTGCCCTGGTACTTCGAAGAGGGCAACATGGGATAAGACCCCGCCAGCTCTAAGACCATACTGTTTATCTAATACGGCTTTAAGTAATGTTTTAGTATCTACATTCCCTTTCATTACAACATGAGCTTCCTGATTATGAACGGCCTTTACGGCTTCATGCGCAGCCTTTTCACGACTGCAATCCAGAAGGGTTATCCCATCATCTTCCAAGTTTATGTTCAGCTTGTTTGCAAGCTCTGTTATAGCTAGTTTATCTCCTGTAAGAAGAAACCTGCCAATTCCCAGTTCTCGTGTTTTTTTAACCGCCCTTAAGACTTCTTCATCTTCAGCTTGTGCTACTGCAACGGTTTTCAATTCTGCACGATTAACCTGGGCCACCATTTGATCTAAGGTTCTCATTCTTTCACCTCTTCTTAATATAAATAATGCAAGATTCGTGCCAACTCAATGCACCCCACATCTTCCTGTTTCGAAAATCACATCCATGCAAGTTATTGCATAGAATGATTATTTTTGCATGCTATGTTTATCTAAACCGTATTTATCCAATTTATAATAGAAGTTTCGAATGGAAATGCCAAGGGCTTTAGCAGTTTGCGTCTTATTGAAATTATGGGCCCGGAAAGCATCGGCTAATAGTCTTTTTTCATATTCATCTACAGCTTGTTGCAGTGTCTCTCCAAGCCACTGATGACCTGGAATATTCGGACGGGTTGCTGTTAAGGTTTCTTTTGTTAGGTTTGGGATATGTTCAGGGAGTATTACGTCCTCTAAATGATCCATATATATCATGGCACGTCCAATGATATTTTCGAGCTCTCTTACATTTCCGGGCCAATGATACTCTATTAATTTTTGGAAAGCCTGCTTGTCTATAGAAGTTACATGCCTGCCATAATCTTCATTCAGTTTTTGAATCAGGTGCTCAGCCAAGAGTTTTAAATCTTCTATCCTCTCTCTTAAAGGTGGGATATAAATCGGAAGACGGTTTAAGCGATAGTAAAGATCTTCTCGAAAAGATTTATTCATAATCGCTTTTTCCAAATTCATATTCGTAGCAGCAATTACTCGGACATCTATGTGTACTGGTTTAGTGCCTCCTACTCTTAGAATTTCTTTCTCTTGTAAAACCCTAAGCAGCTTCGCCTGCATGGGCAAGGTTAATTCTCCAATTTCATCTAAAAAGATGCTGCCAGAGTTGGCTTCTTCAAAAAGCCCTTTCTTACCCCCGCGCTTAGCACCGGAAAAAGCTCCATCTTCATAACCAAACAGTTCACTCTCTAATAAGCTTTCAGCTATAGAAGCGCAATTCACTCGAATAAACTTATTATGGCGCCGCTCACTCTCATTATGAATGGCATGAGCAAAAAGTTCTTTACCAGTCCCAGATTCCCCTCTCAGCAATACGGTTGCTGGAGTTCTCGCTCCTACTTTTGCTTGTTCCAGTGCAAGCGTCATTTCTGAAGAATTACCAATAATGTCATCAAAAGTATACTTTGCTTCAAGACTCCTAATAATCTGGCGTGCTCTTCTGAGTTCACTGGTTAAGGACTGTATTTCTGTCACATCATGCAACACGCCGACACTGCCTTTTAATTTTCCATCTACAATGACCGGGGCTACATTTACTAATACATCCTTTTTATGAGGACCAACCTTCATCCTCACCCCCCGAACTGGACGCCGGGTTTTCAGGACTTTCATATGCATACTTTCCCCTTCATATATGTCCACTGTGGCTGGCTTACCCACAATTTCATCCTCTGATAACCCTGTAATTCTAGAGTAAGCAGGATTAACCATTAAACCGCTTCCATTTTCATCCACAACCGAAATTGCTTCATCGGAAGATTGTATAATAGCTTCAAGCATCGTTTTTACTTCTTTTAAATCGGTAATTTCTTCTGCCAGATCTACTACTTCTGTGATGTCCTGAAAAACGGCATACGCCCCTATAACTTTCCCGCGAGCGCCGATCATTGGAATCCTTGTCGTAATAACTTTTTTTCCATTTTCGAGGATTAGTTTCTGGTTCACTTCTTTTTCCCTGGATTTTAAGAGCTGGGGAAGTCTTGAAGCCGGAATCACTCGCTGGATGGAGTTTCCGATAATGGAGTTTTTATCCATACCTAAAATTTCTTCCGCACTTCGATTTACAAAAGTGACGTTGGCATCAGGCGCAATTACGATCATACCATCGTGAATGCTATTTAATATTAGATGCTGGTTCTCCGTCTGGCGTTTCAATTCCTGGACGAGGGCTTCTTTTTCTTCGAGAAGCTCTGACGTAATATAAGCTACGGATCCTGGAATAACGACTGTTTTCTGATTTCTACGGGCTCTGATCTCTTCAAAAACCGCGTCATCTCCTGTAGCTTCAATAACTATATCGATATCTTTATGTATAAAATCCTGCCAGTGAGCACCTGTTGGTATATGAATGGTCTCTGCTAACCTAAGACCGCCAGCATCTTTGTTAATATCTGTCACCGCTACAATTTTCATTCGATCTGTTTCATTCAGCAGTTTTAACAGGGCTGTTCCACCTTTGCCTGCTCCGACAATCAATACACGTTTCATCATTATCACACCCTGCAATAATTTGCGCATCTTTATCCTACCCTATTATGCACTTTTTAGCAAGCGGGATTGTATTCCCACATCATTCTCCATTTGATATACTAGATAATGATTGTTAGAAAAGGAGATACTAATTATGCGCATAATTGCTTTATTGTTATTAGCTACTCCCGGAATCATTGCGGTTTATGGCATAAAATTAATGCGGGATGCATTATTTGGTGAATTTCACCCTATATTTTTTCACATAGCTTTACAAGGAGCTGCCGGCTTGCTTTTTTTCTTGGGAGGACTTGCCTTTATTGGTGGATTTATTCTTCATCGTGATAGAAAAAGAAACCTCACTAAAGGTCGCTTTGACCAAAATCGTAGTTCGAAATGAAGGAGTTTTGCTCTGTGACAGAGTTTGAGTTATTTAAGAATCAATACCCTTTTGATTTGTTAACAGAAGAGGAATTTGAAGACGTATTCGGAAAAGCTGTAGTGAAAGAGTACAGTACGAATGAATTTATTATTCATGAAGACCAATCGGATAATTCAATTGACATCCATTTCCTTACCTCTGGTCTAGCGAATAATATTATGCACCGTTCCAATGGAAAGCAGTTATCTGTTCGCTTTTATTATCCTGGGGATTTAATTGGGGTCATGATTCTCTTAACCAGCGGTGAAATGAGATTTTCTGTACAGGCATTGGAACCTGTGAAAACCATTTGTTTTGAGCGAGAATCCTTTTTGAAAGTAATGTCTAATAACACACAATTTTCAAAAGTCGTCATGGACGGAATCAGTAACTTAATGAAGAGTCTCTATGATGAAGTTAAATACAAGAGTTCCACAACGGATGATCAGGATGACCGTGATCTCTATAAAAAGCGTGCTGATGCCTATATGGAGCCCCCAACATTCATACATCCTGAATCTTCCATTGAAAAGGCTGCGAGAATGTTACAACAACAGAAAATAGAAGCTTTAATTGTAAGTGATGACCAGAAAACGATGCTAGGGATGATTGGTTACGGAGAAATCCTTCGTGCTTATTTTGAAAACGACCATAATAATCCTGTGAAAGCTTATATGACTCAGGAAGCCTACGAAATTAATGAACAAGAGTTCATTTATGATGCTCTCAGTTACTTGAAACATCACCCAACTGAAATTATTCCAGTTCTTCATAAAGATAAGATTGTAGGAATTCTTCGCCAATCTTCTTTCTTTACGATCAAGAATTCAGTGTACTTTGACCTTACTTATCGAATTTCAAATGCTTCGACGATTCAGGAAATCATTGAACTTTCTCCAACCTATAACCAAAGATTTCAGAAATTCATCGCCAGCCTTATTCAGGATAATATGTTTGCGTATGATATCGCTGAGCTTATGACTAACTATAATGATCGTATCCATAAACAGGTGGTACAAATTGCCGAAGATGAAATGATTGCGGAAGGCCATGGGGCCCCTCCCATCAACTACTGCTTTTTGGTCATGGGAAGTGAAGGACGGAAAGAACAGGCATTCTCCACTGATCAGGACAACGGAATGATTTTAGCGGATTACGAACATTCGAAGCACAAAACAAAAATCAAAGCTTACTTTGAGCGTTTTACTACAAAGATTAATTATATGTTAAACGAATGTGGATTCCCATACTGTAATGGTGGAATCATGGCAAAAGAAGAAAAATGGCGCAAGCAGATGACAGAATGGCATACAAATGTAGACACCTGGATAGAAAAAATGGATGCAGAAGAAATTCGTGACTTTACTATATTCATGGATTTCCGGCCAATATTCGGGGATTATTCACTGGCTTACGAATTAAAAAAATATGTTACCAAAAGAGTTCAGAAATCATTAAGTCTTCATCAGCTTTTAATGAAAGACACCCTTAGATTCAGGGTCCCGGTCCAGCCGTTTGGACGTATTTCAGGTGTAGGAAAAAAGAGGACTCTTAACTTGAAAAAGTCAGCTATTATGCAGATTGTTAATGCTGTCAGAATCTATAGCATGAAATACGGCATTGAAAACATTAATACCGTGAGCCGGCTGAACGCATTAGCTGACCATGAACGCTTCCACCCTAGAGATGTCGAAAATGCTAAAACAGCTCTGCACCGTCTAATGCTGTTTCGATTAAAAGAAAATCTGAAACAGCTGGAAAATAATGAAGTTCTGTCCAATGATCTAAAACTAACCCAAATGAACAAAGAGGAGCGTCGTTCTCTGCGGGAAGCACTGATTATTGCCAAGCGACTTCAGCAGGTACTTGAATTGAGTTACAACCGGAATAGGGTGATGTAATGCTGCCCGTAGACCTACAGATTATAAAATATATTCTTTTCGAAAAACCCATTTACTATTATAAGATTAAACCTTATTTAAAGTGGAAAAGTTATGAGCACCTTCAACATAAGCTCCAAACTTACGAACCCGATTTCGAAATTGCCAAAAAAAATCTTAATGAAGTTGACTATACTATTTTCGATCTCGAAACCACTGGTTTCCTTCCAGAGATTGGTCACGAAATCATTTCTATTGGCGCTGTCAGGATTCATGGCCTGGATTCATGTTATCGGAAAAAGCTCCACCAGGTCATACGTCCTATTAGACCTGTGAACAAGCAGACTTTGAGGTTAACAGGCCTCACGAAAGAACGTCTTAAAAATTCAAGCCCTTTCATAGAAGGTTTCCAAAATTTTCTGGATTTTAGTGAAGGATCCATTTTGGTCGCTCACCCCGCCAAATTTGATATGAGGTTCCTGCAAGCCATGTTAAAAAGATGGAAGCTGCCAGCCTATCATCCAAAGGTTCTTGATTCCCATCTAATGGCAAAATGGTTATTCCCTGACATTAAACATCAGCTTGATCCGCTGCTCAAACACCTCGGTATTGAAAAGCGTGAACGTCATCATGCCTTGAACGATGCCATAATGACCTCTGAATTATTCTGTCACCTTATGCGCTTAACCATAGCCGAGGGAATAAATACAGCTGAAGAATTACAGAACCAATTGCAAAAAAAATAAAACGAAGCTGCTTCATAAGCAGCTTCGTTTTATTAATTATTCAAAAAAATTCTTATAAAGAGCTTGCACAGCGGCTGTAAGCGATTCAGATTTCACACCGAACATCATGGAAACTTCAGAGGAACCCTGGTTAATCATCTCTATATTAACTCCGGCATCCTTGAATGCGGTGGCTGCCTGGCTGGCTAATCCTACAGCCTGGTTCATACCTTCCCCAACTATCATAATCATGGCCATATCTCTCTCAATAAGAACCATATCAACATCCAATTCCTCTTTAATCCGCTTAACCACCACTTCTTCCTTCTCTTTAGGAAGCTGATAATCCCTGAGGATCACCGACATATCGTCTATTCCAGAAGGGGCATGCTCAAATGATACCTCTTCATCTTCTAATATCTGAAGCAGGCGGCGTCCGAATCCAATCTCTCTATTCATAAGAAATTTGCTTACATAGATATTTAAGAAACCGTGATCGCTCGCAATCCCTACTACATGCCCTTCCCGATCCGGCTGTTCAGCTACGATCATCGTTCCTGGAGCTTCAGGATTGTTCGTATTCTTTATGCAAACAGGTATCTTTTCTCTGAATGCAGGGATAAGAGCTTCATCATGAAATACAGAGAACCCTGCGTATGATAATTCACGCATTTCCCTATAAGTAAGGGAAGTCAACTGTTTTGGCTGGTCTACAATGTTTGGGTTCACACAATAAACAGAGTCAACATCTGTAAAATTTTCATAAAGATCAGCTTTTACCCCGGCAGCTACAATGGCGCCTGTTATATCTGATCCTCCGCGGGAAAATGTAACTAGCTGACCATTTGGAGTAAAACCGAAAAAACCTGGAATGACTAAAATTCCATCACGTTCTCTTAGTTGATAAAGTCTTTCAAAACTCTCTTCATGTACTAATGCGCCACCTAATTGATTTCGAACGATTATACCTGCATCCTTGGGATTAACATAAGATGCTTTTTGTTTCCTCGACGTTAGATAGGCACTTATTACTAACGCTGAACCATCTTCTCCGCATGATTTCAAAGCGTCCATCCCATAAGGCACACCTTCTATAATTAAGTTCATGGCTTCATCAATCTTAGATTGGACTGCGATAAAAACTTCTTCACGCAGTCCGAGTTCGCTAACATTACTTCGAAACCGATTTAGCACCTGGTCATAAACGTTTCTGTCAAAAGAAGAACCATGTATAGAATTCCCAAGTTTAATGAGAAGATCAGTTACTTTCTCGTCTCCAGAAAATCTTTTACCTGGAGCCGAAACCACAATGACACTCCTTTCATTATCTGCTTCTATAATATCCGTAATTTTTTTAATTTGATCTGCATTAGATACGGAACTTCCACCAAATTTTACTACTTTCATATGTAAACACCCCATCAATTCACAAAGTTACTAATAATTAAGAATTGTATCACAAATCAGTTATGAAAATGAACCGAAATGGTTTAAAAACATAAGTTACTATTTATATTTTTAAAATGGAAGCAAATCCCATAGAAAATGATGTATAATAAGTGAAGGTTTATTTACTTGTTACTTTTTGGAGAAGGAGGTCAGAATTTGATGGTATATAGAAGGGATGGTTTTGGTGGATCAAGATTTTACCCTGAAGACGGTGAAATTGAGATATTATGTACATTTGTTGAGACAGGGCACCGCTATGTAATTCTTCAATATTTAGAGTTGCCTTTCAGTTATCGACTAATAAAAAGACACGGGATTCATCTGCTGGATGATAAAGCTCATCTTTCCCTGATTCCCTATCTAAATGCCATAGATCAAGGGGTATACGATAATCCTATCCTTGCTCATGATATACATAAGCTTATGACTTGAATAATATAAACACCGATCTCTCGCTAAAACCTACCTATATGTAACGGCTAAAAATAATAAACAGGCAAATAAATAAAACCTTCTATTATCGGATGGGCGAGAAATCACCCGATAATAGAAGGTTCAAAGTGGCATTATTTAGTTCCAGACTTTAATTTATGTTTTTCGTTACGAAGCCTTATGCTCTAAACGCAGACGATCAGCAACCATGGCGATGAATTCACTGTTTGTCGGTTTGGCCTTAGTATTCGAGATGGTGTAGCCGAATAAAGAAGATATAGCATCGATATTTCCACGATTCCAAGCAACTTCGATCGCATGACGAATGGCACGCTCGACCCTTGAGGCTGTAGTATTGTATTTAGTAGCAATGTCGGGATAGAGGACTTTTGTAATGGATCCAAGGAGTTCTAGATCACGATAAACCATCGTAATGGCTTCTCTTAAATATTGATAACCTTTGATATGAGCTGGGACGCCAACTTCATGAATTATGTGAGTAATGCTTGTATCCAGATCAGGCTTTTTAGACTTGGTTGAGGTATAACTGCTGCCAAGAGCACGATTTATTGGATCCCCCGCATGCTTGATTTGTCTAACTTGTTCAGCAAGATGATCCAGATCAAAAGGTTTCATCATAAAATAAGCAGCACCTAGTTCTACAGCTTTTTTAGTTACTTCTTCCTGACCAAAAGCCGTGAGCATAATAACTTCTGGCTGTTTATCAAATTCTTTCAGCTTTCCAAGGACAGCCAGTCCATCTAAGTGAGGCATAATAATATCCAGGATCAACACGTCAGGCTTCTTTTCTTCTACCATTTGGAGACAATCTTTACCATTGTAGCTAGCATCGATTACATCGATATCATTTGTGTCTTCAAAATATTCCTGAAGAAGTTTGACTAACTCCCTATTATCATCCGCTAAACATACTTTTATTTTTTCCATTTACCTTCCTCCTTACAAAATTATCCCTCTTCTTGCTTGAATACATATATTCGACATAGAGGAAATCTATCCCTTTTCATTATAACAAATAATATTCAAAATTGGATGATATCTTCAAAATGCTTAAAAATACTTATAAAATCGCAATAATTCGACATGACCTAAATGTTAATGTCGTTTTTTGTCAAAAAGAAAAAGGGCTCCTAGGAGCACCTTTTTTAACTTGCTTTTTGCTGTTCTTCATATATTTCAATACCGGCTTCTTGAAGCATCCACTCAATATGAACTCCATATCCGCTAGTAGGATCATTAACGAACACATGAGTAACTGCACCAATAATTTTTCCATTTTGTATAATAGGACTTCCACTCATTCCCTGTACAATACCCCCGGTTTTATCCAACAATTTAGGGTCGGTTATTTTTACAATCATACCTTTTGTTACAGGGCTTTTCTTAGGCATATTGCTGACAATTTCTACATCAAATGTCTGCATTTTGTCTCCATCCAAGACCGTAAGGATTTTTGCAGGTCCTTCCTTTACCTGGTCAGCATATCCGACTGGCAGACCATTTGGATATGCATTGTTATCAATCGAGCCATCTAATTCTCCAAAGATTCCGAAAGGTGTATTTTTAGTGATCGTACCTAAGCGGTCATCCTTTAAGGAAAATTCAGCTCGTTTTTCACCTGGAACCCCCTGACTTCCTTTTTCAATTGAAGTTACGTGGGAGCGTACAATGGTTCCTTCATGAATTTCAATAGGCTTTTTCGTATCCATATCCGAAATGACATGGCCTAAAGCTCCATATTTTTTACTATCAGGATGGTAAAATGTCATCGTTCCAATTCCAGCTGCAGAATCACGGATATATAATCCGATCTGATATTCGTTTTCCTGTTTGTTAAACGATGGATTTAATGTCGTTGTTAAAATCTCTTTATTTCTTTTTAACGTAAATTTTATGGCTTTTCCATCATTCCCTGCATCTTTTACCAGGGAGGATAGATCCTCCATACTATTGAGTTCCTCACCATTTCCTTTTAACAAAATATCCCCGACTTGAACACGGGCGTCTTCCCCTGGAGATGTTTTCTCATCCGCTTCTCCCGTTACAAGATGGTGTCCTACAACCAGGACTCCTTTTGTGTGTAATTCTACGCCTACCGATTGTCCACCAGGAATTAATCGGATATCCTTCATTTTTTTAATGTCCGTTTTCTTCAAAGGTACGCCGGCAAATTCATGAAAAACCTGGCTATCATTTGTAGATGAAAATGCTGTCCAGGCTTCGTTAGGATGACTTGAAACCGGTGCTGCCTCCATTTCAGCAGAAGTACTCACTTTTACTTCTGTTGGAATAGCAAGATATTTCTGAAGGGGGCTGAATAAAGGTAATATAAGCATCAACAGCAGGAGAACAGAACCACATATATGTTTACTTTTCAACTTATGATTCAAGGGTTCAACACTCCTTATTACTCCAGTACCAATCTTTCTTGGCTTACTTATAATGTGGTCTTCAAGGCCACTTTTTAAACCAGTATAAACTGAGTAAATATAGTACTGATTCCCTTGGCATGAAACATTCACCATAGTATAAATTAAAAACATCTGGCTAAACCTAATTTAGTGAATTAAAAAAAACGTATGGATTCATCCATACGTTTTAATTTCCCCAATACACGTTCATATCATTTATTTAATTTATGTTTATGTGCCATCTCTAACAATTCTCTTGCATGTTCAAGAGTTGTCTCAGTCAATTCAGCTCCTGTAATCATGCGGGATAATTCATCAGCTTTTTCCTGATGAGACAATTCCGACACCCCTGTGTAAGTACGATCATTATCTACTCGTTTTTCAATTCTTACGTGAGTATCTGCCATCGCAGCCACTTGAGGTAAATGAGAAATACAAAGCACCTGAGAGCCTTCTGATATCCCGTAGATTTTTTCTGCTATAGCTTGAGCCACGCGGCCGCTAACACCTGTATCTACTTCATCAAAAATAACGCTAGTTACTCCTTGATGTCTTGAGAATATACGTTTGAGAGCTAACATAATTCGAGACATTTCCCCTCCGGAAGCTACTTTATGTATTTCTCTTAGAGGTTCACCTGGATTCGTTGTTATTAAAAATTTAACATGATCAAAACCGTTAGAATGCAAACGGACTGGTTTACCATCCAGGACAGGATCAGATTGTTTTCCTTCTTTTATAGAAATATCAACATCAAAAGCAGCTTTTTCCAAATATAAGTCCTTTAGTTCATCATGAATATAACCAGCTAACAATTCTGAATCACGCTTCCGAATATCATGAAGATCCTTCGCTTCTAATACCGCATCCTGCCCAAGTTCATCAATTTGACCTTCCATGTTCGCAAGTCGTGAATCTTTATTTTTAATTTCGTCTATCTCTTCTTCTATTCTGGATGCATATTCCAGCATCTCCTCTACGTCTGCTCCATACTTTTTCTTTAATCGATTCAACTCATTCAGTCTGGATTCAATTTGATTTAACCGTTCTGGATCAAATTCGAGGTTTTCCATTTGTGAACTTAACTGAAAAGTCAATTCCTCGATTAAATAATATGAATTGGAAAGCTCTTCTGACATTTTAGCCAGACTGTCATCAAAATCACCTGTGCTCTCCAACGAAGTCATTGCATGACTTAACCAATCCAGACCTTTTTGTTCTCCATACAAAGAGTAGTAAGCATCATGAATTCCCTGATAAATCTTTTCATAATTATTTAATTTAGTACGTTCTTCGCTCAACTCCTCGTCTTCTTTCGGTTGAAGTTCCGCTTCTTGAAGTTCACGTAGCTGAAACTCCAAAAGATCAAGTCGCTGAGCCATTTCTTGTTCATTTTCACTTAATTCTTTATATCGATTCACCAACGTACGATATTTCTCATAAACCTGCCGGTACTCCTTCATAGAAGACTGTAATTCTGAGGAGGCAAATAAATCCAGAAGTTCAATGTGTCTCTCCGGATCCATTAGCGATTGCGTCTCATGTTGACTATGGATATCAATCAAAGCCCGGCCAAACTCTTTTAGTATCCCAAGAGTTACTAATTTACCGTTAACCCGGCAAATACTTTTCCCTTGATGGGTAATTGCGCGATTAAGCACCACCATTCCATCCTCACTAATATCTACACCGAATTGTTCAGTTTTACTATGAATAGGATGATTCGGTTCAACGGTAAATAAGCCTTCAATTTCGGCTTTTTTTGCTCCATGACGAACAAATTCCACAGAGCCTCTTCCACCGGATAACAATTGTATGGCATCAATGATAATCGACTTACCAGCTCCTGTTTCACCTGTTAATACTGTCAAACCTTCTTTAAAAGTGATTGAAATATGATCGATGATTGCAAAGTCACGAATTGATAGTTCAGTTAGCATGAAACGCTCCACCTCAGTTATAGCATATTTAGCAATTGTTCACTTATTGTTTCAGTCTGGTGCTCACTTCGGCAAATGATTAAACAAGTATCATCTCCGCAAATTGTACCCATTATTTCTTCCCACTCTAAATTATCTACAAGTGCTCCTACAGCATTGGCATTACCAGGGAGGGTTTTTAAAATGATAAAGTGGCCAGCTCGATCGATACTAACAAAAGCATCCATCATTAATCGCTTAAGCTTTTCAAACGGGTTAAAACGTTGATCGGCCGGGAGGCTGTATTTGTAACGCCCATCCATCATAGGTACTTTCACAAGGTGGAGTTCCTTAATATCTCGGGAAACTGTAGCCTGTGTTACGTTATATCCCATACCCTTTAAACGATCAACCAGTTCATCTTGTGTTTCAATATCATCATTAGTAATCAACTCGCGTATTTTTATGTGACGCTGTCCCTTGTTCATGGTAATCCTCCGTTTCAAAAACCATCCAAAGTAAAAGGGCTGTTAAAGCCCTTCCAACCTGTTTATCCATTGTGCGCTTCATGTGCTGTTTTAACAACATCATCCACCTTAGCCGGGCTTAGTTCCGTTTTGGCCCCATCCAGACATAGGTGTACTAAAAATTCTATGTTTCCATCTCCCCCTGTTATAGGAGAAAAGGTTAATCCTTTTGCAGAAAATCCATGCTGTTTAGCGAATCCTAGAATGTTATAAATAACATCCGTATGAATTTTCGCATCTCTTACAATCCCTTTCTTACCTACCTGTTCCCGCCCTGCTTCAAATTGAGGTTTTATGAGTGCGGCTACATCGCCGCCACGAGTCAAAAGCTTGGCAAGCACGGGAAGAATAATACGCAAAGAAATAAACGACACATCGATAGACGCAAATTCAGGTGGTCCATAAGCTAAGTCTTCCAGTGTTACATAACGAAAGTTTGTCCGTTCCATCACAACAACTTGAGGGTGATTTCTCAACCCCCAGTCCAGCTGGTTATAACCCACATCTATGGCATAACTCAACCTAACCCCGTTTTTTAGACCGCAGTCAGTGAAACCACCAGTAGATGATCCAATGTCGATCATTATTTTATCTTTTACCTGAATATCAAATTCTTTTAGAGCTTTTTCAAGTTTAAGCCCTCCTCTGCTCACATAAGGAATAGCTTTTCCTTTAACAGTGATAGGAAGGTTCTCATCTACTTTTACTCCAGGTTTATCCAATCGTTCTTGTTCAGAAAAAACCAGTCCAGCCATTATGGTGCGCTTAGCTTTTTCTCTGGTTTCAATATATCCTTTTTCCACTAATAAAACATCTAAACGAATTTTTCTTCCCATTAATTAAGCCCTCTGCTGTTTAGTTGGAATCATTTCTTTTAGATTCTCTATAATTTTTTCCTCTGTTAAGCCAATCTCTGCCCACAACTCCGGTACACTTCCGTGCTCTATAAAACGGTCAGGAACTCCCATGCGTTTTATCCATTGAGACCTGTATCCTTCTTCTGCTGCAAATTCCAGGACACTGGAGCCAAATCCGCCTTGAAGAACCGCTTCTTCAATAGTTAGTACTGGGATGTCTTTCTTCATGAGATCATGAAGCATGGAATTATCCAGTGGTTTCATAAACCTTGCATTCACGACACAAATAGATATCCCTTCTTCTTCAAGCTTTTTACTCGCTTCTAAAGCCATTTTAATAGTAGTTCCAAAGGTAAGAATAACTCCATCTTTACCATCTTTAAGAATTTCCCAGCTTCCAATCGGAATGGTGTGGAGTTCTTCATCAGTATCCACCCCTTCCGCATTGCCTCGCGGATAACGTATAGCAATAGGACCATCATCATATTTTACAGCCGTATGCACTAGGTGCTGAGCTTCATTTTCGTCTTTAGGCATGGAAATAACCATATTGGGTACAGATCGAAGGAAAGATATATCAAACACACCCTGATGAGTTTCACCATCGGCTCCAACAAGTCCGGCACGATCAATACCAAATATCACATTGAGGTTTTGTCTGGCCACATCATGTATAACTTGATCATAACCTCTTTGCAGGAAGGTTGAATAAATAGCCAGAAAAGGTTTCATACCCTGAGTAGCCAAACCTGCCGATAATGTAGTAGCGTGCTGTTCTGCAATACCTACATCATATAAGCGGTCAGGGAATTCTTCACCGAATTTTTCAAGCTTAGATCCAAGAATCATAGCAGGGGTTACAGCGACAACACGGTCATCGGTACGCGCTTCCCTCCGCAATGTTTCACTGATTACAGAACTCCAGGCAGGAGGAGCAGAAGATGGCTTAATCTTTTCTCCAGATTCGATCTTATAAGGGCCTACTCCATGCCATTTATCTTTCACATCACTTTCAGCAGGGTGGTATCCTTTCCCTTTTTGAGTCATTACATGAACAATAACTGGACCCTCAGTTTTTTTCGCATAGTTTAAGTTTTCCAGCAAATCTTCGAAATCATGTCCATCTACTGGCCCGTAATAAGTGAAGCCAAGCTCTTCAAAGAACATCCCGGGGACCACGAAATATTTCATACTATCTTTAAGACGCTCAGCGGCTTGAGCAATCCTTCCCCCTACTGCAGGGATTTTCTTCAGCAGCCATTCTAAATCATCTTTTGCACGGTTATACTTACCTGCACTTCTCATACGCCCTAGAGCTCCATGAAGAGCTCCAACATTTTTTGCTATGGACATTTCATTGTCATTTAGGATAACGGTTACACTCTTTTTCTCATGACCAATATGGTTCAAAGCTTCAAGTGCCATACCTCCCGTTAACGCACCGTCTCCGATTACTGGAAGAATGGAATGGTTCTCATTCTTTAAATCACGTGCGATCGCCATACCCATTGCGGCAGATAACGAGGTAGAACTGTGTCCTGTTTCCCAAATATCATGTTCACTTTCAATTCTTTTTGGAAAACCACATAGCCCTCTGTACTTGCGTAATGTACTGAATTGGTTTCCACGTCCTGTAAGGATTTTATGAATGTAAGACTGATGACCTACATCCCACAGTAACCGATCCTGCGGGCTTGTATAAACTTTATGCAGAGCGAGAGTGAGCTCCACTACCCCCAAGTTAGCACCTAAATGACCACCGGTAGCAGCAAGATTGCCGATTAAAAACTGCCTCATATCCTCTGCCAGTTCTTCTAGTTGTTTTGTATTCATTTCCTTCAGGAGTGAAGGATTATCAATTTTACTCAGATCCATTAATGGACCCCCTTGTAATTATCTTGTTTTTTTATTGGTTGACGATGCGCTCGATAAAATCCTGATCTTTGTGGTTGACTCAAGCCATGCAATAACCCTTGCGGCAAAGAAGATGATTTTAGTTGAGGAATTAATGGCAAAGAATTTACCTAATGCTTTTCCGCCAACGGTAAGCGCTGCTACTATACTAGTTAAAATTACAGAAATTGTAATTTGCACTGTCGAACCATCGCTATATCCTAATACATTTGCCACTTGCAATACTACAATTGCTGATGCCGTCCCACTTACTATACCAGAAATATCTCCAATTACATCGTTACAAAAACTAGCAAACCTGTCTGCATTCCTAACGATAATAATGGCTTCTTTAGCGCCAGATACTTTTTCTGAAGCCATCGCATGGAAGGGTTTCTCATGAGCAGCTGTTGCTGCAATTCCTAACATATCAAATATAACACCTGTGAACACAATAATGAAAACGATAACAAGTCCAATAATCCACATAACCCCGCTTAAAACGGAGGATGATATAACTGAAAAAATAGCCGCTAACACGAATGTGATAACGGCAATACTTAAACTGAATTTTAAGGATTTTTTTAATTTATTGTCCATTCTCTACCTCTATATCCTTTAATTGACTTCATATGTAGCGAAAGGAATGGTCACGTAACAGGTAAAAATTGCGGCTTAGGTCTAGTAGGTTTTCCCAATCAAGCACCGAGTGTCACCACTCTGGCGGTTCCCCTTTAAGCTTGACTCAGCTCCGTCTCCGAAAACTGGACTAGATTGCCACTTAGTCCGCACTATAATTCCTGTTACATGTCCAAACTAGAACAGCCTAGGGGATTTCCCCGACAGCCTTTAACCAATCCTTAGCCTCTTTTGCAGTTCTGATTTCATACAGCTTACACACCATGTCTTCAGTGGCCATCCGAAGTACAATGGTATTCATTAACTATAATCCCCTCAAAACCACTCAAGGCAGGCTACGCTGCGCATATAGATATTACTCCATATACTGCAGGTTCATACCCCATTCCATAAGGATCCCTGGCTCAGGGATCCTTACAGAGATGGGCCTCCGCGGAAGCAGGGTCAACGCCCACATGCCTTTGTGGATCGCCCTGCAACCTTAACTCCCAGCATCGACCCAAGGCTGGGCGCCTCAAGCCAACACAAGGAACTTCATCGATATGCCCTTTGGCGGATTTTTAGGCCCGCCTTCAGGATCGGAGGGCCGACTAGAATACTGCACCATTCCTCACTAACCATAATATATCATATTCTAAATCCTTGCTCAATCTAAACGTTTTTAATGATCACGGCTACTTAAATAGTGGATGAGTTCTGAAAGAATTGTATTGTTTACGCCTGCGTTTAGAAGTGCACCTTGCGCCGTTTCCACGTACGCCTCCATTTGCTCACGTGCTCCATCCAGACCCAGCAATTGAGGATATGTACTCTTTCTATTACCCTCATCACTTCCTACAGGTTTACCAATTTTCTCAGCATCTCCAGTCACGTCTAATATATCGTCCTGAATTTGAAAAATCAGTCCAAGGGCTTCACCCATTTTTTTCATTTCGTCGAATTTTTCATTTGAAGCATTTCCTAGAAAGGTTCCAGCAATAATAGCGAAATTCAACAACTTCCCAGTCTTTTTCTTGTGTATGTTCTCAAGCTCTTGAAGAGGAATTTGTTTATCTTCGCTCAGCATGTCCTGCATCTGTCCTTCAACCATACCTGATGCACCACTGGCTCTGGATAACTCCCGTATCAAAAATACTCTTTCCCGATCATTAAGCTCTTGATCATTCACAATTATTTCAGAGCTTAATGTGAGGAGGGCATCTCCAGCAAGGATCGCTGTTGCTTCATCAAAACGACGATGGCTAGTTGGCAAACCTCTCCGGAAATCATCATCGTCCATCGCGGGTAGATCATCATGAATCAGTGAATAGGTATGGATCATTTCCAGTCCGCAGGCTACCGCTATGGCTTTATCGACATTTGCACCAAACGCCTCGGCTGTAGCTATTAATAGTATAGGTCGTAATCTCTTACCTCCTGCTTCAATAGAGTAAAGCATAGCGTCCTGAAGACGGCCAGGTACGGTATAATCCCTTACATAATGTATTAATTGCTGATTGATCAACTGACGTTTCTCTAATAGATAATCCGATAAAATCACAGTCATTCTTCTTCCTGAATAGAAAATGATTCGAATTCGCCGTGTTCGTTCAGGATCTGCTGCATCTGTTTTTCTACATTTCCTAATTTTTCACTGCAGATTTTAGAAAGTTGCATTCCTTCTTGGTAATACTGAATGGCTTTTTCCAGCGGAACTTCTCCAGTTTCCAATTTTTCCACCAGATCTTCAAGCTGCTTCATTGCTTCCTCAAAACTTAATTGATCTTCTTTTTGGGTCATTTTTCATCCTCCTCTACGTCCAGCACTTCACAATTAATGGTGCCATCATGAACTTTCAAAGCTAACTTTGACCCTTCCTTTACATGAGCGACTTCTTTAACGACATTTCCATTTTCTTTAAAAGGAATAGCGTACCCTCTTTTCATGATCTCAAGCGGGTTCAGCAACGTTAATTTATCCAGATTATTATGAAACTGATCTTTTTTTGAATGTAGCGTTTCCTGAAAACGAAGCTGTAATTGCCGGGTCTCTTTATTTAAGCGTTCTTTAGTCTCGTTAATTTGAGTGCCTGGTCCCTGCTGCTTTAATCGATTACGAATATTTTTCCACTTCTCAGTTTGTTGGGAGTGAATGAGCTTCATTTGCTTGGCGTGTCTTTCCATTATACGATCCAGGTCTTGTTCCTTTTGACGGAGCAGCTGTTCTGGATATTTGAAAGCATACGACCTTTGCAAACGATTCAGTTTTTGTCTGTCTTCCACTGACTTTGATTCCATGAAACGTATGAGGCGGTGCTTCAATGAGCGGGTATTCTCCTGTAATTCTACTATGGAAGGGACCGCAAGCTCTGCTGCCCCGGTAGGTGTAGCTGCTCTTAAATCAGCGGCAAAATCACTGATTGTGGTATCCGTTTCATGTCCTACAGCGGAGATAACAGGAATAGAAGAATCAGCAATAGCTCTCGCGACAATCTCCTCATTAAATCCCCATAAATCTTCAATCGATCCTCCTCCACGTCCCACAATTAAAACATCGCAATCAAGGTTTTGATTGGCATATTGAATGGCATTAGCTACTGAAGATGCCGCTCTCTCCCCTTGAACGAGGACTGGTAGAATTGAAACGGGGACCACAGGATATCTGCGTTTAATGGTTGATAATATATCTCTAACAGCCGCACCTGTAGGAGAGGTAATAACTCCGATGTGATTTGGGTAGGCAGGAATATTTTTTTTGCGTTCAATAGCAAATAGACCTTCCTGCTCAAGCTTCTCCTTTAATTGCTCAAACGCTAAGTACAGAGCTCCAATGCCATCAGGCTGCATTTCTTTGATATAAAGCTGGTACTGCCCCATAGGTTCATAGACATTTATTTCACCCTTTATGAGAACATTCATGCCATTCTCAGGATTAAATTTAAGGTCTCTATTGTTCCCTGCAAACATAACAGCTTGAATTCTTGCAGCGTTGTCTTTTAACGATAAGTACATATGACCCCGGCTATGGTGTTTAAAATTTGAGATTTCCCCCCTGAGCCATACGGTCTTTAAATGTGGATCCCCCGAAAGTTTACGTTTAATGTATTTAGTGAGTGCCGTAACCGTAAGATATTGGTCGTTCACATTAAAGTCCCCTTACTGATGATTGTGAATTCGTTTTGCAGCTTTAATCGTGTTGTGCAGGAGCATAGTAATGGTCATAGGTCCTACACCTTTAGGGACAGGAGTAATGTAAGAGGCTTTCTGACGAGCAGATTCAAACTGAACATCCCCGGTCAATTTCCCCTCTACACGGTTTACACCCACGTCGATTACAACTACACCGTCGCTAATATCTTCAGCTGAAATCAAACCTGGTTTTCCGGCAGCCACAATTAATATGTCCGCTTTACGTGTATGATCCTGTAAATTTTTGGTTCGGGAATGGCAATGAGTTACAGTAGCATTCTCGTTGAGCAGGAGTTGTCCTACAGGCTTGCCAACTAAATTACTTCTGCCAATAATTACGACATTCTTACCTTCCAAGCTGATCTCTGCACGCTTCAGCATTACTAAAATTCCGTAGGGTGTACAAGGATAAAAAGTCTCTTGCCCTGTCATCATCTTTCCCACATTACTAGGATGGAAGCCATCAACATCTTTAGCAGGGTCAATAGCTTCAATTACTTTCTGGTCTGCAATCTGGTCAGGAAGAGGAAGTTGAACGAGTATACCATGAACCGTTTGATCCTGGTTAAGTCGTTCGATAAGTTCTAACAATTCCTGTTCAGATGTCGTTTCAGGCAATTCAATTAGTTCAGAGTCCAGTCCCACTTTATCAGAGGCCCTCTTTTTTCCTCTTACGTAAGACATTGATGCAGGGTCCTCACCAATTATGACTACTACTAATTTCGGATAAATTCCATTTTCCTTTAATCCTTTAACTTCTTCCTTCATTTCTTCACGGAGTTCTTCTGCTAACTGTTTTCCATAAATTACTTCAGCTGCCATCTCGCATCCCCCTTGCTAATATTTAGATCATCTTTGAGAGTACGCCGTTTACGAACTTTCCGGATTCTTCCTCACCGAAAATCTTCGCTAATTCTACGGCTTCATTGATCGCTACTTGTGATGGAACATCTTCATTGTACTTAATTTCGTAGGCTGCCATTCTTAAGATCGTCTTTTCTACCTTCGGAAGGCGAGAAAAGGTCCAATTCACCAGGTTGTCCGAGATCCATTGGTCAATCTCCGCCCGATGATTTGCCACACCGTGTACCAAATCATGCATAAAAGCATCGACCACAGGCTCTTCGATAACATGCTGAATAGCTTCCTCGATATCGATCTCACTATTGTTGACTTGAAAAAGCGCCTGAAAAGCCTTTTCTCGTGCTGTGCGTCGTTTCATGTTCATTCTCCTTTTAGGTAATATCCGTTTGCATAATAACATTTTAGTACAATAAAAGCTATTCCATTGTAAGGATTAAACAAGTTCAATATAGAAGATGAAAAGGCCGGAAAGGGAAACAGTTCCCCTTTTCCGGCCTCCTGCTAAAATTCTTCACTGACGAGTTCGTCTTCTTTTGCTTCAATTTGTACTCCGACAATATGGACATTTATTTCTTTAATCTCAAGTGCTGTCATATTTTTGAGTGCTTGACGAGTATTGTCCTGTATTTTTTGAGCCGTATCAGGAATCGAAATTCCATAGTCCATCACAACAAAGGCATCTATAAGTACCCCATCTTCTGTAAGTTCAACTTTAACGCCTTTACCGTGGTCTTTTTTCCCTAAACGCTCCACTACACCAGAAGCGAAGTTACCACGCATGGATGCTACTCCGGCTACTTCAGAAACAGCTATACCTGCAATTACTTCTATGACTTCAGGAGCAATCTCGATGTTACCAAGTGTCGATCCGTCCGTCACATTCAACAATTGCTTCTCACTCATAATGACCACCCCTTTTATTCTTCATCCTTCATTATAGTATATTTCTCAAGAAACATTGTGTTAAAGTCTCCGCCCACAAAAATTTCATGCTCCATCATACGCTGATGGAATGGAATTGTTGTATGCACCCCTTCTATAATAAATTCATCCAGGGCACGTTTCATTCTCTGGATCGCTTCATCGCGATCTCTTCCATAAGCAATGAGTTTCGCTACCATTGAATCATAATAAGGAGGGATCATATACCCCGGATAAGCTGCAGAATCAACACGTACCCCAAATCCTCCTGGAGGAAGATACATGTCAATACGTCCTGCTGAAGGCATGAAATTCTTGAATGGATCTTCAGCGTTAATCCGACATTCAATCGCCCATCCTTCAAACGTAATTTCTTCCTGGGTAAAGGAGAGTTTTTCATTGTTGGCGATTTGAAGCATCTCTTTGATTAAGTCTACTCCTGTTACCATCTCAGTTACAGGATGCTCGACTTGTATGCGAGTATTCATTTCCATAAAGTAAAATTCTTGTTCCTCTTTATCAAAAATGAATTCGACAGTTCCAGCTCCTGAATAATTGACGGCTAGCGCTGCTTTCACTGCCGCATCTCCCATTTTTTCACGAATATCTGGTGTAACTGCAGGAGAAGGTGTTTCTTCAATAAGTTTCTGTAATCTTCTCTGGATTGTACAGTCACGCTCTCCTAAGTGTACGGCATTTCCATGATTATCTGCCAGCACCTGAATTTCTACGTGACGGAAGTTTTCAATATATTTTTCAATATAAACCCCAGGATTACCAAAGGCGGTTTCAGCTTCCTGCTGAGTCATACGAATGCCGGTTTTAAGATCATCTTCATCTCGCGCCACTCGTATTCCTTTTCCACCTCCGCCGGCTGTAGCTTTAATAATTACGGGATAACCAATCTCTTCCGCAATTTTCAAGCCTTCCGCTTCATCCTTAATAATACCTTCCGATCCTGGAACAATTGGCACGCCTGCTTCTCTCATCGTTTCGCGTGCGACATCCTTTGTACCCATTTTCTGAATGGCATAGGAAGAAGGACCAATGAACGTAATATTGCATTCTTCACACATTTCTGCGAACTCAGCATTTTCGGAGAGAAAACCGTAACCAGGGTGAATCGCATCTGTTTCCGACAGAGTGGCTACACTCATGATATTGGTATAATTCAAATAGCTATCCTTACTTAACTTTGGCCCTACGCAGTAAGCTTCATCAGACAGCTGAACATGAAGAGCCTCTTTATCTGCTTCAGAATAAACTGCTACCGTTTCAATTCCCATCTCTTTGCAGGCACGGATAATTCGAACAGCTATTTCTCCTCTATTGGCTATTAAAACTTTTTTAATCAAAATCTCATCCCCCGTTACTTAGACTTTACGCGGAATAATGGTTGTCCGTATTCTACGAGTTCACCGTCTTCTGCAAGAATCTCGACGATTTCCCCGCTGACTTCCGCTTCTATTTCATTGAATAATTTCATCGCTTCTACAATGCAAACCACGCTGTCCTCTTTCACTTGATCTCCCACCTGAACATAAGCTTCCTGATCTGGAGAAGGTGATTGATAAAATGTTCCAACCATAGGAGAAGTAACTTCCGCATCATAATTAGCTTCCTTCTGCTCATTCTTTCCTGCTTCTTCCGGTTCGGCTTGGTCCTGTACTTCCTTTTTAACAGGCTCATTTTCCTGATCTTGCGACGGGGCTTGCGCTTGAACAGATTCTTGAACTTTTACAGGCTCTGACACGACCTGGCCTTGTTCCTTCTTCATAGATACTTTGGTTCCATTTGATTCATAGCAGAATTCATCGATGTTTGATTGATCGATAAGTTTAATTAATTCACGTATTTCCTGCACCTTTAACATAGTTGGCACTCCTTTATGTACTAAACTTTTTTATAACTGATATTAATAATTCCTCTTAACATTTTACGACAGAATACCACTTGACTGCAACTTCCTGATTGGAAGCGGTTTATTCCCAGGTGGTGCATGAATGTAAAAACAGGGCATAAGTCCCCTGTCCAATTTGATAAAATCATATAAAAAGCCCCTTACCGATTAGGTTAGGGGCTCTTGATTATTTTGTCGGTTGGAATTGAACTTGCACGCGCTTTTCTCCAAACTCATCTGAAACCATTTGGATAATTTGATTGGTTTCGGACTTTGATAATTCATCCGCTTTTAATGTAACATGAACGACCTCGTCTTCTGCGCGAACTAGCACATCTTCATATGGAGCGCTTGCCTGAATAGTGTTTTCTAATATAGACTCTTTAGATTGATTCTCCTTAATCGTTTCCATTTTTTCTAAAGCTTCATTTTTTTCCTGTGTAGTAAAATTACTCGAAGCTACGATTTCTGAAAGCTGTTCCTGAAGCTGATCTCTCTCATTTTGTTTTTCTAAGCGGATAGCGGCGAATAGTTCCTCTGTTGAAACCTGAGAAATAACGGAGCCGTCAGCAGAAGTCTTCACCCCTTCCGCATTCTCTTGACTCTTTCCATCTTCATTCACTTCTGTCCAACCATCTTCTTGAATAAAGGCCATCTCTCCATTATCAGGGGACGTCATGTAATAGACACTCAATACAATTAACAGACTTAACATCGTAAGTAACCAAACGGTTTGTTTTTTAACCAAGATAACCCCTCCTTATTGTTTAGGCAAGACAGAAATACGATGACTGGGTACGTCTAAGACTCTGGATACAGCTTCGACCACCCACCCTTTAACTTGAATTTGATCGACCCCCTTAGCGGTGACGAATACACCACTGACCTCTGGTTTGGTCGTTTTTGTTAGTAAAGGAACTTCACGGTCTCCTTGACGAACCAGGACTAACTGCTGTTCCTTTGAATAATCTTCAATCTCTCTTTCCCCTCCATTCTTATCTGTTTCCTTAGTGGTCTGCTTTCCTATAATTAAATTTTTGTCATACACTTTTTCATGAGTGGCGGATAAATTAATCATAATATCAACTGAACTTACCCCTTCAATATTCTCCAGTAGTGGTTTTAATTGTTTCTCGTAGCCCTTTTCCAATTGGTTTATGGAGTCGGTTAATTCAGGTGCGTCGTTTGCTTCAGAAGATATTGAAGTCTTTTCTGTCATTTCGCCTTGTGAAGGCGGAGCGGGTTCGTTACTCTGGAACCAGTTGCTAGAGAGAATGATCAAAACGCCAATTAATCCAAGACCGATAAAATATTTAGGCTTATTAATCTTTTTTCCTTCTTTAGAAGACAAAGGTTCTAATAACTTACTCCACCACTTATTCATCCTCTTCCTCCCAGCGGATTTCTATTTGTGCTTTGTCTAATTCCAAGTATTTGGAGACCCAGTCTTGAATACCATCAAGCTGCTCCTCCTCCTTGGGGGCCTGTTTCTCCATGATGGATATAGAAACATTCTCAACAGTTTTACTTTCTTCAAGAGGAGTAAGTGTTAGAACCAGCTTGTCCAGTGTATCCATTTGATACGGTTCTTGAAGAAAGCTCATCTCTAGATCAACCAGCTGCAAATTCTGTTCTTTAAGCGGATCTTTAAGCTCAGCTGACAATGATTGGGTAACTTGTTCTAATTTATATGCATCTTGTCCTTCAAGTATTTCTTTTTTCTTTTCTTCAATACTTTCGTCCAGGGCATCAACTTCCATTTCTTCATTCATCGTGTACTCCGCTTTTTTCAATAGCTGTTCTGGATTTATCTTTAATAGTTGTAATAAAGGGCCTAGAAATATTAATAATAGAAGCACTGATAGAACGAGACGAGCGTATTTCTTCATCAATCCTGAAGGAAGAAGTGCATCGGCAACAATGGCTAATAGCAGAAATAAAACAATTCTTGTAATCCACTCTATAAAAAGATTCATTCTTCACACCCTCATCTAACCATCATGGTTATGTTGCTGGCTGCCACCATAATGACGATAACTAGAAAGAACATCATGGAAACCATTAACAATGCAGCAAATACATACATGATATGTCTGCTCACTACATCCATGGCTCGAATAATAGGGCCATCTCCTAGCGGCTGCAATAAAGCAGCAGCCATTTTATATATGATAGCAATAGCGAAAACTTTAAGTGCGGGAAACACAGCAATTCCGAGCAGTATAACTACTCCTGCAATCCCCAAAGTGTTTTTCAAAACGAGAGAGGCACCTAATATGGTGTCTGTGGCATCGGTAAACAACCGTCCCACAACCGGCACAAAATTACCTGTAACAAATCTTGCCGTTTTCATCGTCACGCCATCCTGAACAGCTGTCACCGTCCCTTGAACGGATATAACTCCTAGAAAAATAGTTAAAAAAATACCCATGACTGCTAAGCCGGTTTTCCTTAGCAGCTCTGCAAGCTGATCTACTTTATAAGTCTCATTGAGCGACCCAACAATCAAAAGTAATGCAGAAGATGTAAACAAAGGTATTAAAAGGAATTTCACTAAAAGACCACTGGACTGAACAAGAGCTACTATAATGGGATGAAAAAAAGATATAGACATTAAATGACTGAATGAGGCCATTATTCCAAGCAATAGTGGAAGCAGTCCGATCATAAAGCTGCTCATTCTGTCGATCGCCTCTATCGTGTAATCAATCACTTGCCTGAAACTCTCCAGGGCCAGTGTAAGAAGCACGAGATAAACAACTAGGTAAGCGATTTTACTAATGACTGGATTTTCAAATGAATTCTGAACCGATTGAAGTAATGTACTGAATAGCGTTAAGAACAATAAAGAGGCCAGTAACTTACCGTTCAGCATCAACTCTTGAAAGAAGAATTGAAGGATTCCTGTGAACCAGTCCGATGTTTTCAGCGATCCCTCGTTTTGAATATATTCACGAAAGTTTTTCATATTGAAGGAGGGCATATAATCTCCATAATCCTGGTCTAGCTCCTCCCAGCTTTTCTCAAGCTCGTCTGTTGAAATATAATCTAACATAGCAGGAGGCGCATCAGGATTTTGAGAAGCCGATGAGATCATGGGAAAACAAACGATGCCCAGGAGTAAACAGACTATGAAAGATAAACGTTTCATTTCCTACCTCGCTATCTTATCCTAAGTAACCAGGAATAAAGTTTAGGATGGTCTCTATTACTGCAGTGACGATAGGAATCGCAAGCATTAATATGAATAGTTTCCCTGCCAGTTCAACTTTGGAAGCTAATGAATTCAACCCAGCATCTCTGATTAATTGAGCACCAAATTCTGCAATATAAGCAATTCCTATAATTTTCAAAATGGTTTTGAAGTAAAAGGGTTCCACCTGAGCTTGTTCGGCCATATAGGAAAGAAGCGCGAATATATGTTTAACCTGATCAAGAATGGATAGAAAGATAATGATGACGGTAAATAAAAGGAGCAGAAAAGCGGCCGAGGATTTATGCTCTTTTAATAAGATGATTAATAAGGCCGCTACTAGTCCTAAAGACACAATTTGTATAATATCCATAACTTCCTACCCCTGGTAAAGAAAAACTGATTTAATTTCCTGAAATAAATCAGCGAGCCGATACAAAACGATGAACAGGACTATGATGAATCCTGTGAGCGTCACCGCCTGCGCAATCTCCTCTTTTCCCATTTGCTTTAGGATACTGTGTATCATCGCGACAATAATACCTACACCGGCAATTTGAAAAAGTATCGTGGCATCTTGCAGCACAATGGCTCTTCCCCCTTTAAATAATTAATATAATGACTAGCAGACCACTTAAAATCCCCATACCACGAGCCATCCTCTGATACTGCTCGACTCCATCCAAAGCTTCCTGGAGCTCTCGATCTAAATGATGGAGTGCCAATTGAATTTGTTTCTGCTGCTGCTCGAGATCATGCTGACCTAAAGTACGTCCAAACTGTAGTAAGATCTCCCATTCGCTCTTTCCCATCGCATTCGAAGACCAATGCTTTTTCAATCGGGCTTCCCATAAAGATGCAAAATCCGAACAAGGTTCTTGAACCTGGTAAATTTTTTCAAAAAACTGAGAGGTTGGCGACGGTAAGTGTCTGGCTAAATTCTCACAGACTTCCCATAATGAGGACTGTCCGTAGACCATTTCTGCTTCGATCATTTGCAAAGCATTTTTCCACTGCCGTATATGTCCTGGTCTTTGTTTAAAGCGGGCTGCGATATCAAAACCGGTAAGTGTTGTTACTGTTAGGATGAGTACGGCCCCAATCCACTCCATGCAATTCCCTCCCCTTCCAATGAGCTATGGGCAGTCCACACTCGTCTAAAACGGTGATAGACCCGGGATTATTTGGGCTTAACCGTTCCAGAACAAGGTAACGTTCGAACACTCCATCCTCTATCAACTCCTTAGTTGAGGGCCGTTTCCGAACGTTAGTTAAGCTCGTTCCATGAATACTGCATATTACTTCAACTCCAGTAAAAGTCGCTTCTCTAATTGCATTCGCATCAGCTGTCCCGCCAATTTCATCGACAATCAATACTTCTGGAGACATCGAACGTATCATCATCATCATACCTTCTGCTTTAGGACAGGCATCCATAACATCTGTGCGTGCTCCTACGTCTAGTTGGGGGACCCCACGAAGACTGGCTGCTATTTCAGATCTTTCGTCCACAATGGCTACCTTACTTGCCCCTAGATCCTGATGACCTGACCCAATTCGCTGAGCCAATTCCCTTAATAAAGTGGTCTTACCTGAATGTGGGGGACCGATAATCAAAGTGCTTGTCCATCTATCACCCTGATACAAATAAGGAATGAGTTGATTAATCTGTCCTGTAGTATTCTTAGCCACACGAATATTCATAAAAGCGATATGTTTTAATGTCTCAACATGATGGTTTACCGTGTTTGCCTTACCGGCTAACCCTACTCGGTGACCTCCCTGAATCGTTATGAAGCCCTCTTTTAATTCATCTTTAAATCGATAGAGCGAAAACTGACTGATCTGATTCAATACGTAGGATAAATCTACCGATGTAACAATCGGCCCTTCTACCAATCCATTTTTCCTGGCATCAAGAACCTCAATTTTCTGATTAATTCGCAAGCGAATTTCCTGAATTGTCTTCCAATTCACTTTCCTTTTTAAGAGGATTTGGAAGTGATCGGGAAACAACCTGATAATCTCCTCCATCCTTTTCTGCTCCTTTAATTGGTTTACTTCATATGTATGTTCTATCTCATCTCTTATGACAATCTGAGAGATATAAAATAGATTTTCTCTATTAAAAAAAGCTCATCCCAACTTAGGGATGAGCTTTAAAAGAGCCTCTCTATTTACTATGCACGTGAAACATATTTTCCATCTGTTGTACTGATCAACAGATTCTCCCCTTCATTAATAAAGAAAGGTACCTGCACGGTCAAACCTGTCTCTAAAGTTGCAGATTTGGTACCGCCGCTTGCGGTATCTCCTTTAATACCTGGTTCTGTTTCCACTACTTTTAATTCAACGTTTTTAGGAAGCTCTACACCAATGGTCTCTGCCTGATAAGACTGGATTTGTACCTCCATATTTTCTTTCAGATAGTTCAACTGCTCTTCAAGCACGGATGATGGAATTTCTACTTGTTCAAAAGTTTCCATATCCATAAATGCATGCATATCTCCATTGGCGTAAAGATATTGCATTTTACGGTTTTCAATATGGGCACGTTCCACCTTTTCCCCACCACGGAACGTTTTTTCCTGAATATTTCCGTTTCTTAGGTTACGTAACTTGGACCGCACGAATGCAGCCCCTTTTCCTGGTTTTACATGCTGAAAATCCATTACAGACCAGATATCTCCGTCCACTTCGATGGTTAGACCTGTTCTAAAATCATTAACTGAAATCATATTTTTTCCTCCTTCTATATTTTTACAATGAAATAAGTTCTTTAGTGGATGTGCTTAAACGGTTGTTACCGGCGCTTGTAATGACCGTATCATCTTCAATCCGGCAGCCTCCCACATTTGGTACGTATATCCCAGGCTCAACGGTTACTACCATTCCCTCTTCCAGAACCATATCGGAACGGAATGAAAGACCAGGTCCTTCATGGACATCTAAACCAATTCCATGTCCAGTTGAATGGCCGAAGTATTCTCCGTAACCTTTCTCCTTAATATAATCACGTGTTAGGGCATCTGCTTCCTTACCTGTTATCCCGGACTTAAGTCCCTCCATACCTTTTAACTGAGCCTGCAGAACAACATCATAGATTTCCCGCAGTTCCTCACTAATTTCACCAACGGCTACCGTACGGGTAATATCTGAACAGTATCCTTTGTATAGAGCTCCGAAGTCCAAAGTAACCAGCTCTCCAGATTGAATTTCTTTTTCAGATGCTACGCCGTGCGGTAAAGCAGAACGATAGCCTGAAGCCACAATAATATCAAAACTGGAAGAGGTAGCCCCCTGCTTTCTCATAAAGAATTCCAATTCATTTGAAACATCGATTTCCCTGACGCCTGGTTTAATATAGCTTTGTATATGTTCAAAGGCATCATCAGCAATTTTTGCAGCATCTTGTAATATACTAATCTCCTCATCCGTCTTAATCAAGCGTAACTTTTCGACGAGACCTGAGGTAGGAATAAGGTTTGCTTTTAGTTCTTTTCGGTACTGCTCATAGACACTATATGTAACATGGTCTTTCTCAAAGCCAATCCGTTTAAGCCCTAAACGCTCCACTTGATTGGCGACTTCTTTCACCATAGGATTTTTATGTTCAACGACCTCGAAATCAGATGCTTGTTCGTTAGCTTGTTCGGTATATCGAAAATCAGTAATAAGTAAGGCTTCCCCACTTGTGACGAGCAGCGCCCCTGAGGAACCGGTAAATCCTGATACATAACGCCTGTTTTTTGGGCTCATAATCAGTATACCATCGAGTTCATCGCTCATAACGGATTTGCGTAGATTTTCTAATTTACTCATCTTACATGTCTCCCTTCTGATTCTATCTTTTTAATTATAGCTAATGCAGCCAGGCGGTAACCATCTATACCAAAGCCTACAATCTGGCCCTGGGACACTGGAGCAATCATGGATTGATGACGGAAGGATTCTCGCGCATGAATATTAGAAATGTGTACTTCTACAACTGGCAGGGAGATAGCGCTCACCGCATCTCTTAATGCAATACTAGTATGAGTATAAGCAGCTGGATTCATAATAACACCCGCCGCCTGTACGTCAGCTTTATGAAGCAGGTCAACGAGATGCCCTTCATGATTCGATTGGAATTCTTCTACTTCATATCCATACTCCCAGGCCGTATCTTTAACGAGTTTTACAACATCCGCCAAAGAAGCGTTACCATAAGTGCCTGGCTCTCTCTTTCCAAGCATGTTTAAATTCGGCCCATTAATTAAAAACAGGCGTTTTGCCACCATCATTTCATCCCACCATTTACGAAATTGTCATACTTTTTCAGTTTATCATACTACTCCTTTGTTTGAGTATTAATTTGCTGACTCGTTAAACTCCTTATATTCAAAGGAAATAGAAAAACCTATGAATAATCCATAAAGAAGAAATAAACATCCTGTCGTAACCCAAGTGTCACTGGATAATTCCATAAACGATGGTATGGCTGGAAATAAGGGTGTAAGGATAACAAAAATAATGGCCCACAAAACTAAACCAAAAATCAGGCCCGGCCAAATGCCATTTTTCTTTTTCAAAAACATATAATAGAGCAGAGCACTTATAAGAGACAACACTCCCACAATAATAACAGCCAGTACTTCAGCTAGCCAAGTTCCTGTCCATTCCGTCTGCCAAAAGGAGCGAAATAGGAAGGAAGCAGCAGAAACTTCACTAAAGTGAAAATAATAAGCAAGAGCTGCTAAACCACTCCACAATACCCCCGAAGCGAAACCAATGATTAAAGTTTTGGTAAGAACACTTTGCTGGGGTTCCTGTTGATGTTGTTCTTTTGGTTTATCTGACATTTAAATCACCTCTGTCCATTATCTTTAACCATCTGCGAATTTTTCATGCTCTTTCGACATAATAAAGGCTAGAGATGCGAAGAAAAATAAGGTAAAATATAAGTAAGAAAGAATATAAATCAGGTGTTTATTCAGCCACTTACTCTGGGAACATTTAAGTAAATGTAAAAAAATCCCACTACCGAATCTTAACTTCACGTATCTACTAAAATAACTTCTACACCAAAGAACCATAGTCTTTGAATAATTCCAGCTGAAGAGGAAATAATCATTAATAGAACTATTTACACTTTACTATCCCATCATAGTTGGCAACCTATTATGATGTTCCAATATATGATTTTGGGATATAAATATTTTATAAGTGGTATATATAATATTAAAAGGTCTTTAGTCGATCATTTTGAGAAGGGGGGAATAACAATCATGCGCAACTGGATGACTCCTATCATATATACGTTGGTGGCTTTAGCAGTTTTCTTTGTAGGCTATCAATTATTGACTGACACTGGAAGCTTTCTTAGCTCAATTGCCATGATGATCGGTATTGCAGCAATCGTCTATGGGGCTATTTACTTTTTCTTCCTGCGAAACCGTGGAATGAGCGGAGGAAAAAGCAGCAATGAAATGAAGAAATATAAGCAAGCTGTTAAACAATCTAAACAAAAATATAAGCAACCCGCTCCTGTAGTGAAAAAAAGTCAGGCCGTTAGATCAGCTAAACCTACAACTATTCATAAAAAAAGTAAACGGCGGGGAAGCGGCCCGCAACTTAGAGTAATTGAAGGAAATAAAAACAAAGATAAAAATCGAGCCTCCTTTTAAAAGGCTCGATTTTATTTTGTCCACCTCTTCAAAAACTCTGCAGCATGAACTCTTCCGATCTTCATCAAATCTTCTTTTTCCTGATTACTAAGATGAAAATCGGTTGTATCGTATCCCTTGACTGATATAAAAATAATATCCTTACTCTTAGAATGAGAAATATATCGAGCATCATGAGCCTGCTGCATGGTTTTAAAGAGTGCGTGGAACATTTGAATGGCATTGCGGATCTTCTGTGCTGGAAGTTGACTGGGCGGGTCACTT
This sequence comes from Halobacillus halophilus, assembly GCF_020171985.1. Taxonomy (GTDB): domain Bacteria; phylum Bacillota; class Bacilli; order Bacillales; family Halobacillaceae; genus Halobacillus; species Halobacillus halophilus_A. The sequence goes on from NZ_JAIVAL010000001.1 coordinate 559,855, forward strand.
AATTTCAAGCCTATTATTGGCCGTTTTCGCCGGCCTTCTTTCCCCTCCCAAATCCATATAGGAAAATTACTTAAAACTCCTCCGTCTACGATTAAAGATTTACCATTTTTTCCATGAAGCTTTATGGGCATAAAAAAATAAGGGAGTCCTGAACTCATCCGCACAGCCTTGGCTACTGAAAAAGTTGCGGGATCAATTCCATATACTCTTTTCAAGTCATCAGGTATCACAATAATGCGACCTATACTTAGATCTGAGCATACAATTTTTAATGATCCTGAGGGTAGATCTGCAAACGTTCGCACCCCTTTTTCTTCAAGCCATTCTTCAATCGTACACTCAAGGCGATTCCCCTTATACAAACCCATGCGGAAGTATAATAAAAACCACTTCGAATAAGGGAATAAACGCTCTGCAATGGGGAGATCAACAAGAGATTCAAAGGAAAGACTCTTCAATTTTTCTTTCAATTCCTTAGAGGTATAACCAGCTGCTGTCATACTTGCAAGAATCGAACCTGCTGAAGTGCCTGCAAGCCGGCTAAATTGATACCCTTGTTCTTCAAGTTCTTCAAGAGCACCTATAAAAGCTAATGCTTTCATCCCTCCACCTGAGAATACTCCATCAACCTTCATAAAATTCACCCCGCTTTAATCCCTTATAAAATCTTATGAGATATTTAGAAGATGAATAACAAAAAGACGCAGAAATCTGCGCCTTGGGGTGGTTATTCTTGATTTTGTTCTTCGTTTTTCTGCTGCACTTCTCTAAGAGAGTCTACTCGAGCGGGTTTCTCATCAAAGTACTGGACAAGATCTCCTATTCGGTCAATAGAATTCCAACTTAGATGATGTTCAATTCCCTCTACATCTTCATAAATGTTTTCTTTATCTACTCCTATTATTTCCAGAAACTGTTCCAATAACTCATGGCGGTAAACAAGACGTTTCCCGACTTTCTTTCCTTTAGGAGTTAAAATGAGCCCTCGGTATTTTTCGTAATTCAAATATTGGTCCCGGTCCAACTTTTGAACCATTTTTGTCACAGAAGATGGATGCACCTGGAGATTTTCAGCAATATCAGATACTCGTGCATATCCTTTGTCTTCTATAAGCATATAAATTTGTTCAATATAATCTTCCATGCTTGGTGTTGGCATGATAAACCCCCAATACAGGCTGTCTTTATGTAGGTGTTTCATGAAAATGATACACTAGTTTGCCTGTTGTGACAAGCGAGTAAAAAAAGTGATACCGGACTCATTGTGAGTCCGGTATATACTCTTTCGGCCAATTCAATTCTACAAACCACACTTCAATTGTGCGTTACAGTTCGTACAAGTGTTACAGCCGCCAATGTCCTCAACAGTACCTTTTCGGCATACTGGACAAGTATCGCCTACTTCAGATCCTATGGTCACATTCGTCTTGTCTAACTCATGTACCGTATCCATTAGAACCACACGAGGTTTTCTTTCGTCTTCAAATTCAAACTCGGTCTGTTCTCCATCAAATTCATTATCCTCCGCTTTTAAGGTTAAGACCTGGCTGTCACGGCTTCCATCAACGTATACGGTACCGCCTTTAGCTCCTCCACGGTATAATCGTTGATAAACCTTTTCCACCTGATCCACCGAATAGCCTCTTGGAGCGTTAACGGTTTTGGAAATAGAACTGTCAACCCAGCGCTGGATAATGCATTGGGTGTCTGCGTGTGCTTCAGGAGACATTGTCATAGCCGTCACAAACCATTCAGGCAGATGATCAGGATCTTGATCAGGGTGTTGATCTAAATATTCATTAACAATATCTGCTTTTACTTCAATAAATTTACCCAAACGTCCACTGCGATAATAAGAGAAAGAGAAATATGGCTCAAGACCCGTACTAACCCCCACCATTGTACCTGTACTTCCAGTAGGTGCTACTGTCAACAAGTGAGAATTTCGGATTCCATACTTCATTACCCCTTCGCGAATATCTTCAGGCATTTCTTTCATGTACCCAGTGTTAATAAACGCTTCGCGCAATTTATACGTTTCCTCTTCACTCGTTCCTTTCAGGAAAGGAAAGCTGCCTTTTTCTTTGGCAAGTTCAATTGAGGTGCGATAGGCGGTAGTTGCAATTACTCCAAAAATTTCATCTACTAATTTGTTTCCTTCTTCAGAACCATATTCGGTTTCACAATAAATTAATAAATCATGGAGCCCCATCACACCAAGTCCTACCCGTCGCTCTCCGAGGGCTTGTACTTTATTTTCTTCCAAGAAATAAGGAGTGGCATCAATAACATTGTCCTGCATGCGCACGCCGGTTTGAACGGTTTGTTTTAATTGATCATAGTTTACTTTTTTCTCTGTTTTATCAGCAACTGAAGCCAGATTAACCGCTGCCAGGTTACATACTGAGAATGGAGCTAGAGGTTGTTCCAAGTTTGTTATCCTTCCGGCTTTTTATCCAGAAGTTCTTACAGTTTTCATTTCCTGCAAGTTCAGCATACATTTTCATCACACCACTCGTGTAATGTTGCGGTCTCGTGGGTGGATTATATTCTCATAATGAGGTTCACCACCTATGCGTTGCCCCTGACTGGAGGATTTAACTTCAGCCTTCGGTTCGGATCAGCATCTCAGCCTTCCCGCTTTATCCCGCAATGTTTTACATGAGGCAAACTATTCACCACATGGGTTTGTAGCTACAACTTTTTGTCCGTAAGCAGAAGCATTTGTTTTTTCATTGGCGTTATCAATGAAGAAAATTCCTGGTTCTGCTGAATAAGTTGCGCATATATTAATTAAATTCCAGAGCTCTGAAGCCTTAACGGTGCGGTAATTCCTTATACCAAAACCTTTTTCTTCCCACTCTCTTACATCTCCGCTACTTTGCCATTCTTCATTGTAAATCTTCATTTCCTCTTTTGTATAGTTCTCTACATCAGGAAAACGTAAGTGGTATTCTGCATTTTCCTCTACAGCGTCCATAAATTCCTTAGTTATACATACTGAAATATTGGCTCCTGTGAGGAATTCTGGATTGTGCACGGTGTACGTGCCGCCAGTGTTTAGCTTCTCCTCAGCTTCCTGAATGGCTTTTTCTGTAAATCCACCTGCACCAGGCATGTGCTTGTAATTTACAACACTTTGAAAAAGGTCTTTCTCCGTTTCCGTTAAAGGAGTGAACTTGAGTTTGTCTTTAGCCAGCTGTTTAATTTGTTCATCCTCAGTATTTTGAATAAGAAAACGCAGGATTCTAGGATTTTGCATTTTAGAAATAATAAACTCAATGATGTCCGGATGCCAGTCAGCAAGCATAATCATCTGTGCTCCCCGTCTGGATCCACCTTGCTCCACAAGATGAGTCAACTTAGCAATATCATCAAGCCATGACACAGATCCAGAGGATTTTCCATTTACTCCACGAGCAAGTGTATTTCTCGGCCTTAGAGTAGAACCATTGGTTCCTACCCCTCCCCCGCGCGACATAATCTCCATGACTTGTTTACGATGGTCAGAAATACCTTCTCTGGAGTCTTGTATATAAGGCATAACATAACAATTGAAATAAGTTACATCGGTATTAGAACCCGCTCCATATAACACACGGCCTGCAGGGATAAAGTTCAAATTTGATAGTTCCTTATAAAAATCCTCAAAACTTTTTTGCTTTTGAACCGGATCCGTTTCTACCTCTGACAATCCGGTCGCATTACGCAGAGCGATTTGTTCATAATACACTTCAAGTGGTTTATCAATGGTATCCAGGTTTCGGGTTATTAAGCCTGTCTCTCGTTCATTTTCATGATCAAGAACGTTTACAAATTCATCCTCTACTTTTACTACTGCTTCATGTTTTTCCCAGTCAATCGACTGAATGAAACCAAAACCCCGAGCAGGAAATTTCGGATCATCTTTCACCGTAAGTACCACGAAATCATTCTCTGCCAACGTAAGTTTTTCGGTATCTTTAAATGCATACCGATCCAGCATAACTAGTCTTGAAACACCTTTGTGAGTAATCTTCATATCTGATGTTATTTCATGTACTTGAGAAAACTGTCGAATATCAGCATTTAACCGATCTACATTAACCTTGGCATAGGTATCATTGGAGGTTGTGGTCTGCATTATGAATCTCTCCCTTGAATGATAAAATAAGTAATTTATTTTCTATTTACATGTAACATACCACATTTACGAAAACTTAATCAATATATTGTGTTTATGAAATAAACTTTTTCAATATATAGTGTTATTGAACGAATGTGTTGAATTTTGTCAATCTACTAATCGTACGCAGAAAGCAGTTTAAGCTAGATTTCAAAAGTAAGAAGCTGTTTTTTATGGTTTTTTCACTTAATTCATTAGTTGCATAGGTTAAGTCAAAAAAAAAACGATGATACCAACTTTGAAATTCTAACATACAATAAACTTTTTTTGAAAAGCTGACGATTCCCTCCTATAATAGATAGAGGAAAAGAGAAATGGGGGGACATACTATGGAACTTTGGATCTTGATTGGAGCTGTCATTGCTCTTATAGCATTTGGCTTATATAGATACTTCAAATCCAAAAAAATAATGAGTACGTTAACAGAAGAAGAATTCAGACAAGGATACCGTAAAGCTCAGCTTATTGATGTTCGTGAACCAAAAGAATTCGAAGGCGGTCATATACTGGGAGCACGTAATATCCCATTGTCCCAAATGAAAAATCGTCTTATAGAAATACGGAAAGACAAACCTGTCTATTTGTATTGCCAGAGCGGAGCTAGATCAACCCGTGCGGCCATGCTGCTGAACAAAAAAGATTACAAAGATCTTAACGTTCTGCAAGGTGGTTTCAAAAAATGGGGAGGAAAAATTAAAACTAAAAAGTCAAAATAAAAATAAAACCTGAAGGCCAGGGTATAACACGGCTTTCAGGTTTTATTTTTAAAGCTCTAATTTACTCAGCTTATTAAATTAAAGTGAAAACGCCTTTGTTCGGGAAAGCTGTACGAAAATGATGATTTTGGTCTAAGAGTACCGGGTGAGACTGATCTGCACACTTGTACGATGCAGACTCCCCGGTTTCCTCTCCCCAAACAACCGGAGTTATTGGTATGTCCAAATAGCCCAACTCATCTATAAGGAATTCTGCTTTTGTACTCAGTTTTCGCCTTTCTTATAACTTAGGACCGGTTTACGAGCCGCCTGTGTTTCATCCATTCGACTGACTATAGTACTATGAGGTGCTTCCTGTACAATTTCAGGATTCTCTTTCGCCTCATTGGAGATCTGGATCATAGCCTCTACGAAAGCATCCAGTGTTTCTTTCGACTCTGTTTCGGTTGGTTCTATCATTAATGCTTCTTCTACATTTATTGGGAAATAAATGGTTGGCGGATGGTAGCCAAAGTCCAGCAGGCGCTTAGCTATATCCAGTGTACGTACGCCCAGTTTTTTCTGGCGTTTCCCAGATAAGATAAACTCATGTTTGCAATGTCGATCAAATGGAAGCTCATACTGCTCTTGCAATCGTCTCATCATATAATTTGCATTAATTACAGCATATTCACTTACTTTTTTCAGACCTTCAGGCCCCATCGTACGTATATATGTGTAAGCACGTACATTAATTCCGAAATTACCATAATAGGGCTTCACTCGACCAATCGATTTAGGACGATCATAATCGAATTGATACTGATTATCTACTTTAGTCAATATAGGCTTTGGCAGATATGGTTCCAGCTCTGCTGACACACCAACGGGGCCAGAGCCAGGTCCGCCCCCTCCATGAGGACCGGTAAATGTTTTATGAAGGTTCAAGTGAACCACATCAAATCCCATATCTCCTGGACGTGCATAACCTAAAATGGCATTTAGGTTTGCTCCGTCGTAATATAGCTTTCCACCAGCATCATGAACTACTGCTGCCATTTCTTCAATATCTTCCTCAAAAAGTCCTAATGTATTTGGATTCGTCAGCATGAGCGCTGCTGTTTGTTCATCTACAACTCTCCGCAGATCTTCGAGGTCTACCAATCCTCGCTCGTCGGATTTGACAGTCACAGCTTCAAAACCAGCCACTGTCGCCGAAGCAGGATTTGTACCATGAGCAGAGTCTGGCACGATCACTTTCGTTCGACCGTAGTCTCCATTTGCTTCATGATAAGCACGAATCATCATTAATCCCGTCCATTCACCATGCGCCCCTGCAGCAGGCTGAAGCGTAACCGTATCCATACCCGTTATGGATACAAGTGATTCCTGCAAGTCGTACAATAGATGAAGCGCACCCTGGACAGTTTCTGTTGCCTGATAAGGATGGATGTGACTGAATCCAGTTAAACGAGCTACATCTTCGTTCATTTTAGGATTATATTTCATCGTGCAAGATCCAAGTGGATAAAAACCGGAGTCTACTCCATGGTTTCTCTTGGAAAGGGCCGTATAATGCCGCATGATTTGAAGCTCACTTACTTCCGGAAGATCTGCTGCCTTATTTCTCACAAAAGAGGAGCCGATCATTTCTTCTGCATCCATTTCTGGCACATCCAGGTCTGGAAGACTAAAACCTGTTCTGCTTTCTTGGCTCAATTCAAAAATTAAAGGAAAGTCCTGATCAGCCATGAATATCCCTCACTTCTTTTACAAATTGATCAATCTCTTCTTTCGTTCTTATCTCAGTTACGGCTACAAGCATATGATTTTGTAAACGGTTGTCCATCTGGGAAAGATCATAACCTCCGATTATTCCTTTTTGAAGAAGGATCCGGTTTACTTCCTTAATATTCTGATCCAGTTTTACTACAAGTTCATTAAAGAAAGCTCCGTCAAATACAACATTGATGTTGTTTAATTGTAATTGTTTTTTCATATAAGCGGCTTTCTGGATATTCATCCATGACATTTTCCTAAGGCCTTGTTTCCCTAGAGAGGACATGGCTACGGAAGATGCTAACGCATTAAGCGCTTGATTGGAACAAATATTGGAAGTCGCTTTATCACGGCGTATATGCTGCTCACGGGCTTGAAGTGTAAGGACAAATCCACGACGCCCGTCCTCGTCGACTGTTTGCCCGACTAGCCGACCTGGTACTTTCCTCATTAATTTCTTGGTGGTAGCAAAATATCCACAGTGTGGACCGCCATACTGGGCAGGAATTCCAAATACTTGAGCATCCCCAGTTACAATATCCGCTCCAAACTCACCAGGGGGTGTTAAATATCCTAAAGCCAGTGGATTACTAGAAGTAATCATCATTGTTTTTTTCTGACTATCTACTAATTTTCTAACTTCATCAAGAGGCTCAATCTGCCCAAAGAAATTTGGATATTGAAGGACGACACTCGCCGTATTTTCATCTAATTCAGATTCTAATTGGACCAAATCTGTCTTCCCTTGCTTATGATCGATTTCTACAACTTCAACCCCTGGACCCTTTACATAAGAATGAATGACAGCAAGTGACTCTGGATGTATGGCCTTAGAAACGAGGACTTTTTTTCGTTTTGTCTGACCAGCCGAAAGATTTACAGCTTCCGCTAGTGCAGTGCCTCCATCATACATAGAGGAGTTAGCTACATCCATTCCTGTCAATTCACAGATCATAGTTTGAAACTCGAAAATTGCCTGTAATTCGCCCTGGGAAATTTCCGGCTGGTATGGTGTATATGCAGTGTAAAATTCAGAGCGGGATATTACATGATCTACAATTGAAGGGATGTAATGATCATAAACTCCTGCTCCAAGAAATGAAGTGTGCGATTTTAGAGTTACGTTTTCCTGGGCCATCTTCGTAAGTTCGTTCATCAATTGAAATTCATTTTTTGGTTCCTTTAAATCCAAATCTCCTTTAAATCTGATATTTTCAGGAATATCTGAGAATAGTTCTTCAGATTTCTGCACCCCGATACGGCTGAGCATATCCTTCTTATCTTGTTCAGTCATTGGCAGATATCGAAATTCCATAGGTACTTCCCCCTCAAAAACTTTATCTTTTGTAAAATGGTGTAGGAACCACTTTTGCCTGAAGACGTTTTTTTCTTACCTGAACGGTTACTTCTGTCCCGATCTCCGTGTAATCATAATTTAGTAACGCGAGTCCTACATTTTTACCAAGCGTGGGAGACTGCGTTCCTGTTGTAACAAATCCAATCAGCTGCTCTCCATTAAAAACTTCATAATGGGTACGAGGAATTCCTTTATCGATCATCTCTATACCAACGAGCTTACGGGAAGGTCCCTCTTCCTTTTGCTTCTTCAGAACCTGTTTACCAATAAACTCATCTTTCTTCTTTGTCTTGACAGCAAAACCCAGCCCAGCTTCAATCGGGCTGATCTCAGCACTAAGCTCCTGACCGTATAAGGCTAAATTAGCTTCAAATCTGAGTGTGTCTCTTGCTCCTAGTCCTACAGGGCGAAGTCCATGCTTATCACCTGCTTCAAGTAGAACCTGCCATAGAGCTGCTCCTGAAGCAGCAGGCAGATAGATCTCAAACCCATCCTCTCCCGTATAGCCCGTTCTGGATACAATGGCGCGATCTTTCACATTATCGATAGCAACGTCTGCAATGAACCGGAAAAACTTTATTTCTGACACATCAGTTTTTGTTATGGATTGTAAAATCTCTACAGCTTTTGGACCTTGGAGTGCTAATTGAACATAATCATCAGATAGATCCTTGATGGAAATACCATTTTCCTGGTGTTTTCTCAGCCACTCTACATCTTTCTCGCGGTTTGCAGCATTAATAACTAACAGGTATTTGCCTATTTCTAACTGATATACAATTAGATCGTCTACAGTACCTCCATCTTCATAGCACATGATTGTGTACTGAGCTTTCCCAGGTTCAAGTTTAGAAACATCATTTGTGAGCATTTTTTGTAAAAATGAGAGACTCTCATCCCCTTCTACCATCACTTCACCCATATGGGAAACGTCAAATAACCCTGCTTTGGTTCTTGTGGCTTCATGTTCCTCTTTTATACTTGAGAACTGTACTGGCAGGTCCCATCCCCCAAAATCAATCGTTTTTGCTCCCAGCTTCTTATACTCGGAATACAAAGGTGTTCGTTTTAACTCAGCCATCCAACCGCTCCTTTAGACTCTAATTTCATCCATAAAAAAGAGACTCCACCGTTTTTCGATTAGGAGTCTCTGTCCATTCACCAGAAAGTTTGATAATTCTTCTACTCTTTAAAGAAGAACCATTTGCTTCTTGGGTGGTTTACTGTTAGTAAACGCTCTCCAGAGCTGCGTCCTACAGAGGTCTGTTTGCCTGAGAGATTCACAGCATGCTTGCTCCTTCGGCGCTACGTAAGTAGACTCTCCCCCTGCAGTCATTCGCTTCATATTCGTATTTTCTTAGATTCTATTGGACATACTATTCAAAAACGTATAGCTTCACTTATTCATTCGACATCATTATATCACAGCGTCATCGCAATTTGACATTGAATTTGTAGAATCATTCTTAATTTTTAATAATCTTTTTAGAATAGATGGAGGCTTACAACTATGGTTGAAATTCATCCTGATCATACATTTATTCCGACTTTACGTGATAAATTAAACAACCCAAACCATCTCTCCACCTGGGAAGGATTCAAACTTGCTTACGAGGCGGCAAAAATTAATACAGTTCCTAATTTTGATGGACTACTTGCTTTAGAACACCTGCCACATGTGCAATTTCTGGACCACCAAATTGAGGCAGCTGAAAAAGTCATTCATCAGATGAATGGAAGAGCCATCTTGGCTGACGAAGTAGGACTGGGGAAAACACTGGAAGCTGGATTGATTTTGAAAGAATACATGATTCGAGGAGTTGCTCGTAAGATCTTAATCCTTACACCCGCTTCATTAGTGAATCAATGGGTTCAAGAACTTAACGATAAATTTTACATTCAAGCGGCTTCCCCAAGAAAAAAACAAGCAGCCTGGTCAGACTGGGACGTCACAGTTACCTCTATTGATATGGCCAAGAGAGAAGCTCACCGTCAGGAAATCTTGTCTATCCCATATGATTTAATTATCATCGATGAAGCGCATAAATTAAAAAATCATAACACTAAAAATTATCAGTTCGTACAAGAACTTAAAAAAACATACTGTCTTTTGCTTACAGCCACCCCTATACAAAATAAGCTCAGTGATCTATTTAATCTTGTCTCGATTCTAAAGCCCGGATATCTTGGAAATTTGACAGAATTCAAGAAAAAATACCGCTATGAAGCAAACAAACAAGGAAATATTGAACACATTCATTCCCTTGTTGGAAAAATGATGATCAGAAACCGCCGAAAAGATACGGGACTTGATGACTCTAAGCGTATAGTAGTTAATGAGCGTCTAAAATTTACCAAGGAAGAACAAGATATGTACCAGGAATTGGAACTCCTAAAATCAGATCACCCTTCATTTACTTGGCTGACGTTAGCTAAAGAATTGTGTTCTTCAAGAGAAGCGTGTTATATGTCGTTAAATCAAATGAGACAGCAGTCAAATGAGCAGACGATGGCTATTTATTCAAAATTTATTGAGCAGCTTCAGCAACTACCTCACCATGTTAAAGCGAAGAGAATGATAGAACTAATCAGTGAGTCAAATGAAAAATTCATTGTATTCACCGAATATAGGGCCACTCAATTTTATTTACAATGGTACCTGCAGCAACATGGAGTCTCATCAGTACCTTTCAGCGGAAAATTTAATAAGAGTAAACGAGATTGGATGAAGCAATTGTTTAAGAACAAAGCTCAAGTCCTAATTGCCACAGAAGCTGGCGGCGAAGGAATTAACCTTCAATTCTGTCACCACATGATTAATTATGACCTTCCCTGGAATCCTATGAGACTGGAACAGCGAATTGGAAGAATACACCGTTTTGGTCAGGAACACGATGTGAAAATTTATAATTTCGCAATTGAGAATACCATTGAAGACCACATCATGAAGATGCTTTATGAAAAGATCGAGATGTTTAAAAATGCGGTAGGTGACCTTGACCATATCTTAGAACACATCCCAGGAGGTTCATTCGATAAACAAATCCAAACGATACTTGATCAATCGGAGAGCAAAGGCGAGATCGATATTAAACTAAACAATTTAGTCAGTTATGTTGAACATACAATTAGCGAGAGGAGAGAAACAAGTTGACTTCAAACCCCTATTTTGATTTCGTTCAGCAGTTTTTCACCTCTTACGACTGCACGATATTAGAAAAAAGTGACTCTCATTTGAAAGTTCAATTAACGAGCAGCATGGATGAAGAAATCATGAATCGCCCTTTTTATTGGCATTATATGAAGAAAATGAACCGCACTGGAGACCCCATGCAGTTAACCTTTACTAATACGAACCATTCCAATCAAGGTGGAATATACCTTCATGCAGGTACACCTAAGCTCCATACAATTTATCGTGCAGCTATTAACAAAGGAAAAACCGCGCGCCTATATGAAGCTATTGAGCAACCGCTACAAAATCGTGCTCTGTGTCCCTGGCTCGTAGTAAATATCCACCTCCACTACAGAGGCAAGCAAAGTAAGGACGAAACTTTATCCCTGGGGCTCAATTTAGTACACGGCACCCTCCTGCCTAATATGATGGACAGATTAAGGGAAATGGAATTTGAACCAACTGTATCAGACTATACCTTCCCCATGACGCCCCTAATTAATTTAGAGAACGCTTATAAACGTATTGAACGATATGTCGAAGGGTACGTGTCTTCGATCAGCGCGGATTGGGCTACCCATTCATTAGAACACCTGCAAGAAGAAAAAGATCTGTTAGAATCCTTTTATTCATCCGAAGATATTGGTCTAGAACAATTCACCAAAGAACAAGAGCAAATTGATACAAGGTATAGACCGAGAATTCTAATGGAGACTATTAATGGAGGGTTGTTTTATATCTCTCAGAATTCGAACACCTATGTAATTAACAATACAGCCGCTGACTAAAAGTCAGCGGCCGTATTATTTAGTATGATTCTTTCAATGCTCCGTCGTTTTATGCTTTTTTTTAATCATCCTAAGAGCAAAAGGTATGATACCGAACCAATAAAAAGCGCTTTTCTTTGATGGCTTTGCTGCCTTTCTCTGCTTCTTCTCCTGTTTACTCATTTGCATATATTTAACCATTTCTTCCGTGAGAAACTTTACATAATCATTCCGATCCATAATATCCCCTCTTTACCTCGTGTATTTAGGAATAGTATGGCCGAATCTCTATTTTTTTAGACGATCCATTATTTCATTAACGATTTCTTCAGGGTTCTTATTATCTACCTCAATAATCAGATCAGCCAATGATTCGTATGTAGGCTGTCGCAAAGCAAATAGGGCATGCTTTTCAGTTAAGTCCCCTTTCCATAAAGGGCGATCTTCATCATTTTGCAATCTGGAAACAATGGTATTCCAAGATGCCCTCAAAAACACTACCGTTCCAGTGGATAAATAATGTTGATTTTCTTCTTTTAAAACCACTCCTCCACCAGTGGATACAACACTTTCCTCGCCAATATTTTTAAGAAGATGAGTTTCGCATTCACGGAAGTGAGCTTCTCCAAATTGAGCAAATATATCTGAGATAGTCATTTGCTCTTTTTCTTCTATTGCTTTATCCATCTCTATGTAAGGCAAGTTAAGTTTCTCGCTTAGTTTTCCAGCTATAGTTGACTTCCCACTTCCCATAAATCCTACCAAGTAAATCATAGTAAACCCCCATTATTAATTATATCTTTAAAAATTATGTTCATATATCACTCTTATCCAAATAGATATTAACTTATTTAGCAGGCAGATCCTCCAGAAAATTTCACCCTTTAATGGAGTAACGAGAAACGGGGTGAAAACCCTGACTATTCTCTAGGTTTATTATATCTAGCCAATCTTCTTCCTCTTCGAAACAGGTAGTCGAATTAGATAAGAAACTCCATATAGGCGTTTTCTTGATTATACATCTCGAAGGGAAAGATAAAAAGTTTAAAAATAAAAGAAGGAATCAGCCGAATTATGTCGAATATATAGCTTTGTGAAAAATTATTGAAAAGAGGTGATAGCTCCTTTGCAGTCCATAGCAAATTACGCTCGCGATTTACTAATCTCAGCTATACAGCAAACGGCTTCGGATATTCATTTCACTCCTTTTGCCGAAAATGCCAGCATTTACTTCCGTATTCATGGGAAAAGAATTTCCCACTCTTCCCTCCCCCTGCCACTTTACCAAAAACTTCTTGCGTATTTTAAATTCACCTCAGGAATGGATATTGGAGAAATCACACGTCCTCAAAATGGCACCCTTCAACACCGAAGCGACCACTCCATCTTCGACCTTCGCCTCTCCACCCTTCCTATCACAGGAACCGAAAGTCTCGCCATCCGCATTCTAACACCTATGGACCATACTCCCCTAGAACAACTTTTTCTTTTTCCCTCTCAGCTTAAAAGAATTGAAAAATGGCTAAACCATTCCAGTGGTATGATTCTGTTTACAGGACCTACGGGAAGTGGTAAAACGACCACTCTTTATGCTCTTCTACAGGCCTTAATGAACCGTAGTTCCTTTCAAGCCATTACACTGGAAGATCCAATTGAAAAGAATTTAAACAACATCATTCAAGTTCAAGTAAACGAAAAGGCAGGCATTACTTACGATACTGGTTTAAAAGCAGCTCTTCGTCATGATCCTGACCTACTTATGGTAGGGGAAATCAGGGACCGCGACACAGCTCACTTCGCATTTAGGGCCGCCTTGAGCGGACACCTTGTTATAAGTACTATTCACGCTAAAGACGCCTACGGCACGCTAAGACGATTAAGAGAGATGAATATTCCCCAGGCAGATATGGAACAAACTTTGATCGCAATAGCTGCACAACAACTAGTACCTATCCATGGAGAAGGAATGCTGCCAAGACGTGCCGCGATCTTAGAATTGTTGGATGGCAGCCTTCTAAGCTCATCTATAGGGGATGTCCCACCCACCAACCAGAATAATTTTCAGTCTTTCGATCAATTAAGGAGGAAGGCTTATGCCCTTGGATTCGTAAATTATTGATAAACTTCACCCGAAGAAACACGAAACTCCCGGTTGCTGTTCAAATACTTTTTTTTCATCGGTTAAGCCACATCCTTCATAAAGGTTATCCATTATTGGAAGCCTTGAAGATGACAGGATGGGATCCTTCCCTGCGCCCATTGTCAGAAGAACTTAACATCCACTTATCTAGAGGAAAAACCATAGATAACGCTTTCCTTCATGTTCACTTTTCCCCATTGGTAACGAACTTTCTCTATTTTGGAAGAGTACACCAGGACCTGCCTGCTATGTTTAAACAATGTGAAGAACTATTAAAAATGAAAAAAGATTATTCACATAAACTATTTCAAGTTTTACGTTATCCCCTGTTTCTTTTAATATTTTTAATTGCTGTCTTTAGTATTCTAAAACATACGATCCTTCCTAATTTCATGGTCCTTTTTCAGGGAGAGGATTCTTCATCTTTATGGTTTATGATGGCTCTAGATTATTTTATTAATGGACTTGGGGTTTTAGCGATCGCTTTGTTCATTGGGCTGATCGTTATGAAGTTTACTTTACCAAGACTTGCATTCCACACACGTATTAACTTGTACGAAAAAGTTCCCCTTCTAAAGATTTATCATTCCTTTATAACTTCTTTTCTATTTACTACTCATCTAAATTCTCTCTTTAAAGCAGGCCTCCCTTTAAAACAGGCCCTTGAGATGATGAGCAGCCACAATCGATATGAATTATTGTCATTCTACAGCGAAAAAATCATCTCTCATCTAGCCGACGGGAAAACCCTCGGGCAATCGGTGCACAGCTGTTCTCTGTTAAAAAGCGAACTAACGAATTTATTCCATCAAACAAATGATATAGAAGCTCTCAGTCATGAATTGGAGATGTTATCTGAATTTTTCATAGAATATGTACAAGAGAGAATGCTTAAATGGATGCAAATGATTCAACCGTTGTTCTTTATTATTATTGCCGTAATTGTGGTTTGTATCTATGCTTCCATTATGCTTCCACTCTACCAGTGGATGGATCAAATATAAACTCAGGAGTGATACGTATGAAAAACGAAAAAGGCTTCACTTTAATTGAAATGCTAATTGTGCTGCTCGTTATCTCTGTATTAATGATTATTACTATACCAAATTTAACCAAAAATAACGGAACGATAAGAGATAAAGGCTGCGAGGCCCTTGTGATCACAGCGCAGGCTCAAGCAGAAGCTTATTCTATCGAGAACGGAGCTTATCCGGCCAGTTTATCTGATCTAGTTGATAGTCAATATTTAAAGCAAACCACCTGCCCTGATGGAGGCGAACTTGGATATGATTCAACTTCCGGTGAAGTTTCTGCTCCTTGATGGTCCAGAATCATCTAAGGGCTATACGATCAGTGAAGTTCTAATTGTTCTTATCTTCTGGTCCATTCTCCTTATAAGTATTGTTCCTCTCCATCATCGCACATTTCAGCACATCCAATCTTCGCATTTCATATCACAGCTTAAAGATGATGTACTATTAACCCAGCACCTGACTATGCAAGACCATATTTACTATATGTTGCTGTTTCGGCCAAATACGAATGAATACATTTTATATGATCAAAAAAATAAAACGACAATCTTCAAAAGATCATTCCCTGACAGTTGGAGCATGCAGCTTCTTACGCTTGAATCCACTTTACGGTTTAATGAAAATGGAGTTGTGACAAAACCAGGGACCATGAAAATTCACACGCCTTATAGTATCTTTAAAATCGTTTTTCCTTTTGGCGCGAGCAGGTTAACCATTGAGGAACTCTAGTGGATTTACCTTAATTGAAACAATCACAGCACTCAGCCTTCTTCTTTGTCTTATTATCTTTCTGCTCCCTTCCCTCAGCCACATTCGTTTATTGCAAAAGGATCTAGCCCATGAAAGAATAGCCATTTCCTATCTTCATGAGGAACTTCACGCCCTCTCTTATTCGAAACCAACGCTGCCTATTGTACATTTAGGCTATC
Organism: Halobacillus halophilus; assembly: GCF_020171985.1. Taxonomy (GTDB): domain Bacteria; phylum Bacillota; class Bacilli; order Bacillales; family Halobacillaceae; genus Halobacillus; species Halobacillus halophilus_A. Next base: position 575,896 of record NZ_JAIVAL010000001.1, read on the forward strand.
AAGAAATACCATTACAGATTCAATTTGTAGAGAAAAGTAACCTTGTGGAAGGCTGTATTACGTGGAAAACGCACTTGAAGAAAATAGAGGAAGTATGTCTATATGCCAAAAGTTCGTAGTCAAGGGTTTACTTTACTAGAAACTTTAATAAGCCTCATTATTATCTCATTAATCCTTATTCTTTCTTTCCCTTTATTTCGTACAATTCATAACGTTAATTACTATGAAGAACTATCTGTACGGCAAATGTTTTCGTTCTTACAAGAAGAAGTAAACAGAGCTCGAGAGGTTTCGGTACTTTCTAATACTATCTATATCATAGATGATATAAATCGCAAGATTATCATTGAGCAATATGAGAATCTTGTTAGGAGGAGAGTAAACTCTTCTGGACATGAAGTTTTATTACAGAATGTAGAAGCAATTCATGTAACCAATCATACTAACTCTATCATGATTAAGTTACAAATGGAGGGTGGTGGTGTTTATCAGAAAAACATTCATAGAACTGTTCCTTAATCAGAGGGGGATTATTTTTCCATGGGTAGTTGGTATAGGACTAGTTATTATTTTTCTTACTATAAGTTCCGTTGAGCGCTATCAGAACCACGTTTTGTTTAACAATACCTATACTTCATCCATCTTAAGACAGAATTTATTAGAAACTGCTCAGCAAAATTTGCTTATTCGGTGGAAAGATATCTCTCCTGAAGAAGAGCCATATTACAGCTTAACGACGCCTAATGGAAAAGCCCAGGCTACCTGTAATAGAGAGAGTCATGAAAGCATTCATTGTATATGGGAGATAACAGACTACTCTGGAAATACGAAATCATTAGACACTTACTATAAATTACCACAAACCAGGAATTCATAAAAAATCATCGCATACCCACAGATCATGGTTTGCGATGATTATTTAAACGAAGTTGGCCATATCGGGTTCCTCTTTCATAACGTAATTTAAGAAATACTTGCCGCGTATTCAAGTTTCTGATTTGTAATGCCCCGTAACCCTTCCAAATCATATCCAACCACTAATTTTTCTCCATCAGTAAGAATAGGACGTCTTAGAAGTTTCGGTTTCTCAATTACTAAATCAATAAACTCGTTTAGGGAAAGATCCTCTACATCCACATCCAAGGATTTAAACTCTTTGCTGCGTTTAGCAAGAATTTCGTCAATTCCATAAGTGGTCAAAGATAATATTTGTCTAAGATCTTCCACCGTAGGAGTCTCCCTGAACAAATGCTGTTCATTAAAATCAATTCCCTCACTTTTCAACCAGGACTTTGTACGACGACAAGATGTGCAGCTAGGGTAAGTGTAAAACCTTAATTCTTCCATTAACACCGCTCCTCTTAAAATATTTAATGTATTAAGTTGTACAGTTATTGTATAACCTTTGTATAATATTTTAAACATCTTTTTCATAAATTTCAATTGAAAGTTTTTCCTTACTTCTTTTTAGGGTAATGTATAAGGAATCTGCTTGTGTGTATAATGTAAAAAGAATACTGAGCGATTTATTTACAATTGAGATTTGGTCGTTTATAATATTAATGATAGTTTATCGAAGGAAAAGGAGGGGGAAAAGCATGGATCGTATGTTTAGAGTGCTGGCCTTTTGGACAGGTATTTTTGCTGTCATGTTTTATACAGGCGATATGATGGAGGCTTCCTTATTATCCCTTGCCCAAACGGCTTTTTTCCTTACTGTGGGTTACCTTAAACTGTCTGAACGTATGTATGTTTACATATTTTTCTCATACCTGACAGTTTTCATGATTGGTTTTACTTATTATTCTTCATTCATTTTAGTGCCAAGCTTTGGTGGACACTAAAAAAATCCTGTTATCCAATGGATAACAGGATTTTTTTATTTCTTTTCAAGTGAAAAACGGGTTTTCTTTACGCTCTTCCTCGATCGTCGTAGGCAATCCATGCCCTGGATAAATCCTCATGTCATTTCTTAAACTGAATAATTGACTTTGAATACTATCCAGTAATTGTTCTCGATTTCCTCCTGGTAAATCCGTTCTTCCCATACCTCTTTGAAATAAAGTGTCTCCAGCTATTGTAAAACGCTGATTTCTAAATACGAGAGATACGCTTCCTGGAGAATGCCCAGGAGTATGACGTACTTCAAATGAAAAAGGCCCGATTTCCATCTGACCACTTTCCAGCGGATAATCCGCTGGACGAGCCGTAATTTGGCCCATTTGGAAAAAACCAGAACCATTCTTTGCAGGATCAGTCATCCAGTCACTTTCTGCCTTATTCAAGTAAACAGGAACATTGTAAGCGTCTCTTACTGCATCCACAGCACCTATGTGATCAAAGTGAGCATGGGTTAATAATACGCCTATAACCTTTAACTCTTTTTCTTTCAAAAAAGCTTCTAATTTTGGAAAATCGCCTCCGGGATCCACAACCAGCGCTTTTTTATTTTGATAGACAATGTAAGCGTTTGTAGCCATTGGTCCCAATGGCAATCGAGAAATATTTAACAATGGGTAGACACCTCTCATTTAATTTAATAAAATACGGATAGATAACTCGACAATTTCATTTTTATATTATAAAATGAATAAGGATTGAACTAAGCTACATACATTATAACATCCTTATTATGGGGATGATAACAAAGAAAAGGGATTTAGGGGGTGCTGATCTTGGTCACAGCTATTCTTCTTTTAATCGTTGCAGTACTATGTGTAATTGCGGTGTTCCGTGAACTGAAAACTAAAAACTTCTTCGCCGTCTTATTTGCTGGTGCATCAGCATTGATGTTTGGTTGGTTCTCAGTAATGACAATTTACTCCAATCTTTTCAGCTAATGAACTAAAAGGTGTGATACTTATTTTAAGTATCACACCTTTTTTATGTTTGCCAATACTTGTACACTCTGTGTAAGCGTATAAGGATCTTTACATGATTACCCTTCAGGTTCAATAAGCTGTTTGTTTTTATTAAAGAAATATCTGTACATAGCGAGCGTTACAAACATGGCGCTGATGGATACTGAGGAAAAAATACTTAAGGATATAACCAGCTGATATTTAATAGCCATTACTGGTTCAACCCCTCCCAGTATTAAACCCGTCATCATCCCTGGCAGTTGGACCAGTCCTATGGTTTTTAAACGGTCCACGTTGGGAATCAGCGCAGCATGGAGCGTTCTCTGAACAATTAAATGAGAAGCTTGTTTGGGCTCAGCTCCCAATGAAAGCGCAGCGAGCAGCCGTCCATTGTTATCTCGGAATTCACTTTTCATTCTTTCTAATGCCAGCCCCATAGCTACCATACTGTTCCCAATCACCATCCCGCTCATAGGAATTACTTCCGACGGCCGAAATTGTACCATGTCAAAAACCAGCCACATCGTAAGGACACTTCCCTCTACAAATAAAAGACTTATAAAAATGACTGGTAAGACATGGGGAAGCTCTTTTCCTTTCTGCCTGGCATGAAAGGTAGCAATGATAATCATTATTCCAACCATTAACGGAATGCCTAGACGGGCAGGCAGATCAAATAAATAAGTCAGTATGTATCCAATTGCAAATAACTGAACAGTTCCCCTGAAAGCAGACCATAACACATTCTTCCCCAGTCCTAATTGGTAGAAATACGAGAGTGTTAAAGGGATAATTACAAAAATGATAAGAAAAAATAAAGACTGATTAGAGACTTCTGGCGTCAAAGCATTCACATCCTTTATCCTTCAATGAAATTAAGCAGTTTTTCGTTTTTTGGGTGATCAAGCATATCGGGAATCGTTCCATCTTCCTGAAGACCACCATCCATAATAAAGAGACCTCTGTCCCCCAGCCTTCGAGCCTGGTTCAAATTATGAGTGACCATCACCATGGTCATTTCATGTTCTTTAATTAATCCTTCTAGCACTTCTTCAATTTCTTCAGCGGTTTGATAATCCAGTGCGCTTGTTGGCTCATCAAGTAACAGCACTTCAGGTGAATTCGCAAGTGTACGGGCTAATGATACACGCTGCTCTTCGCCGCCAGACAACTGGCTTACATCTTTATGGAGATAGGAGGATGGGAGCTGCACATATTCAAGTAAGGTCTTAGCGTTTTTATCTTCCCATTCCCCGAATAACGAAGGACCGTATTTCAGATTATCTAATACGGTTCCTGGAAAAAGATGAGGAGCCTGAAGCACCAGACCTACATTTTTTCTTAATTCAGTTACCGAATATTCATTAATTGGTTTTCCATTAAAATAGATACTGCCACTATCAGGTTCACTTAAACGATTAAATAAATATAACAAAGTACTTTTTCCTGCGCCTGAAGGGCCAAACAGGATTACTTTTTCTTTTTTTTGGATCGTAAATGTAAGGTTAGTTAATGGATCCTGGCTGACTTTCTCAAAACGAAACATGACATTCCCTCTCTTTAAATAATGATTATGTATGTATCCTTACCCTGAGAGCACATAAATTATGTGATAGAATACAAAGAACCGTCATGAGAAACTTCATGACGGCTCTTAGACTTACTATTATTAATCTTCACTCTGTCCGAAATCATAAAACCGGAACAAATCACCGTAAATAATGTTGTCTGAATACTGTAGTTCCTGATCGACCTTCTCTTTAATAGGAGTGCATTGTTTTGCCTTCTCTTCCTCTAATGGGACTCCGCTCTCACGGTCAAAACAAGTTCCATCGGCAAAGATATAATTTTCACTCACAAAGCTTCCATCTCTCATGGCAATGAAGTTCTTGCCTTTTTCTGCAAACATGTTGTCTCCAAAGGTGAGATCCTCTTCATTGTTAATCCCTAATAGATGTAACAAGGTAGGTTTAACATCAATTTGTCCAACTACCTCTTCACGCACTTCACCCTTTTCATATCCTGGAATATGAATCATGAAAGGTACTCGCTGCAGTTGAGTGTGCTCATAGGCATTAATTTCTTTTCCTAGAAATTCTCCAATTGCTTTATTGTGAAATTCACTAATTCCGTAGTGATCTCCCATTAATACAATGATTGAATCTTCATAGATACCTGAAGCCTTTAGCTCCTGGAAGAATGACTGCAATGCTTCATCAGTATAGCGGGCTGTTTGAAAATAATGATTCAAAGTCTTAGATCCGGAATCATACTGATCAATATTTGCTTTTTCCTCCGGTAGTTCAAAAGGAAAGTGATGCGTTAACGTTATAAATTTGCTGTAAAAAGGCTGCTGCTGTTCTTTCAAGTATTTAATGGATTGATCAAAGAATGCTTTATCTTCGAGTCCCCAGCCAAACGAATTCTGCGGCGTGACTTCAAAAGATTGTTCACCATAAAATTGATCGTAACCAAGATTGTCGTACATGACATCTCTGTTCCAAAAACTTTTGTTATTTGAGTGGAATACAGATGTTTCATAGTTTTCATTATTTAAGATTTCAGGAAGGGAATGGTATTCATTCTGTGCATGTGTAAAATAGACGGCTCCCCTTCCCAGTGGATACAAAGAATTCTCGATAATAAACTCTGAATCAGATGTTTTACCCTGCGCTGTCTGGTGATAAAAATTCTTAAACCAAATAGTATCTTTACTCTCTTTTAAATCGTTAAGGAAAGGGGTTGCTTCTGTACCATTAATTTCAGAGTCGAATAAGAAATTCTGGAAAGATTCAACACTGACAAAAATCACGTTTTTATCTTCTGCAATTCCGTATAATGGTACATCCTCGTTATTACCATCCGGAGAGTTGCGGTCTAAATACGACTCAATCTCGCTGATTTCACTTCCGTCCGCAAGTACACGTTGAGCTTTTGTTTTAGTTTGCATAGAAGCATCGTATAAATGATAATTGTACACACCAATATTCTTCACCAAATATTCTCTGTCAAAAGCACGCACAAACAGCATAGGTCGTTCCATTTCAGCGAGTACTACATTTCCTGCTAACAGAAGGAATGTAACAGCTGTAGCTGCAATTTTACCAGTTTGAGGTAAATTAATGGACAAACCAAATTTCTTTTTACTTAAATACCAAATAATTGCAACATCCAAAAACAAAAAGACATCCTGCATATGCAGAAGTGTTAAAAAGCTTCCGGTGAGATCTGCTGCATTATTTCCTTGAAAAAGAACCGGAATCGTAATAAAATCTGTAAAATTCCGATAGAATATTAGATTAATAAACAGGATCAGTGATCCAATTAGAGAGGTCCATCTCAAGTATTTCATCTGTCGTGCTGGATTGAGCCAAACACTTATAGCAAAAATGAGGTAGGCACTCGCGATTGGATTTATCAGTAGAATAAATTCCTGTAATGGATTTTCAATGGATAAGTCGAACATAAGCCGGTACACTAGATATGTCTTTATTCCAAATAAAATCGTAGCTATTATAAATAAAGGCATGCGAAACTTATTCATTTGCATGTTGGTTCCTCCTCAAAAGTACACCACCCTGGTTAATTCTTTTACTTTTATTTAACCAGATCTTCTAACTTCCTTTACAAATTCCACTTATAATGTTTTATTAAACAGTTTCATTGTATATGACGAAAATTCTATCACAAAAGTTTCAAAAAAAGTAGGTTTTAAGAAATTTGTTAGCTGATTGTTAAGCGTAAGTAATGCACCCGACATTATCCAATATATGTATGGAAGTTGTTTTCATATGAAAAGAAAGGTGGAGCTTAGTAAGCTCCACCTTTTATTGATTCGCTTTAACTAGAAATGCCGCTCCGATTACTCCGGCATCATTACCTAACTTTGCCAAATCAAAGCTTGTTGCTTCAAACGTTCTTCGTAGAGCATATTTTTTATAAGCAACTTTCAAGGGATCCAACAATTGACTTCCAGCCTGTGAAACTCCCCCGCCTATAACAATTTTTTCAGGATTAATCGCAATAGCAAGATTGGCGATCGTCATTCCCAGCAAGTCCGTAACTCTGTTAATCACTGTTTCTGCCGCTTCATCTCCCTGCTGGGCAGCTTCAAAAACATCCTTTGCTGTTAACTGATCAGAGGGAATTTCTCTTAAGATGCTTGCAGGAGTTTTTTCGATATTTTCCTTTGCTAACCTGACAATTCCCGTGGCTGAAGCTAACGTTTCCAGGCAGCCAGTTTTACCGCAATTACAAGGAGCACCGCCTTCAGATACTACGGTAATATGACCAATTTCACCTGCGGTACCATTAACTCCGTTTAAAATCTCGCCATTAGCTATAATACCGCCTCCAACCCCAGTTCCTAAAGTTACAGCAATTAGTTCATGGGCTCCTTCACCAGCACCCAGCCACTTTTCTCCCAGAGCTGCAAGATTGGCATCGTTATCCACCCATACAGGAAAACCGCTCAAGTCACTTAATATGGCACCAAAATCATAGTTTTTCCAACCTATGTTAACTGCTTCGTGGATAAAACCGCTATTTGGATCTACAAAACCTGGTGCTCCTGCACCTATACCAGCAACTTGCTTCTTATCAATATGTAACTCTTCTAATGAAGCTTCTAATGCATGATGAATATCTTCAGGGATCCTCTCTCCACCATTTTCTCTATCCGTACTAATTTCCCATTTTTTAACAATATCCCCATTATCTTTAATCACTGCGAGTTTCACCGTAGTACCGCCGATATCAGCGGCAAGAAAAATATTTTTTTCCATTTAACGTTCCTCCCCTTGCTGGCGATCTTTTTCCCTTGCTATTTCTCCTCTTAATAATAAAAGAGCCATTTGAAAATCTTCCTTCTCCATACATTGAGAGCGATAAAGCTCTTTTACTTCGTCTTCCATCAACTCTAAGTCAGCTAGGCGATCGCCTACATAAATATAAGTACCAAACTTTTTTAAGTGCTGTTGAATATCGTAAATCGTTTTCATTATTTTATCACCTAATTCATTATACCAATAGCAGCGTGGAATGAAAATGTAAAACCCTGACCTTATTTATCGGTCAGGGTCTTTTGGATGCAAGAAAGCAGGTCGTCTATTCTTTAAGGGGATCGGAGAACGGAAGAGTACATCTCGAAAAGGTTTCCAGGAAAAAGGAAGAAAAGGCCATAAATAAGGTGTTTTAAAAGTCTGCATACGTGACAGGTAAATTAACCAAAGTGTAATTCCTATGACATATCCTTTTACACCAAAAAAACCCGTAATGAGTAATAAGGCAAGTCTCGATAATCGGTCAGCAAGTCCTATTTCATAACTTGGGGTCGCAAAAGTCCCTATTGCTGCCAAAGATAAATACAATACTACTTCACTCGAGAATAGCCCTACATCAACAGCCACCTGTCCAATTAATATAGCTGCAACCAGTCCAAGTGCTGTAGCCAGTGAAGAAGGTGTATGAATAGCAGCCATTCTTAACATGTCAATGCCTACTTCAGCAATTAAAAACTGTAAAAGGAGAGGCACAATTCCAGCATCGGTCGGTCCAATGAACGATAAGTTTTCCGGCAAAAGGTCAGGCTGCATGGAAAACAAAAAGTAAAGAGGCAAAATGAAAATTGAAGAAATAAACGCAATGAATCTGATCCATCGCAGGTAAGCTCCCACGAGTGGTTTTTGACGGTACTCTTCTGCGTGCTGCAGATGGTGCCAGAAAGTTGCCGGAGTTATCATAACACTAGGAGAACCATCTATGATGATAAGGATATGCCCTTCATAAAGATGTGCTGCTGCCGTATCAGGCCTCTCCGTATAGCGAATGACTGGATAAGGATTCCAATGCTGGCCGCTTATAAACTCTTCAATTGTTTTTTCAGCCATTGGCAGAGCATCAGTATCTATTTCCTTAAGCACTCTCTGCAAATGCTCAATACGTTCAGGATCTGCAATATCCTTTAAATAACACAAACATACATCTGTTTGTGATCTACGACCGATTTGAGTATATTCCATACGAAGTGACCGATCTCTGATCCGCCTTCTCGTTAGAGCCGTATTAAAGACAATGGTTTCTACAAACCCATCTCTTGAACCCCTGACTACCCTCTCCAAATCAGGCTCTTGAGGACCACGTACAGGATAAGTTCGGGCATCAATCATTACGATTTCTTCCATACCCTCCACCACTAACGCTGTAGGTCCAGCTAAAACAGTGTCCGCTGCTTTGTTAAGATCTTTTTCCTTATCTAATTCAATATATGGAAGGTGAGTCTCCAGGAGTTTAGTTAAAGGATCTGGATCTAATTGGCCAGGGTCCAGCCGTGAAAGAAGCTTCATCAAATAGTGAAGAATATCGTCTTTGACAAAGCCATCGACCATAAATAAGGACATACCTCTGCCTGCATATACAAGGTCTAGATGAATCATATCAAAACTTTCTTCTACCCCTAGACGATCGCGGAGGTATGCTACATTCTTTTCATAATTATCAAACAAAAGTTGCTTCTCTTCCATGTCGCACCTTCTTCCATTCCTCATAGAAGTTAGCTTTTGTTAAATTCAAGAAAACATACTTATATAAACAAAATGGGTTCAAGGCTACTTAATTTTTAAGGCATGTCCTCCTCTATTTCTTCATAACTATCTATATACTGCTCAAATACCGAACAGGTGATGTAAGGAGGTGACCTTATGAAAAAAGTTTGGCTGTACTGGGTATTGGGTCCATTAGTATTCGTACTTGTACTAGCTGTATATTCAAGTTATTTCAGAGATGATGCTGTTATCAAATATTTCCCACTAGCCCAAGAGAGCACTTTCAGTTCTTATGACACCAAATTGGAATTTGAATCTCCACAAGATGATGATGAGTACGAAATAAAATGGGAGATGTTTTCTGAGAGCAATCCATCTATGTATTTAAGACAGGACGTATCTTTATTATATGTTAACGGAAGGTTAAAGGGGATTATGAATAAGTGGAAGGAAAATACTTCTGTAATACAAAAGAAAACCAGCCTTCATGGAGAGGATAGTAAAAGGTATGAGGCGATTAGCTTTCACCATGGGGAAATTCATGAAGGAGAAAAACCGATTCAAAGTATTCAGGCTACTTCAAGTGCCACTCTTTATGTAATTGATTCACCGCTAACCAAGCGTTCTTCCTTTCATGTACCTTCCACTCCTGAAGAAAAAGAGTGGAAAGAAACACTGGACCATACCATCACACAGCAAATCGAAGCCCAGTGGGAAGAACTGCTGCGTTATTATCAAATTCCTAAGAATCAGTACACTCCTGTACCTTTAACTCACCTCGGCGAGTTTAAAGATAAACCCTTCCCGGGGACCACAGAAGAAAACTATGAACGAATAAAAGGGCAGCTATGGGAAGGGCTGTACAAGAATTATATTTTGGGGATTTCCGATGCGGAATCATCTCATCCTATTCAAAGTTATATTCCTTTAATTCTATTTGATAACAATGGCAAGCACTTAATGGTCCTATTCGAAGATGATACAGGAAAAAAACATCAATTAATTCAGTACTATTGAAGCTCCTTTATTAACTCCTGGAAGTCTTGATTCTCAGGTCGTAATTCTGCTGCTGTTCTGGCATGTGTTACAGCCTTACTTTTATCTCCTTTTTGCTGATAAAGTAGAGCTAAATTATAATGAGCCTCCCCCATATCAGGGGAGAGCTCAACGACTTTTTTTAAATCCTCAATCGCTTTCTCAGTTTTACTTAATTGATTATAAGCGTAGGATCGATTAAATCTCAATTCTGCTTCATATCTACCAGGATCATCTAAAGCTTCAGTAGTTATTGAAATCACCTGGTCATACTCTCCACTTTCATTTAAATCTTGAGTTCGTTGTACCTGCCCTATTCTCTCCCCATCGTTAAACAGCCCTTCACTTCCTATGAGGGCCATCGTGCCCAGAATAAGGATATAGCCAGTAAGAGCAATACCCTGAAGCAACTTGTCTTTTCGCTTAGGCAGATTAAATGCAGCGGAAGCAATAAAACCTCCAATTAATCCGCCCATATGTGCGCCGTTATCGACTTGAGGAACCATAATACCAAAAGCTATATTTAATGCAATAACGAAGATTAAATTCCACCCCATTGTTTTAAAAAACAATTGTCTATGGCGAACTCCGAAATAAAGCAAAGCCCCAAATAATCCAAAAATAGCCCCGGAAGCACCGGCCGCTACGTGAGGATTTAACATGAAACTCGCGACTCCTCCAAAAATACCAGCCAAGAGATAGATCATGGAAAAGCGCCAGGTTCCATAAATGCGTTCAACTGCGATGCCGATGTAATACAAAGCGAGCATATTCATTAAGAGGTGAAGCAAACCTATGTGAAGAAACATGGAGGAAACTATACGCCACCATTCCCCTTCCATGATCGCCGGATTATACTTTGCCCCAAACTCAATCAATGTTGAAACAGAAGTCGTACTACCCTGAGATTCTACAAACATGAATAGCAGAATATTAACAGCTAGTAAAATGTAAGTCATCTGAGGTTTGCCGAATTGAAATAATGCCTGTACTTCCTGCTGTTTTTTCCGATGACTTGATACAATCTGCTGCTTTAGATAAGGAATCATAGCTTCCATTTCATTATGTGATATTCTTTGTTCCAACATAGGTTCATCGAGTCTTAAAGCTTCATAAAACCGCTTACGTTCATTATTTTTATTTTCGTCTGAAAAATAATATAGTTGTACGTTTAACTTTTTGTCTTCGTTTATTTCGGAAACTACATTTTCCCATTCCTCAACAGGAGGAAATTCAGATACATAAATCGTATGCAGAATTACATTTCCTCCGCGATAAATTTGCCGATTTTGCTTTAACTGTTGATATGTAACTTGAAGATCTCTTTTTAGTTCATTTTTCCAATTAATTTGCTTATATTTGATTCGAATCACGTGATTCTTCCACTTACCTGAGTACTCAAGCCAAGCTTCTTTATGTTCTGTATTAATATGAAGAACTTCACACCCTTGATTCAGTACAAGATCATGAGTTACCTTCCAGAAATAAAAATCCTGTTCTATAAACATAGATTCACCTCCTTGGTACTATTTATCATATCATGAGGAAATCAACCATAGCCATTAGTAGGATTGACAAAAAAAGCTGCCTTTATGGCAGCTTAGAGTCAGGTCTTTGAAACATCTGGGCAAGCAACTTCCTTCTTACCCATGGAACGCTCATAGAAGTTTTAACTAAACTTCTTCTAAGTAGAGGTACTTTTGTAACCATATCCAGTACACGATAACGAAACTTATAAGCTCCGTATAGAATGAAGATCATTAACAAAGTCCATTTCAGAATCGGGTGCAACTCATCCACCTCATTTTAAACATTAGTTGATGAGTCTATTTTCACCAGATCTACACTCGTTATACATTCTTATATTTATTTAGGACAGGCAACATTGATTCTTTCAAAATAGATGCGGAACGGCTGAATTTTTGCTTTTCTTCATGATCAAGGTTTAACTGAATAATTTCTTTTATACCTTTACGATTAATAATGGCTGGTACTCCAATATACAGATCCTCTTCTCCATACTCTCCCTGTAAATACCCAGAAATAGTCAATACAGCATTCTCATTGTGCAGTATGGCACGGGTGAGGCGAACGAGTCCCATAGCTATCCCGTAGTGAGTAGCCCCTTTTCGTTCAATAATATGATAGGCGGCATCTCTTACTTGTTCGAAGATGGAGTCGAGATCCTCTACATGATATTTTTCAGGATGATCGTGTATGCGATCAAATACAGAACGACCCGCTACATTAGCATGGCTCCAAACGGGTAATTCAGAATCACCATGCTCTCCCATAATGTAAGCATGAATATTTTTTGAATCCACTTCGAAGTACTCGCTTAATTGAAATCTTAGTCGAGCAGTATCCAGTATTGTACCTGAACCAATCACTCGATGAACTGGAAGCCCTGAAAACTGCCAGGTCATATAAGTTAGAATGTCCACTGGATTTGTAGCAACTAAGAAAATACCATCAAATCCACTGGACATGACGGATTCAACGATGGATTTAAAGATGGATGTGTTTTTTTCAACAAGATCTAAACGAGTTTCACCGGGCTTCTGATTAGCTCCTGCCGTAATAACCACGATATCAGCAGAACTGCAGTCCTCATAACTTCCAAACCAGATCTTCTTATTGGAAGGCGCAAAAGCTAATCCATGATTTAAATCCATGGCATCTCCTTCAGACTTTTCCTTATTTAAATCAATAAGTACCAATTCATCTGCAACACCTTGATTTAATAAGGCGAATGCATAACTAGACCCTACGGCTCCCGTACCTATCAAGGCAACTCGGTTTACTCGCTCCATGCCATCAACTCCCTTGAAAACTTTGTAATATTCATTGTAAACCATAAACTAGAAATTATGGGATGCGCGCTCTCAATCTTTAAGAATATTTTGTTAAAACTGTCTGGTTTTAAATAACCCTTTTTCCGTGAGGATATAATCCACTCTCTGATCAAACTTCTCTATTGGCAGAGAAGAGAACTTCTGTGCCTCTGAAGCGATCATGATGGTGTCTCCTTCAAATCCCTCTAGAAACCTATCATAATACCCACCGCCATAACCTATCCTATAGCCAGAATCATCAAATAAAAGTCCAGGAACTAAAAGTAGGTGAATCCCTTCCTTTTTTACCTTCTCTGAAGCAGCAGGATCTGGTTCTTTCAATCCAAAGTAAACGGTTTCCAACTGCCCATAATCTTCCAGTTTGTAAAAATCCATCTCTCTAGTCTTAGGAATACACTTTGGCACAACTACCTGCTTATGCTCCTTCCACCCTTGATCAATAATAGGATATGTAGACCATTCATGTTCCTGAGAAATAGTCATCCCTATCATTTTAGCATTTTTCCATAGATCACTTTTGAATAAATGCTGATATAGAGCCGATTGAATCGAATCTTTATTATCTCTGGAAAGGTTATTTAATAGTTGCTTGCCTATCTTTCTGCACTCTTTCTTATCCATAAAGCCTGTCTCCTTTTAGAAGTGGCTATCTTCATTCAAAAATTAAAGCCAACCCTTCTACCCATGTTCGTAAGGGGCGCAACTGTCTTGAAACTAAGCATGCCAATATCGAAAAGGCGCTGAAAATTAATATAAAAAAACAGTAGGAAATAATCCTACTGTTTTATTTAGTCTCACGGTGCAAGGTGTGTTTACCTAGACGAGGACTATATTTACTTAGTTCCAAACGCTCAGGGTTTTTACGTTTGTTTTTTGTAGTAATGTAATTGCGGTCACCTGTTTCGGTACAAGCAAGTGTAATGTTTACACGCATTGTTTATCCCTCCAAATTCAATCTTTTCACTATATCATCTATTTCATCAGACTCTATTAATGTTAACAAATTACCTTATTGCTTGCAAGTATAATTTTGAAGTTGGTCTTACAAACTTCTAACAGATGAATACACTAGATATTCACGAACCCCGTTTCATTTTAATCCATTAAGAAACAGAAAGCTGTTCCAGACGAACAGCTTTCTGCTTCTTATTTATTTAAATCATAAGATTGACCTTTTACAAGATAGAATATATTCTCACCTATATTCGTAATATGATCCGCAAAGCGTTCAATATATCTTGCTACATAGGAAATTTGCATAATGTGCTGAATTTGCTGAGGATTTATTGCAGTTAATTCTAAAGTTTCCCTTACAACTTCCCCATATTTTCTATCGACCACATCATCCATTTCTGCCAGTTTACTTGCTAAAGAAATATCCTCATACTCAAAAGCTTTAACTGCTAAGTCCACCATATCCATGGCTAGTACAGCCATCTCTCTTAATTCAGGATTTATCTCAATTCCATGATCCTCACCCAGGTGAATAGTTGCCTTGGCAATATTCGTACCATGGTCAGCCATACGTTCCAAATCAGATGATATTTTAATGGCTGTGATTAAACGCCTCAAATCGCGAGCGACCGGCTGCTGTTTAGCGATTAGCAAAATAGCATCTTCGTTTATTTTATCTTCCTTTGCATCAATAATTGCATCATCTTCAATAATTTTTGTAGCTTTACTAACATCGCCTTGATAAAAAACGTGGATCGCAGTATCAAGTGAATATTTTGAATCAAGAGCCAGTTCTTTTATCTTTTCTTTCAAATCATTTAATTCTTCTTCAAAATGTTGACGAATAGAGACCATTAGTTTCCCCCCTCAAACACTTACTTAACCAAAGCGTCCTGTAATATAATCTTCCGTCCGCTTATCTTGAGGGTTTTGGAATAAATCATCTGTTTCAGCGAACTCAACCAATTCTCCATTCAAAAAGAAAGCTGTTTTGTCAGATATACGAGCAGCTTGCTGCATGTTGTGCGTCACAATAATAATACTATACTTTTTCTTAAGCTCCTGAACAAGCTCCTCTACTTTTGAGGTAGAGATTGGGTCTAATGAAGATGTTGGCTCATCCATCAGGATCACGTCTGGCTCAACGGCGAGGGCACGGGCAATACATACACGCTGCTGCTGACCACCGGAAAGACCATAGGCATTTGCATCCAAACGGTCTTTTAATTCATCCCAAATAGCCGCATCCTTTAAGCTTTTCTCAACAATTTCGTCAAGAACTTCTTTTTTCTTAATTCCGTGCACTCTTGGACCATAGGCTACATTATCATATACAGACTTAGGAAATGGATTTGGAGATTGGAAAACCATTCCTACTTTCGTTCTTAAATATTCCTGCTTAAAGTTCCCATTAAAAATATCCTGATCACGATATTTAATGGAACCGGAAGTCTTAACGATGGGTACCATTTCTACCATACGATTTAACGTTTTAATAAAAGTGGACTTCCCACACCCTGAAGGACCAATGATCGCTGTTACCCTTTTTTCTGGAACGTCCATATTGATTTCGTAAAGTGCTTGATTGCTTCCATACCATAAATTCAGATCTTCTACTTGCATAACATTTTTACTTTCTCTGTTTTGCTGTTTATCTTTTTTCTCAACAATAGGTTTTGAAGTAATGCTACCTGCTCTCGTTTCTTGTGTTTCTTCACTGATTTTAGTCATTGTGAAACCCCTCCTCATCCTTGTTTAAAGACGCTGCTGAAATTTATTACGAATAAATACGGCAATTGAATTCATTAATAGCAGAACTGCTAGAAGTATTATGATTCCAGCCCCCGCTACAAATTGCCACTCTTCTTGTGGTCTTCCTGTCCAATTATAGATCTGGATCGGCATAACGGTGTACTTCGCAAGCAATGAATCTGGAAGCGTATAAATGGCAGTAGCAGCTCCGACAATAATTAATGGTGCTGTTTCCCCAATAGCCCTTGAAAGGGCAATTATAGTCCCGGTCAAGATACCAGGAAGTGCTGCAGGCAGAATCACACGTGCGATTGTCTGCCATTTAGAGGCCCCCATCCCTAATGAAGCTTGATGCAGATCAATAGGTACGGATCTTAGAGCTTCTTGGGCAGATACTACAATAACCGGCAGTATCAGTAACGCCATCGTTAAACCCCCGGCGATCAAAGTATAACCAAAGTTAAACATATAAACAAAGAAGGTAAGACCTAATAATCCAAAGACAATAGATGGTACACCTGCTAAGTTAGAGATGTTCACTCTTATAAATTCTGTAAATTTGTTTTGCGAGGCGTACTCCTCTAAATAAATAGCTGAGGCGACCCCTACTATGACAGAGAATATTGCAACTATAACCATTAACATAATGGATCCTATCATTCCTATCCAAATCCCTGCTTCTTCTGGATAAGGAGCTGGTCCACTAGTCAGGTAATCCCAGCTTAAATAACCAATTCCTTGAGTCAATACGCGGTAAAAAAGGAGTACTAGAAAAACAAGACCAACGGAGGTAGCCAGAAAGAACATACCCATCATTATCTTATTTTTTAATACTCTTCCTTTCATTCGTTTCTTGATGCCTTCTTCATTTTGTCCAAGCATTAATATTCCTCCCTGAACTTACGTGAAATATACTGTGCTAACAAGTTCATACCCAGAGTGAAGACGAATAACGTCATTCCAACTGCATATAAACTATAATAGATCGTAGAGCCAAACGTTGTATCGCCCGTAGCAGCCTGGACAATAAAAGCTGTCATCGTCTGAATGGACTCTGTGGGATCAAACGTTAAGTTCGGCGTAGCTCCTGCAGCAATTGTTACAATCATGGTTTCACCAATTGCACGGGAGATAGCCAGCACAATTGAGGCAACGATTCCCGAAAACGCAGCTGGAAGTACAACCTTATATACAACTTCTAGCTTTGTAGCTCCAAGACCGTATGCTCCTTCACGAAGTGCGTTTGGTACAGAGTTCATAGCATCTTCTGATAAAGACGCTACCATTGGAATAATCATAATCCCAACAACAAATCCACCGCTTAAAGCGTTGAAGATGCCAAGATCTGGGATAATACCCTGGAACATTGGTGTAACGAACGTTAAAGCAAAGTAACCATAAACAACCGTAGGGATTCCTGCTAAAACCTCTAAAATCGGTTTAATCACACGTCTCACCTTGTCGTTAGCGTACTCACTCAAAAATATGGCTGACATAAGACCTAATGGAACAGCGACCACTGTTGCGATCAATGTAATGAGTAGGGTTCCACCAATGAGTGGAGCTACTCCATAATCACCAGACCACGGCGACCAGTTTGTTCCCGTATAGAAATCAATCATAGATACATTCGAAAAGAAACCAATAGACTCACGTAATAAAGTAAATAATATGCCGACTGTCGTTAAAACACTGATGATAGCACAGAATAGTAAAAACCACGGGATAATCTTCTCAATACGCTGTCCAAAAGTGGTTTTTTGTTTGTTTCGTTCGATTAAATCCTGGACATTCAATTTATTTCCCTCTGATTGTAAACTTTTGTCCATTTTCAAACTCCTCTCATCCATAAGGCAAGGTGAGACTAATGATTAGTCTCACCTACCTTGTTAGATTTTAAAAATCAATTACTCTGCCCAGCCTTTAACCTTATCAAGCTGTTCCTCATATTTTTCTTCAGGAAGAGCAACATATCCAACTTCTTCTGCAGCTTTTCCTGCATTGTTTAATGTGTACTCAACAAAGTCACGTACTTGTGGCTTGTTTTTATAAGCCTCTACATTCACATAAGTGAATAATGGACGGGATAGTGGTGTATAAGAACCATCCTGGATTGTTTCACCAGAAGGTTTTACAGGTTCAGCATCCCCTTCAGCAATTCCTAGAACTTTTAGCGCATCTTTATTTTCCGCATAGTAAGCGTAACCGAAGAATCCGATTGCATTTGGATTATTTTCAATCCCGCGTACTAGAACGTTGTCATCTTCAGAAAGAGTTGTATTTTCTCCTTCTTTCATAGGGTTTTCTTCAAGAATAACTTCATTGAAGTAATCAAAAGTACCTGAGTCATGTCCAGGAGCAAAGATTTCAATTTGCTCTTCAGGCCAGTCCGGGTTAATGTCAGACCACATTTGTGCATCAGAAGATTCAAGGAAAATTTGTCTTAGTTGTTCAATTGTCAGGTTCTCAACGAAATCGTTCTTTGCACTAACCGCTACAGACAGACCGTCGTAAGCAAGAGTTAGTGGCTCAAGTTGTACGCCGTTTTCTTCTGCAATTTTCTTCTCTTCTTCTTTAATTTCACGAGAAGCATTACTTAGGTCGATTTCACCTTTAGTGGATTTCTTGAAACCACCGCCGGATCCAGAGCTGTTTAGGGATGTCTCAACTTCAGGAGCCTCTTCACGATAGCTGAACGTAAGGTTTTCCATGATTGGGAAAACTGTTGAAGAACCATCAATTGCGATTGGGCCAGAAACTTCCTCTCCTTCTTCAGAAGAACTTCCCTCACTACCTGAGCTTTCCTCAGAACTTTCAGAGCCGCTTCCTTCGTCACCGCTGGCATCGTCGCCAGAACCACCGCATGCAGCAAGTACTCCAAGCACTAAAATAAATGCAAACATTAGTGCTAAACTTTTAAAGTTTTTCATTTCTTTCTCCCCCTATTTCTAAACAAGTATTATGTGATGCCGGCTTGACCAACTCACATTTTATATATTAAAGAAAGAGTTTTAAGGACATATAAATCAAACGTAAAGGTTTTGTAAATTGGTCGATTTTTATCGATTTTTATTTGTAAAGCATAAAAAAAGCTAACCGAAAGAGATTTCGGTTAGCTTTTACGCAATTCATATAATTATTCTTCTGTTGCCTCTTCAGTGGTTTGCTCAGACGGTGATGCCCCGACACCTTCTTTTTCTCTTTTTTCCTTTAAATCGAAATAAGCCTTTCCTATACGTGCTCCAATCTTATTACTTACACTGGTGGTGGGGGTATCATTACCCAAATATGGAGTAACAACAGAGAAAGCAATTTCAGGATCGTTGTGTGGAGCATAGCCGATCAACGTTTTATTCAATAAGTTATCTTCACGCCGATAGGTTTCCCCACCATTTACAGGTATTGATTTAGTTGCCTCAGCTGTTCCAGTTTTACCTGCCATATTATATTTAGCATATGTTGGATCGGAAAACACGCTGCTTGCTGTACCTTCACTCGTTTGGAACACCTGTCTGAACCCTTCTTGCACACGTCCAATATAGGTCGAATCCATTTCAAGCTGGTTAATGATTTCGGGTGTGTACTCTTTATAGATCGGTCCTAACCCTTCAGAAGAAGTTGAAGGATCGTGGATTTCCTTTACCAGCTTCATTTTAAGCCTGCTGCCTCCATTGGCTATGGTAGAGACGTACTGATTTAACTGCATGGCCGTATAGGTGCTGTACTGACCAATCGCAAAGTCAAGGATATTACCATCAGCCGGATTATCCCCTTCAAAACCGGTTGCTTCGTATGGGAAATCAATACCTGTTTCCACACCTAAACCAAATTGATTAAAGTTGTACAAAAAGGTTTGAAACGTATCATTTTGTAAACTAATAGGCCGCCCATACTGGTAATCAAATTCTTTACCTAAATACATGGCAAGAAAATACATATAAACGTTGGAGGATTGTTGAATAGCTTCTATATCATCCACAACACCTATATTTGAAGTATAAGAAGACTTCTCCCTATCCGAGGAGATTTTTATGGCACGGTCATTTACCGTCTGTCCAGGATCAATAGCCCCTTCATGTAAACCTGTTAAAATCGTTGCTCCTTTTACTGTAGAACCTGACATATAAGCATTATAAACTGCCTGGTAAGAGGTGTCCGAGAAACGCTCCTCCCCATCTTCCAAGTTCCGATTATACTTTTGACCAGAAATAGCTAGGATCTCGCCTGTTTTAGGATTAGATACCACCGCTACTGAATTCTCGAGATGCTTATTCTCATTAGGTGCCTGCTGGATTGCACTCTCTAGTTCTTCACGCAAGATCTGGTCAACTTTTTCCTGAAATTCTACGTCGAGAGTGAGAACTAAATCTTTTCCCCTCTCCCCTTCACGAACCACTTTTGAATCAACTACATCGTTATTTTTATCAATCTCATACTGTACTTTCTCTTTAGTTCCCTTTAACACCTGTTCATATTGCTCTTCAAGACCGCTCGTACCTACCCGGTCATTTCTGCTGTAGTCCAGTGACATAAAGTATTCCAAATTATCACGTGGAATTCCTTGTTCTCTTGAAGTGATGTTCCCAACATAATTCTTGAACGTATTACCATAAGGATATTCTCTTTCCCAATCAGATGTAACGTTTATCCCTGGAAGACTCCCTAAATGCTCCGCCACTGAGGAATATTCTTCATAGGAAATGTTTGAGTTCTTGATGATGTGCGGGGAAAGTGCGTATGCTTTGTCCAGTTCTTTTTTAATGGCGATAACTTCTTTGGTCTGATTATCGTAAGAAGTAACTTCCGGTTCCTTAATGCTGTCGAGTTGAAGCTGGTATACCTCGCCGTTATCCATATCCTTTGTGTCTTTATCTTTTATACGCTTAACGACTTCTTCTCTATTCTTTAAGAAGAAATATTCTTTTAAGTCACGGGTACTAAGCTTGTCTTCAAACTCCATATTGATATACTGTGACAACTTTTCTGCAAGCTCTAAACGATCAAGTTGTTTTACTCCCTTAGGGGGAGTATAAGTTATCGAATAAAGAGGCTCATTGTTTACAACTACCTTTCCGTAGCGGTCATACATTTCTCCTCTGGGCACAGGGATATTTGTAGTGGTGTTTTCTGTTCGATCAATTTCATCCTGGGCTTCTTCTCCATTAAGAATTTGAACGACCCCAAGCTGAAGGATGATTGCTCCAAATAATAGAAATACAATAAAAAAAACTACGTTTAAACGAAAAGGAAGGTGGGTTCTTTTCTTTCCTCTTTTCATATCGCCGGCCATCTATGTTCTCCCCCATTTTCCACAAAATTCTTCCTATATTATATCATCAGTACGATGAGGGAAGATAGTTTCAATTGTGAGAAGACGGAACTACTTTTGTGTCGATATCTTTTATAAAGAAATAAATTAAAAAGTGGCCTCCACCTACCAGTAATAATATATAGGGAATCCCCGTCTCAGGAGTAATGAATACAATTGCGAGCAGGAATACAATTATGGAGAGAACGCGTCCTAAGTTTAGAAACAGCTCCCTAACTACAATGTATTCGATTCTCATCTCTCCGGCGTTCCATGACTTCCCAATAACATCATAAGTTAAGGATATATAGGGCACGTACAATAATGGAAAGAAGATGCCTGCAATTGCCCCATAGAGCAATAACAAAGTCATACTTTTGCTTACCAGCAAAATTAACACGCTAAGATAAAGAGAAAGACCAGCTATAAAGATAGCTTTTTTTCTTCGTCTCGGTTTTACAAGACGGGTAACTAGAAAATAAAACAGGAAAGAGAATCCAGAATAAACAAGATTAAAAAAACCTAAGGACAATTCGTTACGTGTCATTAAGAAAATCCATATGGACACCGCAAATAAAAAAGTCCCTTCTCGAAAACCCTGGGATACATGTGCGTTTAATATGCGTTTCCAATTGAGATTATTTTTCCTTTCGTTAATGATTCTCCGAAAAGAAAAATTCCCTTTTGCTTTTCTTCTGGATAATCCAAAGCTCACAAGAACCGCCACTATAAAGAGACCAAAGGACACCGCAAAAATAACCGTGTACCCTGTGAAGTTGTTTAAACGTGAAATAATAAAACCTGCCAGTAGCGGTCCTGTCATCCCGCCTAAAGATTGCAGAACACCTAAAAACCCATTAAAAAAGTCTCGCGTATCAGGTTCCGTTATCTCAAAAGTTAATACGTTGTAGGCCAGCCAGTAAAAGCCATATCCCACCCCAAGCAATGCACCGAGCATGATATTAAACTTGGCAGCGTTCTCTCCTACAATAAGTACGGTCAAGAAAAATAATGAAAGAACAATCACCCCTGTACGCAGAACGATGACTCTGTCAATATGTTTGGCACACTTACCAGCAAATATAAAAGTCAAGGGCTGTAATACATAAATACTTAAATTATATAGAGCTATGTCTGTATAACTGTTTGATTGTTTCCACAAATAAATATTCACAAATGTACTGGATAAAAAAATCCCGAGAGAGTATAAACCTCCAATTAAAAGCAACAACAGTAAATCTTTCGAAACGTTTTCGTGGCTCAACCACGCTCGCAGCCTGCTCACCATATCCATGTCTCCTTTGTGTTCTACATTAGTGTTGGCAGAACAAAAAGAGATATGCAAAAAGAAGAGACCTGGATAGAAATCCAGGTCTCTTCTTTGGAATTTTTTATTTAGCTGCGTCGTAGCGTTTTGCCACTTCATCCCAATTTACTACGTTCCAGAATGCTGCAACGTAGTCTGGGCGACGGTTTTGGTAATTCAGATAGTAAGCGTGTTCCCAAACATCAAGTCCAAGGATCGGAGTCTTACCTTCCATAATCGGTGAATCCTGATTTAACGTATCGATTACTTCAAGGCTGCCGTTGTTTACGACTAACCAGGCCCAGCCTGAACCGAAACGACCCTTAGCAGTTGTTTCGAATTTTTCTTTAAATTGATCTAAGCTTCCGAAAGTATCATTAATCGCAGTTGCTAAATCACCTGTTGGCTCGCCACCGCCATTCGGAGACATAATTGTCCAGAAAAGACTGTGGTTTGCATGTCCGCCTCCATTACGGCGTACAGGCGTACGAATATCCTCTGGTACAGCTGCAAGATTGTTGGCTAACAATTCTTCCAGTGATTTGTCCTGAAGATCCGCATGACCTTCTAATGCATTGTTAAGCTTAGTCACGTAAGTGTTATGGTGTTTCGTATGGTGGATGTTCATCGTTTCCTTATCGATGGTAGGTTCTAGTGCATCGTAAGCATAAGGTAGTTCTGGTAATTCAAATTTGGCCATAGTATAACTCCTCCTTAAATTAATATGTAAAACCAAAAGTATGCTCTTTGCATAACTTCATGATTTTACATTATCAAACCGGAAATCTACTTGCAAATAATATGCAACTTTCCGTTTGGAATACTTTTGACTTCCGCTATTAAGATTTCCCGTATTGAATAAATTAAAACATAAAAAAACCAAGCCAATGCAGGCTTGGTTTTTCACATCTGATAAAAGTGGCTCGGGACGGAATCGAACCGCCGACACACGGATTTTCAGTCCGTTGCTCTACCGACTGAGCTACCGAGCCATACTACAAGTAATTAATCTAATTATTTCGGAGGAACCTTTCGCATTATATGTATCATGGCGGAGGAGGAGGGATTCGAACCCCCGCGAGCCGTAAAGCTCCTGGCGGTTTTCAAGACCGCTCCCTTCAGCCAAACTTGGGTACTCCTCCGTATGAAAATAATGGTGGACCCTGCAGGACTCGAACCTGCGACCGATCGGTTATGAGCCGATAGCTCTAACCAGCTGAGCTAAGGGTCCACTTGGGGCGGCTGATGGGAATCGAACCCACGAGTGCCGGAACCACAATCCGGTGCGTTAACCACTTCGCCACAACCGCCGTAATGAAAGTTTAATTATGTAATAAATGGTGGCGGTGGAGGGAATCGAACCCACGACCTCACGGGTATGAACCGTACGCTCTAGCCAGCTGAGCTACACCGCCATGAATGTAATAATAAGTAGCTTCGTGTTTGAAGCGACATTTATTAATTTATCATCATTTCAATGTTTTGTCAACAACTTTTTTTGCTCTTTAATTAGCGACAGGAATAATATAGCACGGTCTCTTAAAGCTTTCAAGACTTTTTTATAAAAGGCAGCTGAAAACTTTGTTCAGCTGCCTTCAAAATGATTTACAAACTTTCTTTTTCGCCAAGAACTTCTTCTGCGATGTTTACAGCGTGATCACCAATACGTTCTAAATTGCTGACCATATCCACGAATACGATACCAGCTTGTCCCGTACACACACCTTCATTTAAGCGGATGATGTGCTTTTTACGGTAACTGCGTTCCATGCGATCAAGTTCATTTTCCTTCTGAACTACAGCTAAAGCCTCTTCTCTATTCATGGTTTCAAGTGCTCTGGTTGCTTGTTTTACAGTCATTAAAGTAAGATCAAACATTGTATTCAAGTCATCAATAGCTTGAGGGGTCAAGTAAACTTTATTAGAGTTTTTATAATCGATAAGTTCGATAATGTTTTCAAAGTGATCTCCTATTCGTTCGAGGTCCCGAACCGAATCCATTAATGCTGAATGTTTTTGACTTTCTTCGTCTGTTAAGGAAGCTTGAGATAAGTCAATTAAATAATCGGTTATCTTTCGATCCAGGTTATTGAGAGCGTCCTCAATCTGCATCGCAATTTCCGAGTGTTTTTGCTGTTTATTATTTAAATATAGACTGGTCTCTTCCAGTCCCTTATAGGCATACTGTCCCATTCGGACTACCTCTTCTTTTGCCTGGTCAAGAGCAAGTGAAGGAGATTGTTCAATAAAAATCGGATCTAGGTGCTGCGGTTTAAATTCAATTAGGGAATCTTCTCCAGGAACTAATTTGATAACTATCCAGGCTAATACAGCTACGAAAGGAAACTGAACTATTGTATTCGCAATGTTAAAAGATCCATGCGCAAAAGCAATGGTCATCTCAGGCCCTAAATCTAAATACCCTTGCAGCCAATTCACATAGGATGTGAAAGGTTTTAGCAGTAAGAGAAAGACTGTAGCTCCTAAGACGTTAAAGATTACGTGAACAAAAGCCGCACGTTTGGCACCGACACTAGCTCCAATAGCAGCAATTACAGCGGTAATCGTTGTACCAATATTATCTCCAAACAATACTGGCAAAGCTGCTTGGATATCTACTAATC
Source organism: Halobacillus halophilus (assembly GCF_020171985.1). GTDB lineage: Bacteria > Bacillota > Bacilli > Bacillales > Halobacillaceae > Halobacillus > Halobacillus halophilus_A. The sequence goes on from NZ_JAIVAL010000001.1 coordinate 601,133, forward strand.
CTTCTCCAAAGAGACCCTGAAGAATCCCGATAGTAGCACTTGAACTTTGAACAATAACAGTAAATAACGTTCCAATTACTACTCCTAATACAGGATTATCACTCATACTTAAAGTAAGCTCTTTAAAAGCTTCTAAAGATCGGAGTGGTTTCATACCTCCACTCATTGTTTCAAGCCCGAAAAATAAAGCTCCCAATCCAAAGACTGTCTGGCCAATGTTTGTCACTTTCTTATTTTTAAAGAAGAAAATTAATAAAGACCCAACGGCCAAGATTGGAAGACCATATTCTTTAACGTCAATTCCAATAATAAAGGCAGTCATGGTTGTCCCAATATTAGCCCCCATGATTACGCCAATAGCCTGCCTAAAGGTCATAAAACCTGCGTTAACCAGTCCTACCGTCAGCACTGTAGTTGTTGAACTACTTTGCACAAGCATAGTTACTACAGCACCAGCAATAACCCCCATTAGCGGATTACTGGTAAAGCGATCCAGCATTTCACGCAAACGATCCCCTGCTACTTTCTGCAGTCCGTCCCCCATGTACTTTATACCAAACAGGAAGATACCAAGACCGCCAATAAATTCAAAAATCATCTTTTGAACGTCTATCTCCATTAGTCCGCACCCTTTCTTCATCCAAGTTTCAACATTTTCTCTCTTTTAAAAACACCTTTTTCATTATTAACGAAAGATATTTTATTTGTAAAGGATATCTGTGAATCTTAACATTAAATTTACATTAGGTTTATGAAGGTGCAATAATCGTTTGATATGTGGAGCTTATAGCTAAGTACCTATAGTAAATAACCCCTGCTTTTGAATGTATTATTTAAACTTCTATCTTGATGTCTTCCTTCCAAAGTTTATTCTAGTTAAACTCATTCATTGAGACTGGTTTATTTTTCAAATAAAAAACACTCTATCCCCCTTTGAGTTATATTACCCAATCAAAGGGGGATAGAGTGTTCTACGAGCGGTTATTTTGTTTTTTTACCTATTCAGATCTTTTTCACTAATATTCTAGTTCCATCTACAGAAACCACTTTTATTTCATCATCTTTTGAAATCCACTGTCCATTTGAAACAGCACTATAATCTTCTTCTTCGATCTTTATTGTTCCTACCGGCCTCATGTCAGTCAAAGCCTTGCCTTTTTTATTCACAAGAAATTGATAACTTTCTTTCATGGAATTGTATCCCATCTCTGATGATAGTTGGTCCCTCAGCGTAATTTTTGTCCACATCTTCCTATGTTTAAATACTTTCAGGAATAACAGGGAAGCGGCACCGCCTAAAATGACTCCAATAATACTATACAAGCCTGCCACCCAATTGGGAGCGCTAAATCCTACCGCTATAACCATGACGGCCGCCCCGATCGTAGCAAGTGTGCCATCATTTATCAGCTTCCCATCAATAACCATAAGAATGATGCCGAGAAAGTAGACAAGCATCATAATGATAAACATGTCTGTTGCTAGGTAACTTGAGAAATAAACGGTTATGAACCCAAAACCAATAATTGCAAAGATCCCTTTCATGTTAACCAGCAGTTCACCGATTAAAAACATGGTGCCTAAAAAGGTAATAAACAAAGCAATCCAATCAAATGCGAGCACGATGAACACATCCTCCCGTATATCTTCTGAATACTATATGTACGATTAAGGCTCTACTTTCGTTTCATTAAATATTACTTGAGTTTACTATTTGCTTCCTCCATAATATAATTTGTTAAACTTGGATATGTAAAATAGAAACATTTACAATAGTTTTACATGTGGAGTGGCTTTATTTAAGTGACTTGACTTCTCATTTAAGTTAAAAGCCCTTATAATAAAGGTTGGAACGTTAAGAAGCACACCTTTTTTGTAAGTATATAAAGGAGCGATTTGAAAATGGCAATTACCCACAGAAAAGATACACGTCCTGTAAAAGTAGGTGACGTGACCATCGGCGGAGCTGATGAAGTCGTTATTCAATCAATGACTACTACCAAAACGCACGATGTGGAAGCTACAGTAGCTGAAATTAAACGTTTAGAAGAAGCGGGCTGCCAAGTCGTCCGTGTTGCATGCCCTGATGACCGTGCAGCAGACGCTATACCTGAAATTAAAAAACGTATTAACATACCGCTGGTTGTCGATATTCATTTTGATTATAGAAAAGCCCTGAAAGCAATTGAGGGCGGTGCAGATAAAATCCGTATCAATCCAGGAAACATTGGTAAAAGAGAAAAAGTTGAAGCAGTGGTAAATGCTGCTAAAGAGAAAGGAATCCCTATTCGGATTGGAGTTAATGCCGGTTCCTTAGAAAGGCACATCCTTGAGAAGTATGGATATCCAACTGCTGACGGTATGGTTGAAAGTGCCCTGCATCACATTAAAATTCTAGAGGATCTAGATTTTCATGACATCGTCGTTTCGCTGAAGGCTTCAGATGTACACTTAGCCATTGAGGCCTATGAAAAAGCTGCACAAGCATTCTCATACCCGATTCACTTAGGTATAACTGAATCAGGTACATTATACGCAGGTACAATAAAGAGTGCAGCAGGTTTAGGCGCTATTTTGAGCAAAGGAATTGGAAGCACATTGCGTATTAGCCTTAGTGCTGACCCGGTCGAAGAGGTAAAAGCTGCTAAAGAGCTGCTTAAATCATTTGGGCTTGCTGCAAACGCGGCTACTTTGATTTCCTGTCCAACTTGTGGACGTATCGAAATCGATTTAATTTCTATTGCAAACGAAGTTGAAGAATATATACAAACCATTCAAGCCCCTATTAAAGTTGCAGTACTAGGCTGTGCCGTGAATGGCCCTGGTGAAGCACGGGAGGCAGATATAGGTATCGCAGGCGCGCGTGGAGAAGGTCTTCTATTCCGCCATGGAGAGATTATCAGGAAGGTTCCTGAAGATATTATGGTGGAAGAGCTTAAAAAAGAAGTCGATAAACTCGCCGAAGAGCATTATGAGAAACAGCGTATCGAAAAAGAAAAATTGGAGCAAAAAGCATAAAAAAAGGTGGACCATAGCGGTCCACCTTTTTTAATCTGAAATTAGATCAGATTATAAATCGGAGCAAAGAATATGGAAAAAGCAATGGATACAATACTGATAATAATCGCCATGTTCCCTAGCGTATCAGCTCCTCGCCGTTTTCCTATAATCCCTAATATGATGCCAGCGGCACCTAATATGAGGGGAGCAAAGAAAAAAGAAAGAATGGCTGCACTCAGCCCCAGCCAGCCCATACCTACTTTTACATCACTTTCCATGGTTGTCTCTTTTTCTTCAGTTTGAAAAGGTTCATCTATAGGCGATACTGCCGTTTCCTGGGCATATTCTTCTTCATAACTTTCCCCATATACTGGTTGATAAGGACCGCGTCCATGATCATTAACTGGCTGCTGGTCATTCTCATGCACTTGCTCCAATTCATCACCATGCTCTGGAGCTTTCTCTGTTTCCTGATTCTCAACAGGACTTTTCGGATCATACATAAGGATACCCTCACTTTCTGTTTGGAGAATCACGATTAGTATGTTCCATAATCACTTTTGTTAACGAGGGATTTTCTGGCATATCCATTATTTTAACTTAACACGTTCTTCTCTTTTAATTCATATGGTGTATTAAATCATTGGTGCGAAAGGGAGTATCAATAATGAAACAAGTAGCTCAACAATTTGTTATGAAAAAATTAAAACAGCTGACGGTTCATGATTTAATGGCTTACAGTAAGCAATACAAAATTCCTATATCAAAGTCTGAAGCTGAATTAATTGTCAAAGCTCTTAGAAAAAATAAGGAAAACCCTTTTGATCCCGATGGACGCAAGAAAATGTTAAGTAAACTCGCTGCCATTACTTCCAAAGATACAGCCCGCTCTGTTAATCGACTTCTAATGGAACTGGCCAAAGAACACGGTGTGGCACATTGGTTAACGTAATGGACCAAATAACGTAATCTTTAAATTATTTTTTCGAACGTAATTGTCCCTTACATTAAAAGTAAATATTTGGTTCGTGTTAAAAATAATACCTAAAATAAAAAAAGGTGCATCCGCACCTTTTTTTATTGCTTCATTATTTTATCCTTTAACTCTTCATCAAATTTTCCTTCTTTGAACATTTCTATTTCAAAGCCATAGGGAGGCTTTTTATTTTTCTTATCTTCCCCTACATAGGGAGTTTCAAGGATCTTAGGCAAGTCCTTTAAGGAAGGGTGATGGACTACCTGGTGTAAAGCTTTAAAACCAATATGTCCAAATCCAATGTTTTCGTGACGGTCTTTTTGAGCACCCTTTACATTTTTACTGTCATTCACATGGACGACTTTTAACCGGTCCAGACCTACAACTTTATCGAACTCATTCAAGACTCCATCAAAGTCTTCGACGACGTTATAACCAGCATCATGAATGTGGCATGTATCCATACAAACGGATAGTTTCTCATTCAATGTGACACCATCAATAATTTTGGCTATTTCTTCAAAATTTCTGCCGATCTCAGATCCCTTGCCAGCCATTGTCTCAAGCGCTATTTGGGCTTCCTGATCTTTATGAAGCACTTCATTTAAACCTTCAATTATCTTAGGAAGCCCTTTCTCCACTCCTTGTCCTACATGAGAGCCAGGATGCAGTACGATCTGCTTTGCACCTATAGCCTCTGTGCGTTCAATTTCATTTCGAAGGAAGTCTACACCTAATTGGAAAGTTTCAGGCTTAGTTGTATTAGCGATATTAATGATATACGGAGCATGGACCACAATATCTGAGATATTATGCGACTTCATATGCTCCTGTCCAGCTTCAATATTTAATTCTTCTATAGGACGTCTCCTTGTGTTTTGAGGAGCTCCTGTATAAATCATAAATGTACCAGATCCATATGATGCAGCCTCTTCACTTGCTCCAAGAAGCATTTTTTTCCCTTTCATCGAAACATGCGACCCCAGTTTCAAATTAAAACTCCTTTCCTAATGCCTATTTTTTGCGGTATTGATTTCTTTTAAGGCCTTTCAAGTTATTATCTGCTTTTTTCTTCATTTTCTTCTTGTATCCTGGTTTCACTTTTTTTGGTTTACGAACCATTTGTCTTGCTTTCTTTTCTAGATCTGTTTCTTTTTTCTCTCTTGTCTGGCGTTCATTATAGGAATTAACCTCTTTCCATTCTCCATTCTTCACTTCATAGAAATTAAAAGTAAGTCCTCTTTTTTCAAGCTTCTGGATTAAAGGAAGATCTCCTTCCTTATATAGATTTATGGCAGTTCCCTGTAAGCCGGCACGAGCAGTTCTACCTACACGGTGAATATAAAATTCTTCTTCTTTAGGCATCTGAGCATTGATGACGTGACTAACTCCCTGAATATCGATCCCTCGAGAAGCTAAGTCAGTCGCTACGATATACTGGTATCGTAAATTTTGGAGTTCCTTTAGCATCCTTTTTCGCTCTCTTGGTGATAAGCCTCCATGAAGAATCCCGACTTCAAGACCGCGGCTGAGCAAAGCATCCGCTAATTCATCCGCATGGTCTTTTCCATTTGTAAAGATAATAGCAAGATAAGGCTGAATAGCTTCGGATATATCCATAATGATATCGGCAGGATTCTTATGACGCAAAGGAACTAATCTGTGCTCCATAGACTCAGGCGATGGTTTTTCATCTTCAATCTGAATAAGGGAGGGGTTAGTTAGATATTTTTTGAGGAATGGCTGCAAGCGCTCAGGGATTGTAGCTGAGAAAACTAAAATTTGAACATCAGGATCCATACGAATCAAAATCTGATCTACTTCTTCAATGAAACCTAGATCAAGCATTAAATCAGCCTCATCCAGTACAAACCCTTTGGCTTGATGCAAATCAACAGCTTCTTCTTTTACCATATCAAGAATTCTCCCCGGAGTTCCTACAATAATATGAGGAGGCTGAGAAGAAAGCTTATCGACCATCTTTTGCTTATCCGTACCTCCAATTAGCAGCTTAGAGCGCCAAACCTTATCTTTTCCACCGAATTGTATAGCTTTCTTTACTTCTTCATGAATTTGTATAGCCAGCTCCCTTGTTGGAGCTGTAATAACAAATTGGACGTTCGAAGAATCATCGTCAATTTTGTTGAGGAGTGATAATAGATAAGCGTGTGTTTTTCCAGAGCCAGTGTGTGATTGTCCAATCAGGCTCTCACCTCGTAAAGCAGCAGGCATGACCTCTCGCTGTATAGGTGTAGGTTCATGAAAACCAAGTTCCCCAATAATCCGACTGATCACTGGGGTAATAGCAAATTCTTCAAATTTATGTGTACTCATTATGTTTTGTACTCCTTTAGTGTAAAATGTTCTCATCCTATTATAATAGAGCGAGGGAAGAAATGCACGATTACAGGACAACCTGCGACAAGATTCTTTGTCTTCTTTCCATTTAGCCTTTATAATAAAGGATGGTAAAGTAAAAGTATTCAATTGGATTGGATAAAGAGGAGGACTTTAAATAATGGAAGTCATTAAAATCGCCCCTCGCGGTTATTGTTATGGTGTGGTGGATGCCATGGTCATTGCACAGAATGCAGCAAAAGACCCGAACCTGCCTCGCCCTATATATATTTTAGGAATGATTGTACACAACTCACATGTTACCCAAGCTTTTGAAGACGAAGGTATTATTACCGTGGACGGTAAAAACCGCATGGACCTATTGGACGGAATTAACGAGGGCACAGTTATTTTTACAGCTCATGGAGTTTCACCTGAAGTTAAAGAGCGTGCAAAAGAAAAGGGTCTTACTGCTCTGGATGCAACTTGTCCCGACGTGACAAACACGCATAATTTAATTCGGGATAAAGTAGCTGAAGGCTACGAGATTATTTATGTCGGTAAAAAAGGCCACCCTGAACCTGAAGGGGCTATGGGTGTTGCTCCAGGTAAAGTACATCTTGTCCAAACGGAAGAAGATGTAGAAAATCTTAATATCGATCACGATAAATTAATGGTTACTAACCAGACAACCATGAGCCAATGGGATGTTTATGATGTAATGGAAAAAGCGAAAGAAAAGTATCCTCAGCTGGAAAAACATCAGGAAATTTGTATGGCTACTCAGGTACGCCAGGAAGCTGTGTCTGAACAGGCTAGTGAAGCTGATCTTACTTTAGTTGTAGGAGATCCTAAAAGTAATAATTCAAATCGCTTAGCTCAAGTCTCCATGGAAAAAGCTGGTACTCAGGCATATCGTATAAGTGATGTAACCGAAATTGACCTCGACTGGCTGGAAGGCGTTCAGAAGGTTGCCGTTACAGCAGGCGCTTCCACCCCTACCCCAATAACTAAAGAAGTTATAAAATTCATTGAACAATATGACTTAAATGACGTGGACACCTGGATTCGCGAATCCAAAGTGGAACAGAAGAAAATTCTCCCGCGTGTTAAAACTAAAAAGAAAAGCCAAGCAAAAGAATAACTGATCTAACAAGCTGTGCGGACATAGAATGTCCGCACATTTTTATTATATCTATATCTTTAAACTTTACTTCCTGCCAATGGCTTGAAATCGAATCTAAGTCATTCAGGAGATTGGTTACAATTAACACGGAGGCAATTTCTTAACTTGTTTATTGAAAGCATCCTGATCTCTCTACACAAAAGTAAAAGGTTCCGTATTGGATTCAGAAAGAATAACAGATAGACCCTGAGGCCATTTTTCTTCTAGGTATTTCTTAATCTCAGCGCAGACTACCTTCTCTACATGGTGGCCAGGATCAATTATTGAAAGTCCCATTTCCATAGCATCTTGAGCTGCATGAAAAGTCATGTCCCCTGTAATATAAACATCTGCTCCGTTCGCTTTTGCTGCATGGATATACTTTTCTCCGCTGCCCCCAAGAAGAGCAGCTTTTTTGATCACTTTTGAACCTTCACCCGTCATCCGTACAGCTGGGACGTTGTATTTTTCTTTTACTTTTTCACACAATTCCTTTAGTTCAATCGGTTCTTTAAAGCGGCCTATACGTCCCACACCTTTATCTTCTCCTTGGTTCAAAAGAGGATAAAGATCATAAGCAACTTCTTCATAAGGGTGAGCTTTCTCCATTGCAGTCAACACACCATTTAATTTTGATTTAGGTACAATAGTTTCAATTCGTTTCTCCTCTACTATCTCAAGATCGTCTACCTGTCCAATGTAGGGAGTTGAGCCTTCTTGAGGCTTAAAGGTACCTTGGCCCGATAACTGATACGTACAATGGCTGTACTGTCCTATATGACCAGCCCCTGCCTCGCTGATTGAATTTCTTACTTCTTCCGCATGTTCTTCCGGTACAAAAACTGTCAGTTTAACTAGTTCATCCTGCCCGGTTGTCACTAAAGGAGAGGTGTCCTCAAGACCAATGGCTGCTGCCATTACATCGTTAACTCCGCCTGCTGCTACATCTAGATTAGTATGAGCAGCGTAGACCGTAATGTCATGTTTGATAAGTTTTTGAATGACTCTGCCCTTCGGAGTGTCAAAATTTATTTGATTTAACTTTACAAACAACAAAGGGTGATGAGCAACAATTAAATCAACTTGCTTCTCAATAGCCTCATCTACTACATTCTCAAGTACATCAAGTGTTACCATCACTTTCTTTACTGGTTTATTCAGTGTGCCTACTTGAAGTCCGACATTATCCCAATCAAAAGCCAGGTGCTTTGGAGACCATTCTTCAAAAGACTTAATAATTTCACTAGCTGATAACGTTCGATTCGACATTATTCAGTTGCCTCCTTTAACCAACTAATCTCTTTTTGTAATTGGAGAATTTTCTCTTCATTTACCACACTAGCCTGCTTAACTTGAGAGAGAACATACTCTTTTTTCTCAAGTTCCATTTTACACTTCCTAAGAAATACCTCTTCAGCTTTTTTCAGAAGATGAGGACCAAGCCATAATTGTTTCTCCAATTGTGAAGAATCATAAGAAGCAGCTGGCTCTCCTCTGTCACCTACTAGAATTTCATATATATGGCCGTTTTCTTCGAGAATTACTTCATCTACTAAATCATAACCGTTTCGAAAAAACCATTGTCTTACCGAACGAGCATCTATATTAGGCTGAGCTATAATTCGTTCGGTTTCAGAAAGCTTCTCCTTGCCACTTTCTAAAATATCCCTTATTAAGGGGCCACCCATTCCTGCAATCACAACCTGGCGGACTTCATTGTTATTTAAAACGTGTAAACCATTTCCCAGACGAACGTCTATACGACCTTCCAAATCATGATTTTCCACTTCTTTCCATGCACTCTTGTAAGGTCCGTGATTAACTTCTCCTGCTATTGCCTTAGCAGAAGGATCGTTCAAGCAAACATAACATGGAAGATAAGCGTGATCCGAGCCGATATCAGCAAAAAAAGCACCCCTCGGTAATTTTAAGGCTACATTAGTAAGTCGTTTGGATAACTGATTGACATTCATATTCACTCTTCCCTCTCATAATAAAGAAAAGCTTTCTGATTGTCACAGAAAGCTTTTCAAGTATAAGTAACTATTTCTTTTCCGCTAACCATTCTGCTAATGCTGTGGCCTGTTCACCTGTATAGAGCCCGGCAGGCATTTGAGATCCTTTACCATTGAGTATGATATCTTTAATTTCATCAGCAGAATAACGGCTTCCCACTTCCGTTAAATTAGGACCTGCTCCACCTTCTAAGTTACCACCATGACAACTGGCACATTTAGATTGGAACATTTCTTCAGGATTGGCATTGGCTGCCTCTTCCTGTTGTTGTTCTCCACCATTTTCTTCCTCATTTTGAATCGCTTCGCGCTGGTTAATCCCTGCAGCAGAAACGATGATCATAGCTACTATACCTAAGACAGCGATAATAGCAAATGGAATCACAGGGTTTCTTCTCATTAGTTGTATCCTCCTTATGTATTCCTTAAGTTAGTATGGGCAAATCTATTCGGCTATATTTATTTTACTTGAAAAGTTCCACTTATTAAAGAGATAACTTGTGAAAAGTTACAAAACAGCAGCTAGACAAAGGAAAAGAATTCCTATAACGCTTGATATCATGAGATAATGAATTCTCCATCGCACACCAATCCCCATCCAAAGGAGACAGTGAAGGCTCGCCATTCCATATATCCATTGAGAACTGATTGAGAGACTGGAAACCAAATTTAAGAAAAGTAGTAAGCCTATAAGTAATCCTGTAATTAATGGGATATGATAAATTCCAGTATAGGTACTTCTTACCTGCCGGAGAGTCAGAAAAGCAGTGAAAACAAAAGTCGACAAAAGCCCTGTTTGCAATATGAGGTTCATTTCAGTAAAATAAATGACAAGAAATGAAAGGGGTAACAAAATAAGGGTTAAAATTGAAATCATCAGCATGAGTGGATTTCTTTTAGAGTTCATGAACTCTATATCTCTGTCGCTGCTGTTTTTTTGACCCTCGGTGTATAGAGCTAACAGAAAATCGCAATATTCACGGGGAAGTAGTCGATGCTCTTTCCAATAATGGATTTCATTAACAATGGTTTCTAGTCGATTTTCTTTCATACACTGTATCCCCCGCCAGTTAAAGAATTAAAAAACCCAGGCACCATCTGAACACTCTGCAGACGATGGATACCTGAGTCATCACATCTTTTTATTCCATAAAGTCTTTAAGACGTTTACTTCGGCTTGGATGTCTCAACTTGCGGAGCGCTTTTGCTTCAATTTGGCGGATTCTCTCTCGCGTTACACCAAATACTTTCCCTACTTCTTCAAGCGTACGCGTTCGTCCATCGTCTAATCCAAATCTTAAGCGTAATACATTTTCTTCACGGTCTGTAAGCGTATCAAGAACGTCTTCCAACTGCTCCTTCAAGAGTTCATACGCCGCATGATCGGAAGGGGATGTAGCTTCCTGGTCTTCAATGAAATCACCAAGATGGGAATCATCTTCTTCTCCGATAGGAGTTTCAAGCGAAACTGGTTCCTGAGCAATCTTCAGGATTTCTCGTACTTTGTCCGGCGTTAGTTCCATATCCTGAGCGATTTCCTCTGGAGTAGGTTCACGTCCTAGATCTTGTAAAAGCTGACGCTGTACTCTAATGAGTTTATTAATGGTCTCTACCATGTGTACAGGAATACGAATGGTACGAGCCTGGTCTGCAATTGCACGAGTAATGGCCTGTCTGATCCACCAAGTAGCATACGTACTGAACTTATAACCTTTACGATAATCAAATTTCTCTACTGCTTTGATGAGACCCATATTCCCTTCTTGAATTAAATCGAGAAAAAGCATCCCTCTGCCTACATATCTTTTAGCGATACTTACAACTAGACGCAAGTTAGCTTCAGCTAGATCTCTCTTGGCTTCTTCGTCACCATTTTCAATTCTCTGAGCGAGACTGATTTCATCTTTAGCAGATAAGAGGTTTACACGTCCGATTTCTTTTAGATACATTCGAACTGGATCGTTGATTTTGACCCCTGGAGGTACGCTTAAGTCGTTAAGGTCAAACTCCTCTTCTTTATCTAACTGTTTCATACTAGGGTCAGTCTCAGAATCACCAATGACTTCAACACCCTGTTCGTTCAAATGCTCATAAAATTCGTCCATTTGATCAGAGTCTAATTCAAAGCTTGATAGCTTTTCAGCTACTTCCTCGTAAGCAAGTACTCCTCGCTTTTTCCCTATTTCCAACACCTGATCTTTTGCTTGTTCAAGTGTCATTTCATTTGTATTATTACTATTGCTTTCCTTTTCTTTAGAACGTGATGGCTGCTGTTGCTTATTATCCGCCATATGTCCCCCTCCTTCCAACATATCTATACCAACTATATCTAGGTGTTTTTTAATTCTTTTTTCCTCTCAATGATCTTCATGGCAATTTCAGCAGCTTTAATGGGTTCATTTTGCTGCTCCGCCCGCTTTAAATCATCTTCTAAGGTTTTAATATCCGTACGGTCACTATGCTCAGCTTTAATCCGAAAAATGTAATCATGTATTTCCTGATCAGACACTTCTTCACTAACCGGTGCCATAGCCAATTCAATTACTAGATTTTTCAGAGATGGGTCGTCAAGTTTTTCCACGAACTGACTTACATCTGACTGATTACCATCTTCATAGTAGGCATAAAGATAGGTCACTATAACCTGATGATCTGAAATATTAAATGCCCCTCCTAGTTCCTCTTGAACTTTCTCAGCTATGAAAGGATCTCTTAACATATAGGCAATCAGCTTTCTTTCCGCATTATGAAAAGCCGGCAGGAGTTTATTCTGAATAGAATACTGACTTGTACGGTTAGTATATCGGTTTTGGTCTTTGTTATCCTGTTTAAATGTGTTTTTACCTCTGATGCGATGGACTTCTTCTTTAAGAGTATCGACCGACATCTGGAACTCTGAGGCCAGTTCATTTAAATAATGCTCTCTCTCTACTGCCCGGTCGAGGAGAGCGACCTCCTGTAGTACCTTTTCGATATAAGCAATTCGATCTCCTTCCAACTGAAGATTATAATCTCTTCGAAGATAGCTCATGATAAAGGCGATGAACGTGTCACTCGTGTCCAAAACTTCTCTTTTAAAGCGGTCTCCACCATGCTTTTGAATAAAATCATCGGGGTCTAACCCATCTGGAATTCTGGCTACGAATGTTTGACACCCAGTGTTTTTCAGCAGTCGGCCAGCCTTCACAGCAGCTTCTACGCCTGGCTGATCGCCGTCATAGCATATGATAACCTGATCTACATAACGTTTGAGAAGATTAGCCTGAGAACTAGAGATCGAAGTCCCCATCGTACCTACGGCATTGTGAACGCCCGCCTGATCAGCAGAGATTACATCAACATATCCTTCAAATAAGATCACGGACTTCTGTTTACGAATTGCTCCTCTTGCCAGGTCAAAGTTGTAAAGCAGCCTGTTTTTCTGAAATAGTTCCGTTTCCGGACTATTCAAATACTTAGGTTCTTGATGACCCAGTGAACGCCCGGCAAATGCCACCGTTTTCCCTAAGTGGTTACGAAGCGGAAAAATTAATCTGCCTCTAAAACGATCGGCATACTCTCCCTGATCATTGGAATTTAACAACCCTGCTTTTACCATTGTCTGAGGGTGGAACCCTTTTTTCTCAAGGAACGTGACCACAAACTCTTTGGAATTCGGTGAATATCCAATCTGGTATTTTTTAATCGTTTCTTCACTAAATCCCCGGTCAATTAAATACTGATAAGCATCCTGACCTTCTTTTGAATTAAGAAGCATATGATGGTACAACTTCGCAAGCCATTGATGAGCTTCTAAGATACTTTGAGATTCAGTGCTTATTTGTGAAGAATCCTCGTGGGAAGCTTCCTCGGGTAAATCTATTTGTGCTTGGCCAGCCAGTTGTTTAATAGCCTGAATGAAGTTGAAGCCTTCCATTTCCATAAGGAAGGTGTACACATTCCCTCCCTTTCCACATCCAAAGCAATGGAAGATTTGCTTATCAGCAGAAACGGAAAAAGAAGGAGTGCTTTCTCCATGAAAAGGACACAAACCAAAATAATTTCTACCCTGTTTTTTCAATTCTACATAATCACCAATAATATCCACGATATCCGTGGATTGGCGGATTTCATCTACTTTTTCTTCTGGAATATGCCCAGCCATACGCATCACCATACTAAACAATTATTCGAGATAGACTATTGAATACCTTCCTGAGCAGCTAACAATTTTTCAAATACATGCTGAAAATACTCGCGATCCTCTTTTTTGAAAGCGGAAGGACCTTTCCACTTTTTATTTTTCTTCATGGACTGTTGTCTCAAGTACTTGTTATTCATTATTTCATCTGCATCAGTATCTTTGATTAGTTTACCTCTTGGAGTAAGAACATAAACCTCTCTAGTTGTCAATAGTACAGCTAAAGATAAGTCCTGAGTTATTACATAATCAGACGCTGAGACATGATTGAGAATATAAAGGTCAACTGCTTGAGACCCATGATCTAGAAAAATCCAACCTTGTTCTGCCTTTTCAGGACTATAATGATTAACAGTAGCTATGAATATGGGGATAACTTCATATTTGCTGCACACACTATAGATTTCCTGTTGAACTGGACAACTATCTGCATCTACCCATATTCTTGGAACTTGATTTGACTTTGACATAGTTACTGTACTTCTACAATAATACATAGAATCCTTCTAATTTTAGAATGTTTTATTTTTCTGAAAGTGCTCACTTACTTCATTTAGTGAAATCTAAGTATCCACAGTTTGCTTGTTTAGAATCATTTTTTCCGCAAATAAACATTATAATACATTCTATAGATTTACGCTATATACTATTTTACCTATTTTCATCCTTCCCAACAAAAGTCGCGCTTAATCATAGCGCGACCTTAAGTATTGGTACTATTCTTGGGAATCTTGACGTAATTTATTCGTTATCACATTCGCCGTCTCTTCAACAGCTTTATTGGATACATCAATAACATGGCAGCCAATTCGATCTACTACACGATTAAAGTGTTCAATTTCCTGGTGAATTCTGTTCATATTTGCATAACTGGCTTGCGCTCCAAGTCCCAAGGATTTTAAGCGCTCTTTTCTGATGTCATTTAATTTTTCCGCACTGATCTTTAATCCGATACATTTATCAGGGTCCACTCGATACAGTTCAGCTGGTGGTTCAACTTCTGGCACAATGGGCACATTCGCCACCTTTAATCGTTTGTGAGCTAAATATTGAGAGAGCGGAGTTTTCGAGGTCCTCGAGACACCAATCAACACAATATCCGCTTTAGCGATTCCTCGAGGGTCTCTTCCATCGTCGTAGCGTACAGCAAACTCAATGGCTTCTACTCTCTTGAAGTAATCTTCATCCAGTTTATGAACGAGTCCAGGTTCAAGGCGAGGTTCTAAATTGAAGTGCTTTTCCATCGATTCCATCATCGGCCCCATTATATCCACACATTCGATATCATACTTTTTTGCTTCCTCAATTAAATATGTCCGGAATTCCGGGATGACAAATGTAAACCCTACCATGGCTCCCTGTTCTTTCGCCTGAACCAGAGCCTCATTTATTGTACCTTTATCCTCTACGTACGGAATTCTCTGAAGATCAAAAGGACCATCATCGAACTGACTAAGAGCTGCTTTCACGACGAGCTCTGCGGTTTCCCCTACAGAATCTGATAATACGTAAATTAATGGTTTCCCCATATTCTCCCTCCTGTCTGTTCTTCTACAGGTGCTGATCTAGTCCTAACTCAACCAGAGCTTTAGTTATGTTGGTTTTTGTAAGTCTGCCTATTACTTCTAACCCATTCTCAGCAGGCTCAACAACTGGAAGACCATCAATTTGCTTTTCTATAAGCTTTTGAGCGGCATCCAGTAACAAATCCTCTGGTTTACAAATGGTGATATTCGGCATCCGTGTCATAATAATATGAACAGGGATCGAGGACAAGTCCTGATTCCCAATACTTGCTCGTAAAAGATCTTTTCTGGAAAGTACACCTACCAAATGTCCAAGCTCATTCGTTACAAACAATGTACCAACATCCTCCAAAAACATAGTGCAAATGGCATCGTAAGCTGATACATCCTCTTCTACCACGATCGGTATAGATTGATACTCTTTGACTTTAAACTTTTTCAACTTCTCCGTTAACAATTCTGAACCCGTTTTTCCAGTAAAAAAATATCCAACACGGGGTCTCGCGTCCAAAAATCCTGCCATAGTTAGAATGGCAAGATCAGGCCGCAGAGTAGCCCTTGTAAGGCTTAAATGGTCCGCTATATTTTCCCCCGTTATAGGCCCGTTGTCTTTTACTATTTGAATGATTTGTTCTTGTCGGTTTGAGAGTTCCAATCTTTCACCACCCTGCTCACTGTGACATACTATTCTATTTAATTATTATAGACCATATTAATAACCGGGTAAAAGAAGGGGACTTAGAACTGCTGTTTCCATTCAATAGCATTCAGGTCTGCAAACTCTTTAATGTCTGCAGCAATCTGACTTAATAAACCTAATCGATTGTTTCGAATCTTCTCATCTTCTGCCATAACCATCGTCCCATCAAAGAAGTCATGAATAGGAGAAGCCAATTCAGAAAGCTTCTCTAAAGCCTGAGCGGAACGGTCTTCCTGCATCGCTTGCACATACTCTGGATGGACCAATTTAAAGGCTTCATATAAACGAACTTCTGAATCATTCTCAAAATACTTCGGGTTTACTTCCATGGCATTTGATTTTTTTGCGAGGTTAAGCACTCGGCCTAAGGCTTCATGTACATATTTAAAAGTAGGATCCTGACGCTTATCTACAAGCACTCTTGCTTTTTCAATGGTCGCTGCGAAGTTTCGTACGCCATTCGTAAGCGTTGCTTCGACAATGTCAGGGTCAATGCCCTTCTCTCTTAATAGATAGGCAGCTCTAAGTTTAAAGAATTCATGCAAATTCTGATGCACTTCATCTTCTGGACGTGTTGGAAGATTTAATTCACGATAGAATTGGTGAACGAGATCTATTAATTTCTCTACAGGAATATTCCACTGTTGACTTTGTAACGTCTGTAAAACTCCAAGCGCCTGCCTCCGTAACCCATAAGGGTCCTGAGAACCTGTTGGAAGGATCCCAATCGAAATGCTTCCTACAATTGTGTCAAGCTTATCAGCTATACTTACAATCGAACCGATTGTTGAGGAAGGAAGGGAGCCGTTAGCCTGCCTTGGCATATAATGTTCGTTAATAGCTCTCGCTACAGCTTCCTCTTCTCCAAATAAACGAGCATACTTTTCTCCCATCACTCCTTGAAGCTCCGTAAACTCATCAACCATCTGAGTAACAAGGTCAAATTTGCATATCTCAGCAGCTCGTTCAGCTTGCTGCTTTTCTAAGTCATTCAAGTCAAGCCACTCACTTATTTTACTTGTTGTGGCTCTAATACGTTTCACTTTATCCGCAAGGGTTCCAAGTTCAACTTGATATACCATTCTGGACAACTTTTCCAGTTTTTGATCTATCGTTCCTTTCTGATCTTCTTCATAAAAGAACTGGGCATCTTTTAAGCGAGCTTTCAAGACTTTTTCATTTCCACGGGAGACCGTATCTAAATGTTTATCGTCACCATTTCGAACGCCTACAAAATAAGGAAGAAGAGTACCTTCTTGAGAACGAACCGGGAAATAACGCTGATGTTCTTTCATTGATGTAATTAAAGCTTCTTCAGGTATCTCAAGGAATTCTTCATTATATGCTCCATAAAAGACCGTTGGATATTCGACCAGATGAGTGACTTCCATTAATAGTTCCTCATCTATAATAAGCTTCCAGCCTTTTTCTTCTTCAAGTTTCAATAGTTGTTCCCGTATGGCATTCTTTCTCTTCGTTACATTACTAATGACATATTCGTCGGTTAAAACTTGTTCATAGCTTTCAGCTGAACGAAGAGATGCTTTATCACCCAGGAAACGATGACCGTATGTAATTCGGTCAGTCGTTACATTTTCAATAGCGAAAGGAATAATTTCCTCACCAAACAAGGCGGCCATCCACCGGATAGGCCGGGCGTACCTTAGGTCGTAGCTTCCCCAACGCATATTCTTGGAAAAGGTAATACTTAGAAACACAGAGCGAAAGTCTTGAAGCAATTCTTTTGTTGCTTCACCTTGAATGAATTTCGTCACGTGGACATATTCAGTGCCCTTTACTTCTTTGAAGTATATATCTTCTACATTTTTTCCTTGTCCTTTAGAAAATCCAATAGCTGCTTTCGTCCATTCCCCATTTTCATCCAGAGCAATGTTCTTAGCAGGACCTTTCGCTTCTTCTTCTATATCAGGCTGTTTTTCAGCTACATCACTAATCTGAACAGCCAGTCTTCTCGGAGTAGCAAATCCTTTCACTTCTCCGAAAGGAATTCTCTGTTCACGGAACCACGTTTCTGTCTTTAGTTCTAATTGCTGCAGAGCGTCATCAATAAACCTGGCTGGAAGCTCTTCTACCCCAAGTTCAAATAAAACTGTATTATTCATGGCTCTCAACCTCCTTAGGTAACATCGGGAATCCTAATCGTTCTCTTTCCTCCACATACGTTTTAGCAATCTTCCTTGCCAGGTTCCTCACACGAGATATATAACCCGTGCGCTCCGTGACGCTGATTACTCCTTTTGCATCTAAAAGATTGAAAGTATGAGAACATTTTAAAACGTAGTCGTAAGCTGGGAATACCAATCCTTTTTCCATAATTCTTTCTGCTTCTTTTTCGTAAGTAGAAAAAAGACTGAAAAGCATGTTCTCATCAGATTCTTCAAAAGTGTAGATAGAATGTTCATATTCTGGCTGTTTAAAAATATCTCCAACTGTGACACCGTTAGTCCACTCCAGATCAAATACATTTTCTTTGTCCTGAATATAAGACGCAAGACGTTCTAAACCATAAGTGATTTCAGCAGATACCGGGCGTGCTTCAAGTCCTCCAATCTGCTGGAAATAAGTGAACTGTGTAATCTCCATTCCGTCAAGCCACACTTCCCAACCTAATCCTGCTGCCCCAAGTGTAGGGTTTTCCCAGTTGTCCTCGACGAAGCGTATATCGTGCTGATTCGGATCTATACCTAAAGCACGAAGGGAATCAAGATAAAGTTCCTGGATGTTATCTGGAGATGGTTTCATAATGACTTGAAACTGGTGATGCTGATATAACCGATTTGGATTTTGACCGTAGCGTCCATCAGCAGGACGTCTTGAAGGTTCCACATAAGCTACATTCCACGGTTCAGGACCCAGACTTCGCAGAAGAGTCATAGGAGACATCGTCCCCGCTCCTTTTTCCGTATCATAAGCCTGCATAAGCAAACACCCCTGATTTGACCAATGGTTTTGCAAAGTAAGAATCATATCTTGGATATTCATTTTCATCCTCCTCTTTCTAATAGAAAAAACACACAGTTCTTTCAAACAAATAAAATCCCGTCCCTATGTCTGGATACATACAGACATAGGGACGGGATTTCCGCGGTTCCACCCTACTTGCCTTCCAATATGGAAAGCCTCTTTTAAAGATGGTTGCTCAGGACTGCCTTCACTGAACCATAACGCTTGTCTTCCACCATCACAAGCTCGCTTTATAGTCTGGTTTCCAGCTACTACTTTCCTTCTTCACAACGTAGTATTAAGTAGTTGAATCATACTGAATTAATAAGCGAATGTCAATTAAGATCAAGTAAACAGATCTAATTGTTTTAAAAACTTCTTCGATTTAATTAAATATCCACCATAACGATCATAATACTCATCCATAATTAAACGCAATATCTTTTTATTCTTCTCTTTCATAGAGATCTGTCCCAGCCGTTTCACGTCCATATGTACAAAGATACGTAAGAGTTTAGGTAAAGGATCCGGCAGTCCATATGCGTTTTGATCTCTGAATTTACAACGGTAGCAGAGGAGCCCTCCTTCAAGAATAGAAAAGGAGTAAGGTCCTTCTTGACTGCCGCAATTTATACAGTAGTCCACCACTGGAGAAAAACCAGCTTTTTTAAATAATTTCAATTCATAAATCATCGACAATACTGCTGCATCTTTCCCCTCATTCATCCATAGCAGTGTTTGAAGAAATTGCTCATACATAAATGGATCCGGTTGCTTTTCATCTATCAGCTTATCTACGAGTTCTGCCAGATAAGACGCATACGCGGTTTTCACAATATCCTCGCGTATTGAGCGCAGGGAGGTGATCATTTCTCCCTGACTCAAAGATCCCAGTCCAGACCCTATTTGAATTAAATACATGCCATGAATAAAGGGCTGAGTAACTGAGGCAGTGCGGCTTTTTGGCTTTTTAGCACCACGGGCCATCACCCCTATCTTCCCTTTCTCACGAGTGAAGAACGTCACAATCT
This sequence comes from Halobacillus halophilus, assembly GCF_020171985.1. GTDB lineage: Bacteria > Bacillota > Bacilli > Bacillales > Halobacillaceae > Halobacillus > Halobacillus halophilus_A. Next base: position 621,027 of record NZ_JAIVAL010000001.1, read on the forward strand.
TATGGGTTTCCCCGTAATCTCTCGTTCGGATAACAATGCCTTCGACCTTTTCTAACAAAGCACTCACCTGCTTCTAGTCTTACAAATTAAAATCATCTTGAGATTCCTGTTCGATAGAGGAAGCTTGATGTTCAGGAGATTGCTGATTTTGTTCCTTTATTTCCTTCATCAATAAATAAGTTTCAATGTTTCCCGTTTGTCTGAACACATTCCATGGAAGGTTTTCGAGCAAAAGAAACACCGCCTTTCTTATATTCACTGAGCATCGGAATTACATCATTAGCATGCTTCTTAAAGGTGAAATCATAAGACTTAATATTTTCCAACTCTTAATAATCTTCTTCGTTATATCCGAAATCACTTAGTTGTACTTGACGGTTTCTCCAGTCTTTCTGGACTTTAACCCAAAGTTCTAAAAAGACTTTGCTGCCCAATAAAGATTCAATATCTTGTCTGGCACGTTTACCTATCTCTTTAAGCATACTTCCCTGCTTACCAATAATAATCCCCTTCTGAGACTTTCTTTCTACTATAATGGCAGCCTGAATATAAACAGCATTCTTATTTTCTCGAGGCTCAATCCCTTCAATGACTACCGCTATAGAATGCGGAATTTCTTCATGAGTCAAATGCAGAACTTTCTCCCGAATAAATTCACTAATAACAAAACGCTCGGGATGATCCGTGATCTGATCTTCAGGATAAAATTGCGGCCCAGCTGGTAAATGACTTTTTAATACCTCCAGCATGTGGTTAACGTTATTCCCTTCTAACGCAGAAATAGGAATGATTTCTTCAAAGTCCAATTTTTCCTTGTACTGCTCAATAAGAGGCAACAACTGATCTGGATGTACTTGATCAATTTTATTAATAATTAAGAATACCGGCTGATTCACACGCTGCAGACGATCAAGAATAAATTGATCTCCGCGCCCGTACCCTTCTTCAGCATTGATCATAAAAAGAATTGCATCTACTTCGTTTAATGTATTTTCCGCTACATTAACCATATAGTCTCCGAGCTTATGCTTAGGTTTGTGAATTCCAGGGGTATCAATAAAAACAATTTGAGACTCTTTATCTGTCATAACCCCCTGGATCTTATTCCTGGTTGTCTGCGGCTTGTCACTCATTATCGCGATTTTTTCTCCAATTACGCGATTCATAAAAGTGGACTTGCCTACATTAGGCCTGCCCACAATCGTGACGAAGCCGGATTTGAATTCTTCATTCATAGTTGTGCCTCCAATGTTTCTTACGTCACTTCTTAATTTCTAAATTCACTATAAAGTTCCAATTTTTGTTCATGCATTAAAATAAGGTGATCAAGTGTGGAAGAAAGATAAACGCCCCTACAATTAACGAGGCAATACTAGCTATTAATACAGCACCCGCAGCAATATCCTTCACTAAACCGGCAAGTGGGTGGTATTGGGGTGCCAGGTAATCCATCACCCGCTCGATACTGGAATTAATCATCTCCAGAGTAATAACTATGGTGATCATGATAATCAACAGCGCCCATTCTAAGGTAGATATCCTTAAACTTGCCCCTGTTGCTATGCATAGAACTCCAGCAATCAAATGAATGCGAAAGTTCCTTTCTGCACTCCAGACTTCCTTAACTCCATTCCAAGCAAAGCGAAAGCCGATAGATTTCTTTTTTTTAGGACCTTTCAAGTCCGAACTCATGAAGGATTTCCTCTTGTCTATTAAACATCACTTTTTCTTCTTCTTCATTTTCATGATCATATCCTAATAAATGCAAAAAGCCGTGAAGGGCTAAGAAACCTAATTCTCTTTCCAGCGAATGATCGTAATCTTCAGCCTGCTCCTTCGCCTTATCTAAAGAAATCACGATATCGCCGAGCATGAGAGGGAGATCTTCACTGAGAATTTTTGTTTCGCCTTCTCCTTCTTCCTGCATAGCAAAAGAAATTACATCAGTAGGCTGATCTTTCTGCCGATAATTTCGGTTAATTTCTTGAATTTCGTTGTTATCAACAAAACTTATCGAAACTTCAGCGTCAGGTTGAACACCTTCTTTATCGCCTGCAAAACGAATAATACGTTGAATTAAATCCACATAGGCTTCATCTACTGAATTGGTTTCATCTTGAAAATCAATTTGAATCACACTATTTCCTCCTCAAGCTGCAATTTTTACTAACCATGCTGTATTCAGGAATGTAATTTATCCAATGGTTTATTATAGCTTCTTCCGTTATTTTCTTCAAAGATAACTAATGAATGCGGGATTGATCACCCACGGGTTAACTGTTCTAAACAACGTAAACATCTTTAGCTTCTTTAATAATATAAGCTCTTATAGACCATGATACCTTCAAGAGAGAAGGAAAACAAATCCAACCCTCAAAAGAAATTTAATGCAAGTCAAGCCTACTATGTAATCATTCTCCTACAAATAAAATAAGGCCCTTAATAAGGGCCTTAGGAATTGTCTTTCTCATAAGCATCGATGATCCGCTGTACTAGCGGATGTCTTACTACATCAGATTGATCTAAATGAATGAAGGCAGACCCTTTTACTTTGCCGAGCTTTTCTTCTGCAACCTTCAAGCCTGACTTAACCCCTTTAGGTAGATCAACTTGAGTAATATCACCTGTAATAATCATTTTGGAACCGAATCCGAGACGAGTCAAAAACATCTTCATTTGTTCAGGAGTCGTATTTTGAGCTTCATCTAAGATCGCAAAGGCATCATCGAGGGTGCGTCCCCGCATGTATGCAAGAGGGGCTATTTCAATTGTACCTCGATCAATGAGACGCGCAGTATGTTCCGTTCCAAACACATCATGCAGGGAGTCATAAAGAGGACGGAGATAAGGATCCACCTTTTCCTTTAAATCTCCTGGTAAAAACCCTAAACTTTCTCCGGCTTCAACTGCTGGCCGAGTTAATATAATTCGTTTAACATCACCATTTTTCAAAGCATTTACCGCCATAACGACGGCCAGATAGGTTTTACCTGTCCCTGCTGGACCGATACCGAAAACTAAATCATTGCTCTTAATAGCAGAGATATAGTTTCTTTGTCCAAGAGTTTTTACACGAATCGATTTACCTTTACTGTTTCTTGTGATTTCATCTTCAAATAAAGCTTCGAATTGATTTATTTTACCTTTTTTGGCTAGTTCTACGGCATAAACAACATCTCTTTCCGTAATGGTTAACCCTTTACGAATAATAGCAAGCACAGAATGAAGAATATCTTCCACTAATTGAACCTGCTCCGCTTGTCCGGAAACTCGAACCGTTTCACCTCTTGAAATAATGGTTACTTTTAATTGTTCTTCAATCTGCTTTAAATTTCTATCTTCTGTCCCAAACAGGGCCAGCGCTTCCGTTGTATTATCTAATTGAATGTCCATTGTTTTTAAATCTTCCGGCATACTCAATCTCCTTGACTTATATACTTGGTCACTGCTATGTTTTCATGAACTTTGAATAATAGGATTAATTTTACTTTACCATTCTCCTCACGAAGGTGCAAAACTTTTTCTTTCATGATTTCAGCCTCTTTTCCAAGGTATTGGTTCAGGCTTTCGCTTGCCGTTATGATTCCCAATTTTTGAATCTTATCTTTAGATTGTTCATATTTTTTTGAGTCTATTTCATAATAATGAATGGCTTTTAGATCAATCGGTAACTTCCATCCAAACCATTCCCAGCTTGTCTCTTTGTTCTCACTTCTAAATTGAGGTCCATTTTCCTTCCACCACCCCCAGAGAGGAATAGTTAAGGATCCGATTTTTAGTTGGTATTCCTTTATTTCCAATCCATCAGTCAACTGAAGTACTTGTGTCATTGGAATACTTTGATCGACTTTATACCACGTTTCGGCGATGACCTCCCCTTCCGTATGGACAAATATATCCTTATCTTCTACCAATTGACCCGTAGCCAATTTCTGGCCTTTCTTAACTACATCATTTACGGTTACAAGCGGTCTTCCTTTCTCAATGAACGTTTTTACTATCATGCCCTTTTTTTCTGCCACCAAATCAGAGGGACGAAGGTTCTTACTTGTATCATGTCTGGTCTTTTCGACACCGTACAGCTGATAACTTGTCCCTTTCTTATTAACTCCTATCCATAAAAGATCAGGGATGTCATCAAGCAGTTTTCTTTGTATATCATTAGGATCATCCATACCTATCGTCAGCTTGCCTGGGGATACCCCATAGCTTTTTAATTTTTTTTCGACATTAGCTTCTAATTCGGGAGTCAAGCCTTCTACTTTAATAGACCAAAGTGTATTAGCTAATAGAAAAACGACGATAACAGAAAGCAAAAAAGCTGCCATTAAAGCTTTTCGCTGTGTGATTTTCCTATAATAGAATGGAAACCCTCTTCCTCCTAAGATCGAAAGTTTACAACGATACTTTTTTCGTAACTGCCTGAAAGTTTTCCATTCACTAAGTCTAATGGTCATTACAGCTTCATGTTCATTGACTCGCTTAATATTTGAAATTACACATCCCCTGCGTACGCATGCCTGGAGGAATGGTTCAATCATTTTTCCTTGCACCTTAACTCTCATGCTGCCTTGAAAGAAGTCCTGCTGCACCTTCATAGTTATCTACTCCCCCTTAAGCTTCAGGCAGGAATTCCACCGATTTTATTTCTCCCTCTAGCAATAATTCTTCTTTCAGCATCATTTTTACTCCGAGATCTTTTCCAATTATTTTCACTTGTCCCTGCTTATATTGAATCCTTACTTCATGATCTGAGAAATGCAAAAGGCCCGTGTGATTCTCTATGTACACATGGATCGACCCAATTGTCGTGATTCTGGGCAGATCAAGCATCACATCAGAAGGTAAATCGAAATAACGTCCGATCCATGTACGGATTTGCTTTTGCCATTTAGCCATTCGACTCCCCCCCTCTTTTTATTTATACGAAAAACGCACGAATTGTATCACTACAATTCGTGCGTTTCATTTATCTTTTTCTTGGATGAGATCGATGAGGCTTATAGGCTCTGGGCTGACCGAGAATCTCTGCTGCAATAACCCCTTCGGCTAATCGTTTCTTATCCCATTTATTTAGTTTTTTTAGTTTCGGAAGATTAGGTACATCTTCTTCTTGAGGCACATACCGCTCCATCTGCCCGTCCTGGATCTTATCCGATGTATGAATATCCTTATTCGGTGTCTCATACGTGAACGTTTTCTGAGGGTCCTGAGAAACGTTTTCCCTTGAATATCCTTTGATCTTTTCCTGCTGTTCTTCATAGTATTCTTGCAAGTTTTTCTGTCCTGTCCTTACAGGACCTCGCTCCTCAGCTTCTTCAGAAGGACCGTTTGGATAACTGGTGGGTCTGGGCTGATTTTGTTTACGTTCGTCTTCCTGTTCACTTCCCATTCGGCTGAAAAAGCTAATAATACCACCTATAACAGCAGCTACGATGAGAAAGTTGCTAAATAATAGATCAAAAAGTTCTCCCATAGAAATTCTCCTTTTCGCTAATCAGGGGATTAACTTTCTTCACCTTCGCCCTGCTCACCTTCAGACATCTTGCCAAGTGTATTTCTCATATCGGTGTCGGCATTAATATTTTGATAATTCATATAATCCATGACACCCATTTTTCCTGAACGAAGAGCTTCTGCAAGAGCCTGAGGAACCTGAGCTTCAGCTTCCACAACTTTGGCCTGCATTTCCTGAACACGGGCGCGCATTTCTTGTTCTTGAGCAATCGCCATAGCCCGGCGTTCTTCGGCTTTAGCCTGCGCAATATTTTTATCAGCTTCTGCCTGATCTGTCTGCAGGATCGCACCAATGTTCTTACCAATATCAATATCCGCAATATCTATGGATAAGATTTCAAAAGCCGTTCCAGCATCTAGCCCTTTTCCTAATACATTTTGTGAGATCCTATCGGGATTTTCTAAGACTTTATTATGGTTTTGACTTGAACCTATGGTTGATACAATTCCTTCCCCAACTCGGGCTATAACTGTATCCTCACCAGCACCTCCGACCAAACGGTCGATGTTAGCACGTACCGTAATACGTGCTTTAGCTTTAACTTCTATACCATCCATAGCAACCCCTGCAATAAACGGAGTTTCAATAACTTTTGGATTAACACTCATTTGCACAGCTTCCAAAACATCACGGCCTGCAAGGTCAATCGCAGCGCAGCGCTCGAAGCTCAATTCAATATTTGCACGCTGAGCAGCAATAAGCGCGTTAACCACCCGGTCCACATTACCGCCGGCTAAATAGTGACTTTCCAATTGGTTGGTATCTACATTTACCCCGGCCTTATGGGCTTTAATCAATGGATTAATGACTCTGGATGGTACAACTCTTCGCAACCGCATACCAACTAGAGTGAAAATACTGATCTTGACTCCAGCTGCCAGAGCACTGATCCAAAGCATCACAGGGATGAAAGTAAATAATACAGCTAAAACAATGATAATGACACCAATGACAATAATTGGCATAAGTTCTTGTAGCGTCATTCTTTCTCCTCCTCTTTCTCTTTTAATGAAAGTTCACGTACTACTATACGGGAACCTTCCGTTTTCAAAACTTTAACCGATTGTCCAGTGCCAACAAATCCTCCCTCAGTCACTACATCCAGGCGTTCGCCATCGAAAACCGCAGTGCCTGCAGGTCTTAGAGGGGTCATGGTTTCTCCAACCATTCCAATCAACTCTAAGCGGCTGGTAGAAGATAAATACCCCTTCTCTGCAGAGGTAGAATCCTGGAGAATAATATGACGGAAAAAACCTCGCTCCAGCCCCATGGTTTTAAACAGTACGACGGAGACAATAACGGTCGCAATTAAGGCTATTCCAATGCTCATAGCCATATGCCCCATATCCGCAGATGAAAGCATGAGAGAAGCTACAATGGAAACGACTCCTGCAACTCCAGCAATTCCTCCCGGAAGAAAGATTTCCGCTATAACAAGGCCTATTCCAAGTATAAGCAAAATAATAGCTTCATATCCAGCAAGTCCTGCTACAATGTGTCCGTAAAAGAATAAAACGAGTGAGAGCAACCCCATAATTCCCGGTATGCCAAATCCCGGAGAATATAACTCTACAATCAGTCCGAGACTTGCAACGGAGAGCAAAATAGGAATGACGACCGGATCGGTTAGAAATCTGGCTAAATTCTCTGCCATTGTAGGATTATTTTCAGTCACTTTTGCTTCAGACAATCCTAACTCATTAAGTAATTCAACACGGTCTTCTACAATACCTTCTGCATAGCCTACTTCTTCGGCTTCCCTGGGTCCAAGAGTTAGAAATTTCCCTTCAGCGGCATTGTATTCTGGAAGATCTATGCTACTATCAGCCATGGCACGGGCATAAATGGGATCGCGGCCATTAGATTCAGCAGCGGCTACCATCGAAGATATCCAGGCAGACTGAGCTTTTTTATCAGCAGCGGTACCATCTGAGTTAATTACCCCTGAAGCCCCCATAGTTGCTTGCGGTTTCATATAAATATTATCCGCATTAAGAGCTATATAGGAGCCTGCTGAATATGCCCGACTAGTGACAAAGGCCGTATTCGGGATATCAAGGTCCTGAAAAATCTCACCTATATCTCCAGCAGCATCTACCCTGCCCCCAGGTGTATCTATTTCGAATATAATGTGATCGACACCATTTTCAGCAGCTTCTTCCGTGGTCCTCTTTAGAAAAGCAGCCATCCCCCGTTCAACTGTATCTTGTACAGGAATAATATAGACCTGCTCTCCTTCCCCTTGAGCGTGCACAGAAGAATAATGGTGAAAGATGGACAAACCAACGGCTAAAACTACCAAGCAAAAGATTATGGATAAACGAAAAGTCCTTTTCATTAAACGATCACCTCCTTATGCTTATTAGCTTTCCCAAGGAATACTACATATACGAATAGAACATCCTTCAGGTTTCAAAAAATATAAAAAGACCTCTCTTTAAAAAGAGAGGTCTTTATATTTAAGATAATTGCTGAAGTACAAGCTTATTGACTTTGGAGCCATCGGCTTTACCTTTAACTTTTGGCATTACAGCACTCATGACTTTACCCATGTCACTTTTCGATGTCGCTCCTACCTCTTGAATTGTTTCTTGAACAACTTGATCAAGTTCTTCATCTGAGAGCTGTTTCGGCATATATACTTGTAAAATCTCAATTTCACGCTCGAGTCCTTCTACAAGATCTTCGCGTCCAGCTTCTTTAAATTCGTGGAGGGAATCTTTTCTCTGCTTAACCTCACGGGTTAATACAGTTAATTCTTCTTCTTCAGTTAATGAATCTTTACCCAACTTAATCGCTTCATTTTGTAAAGAAGCTCTAGCCATACGGATCGTGGACAGTTTTTCTTTGTCACGAGCTTTCATAGCCGTTTTCATATCCTGGGTCAGATTTTCAGTTATAGTCATCGTTCCGCACCCTCTTTAGTTACTACTTACGCTTTCTAGCCGCCTCAGACTTTTTCTTACGGCGTACGCTAGGCTTATCGTAATATTCACGCTTACGATATTCAGCTAATGTACCACTTTTTGATACATCGCGCTTAAAGCGACGAAGAGCATCTTCAAGAGACTCGTTTTTACGAACGCGAGTTGTGTTTGACATGCAATTTCCCTCCCTCCGAAGCAAAAACCTGATTCTTTGTATAGGAACCTCCCATACCTTTGACAATTATATTATATGGTTTAAAAACGGTCAACTTTTTATTTCATATCTTTTGGAAAAATCACCTGTTTTTCTACAGGATGATTTCGTTATAATTATGTAGATTTGCCTGGATTGAGAGGGATTTCCAGCTTTTTTAAATCTGGAAGTCCATCCTATAGAAAATATTTACCTTTAAATTCGCTGGGTTCAATACTAGTGTTATTCATTAATGATCGCCTTGGGGAATGAATGGATCATTTGAGAAAATTAACACCGATCTCCTTAGGTACTTCTAATGCTGCAACCGTACTAAAATAATTTAAACAAGAGGTTCAATGATTCTGCTCTTCATTACTTTGTCAATCTTTAGTAACAGATATGATAAAAAGAGAGCCGTTAGCTTTTCAGCAGGACGGCTCTCCGTTCGAATATTAATAATCTGACGTGCCTTGTTCGCCCTTAAGAATAGAAATTCCTGCACTTGCACCTATACGGGTAGCACCAGCTTCAATCATTTCATTCGCACCTTCATAATCGCGAACGCCGCCGGAAGCTTTGACTCCCATTTCCGGACCAACAGTTTTGCGCATAAGACTTATATCGGCAACAGTTGCTCCGCCGCCAGAAAATCCTGTCGAGGTCTTCACATAATCTGCTCCAGCTTTTTTAGCAAGATGAGAAGCTTTCTCTTTCTCTTCTTCTGTTAATAGAGACGTTTCGATAATTACTTTTACGATTGCTTTACCCGCTGCTTCACGGACAACAGCCTCTATGTCTGATTGTACAGCTTCATCATTTCCTGACTTAAGCTCTCCGATATTAATAACCATATCCACTTCTTCAGCACCTTTTTCAATCGCCTGACGAGTTTCAAAGGCTTTTGTTTCTTTAGTGGATGCTCCTAATGGAAAGCCTATGACTGTACATACTTTCACATCCGTGTCCTTTAACTTTTCATAGCAATAGTCTACCCAGTAAGGATTTACACAAACGGAGGCAAAATCGTACTCTGCAGCTTCTTCGCATATTTGAGTAATCTTATCCTTTGTGGTGTCTGGCTTTAATTGTGTATGGTCAATCATCTTTGCAAGATTCTGTCCCATGTATTTAATCTTCCCTTCTGATTTTGAGTTGTTCGTACAACTAATTTTAACATACCTATGCCTAATAAGGAATCCAAGCTTCTTCAGCTATTCTTTCCTCTTTCTTCAAATTGATAAGAAAGAGTTGATAGGAAATATAAAGGTGCCGTTTCCATACGAAGAATTCTCGGACCAAGGCGCACTGTTAAAAAGCCTGCATTCACTAAATCACTAATCTCATTTTCAGAAAAACCGCCCTCTGGTCCAAAAACAACCAGAACTTTCTCGTCCAGCTTTATTCTTTCTAATATAGAGGCGAGCGGTCGAAATGATTCGCTGCGCGCTTCTTCTGCATGTGCAAGAATACACCAGTCATATTCTTCCTTTAAATAGATGAGTTCTTGAAAGGATAATAAAGAATGAATCTCAGGGATACGAATCCTTTCTGATTGCTCACTAGCTTCTTTAGCAATCTTTTGCAACCGTTGAATTTTTTTAGCTGCCTTTTTTCCATCCCATTTTGCTACTGAACGATCAGCCTGATAAGGAATAAATGTATAGGCTCCAAGTTCAGTTCCTTTTTGAACGACTTGCTCTAACTTGTCCCCTTTACCAAGGCTTTGCACAATACTTACCTGCACGGGAAGTTCACGATTTTCCTCTAACCATTCCTCTACCAAGCATTCTACATGTTCGGACGTCACTTCTGAAATCCTGCACCTGGCCGGCCCATGTTGTGGGTGAATTCCAACCAGCTTGTCCCCTTTCTCCATGCGCATGACTCGTAAAATATGATGCACATCTTCTCCAGTAATCCACAAGCGCTTGTTTTCCCAATTAGATCCTTCTACAAAATAACGCTGCATGCAAAATCACCTTGACTCTGGCTTTCTGGCGATAATACTGATCCAGTCTTCCATTCTATTTGTTTCCACAATGTCAAAGCCTGATTTTTTCAGGCGTTCCAGCACCATTTCCTTTTTACCAGATATGATTCCACACGTAATGAAATATCCTCCAGGCTTAACAACTTTAAAAGCATCATCCGTAAACCGAACGATAATTTCTGCCAGTATATTAGAAACAATCAGATCCGCTTCCTGTTCAACTCCTTCAAGAAGATTATTAAGCCTGGCGGAAACTTGATTTTCAACTCCATTCAACTCGGCATTAATCATGGTACTTTTTACTGCAATATCATCGAGATCAAACGCATGCACGTGACGTGCCCCTAATAAAACAGAGGCCACACTTAATATGCCAGAGCCTGTTCCTACATCCAACACTAAATCATCTTTTTGTAAATACTGTTCCAAAGCCTGAATACTAAGAACAGTTGTCGGATGAGTACCTGTTCCGAAAGCCATACCGGGATCCATTTCTATAATTATTTCATCACTGGAAACAGGAGTATAATCTTCCCACGTCGGCATAATAGTAATCCTTTCAGATATCTTGACCGGCTTGTAATACTTTTTCCAGGCTGTCGCCCAGTCCTCTTCCTGAACCTCGCTAAGTGTTACTACGTTTCTCCCCACATCTATCCCAAACTCGTGGAGGTTATTTATAGATTGCTTAATTTCCTCAATCGTTTCTCCAAGAAAGCTGTTCATAGGTAAATAAGCTTTAACATAGACCCCTTCTTCAGGATAATCTTCAGGGTTCAATTCATAAATTTCTCCCAGGTCAGTCTGGCCTTTCATCATATCCTGCGGGTCTTCAATTACGACTCCGCTTGCTCCTGATTCGTGTAGAATATTGGATATTGGTTCAATCGCTTCGTTAGTTGTATGAATACAAAATTCAGACCATTTCATTTGACTCAACTCACTTTACAGTTTTTTATTGCTACTATGCGAACACCCGCAGGCTGGATTTTCTGCCCTATGGGCTACGGTATTCAGCAGAATTGATAACAGCAAATAGAATTTTATCTCATATAAAAAAAGAGTGTCTGAACGATTTACGGGACCTTACAGATTTAAAAACCCTGTGAACCGTTTGTCGTTCCAGACACTCTCCTTTTATTCAATCAGTCACCTTTAAAGGCACGCTTCATACGTTCAAAAAAGTTACCATGCTGTTCTTCTGTAGCGTCATTTCCGCTAATATCGTTAAACTCACGCAGCAGTTCTTTTTGCCGTTCTGTAAGATTTTTCGGCGTGATAATTTTCATTTTCACGTGCTGATCTCCTTGACCGCGCCCGTGAACATTTGGAGCACCTTTTTCTTTCAGACGGAACGTTTTACCAGTTTGAGTACCTGCTGGTATCTTAAGCATGACTTTCCCGTGCACAGTCGGCACTTCGATCTCATCACCAAGCGCGGCTTGAGCGAAAGTCAGCGGAATCTCACAAAAGATGTGATCTCCGTCTCGCTGGAAGAACTCATGAGGCTGAACGCGGATCACTACAAATAGATCTCCTGCAGGTCCCCCATTTACTCCTGCCTCACCTTTTCCTTGGACACGGATTTGATGACCTTCATCGATACCTGCTGGAATATCGATATGAATTTTATTACGTTTTGTTACCCGGCCATCGCCGCCACAAGTTTGACATTTATCCTTAATAATTTTACCGCTTCCTTGACAGTAATGACATACTCTGCGGTTAACTACGCGGCCAAACGGTGTGTTCTGCTCCTGATTAATTTGCCCGCTTCCTTCACAGTGTGGACACGTATCTGGAGTAGTACCTGGTTTAGCACCAGAACCATCACAAGTATCGCAGGCTTCTTCAACTGGAATTTCAACATCTGTGCTCTTACCAAATATGGCTTCTTCAAATTGTAAAGTCATGGTGTATTGCAAGTCAGCGCCCTTACGTGGAGCGTTTGGATCACGCTGACGGCCACCACCGCCAAAGAACATATCGAAAATATCTCCAAAGCCGCCAAAGTCTTGACCGCCTCCGAAACCACCAAATCCCTGGTTAGGATCCTGATGACCAAACTGATCGTACTGAGCACGTTTTTGCTGGTCACTTAAGGTTTCGTACGCTTCTTTCGCTTCCTTAAATTTCTCGGAAGCATTTTCTTCTTCACTAACATCTGGATGATACTTTCTTGCTAGTTTTCGGTACGCTTTTTTAATTTCATCTTTAGAGGCATCCTGGGATACACCCAGCACCTCATAATAGTCGCGTTTACTCACTTGTCGATCACTCTCCCGGACACTATTACATAACGTTTATATTAACATTGACTGGTTTGTTTAAGCAAACAGGATGGGATTCATCCCTACGTGAAAAAAAGTCAAAGTCAAGAAGATCCTGACTTTGACTTTTCTTTTTTTACCTATTATTATTTTTTGTTTTCGTCATCGTTAACTTCTTCATAATCAGCATCCACAACATCTTCCTCAGCGCCGCCTTCTTGGCCTTGCTGTGCTTCTGCTTGCTGCTGAGCCTGTTCGTAAAGCTTCACAGATAGAGCCTGAACTTGTTCTTGAAGAGCATCTTTCTTCTCTTTGATCGCCTCTTGATCTTCACCTTCAAGCGCGGTCTGAAGTTCTTCTTTAGCTGTTTCGGCTTTTTGTTTCTCTTCTTCGCTCACTTGCTCGCCAAGATCTTTGATTGTTTTATCAGTTGTGAAGATAAGCTGATCAGCTTCATTACGAAGTTCAATCGCTTCACGCTTCTTCTTGTCTTCTTCAGCATTTTCTTCTGCCTGACGAACCATATCTTCTACTTCTTCGTCAGAAAGACCTGAAGAGGATTTAATCGTAATGGACTGTTCTTTATTCGTACCCATATCTTTCGCACGAACATTTACAATTCCATTTGCATCAATATCAAAGCTTACTTCGATTTGAGGCACACCGCGTGGAGCTGGCGGAATATCTGTAAGTTGGAAACGTCCAAGCGTTTTATTGTCCTGTGCCATTTCACGTTCACCCTGGAGGACGTGGATGTCAACCGCTGTTTGGTTATCAGCTGCTGTAGAGAATACTTGTGAATGGCTGGTCGGAATCGTTGTATTACGCTCAATCAGCTTAGTCGTAACGCCACCCATGGTTTCAATACCAAGAGAAAGTGGTGTCACATCTAGAAGTACAACATCTTTCACATCACCTTGAAGTACTCCACCTTGAATAGATGCACCAAGCGCAACTACTTCATCAGGGTTTACTCCTTTAGATGGGTCTTTTCCTACTTCTTTCTTGATCGCTTCCTGAACTGCAGGGATACGAGTGGAACCACCTACAAGTAGTACTTTATGAATGTCGCTAGCGCTCATGCCAGCATCTTTCATAGCTTGACGAGTCGGCTTCATGGAACGCTCAATTAAATCAGATGCAAGTTCTTCGAATTTAGCACGTGTTAGATTCATTTCAAGGTGAAGCGGTCCAGCCTCTCCAGCTGTGATAAATGGAAGAGAAATCTGAGTCTGTGCTACACCAGATAAATCTTTTTTCGCTTTTTCGGCAGCATCTTTCAAGCGCTGTTTCGCCATTTTATCTTGAGATAAATCAATACCATTTTCTTTCTTGAATTCAGCTACCATGTGATCAATGATAACCTGGTCAAAGTCGTCACCACCAAGACGGTTGTCACCGGCAGTAGCTACTACTTCAAAAGTACCTTCGCCAATGTCAAGAATGGATACGTCGAACGTACCTCCGCCAAGGTCATAGACAAGAATTGTCTGGTCCTGATCTTCTTTATCGATACCATAAGCCAGAGCTGCTGCTGTAGGTTCGTTAATAATACGCTCGACCTCAAGACCTGCAATTTTACCAGCATCTTTCGTAGCTTGACGTTCAGCATCATTGAAATAAGCAGGTACAGTAATAACAGCTTTATCTACTGTATCGCCCAGGTAGTCCTCTGCATAATTCTTGATGTATTGAAGGATGATAGCAGAAACTTCCTGTGGAGTGTACTCTTTTCCTTCTACTTCTACTTTGTGATCTGTACCCATGTAACGCTTAATGGAAAGAATAGTATTAGGGTTTGTAATTGCTTGTCGCTTAGCTACTTCCCCTACTTGACGCTCCCCATTTTTAAAAGCAACGGCGGATGGAGTCGTACGGTTACCCTCTGGGTTAGGGATAACTTTTGATTCTCCACCTTCCATTACAGCTACACAAGAGTTTGTTGTACCTAAATCAATTCCAATAATTTTACCCATGGTTTTGTGTCCTCCTTTACCTTACTACATCCAATGTTAATTTACTGATTTACTTTTACCATAGCCGGGCGGATAACCCGATCATTTAGCCGATACCCTTTTTGCAGTTCTTCTACTACAATATTGGAGTCAAAGTTTTCATCTTCGACTTGCATCACGGCCTGGTGGAGATGAGGGTCAAACTCTTCTCCTTGAGATGCAATCTCTTCCACTCCCTCTTTCTCAAGAGCACTGTGGAACTGTTGATATACCATTTTAATTCCTTCAACAAATTTCTCAGATGCATCTCCATCTACTTCAACCTTCAAAGCTCTTTCGAAGTTATCCATAACAGGAATTAACTCTTCTACTAAGCTTTGAGATCTATATTTCCGGTCCGCTTCTCTTTCTTTCTGAGTACGGCGTCGGAAATTATCATAATCAGCTTGAAGACGAAGTAAACGGTTCTGCGCTTCCTCTTTTTCCTCACGCAGCTGCTCCAATTCAGAGCTTTCCTCTACTACTTCTACTTCTTCATCAGCTGTTTGATTTTCTTCATTCGTTTCATCAATAATTTCTTGATTCTGCTGCTTACTTTCTTCCACGACTTCCACCTCCTAAATTCCAATTCACCGTTAATGACTATAACATGAATTGATATGCTGAAAAAGCAATATACAATAAAGAAGCGACCGAGATAAAAACCGCTCTTTATGATGAAAGGTTAGTACCACCCTTTGAACGTTTCCGTCATGTGTTTAGATAAAACATTCATTAATGAAAACATTCGGTTGTACTCCATACGTGTGGGACCTAACAAAGCAATGGTACCAATTTGGTTATTGCTTAGTTTGTAACTAGCTGTAATCAGGCTGCAGTTCTGCATTGCATCAAAAGGATTTTCCTGACCTATTCGGACATTAATCCCTTCCTCACCTGAACGCAGTAAGTCTGCGATATCATTCTCCTGCTCAATTGTAGCGTACAAGGACCGCACCTTATCGAGATCCCTGAATTCGGGCTGCATCAGAATGTTCGTTTTACCACCAATATAAAGCTTCGTGCTATGATCATCCAGAAGAGCAGCCTGTAAGTAAGAGAACGCCTGTTCATGCTGATCCGTATGGGTCTTGAGCAAATCACTAATTTCAGTATGCAGCTTTTCATGCAGCTTTACTAAGGGCACACCCTGAAGACGACTGTTTAAAATGTTGACCATTTTTTCAAGGTTTGAAGGATTTATTTCGACCGGAACATTAAATGCTCTATGTTCCACGTGGCCTGTATTGGTAACCAAAATTGCAATCGCCGATTGATCATTCAACGGAACAATCTGGAGTTGTTTCAATTTGGTTTCGAATACTTCAGGACCAAGTATAATGGACGTATAATTTGTTAAATCTGACAGAATACCGGCAGATTTCTGCACGACTCTCTCAAATTCGAGCATCTTGTCGTCAAAGGCTTCCCTAATAGTCATTATTTCTTTGTTCGACAGACGTAAAGGAGCAAGAAGGTGATCTACATAAAAACGGTAACCCTTCTCAGATGGAACGCGTCCAGAAGAAGAATGGGTCTTTTCGATATATCCCATCTCTTCAAGGTCTGCCATTTCATTTCTAATAGTAGCTGAACTAAATGTTACAGCATCTTTTTTAGCAATTGACCGCGACCCCACGGGTTGTGCAGTCAGAATGAAATCATCAATAATCACTTGCAAAATGAGCAATTGTCTTTCAGTTAACATCGATGATCACCTCTGTTAGCACTCGAAGAAAGTGAGTGCTAAATCTAATAATAAATTATCAAAAGGGGTTGAGGATGTCAACGGATAACATTTAATTTTTAGTCATCAATAAGAAATTCTTGAAATACTTCATTCCCCAGAATCCGTCCACGTGGAGTTAAATTAATTTTGTCATTTTGCTGCTCAATTAAACCTCTGCTTTTAAGAGATGGGAATGCCTCTCCAAACACTTCTTCTGCATCACGATTGTACTTTTCACGAAATCTTGTTAATGAAACTCCGGATGTTTTTCTGAGCCCCAGAAACATTTCCTCTTCCATTTGCTCTTTCACACCTATGGGTTCCTCATGAAGAACTGGTTTCCCGTTTTCCATTGCTTGTTTTACATACGCGGGAAGCGGACGTATATTAATCGTTCTTTTGCCTGGCAGGTATCCATGTGATCCAGCTCCGATTCCATAATAATATTCATTATTCCAGTATGTCAGGTTATGCTTGCTTTCAAACCCTGGCTTAGCAAAATTACTGATCTCATATTGGCGGACACCGCTGGCCGCAAGTTTCTCCTGAAGCATTTCATACATTTGAGCTTCATCTTCTTCAGGGGGCTTCACTAGAGTACCCTTATTATAACGCTGGTAAAACACCGTCTTAGGTTCAATTTGCAGCGAGTAAGAGGAGTAGTGTGGTAAACCGAATTGAAGAGCCTCATCAATCGTTTTTTCAAAATCTTCAACGCTTTGCCCAGGAAGAGCGTACATTAGATCAATGCTCACGTTCGATAATCCTACCTGCAGGAGACGGTCAATATTGGTGTATACGTCTTTCACTCGATGGACACGACCGATTTTTTCAAGCATGTCATCATCGAAAACCTGAACACCTAAGGAAATTCGGTTCACTCCATAATCTTTCAGCATTTGAACTTTCTCCAAATCCAGATCTCCCGGATTTGCTTCAAACGTATACTCTTCACATGCACCTATATCAAAATGATTATGAATCATATCAAGCAGCTTTTTCAGCTGTTTGTGGGTAACAACTGTTGGAGTGCCCCCGCCGACAAAAATGGTTTTTACTACAGCTTTTTCTCCAGGAACGTAAGTGTGTATTTCCTTTTCTAATGCTTCCAAATATTCATCAGCAA
Organism: Halobacillus halophilus; assembly: GCF_020171985.1. Lineage (GTDB taxonomy): Bacteria > Bacillota > Bacilli > Bacillales > Halobacillaceae > Halobacillus > Halobacillus halophilus_A. The sequence goes on from NZ_JAIVAL010000001.1 coordinate 638,777, forward strand.
GTTTCTCGTTATAGAAAAACTTTGTAAAGTCACAGTAATGACAAATCTGCTGGCAAAATGGGATGTGAATATAAGCGGAAGGTATATTCATAGATGTTTTCCACCTTTCATAAGGAAAACCGCAAGAGATTCACTCCTGCGGCTTTATTCATTATCTTCATTTGATTAATCTTCACTCAGATCCAGCACGGACATGAAGGCCTCTTGAGGAACTTCTACCGAACCGACCATTTTCATACGCTTTTTACCTTCTTTTTGTTTCTCAAGAAGTTTACGCTTACGGGAAATGTCGCCTCCGTAACATTTGGAGAGTACATTTTTACGCATCGCTTTAATTGTTGTCCGGGCCACAATTTTAGTTCCAATCGCTGCTTGAACAGGGACTTCAAACTGCTGCCTCGGAATGAGGTTCTTCAGTTTTTCAGCAATCAGTTTTCCACGTTCGTATGCAAAGTCACGGTGAACGATGAACGATAAAGCATCAATCGTATCTCCGTTTAACAGGATATCCATCTTAACTAAATTAGAAGGACGGTATCCAATAAGTTCGTAATCGAAAGAAGCATACCCTTTAGTCTGAGACTTCAAGGAATCAAAGAAATCATAAACAATTTCTGAGAGTGGAATTTCATATACAATATTAACGCGATTATCATCCAGATACTGCATATCCATGAAATTTCCGCGTTTCCGCTGACAGATTTCCATGACAGGACCTACATAATCATTAGGAACCATAATGGTTGCTTTTACGAAGGGCTCCTGTACCTCTTCAAGGGTTTGATTATCAGGCATCATGGAAGGGTTATCGACTTCTTTCTCTTCCCCGTCTGTCAGTTTCACTTTATATATTACACTCGGTGCTGTAGTAATCAAATCAATTTTATATTCGCGCTCGATCCGTTCCTGAATAATTTCCATATGCAGCATTCCAAGAAAGCCGCAACGGAAACCAAATCCTAAAGCCTGAGAGGTCTCAGCTTCATACTGCAGAGATGAATCATTCAGTTCAAGACGTTCAAGAGCATCTCTTAAATCATTGTATTTATTAGCGTCTACTGGATACATTCCGCAGAAAACCATTGGATTCATTTTTTTGTAGCCTGGAAGCGGTTCTTTGGCAGGATTATTGGCTAAGGTTATAGTATCTCCTACGCGAGAGTCTCCAATATTTTTTATAGAGGCCGTTAAATAACCGACATCGCCTACCTGTAATTCTTTTAAAGGTGTTGGTGTCGGTCGGAACACGCCAACCTCATTCACTTCAAATTCTTTTCCAGTGGCCATCATTTTAATCTTGTCGCCGACTTTAATAGATCCCTCGCGAACACACGTGTAGGCAATAACTCCTCTATAGGAATCATAAAGAGAATCAAAAATCAGTCCCTTGGTTGGAGCTTTAGGTTCTCCTGCAGGTGCAGGGATGTCGGAAACGATACGTTCTAAAATTTCATCGATTCCTACTCCTTCTTTCGCTGAAGCTAATATAGCATCAGATGCATCAATGCCAATCACATCTTCTATTTCCTGCTTAATTCGATCAGGATCAGCACCTGGAAGGTCTATTTTATTAATAACAGGGATAATTTCCAGTTCATTCTCCAAAGCCAGATACACGTTCGCCAGGGTCTGGGCTTCGATACCCTGAGCGGCATCAACCACTAGAATAGCACCTTCACAAGCAGCTAAACTACGGGACACCTCATATGTAAAATCGACATGTCCTGGTGTATCAATTAAATGAAAAGTATAGTCCTCTCCATCATTAGCAGCATAGTTAAGCTGGACAGCATTCAACTTAATGGTAATGCCTCTCTCTCTTTCTAGATCCATCGCATCAAGAAACTGTTCCTTCATTTCTCTTTGAGTTAATGCTTTTGTTTTTTCAAGGATTCTGTCAGCAAGCGTTGATTTCCCGTGATCAATATGGGCAATTATCGAAAAGTTGCGGACTCTATCCTGATTGTATTGACTAGTCAACTTACATCACTCCTACCTAATTCGGCACACATAACTAGCCTGATTATAGCAATAGGAGCTTGATTATTCAATGTCTAAGCTGAATCGATTCTATGAGGAACCCGGATTCGAGTGTATAAACTCAGCTAGTACAAGAATAATTCCATTAAAGCTCGCGGCCACTCCTTCTCCTATCCCTGCAGCTACTTTTACAATAAACGGGATCGCCTCTGTGGTTTCAGGGGGAGAGCATGGATGGACGACAGGCGATTCCTCCGTTTCTTTTTCTTGGACAATTGGGGCATGTTCCTTCTCTTTTTCCTGATTCTTCTCTATTCCATATAAAGACCCTGCCACAAACAACGTTCCGCTTAAAAGAATAGCCAGCAACCACTTCATAATCCACCTCACCCCCTTAATAGTTTATGAATCATTCGATACTTTTTCAGCATTAAAATAATACTCACTGAACACCTCAGCCATTACATCTGCAGACCGATACAATTCATCCAGATTATTTTCTACTCCACCGAACTCTACCACGATTAGATTAGGATCGAGGTCCTGATTATATACTCCATCCACCCCGGAACCTTTCTTTGTGATAACTCCACGGCTAATTCCTGGATATTTACTTTCCAATAGTTTATGCATATCAGACGCGAATTTCAGATTTTGTTCATACTGACTATGCTCAGCTCCTATAACAAAGATAAATCGCGCATATTCTTTTCCATCGATATTGACTGTTGTATTCTCCCTCGGAAGGCTGTCCCGATGTAGATCAAAGTAATATTGCAGCGATTCATTTTGACTCATAGCTTCCTTGATTACAGGTCTCATCGCATCATAGGACTGATAGTGCTTCATTCCTTGTTGTTTTAAAAGAGAAGCCACATCGGTTAGATCGACCATTGCACCTATTCCCCGGTTTTCTAAACTTTCTGCCAGTCGCTTACCTACAAGAGTAATGTTTACTTTCCCATCATAAGCGGTCGAACGATCAGGCAAATGAGGATAAAAGGATTCCGTATTATGAGTATGGGAAATGAATACACGATCTTCTTTAATCGTTTGCTTTCCTTCCGGTGAGTCCTGTTGTTTCTCCTCCACCTCTCCTTCCTCTCCTTTGTGATCCACGTCCAGAGGTGGTTCTGACTCGATAGGAAGAGTGGCGAAGTTCGTACCTTCCCCAGCTATAATGATCTGACTATTATAAAAGGAGAGGCCAGGAATTTCACGCCCAAGCAGACTTCTTGGATCATTAGGCGTTAAGCTTGTCAAAAGCTTGAATGCTAAAGTGGATAAGCCTGGAATACGGTTTTCATCAGGATGAGCTCCTGAAAATGTTCGATTTTCCATTTCAAATAAGTAAATAAACGAACTTCCCTTTAGTTGTGTTGTCCATTCTTGGATTGTATCCGAATAAAGACGGTATGTGGTTTTGGCACCCGTTAACAAACCTATGCCTATAAACAGCAATATTAATACAGCCGTCCCGGCGATCAGCCATTTAGACCATAACCTTATAATATGGGGACGTTTCTTTTTCCACTTTTTGTACTTAGGCATAAGAAAAATCCTCTCCTCATCCAAACTCTATCTAGTAAATGGTATGAGAGAGAGGATTTTAATAGAACCCTCTTCTATATTTAATTCAATTCTTTATTAACGAGAATAGGATTGAGCTTCCCCATCCTCTACTCCTGGATGAAGAGCTCCGTTTATACCCGAAGCAATTACATGAGCCATATCCTTTATAAAACCGTCTACTTCCTTTGGGGTTACCATTAAATTATGTCCAAGGGGAGTCAGCACTTCTTTTATCAGCTGTTTTTTTTCAGCTTCTCCAAGCTGACCAAACATGCCAAGAACAGCTTTACTCTGCTCTTCGTTTGGATAATCTTCCTCAGTTAACGTTTTTCTTTCAAAAGGATTAAGAGCTGGAGATAATGCGTTAGATGGACGATCTTTCTCGTTCCATTCTCTACCAAAATGTTTCAGTAAAAAATCAATCGTATCACTGGTTATGGTTACCGCATCTACAACCGTTGGAACACCGATTGAAATAACAGGAATTCCGTAGGTTTCTCTGCTGATTTCTTTCCGTTTATTCCCTACTCCAGACCCGGGGTGAATACCTGTGTCTGACAATTGGATGGTAGAATTAATCCGGCTTATAGAGCGAGAAGCTAAAGCATCGATGACGATGACAAAATCAGGTTTCGTCTCTTCAATTATCCCATTCACCATATCACTTGTTTCAATTCCTGTTACTCCCATTACGCCGGGAGTAACAGCCGACACTGGACGGTATCCTTCAGCTACAGTCTCAGGGTGAAGTTCAAATAAATGACTGGTCACCAAAACTTTTTCCGTAACCAGAGGTCCCAGAGCATCCGGAGTTACCTGGTGATTGCCCAGTCCTACAAGTAAACAGCGGTCCATTTCCTTTACACCGCTGTCCAGTAACAATTTGCGAAGCTGGCCTGAGAGTGTTTTGGCTAAATTCACTTGAAGGTCTGTATCTTGTTTTCTAATGGCTTGTGATTCGAGCGTAATGTAATGACCTGCTTTTTTTCCAATACGGGCTGCTCCTTCATCGTCTACAGTAACGTACGTAATTTTTATGTCATCTTTTTCATTTTCTTCTACCTTAACCCCGTCATGATCAGAAGAATCAGGGTCATCCTTTACATTCATTTCCTGAGCTTCGAGTGCCAAATCTGTTCGTATGACGTACTCTTTTTCATTTTTCATGAAACATCCGCCTCCTTAAGCCCATCTTCTCCCATACTCATAAAAACTATGCAAATCTTCATGTAGATGGATAAATCTATTGAAAACAAGCCTCCGCTTTGGTAAAATGTCTCTTGTTCGATATGAATGAGTCTTTTGTTTTTACCTAGGAGGTGAAACCATGCCTAATATTAAATCAGCGAAAAAACGCGTACGTATAAACGATGAAGCTCGTTACCTAAATGCAGCTTTTAAATCAGATATGCGTACAGCTGTTAAACGTGTAGAGAAACTTGTCTCTAGTAATGAAAAAGATAGTGCGAAAGATGCTCTTAGTACAGCTGTTAAGAAAATTGACAAAGCTGTTCAAAGAGGTGCCCTTCATAAAAATAACGGGAACCGTACAAAATCTCGCCTATCTAAAAAAGTAAACGCATTATAATACTTTTTTCGTTAATTATGACCAACAAACGATCCTTCCATTGTATGGGTCGTTTTTTCATGAAAAAGAGCCTTCCGATAACGGAAGGCTCTTTTTAGGATAAAGATTGCATTTGATTTTGTTTGATATGGATCAGCTTATAAAGCATCATTTCAAATGCAAGTGATTTTTCCATCTTCCCTTGTTTTAAGGCGTGATCTGTTTGAGCAAGTTCCGTCATAATTTCGTTCAGCTCTTCAAGAGTAAAGTATCTCTCTCTTTTTAGTGCCATTTTTATTACAAATGGGTGGGCTTTAATATAATTTCTCATTTGATTTTGAGCATAGCCTTTTTGCTTTAAGACCTTAGCCTGGCTAATTATGCGGAATTGAGAAGCCAGAAGTGCGGTAAGAGCTATCGGTTCTTCGTTAAGTTTTTCTAAATCCTTAAATAACCGAATAGCCCTTCCTAAATCTCTTTCCATTACAGCATCCACTAATTTTAAGCCAGAAGCTTCCGCGCTGTGAGAAAGCAGCTGCTCAGCAAGCTCTCTTGTTACCACGCCGCCTTCTCCTACATTTAATGCAAGCTTTTCCATTTCAGACCTCAACGCTAACAAGTTGGTACCCACTTCCTGAGCAAATAGTTCGTGTAAATTTTCCGGCACTGAAATATGTAAATCATTAGCAATTGAATCCACCCACTTAGAAACATCCCATTCTTTAACAGGCTGACATAAAATGATTTCTCCGTGCTTCTTTAGAGCCTTGAATATTTTTTTTCTTTCATCGATTTTTTCATAAGGTGCCACAAGAATTAAAATGGTATATTCAGCGGGTGACTGGAGGTATTGCAGAAGCGCATCAACATCATGCTCAAATGACAACTTGTCCGGCTTTCCTTTTAGAAACACAGGCTGTTCTCCAATAACGATTTTTCTTTCGCCTAAAAAAGGAAAAGTTTCGGCATCCGTTACCAATTCTTCAATTGGTGTTTCCTGCAAATCAAATTCGGAGATATTAAATTCCTGATCTTCTTTTTTTAAATTCTGCTGAATAATTTTATTCTTGTTCTCTTGAATTAAATAGGATTCTTCTCCATACAATAAATATACCTGTGACTGCTTAATTTTCCCCATTAGTTAGGTCCTTCCTTTTAAAAAAAATACGGCGGCCCCCCTGGTTAATGGAGGGTCAGTGTCACTATTTTATGGTTGTTTTGCATATCTGTCAAAATAGAGACACAGAGCCGCCGCATGAATCATCTATATAAACGTCATTTCAAAAACCCCGGAAGCTTTTGAAGAGGACGATGCTGTTCCTCTCTTGAATATAGTTTGACCCTCTAATCGAGAATTATCTGTGACAAGTCTTGCTAGCTGAGGCAATGAATGAAGCTAAAAGGGAATTTTTTATAATCACTCAAAGTTGAATGTAGATTTTTGCTTAATAATGACTTATACTTAATAATTGATATAGGAGGGGTCACAATGAACGAATTCAAGAAGGATATTCAGTCCAAAACTAATGACGTTATCGACTCTGGATTAGGGTTTGTATTCTCATTTGTTTTCTTCTTTGTTATTTTCGCAATCGGCGTTGTATTCTCTGTTATAGGACAATAATGAATACAAAATTCAAAAAGGCTGCGTTTGCAGTCTTTTTTTATTCTCTGCTCGCATTATACGGCAGGAAGGTGGAAAACGTTCCTGATGATCCAGAGAAAGTGTACTGCACAGCTCCATGATCTTTAGTTACATACAATCTTCCATACTCTTCCAGCCTTAGAGTTACCTCTTTATGAGGATGTCCGTAACGATTATCTCTACCAGCAGATATGAGATTAATTCGCGGCTTAAGCCATTCCACCCACTCTTCAGAACTTGATGTATTGCTTCCATGATGAGCCACTTTTAATACATCAGCCCGGAGACCTGGATAAGACTTCATTAGCTCCTCTTCGTTCTCTGTTGATATATCACCTGTAAATATCCAGTTTAACCCTCCGATTTCACTCCATATAACCAGAGAGTTATCATTAGGATTACCGGAATCACCTTTGGGGTAAAGCACACGAAAGGAATGATTCGCAATGAGGACTTGATCTTCAGGGCTTAAACGGACAATTTCAACACCTTTTTCATCTGCCTTATAATATTCACTAACAAATAATTTACTCACGCGAAATGTTTTAACCATTGCCTGAACGCTTCCACTGTGATCTACATCTTTATGCGAGACGATTATGCCATCAATAGCTCGTATTCCACGCGATTTTAAGTAAGGGGTAATGATCTGTTCAACTGTTTTATTTTTATCCTTGCTGAAAACAGGCGGACCGCCCGCATCCACTATCATGACCCCTCTCCGATAAGGTAGTTCCACCACAAAGCAATCTCCTTGTCCAATATCCAGCATCGTAACTTTGCCACTGGGCGAAATATAAGGAAGTACACTAAAAAAAAGCAGTACACATATAGCCATCACCCCGGCTGTAAAACTTTTCAACAAGTTTTCCGCCACCCACTGCTTCATCATGTATCCAAAGCCAAAAAGATACAAAATGATATATAAGGGTGCCAGTTCTCCTACAATCCATTGAATATTAAAGGGAGTACTTATAGTCTGAAGAGTATGAAGAATTTGTTCGTGGGGGTGAATGATTATTTTAGAAAGCCAACTTGCGATTCCGGGAGTGGTCAGACAAACGCAGAATAACAATAAGAGCAGCGGGATGACGATAAATGAGAAGTACGGAACTATAAGTAGGTTGGCAAATAATGAGAGGGGATTAAATTCGTAGAAATAAGAAAGTTGAATAGGAAGTATAGACATTTGACTGATTAAGCTAATGTAAGCTGACTGGACGAACACAAATGGAGATTTTTCAATAATAGGGAGAGAATAAATCAAACTCATGGTAACTAAAAACGAAAACTGAAATCCAATATTTGTAAAGTATCCGGGAGATAGTAACAATAAACTTATAGCTACCAGAGATAACACATCTGTTATTGGAATTTTTATATTGAACTTTCTAAAAATGAGTAGAAGTAAAGCCATCAGTGAAGCCCGCACCACAGAAGGAGCTGCTCCAGCTAAAAAACAATAGCCCGGTAGCATGAGTATGACCAGTAATCTTGCCTGCTCAATTGTTCCAAGACCCGTGCGATAAATTAAAACGTATAAGCCACCAATGGTTAAGCCAACATGCAGACCTGAGATTGCAAGGATATGGGACAGATTAAAATCTCTGAACCATTCTATGGTCGATTCCTTAAGGTGCTTTGACTCCCCAAAAATAAGTGCTGCCATCCAGGGATAAGCTTGAGTATCCACTACACTCTCCACGTGCACCATCAGGCTATTACGCCATTCATAAACATAACTAAGGAAAGACCGATCATTGCATAATAATCCATCAGTACCTTCGATTTCAATTTGAGAGTATATTTCTTGATTTGCTAAAAATGCTTGGTAGTTAAATTGCCCTGGATTCGTTGCTTTGGCTATCTCTTCTCTGTTGCCTTCGAGACTGCAATCTGCTCCATGATGCCAGGATGGAGGACGAGTCCCTGATTCCATTTGTTTATTAAAAAGAATCACCATTGCTTTCTCTTGTGAATCCTGTAATGTAACTTCCATTTGAATAGTTTGAGGTGTTTCTTTCACATCTGAAGAGATCGTTGCTGGTATGGGGCCGGTTGGTCCTGGGTTAATGGTGATGGGTGTAAGAGGGGTCAAATAGTAATAACCAAACAGACAAAAAAAGATCATGATAGCAATATAGGACCAGGATTGTCTCATGAAAAAAATCCACCCGATCCCTATACTGACCAGCAGCCAAAATGGCCATCCTGATAATCGGACAAGTACCCCGCCCAAAACAAATGCTGTGACGGGGATGTGCCATCTTCCTTTCCCGATCATTTCTTTTCCATCATATGGAATAAATCCCCAGCTTTCTTTTTGACATTCTCGACATGAGGATCATTATGTTCTTCTAGCTTACCAATCAATTCCTCCACAAGCTTTTGTTGTTCATAATGGACAGGATCCGTTTCAAGAGGAACTTTCACGACTGTGACACCTGATTGCTCTAATAACTCAATCGCATATGGGTGGTTTTTGTAATCTTCACTGTAATATACTGCTTTTATCCCAGCTTGGATAATAGCTTTTGTACAATGCAGGCAAGGAAAATGAGTAACATAAATTTCTGATCCTTCAGCTGCTACACCGAATTTCGCACACTGAAGGAGCGCGTTCATTTCTGCATGAATCGTACGCACACAATGTCCATCAATTACATAGCATCCTTCATCGATGCAATGAACACCTCCAGAGACACTTCCATTGTAACCCCCGGCAATCATGCGTTTCTCTCTTACAATGATAGCTCCAACGGCTAAACGCTCACATGTACTTCTTGATTTTAAAAGATGACTTTGAGCCATAAAATACTGATTCCACGAAATTCGTTCCACTATGTAGCCCCCTGTAGATTTTTTATCAGTGTACCCTCCACCTTTTTTTTCGTCAAACAGACCCATTCCTTTACGGTATTCTTATATATTCTTCCAGGTTTTCAAGGGTTTTTTCACCAATACCAGATACATTTAACAAGTCTTTAGAAGTTTTAAACGGACCATTTTCCTCTCGATATTGCAGGATAGCTGCTGCTTTAGAGGGTCCAATCCCATTCAGGCTTTCAATTTCTTCCAGAGTAGCCTGATTGATTGCAAGCAATTCAATATTTTCTCCTGCTTCTTCATTTGTGACAGAAGATATAGCCAGCACAGAAATTACCATTTCATCCTGTAATTTTTGAGCGAGATTAACACTTGAAGGATCCGCGTCAGCAGTTAAACCCCCGGCCATTTTAATCACGCCGTCTACTCTTAGTCCTGATTCAACCGAATATACCCCCGGGTTGACGACTTCTCCTTTCACATCCACTATAACTTCTGAAGTATTACTTTCCACTTCCTCCTCCGCTACCTTCTCGGACTTTTCTACTGTTACTACATTCTTTTCTTTATCAGGATTATTAAATAAAATTAAGAGTATGGCCGCTACCACCACCATTATTATCCAAATATAACGTCGCAACAAACTCATGTAAATAAAACCGTCCTTTCATAATTAGAATTCATTAGAATAAAAATAATTAGGTAACTACCTAAGGAGGGGATTCCAGTGAAATGGGGAATCATCGGTACTGGTAATATGGGGAGTATGCTCACAACTTCTTTGGTGAAGAGTGGAGCCGTGCGCGCTAGCGACCTTATTATATACAATCGCACAGCACAGAAAGCTTTAGATTTACAAAAGGAAGAAGCTGCACTTACCGTTGCTGAGAATTTAGAGGAAGTTGCAAAAAAAAGTGATATTCTTTTTTTATGTGTTAAGCCTCATCACTACAGCCAAGTCTTGAATGAGGTAAAACATGAGCTAACGCTAAATCAATGTCTTGTTTCCATTACAAGTCCGGTTTCTGTAGAAGATTTGGAAAACAAAGTCTCTTGCCAGGTAGCAAGAATTGTTCCTTCCATTACGAACCATGCTCACGCTGGCGTAAGCTTATTTACATTTGGATCAAGAGTTACAGACTCCGTAAAACAAACTTTACTGAACACATTCGAGTATATTTCAAAGCCGTCAGCCATTGAAGAAGACCACATACGAGCGGCTTCAGATATGGTATCCTGTGGACCAGCTTTCATCAGTTTTTTATTAAAAAATTGGATTGAGGCTGCCGGAGAGGTAACGGGGATTTCGGAGAAGAAGGCAACCGAGCTTACAGAAAATATGATGATTGGTTTAGGAAGTTTATTATCAAAGAAGATCTTCACACTCGATGAATTAATGGAGAAAGTAACCGTTAAAGGCGGAGTGACAGGGGAAGGTTTGAAAGCACTTGAAGCACACATTGGCTCTCTATTCCAAGAGATGTTTAAAGCAACACAAAGCAAGCACAAAGAAGATAAAATTGAGATTGATCTTTAATCCTATCCTAAATAGTATAATACGACATAAAAATCGTAAATCCTTCAATAAATTAAAAAAGGAGTACGTATTTTACGCACTCCTTTTCATACGCTAGATTTTCTGACAGACAAAAAATATCCTCTCTCCGTTGTCCATGAGTTCCATTTCAAAATCTGAGCTTATTAACTGAATTTTAAAGCCCGTTTGCATCAGCCATTCAGCTAATTGTTCAGCAGAGTAACCTTGCTGAACATGCTGTTCATCAAATCTTTTGAAATTCGGTCCATTTCGTACAAAAAATGTTAGATCATGAACCATTCGATTTTCAACTTCACCCGGGTCACAAAACCAAATATATGATAAATCATCATAAACCTCAGCAAAAGTTGCACCGATCATGTTATTTTGAATATGATCAATAGAATGCACATCGAAAATAAATAACCCCGAAGGAGTGAGTGATTCATAAATACTGTGAAAAGCCCGAATCACATCTTCATGATCTGATAAATAATTCATAACATCACAGTAACTAATGACACATTCCACATCTTTTAGACCGGCTAAATTTGTTATGTCCTGTTGAAGCCACCGAATTTTAGCGGATGAATTCTTCTGATGAGCGATTGCCAGCATATCCTCAGACAAATCAACACCAGTGAGGTGGTAACCTTCTTCATTTAGACGATGGGTCACTTCCCCAGTGCCACACCCAGCATCTACAATAGACTGAGCATTCGGAAGAAAACGCTCAATCATTTTGTTCGTAAATTCAACCCAATGATCATAAGGTGCATCCTTCATCAGCCGATCATAAACCTGAGCCATTTGTTGATAGCTCATGCCTTCAGCCTTCTAACCCCTCAAGAGCTACTGTAGAAGCATCTCCCCAAAGTCGTTCGAGATTATAATAGTGACGCTCATCTTTATGGAAGATATGACAGATAACGTCGTTGAGATCTACAAGAATCCATCGAGCCTGTTCGAACCCTTCCATTCTTTTTACATCGATGCCATTTTCTTCGGCCTGGTTCTTCAATTCTCTAGCTATTGCCTGCACCTGACGCTCGTTAGAGCCTTCACATATCAAGAAATAGTCGGCAATTAAGGATACATCCGACATATCTAACACCACAATATCTGTAGCTCTTTTCTCATCGCATGCCTGTGCGGCTATAGTTACTAATTCTTTACTTTCCATTCTGTTCCTCCCTATTTCATCTTTGTCTCTTTAACAAAAACTCTATATTAAATCATTATATGCATGAAACGTATCTGGATAAACGGTTCTTTCCTTATTTATTAAAAAAACTGCAGTATTCTTTAATGCAAGCAGACAAGCCTGGTCTAAACTTGTAAGGGATTTATCCCTTACTTCTTCCACTCCAGGAAAATCTCTTCCAGGTTCAATATAATCTGCCAAAAAAACCACTTTATCTAACACACTCATATGCTTTTTACCCGTAGTGTGGCAAGCAATAGCTGAAATAATTTCCGAATCTTCAAGTCCTATTTCCTTTTCAAGCATGTAGGCTCCTACAGGTCCATGCCATAATTCGTGATGGTAGTCGAGTAGATCTTTCGGAAGCCTGCGTTCTTGCACAATCCATCGCTTCATTTCATCCAAAGGTTTGTACTTTGCATAATCATGTAATGCTGCAGCCAATTCAGCTTTTTTCACATCTGCTCCAAAACGTTCAGCCAAGGTAACGGCTTCATCCGTCACACGTATAGTATGTTCATATCTGGATTTCTTTAAAGCAGGTCTTACATATTCCAATGCTTCATTTCGGGTCATCTGCATATAATTGATGCTCCTTTATATAAAGGTTTACAGATTCAGGAACAAGATATCTAACGCTTTTTAAAGAACTAAGTCTTCTTCGAATATTAGAAGAAGATATATCCATTAAAGGGATTTCTACCTTATGAACGGGCATCGGAGGATTCCAGTCGTATCCGGGCCGTTTTATTCCTACAAATTCAACTATAGAGTTTAATTCATCGATTCTATTCCATTTAGGCAGATGCTCTACCATATCTCCTCCGATAATAAAGAAGAAAGTATGATCTTTGAATTGTTCCATTAAATATTTCATCGTATCTACCGTATAAGACGTTCCTTTTCTAGTCAACTCTGCGTTACATACTTTGAAATGTGGATTATCTTCAACAGCCTTTTCCACCATGGATAGTCGGGCTTCAGCTGAAACAGCAGCTTTTTGTTTATGCGGTGGAATATGGGAAGGCAAAAACCAAACCTCATCCAGATCCATTTCGCTCCGTGTAAATTCTGCCATTATCAAGTGCCCTTGATGAGGAGGATCAAAGGTTCCTCCCAGAATACCGATACGTTTCATATTAGAACTCCTTTACGGCAGCTGAATTTGTTTGTTTTCTTTCGATTCTTTGTAAAGAATAATCGTGTTACCGATAACCTGAACAATTTGGGCCCCTGTAGACTTGGCTATTTGATCAGCCACCTGTTTACTATCTTCAAAACAATTCTGAAGAATACTCACCTTAATCAGTTCTCTTTTTTCAAGGGCTTCTTCAATTTGAGTTGTCATATTTTCATTTACCCCTGCTTTTCCTACTTGAAAAATGGGTTGTACATGGTGTGATTCAGCACGTAAATGCTTTTTTTGTTTACTTGTTAACATTCTATACCCCTTTCAGTTTTTTTTCGAAACCTTCCAATAATAAGGAAGCGTCCGGGTTTGTGTCCGTCCATATATGGAAAGCATATACCGCTTGCTGCAAAAGCATTTCATGGCCGAAATGCAGCTTAGCCCCTCTAGTTCTAGCCTCTTGCAAAAAGCGGGTTTCAAGCGGGCGGTACACAATATCACTCACTACTGTCCCCTCTTGCAAATTATGAAGAGGAATAATGGTGGTATGTTCACTTGGACTCATACCGACAACGGTAGTCTGAACAATCAGCCCATAGTCGTTTAATTGTTCTGATGCCTTATCTAAAGATAAGGCTTTTGATTCGTTGTTTGAAGAAGCACTTTTTATAACCTCTTCTGCCTTCTCAATGGTTCGATTCGCAATATCAATTCTAGACAGTCCTGCCTCTAAAAGGGCGTGATAAATGCCCCTCGAAGCTCCCCCGCTTCCAATAATAAGAACACGCTGTTCATTAAAAAATAATTCTGGATATCTATTTCTGACAGAGACAGCGAATCCTATGCCATCTGTGTTGTATCCTACCCATCCGCGGGCCGTGTTTTTAACTGTGTTCACCGCCCCTAATTCACGGGCACTGCTGTCTACTTCATCAAGGTAAGGAATAATCTTTTCTTTATATGGGACGGTGATATTAAAACCATCTAAGCCCCTATTTTTTAATTCATGAATTTGCTGGTCGAATGTATCCGGCTCAATATCAAATAACTCATAGGTACCTTCCAGTCCTTCATGCTCCATAAGACGTTCATGGATCCAAGGAGATAATGAGTGACCAACTGGATGACCAATTAAACCAAGTCTAAGCAATAGTTCCCCTCCTATATTAACGATTCACGCAGAGATACTTTAACACCTTCAGGAACGTGGACGGTTACATTTATATGCCCTTCTGGTACTGTAATCCAGCCAAGACCCGAAAACACAATGTCCGTTTTATCTTCTTTAATTCTGAACGTTTGTTTTTTTAGCGGCGGTAATTTTTCCATCGTACGGCTGTCTGGGGGAACGAGTAGTTCTCCCAGATGATTTTGATATAAATCATCAGCTTTCTCTAATTTTGTTCGATGGATGTGGAGCTCGTTTGAAAAATAGCACACAAACGAAGTACGAGAGCCACTTTCAAAATCTAACCTTGCAAGCCCGCCAAAGTAGAGTGTTTGAGCTTCATTCAGCTGATAAATCTTCGGTTTTACTTCTCTTCTAGGAGTAATGACTTTTAAGTCCTGATCTGATACATAATGAGCCATTTGATGGCGCTGAATAACTCCAGGAGTATCAAATAAAGAACTATTTTCATCTAATGGAATATCTATAAAACCAAGGGTGGTGCCAGGGAAGTAAGAAGTTGTTATAGCATCCTTCTCACCCGAAGTATTTGAAATCAACGTATTAATAAAAGTGGATTTACCTACGTTTGTTGTACCTACTACGTAAACGTCTCCACCTTTCCGGTATTGATCCATAGCATGGGAAAGTTCTGTGATCCCTTGGTTTTTTTCAGCGGAGATGAGAAATACATCTTCCACAACAAGTCCTTGCTCCTTAGCCGATCGTTTCAGCCAGTGCTTAACCTTTTCATGGTTTACAGACTTAGGAAGGACATCCATTTTGTTTCCTACAAGGATGACAGGATTATTACCAGTCAAACGTTTTAAGCCTGAAATAAAACTTCCATTAAAGTCGAAAATATCTACAAGTTGGATAATTAACCCTTTAGTATCACTAATCTGATGAAGCATTTCTAAGAAATCATCAGCATTATAAGGGACATCCTGAACCTCATTATAATGCTTTAATCGAAAGCAGCGTTTACAAATGACATCTTCCCGTTCTAAAGCCGAAGATGGCGCATAACCGGGCTGCTCTGGGTGCGTTGTCTGAATCTCGGCTCCGCACCCCTGACAATATATTTCGTTCATCAACGATCACTCCTGTCCCAAGTAATTTTCCCTTTTCGTCTCATCCAATTTAGTATTCTCCGCTCAATTTGTCGATTAAATTTCGTCATCAGACCATCGGTTTCTACGATCGGTACCACGAGGATAGTGTGATAACCAGCCATATTTCCACCCAATACGTCGGTAAGAAGCTGATCACCTACTACTACGACTTCATCTTTTTTAAGCTTCATTTGTTTCTTTGCTTTCTTAAATGCCTTAGCTAAAGGTTTTCTAGCACTATAAATAAATGTGGCATTTAATGGCTGAGAGAATAATTTAACTCGTGCTTCTTTATTATTAGAGACAATCGTCACCTGAATCCCATGATCATTCATTTTTTGAAACCAGTCCTTGATTTCTTCTGTTGCATCTTCAACATTCCAGGCAACCAGCGTATTATCAAGGTCAGTAATAATTCCTTTGATTCCATTGTTTTTCAGTTCATTGGGGTCTATATCAAAAATGCTAGGTACGTGCTCATTTGGTAAAAACTTATTTAACATTTCTTTCACTCCATCTCATAAACACAGGCAAATTCTCCTTATACATCATATACAAAAAAACTTCATGTTTCAAAAACGAATTTAAAGGCTTGAACTAGAACGTAAATCGTTCGACAATTCCCGACACTTCTGTCCTGTGGATAAGTTTATGCACAATTTCCACACCCGACTTCCTATGGCATCTCTAATTCATTCGTTAAAAATGAGAAAGTTATCTACATTTCCTTGTAGATAACTGCCATATTGTAGGGAATTTCAGCTCATGGTAAGGTAAGAATACATTACTCGAAACGTTCATTTCGAACACTCAGGAGGTGGCTGTCACATGAGTGACAGAGGTATTAAACAATTATCTGATTCCCTGTTAATACAATCTTACCACAAAGCAATTGAACTGAATCTCTCAGAAGACTTCATTCTTCAAATGAAAGAAGAACTCATAGCCAGATCTATTAATATGGATAATTTAGCCATTCAAGTCGGTTAACTTCCCACAAATTCCATTCTATAGAAGTTTTCTCTCTTAAAAAACTCGCTGATCACAAATCAGCGAGTTTTTTTATAAAAATTTTATCCCTTTATTTGAGGTGTCTCTTCTTATTTAATAGGGAATACTAAAAGGTGCCTCAAATATGCGTTGGCCAGGAGGCTACAGTTGAATAATGCCCCTGCTTTTGATTACAATTAAATGAACAGTACGATTGAGAAAGATTGTTTTACATTAAAGAATTTTTTTGTTGAGGGAGGAACAGCCAAGATGCTGCTGGTAGTATTATTGCCTTTTATCTTTGCAATTGCGATTCCATTTATTAGTAAATGGAAAGATAAATTTCATCCGGGGATTTTCGTCACCATGATTCCCGCGATCATCTTCATTTATTTTGTACGTTTTATTGGGACAGGGTTTGAACCTTTAACAAGAGAGTACTCTTGGATACCTTCACTAGATATGAATGTAGTATTTTATCTAGATGGTCTCAGTTTATTGTTTGTGTTATTAATAAGCGGGATTGGTGCCCTAGTTGCCTTTTACTCGATTTACTATTTACATAAATCAGAGCAACTGGGACATTTTTATGTGTACTTTTTAATATTTATGGGGTCTATGCTTGGAGTAGTGCTTTCCGATAATGTGTTCGTGTTATACAGTTTTTGGGAGTTCACTTCATTATCCTCCTTCTTGCTGATTGGCTTTTGGAACTTTAAGCAAGAATCCCGGTATGGTGCGTTAAAATCCATGCTTATTACTGTATTTGGCGGACTAAGTTTACTTGGCGGACTTATTTTTATGAGTGTATTGACTAAAACAACAAGCATTCAAGGTATGATCGACCAACAACAACTAATCTTAAACAGCGAGTTCTTCCCATTAATATTGGGACTTATTTTATTAGGAGCCTTCACAAAATCAGCTCAGTTTCCATTCCACATCTGGTTACCTGATGCAATGGAAGCTCCAACGCCGGTCAGTGCGTACCTTCATTCCGCTACTATGGTAAAAGCGGGGATTTACCTGGTCGCTCGCTATTCTCCAATGCTGTCCTCAAGTGAGTGGTTCTTCATTATCGTATCCACTGCAGGTATCGTTACCCTTTGCTGGGGATCTTATATGGCGGTTCGACAGACCGACTTGAAAGCCATCCTTGCTTTTTCCACGATCAGCCAATTGGGAATGATCATGGCTATGCTTGGATTTGGTACAGAAATTGCGGTATTTGCGGCGGTTTTCCATATTCTAAACCACGCTACCTTTAAAGGCAGCTTGTTCATGGTCGCAGGCATCGTGGACCACGAAACTGGAACGCGCGACATTCGAAAACTCGGCGGCTTAATGACGTTTCTACCCATTACAGCTACCATAGCTTTGTTAGCTTCTTTTTCTATGGCCGGGGTTCCGCTGCCCTTCTTGAACGGTTTCTATAGTAAAGAGCTCTTCTTTGATGCCTCCTTACATTTAGAGGTTTCCGGGGAAGGCATTACCGGTTTTCTGATGTCTATCATTCCTTATTTAGCTGTTTTCGGAAGTATCTTTACGTTTGTTTATTCTATGTATTTCTTTTTCAGCAGCTTCCGTGGTAAATCAAATGTTGATCAATTACCGAAAAAACCACATGAAGCTCCGTGGGGCATGTTATTATCTCCTATTATTTTAGTAGCTGCGGTTATAGTTATAGGCCTATTCCCCCACTTGATTAATCAACCTTTTATAGAGCATGCAGCTAGTGCAGTAAAAGGAATGGAAATTCACGAACATCACATTAAATTCTGGCACGGTATTTCCACCCCGCTCATTATGTCATTAACAGTGGTATTCTTAGGAACCGTTTTAGTTCTTTCACGTAAGCTCTGGCAGCCGGTCTATAACTACCTTCCCGGCACCTTAAGTTTCAATAAGGTCTACGATGGAATGGTCGACCGCCTTGAGTCGTATTCAACCATCGTAACGAAAGGGTATATGAATGGCTCTCTAAGTCGTTATGTACGTCTAGTACTTGCCGCCATCCTCGTCGTAACGTTTGCTTTTATGGCGATTACTGGTGGATTTACAGTTGATACTAGCAATTTGGCAGAGGTTACATTACCTGAAATATTTGTAGCCGTACTTATGATAAGTGCAGCTATAGGGACAATAATTACAAATAACCGTATAGCTGCGATTCTCATATTAGGAGTGGTAGGTTACGGTCTATCTATGTTATTTGTGCTATACAGAGCTCCTGATTTAGCTTTAACTCAATTAATTATAGAAACTGTTACAGTAGCCTTATTCTTGCTTGCTTTCTACCACCTTCCGAAAATGAGGAAAAAAGAGGAATCAGCAAGTACACGAACTTTGAATCTAATCATTTCTATTGGCTTTGGGGCGTTGATGACAATGGTCGCTATTTCCGCCCATAGTTCTAAATACTTTGAATCAATCGCAAGTTATTTCCTTGAAAAGTCTCATTCCCTCGGCGGAGGCGATAATGTAGTAAACGTAATCCTTGTAGACTTTCGTGGATTAGATACATTATTTGAAATCGTTGTACTTGGAATTGCCGCTATGGCCATTTACGGTCTCGTTCGTTTAAGAGGTAAAGAAGAGGAGGAGGAATAATAAATGGAAATCATCATGGCGATTCTCGCGGGTATTTTATTTACCACAGGTATTTATAACCTCCTTCAAAAGCAATTGTTACGGATTGTCATTGGTACTGGGCTTATTTCCCATGGTGCCCACTTGTTTATATTAACGATGGGTGAACTAAAGACGGGAGCACCTCCAATCCTTTCTGAGGGAGTGGAAAAGTACACAGACCCCCTTCCTCAAGCCTTAATCTTAACGTCTATTGTTATCAGTTTTGGTGTAACAAGCTTACTGCTCGTGCTGGCTTACAGAACTTCTAAAATTAATGGCACGGATAATATGGAACAAATGAGAGGTACGGATTATGAGTAATTTAACAGCATTGCCCATTATATTACCGCTAATCGCTGGAATTATAATGGCCTTCATTCACAAAAAAACAACGATCGTAAGAAAATTTTCCCAAGTCTTTACTGTGGTCAACTTGCTGGTTGTTGGTGGCATTTTTCTTTATGTGCTGCAGAACGGAGCCATCATTCTGGAAACGGGCGACTGGGCTGCTCCTTACGGCATCATTCTGGTTGGTGATCTACTTTCCATGACGCTCGTTTTTACCTCTAATCTTGTAGCAACAGCGTGTGTATTTTATGCTCCAAAGTCCCTTTCCAAAGAGCAGGAAGCTTTTTACTTTTACAGCTTCTTCTTTATGCTGATTGCAGGTGTTAGCGGTGCGTTCCTGACAGGTGACTTATTTAACTTGTTCGTGTTCTTTGAAGTACTGTTAATGGCTTCTTACGGCTTGATCGTTTTAGGGAATGGAAAAGCTCAACTTAGAGAATCCATTAAATATGTTTTAATTAATCTATTTTCATCGATGCTCTTTGTCACGACTATTGCTTTTTTGTATTCAGTCGTAGGAACGGTGAATATGGCACAAGTTGCTGAACGAGTGCAAGAGGTGGAGCAACAAGGTATTCTTACAACTATAGCCATCATGTTCTTTTTCGTTTTTGCAACAAAAGCAGCCGTTTTTCCTTTGTACTATTGGCTTCCTAGACCTTATATTTCACCTAACCCAGTTGTGTCAGCTTTATTTGGTGCTTTATTAACGAAGGTAGGAATTTATTCAATCTTGAGGATTTTTACTTTAATCTTCAACCAGGACGTGCAGCTGACGCATACACTTTTCATTTACCTGGCAGCACTAACCATGATTTTTGGAGTAGTGGGTGCTTTATCTACCAACAAT
This sequence comes from Halobacillus halophilus, assembly GCF_020171985.1. Classification (GTDB taxonomy): domain Bacteria; phylum Bacillota; class Bacilli; order Bacillales; family Halobacillaceae; genus Halobacillus; species Halobacillus halophilus_A. Next base: position 659,339 of record NZ_JAIVAL010000001.1, read on the forward strand.
ATCAAATTGGTTGTGGCTTACAATATAATCCCGGCTGTTGGTTTTATGCTGATGGGTATAGGAATCTTTACAGAAGTGTCCATTAGCGGCACTATCTACTATCTGGTCCATGATATGATTATCAAAGGTGTCCTCTTCCTGCTGGTTGGAGCTGTAGCTTATGTGGCAGGAACTTCAGATTTAAGAAAAATGGGTGGACTTATTCACCATTATCCTGTGCTAGGCTGGCTGTTCTTTATTGCTTCTCTGGTACTTGCAGGAATCCCTCCATTCAGCGGTTTTATTGGTAAACTGCTCCTGCTAAGAGGCGGTTTGGCAGAAGAAGAAATCCTGATTGTCATAGTCGGACTTGTAACAAGCCTTCTTATTCTATTCTCCATGATTCGTATATTCATTCGCGGGTTCTGGGGAGAGAAAACTGAAATTCCACTGCCTGAAAGAGAGCATAAAGGCAAAATGATGGCCTGGCCGATAGGATTGCTTTTAACCTTTTCCGTGTTACTTGGAGTCGGTGCTGAGTGGTTCTATCCATCCATTGAATCCATTTCCAAATACTTAATGGATCCGCAACTCTACATTGATTCTGTATTAAAGGAGTAGTAGCTGATGCCTTTTCAAATCGTCTTAAACATTATTATTGCAATCATGTGGATGTTTCTCAGTGAAAGCTATCAATTTTCCACCTTCCTTGTCGGGTATCTTCTCGGAATCGGTCTCTTATTTATTCTCAGGAGATTCATTCCGGATTCGTTCTATATGCACCGGGTATGGAATTTTATTAAATTGATGCTTTTATTTATAAGAGAGCTTGTCCTTTCAAACATTGATATTGTTAAAGTTGTCTACAAACCAAAACTGGACATAGAGCCAGGAATATTTGCCCTTCCAATTGATTTAAAAAGTAATTTTGAAATAACTTTATTGGCCAATTTAATTACTTTAACACCTGGTACTCTATCCATAGCTGTCAGTGATGACCACACAAAAATTTATGTACACGCTATGGACATCCCGGACGTTGAACAGTCCATTAACGAAATTAAGGAAACCTTTGAAAAAGCTATTATGGAGGTGACTCGCTAATGGACAACATTTTGGACGTTACCCAGCAACTGATCGAGTATTCAGCGACCATCGCGGTCCTGGGAGTTTCTGTTTCCGTTATGATTTTATTGTACCGTGCTATTAAAGGTCCGACCAATCCGGACCGGGCTGTTGCTCTTGATATCATTGGCATTAACTTAATGGCTTTGGCAGGCATCATCGCGGTCATGCTCGTCACTACCAAATTTAACGACGTTATTCTGCTAATCGGTATTTTATTATTTATTGGCACGGTTGCCTTAGCGAAATTCTTAGAAAAGGGTGTTATTATTGAGCGGGACATGGATTAATTTAATTTTTGACATCCTCATTTGTTTCTTCTTACTATCAGGTACCTTTTTCATCATTTCGGGTTCAATTGGAATTCTTCGCTTACCTGATGTTTATACGAGACTACACGCTGCGACTAAAAGTTCGACTTTAGGTGTGTCGGGAATAATGATAGGGGCTTTTTTATTTCTGTATATTGAGCATGACATTGTAAGTGGAAAGCTCCTCTTAGGTATTCTATTTGTGCTTCTTACAGCCCCTGTATCAGGACATGTCATAGCAAGGGCCGCTCACCGAAGCGGTGTTCCTTTGTGGAAAGACAGTGTCAAAGATGATTATAATGAAGTCTTACGAGCTGAACAAAAAGAGAAATAAACACGTCATAAAAAGGAGGGTCCTGTAGGAACAGGACCCTCCTTTTTATGGGGAAAACTAGGTCAGGCCTTTTTATTCCTGTACAAGCACATCCACCCTTTTCCACACATAGATATGTTGTAGGCAATTGCCTAAATATCGAGGAGGTGCGCGTCGTATGAGCAGCATTATCGCTTCCATCCTTTACTTTTTTAAAGAATCTTTATTCTTTATGTCTTACGTCAAGAATCAGGCCTTCCCAAACCCCCTTTCCTCTGAGGAAGAAGCTAAGCAGCTTAAATTAATGCAAGAAGGAAGTCATGAGGCGAGAAATATACTTATTGAACATAACCTGAGGCTGGTAGCCCATATTGTGAAAAAGTTTGAGAATACAAAAGAAGACTTTGAAGACTTAATTTCCATTGGAACGATCGGGCTAATAAAGGGGATTGAAAGTTATTCTACCGGTAAAGGTACAAAACTAGCCACCTATGCAGCACGCTGTATTGAAAATGAAATTTTGATGCATCTTAGATCCACTAAAAAAATGAATAAAGATGTCTCCCTTCAAGATCCAATTGGTCATGACAAAGAGGGAAATGAACTGAATCTATTGGATATATTGCAAGCGGATGTTAAAGACATTGTGGAAGAAATTCAACTTCACATGGAACTTGAAAAAATAAAAGACTTCATTACTATATTAGACGAACGCGAGAAAGAAGTTATTATTTTTCGGTATGGGCTGAATCAAACCGAAGAAAAGACACAAAGGGAAATAGCGAAAGAACTCGGAATTTCTAGAAGTTATGTATCAAGAATTGAAAAAAGAGCATTGATGAAGATCTTCCATGAATTTTACAAGCAAAGCAAGCAAGGAAAAAAAGCGTAAAATAAGCCACTGAACGATTAATGGTCAGTGGCTTTAGTAAGGCTATTCACTTGTTAAAATCTGCTGCATCTTTTTAACCTTTTTGATTAATAGAAAAGCATAAATCAATCCGGCCCCTATAACTGGGTATAGAAAATAGTGAATTGTTGTGTGGTATTCAAAAATACTAATTAAGGTTCCTATATATAAATAACTGATTAATATTAATAGAGTCATAATAAAGCGTTTGTAATCTGAGATTTTCTTTTCCATCCATTCCGTTGATTTCATGGATAGATCACCTCCTGCACGGCTATTATTGTAACACATTGACCCTGCAGTGGAGATGGTAATATTATCTATTCAATATGAGTAACCATAGCCATTATCATAGCTGCCGCATTTTCGGCAGCTTTTGGTAAGAACTGTTCGAAAGAAATTGATGATTCCTTTCCTGCTATATCTGACAAGGCACGGATTACAACAAATGGGGTCCCATATCTGTAACAAACCTGGGCAATTGCTGCGGCCTCCATTTCCGCAGCTACCATTTGTGGAAACTTATTCCGGACGAACTGGACTTTACTTTCTTCTTGCATGAAAGTGTCTCCCGTAACAATCAGTCCCTTTGCCGAGACCGCATCTGTTTGCTTCACCGCTTCCAACGCTTGATTGACAAGCTTCTCATCTGCTTTATAGCGAGCAGGCATCTCTGGAACTTGTCCATATTCATAAGAGAAGGCCGTGACGTCCACATCATGATAAGTAACTGCTTCAGATATTACAATATCCCCTACATCTAAGTGCTCAGCAAAACCTCCTGCCGAGCCCGTATTAATAACAGCTTCAACTTCGTAACGCTCATGCAGAATGCTAGTTGCAACTGCTGCATTCACTTTCCCTATTCCTGATTTTAGGAGGACCACTTCTTTTCCACGAAGAACACCCTGAATAAATAGACTTCCCGCGATTTCTTCTCTGTTGGTGTTCTGCATCTCCGTTTGAAGTTTTTCGATTTCCTCATCCATTGCTCCTATAATACCAATTGCCATTTTTCTCTCTCCCTTTTCGTTAGCGATTCACTTCTTTTTCTTCCAGAACTTCTAATTTAACAGGCTTATATCCTTCTCCATCTACCCATTGGATAAATACACGGTAATGCTCGGTCTTTTCTTTGTTTGAAACGGTTGCTTCAGCTTTTTGAGAGCTGCCTCCGTTTCCAATCCACCATGTGATCATATTTTCTTTTGAAAGACCTGTAGCCTTACTGACAGCCTTAATAAGTTCATTCCAATCTTGAGAATTTTCATTATAAGATATAGTATGATTCCCACTTGTATTCATTTCTGTAGGAACAGGCTGCCAATCTTTCTTAACGATCTTCGCGACGTTTTCTTTATCACTTTCTTCAATCACAGTATCAGTATCGTTTTCCTCTTCAGTAGCATCCTTGTCCTGTTCCTCTTCAGAGGATTCCACTTCATCAGAACTCTCTTCATTATTGGAATCAGTATTTGAACTACTATTTGGATCAGATCCGTTTGATTCCTCCTGCTCTGAATCTTGTTTGTTTGTCTGGTGGTTTGTCGAACCATTATTGTTTTTGTCCTCTTCTGAGTTTTCTTTCTGATCCGATTCACTATTCAAGACTGCTTTTTCCTCATCAGAACCTTTGGCATTACTTGGTTGATCATCTCCGCCAAAAACCATCATAGCTATAAAAACGATCAATAGTGCACTTCCAGCTCCTACTAACCAATTCATGAGAATAGTACTTTTTCGTTTCTTTTCAAAACGATGAGCCCTTGATCCTTCGGTATGTTTATCAGCCATTAAAGTCTCCTCCTTTGAATTCGTTGTTAATTATACAACAATAGGGCGCGGTGACCAACACTTTCATCCTTTTTTCCATTTCCCGGGCAATGTGTTAGATTACAGCCTTTGTTAAATCTCAATGCTAATCTTACAGAAAAGCTCCCGTTAGCTAAAGACTCAGTTCCGAGATAAAATGGGTCCTTTACGTTAAATGGAGAAGGGCTGGTTGGGAAATAACTCGCTTTCCTATGGCCCTACACGACGTAGGGTCGATCGACGTTGCCACAGGATGTGGCGACCTTAGTCGATCCTCCTTTTACTAGGAGCTTCCTCGCTCGTTTCACTCCCTGCGGGATCTCACCTAGTTCCTTCTCCCATGGGAGTCTCGCCATTTCCCAACCAGCCCAGCCACAGGAGAAAACGGATCCTTCCAGAAGAAAGAATCCTCGTCTTCTAAACTGGTCTTAAATGCTTCTATGGCAGGCTATTCCAGATCTTTACAGCATGAGAATAGCCTCATATTCACATGCTCATTTTGTGTATCAAAAACATATTTTAAGTGGTTTTGAGTAGCTGATTTGGCAAGGTTCTGAGGGGGACGATGCAGACTCCTGCGGGATGAACATAATCGGTGAGATCCCGCAGGGCTGTTAAGCCCGAGGAAGCTCAGCACATATAAGAAGTTCGACTAAGACCGCCACGTCCTGTGGCAACGTCGAACGACCCTTCGTCGTGCAGGGCCGGAAAGCGAAATCGTCCCCCGAAGGACCTTCCTCATAACCAATATCTCGAAACTGAATCTTCAACTAATCGGCCCTATTGCGTTATAAGCTTTTTTAGAAATCACCAACAGCCAAGAGGAGTATGATGAAAGAAACCCATAATAAAAAGACAGGGAAGCCCCTGTCTTTTTATTAATATTATTCTACAGTAACAATCTTAACATCAATATCTCCACCTGGAGTAGCTACAGAGACTTTGTCCCCTACTACATGTCCGATGAGACTTTGAGCCATAGGAGAATCATTAGAGATTTTCCCTTCAAATGGATCTGCTTCCGCACTACCTACAATTGTGTAAGTCTCTTCTTCTCCATCAGGAAGTTCTTGAAAGGTAACAGACTTACCTAAACTTACTGTATCCGGATTGTCATTATCATTTTCAATAATAACGGCATTTCTAATCATATTTTCGACTTGAGTAATGCGGGCTTCCACAAATGCTTGTTCATCTTTAGCCGCATCATATTCAGAGTTCTCAGAAAGATCTCCAAAGCCGCGTGCAATTTTGATACGCTCTACTACTTCTTTACGACGCTCTGTTTTCAAGTGATGCAGTTCGTCTTCGAGCTTTTGTTTTCCTTCTTCTGTCATGTAAAAGTTTTTTTCTTCTGCCATCTTCTTTGAACACTCCTTTAATCCATCAAAAAATTGATGTTCCCCCATATAGGAAATGAGCGATACCAACGTATGCTCATTAATGAATTACTATACTTTACACGAGGACACTATATTCTAGAACTACTATTGAAAACTATGCCAGATTTCTGGAAGGTTTTCAACTATTTTCTCAATTGAAATGATCTTGCGTTTCATTAAGGACTGTTTGAATTTTTGTTGCCATTAAGTCTATAGCAACGTGGTTTTGGCCCCCTTCTGGAATAATAAGATCTGCATATCGTTTGGTAGGCTCCACGAATTGCAGATGCATGGGACGGACCACATTAATATATTGCTCAATGACAGAATCTAGTGTGCGCCCCCGTTCATTAATATCTCTCATCATTCTGCGAATGATCCTCACGTCCGCGTCCGTGTCTACGAAGACCTTAATGTCCATTAAATCGCGTAATCGCTCGTCTTCCAGCACAAGAATTCCTTCAACAATTATAACCTCTTTAGGCTCCACGTGTATCGTTTCCTCTGAACGCGTATGCACCTTATAATCGTAAGTAGGTTTCTCTACCGATTTCTGATCTATCAACTGTTCAAGATGTTCAATTAATAGGTCATTGTCAAAAGCAAGAGGGTGATCATAGTTTGTCTGCAGTCTTTCTTCAAAGGGAAGGTGACTCTGATCTTTGTAATAATAATCTTGCTCCACCATTAAAATGGTTTTATCAGCAAATCTCTGGATGATGGACCGGGTTACACTTGTTTTCCCAGACCCTGTACCTCCGGCTACTCCAATAACTACAGGTTTATCTTTCATGTTTCTGGTTTCTCCTTTCATCCCAAACATAATCTCTGAACACTACGCGGTCCAGTCATTTTTTTATTGTAATGGCTACACCATCGCCAATAGGTACAATTGTCGTATGATAATCGGGGTTGTGAACAAGCCAATTATTGAAATTACGTATTTTACGAGCAATTTTTGCCATACGTTTGTTTGCATGTGAATCGTCCGCTACATAACCCTTAAACAGAACATTATCCGAAACAATTACTGCACCTTCAGATAATAACGGTTCGTATAGATGAAAGAATTCTTCATACTTACCTTTAGCCGCATCAATAAAGAGGAAGTCAAAACAACCTTCCTTCCGCACTTCTTCCTTGAGCTCAAGAGCGTCCCCAAACAGAAGATGAATTCTGTCTTCTGCTCCTTGCTTATTAATAAAATGCTGGGCATCTCTATAACGATCCTCGTCTCTTTCTATTGATACAACTTTGCTTCCAGGTGAAGCCTCCAACATACGAAGGGCCGAATATCCTATTGCTGTTCCAATTTCCAAAATGCGTTCAGGTCTATGCATACGAATCAGCTGCATTAGAAAATGTATACCTGCGGGCTCCATAATTGGTATATTCTTTTCCTCTGCGTATGACTCCATGTGCGCCAATGGTCCAGTGGAAGAAGGCAGCAATGATTTCAGATACGCGTCTTGCTCCATGATGTTAACATCCCTTCATATTTGATTTACATCCATTTTACAACCCCACTATTTTAACATACAAAAATGGAGGAATGCGAGTAATCTCGCATTCCTCTTCAATAATCAATTATTGTTAATGTATTTATTTTTCTTTTCGTTGTGCTTCTCCAACGTTTTTGAATAATAGATATTTCCTTCGTTATCAGCGAGGAAGTATAAGAATTCAGTATCTGCAGGCTGAACCACAGCTTTTAAAGCATTTTCATTAAAATTGGAGATCGGACCTGGAGGCAATCCCTCTTCCTCGTAAGTATTGTAAGGAGAATCAACTTCAAGATCCTCGTATAAGACTCTGTCCTTATGCTCTCCTAAAGCATATAATACAGTAGGGTCTGTTTGTAAGGGCATTTCCTCTTCTAAACGATTATAAAATACACTGGCGATTTTCTTTCGATTCTCAGAAGTCCTTGCTTCATTCTCTAATAGAGAAGCCATTGTCATTAGATCATGCACAGTCATGTCCTCATTAAGTAGATCCAGCTGGTTCAATTGATCTTTGTAAGGCAGTACGACCTCTTTCGTCTGGTCTAACATTTTATGGACAACCTGATCTATTGTAGGATCTTCTACATAAATAGGATATGTAGAAGCAAATAAGTATCCCTCTAGAGGATATTTAATCTCTTCATTTAATACCTCTTCTGTTAAGAGCTCAGGGTACTGTTCCATAAGTTCTTTTACATATTCTTTATCATTCACTTTTTCTAAAAATTCGTCTTTAGTAAATGGAAATTTCTTTGCTAGAGTACCAGCAATTTCATCGAGTGTCCGTCCTTCAGGAATGGTTACCTTAAATGCCGGATCTTTAATTAGTTTACCTGATTGCAGTGAGTCAATAATTTCGTTCAGTTTCATAGACGAAGTGAGCTGATATTCCCCGGCTTGGAATCCTGATTCATTATTAAATTTTGTATAAAACCTAAAAATTAAATCATTTTTTATAATTCCATTCTTTTCAAGAATCCCTGCAATTTGAGACGTGGATGAGCCTAATGGTATCTCCACACTTTTTTGGCTTTCATCGTTGGGATCAACAGGTTCCAGGGCGGATTTAATATAAAAATAACCGCTCAATCCCCCGATAAGTAAAAGAAGTACAAATATTGTAAGAATGGAAGCTACAATTTTTCGCACCGTGCTTGCTTCCTCTGTACGTTTTTTCAATCGAGCTTTGTAATTTTTTTTGAAATTTCTTTCGGACAACAGACTTCCTCCTTCCATCCGGTACATTATACTACAAAATGCGAGAGCCTTTCCACATCAGTGGTATATTTTCTATGGTCCAGAAGCTTCACATAAGAAAAAGCCTGCAGTTCGCAGACTTTTTCTTTCTTACTTTTATTTAGGTTAAATCTTCATCCGTTAAAGTATTCAGCATTTCTTCAACCATTTCCCATTCCTCATCTGATTCGATCTGGTAGAGAGCAAGATCATCTTCTTCGTTGCCTTTCTCTTCATATCGAAACGCAAAAACTTCTACCTCGTCTCCCTCCTTCTGCTCAGCAGGAATGACGGCAATATAGGACTGTTCCGTCTGCTCTACATCGAATGTGAACAATACTTCAAATAAATGTTCCTCTCCATTTTCATCTGGTATTACAATACGTTCTTCTTTCTCTAGTGCCATGATAAAACGTCCTCCTTATTGTTTGGAATCTAGATAACTTTGCAGAATGATAACAGCGGCCATTTTATCAATGACTTTCTTTCGCTTCTTTCGACTGACATCTGCATCCAGCAATACCCGCTCTGCTGCCATTGTTGTTAAACGCTCATCCCATAGATGGGATGGTATTTTATACTCTTTTTTTAACCACGCGGCAAAACGCTGGCTGGCTTCTCCTCTAGGACCTACTGTCCCGTTCATGTTCTTTGGGAATCCTACCACTGCTTCCGTGATCTCATGTTCTTCAATGATCTTTTGAAGCGGTCCGCGGACCGTATTAAAATCAGTTTCATCCCAATGAATAGTTGTTAGTCCCTGGGCTGTCCAGCCAAAGGCATCGGAAATAGCCACTCCAACCGTTTTTTCGCCTACGTCTAGACCTATTTTTTTCATTCATTGCCCTCTTTATTCTCTCTAATATAAAACTTAACTAGCTCTTCGATTAATTCATCACGTTCAATTTTGCGAATCAAGTTTCTGGCATCCTGGTGACGCGGGATGTACGCTGGATCTCCGGAGAGTAAATAACCGACTATCTGGTTGATCGGGTTGTAGCCCTTTTCTTGAAGAGCGCTGTGTACAGAAAGCAGTACAGAGCGCACATCCTGGTCAAACGGTTCCTCTGAGAAGTTAAATCTCATTGTTTTGTCCATTGAGCTCATTCATGTCACCTCGCACTTGTTAGTCTTTTCTCCATTATATACCTAAGTTTACTTAATGGAAAACTAAGAACCTTGATTTGCATACTCTTTTGCAAATTCTAAGGCCTCAGGAATCTTAGAAGCATCCTTACCTCCAGCCTGAGCCATGTCCGGACGGCCGCCGCCGCCTCCACCGCATCTGGAAGCTGCTTCTTTAATCAAATGTCCTGCATGGTAACCTTCTTCTACTAAGTCTTTTGATACTCCTGCAATTAACTGAACTTTATTTCCATTTGGTGCAGCAAGCAGTATAATACCAGATTCAATTTTTTGTTTTAAATCATCAATCATGGAACGCAAAGCATTCATATCCTTCACATCCACTTGTTTTGCCAGCACCTTGACGCCGTTAATTTCTTCAACTTCATCTAGAATGGTTGATGCTTCCATATTAGAGATTTTAGCACTTAAGGATTCATTTTCCCTCTGCAGATCCTTAATCTCTTTATGAAGGACATCAATTCGTTCAGGTACCTGTTCTGGCTTCGTCTTTAAGCGTTCTCCTGCTTGCTTTAACAAGGTTTCTTTACCAGTCATATACAGGTAAGCATCTTTAGCAGTTACGGCTTCTATCCGTCTGGTTCCAGCGCCAATCCCTGTTTCTGATACTATTTTGAATAAACCAATTTCTGCAGTATTCACAACATGACAGCCACCGCAAAGTTCCAGGCTGTAGTCACCTACTTGGACAACACGCACAGTATCTCCGTATTTCTCTCCAAATAATGCCATAGCTCCTTTTTCTTTGGCTTCTTCGATAGAACTGTATTCTATTCTTACGGGAATAGACTGCCAAACCTTTTCGTTTACGATGGATTCGATTTTCTCCATCTCTTCATTGGAAACTGAGCCGAAATGGGAGAAATCAAATCGTAAACGATCAGGGGCTACAAGGGAACCGGCTTGATTAACATGGTCACCTAATACATCCTTCAAAGCCTGATGGAGCAAATGGGTAGCCGTGTGATTCTTGACTATAAAGGAGCGGGATTTCTCATCTACTTCTGCCCGGACCTTATCTCCCTTATGGAGCGAACCACTCTGAATTACTGCTTCATGCATGTGCTGTCCGTTTGGAGCTTTTTGAACATTGGTCACTTCTAATGAAACGTTGTCATTTTCTATACGGCCTTTATCAGCGATCTGCCCGCCGCTTTCAGCGTAGAAAGGTGTTTTATCGAGGAACAAGTAAACTGTATCTCCTGTTTCTGCTTGTTCACTAAACTCTTTACCTTTAATCATCTCAACAATTTCTGCTTCTGTATGAAGCTGATCATACCCGGTGAATTCACTGGCTACATGAACGTCCCCCAGTACACCCTCTTGAACCTGCATAGAACCGGTTTTCTGACGAGCGTTCCTTGCACGCTCCCGCTGCTTCTCCATTTCAAGCATGAATCCATCTTCATCTATAGTAAAGCCAGCATCGGCAACATACTCTTCCGTTAGCTCTTTTGGAAAACCATACGTATCATAAAGACGGAAAACTTCGGTGCCAGGAAATACATTGCTGCCCTTTTCTGATTCCTGTTTCATAATCGTGGATAGTATGGCAAGTCCATCATTCAACGTTTCGTGGAAACGCTCCTCTTCCGTTTTAATTACGTTTTGGATAAAGGACTGCTTCTCTTTAACTTCAGGATAGAAGTCAACCATAATTTCAGCTACTTCCGGTACTAATTTGTACATGAAAGGCTGATCTATACCAATTTGTTTAGCAAACCTTACAGCCCGGCGCAGCAAACGGCGCAGAACGTATCCTCTTCCTTCATTAGACGGCAGTGCCCCGTCACTTACTGCAAAAGAAACGGTACGCATATGATCAGCTATAACTTTAAAGGAAGAATCTCCTTCTTCACTTTCTCCATACTTCCTTCCCGAAATAGACTCTGTTGCTTCAATTAAAGGTTTGAATAAATCTGTTTCAAAATTGGTAGGCGTATCTTGAATGACGCAGACAATTCTCTCAAGGCCCATTCCTGTATCAATGTTCTTTTTAGGTAAGGGTGTGTAAGTGTCATCAGGATTATGGTTGAACTGTGAGAATACTAAATTCCAGATTTCCAAATAGCGTTCATTTTCTCCACCTGGATAAAGTTCAGGATCTTGAGGATCATTCCCGTATTTTTCACCGCGATCGTAAAAGATTTCAGTATTTGGGCCACTCGGGCCTTCACCAATATCCCAGAAGTTTTCTTCAATACGAATAATCCGCTCTTCATCTAGCCCGACAACATCTCGCCAGATGGTATAAGCCTCATCATCTTCTGGATGAACAGTAACAGATAACCTGCTTTCGTCAAATCCAATCCAATCTTTACTGGTCAGGAATTCCCAACCCCACTTCATCGCTTCCTCTTTAAAATAATCACCAATAGAAAAGTTCCCCAACATTTCAAAAAAAGTATGGTGGCGGGCGGTAAACCCTACATTTTCTATATCGTTGGTCCGAATGGACTTTTGTACGTTTACAATCCTTGGATTCTCAGGAATAACCCGCCCGTCAAAGTATTTCTTCAGCGTAGCCACTCCACTGTTTATCCATAGGAGTGTAGGATCTTCATGAGGAACAAGAGAAGCACTTGGTTCCACACTGTGATTTTTTTCTTTAAAAAAGTCCAGAAACATTTGGCGGACTTCAGCAGATGTCCATGATTTCATAATATTACCTCCTTATTATTAAATACATCAATCTTCATACTCTTTTATAAACACTCCATTTTATTTGTACGAACAAAAAACTCCCGCCCCTGCCATCGGCAGGGACGGGAGTTAAAATCCGCGGTACCACCCTGATTATAGACAATAAACTGTCTATCACCTCAGACGCCAATAACGAGGCGCGACTCCGGCGGGGATTAACCGCACTCGGGAATAGCTTTCAGCAACCCTGTTCATAGCATACTTCTCAGCCTGGAGTATGCCTCTCTAATTATGGGTAATTGCTTACTTATTTCCTTCACTGTTTTCGTTCGTATAGTGTCGATATGCGCTATTATAGATAACTGTTCCCTATCTGTCAATATGAATACGTCCTTTATGAACTTCACTAACAATTACCTTTAGACACGTAAGCACCGGTACAGCTAAAATTAATCCAGGAATTCCCGCAAGTTCACCACCCGCCAGCAAAGCAAAGATAATGACCAGTGGGTGGATGTGGATACTTCTCCCCATAATATATGGTGAAAGCAAATTACCTTCAAGCACTTGAATCACCAGGACTACCAGCACACTAAAAATAAGCGTTTTTACTGAAATCGTAACGGCTACAACTAGGACCGGTACAGCCCCGAGCAAAGGACCAAAATACGGAATAATGTTCGTTATTCCTGCTATAATTCCAAGAATAAGAGGGTACGGGAGACCCACCAGCCAAAATCCTAACCAGGCGAGGGCGCCTACAAAAAGACTGATTAGAAGCTGCCCGCGAATATACCCTCCTAAAGAATGACTCAGTTCCCTGGTAAGTCTACTCGCTTCATCATGCCAGGAGACGGGTAATAAAGTCATCAAAGAGTGACCGATCATTTTGTGGTCCTTTAAAAAATAAAATGTCATTACGGGAATGACGGCGACTAAAAAGACCATATCAAAAATACCACTTAAACTTGTAAGCAAGTTCATTAATTTTGTGCTAATCCATTCTTCGAAATCTGAAAAACTGCCATCTAATTTTTTATGAATACCATCTGGAAACCTTTCAGTCTGAGCGTATAACTGCTTCATCCATCCCTGATAAGATTCTGTTAAAGCAGGAACTTGCTCACTCAACAGTCTTACCTGTGTTAACAGACGCGGATAACCTTTATAGATTCCTAAACTTACTAAAGAAAAAAAAGCAAGGAATATAAACAGAATAGCAAGAGGCCTTGAGATTCCAGTCTCTTCCAACAGATTCACAAGAGGATGAAGCAGTAAGGAAAGCACAAGAGCCAGGACAAAGGGCAGAAGGATTCTTCCAATCATGATCATAATATGATCATAATAGGGAAACAGCCAGGCTAGTAATAATAAACTGAGAAGTATAATGAAGAAGATGACGAACCGGCGTACCCACTTGGCTGTTTGATCACTCATTCTTGCTTAAGATCCTTGTTGATAGAATATGTCATTGAGAGAGCTAAGACTGCCATCTTCTTCAATTTGGTTTATATTCATTTTACCATTTTCAATAGCTAACTCCAGACAACAATTCCAACAATAATATTGTTCGTTTCCTATTTTACCAAGATTTTTGCTCTTACAATTCGGGCACTTCATGGGGAGACATACTCCTTTTTTACAAAACAGTATGTCCCTCCGTGATAAATTCATACATTACTCTATAAGATTATGAAGCCACTTCATTCCTTCCACCACATATGCTTCAGATGGGTTGGAGTGAGGAGTATGCTCCAAAATAAAATATTTTCCTTTGTTTTCAGCCAGTATTTCAATCATAGACTTCATATCAAAGGATCCCTCTTTTGAATTTTGTTCTGGATGAATTGGCACCCAGTAATATTTATCATCTAAAAAACTTACATTATGTACATGGACAACTGTTGTGTATGGAAGCAGAGGAACGATGTATTCTTTCCATTTATCCCCCGCTGCCATTCGATAATCTCCCATGTCAATACAGAGAGATAATTGATAAGTACTCCACACGTCTTTAGGGAATTGCTGAAGATATTGGATCCCTGCCGTAGAACGGTTATGACCAAGTTTAGGTTCGCAGACAATAGAAATTTTGTACTTTTTCTGCAATTCCGAGAGGTAACGAAGTCCTTCTTCAATCATCGACCGAGGGTTTGAACTCACCGGGCCCTTAACGTAAGGAAAGTGCACTAGAACATATTCAGCTCCGACACTTGCTGCCAAAGCAACTTCCTTTTCAAAATTGATCCGAGCATCCAGAGGATCCACAGATACATGTTCGATTAGATCGTACTTGCTGTTCCCTCTGATAAGGGGTGAATGAATTCCAAAAGAAACTTGTTTCTGCCTGGCCATTTTTAGAAAACAATAAAAAGATGATTTATCTGGAAATTCTCCAATTTCAATATGACCAATACCGGACTTAAACAACTGATCAAACTGAACTGGATCACTTAAAATAGTACTGCCGGATATCCCCAGTGTAGATTTCATAGTTTATCTCCTCCTTAACTTCACATAAAATCGTAAGGGGACAATTCTTCCTCCTCATCTTCCGGCACTTCCGGAGCCACCTTCTCCTGTAGTTTTTCTTTTAGCCTTGTATAACGAAGGTTTGTATCCGCAGATTTTACGCCTTCGAGAAATGCATTGCGGTCTCCGCAGATGATCAGCGATTGCTTGGAACGGGTGATAGCTGTGTAGAGCAAATTTTTTCTAAGCATTCTTTTATAACTTCGGACCACTGGAAGAATGACAATTGAAAACTCACTTCCTTGCGATTTATGAATCGAAGTGCAATAAGCGAGCATTACATTTTTTAAATCTTTTTTTGGATACACGATTTCCTTCCCGTCAAAGTCAACGACCACCTGCTCTACACCGTCTACGTTTTCTTCCTCGCGGAATATCGCAACAATTTCGCCTATATCTCCATTATAAACTCCGTCTTCAGGCTGGTTAACCAACTGAATGACTTTATCTCCTTTTCGATACGTCTGATCGTTAAATTGAATATCCCGCTTCTGTTTACTTTTGGGATTTACCACTCGTTGAATCTCTGCATTCAACTTATGAATGCCGACTTCTGTTCGGTACATCGGTACAAGGACTTGCAATTCTCTAAGGTTAATACCTTTATCGATCGCTTTTTTTACAATATGAGTAACGATATCAGCAAGCTGGTTCTCCCGAGCAGGTATAAAATTAAAATCGTGCTCTTTAGCCAGAGATACCGCCGTACACTGATTATTTTTAATCTCATGCGCAAGCTGGATAATTTTCGAACCTTCTTTTTGACGGTAGACTTCCGTCAGTTGAGAAGAGGGAAGCTGTTCGGAAGCCAGCAGATCGGCAAGTACTTGCCCGGGACCTACAGAGGGGAGTTGATCTTCATCACCTACGAGGAGGACCTGCATACCTGAAGGAACAGCGCGGAACAATTGGTTGGCGAGCCAAATATCCACCATCGAAAATTCATCAATGATGAGAACCTTACCTTCTAAAGGATTGTTCTGGTTGCGTTCAAATTGTTCATGTCCATCCCATCCCAGCAAACGGTGGATCGTACTTGCAGGCATGCCTGTGGATTCCGTCATACGTTTAGCTGCCCGTCCGGTTGGCGCAGCCATGACAAAAGGGAAAGGCTGATCGGAGTCATAATCTTCAGGATCAATTGACACGTCATTTAATTCTGAATAAGACTGGATAATTCCTTTGATAACCGTTGTTTTTCCAGTTCCGGGTCCTCCAGTCAGAATCATAAGCTTAGATTGTAACGTTTTTTCAATTGCATTAAATTGGTCTTCTCCATAACTTATTGCTTCCTCTTCTTCAATGCTTCCAATGATTTTCATGAGATCCGCCTGAGTATGTTTGGCTTCCAATTCTTCTTCAAGAATACGATCGATATTACGGCAGAAGCCGTTTTCTGCGAAATAAAGTGTGGGTAAGTAAATACGATCCTCTTCAATATATACATATTTCTCCTGACCCAGATGGATAATTTGTTCAGACAGCTGCTCGAATGAAATGGAAGCTTCAAGTCCGGTATTAAGTAACTGATCAACCTGCATTAGACATTCTTCGGTGGGAAGGTAGGTGTGACCGGCAGACATGCTTTTTTGCATCATGTACAAACATGCTGCTCTAAGTCTGGTGGGATGATCATGAGAAAGATTCTGCATCCTCGCCATTTCATCTGCCCGGTGAAAACCAAATCCTTCGACTTTAAATACAAGCTGATAAGGATCTTCTTCAATAATGGCGAGAGTCTGATCTTTAAAGACTTCATAAATTTTCTGAGATAACTTTAAACCGAACCCGTATTGGGAAAGGTGAATCATTACGTGTTCAAAACCTTGATGTTCCTTCAGGGAATTGTATAATTGATCTGCTTTTTCCTTGGTAAGCTTAGGTACTTTATCTAAAGCAGCTCTATCTTCTAATATTAACGATATCGCTTGCTCTCCTAATTGATCAACGATACGCTCAGCCGTCCTTTTACCTATGCCGTGAAATAAATCACTCGATAAGTAGTGAATCAGCCCATCTTTTGTTTCAGGCAAGACACGATTATACATCTCTACCTCGTATTGCAGTCCGAATTTCTGGTGATTACGAAATTGACCGTAAAAGATATAGGTTTCTCCTTCTTCCAGAGGAGAAAAGTGTCCTTTGATTACGAGGGAGTCCACATCCGTATCTTCATTTGTTTCACTTACAGTGATTGCTGCGATGGAAAAATGCTCAGCCTCATTATGAAAGATCATTCGATTGAGTTCACCTTTAACATAAGGACGGTCTTCATTGGATTCAGAAAAGAGCGTTTGTTGTGTCATGCCATCTTTCTCCTTCAAATAATTACTCGTTTAACGCTTGCTCCACTTGGGCCTTTGCATGAGAAGCCAGCATGTGGTCAGGCTGAATTTCAAGAGCTCGATTAAAATGGAAGAGTGCTGATTTCGCATCTTCTTTATGAAGAGCGACTACCCCTAAATTGTAGTAAGCGTCACTATGTTCTTCCTCCAATTGTAGCACACGTTTCATGGCCTCTTCAGCACCATCAATCTGCCCGTTCTGCGCTAAACAAAGTCCATATTGAAATTGGATATCTACATCGTCGGGAGCCAGTTCAGCTGCTCGCAGTAAATAAGGAAGAGCAAGTTTTGTGTATTCCTGATGAACAAAAGTCATTCCAAGCATAAAGTGGACGTCCGCTTCATCTAAACCATTTTGAATGGCTTGAATAAACTGCTCTTGAGCTTTTGTAAACTTTTCCTGTTCATAATAAACATTCCCCAGTCCGTAATAAGCTGTAGCTGCTTCTCCATCAAGCTCAATAGCTCTATTAAAAAACCGGGCTGCACGTTCATAATCATTCATGTGTGTAAGCAGGTTTCCAAAGTTAATATAGCCTACCGGCTGTTTAGGATTTTCATCAATGGATTCTGTGAAAAGACGGGCCGCCTCCTCATAATTATGTTTTTGCATCTCTTCGATTCCTTGCTTTAATTTATCCATGATCTCGCTCCTTTTTTTAATATGTAAAAAGTCATGTCCTGATTAACGGACATGACCATTTGCTCAGCCGACGTATGTGACAGCTGCATCCTCTTTTAAGACCGTATCAATCGTAGCACCGCCCAGGCAAACTTCTCCATCGTAGAACACGACAGCTTGTCCAGGTGTAATGGCTCTTTCCGGTTCATGAAAGATTACTTTCCAGCGTCCATCTGTCATGGGTTGTACGGTTACGTGGCTGTCCTCTTGCCGATAACGGAACTTTGCTGTACACTCCATGGCTTCTTCAGGAACATATCCATTTGTCCAGTTTGCTTCGGAAGCAATTAAACCATCAGAGTATAAAGCATCATGATGAAAACCTTGTCCAACGTATAATATATTTGCCTCGACATTTTTACCTACTACAAACCAGGGATCTCCTGCCCCTCCAATTCCAAGACCTTGGCGCTGACCGAGAGTATAATACATAAGCCCCTCGTGTTTTCCCTTTACTTCACCATCCAGAGTTTCCATGTTACCAGGCTGCGCTGGGAGATATTCACTAAGAAATTCTTTGAAATTCCGCTCACCTATAAAGCAGATTCCGGTTGAATCTTTCTTTTTAGCCGTAGCCAGATCATGCTGTTCTGCTATTTCTCTAACCTGTTTCTTTTCTAAATGGCCGAGAGGAAACATCACTTTTTCAAGCATTTCCTGAGTCAACTGGTTCAAAAAGTACGTTTGATCCTTATTCCTGTCTACTCCGCGAAGCATTTCATAAACACCATTATTCTCCCGCACCTGTGCATAATGTCCAGTAGCTAGATAATCAGCTCCAAGAGACAATGCATGATCTAAAAATGCCTTAAATTTAATCTCTTTATTACACATAACGTCAGGATTAGGCGTACGGCCTGCTTTGTATTCCTCAAGAAAATAAGTAAATACTTTATCCCAGTATTGTTTTTCAAAGTTAACCGCGTAATAAGGAATATCGAGTTGATTACACACTCTAATTACATCTTCATAATCTTCTGTTGCTGTACAAACTCCATTTTCGTCAGTATCATCCCAATTTTTCATGAAGATACCGACTACATCATAGCCCTGCTCTTTTAACAAAAGAGCAGCTACAGAGGAATCAACTCCCCCGCTCATTCCGACCACAACCCGAGTGTCTTTCGGTTCTTTCATATTTTCACCTTCCTGTTATGCTCAGTCTTTGTACGATTTGACTGATTTTCTGTGCTGCTTGTATGAGGTCCTCTTTGCTATTACTTTGGCCAAAGCTAAATCGAATAGAATTGGTCGTTCGAGGGTCACCAGTACCATACATTGCCGAAAGTACATGCGAAGGTTCCACGGACCCCGCTGTACATGCACTGCCGCTAGAAGCAGCAATTCCCGATAGGTCAAAGTTTGTGAGCATTGTTTCCACATTCATTTCCGGAAAACTTATATTAATAATGGATTCAATACTATATTCTTCCGCACCATTAATTGAGTAATTCACGCCTTCTTCGTTTAAAGCATGAAGAAATGTTTCTTTTAATTCTTTGTATTGCTTCCTTTTTTGGTTGCGCTCTCCTTCAATCAGTTCTACAGCTGTTTGAAGTCCTTTCACAGCCGGTAGGTTCTCTGTGCCGGCACGTCTTTTTCTTTCCTGCTCTCCACCATGCTGCAGTGACTCAAGCTTCGTTCCTTCCCTGACATAAAGAAAACCGATCCCTTTTGGACCATTTATTTTATGACCTGAAACAGCCATCAAGTCCACCGCGAGCTCTGTCACATCAATTTCCATGAGACCGTATGCTTGAACAATGTCAGAATGAAAAGAAGTAGAATGTTCTCTCAGTAGTTCCGCAACTTCTTTTACAGGCTGCATCACCCCTGTTTCATTATTGACCATCATGATGGAAACTAGAATCGTATCATCTCTTAAAGATTCCCTTACATCTTCAGCACGAACGGCGCCTTGATCATCAACAGGTAAATACGTAACTTCAAAACCTTCTTCTTCAAGATACTCGACTGCATGTAATGTAGCATGATGTTCAATTGGAGTGGTAATGATATGCTTACCTTCCTGTTCGCGTGCTCTGGCCGTACCAATTATGGCTAAGTTATCAGCTTCTGTACCACCGCTTGTAAAAACTATTTCTTTTTCGCTTGCATGAATACTCCTTGCAATTACCTTCCTTGCTTCGTCAAGAGTTTTTCTTGCCTGTCTTCCAAATTGATGAACACTGGAGGGGTTGCCATAGGTCTCTTCCAAAACAGGGATCATGGACTCAACTACCTTTGGGTGAACAGGCGAAGTAGCAGCATGATCCAGATAAATTCCCTTCATTCATTCTCACCTCCACTTAATTAAATATAAAACATGTACGCATCCTGAGTCTGGTCGTCTACATGGTCTTTCAAATCTTCAAGAGTGGTCGTATCCAGTACATCCTTAACGGCATCACGCACTCTTTTCCATAGAGCTTGTTTTGCGGGTTCCTCATCTTCAATGCCCTCAACAGGAGTGATTGGTCCTTCCAGGATACGAATAACATCTCCTGCAGTAATTTCGTGAGGTGCTTTTGTCAGCATATAGCCGCCGTAAGCCCCTCTTACGCTTTTCACTAAACTTGCATTTCGTAAAGGAGCAATCAGTTGTTCCAAGTAATGCTCAGACAGTCCATTGTCTCTTGCAATCTGCTTTAGAGATATTGGACCATCTCCATATTTCCTGGCTAATTCAATCATAATGGTTAGACCGTAACGGCCTTTGGTAGATATCTTCATATAAGTCACCTTTCATTATTAAAAACTGTAACAATCGTTGGGAAGCTGGTAGCGTATATCCTACAAAAGTTCCTAAAAATAACGCAATAAATACAGTGCCAATTCCTACAGGACCGCCAAGAGCAAAGCCAAGCACAGCGACTGTGATCTCAATACCGTTTCTTACGGTTGAAACTTTCCATCCCATTGCTTCGGAGATCATTAACATTAAACTGTCTCTCGGTCCCGCTCCTATGCCGGAAGATACATATATACCAATTCCTAAGGCGATAACAATAGTACCTAGAATAAATACAATAATTTGAATGGTCATGATTTCAGGACTTGGAAGCAGCCAATTAAAGAAATCAATAAATATACCAATAAAAATCATGTTTAATATAGTACCAATCTGCGGCAGTTTCTTCTTATAGAAAGCATGTAAAGTGACAATCACGAGTCCGGCGATAATGGACCAGGTTCCTACTGTTAAACCAAACTGGAGGAAAAGTCCATAATGGAAAACATCCCATGGCCCGATTCCGAAATCTTTTACTTGCATGGTCATGGATATACCTAGACCAAGGATAATTACTCCTACTATAAAAAAGGTCCACCTAATAAAATTTTCACGCACCTGAGGGTGGTTTAAACTCAACCTAACCCCTCCTCTCTCTATTATACCAAACGTTATTATAGCATGAATGGCAAGCCTCTTGCATTTTCTCATTAATCCATCTAACCTTACATTTATAACGAAATTTGTTATAGTTAAATGTTGATTTTTCGTAATATAAGTATCCTTACTATATATAATCCTTTTTTTGTGTGAAGAGGAGTGTACTAGGGTTCGACAAATGAGACGCTCTTCATCCAACATCATCTACACTCATTCTTGGCGAGCCAAGAATCTCGGAGAAGTACTCATATCCGAAAGCATATTTCTATGCACCGTATCGCGAACTATCACCAGATCGGCAATCAACTTTATCATAAACATATTTATAAAGGAGCTTGATGTATGAGTCAGCAACCACTCGCATTCCGCATGCGCCCTTCCAATATAAACGAAATCATTGGACAGTCCCATCTGGTGGAAGAAGGTAAAACGATTCACCGAATGATAACAGCAAACCGCCTGGCTTCCATGATCCTATTTGGTCCCCCGGGGACAGGTAAGACATCGATGGCTACCGCACTAGCTAAAAGTCTAAAAATACCTTTTAAGAACTTAAATGCAGTGACGGATAAAAAGAAAGATATGGAAATTGCTGTGGAAGAAGCCAAGATGCATGGACAACTCGTTCTTATCCTTGACGAAGTCCATCGCCTGGATAAGGCAAAGCAGGATTTTCTGCTTCCTCATCTTGAGAGCAATCGGTTAACTCTTATCGGCTGTACGACAAGTAATCCATATCATTCCATTAATCCAGCGATCAGGAGTCGCTGCCATCTATTTGAACTTTACAAACTAACTCCTGATGAAATTAAGCAAGCGATTCAACGAGCTATAGAAGATAAAGAACAGGGGATTGGTAATTTGGAACTTGATCTTACCTCTGAGGCTGTCGATCACTTTGCCCATGCAGCGAATGGAGATCTTAGAGCTGCATTGAATGGACTGGAACTTGCCGCTTTCTCCACCCCTATGGAAGACCAGCTTATCCCTATTGATTTGGAAATTGCCGAGGAGTGTATGCAGAAGAAAAGCTTTTCTCATGATAAGGATGGAGATGCCCACTATGATGTACTTTCCGCTTTTCAGAAATCAATTAGAGGCAGCGATGTAGATGCCTCCCTTCACTACCTTGGACGGTTAATAGAAGCCGGAGATCTTGATAGTATAGGGCGCAGACTTGTGGTCATTGCCTATGAGGATATTGGGCTTGCCAATCCCCAAGCTGGTCCAAGAGCACTTTCTGCTATACAGGCAGCAGAAAGAATTGGTTTTCCCGAAGCTCGTATTCCTTTATCTGTTATCGTTACGGAACTTGCCTTGTCACCTAAGTCCAACAGTGCCTATAAAGCACTTGATGCCGCCCTATCAGACATTCGAAATGGTAAGAGTGGAGAAGTTCCTGCCCATTTGAAAGACTCTCATTATGAGGGAGCTTCTCAATTAGGCAGAGGACTAGAATATCAGTATCCACACAATTATGAAAACGGCTGGGTGGATCAACAATACTTACCTGACACCATCAAGAACCGCATGTATTACGAGCCAAAAGCTACCGGAAAATTCGAACAAGCTCTTCAGCAGGTATGGACAAAAATTAAAAATCGTAAATCTACTTAAGTATATTTCCACTTTCTGTTGGCTAAACTACAACTAAATCTGAAAAACTACTTTTCTAGGTGTGGACAAAGCAAAGCATTCCAACTTAAAAAAGAGCTTTATCATACAAACCTGGAAAATATACAGGAGTGGAAAATATGCCTAAAGTAAGACAAGATGCATGGTCTCATGAAGATGATTTATTACTAGCAGAAACGGTTCTTCGCCATATTCGTGAGGGGAGCACCCAATTAAAAGCGTTTGATGAAGTAGGAGATGCATTAAACCGTACATCCGCTGCTTGCGGATTCAGGTGGAATGCCGAAGTTCGTCAAAAATATGAGCAGGCTGTAGAACTGGCTAAAAAGCAAAGAAAAGAGAAGAAACGTAACGAAGCTCACCAAAAGCCCGTTTATAAGGAAATACCTGCACGTATGACTTATGAGTCAGAAACTGCACAAGAACCTGTTATATTTGAAGAAAGTAAGATTGTGAGTGAGCCGCCAGCTATGAACTATCAGCCCGAACCCGAGATTCAGCTCTCACATGTTATTCGATACTTGAAAAACCTTCAAAAAGAAACCTCGAGCAGTGATTCAGCTAAAAAACAACTGTTCGAACTTCAAGAACAGAATAAGCAACTAATGGAACAGAACCAGCAGTTAAATAGACAATTAGAAACTATGACAGAAGATTATCAGGCATTAATTCAAATTATGGATCGAGCAAGAAAAATGGTGATGTTTGAAGAACAAGACTATGCCTATAAACCTCAATTCCGTATGGAAAAAAACGGTAACCTGGAAAATGTAGCAAGATAAAAAAAGGAAGCCCTCTCTCTTAGAGGGCTTCCTTTTTTGTTCTTATGTAAGTAAATTAAAAGACCAATCCCAATTGTGCCGTTGTATCATGAGTTTTGAACCCGCTCCAGGCAGGTGGGTGCCCTGTTCCACACTTCCTGCGTCCTCCCATCAGTGATGGTTAAGAGGCGTGCATTCCGTATGGAAACACCGGGCTCCCGTTTCAAAAATGTTCGGTCAAAACGTACATTCGAACAACGTACACATCAGGATTGATCCGTTTAATTTGTAAAACAATCATAGCATATATATATAACCTTATCAACAATAACAAGCTAGATTTAAGACAGTTTTTCTTTTTATTCTTCAGGCTTTAATTGCAGGTGAAGCTCATCTAATTGAGCCTTGCTTACGCTTCCTGGTGCATTGGTCATTGGATCTGTTGCTGAAGCTGTCTTTGGAAATAAAATGGTGTCACGAAGATTGGTACGACCCGCAAGAAGCATCACAAATCGGTCAAACCCGAGGGCAATACCTCCATGAGGCGGTGCTCCATATTCTAAAGCTTCAAGTAAGAAACCGAACTGTTCCTCCGCTTCTTCCTGACTGAATCCAAGAACTTCAAACATTTGATTCTGTACCTCTCTTTGATGAATACGCAGAGAACCTCCGCCCAGTTCATAACCATTTAATACAATGTCGTAGGCTTCTGCATGTACACTTTGAGGATTATTATGCAGCTGGTCCATATCCTCTTCTGCTGGTTTCGTAAATGGATGGTGAGCTGCAAAATATCGTTCTTCTTCTTCATCGTACTCCAGTAGCGGCCAGTCTGTGACCCACAGGAAATTGAAGCGATCTTCTTCAATTAAATCAAGACGACGGGCTAGCTTTTGTCTAAGCGCCCCTAGACTATCATATACGACTGATGTTTTATCGGCTACAAATAGTAAAAGATCTCCGTCGGCTGCTCCTGTTTTCTTTTTAATAAGGGATGCTTCTTCTTCTGTAAAGAATTTAGCGATAGGTCCGTTAAATTCCCCATCTTTTACTTTAAGCCATGCCAGTCCTTTTGCACCGTAGACTTTAACATCTTCCGTCATTTTATCAATATCTTTACGGGAGAAGTCATCAGCTTTACCTTCAACGTTAATGGCACTAACCTGCCCCCCTGAAGAAACAGCCCCACTGAATACTTTAAATCCAGAATTCTTAACTTCTTCCGATAAGTTTATAAGTTCTAAACCAAATCGCGTATCGGGTTTATCTGACCCATAACGATCCATAGCCTCTTCGTAGGACATCCTTGGAAATGGAGTAGAAACCTCGATTCCTTTAACTTCTTTCATTACTTTCTTCATCATGCGTTCGGTCATATTCATAATTTCATCTTTAGACATGAACGATGTTTCTATATCCACTTGCGTAAACTCAGGCTGTCGGTCCGCGCGTAAATCCTCATCTCGGAAACAACGGGCAATCTGATAATACTTTTCGAAACCAGACATCATTAGCATTTGTTTAAATAACTGCGGTGATTGAGGTAATGCGTAAAACTGTCCTTCATGTACACGGCTTGGAACAAGATAGTCTCTTGCTCCTTCAGGCGTACTCTTTGTAAGCATAGGCGTTTCCATTTCAAGAAATTCTTCTTCATTTAAAAAATTGCGGATGGATTGGGTGGCTTGATGACGCAGCTGAAAGGTCTCCTGCATTTCCTTTCTTCTAAGATCAAGGTAGCGATATTTCAAGCGAAGATCCTCAGAAACTTCGGACTGTTCTTCAATCATAAATGGCGGTGTTTTCGCTTTGTTTAGAATCGTAACAGAGTGAGCTACCACCTCGATTTCTCCTGTGCCGATGCTCGGATTAATCGTCTTTTCATCCCTGGCGACTACTTCTCCCATTATTTCCAGCACATATTCACTGCGAACATTCTCAGCTGTATTTAATGCTTCCTCAGATGTTTCCGGATTAAATACTACCTGAACAAGTCCTGACCTGTCGCGCAGGTCGATAAAAATCAAACCTCCCAGGTCCCTGCGCTTCTGTACCCAGCCTTTTAAAGTTACTTCTTGACCTAAATGGTCTTTACGTAAGGATCCGCTCTGCACACGTTCCATATTTATTCGCCTCCTAACAACTGATTCTTTATATGAGTTTCAATATTATCCAGCGGGATTTCTTTTTGCTCTCCACTTACCATATCTTTCACATTTATTATATTTTCTTCAACTTCACGATCTCCCAGAATAAGAACAAATTTTGCACCAAGGCGGTCAGCGGTTTTAAACTGGGCTTTCATTTTTTTGCCAAGATAATCTTTATCTACCTGGATACCTGCTTTTCTCAATTGATAAGCCACACGCACCGAAACCTTCTCTGCTTCTTCGCCTAAAGCTACCAGATAGCAATCCAGCTCCTCGTCGATCGGAAGCTCAACACCTTCTGCCTCCAGAGCCATTAATAACCGCTCCAGACTCATGGCAAATCCAATGCCTGAAGTAGCTGGACCTCCAACTTCTTCCACGAGACCGGTGTAGCGTCCGCCACCGCTAAGAGTGGTAATAGCTCCAAATCCTTCAGCGTCGCTCATAATTTCAAAAGCAGTATGATTGTAATAATCCAGCCCGCGAACCAGGTTAGGATCGATCTCATATTCAATGCCCATCACATCTAAATATTCTTTAACCTTCTCAAAGTATTCTTTTGAGTAGGTATTTAAATAATCCAGGATAGAAGGAGCCGTTTCCATAGCGGGGTGGTCTCTATCCTTCTTGCAGTCTAAAACGCGAAGCGGATTCTGATCGAGACGAACTTGGCAATCTGCACATAATTCTTCCCGGTGCGGATCAAAGTGACGAATTAGCGCATTTCTGTGAGCTTCTCTACTCTCAAGATCCCCAAGACTATTTAACACAAGTCGTAACGAAGTCAATCCCATCTCCCGATAAGAATCAAGAGCCAGTGCCAGCACTTCTGCATCTATTGCTGGATCATCACTTCCTAGAGCTTCAATTCCAAATTGGACAAATTGTCTCTGTCTTCCTTGCTGAGGTCGCTCATATCGAAACATAGGCCCAATATAAAAATATTTAGTCGGCTGATTAGGTGACCCATGCACTTTGTTTTGAACAAAGGATCTCACTACCGAAGCTGTTCCTTCGGGGCGCAGTGTAATACTTCGCCCACCACGATCCTCAAATGTGTACATTTCTTTCTGGACAATATCTGTACTATCTCCCACTCCGCGTTGAAATAATTCAGTATGTTCAAAGATAGGAGTGCGAATTTCTTTATAGTTATAGCGGTGACATAAGTCCACCAATTTTTTCTCTACATACTGCCATTTCTCTGAGGCTCCAGGAAGAATATCCTGTGTACCTCTTGGGGCATTTATACTCATTAATACTCCTCCTTTATACATTCCACCATAAAATACCATAAAAAAATCCCCGTCCCTTTTCCTGCCAATAGGAAAAGGGACGGGAATTTGCCCGCGTTGCCACCCTGATTGAAGCATCAGCTTCCACTCAAAGACAGTTAACGCCTGCGGTACGTCTACACCTACTTCATTTCGATGCAGAACCTAAGAAATGTCTTTCATCCATCCATCATAAAGGAATGCTTTCAGCCTTCGTGGCATTCCGTCTCTGGTTATGTGGGAATGGACTACTTTTTCCCTCAATGGTTTTAGTCGTATCATTATAGAATTGATTACTATCATATAGGCTTTTTCCTTAGGATGTCAAGCCATTCTCTAAAATATTTATTACTATATTTTAATTCCCATAGCAGGTACGTGTATCATGCCTGTCGAATAATACACGTGGCCCAAAATAAGGAGGTGTAATTTATCTTGAAGAAAACAATTTTTGCGGTACTTATATTTATTCTTGGAATACTTTGTTCAAGCGATCTCAAGGCTTACGCTGACCAGATGGTCGTTAAAGAAGATGTGGTCAATGTTAGAAGCGGTCCAGGGACCCACCATGAACAGATTACCCAGGTTCATAAAAATGAAGTTTATGAATACATAAGTGAACAAGGACAGTGGGTTCAAATTCAACTCAGTAATAATCGTCAGGGCTGGGTAGCTGAGTGGCTGGTTCATAAAAATGATAAGACTATGGATAAGAAAAAAAACTCACATTTATCGTTAAATTACAATGGCACCAATATTAGAAGTGGTCCTTCTACAGAAACCTCTATTGTGGGGCGCGGCCATAAGAACGAGCAATATAAAATCATCGGAAAAGAAGGTTCCTGGTATGAAATCCGTTATCAGAATCAAAAAGCTTATGTGGCAGATTGGATTGTGAAAACCCAGCAAAAGCAGCCAGTAAATTATGAAGTGGCTTCCGATTCCCAATCAAATCTGAATGGTAAAACCATCATAATTGATGCCGGCCATGGCGGACGTGACCCGGGTGCCATTGGTTTCACAGGAACTTTGGAGAAAGACTTAACGTTACAAACCGCAGATGCTTTAAAACAAAAGCTGCAAAGTCTGGGCGCAAATGTTAAATTAACACGACAGAAAGATGAATACCTGGCGCTTGCAGTCCGCAATTATCATTCTTTACAATCCAAAGCAGATGCTTTTATCAGCCTCCATTTTAATAGTGCCCCTGTAAATATTTCTGCAAATGGGATCAGCAGCTACTATTATCACTTTGAAGATCAACACCTCGCGGAATTAATTCAGCAGGAAATGGTCGTTGAGACACGTATGACAGACAGAGGGGTAAGGCTTGGAAATTTTCATGTGTTGCGTGAAAACAATAAACCCGCTGTACTATTAGAACTTGGCTTCATTTCCAATAAGTCTGAAGAAGGTGTTGTGACCTCGCCTTCTTATCACACAACCGTCGGGCAAGGAATTACCAAAGGATTAGTTCGGTACTTCGCAGAATAAATTTTTTATATCCAAAACAAAACATAAAGCCCTGGAAGTTTACAACAACTTCCAGGGCTTTATGTTCTTATCTTTCTTTACTGTCCAATATCAATGTAACTGGCCCAGAGTTAGTCAAAGCAACATTCATCATAGAGCCAAATTCTCCAGTTTCGACTCCAACACCTTCATTTTCAACCATATGATTAAATGTTTCATAGAGGTCTTTAGCTTGATCAGGCTTTGCTGCCTGCATAAAATTTGGTCGACGGCCTTTACGGCAATCTCCGTACAAAGTGAATTGAGAAATAGACAAAATCTTCCCACCCAAGTCTACAAGTGAATGGTTCATTTTTTCATCATCATCTTCGAAAATTCTCAGGTAAGGAATTTTTTTAGCTAAATACCTTGCATCTTCTTCCGTATCTTCATGTGTTACTCCAAGAAAAACGACCAGCCCTTTTTGAATGGAACCAACATCCTCGTTATTGACTTTTACACTCGCTCTTGAAGCACGCTGTACCACTGCTTTCATTTCATTGCCACCCCTTTTGTATCCTATTACTGCATAACCCGTCGGACCGTATAAACCTCTTGAATCTGCTTGATACGCTCCACAATTCTCCGTAGATGACTCGTATTTTGAATTAGAATTGTAATATGAATGGTGGCCATCTTATTTCTGTCGGATTTACCAGAAACCGCCGTGATATTGGTTTTTGTCTCATTAACTGCCTGGAGTACTTCGTTTAGAAGACCTCTGCGGTCATATCCCCAGATTTCAAGATCAACATGGTACTGTTTTGAATCTGTGACAGAAGTTTCCCATTGAACAGGAAGGAGACGGGATTGTGCTTCCTCCGTTTTCACATTAGGACAATCCGTTCGGTGGACAGAAACACCTCTCCCTTTAGTGATATACCCCACGATATCATCACCAGGTACAGGGTTACAGCACTTAGACAACCGAACGAGCAAGTTATCTACTCCCTCGACGCGAACCCCAGAATCTTTCTTACCGCTTTTAGCGGGCGTTTTTATTTCAGTTGTACTTACATCCGCCAATGTTTGTTCCAGGTTCTGCTGTTTTTGTTTCTGTTTTCTCCATTTTTCTGTAATCCTTGTTGCGATTTGGGCTGCTGTAATTCCTTGATAACCTACAGCAGCAAACATATCATCTTCACTGCTAAAATTGAACTTCTCAGAAACACGAATTAAATTATCAGGAGTAAGTACATCTTTAGGCTGTATCCCGAAATTCCGAATTTCTTTCTCTACCAGCTCTTTACCTTTCCCGATATTTTCATCTTTTCTCTGCTTTTTGAAAAACTGCTTAATTTTGTTCTTTGCCTGGGAAGTTTGTGCTAATTTAATCCAGTCCTTGGAAGGACCATAAGAATGTTTGGAAGTCATGATTTCAAGAATATCTCCGGTATTGAGAACATAATCTAATGGCTCCATTTTACCATTTACTTTAGCCCCGATCGTTTGATTCCCTACTTCAGTGTGTATCCGATAAGCAAAATCAATAGGGACAGAACCAGAAGGCAGTTCAATTACATCCCCTTTTGGAGTGAACACATAGACCATGTCTGAAAATAAATCGACTTTCAAAGATTCCATAAACTCTTCGGCATCATGAGTTTCACTTTGCCACTCCAAAATTTCTCTAAACCAGGTCAATTTTTCTTCAAACGATTGTTCCGCCGCACTTTGACGTCCTTCTTTATAAGCCCAATGTGCAGCAATTCCATACTCCGCTATCTCATGCATATCATGGGTGCGGATCTGAACTTCCAAAGGATCGCCTTTTGGACCAATCACAGTCGTGTGCAGTGATTGGTAAAGGTTAGGTTTTGGCATAGCAATATAGTCTTTGAAGCGACCAGGCATCGGCTTCCAGCAAGTGTGAATGATCCCGAGAACAGCATAACAGTCCTTAATACTATTTACCGTAATCCTAACAGCAAGCAGATCATAAATTTCATTGAATTGTTTATTCTGCAAAACCATTTTTCTATAAATACTGTATAAGTGCTTAGGTCTTCCATTAAGATCTGCATCAATATTAACATCCTTCAATTGACTGCGAATCTCATCTATAACTTCTTCAATGTAATGTTCCCGCTCGTTACGCTTTTGTTTCATTAGGTGCACAATTCGGTAATATTGCTGTGGATTTAAATAACGCAGCGCTGTATCTTCGAGTTCCCATTTAATTGTAGATATACCAAGACGATGAGCCAAAGGAGCAAAAATCTCCAGTGTCTCATTTGATATTCTTCTTTGCTTTTCAGCAGGAAGGTGCTTCAACGTCCTCATATTGTGAAGGCGATCAGCCAGCTTAATAAGAATGACACGGATATCTTTGGCCATTGCCACAAACATTTTCCGGTGATTCTCCGCTTGCTGAGCTTCTTTTGATTTATATTTAATTTTTCCTAACTTCGTTACCCCATCGACTAGCATGGATACTTCCGTATTGAAGGCTTTCTCTATTTCCTCAATACTTACTTCCGTATCTTCAACTACATCATGAAGAAACCCTCCTGCTATCGTTTCCGGATCCATTTCCAGGTTCACAAGAATTCCTGCCACCTGAATAGGGTGGATTATATAAGGCTCCCCGGATTTACGGAACTGGTCGCTGTGTGCCTCTTCAGCAAACTGATAGGCACGGCGAATAAAGGCAAGGTCATCCTCATTCAAGTATGTGCTTGCTTGTTCTATTACTTCTTCAGCTGTTAGAACTGTATCTTTCGCCATTCAATCACCCTGGTTTCTGTAGACTTTCTTTAAAAAGATATTTGATTTATATTATCAAAAAAAGCAGGTGAAATGTAAAGAGATAGATGCTGTCCCCTCACCTGTAAAACAAAGAGCGCCCTGTTTGAGGGCACTCTTTCTAAGTTAGTATTGCATTAGTGTTAATACATCGTAACCATCAAGCTTACTGCGTCCATCTAAATACGTAAGTTCTATCAGGAAAGCGCAGCCGGCAACCACTCCACCCAGCTGTTCTACGAGATTAATCGTCGCTTCTATTGTGCCCCCGGTGGCGAGGAGGTCATCCACAATCATGACACGCTGGCCGGGTTTAATAGCATCTTTATGAATCGTAAGGATGTCACTGCCATATTCAAGGCCATAATCTACTTTGATCGTCTCTCTTGGTAGCTTCCCTTCTTTACGAACAGGAGCAAAACCAATTTCTAACGCATAGGAAACTGGGCAGCCGACAATAAAGCCGCGTGCTTCAGGTCCAACTACGATGTCTATTTCTTTATCTTTTGCATACTCAACGATATCATCAACCGCCGATTTAAATGCTGGACCGTTGTCCATCAAAGGAGTTATGTCCTTGAATTGAATGCCTTCTTTAGGCCAGTTTTCTACAATAGCGATATGTTCTTTATAATCCATTAACTACTTCCTCCTTGGAATCCTTGGAACTCTGGTCCAAATAATTATTGAACCATTCTTTTAACTCCTTGTAAGTGGAATAATACAAAGTCTGTTCCATGTACAAACGCTCTTCACGCTCTTTATATAATGTAGATTCTTTTAAATCTTTCTGCGAAGGTTTTGAATTTATCGTTACAATTCCATCTTTTATTCTAACAAATTCAAGTTCAAAAAACACCTTCGAAATAAATTCAACCATAGATTGATCCCAGCCTTTTCTCCTAGCCAACTGTTCACCTTCCTGTCTAAGATTGAATTCCTTACGCTTCAACAGCATACCATAAAACCATTTGAAATGATCGCGCGTCGGCCAGGTTTTTAAGAAGGTGCTTTCTTCCAGACGATAGCAGGCAAAAACCTTACTTACAGAAACACGACTGAGGAGTTCCTCTAACTGACTTATACGCTCAGGTAAATCTAATAGCAGTAGCCCATCAATCATGGCACCCTCGGTAAATTCTTCAGGCTTATTCACAGGAATATTGTGAGGTGCATTATATTCTCCCTGAAATGATACCGCTGTAAAATACTCATTTGCAGGTATTACAAGTTTTTTCTCCACATGTTTTGATCCCCGCAGATCAAATAACTGCCAGTCATTCACTCGTAAATCTTTAACCATAATCTGAAGGTTTTTTCGACCATTCCATTCGTTAATCCCCAATTCACCTACTACCTCTAAAGGGTCTGAAGGTGTCAGGTGCGGATAAACATCTCCCATACCGAAGGCAATACCATCCACTCGTGACTGTTCTTTTTGAAATTGTACTTTCAAATGATTTTTTTTACTTCCGATCAGCCTGAGCTCTTTAGGAGTATGCTTTAAGTGAAACAGCGGTTTAGGATTACCCATCCCAAAAGGACGGAGCTGATCGATTTCTTCAATCTGTTTTAAAGATATGTCCCCCAGTTCAAGAGTGGCTTCAATATCCAAAACTTGCTGATAGTCATCCTCTGTCAACTTCTGCTCAGCGAGATCGTTCAGTGATGTTCTTAATTCATCAATTTTCCCTACTTCTAAAGTCATCCCTGCCGCTTGGGCATGACCTCCAAAATGAAGAAAATGTTCTCTGACTTCCATACAATTAGCAAAGAGATCAAACGCATCGATACTTCGAGCAGACCCTTTTGCTTCTCCCTTTTCAGGGTCAATTCCGAGCACTATTGCAGGTCTGTCAAATTGACGCACAAGTTTAGAAGCAACAATTCCTAAGACTCCCGGATTCCAACCTTCTTTAGCAACCACAATTACGTTCTCAAGATCCTGTGACCTTGAAGATAACAGTTCTTCAGCCTCTTTGGCGATCTCAGCCACTATTTTCTGACGTTCCTGATTAATTTGATTAATAAATGAAGCGATTTGCTGAGCGTCTTCCCTCTCTTTAGAAAGAAGCAATTCTACTGCAGGGGTAGCATCTTGCAAACGTCCTACAGCATTCATACGAGGACCGATGGTGAATCCAATCGTTTCTTCATTCATATCACCTTCAATACCGCAAACTTCACGCAAAGCAAGTACCCCCGGGCGTTTTGAGCGGGAAATAGCTGCAAGTCCCATTGAAGCTAATACTCGGTTCTCTCCCTGAAGCGGAACCAGGTCAGCAATGGTTCCAATGACCACTAGATCTAGATAATCCTTTGGAAATCTTCCCAGTAAAGCTTCCGCAAATTTAAAAGCAACACCTACCCCCGCCAACTCTTGAAATGGATAGCGGCTGGACGTTTTCGGGTGAATAATGCTATAGGCATCTGGTAAAACTTCCTGGACTTCATGGTGATCAGTTATAATCAGATCTATTCCTAGCTGTTTAGCTACTTCAGCTTCATGAATGGCTGCAATTCCGGTATCTACAGTAATGATAACGGAATATCCAGAATCCTTTGCAAACAGGAACGCTTCTTCATTTGGTCCATATCCCTCTGTAAACCGGTTCGGTATATAGAAATCACAATATGCACCAGCTTCTCTTAAAGCCTCAATCATTAAAGTTGTTGAACTTACACCGTCCGCATCATAGTCTCCAAAGACAAGAATGGATTCTTCACGCTGAATTGCGGTTTTAATTCGCTCTACTGCCTTCTCCATTCCTTCCATAAGAAATGGATCATGTAAATAATCAATAGTCGGGTTCAAAAACTGTTCAACAGCGTCCGGCTCAACAATCCCGCGTTTCTCAAGCATTTGCTGGGTTAGCGGGGTAAGCCCCTGCTGAACCTCGAATCCTTCGACATTCTCATTATATGTAAACTGCCATTTCATCTTACTTTGTATCATAAGTTCACCCCTGACCCATCTATTATACAAGAGGGGACCAGGGGTGGCAAACGACTTTTACGTTACATTTCTATTATCACTATCTTCTTTAGGTTTAACCGATTCATCTGGGGTTCCATCAAAATCGGAAGAAGTTGCCGGCTCGTGAGATTGTTCAACTTTTTGCTTCAGAGAGCGATTTTCTCTCTTTAATTTAAAGTAACGCACGGCTCCTACAGATGCTGTAGCAAGTCCGCCTAATAATACGGATATTAAGATAACCAGAATCAGGGGCGCTTCACCTGTTCCGAACATATAATTAACTTGGACAGGGTCCACATTGATCACAGCAAAAATAGCAATAATTAAAGCAAAAACAAATGCAAAAATAATATAAGACTGCCCTTTCACGTATTTTCCTCCTTTTTCCATTTGACTTTATTATCATATGGAAGACCATAGAGAACCTGTTTAGCCCTTACTCTATAAAGCTAAAATTATGATACTGCACCTTATAACAAATATAATCATTCATTTATCTATACCCAAATTTTCTATTTTTCAATCAAAAAAGCAGCCTCCCCAACAGGTAAGGCTGCTTCATATTATTATACTTGAGGTCCATCCGTTTTCTTCTTCTTAGCAAATTGAATCGGATTATCTTTAATGTTCTTTCCACGCCAGATCAGCCATAACTGAGAGGCAATGAATAAGGAAGAGTACGTTCCTGCAAGGAGTCCTACTACAAGGGCAAAGGCAAAGTTTGTAATTGACGAAGCTCCAAAGAACAAGAGCATAATCGCTGCAAAGATTACAGTGATGACCGTATTAATACTCCGGGCTAATGTCTGCATTAAGCTGTCATTTACAACTTTAGCAAGTTCCTTGAAGGATTTGACTTTCTTCTTCATCTTTAAGTTTTCACGGATCCGGTCGAACGTCACAATTGTATCGTTAACTGAGTAACCAACAATGGTTAAGATAGCAGCTATAATTGTAATATCAAACTCAAGTCTTGTAATACTGAACAATGCAATGATAAAGAAAGCATCGTGAAGAAGGGCGATGATAGCTGTCAATGCAAAGTAAAATTCAAATCGAATGGTTACATAAATAATAATCCCAATTGAAGCATATAGAACAGCTAATGCCGCATTCTTAGCTAACTCCTGACCAACTACAGGGGAGACCGTGCTTACATTTGGCGTATTGCCGAATTCATCTTCATAGTAACTTTGAATTTCTCCAATTTTATTTTTACTTAATTCACTGTCAAAGCGGGCAACAGCAATTTCATCATTGTCTCCAGAGATGACTACTTTCTTAGGGGCAACATTAAACTCTTCTTCCATGGTCTCCTCAACTTGTGAAGCATCGATATTGCCATCGGATAAAATGGAGACCCTTGAACCACTTGTAAAATCAATACCCAGGTTCAGACGGAAAACTGCAAGAGCTAGAATGCCGGCTGTAATCAAAACAATAGATATTGTAAAGAATCTTTTCCTTAAACCAACAAAGTCAAACTTACGGTTCATAACCGTAGCTTCAACTTCTTCGCCTTCTTCTATAGAATGGATATCTTCCGGCTTCACACCGAACCACTTCGGACGTTTATTCAAAAAGCGGCTCTTCACCCATAACCCCATGAGAAGACGCGTACCATATACTGCCGTAATAAAACTGACTAAGATACTTACGATCAGCATCGTAGCAAAACCTTTGACAGAACTTGTGCCAAAGATGAATAGAACAGTAGCGGCAATCAGTGTAGTAATGTTCGCATCCAGAATGGTAGCGAGAGAACGTTTGTTACCAGCTTTAAATGCAGACATTACAGATTTACCGGCTTTTAATTCCTCTTTAATTCTTTCATAGGTAATAATATTGGCATCGACCGCCATACCTACACCGAGAATAAGTGCAGCTATCCCTGGGAGTGTCAGTACCCCGTTCATGGCTTCAAAGACCACTAATATTAAATACACATAGGCGGTCAATGTTACCACAGCAATAATTCCAGGAAAGCGATAATAAGCCATCATGAATAAGAATATAGTGGCTATACCAATTGCTCCGGCGATGATTGTTTTATTCATAGCCTGTTCACCGAATTGAGCTCCTACTGAAGTAGAATAGGTTTCCTCAAGATTTACGGGGAGTGATCCTGCGTTTAAGAGGTCTGCTAATTCTTTTGCAGACTCTACGGTAAAGTCCCCGGTAATCTGTACGGTGGAGCTTCTGACTGGTCCATCTGGAAACCTTGGTGCTGAAAGATAAGCCGGATCGGCCTTCCCATACTCCTCAGCAAAAGAAGTCTCTTCATTATAGTCCAGCCAGATGACCAGAACATTTTCTGGATAAGGTGTGGCTGGGTCATCAGGTGTATTCAAAATCTCTTCAGACACGTCATAAAACTTACCAGGATCTTTTACGCCAAGAGAAACGGCCGGACTATTGTTCTGGTCATATGTTTGTTGCGCGCTTCCCTCAACCAGGTCTGATCCATCTAGATATTCTTCTCCATTCGCGCCGCGGAAAGAAAGTTCAGCTGTAGTAGCTAATAAATCCCTTGCCTCCTGCTGATCCTGAATACCGGCAAGCTGTACACGGATACGTCCGCCATCTTCAATCGAAATGTTCGTTTCACTAATCCCCAGTGTATTCACTCGTCTGTTCAGGGATTCAACGGTCGCTTCCAGAACCCTCTCGTTCACCTCTTGATCTTCATTTAAAGGCTCAACATCATACAGGATTTCAAATCCACCCTGCAGATCCAGACCTAAGTTTATATTTTTAGTAACACCTGTTACAGTCGTCCCTATCGTAGCTGCTAATAGAATCAGCACTAGAAAAAAGGCGACGATACGCCCCCGTTTCACCATAATGTTCATTTCCTCCTTTTATAACTTCAGCGCCTAATCATTATCGAAATGCTTATGTACTTGCAGTAAGACTGGCTCTCACTCCTAAGTTTAAGTGTTTCCTTTGTTTATCCATCCGTACCAATTTTACTACTATTTTTATATTTGACAACCTGCTAAGTCGTTTCTTTATACCGCATGAGGGTCAGTATATCCTGTTTTTCATGTAATAACTTCACCCAATCCTCTACCAAAGCCTTTTATGTAGCCAGTGTGGCCCGCGCACCATTTATATATCAACAAGGTAATTAGGGATTTTTGAACAACTTCGTACAATTTCCTAGTTCCTTCTAATACACCTAATTATTATGATGATACCGTTAATTTACCTGGCCCTTCCGCCTACTAATTTCGATAATTCTAAACTTTGTCATGCCTTGTCCAAGGCTTAGCATATACTTCATTGTAGCGGAATTTTAATTCTTTGAGAAGGCGGATTGTTTTTATGTCTAAGCAAACCTTTTTACATGGGGCCCTCATCCTGGTAGCTGCAGGGCTGGTCACTCGTCTGCTTGGGTTTATCAATCGGATTGTTGTTGCTCGTGTGATGGGTGCCGAAGGAGTAGGGCTTTATATGATGGCCCTGCCTACTCTGATTCTGGCGATTACCATTACACAGTTCGGTCTTCCTGTAGCAATATCAAAACGTGTATCCGAAGCTGAAGCCACAGGCAATGAGAAGAAAATTAAAAGTATCCTAATCGTCTCTTTGTCGATTACCGGTTCCTTAAGTATTATCTTTACAGGCGCATTATTTATACTCACCCCTGTTATCGCTTCCTATTTTCTAACCGACCCGCGCGCTCTTTTTCCTTTATTAGTCGTTACACCAATTATACCAATCATTGCTGTCGCATCGGTAATTCGAGGTTATTTCCAGGGAAGGCAGAATATGAAGCCTCAGGCTCTGTCTCAGGTTATTGAGCAGGTAGTCCGTATTGGAGGAGTACTTGTCTTAACTAAACTGCTTTACCCTTATGGTGTCGAATACGCCGCAGCAGGAGCTATGGCGGCCGTAGTGTTAGGTGAATTTGTTTCATTGATTTATATGCTGAGACAGTTCAATCTGCAAAAATCGTTTAAACTGAGAAAGACCTGGAAAAAACACGTTGGGAAAGGGAAACAAACTTTTCAAGAGTTAATGGCTATCGCGCTTCCTACCACAGGCAGTCGTTTTATCGGTTCCATAACCTATTTCTTTGAACCAATCCTTGTAGCCCAAAGCCTTGCAATAGCTGGTTTTGCTGCAGCGGAATCAACGAAACTATACGGGGAATTAACTGGATATGTACTTCCCCTGCTTTTCTTACCTACTTTTTTAACCCATGCTCTTTCAACTGCCCTTGTACCCTCAATTAGTGAAGCAGCAGCTGTAGGTAAAAAAGAAACCATACAATACCGAATTATGCAGTCCATTCGTCTTTCATTAGCCTCAGGAGGGGTCATTACAGTCGTTTTCATGATTTTCCCAGCTGTTATCCTAATGACGGTTTACGGTACTAGCCAAGCCGCTTTTATGTTGCAGTTTATGGCGCCATTCTTCTTGTTGCATTACATTCAAACCCCGCTCCAGGCTACATTGCAAGCATTAGATTTAGCACAGCCTGCGATGTGGAACACGCTAATTGGTTCAATTATTAAATTTATTGTATTAGTCAGTTTGAGTTCCCGTCCCGAGTTTGGAATACATGGTGTGGCCATAGCTATGGTAGTAGGCGTAGTTGTTGTAACTCTTCTACATCTTGCAGTCCTTATCAAACACAAAATTATGACCCTCCCACTGGACATGTTTATCCGTTTTGCACTGGTAGTTGGTATAACTGGCTACGTTGGTTTCACAATGAAGCACTACCTGCTTCATGAAAGCAGGCCGATTCCACAGCTCCTATGGATGGGATTCATCCTTACGCTTCTATATCTGGCACTTCTGTTTCTATTCAAACTTTTACGCAAAGACGAGTGGAAGTTGATACCTTGGAAGAAAATCTTTCATAAAAAATAACCGCTTTTTTAAGCGGTTATTTTATTGAAATTGATTTTTTTCATCTATGGAAACTTCGCCTTCCTCATTAATAGTACATAAAGAAACTTTATCTAAAGATTCATGTCCCTGTTTTTTAAGTTCATTTAACAGCCAGTTCTTATTTTTACGTATATTTTTCAAGCCGCTATATTGAATTTCTCCATCTGCGACAAGTACGACTGCATAAGAGGAATGACCCTGATCATCTTTTTCAAAAACCGATAGTTTACCTGAAGGTTCTAAGATTGCATAAGCTACATCATTTACTTGCTGAATTCCATGTTCGCGCAATTGTATAAGTAAATCGTTAAAATTATAGCGCTGCCGTTTCATTTCGTACTCGTCCACTTTACCGTGTTTAATAATGACAGAAGGCTTTCCATCAAACCATGTTCTAAACCTTTGATTCTTTAACGATATCCAGGCACTGCCGAGTTGTATAATTAATAACACAGCCATTGGAACGACTGATTTCCAAATGGCTGAATCGGGTTGTTCAATTAAAAACACTCCAATTTCAGCGAGCATAATAAAAACAACCAAATCCATGACACTTAGTTCACCGATTTCTCTCTTCCCCATAAACCGAAACACAAATAGAATAATTAAATAAGTAAGAATGGTTCTTAATATAAGAGACAGGAAAGCCAATGACGCCCACGACCTTTCATGAGGATACTCTCTTATAAGATGACCCATTCTTATTTTTTTATGATGAGAAGGGAAGCAAATATCTAAAATAAACGTAAATTGACGCGATCAATAAAGATAAAATCAGGACAGGAATTCCATAAATCGAAAATTTAAGGAACGATATAGGCTGGCGGTGACTCGCCGCTATACCCGCTACTACAACATTCGCGGATGCTCCTACCAGCGTTCCATTTCCTCCAAGACATGCGCCTAAAGCGAGTGACCACCATATAGGATCCACATTCATCATACCGTATCCCTGGAGTTCCTGCACAACTGGAATCATAGCCGCCACAAATGGAATATTATCCACTACCCCAGAAAGCACACCCGCACTCCATAACATGACCATTGATGTAATAGGCAGGTCGCCGCCAGAAACCCACACCATCATACGGGCGAGTTCATCAATAACACCTACCGTTTCTAAACCGCCAACCAGCATAAATAAACCCATGAAGAAAAATAAGGTTACCCACTCCACCTCTTGAAAAACGTGTTCAACATCCAATTCTTTGTCAGTTAAAAACAGTAATAATAAAGCTCCACTGACAGCAATGGTGGTAATATCCATGTGTACAAATGGATGCATCATAAAACCGGTAATAGTTAAAATCAATACTGAAACCGACTGAAATAATAAACGGGAGACCTTTAGATGCTCACGCGCATCCATTTCCAAAAGGGCAGCAGCTAGTTCAGGATTGTAGATTAATTGCTTCCGGAAAATAAGCAGTAAGATAGTTAACACAGATCCAAAAATTACGAGGACCACAGGACCTAAATGATAAATAAAGGATAGAAAACTAAAATGTTCTACAGCCTGTCCAATCATAATGTTAGGTGGGTCGCCGATTAAAGTAGCAGTCCCGCCGATATTCGAGCTGAATATAGTAACAAGTAAATAAGGAAAAGCCGGAAGCTGTAAGCGGTCAATTAATGTAAGGAGTACAGGAACAAAAAGCAAAACCGTTGTTACGTTATCTAAAAAGGCAGAGCCAACAGCAGTAAATATTGCGCTTACGGCAAGCAACGGTATAGGACGTCCTTTCACCAGCTGGGCTAAACGAACAGCCATATAGGTGAACACTCCCGTTTTCTTCGTGATGGAAACGAGCACCATCATAGAAAAAAGCAAAGCCACTGTCTCCCAATCAATAAACCCAAATGCCTCCTCCCACTCGTACACTTTCGTCACTAATAGAAGAACACCGCCGGCTAAGGCTACAAGTGCCCGATTCCATTTTTCTGTCATAATTAATACATAGCTCGCTACGAATATGAGTAATGCAAGTAGAGTTGCCATACACCTTCCCCTTTTTATAAGGTCTTTACTTTATACGTATTCAAGGAAGAAGGAAAATATCTACTTCTATCTAAGGCTTAAGCATGCATATAGTGTTAATGACAAGCTTAAGAAGGAGGATTTATGATATGAAAAAATTTACGCAGGGCGTCCTTGCATATGGAATTGGCTCTATTCTTCTGCTCATGATTATTTCCGCGGCTGTATTGGCTCTTTTCCTTCGTTTTACAACAATGGAATATCAAACCCTCAATCAAGCAGCCCTGATTACCGGTTTGAGCATTTTAGCATTTGGTGGAATGATGGCTGCTTACAAAGGTGAGCAGAAGGGGTGGCTTTCCGGGGTTATGACAGGTCTTATTTTTGTGGCGGCTATGGCTTTATTCCAAATCATTTTTGAGAATCAATTAATATCTCTGCCGCAGCTCAGTTATTTTGGGGGATTGGTTCTAGCAGCCTGGCTCGGAGGGATGATTGGGGTCAATCTGCCAAGACGAACGGCAAAAAGATAAAGGAACATAAGAAATCCCGCTGCAAATACAGCGGGATTCTAATCATTAGTCCTGATTTAGTTTCTCACGAACAGATGAACGATCGAATTTCATTTGCGTTCCATCCTGTACCGTAATAACTAGAGATCCTTCATCTATAGCATGGACCGTACCATGGAGACCTCCGATTGTGATGATTCTATCGCCTTTTTGCAAGTCCGCCTGCATTTGTTGTACTTTTTTCTGTTTCTTTTGCTGCGGACGAATTAATAGGAAATAGAAAATGACAAACATTAGAATAATTGGTAATAAACCGACTAATGTATCCATTTAATTTCCCCCCTTCTAAAAGTTCTTCGCATTTGGTTTATTGAAACCATATTGTTCAAAGAATTCTTCTCTAAAGTCTCCGAGTCGATCTTCTTTAATGGCTTCACGCACTTGCCTCATTAATTTTAACAGAAAATAAAGGTTATGATAAGTAGTTAATCTAAAGCCAAATGTTTCACTTGATTTAACAAGATGTCTGATGTAAGCGCGGCTGTAATTGCGGCATGTGTGACAGTCACAATTTTCATCAATCGGACGAAAATCACGGGCAAACTTTGCGTTACGGACAACCAGACGTCCATTTGAAGTCATGCAGGTTCCGTTCCGTGCGATCCGAGTAGGCAGTACACAATCAAACATATCTATGCCTCGCATGCTGCCATCAATTAGTGAATCAGGTGAGCCTACCCCCATTAAATAGCGTGGTTTTTCATCAGGTAGAAGAGGTGCAGTAAAATCGAGCACCCTGTTCATAACATCTTTTGGCTCACCTACAGAAAGTCCTCCAATAGCATAACCCGGGAAATCCATTGAAGTAAGATCTCTTGCACTTTGCCGGCGCAAATCTTCATATTCTCCTCCTTGGATAATCCCAAACAGCCCCTGATCATGAGGTCTCTGATGACCTTCCAGGCATCGTTCAGCCCAGCGGCTAGTCCGCTCCACTGACTTTTTCATATAGTCATGCTCGGCAGGATAAGGTGGACACTCATCAAAAGCCATCATAATATCAGCACCCAGTGAATTTTGGATGTGCATGGCTTTCTCAGGTGAAAGAAATAACTTCTCTCCGCTAATATGGTTACGGAAGTGAACACCTTCTTCTTCAATCTGTCTCAAGTCACTTAAGCTGAATACTTGAAATCCGCCTGAATCTGTAAGGATGGACCCATTCCAGTTCATGAAAGAATGAAGCCCCCCTGCTTCTTCAACGATATCTTCCCCGGGACGCAGCCACAGATGATACGTGTTGGAAAGTATAATTGGAGCTCCCATTTGCTCGAGTTCCTCGGGACTCATCGTTTTTACCGTTGCAAGCGTACCTACCGGCATGAACATTGGAGTGTCAAATGATCCGTGAGGTGTATGGACTTTGCCAAGACGTGCACCCGTTTGTTTACATGTTTTAATTAATTCATATGTGATTGCCATTATTTCTTTCCTTTCTCCACATCAAGCAATAATCTAACTAAATAATCAGCATCGCATCTCCAAAGCTGAAGAATCGATACTTATTCTCCACAGCTCTGGCATACGCTTCCATAATAAAATCACGACCCGCAAAGGCACTGACCAGCATAATCAGAGTGGATTTAGGCAGATGAAAATTCGTAATCAGCCCATCAATCGCTTTCAGCTTTTGGGGTGGGTAGATAAATATATCCGTCCATCCGCTAGCTTCCTTAAAGGTGCCATAATCACGGATGATGGTTTCAAGCGTCCTTGTGGAAGTTGTGCCTACCGAGATGATACGACCTCCCTGGTTTTTCACCTGATTCAATTGGTCAGCTGTTTCTTGAGATACTTGGTAGAATTCAGCATGCATATCGTGGTCTTCCACCTTATCGACACTAACAGGACGAAAGGTTCCAAGTCCGACATGAAGGGTGAGATAGGCTATGGTTACACCCGAAGCCTGAAGGTTTTCAAGTAATTCATTCGTAAAATGAAGTCCGGCAGTAGGTGCTGCTGCAGACCCTTCTTCCTTAGCGTACACAGTCTGGTAACGTTCCCTATCCGACAGCTGTTCCTTAATATAAGGGGGAAGCGGCATCTCACCAAGGGATTCCAGTACTTCCATAAAAATCCCATCATAAGAGAACCTGACTTTTCTTCCACCATGCTCCTGCACCTCCGTGCATTCAGCTATTAACTGTCCGTCCCCAAACACGATACGAGAACCTGGTTTTACTTTTTTAGCAGGTTTGATAAGTACATCCCATTCGTCTTTCGAATCTTGATGGAGGAGAAGAACCTCTACTTTTCCTCCCGTGTCTTCTTTCGCTCCAAATAGCCTTGCCGGTAGTACGCGTGTATCATTTAAAACGAGGCAGTCGCCTGGCTTTAATAGCCTTTCAATATCT
This sequence comes from Halobacillus halophilus, assembly GCF_020171985.1. Classification (GTDB taxonomy): domain Bacteria; phylum Bacillota; class Bacilli; order Bacillales; family Halobacillaceae; genus Halobacillus; species Halobacillus halophilus_A. The sequence goes on from NZ_JAIVAL010000001.1 coordinate 703,514, forward strand.
GAAAAAAGGTAATGTTCTATTGTTTCAGCGCTCCGGTCGCAAACCATGAGGCGTGACGAAGAACGATCCTGAAGCGGTACCTGAGCAATAAGCTCTTCGGGCAGCTCAAAATCATACTGCTTAATATCCATTTAAATCCCCTATTCTTCCTTAGCGTATTTTACCAATAATATAAAATATCAGTGATAGAACAATACTCGCAACAATGGACGTCATAATTGGAAAATAAAAGGTGGTATTCCCTTTTTTAAAAGACAAATCTCCTGGGAGTCTGCCAACAAAACTCCATAAAAGTCCTATCACGATAAACACAATCCCTATAACAATAAATATTTTTCCGAAGCCAGTCAAGTTCCGGGCACCTCCCTATGGAAGTGAGCGTACGCTTTAGGTGTTACGACACGTCCACGCGGAGTTCTTTGTATAAATCCAATTTGGAGAAGAAACGGCTCGTAAACATCTTCAATCGTCTGAGACTCTTCTCCTATTGTAGCCGAAATAGTATCAAGCCCCACCGGGCCCCCTCGAAATCCATCCATAATGCCTTTTAAAAGCTTGTGGTCTATATAATCCAGGCCTTCAGCGTCGACTTGAAGCATTTCGAGAGCTTCTTGAGTCGTTTCGAGAGAGATCACGGATTCACCTTTGACTTGAGCTATATCCCTTACCCGCTTAAATAATCGGTTGGCTATACGCGGTGTTCCTCTCGAACGCCGAGCAATTTCAACAGCCGCATTAAAATCAATTTCCACATGAAAAATATCAGCAGTCCTCTCCACTATTGAGCACAATGCCTCTGTTTCGTAATATTCCAATCTGCTGTGGACTCCGAACCGGTCACGAAGCGGCGCCGATAATAAACCGGCCCTGGTGGTAGCTCCAACCAAAGTAAAGGGAGGGAGATCAAGTCGCATCGATCTCGCACTGGGACCGCTGCCTACCACAATGTCCAAACAGAAGTCTTCCATAGCTGGGTAGAGAACTTCTTCTACTGATCTTGGTAATCGATGAATTTCATCTATAAAAAGTACATCCCCTGGTTCTAATGAAGATAAAATGGCAGCCAGATCTCCTGCCCTCTCAATGGCAGGTCCAGCCGTTGTCCTGAACTGCACCCCCATTTCATTGGCAATAATAGAAGCAAGTGTCGTTTTTCCGAGCCCCGGAGGGCCGTAGAGAAGTGCATGGTCCAGAGGTTCCTCTCTCATTTTTGCTGCTTCAATAAAAATTCGCAGATTTCGTTTAGTTTGGTCCTGACCAATATACTGTTTGAGCGTTTCAGGTCTTAAACTAAGTTCAATGTCCTCATCCGTCTCCTGCAACTCGCCGGAAATCATTCGATCTTCCACATTAGTTCCCCCTTTCAATTATGACTTCATCAGCAGCTGTAACCCTTGTCTTACGTAATCATCAACACTGCCTTCACTGGTTTTTTGAAGTTCTGTTCGTGCCAGTTTAATTTCTTTTTCTGTATAACCCAAAGCTTTTAATGCTTCAAGTGCATCTTCTATACGCTCTCTTTTTTCTTTTGAAGTCAGTTCCTCTTGATAGAAAATGGTATCTTCATTCTGCTCATCAGGCAGCCAGACAATTAATTTGCCTTTTAAGTCCAATATCATCTGTCTGGCCGTCTTTTTTCCAACACCAGGGAATTTAGTTAAGTACTTATCGTCTTCCTGTTCAATAGCTGAAACAAATTCGGGTACACTAACCGTACCAAGTATAGCTAAAGCACCCTTCGGACCTATGCCGGAAACATTTAAAAGCTGAGCGAAAAGCTGTTTATCTTCTTTTTTCCTGAAGCCAAATAATGTTTGTTGATCTTCTCGTATATAGTGGTATGTATGAACTTTAATTTCACGATTCAAAGAATCTTGAAAGTTATAAGGGTTGGCACATAGAATTTCATAACCAATTCCACCTGTTTCAAGAATTATAGACGTATCTTCAATTAAGCTTAATTGTCCTTTTACATAAGTAATCATAGTTGGAATTCCTCTCTTACCTGTATTGCTTAGCACTCTCTATTGTAACACACAAGCACATGTTCGCCCATGACAGAACCGGAAGAAGAATGTTGATTCCTGCCGTGTTCAGCCAAGTTTAATCGACTTGCTTCAAAAAGCGCATCTCCCAATGACACAAAAATAAAACAGCCGTCTATGACCATTCATAGCGGCTGTTCATCTCCTGCATACTGTTTAACAACTTGCTCGAAATGAGAGGCATCCTTAATTTTTATACCCTCTTTTAATTCGGATTTCCTTTTTGATTCTAATGGTTCAATAGGGATGGGTTTAAAGGATTCTATAACCTTCCCCTGAGAAGGAGCCCCCTCAAATACGGCCAGTTCTCCATCTTTCGTAAGTCCGAAATACCCCTGCTGCTTAGTCAGTGGTGAAATATCTTCCACTTGTCTTTTGAAAACGATCTGATCCAGCTCCTGAGATTCTATGGACCATCCTTCATAAGTGGACCAGAAATCCACCATAGACCATATTGTTTCTTCCTTATTTATGGTTTCCGTTACGCCATCCAGATAATGCTGCTTCAATACAACCTTTATTGTTAATGGTTCAGGATTCACTAGAGTTTCTACAGCATTTTCTTCTGTCTTATTAATAACCGTTCTTTGATAAGATAAATCTTCTGCTCTAAGAGACACGTCTTCTTCCGCAGCAAACCATTGCCATCCTGCAAAAATTAAACTGGCCGGTATAACCCATAACCATCGATTCATCGCAGGTTCCCCCTAACTAAAAAATAACTTCTGCTCCTAGTATGTCCAGGAACAGAAGTTATTATGATAGAAAGTCAGCGATTATGATAATTTCTCCAAGATGGTTTCATCAGCGTCTAAGTTATGATACACCTCTTGAACATCATCATTATCCTCAAGCATATCAATTAATTTAAGCATCTTTTCGACGCCTTCTTCATCCAGAGGTGTGTATGTTTCTGGAATCATCGTAACTTCACTCGTCACAAATGAATATCCGCTCTTTTCAAGCGAAGCTTTCACTTCAGAAAAAGTTTCAGGTTCAGCATATATTTCAAATTGCTCGTCTGTTGTTTCCATTTCTTCCGCTCCGGCTTCGATTACTTCAAGCATCATCTCTTCTTCGTCCACCTCTGTTTCTCCGCGATCAACCACTAAGTAGCCTTTGCGGTCAAACATAAAGGAGACGCAGCCATTTTCACCAAGATTTCCATCGTTTTTATTAAAGGCATGACGCACGTCCGCTGCAGTCCGGTTTTTGTTATCTGTTAATACCTTAACCATAACAGCTACACCGCCAGGACCATAGCCTTCATATGTGTACTCTTCATAATTTACTCCTTCAAGATCACCTGTTGCTTTCTTAATGGCACGATCGATATTTTCATTCGGCATATTATTTGATTTAGCTTTATCTACAGCTAAGCGAAGATTGGGATTCATCTCTGGATCCCCTCCGCCTTGCCTGGCAGCCATAAATATCTCTCTTGCCAGTTTCATAAAAAGCTTACCCCGTTTGGCATCTTGTGCACCTTTTCGGCGTTTTATATTACTCCATTTTGAATGACCAGCCATGGACATTCTCCTCTCCAAAGCAAATCTTTTCCTCCCTCAATATACCACAATTTCCCGGTTAGAATAAAGCAACTTACTTACCGGTCTGGTTTTGCTGAAAGAAATCTCTGATCTGACTTTTTAATTGAGCTGGAGCCTGCGAAGCTTTCAACCTGGCGTTCAAATCCTTCATATGATCCCAATTATTATTATTGGTGTAAATAACGATTGGTTTATCAGTGATTTCTTTAACTTTTGCCTCAACCTTCTTAGGTATGGACTGATCCCTTCGGTTATATGGATTAATCATCACTGCTACATAAACTTTCTTGTCATCCGTAAAAGCCTGGGTCATTGTGACTTCTTCTAATTCATTAACCTTCTTCATGATCTCCATGGAATCTTCGTTATTAAACGCATTATCATGCCCTCTGTTGGTCTCTTTAAATTTGGAATTACGGAATTCTTCTTCTGATGTACGTTTGAACCAGCTGTCTTCTCCAGTAGGAATCTGACCTCTTCGTTTGATACCAGGGTCCCCTCCATAGGTGATGGGTTCATAGTAAGTGGTTTCTTCTTCAGCCTTTTCGTCGGGCTGCGCACCACATCCAGCCGCTAGTAAAACTGTAAACATTAGAACCATAAAGTATTTCCACATAAAAAACATTCTCCTTTTACCATTACTATGGTTTAAGGAGAATGTTTTAAACAGTTAATTTTACCCAACCCTTATTGAGGAGGTGAAGGGGGAAGGTTACGTTTATGAGCTGATTTTCTATGCATGGACTCTATAATCTTTCTATCTTCTTCAGGAACTTCTTCCCCTCGTAAGAAGGCATCAATTTTATTATAACTCGTTCCCATTTCATTCTCGTCCGTCTGACCTTCCCAAAGCCCAGCGCTTGGCTGTTTATTAATAATTTCATCAGGAACGCCCAAATAAGCAGCCATTTCGCGCACTTCACCTTTCGGCAGGTGAACTAATGGTACGAGATCCACTCCACCATCCCCATATTTTGTGAAATATCCGGTGTACCATTCAGCGGCATTGTCTGTGCCTACTACTAAATATTTATGGTTCTGAGCGATGGTATATAGTGTACTCATACGAAGCCTTGCTCGTAAATTTGCGTCTGCCAGCTTCTCTTGATCTTCGTCAAAAGTTCCATCTGCTTCCAGTTGGTTTTTGATTGTTTGAAACAGAACATCATGAGTTTCAGTCAAATCTACTTTTATAGAGGATAAGCCACATGCGTTCGTCACTAACTCAGCGTGTTTTTGGTCGCTTCCTTGACTTTTACAAGGCATAATAACTCCAAGAGATTGATTCGGGAATGCACGTTTAATTAAGTTTGCGACTACCGCGGAGTCAATTCCCCCACTCACTCCTACAAGTAAGCCTTCTACATTTGCCTGTTCCACTTGTTCTTGTAACCATGTCACTAATTCATTAACTTTTTGTTCCACCGGATTGTTCATCCTCTCACACATATGATATCTTATCTTAGCATATGTTCAGCATATCGGACAAACTTCCTCCGGCTTTCCCAAGCTTTCTCTAATTTTTTTATATGCTTGGAAAGAGACACTTCCCCTCTAACGCATCGCCTATAACCGTACAGCCACTCCCTGAGAATATCGGCAGGAACCAATACCCCTTTTAACCAAATGTCAGGGTCAGGAGTGTGTTTGAAATATTGAAGAAGCAAAGATCGCTGATTCTCTAGATAAGGAAGGAACCGCTGTCCCAATTGAATATGATCATATAGGTGAGGTCCAGTGTGTAACAAATCGAAATCAATAAGTTTGATCTCATTATTATTAATTATAAAGTTATGATGAGCGACATCGCCGTGCAGCCATTCATTATTTTCCCAAGCCTTTTCTTCTATTTCTCCCCAAGGATGATTAGAAAATCGTTCAAGTTGGATGATCATGCTTAAGCGAATCTCTTGGTAAATACTTCTTTTTCTGTAATCTGAAAAGACGTCCTGAGTTTCTTCAAACTGCTCTAAACGCCTTTCCCATTTAATATAGAGTGGATCTCGTGGGATAGCTAAAGTAGCGATCCCTTTGGTAGTACGATGAAATTGATGGAGCACCTGCACAGCTTTTTCTCTGTCATAATGATTATCAAAATCGGCATGTTTTCCTTGAACCCATTCAAAAAGCCCCCACGTGCAGCCCAACTTACTTTTTGTGTAAATATTGTCTTGAAAAGGCAGAGGGCGAGCAGCTGCTATTGAGGCGTAGTTCCAGTCCTGAAAGAATCTGATCTGCTGTTCTAACGTTTGCGCTCTTCTGTACCCTTTTAATATCATAGGCTGACCATTATACTGAACTTTATAAACTTTAGGCTTAATTACTTTCTCTAACCTAATAGGTAACTTCTCTTCTCGCAAAAGCCATTGAAAAAGGCGATCCGTATATGAATCGCCTTCTGTATGCTCAACTTTCATCTACATCATCGTCCCGCCAAGGCCCCTGATACGGACCCATTGGCCCTGCTTGCGGGTAACCACTCCCCATCGATTGTGGCATACTGTACGGACCCATTCCATAGGAGCCTCCGCCTTGATGCGGTCCCCAACCACCCATAGGATATTGCATAGGACCATAGGCTTGAGGGTATCCATGATGGTAATAACCTGGATACATAGGCTGACCACCATATCCCATTGCTGGAGACCAGTCCTGAGGACCCCCGGTACCATCCGCACCGCATCCGCAGTCCCCTCCCGCTTGAGCTCCCTGGACCATAGGTGAAGAACTTTCCTCATATTCTCCCCCCATATAGCCTTGTTGGTGAGGGTACATAGGCATATTCTGCTGAGACGGCATCTGCATAGGCATGTAAGATGGCATCATTACAGGATGTGGCGGGCAGCAATAAAAGTCAGTATGCACCAGCTGCGGCTGCATTGGCTGCTGCATCGGTTGCTGCATTGGCTGCTGCATCGGTTGCTGCATTGGCTGCTGCATCGGCTGCTGCATCGGTTGCTGCATCGGTTGCTGCATCGGTTGCTGCATCGGCTGGAAGTAAGGCTGCTGAACAGGCTCCTGATACTGTGATTTCCCCTCCCCCTTTGGCGACTCCTCTGAAGGCATCTCTTCTTCTTTAGGTGCTTGCGGCATTGGCATTTGAGGTAAGTGAAAAGTCGTGTAATAATTTTGCATTTGCTGATCGATGCTTGGCATTTGAATCGGCATATTCATTTGAATCGGCTGCACAGGCATCATTGGTTTATCCATAACACCTTTTTTGACAGGCTTTTTCTCGTCCTCTTTGATAACAGGAATCGGTTTAGGTGAAGTGTCTTTATAAGGTGGCATGGAAGGCATTTCTTTCTTCGGCATCATCTGTTTAGGCGCTTCTTTCTTGACTTGCTTCGTGCCTTGCGGAACCTTAATCTTCATACCCGGCATGATCATATCAGGATTAGAAAGCTGGGTATTAACTGATTTCAATTCTTCAAAATCTACCCCATACTTTTTGGCAATCTTCCAGAGTGTATCCCCTTTTTGCACAATGTGAATTCTCACCATTGCAACTCCCTTCCTGTGAATCTAAAAACTAAAAAGGCAATAATAGCTTCATAACACTCTATGCAGTTCAAGCCAAAAGATTGATGAAAAAGCCTATATTTCTTTAGAATATTAAAAAGAACCTCGCCAAAACCTTGATATAAACAAGGTTTCGACGAGGCATAAATTAAGCTCTCCGAATAGGAGAAGGAATATCTAATTGGTAACTTGGATAAGTTCCAAGAATCTTTAACTGACACCCTAAAGCTTCTAGTTCGGCCTGCACTCCAGGAAAGAGAATCTGGTCGTACGGCTGATCAACATCTATTAAGAAAAAGTAGTTGCCAAGCCCGGTTTTCATTGGTCTTGATTCAATTTTAGATAAGTTCATCTTTCTCCAGGCGAAGGCTGCAAGGACCTGGTGAAGGGCCCCCACATAATCTTTAGGCAGCGTTACCATGACTGTGGTCTTCTGTTTTGTTACGAATTGGTCTTTTACCTTTAATGTCATCGGATTCTTTTGGACGACTGCGAAACGCGTGTGGTTATTATCATAGTCATGAATGTTCTCAGCAAGAATCTTTAACCCATTCTCTTCTGCAGCCAGATGGTTTCCAATGGCCGCTGCTCCAGTCCCCGTATCCGCTACAATTTCAGCTGCTCTTCCAGTGGAAGCCGTATATTCCAGATCTGCTTGCGGATAGTTCTTGTGTAGATACTGGTGACACTGCGCAATCGCATGGCTATGCGAGTAGATTTTCTTAAGGTCATGGTCATAATGATCAGGATGTACAAGTAAATGCTGTTTAATCGGTACTGTCAATTCAGCAATGATGGACTGATTTACTTGATGAACCAAATAATCTATGGTCAAGTGGACAGAGCCCTCTATAGCGTTTTCAAGGGGAACGACTCCCGTATCTACCTCGCCATTTTCCACTGCATCCAGGCAGGCTGGAATGCTTTCATATCCAATATAAGTACCACCGTCGAATAAGCCATCGACAGCCATTTTTGTAAAAGTTCCTTTAGGTCCTAAATACCCTATCCGTTGTTCCGGCATATCTTCCCCTCCAATTAAGCTCCCGTACTTAGAATTTCTACTCGATCCACAAAGTCGAGTTTATGAAGCTGCTGCAGCATTCGTTCTATCGTACCAACCATACCAGTCGTGTTCAGCGACAAGGTAACATTTGCCTTTCCTTGTAATGGAATGGTCTGGTGAATGGTAAGAACATTGCACCCGGACTGCGCTACGGTACGCAATAAATTGGATAACGTACCCGCCCTGTCTTCTAAGTGAAAGAAAAGAGTGATCATCTGCTCTTTTACCATTGCCTGAAAAGGAAATACTGCATCTCTATATTTATAAAAAGCACTCCTGGACAGTCCTACATGCTGAACAGCTTCAAATATTGATTCAGCTTTACCGCGTTCTAACAGCGCTTTAGCCTCTATGGTTTTTTTCATGGCTTCAGGGAGAATGTCGCTACGGACTAAATAAAATTTTTCGTTATAATCCGTCATCCAATCCTCTCCCCTCATTAATCTACAAATTCGAATTCATAATCAAGTACTCTGACTGTGTCCCCATCTTTCGCTCCTCGTTCTCTTAAAGCATCGTCCACACCCATACTGCGCATTTGTCTGGCAAAACGATTAATGGATTGATCCCTTGAGAAATCCGTTCGTCTAAATAAGGATTCAATCTTTTCACCATATAATACATAAGCTCCATCGTCTGCTCTTGTCAATTGGAAAGGAGCTTCTTCTTTTTCAAATTTATAAACGACCCGCTCATCGACTTCTTCAACAGACTCTTCATGCTTCGGTATTTGATCCAATTGATCAGCTACTGTATAAAGAAGCTCATCCAGCCCCTCACGAGTTATTGTAGATATAGGAAAGACCATAACGTCTTTATCCAGCTTCTCTTTAAATGCCTTCAGGTTTTCTGCAGAATCCGGCATATCCATCTTATTGGCTACAATGATTTGAGGACGATTTTCCAGTCTCTTGTCGTAAGAAGATAGTTCATTGTTGATCGTGACATAATCTTCAAAAGGATCGCGTCCTTCCACACCTGACATATCCACAACATGAAGCAGCAACCTTGTTCGCTCTACATGTCGTAAGAATTGATGACCAAGTCCGATTCCTTCATGTGCGCCTTCAATCAGCCCAGGAAGGTCCGCCATTACAAAACTGCGGTGATCCTGACTTTCCACCACCCCTAGATTTGGGGATAGAGTTGTAAAATGATAATCCGCAATTTTAGGTTTTGCTGCAGTTACTACAGAAAGAAACGTTGACTTCCCTACACTAGGAAAGCCTACTAACCCTACGTCAGCCAATAATTTTAATTCAACGACCACATCAAGTTCTTCTCCAGGTTCACCATTCTCAGCAATTTCTGGTGCGGGATTTCTTGCTGTAGCAAACCTGGCATTGCCACGACCGCCTCTCCCGCCTTTTGCTATTACGGCCCGTTGTTTATGTTCTGTTAAGTCAGCAATAACCTTATCTGTGTCGGCATCCTTTACCGTTGTGCCTGGAGGAACGCTGACTACTAGAGGATCAGCATTTTTACCATGCTGCTTCTGGTTCATGCCATTTTCTCCACGAGCCGCTTTGAAATGATGCTGATAACGAAAATCCATTAGGGTATTCAGCCCTTCATCCACTTCAAAGATAACATTCCCGCCATTTCCACCGTCTCCACCGGCGGGTCCGCCTTTTGGAACATATTTTTCACGACGGTAGGCAACTAAACCGTTCCCTCCATCTCCAGCTTTAACAAATACTTTAACCTGATCAACAAACATCTTCTTCACCTCTTCAATCTATCATCATTTCGATAGATAATTCTCTTTCCTCTAAAATAGTGGCTATAAACCCTGCCTGATTCAACTCTTTCAAAAAGGTATCTATGTGCCGGAAGCGACCATCCCATTCCCAGCTTACCCCTAATGAATGCTCATCTATGCCCTTATAAATTTGGACGGATCCCTCATAGAGTTCATCCTCCACCCTATAGTCATTCATTAATTCAATCATGCGCTCGCCACAAGCCTGCAGCTTTTGATCATGACGGGATAAATCAACATCTTCACTCAAAGAGTATTTAATTCTGTAATAGTCATATTTCCAATTGAACGATATTAGCCAAATGGGAAAAACAACGGCATCACTATTCAATATTCTTCTTTCATTTTCAGCTTCATTTTTTATGTCTTCGATTTGATCTAATAACCGCTCCTGCTTCCCCAGAGATGCGTATCCCTGAAGCAGCTGAATTTGATTCATCCAGTCATGACGCTTATGTCTGAGAAGCGTAATGATTTCTTTGTCATCCAACGGGGGTCAGCTCCTTCGGTCATCCATAATAATAAAAAGTATAGCAAATATAGGCAGGAAACTAAAATAATCTTCGAAAATTATATAACAAAAAAAGCCACGCTTATGCAAAAGGCACAGCGCGGCTTCAAATTACGTATGAACCCATACACTATTTAGTTTACGCTTCCTGAGCAACAGGATAAACGCTGACTTTTTTGCGGTCGCGTCCGTAACGTTCGAATTTAACAACTCCGTCCACTTTAGCGAACAATGTATCATCGCCGCCGCGGCCAACGTTAGCTCCAGGGTAAACTTTTGTACCGCGTTGACGGTAAAGGATAGAACCACCAGTTACCGTTTGTCCGTCTGCACGCTTAGCTCCAAGACGCTTAGACTCAGAATCACGGCCGTTTTTTGTACTACCTACACCCTTTTTCTGGGCAAAAAACTGCAAATCAAGACGTAGCATGGGTCTCCACCTCCTTATTGGTTTGATATTGTAATATATTGGTTGTATTCATGTTCAATTGTCTGAAGCGAAACCACCATGCCTTCAAGAAGCAACTGGGATTTAGCATAAGTTTCTTCATTCAATCCCTCAGGAAGAATAATTTTAAGAAAACCGCCTTCTCCACCCTGCTCGACATGTGGTTCAAATTCACAAAGACTCACCAGTGAATTGACTGCTCCAAAGGAAACAGCTGATACTGCTGCACATACTAGATCATGACCATAAGGTCCACTCTCAGCATGTCCAGATATCTCAAAACCTGTGATATCTCCCTGTGAACGAAACAACGACACGTTAATCATACCGTCCGACCTTACGCGTTGATATCTTCAACGATAAGTTTCGTGTACGGCTGACGGTGACCTTGTTTGCGCTTATAGTTCTTTTTAGGCTTATATTTGAAGACGGTAAGCTTTTTCTGACGACCTTGTTTCTCAACTTTAGCCGTGACAGAAGCACCATCAACGTAAGGAGCACCGATTTTAGAATCTTCTCCACCTACAAATAGAACTTTGTCGAAAGTTACAGTGTCACCAGATTCTACGTTTACTTTCTCTACATAGATCTCCTGGCCTTTTTCAACTTTAACTTGTTTACCACCAGTTTCAATAATTGCGTACATACTTGCACCTCCTCGATTTACTCAGACTCGCCATTCAGGTACCGGAAACGGTTTTTCAAACCTGTTCTGTGCGGTTGTAGCATCGGAGTGCTACTTGAATAACAAAACAATGTTACCACAGTTCAAAACAAGTTGTCAACATGATAACCGCGCTTATGAATTGTTTCACGAATCATGTCCACGGACCCTTCAAGCTCAATTTGATAGTGAGAAACGCTTGGATCCTCTCTAACAAACAGCTCCTGTGGAATTTTACTAGATATACTGTCTGAAAGCAATTGTTTTTTTACGATTTTAAGCTGGGGATTTATACATAACAGAATAGCTTCCTGGTTTTTTCCCACCCCAAAAAGAAGTTCTCGCTCAAGACGGAAAACGGCCGTTTCGACTGTTAGCACAGGTTCAGGATTTTCCTGCAATAATTGGAGGGGGCTCATCCATTCGTTCTTTCGAGTCATTTCCATGATACCTAGTCGTGTAATCCCTAAAATCTGCGTTCGCACTAAATCCTGTTTAGCGAAATTCTTCATCTCATTTAAGAGTTGTTCTTCAGCTGAATTATCCTTCATAGATATAAAATCCACCATTATTATTCCAGAGATATTTCTTAAGCGCAGCTGTCTGAGAATTTCTTTCCCCGCCCGCCTATTCACGTCTAGCGTTTGTGAGTTTGAAAAAGCTTTTCCTTTATATTTGTAACTATTCACATCAACAACTGTCATTGCTTCCGTTACTTCTATTACAATCTCAATTCCGCCTTCAATTTCCAAGCGAGAGTTGATAATCTCCATTTGCAGGTCCTGTAACCTGCGGGCTACTTCATTTGTTCGCTTAGGTTTCCAGCTGATTTTATCTTTAATTGATGGATATGTATTTTTTAATTGTTCACTTTCCTCGACCCCATCTACGATGATCGTTTCCAGGGATTTTAGAGGAAACTTTCTAATTAACTGATCAGGAATAATCTCATCTTTCCATATGAGACGCGGAGGTTTTGTAAGCTGTTCCGTAGTAATTCTCAACCACTGCTCCTTTAACAATTCCATTTCCTTGATCACCTGAACGGGGTTAACATCAGCGGCAGCCGTGCGGATAATACAGCCTTCTACAGGACTCAGAATTTCCTCAAGTTCTGATTGAAGGTGAGTAGTTGCAGAAGGAGTTAGTTTCTTCGAAATAGAAGTTTTCCTTCCATAGGGCTGATAAATCGTATAAAGGCCTGGAAGAGTAATATCTGCACTAACCTGCGGACCTTTATTACCCTTGGATTCTTTTATTACCTGGAGAAATAAATACTCTCCTTCTTTTAAAGTGGTATGAATCGATTCTTTAGCCCATGGAATCGCAGGCTTCCTTAGAAAAGCATTCTGTCCTTGTCCTATGTCAACAAAAGCCGCCTGAAGTCCATGATCAATGTTCTGGACTCTGCCAACAAAAACAGCCCCAGAAAGTGCCTTTACTCCAGGGCGTTCTATCACATATTCATTGATACGATTATTCTCTATCACGACTCCTGTTTTCTCAGAAGTTTGTGTATGGAAAACGATTTCCCTCATGTCATCCCTCTTCATAACGCAATTTTAGGTAAGTCCCTTAAGCGCAAATCAGAATTTTTCTTTTCAAAAAACGCTTGCAGGCATTCTTGCTCATCTACTATATAGAAAAGGGGGGATTCTTTCAACACATAAAGGTGATTTCGGTTGCTTCTAATATTTTTCAGCGCATCTCGTACCAGCATTTCTTGGGGAACATTTACATATATAGATCTTAAATGCCGGCGGTCCTCAAGCGCACAATGCATTAAATACCTCATCTGTGTGTAAGTTCTTCTTCTCCATTCCAGAACATTTTCCACAATTAAAAAAGCAGCCAGAAGAATCCCCGCAAACGTCCATCGTCCGTCCAGCGTAAGCCAGCTGCCAATCAGAAGTATAGAAAGGAATGAAAAGAATAAAGTAAGCATAAGACTTTTTCTGAAACTTGCTGTCTGATTCATCAGATAAAATATTATTTTACCTCCATCTAATGGCCAGATCGGAAGAAGGTTAAACAGAAGTATAACTCCATTATAAAAAACAGCTACACTTAAGAGGGGATTAGGCCCCATAGTTACATGCAAAATCATAAGAAGAGCAAATATCCAAATGTGCTGCAGCGGTCCTGCCAGAATCACGCTTACTTGTTCTCGAAAAGGTCGTGTATTATGTTCTTCACTAACCACAGCACCTCCGAACAGCCAGAACTCTATCTTCGTAACTCTCCACCCAAAATGCTTAGCGGTAAAAAAGTGCCCCAGTTCATGGATCATAACAATAGAAAACAAAATAACAAATTCATAAATAGCCCCAGTAAGGAATGCGGAAATAGCTAATAGAAAGAAGAGAGGGTGAATATGAATACTCGGGAGTAAATTAAGAACTTTCATCCACTTTTATTACCTCTACAGGATCTAAATATTTTTCGTCTTTCTCAATGGCAAAAAAGAACTCCGCTGATTCCCCTTCTTCCGATTTTACTGATCCTACACTTCTTTGGGCTTGTACATGTTCATAAAGATGAACATCAATGGAAGATAAATAGCCATAAATGCTTTTAGAACCATCTTCGTGCTGCACAATTACTGTTTTTTGAGTGTCTTTATCATTTCCTGCAAAAATAACGGTACCTTCTCTTACCGCTTTAATCTCCGAATTATTTTCAGTGGTTAACACTATTCCCTTTCCATCATTCTGGAAAGATGTAGTAACAGTTCCATTTACGGGCATGGCGAGATTTTCTTCCGTGGAGGGTTGTTTTGGAGCCACCACCTGTAAAGGCTCTCCAAAGCGTTCACTATACCAGGACGTCACTGCAGCAAATGGAAAGTCCTCCTGCAGTTGAGAGGTTACCCATTCCTCTGGCCCATTAAGTAAAGCAATATCTGTCTGTTTGCCTAGTGCAACAGCAGCAAATAATAGAACAGAAAAAAACAACTGAACCCCCAGGCGACTTGTCTCTTTTTGAAATTCAGGGAGCGGTCGCTTTTTTTCATAACCACTACTTGTTACCAAGGGTGGATAGCCATGCATTTCTTCATCCTGAGGTGGAACAAACGACTTTTTAGGAAGTTCGTAGCTGCCCTGAACCTTTTTTTTCTTACGCTCTGATATATTTTTACGGACGTGTTCAATGTCTCTCCTCAAAATAATCCCTCTCTTTCCGCCACCTTTTTTTACATTCTATGGGGCTCGTAAGGGATATATGTGTAAAAGCTTGTCCGAAGCCAAAAGAAAAGAACGCCTGTTTTTATCAAAAAACAGGCGTTCTTTTCTAAATTTATGTGCGCATTCCAAAGAAGCGTTTTACTTTTGAGAACATACCATTATCTTCATCTAAATTCATTAGCGGCACAGCTTCCCCCAGTATTCTGCGAGCAATATTCCGGTAAGCTATCGAAGCTCTGGAATTTGGTTTCATGGCTACTGGCTCTCCGCTATTAGATGCAGTAATGACGGAGTCATCATCTACCACAATACCAAGTAAATCAATGGATAATACTGAAACGATCTCGTCTACATCGAGCATGTCTCCGCTTTTCATCATGTGATTTCTGATACGATTTATAATAAGTTTCGGAGCTTCAATTTCTTCCTGTTCAAGAAGTCCAATGATGCGATCTGCGTCCCGAACACTCGATTTTTCAGGAGTTGTAACGACTACAGCTTTATCAGCGCCAGCCACAGCATTTTTATATCCTTGTTCAATTCCGGCTGGGCAATCAATAATAATATAGTCATAGTCTTGCTTCAATTCTTCCACAATTTCTTTAATTCCTTCTGGAGTCACCTCGGATTTATCGGAAGTCTGGGCTGCCGGCAATAGATGCAGACAGTCAAAACGTTTATCAGTTACAAGGGCTTGTTTTGTTTTGCAACGTTCATTTACTACATCCACAATATCGTAAATAATACGATTTTCCAGCCCCATCACCACATCTAAATTCCTGAGACCAATATCTGTATCCACCAGACAAACTTTTTTGTTCTGTAAGGCCAAAGCGGTCCCCAGATTGGCGGTAGTTGTGGTCTTTCCAACCCCTCCCTTTCCGGAGGTAATTACTATCGCTTCACCCATTCCTCATTCTCCTTTCAAAACTTGCAAGATCCGGTTTCTTCTTCACAACTTCCTGTAATCGGTCGATGCGAATCTTCCCTTCCTGTTCATCAATAAATCCGCACTCCATATACACACCTTCCGTTTCATAATCAGGAGCCCGGCTAACCTGGTCGGCAATTCGTAATTGGCTCGGCTGCATATAGGAGGCAGCAATCACCGTTTCTGTATCGCCTTCAACCCCGGCATGTGCCACACCTTTGAGGCTGCCAAGTACATACACATTGCCTGTCGCTGATATACTTCCGCCTGGGTTAACATCTCCAATAAGCAGCAAATCGCCGCGTACCTCCACCAATTGTCCAGAACGGATGGTCTTGGCGATCGGAGTAATTTCTGTATTCTCTTTCCATTCAAAAGCCTCTTTTTTCGTAATAACATCTGATTCAATACGATCGACTACAAGCTTTTGCTTTTCTTTTATAATGTCTACTAGTTCTTCTTTTTGTTCGTTGGTCACAAAACGTTTACCCAATTGAATGGTCACATGTATCATAGGTTCTTCATCAGTAATGCCTTTCATAGATAACTTACTTTGTAACTCCTTCAGTATATCCTTGTAAGCACACTGATCGTCTAAACTAAGCGTCAATCCATCTCTAGTTCCTTTTATTAATACTTTTTGATCGTTTGCCGTCACAGGCTGTCACCTCAGACCTTAGACATTTTACAAAATTCTAAGCGTTATTTACTACTTCTGACCACTGTGTAACCCGATCCTTCACGACAGGATATAAAATAATGAAGAAAATCATATTAGCCGCCACAGTTGGCAGCAGTCGCAGGATAAGGTAAGTACTCCATGGCATAGAAGTGATTTGTACAAATGAATAGATTACGTAAAGTAATGTATCAGATAAAATGATCCCCAGGATCACTAACAGTGAAGCTCCGATGAAATTCGAATGAATCGTCTTATTAATACCGTGAATCACGTAAATGACCAGGGCATAAGTTACCATGTAAACTCCAAGTATGCCAGTATATACAATATCAAGCAACAAACCAAATGCCATCCCGTACCAGACCGCGAAATAAGTTTTGTCCCGATCAAAAAATATAGCCACTATTAATAAGAATAGGAGTACCCAGTGAGGAGTCATTAATAGATTTGAATATACTAGCTTTGAGGGTAATAAACTCATAGCCATCCCCTGCATAACTAGAAGAAGAAGACTGATCAGAGCAATGTAATACCTTTTCATGAATCTCCATCCTCTTTCTGATCCTCATTATCAACGGTCTGCATCGAGCGGTCAACCACGATAACATGGTTAACATTAAATAGATCAGCAAAAGGTTTTACATATGCGGTTTTAGTTAAACCGAACTGATCGTTAACGACCTCTTCCACTGTACCTATCCGCAGATCACTAGGGAAGACACCGCCGAGACCTGAAGAAATGACCGTGTCCCCTTTTTTCAATTCTTCGTCCAGTTTAATACCTTTAAGTAGTAATCTGCCACTTTCTCCATCGTAACCTTCTATTAAACCAAATGCCTCATTTTTATCTTCTCTTACAACCCAGGATGAAATCTTATTGGAACGATCAAACCCGCTCAATAGCTGAACAGTCGAGTGAAAGGCTCCAGCGGATTTAATTTTCCCTATCATTCCTTCACTGGTCAATACAGCCATATCCTTGGCCACTCCATGTTCTTCTCCTCGGTTAATGGTCATCTGCTCAAACCATCTATCAGAACTTCTGGCTATAACTGTGGCCTGGATAGGTGAATAATCACTCAACGATTTCGTTTTCCCTATCGTTTTTCGCAGCTCCGTATTGTCATCCTTTAGCCGCTGGTTGTCTTTGATAACGCCCTTGTACTCGGAAAGACGCGCTTTTAAAACCTGATTCTGTTCATACACTTCAAACATATTTTGAATATTGTCAACGGAGTTGTCAACTAGACTTATAGGTTTATGAATGATACTCTGCATCCATCCTACCGTATCTTTAAAGAATTTCTCAGGCGTAGTTAAAGTGTCACGATCCCGAATCGAAAACCCGATTAAAGCAACCAATACGATGAAGCCGATTAATACTGCCATTAATCTTTTTCTTCGAAATAAGCTTGGCATATCTTGACCGCCTACTCCATTTTCGCTCGGCTTGCTACATTAGGTTGGGCTCTGAAATGGTGGATATTTTCGAGAGACTTTCCAGTGCCAATAACTACACAATCCAGTGGTTCTTCTGCAATGAAGACAGGCATCTCTGTACGTTCACTGATGACAGTATCCAAATTCTTAAGTAATGCTCCGCCGCCCGTTAAGACAATTCCTCGCTCCATAATGTCGGACGCAAGTTCAGGAGGGGTTTTTTCCAGCGTGTTAATTATTGTTTCAATAATTGTATCCACTGTATCTTTAACAACATTAATAATTTCTTCAGAATGAACCGTAATCGTTTTAGGAAGACCAGTGAGCAGGTCACGGCCGCGAATATCCATTTCATCATTGCCCTGGATACTGCCAGCTCCGCTAAGTTCCATTTTTACTTCTTCTGCCGTTCTTTCCCCAATCATAAGGTTATACTTTTTTCTGACGTGCTGAATGATAGAATCATCCATCTCGTCGCCGGCTACACGTATAGATTGACTGGTTACGATTCCACCCATGGAAAGGATTGCTACTTCAGTGGTGCCTCCACCGATGTCTACAATCATACTTCCTGTAGGTTCCCATACGGGAAGTCCAGCTCCAATCGCCGCAGCAAAAGGTTCCGCTATAGGAAATGCTTCTTTCGCACCCGCCTGTTTTGTAGCATCAATCACTGCACGTTCTTCCACCATCGTAATACCAGATGGAACACAGACCATAATGTTGGGCTTACTTGCAAATGAAGATCTGGTTTTCAGTGCTTTTTGAATGTAGTATTTCATCATTTGAGCTGTGGTCTCATAATCCGCTATGACCCCATCTTTCATTGGACGAATAACAGTTATGTACGCCGGAGTACGGCCGATCATTTTACGAGCTTCGTTTCCTACGGCCAGAATTTCACCTGTTTGATTATTTTTGGCTACGACAGAAGGCTCCCTTACAATAACCCCTTTATCTTTTAGATAAACAAGTGTATTCGCAGTACCTAAATCAATCCCTAAGTCTTGAGAAAAACCAAATAGACCCAATTCAATCTTCCTTTCTAAGTGCCCGCATTGCTCAGGCGGGGTCAGGCATAAGCCTTTCGTGGATTAGAAGAAGCGCCTATTTATAAGAAGTTCCTATAAATGGCGCCTATTATCTCCATCTATTCAATTATACGAAAAATTAGATAAAATAGATAGTGTTACAAGTATCCTTTTTCTTTTAAAGATATAAACTTTCGATCTCCTATGACAAGATGATCCAATAATTCAATACCGATCATCTTGCCGCACTCCTGCAAACGTCTGGTTACCTGGATGTCTTCTTGGGAAGGAGTAGGGTCTCCGGAAGGATGGTTGTGAGCGCATATAATGGAGGCAGCCGAACGCTTCACGGCCTCTTTAAAAACCTCACGGGGATGAACAATCGAAGCGTTCAAGCTTCCGATGAAGATGGTCTGGCGGTGGAGGACCTGATTCTTAGTATTCAAGAATAAACAAATGAAGTGCTCCTGTTTTAAGTCGCGCATTTCTTCCATTACGAAATCAGCTCCGTCTTCAGGGCTGCGAATCATGTATCTTTCTACGGGCTTCATTTGCTGCATTCTCTTCCCTATTTCAATAGCTGACATGATTAAAACGGCCTTTGCTACCCCAATCCCCCTAATAGCGGTCAACTCTTCAAGGGTCGCGTCTTTTAGTAATAAAATGCCCTCAAAATGAATAAGAAGACGCTGAGCCAAATCCATAACAGACTCTCTTTTAGTCCCGCTTCCTAAAAGGATGGCTAGTAGTTCCTGATTGGAAAGATGGGAAGCGCCTATTTCCAAGAGTCTCTCCCTGGGACGATCTTCCTTGGGTACATCCTTAATCATAATACTTACATTTGTCACCATCTTCGCTCCCTTACAACTCATTCCTCATGTAGAGAACGTCAGTCCAGCAACACTCCAAAAGCTTCCAGTTCCCTTACGACTCTAGCTATAGGTAAGCCTACTACACTATAGTAATCTCCCTGAATATACTTTACAAAAAGTGCTCCTTTCCCCTGTATGCCATAACCACCTGCTTTATCCCACGCTTCCCCTGACTCCATATACTTATGAATTTCCTTATCAGATAGGGAAAAGAACGTAATATCTGTTTTGACAACAAACGATTCGATGTTTTCCTTCGAACGTAATGTCACTCCTGTATGCACTTGGTGGGTCCGTCCACTTAAATTCGTAAGAAAACGAATAGCTTCACTCTCATCAGCAGGTTTTCCAAAAATCTTTCCATCTATGGATACGAGGGTATCGGCTGTAAGCAGTACTTCATTCTCCTCGATAGGGATAGCTAAACTTTTTTGTTCTGATAAATATCTGACTGCTTGTTCTGGGAGGGCACCTTTCTCCAATTCTTCGTCTGTTCCAGAAACTCTCAGTAAAAACTTGTACCCGGCCTCTTTAAGTAATTCTTTTCTTCTGGGGGACTGCGATCCAAGTATAAGTGTAGGCATTAACTAAACTCCTTACTCTACATGAGGTATTCTCATTTTACAGTAATCTCTGTCAGTCTTTGATTTACACAAACAGAATTTCAGTTACCAAAAACAAGTAAAAAAGAAGATTCCAATAGTGAATTTCTTAAAAATTCGCTACGATATGAGCCCTATACTCTCTATTCCATCATTTTTTCAAGAGAATAAGCTACCTTTAGCCAATTCAAATGGTAATCGTCACGTTGCTCCCATTCTTGCAGTGAGGAAAGTAACGGGGAGTTAGGATCCTGTTCTTCCAGGGTGCTAAGCAGCTTTTGACGATCTGCTTCAGCAAGTTGATCAATTGAAAAATTCTCCAAGTGATCGATCATAATCTCAAATGTTTTAGCTTCTTTTCCTTTAAAGGAGCCTTCTCCCTTCAATACAGACCAGGACTTTACGTAGGTTTCAATACTACGTTCAGATAACTCTGCAGCAATTTGAGAAGCTTCGCTTTCTGTTTGCGCGCTACCTGCAAATAAATAAAACTGATGATCCCTTTCCCAAACCATAGAAGAAACAGAAAGAGCAGTCAATTTACTTTTCCATTGGAGAGCTTTTTCTTCTGTAGTAAAAACTCCCGCCTGAACCAAATAGGCTTCAACTGCGTTGGGATTTACAGCAGCAACTTGCTCTGTAACAGCTTCTTCAGAAGGAGCTGAGGCGGGTATCATTTCTTTACCAGCAGTCGTTTCGTCTGTCAGGCTAACAAACATGCGCAGGAGTAGAAATCCGAGTCCAAAACTTAATAAGAGTGCTGAAGAAGCAGCAATAACCAAGTACTTTACTGAGTTCTTCTTATACCTTTTTTTCTTAGTAGGTGATTGACCTGGTTTTCGAATTTCTAATACCGGTATCTCTTCTATCTCATTTGGGTGTGGATCTGATGCCGCAACCTCCTCTTTCGCCTGAATTATTTCATTTTTAGGAACTTTTTCATTTTCATTGCGGAAAGATATGGTTATTTTTTTATTCGGTCCCATCGTTTAATCACTCCTGCAAGGTTTGTCCCAACCCTATCACAGCAACCACAAAAACAACGTTGAAATTTGTCAGTATTGTTTCGACAATTTCACTTGTTAGCTACTTCTGTACAGTAAGCGTCTTTACAATAATATGATATGAGTTCCCCCAAACCTAAAAGGATGACAGGTATAAAACAACTAAATTTTCTCCATAAAAATACACAATAACAGCAGCGGAAACAATAGAAGGACCAAATGGCACAGGGTCTTTACGACCACTACGTTTCAAACTGATCATGAGCAGACTGCTTACCGTACCGATGAAAACAGCTATAAAAAACGTTAACAGTACATGCTGAGTACCAAGAAGAATTCCCAGCACTCCCAAAAGCTTCATATCTCCGGCACCCATTCCTCCTCTACTTAAAATTATAATAGAAGCAATCAAAAGAAAGGAAACAACCGCTCCATTTACAGAGGAATACCAGGGGTGAAGCGGATATACGAATCTGTAGATAATAAATAAAACGGAGAACCATATAAGGAGACGGTCTGGAATAAGCATGTATTTCAGATCACTGACAGTTACCAAGATACTTAAACTAATGAGTAAACAGGCACCTAAAAAAGAAGGTGTCCATCCGTAAACGAGGTAAGAGAATAAAAACAGAACGCCTGTTAAGGCTTCTACGATTGGATAAGAGAGGGATATGTGAGTACAGCAATGCCTGCATGCACCTTTTATGAAAAGATAAGAGAAAAGAGGGATCAGATCGATAGGCTGCAATTTAGTTTTACAATGAGGACATTTAGAGCGGCCAGTAAGAAAGGGGGCTCTTACTGGAAGGCGAATTCCGACTACATGGTAAAAGGAGCCTAAAATTAACCCAGTTGTAAGTATATAGAGGGATAGTAAAGAGTGCATCAATTTCTCCTTTTGGATCGATATTTTTTTGAGGGGAAGATCGTAATACTAGAAGAATGTTTTAATTTAGTTTGCTTATCGCATTTGTGGTGGAGTTTTGTGAGGGATTCCCAGTTGCAAGAATATTCTTTTTCATCTAACTATTTCCTCCTTTCTCATTAACTATATGTAATTATAAAATAAGAAACTCTGTCTGTCCTCTCTTATTACACGAACTTTGTTAATTTCTTTTGGAAACAGATAAGCTACCGCTGCTAAGAGACTTGGTTTCGAGATAAATGAGGTCGTAACGTTAAAGGGAGAAGGGCGGAAAGGAAAGGGAAACGATAAGATTAAGAAGACGACGCCTGAGGAACCTCACCATAAAGGATGTTCGACCTAGACCGCCAACTCCTTTGATAACATCGGACGCCCCTGTGTCGTGTAGAACACGGAAAGCGAATCCTCCCTCGCAGAACCTTGACCGGGAAACAATAGCTCGAAATGAAGTCTTTCAATAACCGGCCCGATTGTATAATACATTCTTAATAAAAAAGCACAGCCCGTATTTAAACTGTATTAAAAAAGTCCAATAACGATTATTGGACTTTTGTTTTCAATTGACTATAATTTGCTACCTTATTTCTTCCTTGCTGCTTTGCACCTATGTACATCGCCCGATCTGCATGACGAATTAATTCTAAGGGCTCTTCACAATCATCCGGGTAAACTGCCACTCCTATACTGGCTGTAACATTAATCTCCTGGACGGTTTCCCAGCTTAATATGTGTTCGTGAGAGTAGAACGGTTCAGAGGATATGGCACGTTTAATTTCTTTAGCTACGTTAATAGATTGATCAGCCGAATATCCCGGTAGAAGAATCACAAATTCTTCTCCGCCATATCGAGCAAGCACTCCTCGTTCACTTAAAACCATACGCAGTCTGTCTGCCAGCTGACAAAGAATTTCATTGCCACTTTCATGTCCATAGGTATCATTGACTTGCTTAAAATGATCTATGTCTAAAAGAATAAGAGAAATTGGCTTCTTTATTTCTTCTTTTTCCCATTGCACAAATAAATCCCGCAAATAACTTTCAAAGTAGCGATAGTTGTAAAGGCCCGTAAGTGGGCATCGTTCACTTTCTTCTTTGCGCTGCTCATAGTGCCTCGCATTATCAATAGCAACCCCCAGATAATTGCTTAGAATCCTAAGAATCATAAACTGAAACTGTAGGAATGCCCGCTTTTTTTTAGAATAAATCGTTATAATGCCCACAATCTCGTTATTTCTTTCTACTGGTACAGAAAGGACACTTTCCGCATTCAAAGGCGTAAATGAGTTCGCTAAATGCTTCCACTCAGCTCTCTTTTTATAATGAAAACTCCCGTTTTTGATCTTTGCTGTTCTGCTAACGCCTTCCCCCCTGTTCATTTGCAACTCTGAGAGCTTCATTTCTCCGGAACGATCAAAGAAGCGAATTAGCTTTAGTTGATTTTCGGATAGTACATCATAAACATAAATATAATCAAGTGGAAGCAATTCGGTGAGGCGGTCTACAAATAAGTCAAGCACATCCTTAACCCCAAGTTTCCCCGTAAGTTCGTGTCCAATCTTACTAGTTATCTTTAAATAGGAATTGATTTCATTGCTATTATGAAAGAGCATGAGCATTCCAGAAATAAAGATAAAAGGAATTCCAACAAAAAACATAGCATTTATTCCAAATTCAAGGAAAACAATATAAAGGACAAACCCAACAGGGAGTACAATCCCTGCCGTGCCTAAGTCCCATACAAAACCACTGTCCCACCATACGATTTTCTGCTTATAGATTATCTTTGTAATTATTTTCAACGATAGCTGATTGAGAGCAATTTGTGATAAAGCGTATGTAATTATGGGGAGGGCATCCGTTATAGAAGAAACGGCTTCTCCCCCATGCTCTCCACCCAAAGCATAATATACTTGGGCTGACAGGACTGATATAGCAAGAAACATCAGGAAATTAATAGGAATTCGATGAGAGGAGGTGCGGTCCACGCGAACCTTCAAAAGTAAAAAAAGCAAAGATACTTGGGATATGATAATTTCTACAAATAACCCATATTGCAAGAAAGCTGCGAATGCGATTCCATGAGTGAAGAATACAGGGTTATCTCCAATCCGCAAAGGAAAAAGAGCTACGATGGAGGCAAGTATAACGAAAGACCCAATTTCCATTATATTTAAGTGGAGAGGCGGATTCAGCCAACGATACAGCAAGTAAATGCTCGCAGGCCATAGACAAACCCATAGGACCCATATCTTGATTCTCTTGTACCTTTCCATCCTTGCACCCCGTCCCTGACCATATTTTCCTAAATTAGGGAAAATTAAGTAACTAAAATGTTACCATACCAGGGGTTAATATTCAAAATATTTCCTTATTTCTGATATAAAATACAGGGATCCTGTGATAAGTAAAACATCTTCTCTGTTCATCATGGACATAGCCTGCCTGATTGCCTGAACATAATCAGGGACAGTTATAGTATCCGCTATAGGGGAGAGCTCAGTTAGCTCACTGCCCGTCATAGCTCTGGGGAACTCAAACGTAGTCATATAGGCTACATCGACAACCTCTTTTAGGACTTCAAGCATATTTTTAACCGGCTTGTCTTCTAAGGCAGAATAAATAAGATGGACACGCTTGCCGCTAAAATGACGTTTCATAGTATCTGCTAAAGCTTGTGTCCCTTCTTCATTATGTGCGCCATCAATAATGGTTACAGGGTTTGTGCAAATTGTTTCAAAACGGGCTGGCCAGTAAGTTCTTAGCAGCCCTTTGCTATATTTAGTACGATTTATATCTACTCCCATTTGTTTCAGTTGCTCCATCGTCTGAAGCGCAAGTGCTGCGTTATCTACTTGATGCCGGCCTTTCATAGGACTAAGCAGATCTCCTGAATAAAATGATGAATTTATAAATTCAAAGGACTCCCCTTCAAGTGAGCTTTTTTTATATTCCACCTGAAAATCTTCCCCCAAGATTGACATAGGAGCCTTAGAAACCGAAGCCTGCTCTTTTAAAACCCTTAAAACAGACTTTTCTTTTACACCAGTAATGAGAGGTGTATTGGTTTTGATTATCCCTGCTTTTTCGTAAGCAATCTGTTCACGTGTATTCCCTAAAATATTTATATGGTCAAGACCGATATTTGTAATTACGGATAAAAGAGGCAGTAGAATATTAGTGGAATCAAAACGTCCACCAAGACCGGTTTCAAACAATACAAAGTCCAGCTTTTTCTGAGAAAAGTACAGCATAGCCATTGCCGTAATGATTTCAAATTCTGTTGGTTCTCCAAGAGATGTAGCTTGCAGCTTTTCTGCCAGAGGTTTAATTTGTTCTACTAAATCAGCGAGCTCACCATCTGGGATAGCTTCTCCATTCACACTGATTCTTTCATTAAACCTTATAATGTAGGGGGAGGTAAATGTCCCTACATCGTATCCTTGCGTTTGGAGTAAATTACTCAAAAAAGTCACTGTCGATCCTTTTCCATTTGTGCCCGCGATGTGAATAGCGTTCAGCTTTTTCTCTGGATGCCCCAGTTCTTCCATCATCCACTCCATCCGCTTTAATCCTGGTTTGACTTTAAATTTTTCTCTAGAATGAATCCATTGGATGGCTTCCTGATAGTTTGGCATGTCATTCCCTCTTTTCAAAAAGAGGAGAGTACTCCTAAGAATACCCTCCAGCTTCATTTATGCTTTTAGTTCCTCGATACGCGCTTCAACTTTGGCACGCTTATCTAAATAGTCGTTCTCTTTTTCACGTTCCTCTTCTACAACATGTTCTGGTGCTTTCTTCACAAATCCTTCATTAGCCAGCTTTTTCTGAACGCGACTAACTTCCTGATCCCACTTTTTCCATTCTTTCTCCAGGCGTTTGATTTCATCTTCAATATTGATTAAGCCTGCCAGCGGGAGGTATAGCTCCGCGCCTGTTATAACAGAGGACATGGCTTTTTCAGGAGCTTGAAGATCAGTTGCAATGGTTAATTCACTTGGATTACAGAACTTCTCCAGGTAATCACGGTTCTTTTCAAGTTCGCTAACCACATTTTTGTCCTTCGCCTGAATCATTAACTGAATTTCTTTAGACATTGGTGTGTCTACCTCTGCACGGATGTTACGAACCGAGCGGATAATGGAAACGAGACGATCCATTTCCTGAACGGCTTGCTCATTATGGAATTCATCTCTTGTTACAGGCCATGAAGCCTGTGTGATGGATTCCCCCTGATGAGGCAGGTGCTGCCAGATTTCTTCTGTGATGAACGGCATAAACGGGTGCAGCATTCTCATAATTTGATCAAGTGTGTAAGCTAAGATTGATCTTGTTGTATGAATCCTTGCCATATCCTCCCCGTATAGAGGAAGCTTAGCCATTTCAATATACCAGTCACAGAAGTCATCCCAAATGAAGTTATACATTTGTCTTCCAGCTTCACCAAATTCATATTTATCAATATTTTGTGTAACTTGTTGAATGGTTTGGTTCAATCGAGTCAGAATCCATAGATCAGCAACAGATTTTTCACCCGATAAATCAATATCCTCATACTTCAAATCGCCCATGTTCATTAAGGCAAATCTGGAAGCATTCCAGATTTTATTAGCAAAATTCCATGTTGACTCTACTTTTTCCCAATGGAAACGTAAGTCCTGACCTGGTGAAGACCCTGTCGATAAGAAATAACGCAGCGAGTCCGCACCGTACTTATCAATGACGTCCATTGGATCTACTCCGTTACCCAGGGACTTACTCATTTTACGCCCATCAGCATCCCGAACAAGTCCATGGATCAGAACATCTTCGAACGGACGACGTCCTGTAAATTCAATGGACTGGAAGATCATGCGGCTTACCCAAAAACCAATGATATCATAACCCGTAACCAATACGTTCGTAGGGAAATAACGCTTGTAGTCCTCACTGTTTTCATCAGGCCACCCCATTGTAGAAAAAGGCCAGAGAGCTGAAGAGAACCATGTGTCCAGTACATCTTCATCCTGTATCCAGTTTTCCACATCTTTCGGCTCTTCTTTGCCTACGTAGATTTCTCCTGTCTCTTTATGATACCATGCAGGAATTCGGTGGCCCCACCAAAGCTGACGCGAAATACACCAGTCTCGTGTGTTCTCCATCCAGTGAAGATAAGGTTTTTCAAAGCGGTCAGGCACAAATTGAACTTTATCTTCCCCTTTTTGTAAATCTACAGAAGCTTCAGCCAGTGGCTTCATATCTACAAACCATTGAGTAGAAAGATAAGGTTCTACAACAGCTCCACTGCGTTCGGAATGGCCAACTGAATGGAGGTGTTCTTCAATTTCAAAAAGAACCCCTTCTGACTGAAGATCTTTGACAATTTCCTTGCGGCAGTCAAATCGATCCATTCCCTGATATTTTCCTGCGTTCTCATTCATACTGCCATCTTCATTCATAATGAGGACACGCTTTAAATTATGGCGATTTCCGATCTCAAAATCATTCGGATCATGAGCAGGAGTGATCTTCACAGCGCCTGAACCAAATTCCATATCTACATATTCATCAGCCACAATCTCAATTTCTCTTCCCACGATAGGTAGTATAGCTTTCTTGCCAATTAAGTGCTGATAGCGTTCGTCTTCGGGGTGCACAGCAATAGCCGTGTCTCCAAGCATCGTTTCGGGGCGGGTTGTTGCGATCTCAATTCCGCCTTCTTCATCTTTCAACGGGTAGCGCATATGATAAAAGGCTCCCTGGACATCTTCATACTCTACTTCAATATCAGAAAGAGCAGTACGAGTAGCGGGATCCCAGTTAATAATATATTCGCCTCGATAGATTAAACCTTTTTCATAAAGCTTAACAAAAACCTCTTTAACCGCTTCGGACAACCCTTCATCCAGTGTAAATCGTTCACGGGAATAATCGAGACCAAGACCCAGCTTTTCCCATTGAGTACGGATAAACTGAGCATACTCTTTCTTCCATTCCCAGGACTTTTCAAGGAATTTCTCTCTGCCTAGATCATGACGAGATGTGCCTGCCTCTCTCAGTTTCGCCTCTACTTTGGCCTGTGTAGCAATACCGGCATGATCCATCCCAGGCAGCCAAAGGACATCATAGCCCTGCATTCGCTTCACGCGACTTAAGATATCTTGAAGGGTTGTATCCCACGCATGTCCTAAATGTAATTTACCAGTTACGTTTGGAGGGGGAATAACAATAGTATAAGGTTCTTTATTCTTATCTCCTGACGCTTCGAAAAACTTACCATCCACCCAATACTGATAGCGATCCTTTTCAACGGATGCCGGATCATATTTGGTGGGCATTGAAAGATCGGTTTGATTCATATGGATCTTCCTCCTTTTATCATCTATGTTTATAAAAATAAAAAAATCTCTTACATCCTTAAAAGGACGAAAGAGATCTAATTCCGTGGTACCACCTTAATTTACAGACATGCCGTGCATATCTGTACACTTAAAAAAATAACGGCTTCTAACCGGCTTCTTCTACTTTTCGTTCAAAGAAGCTGCTCCAAGGGCGACCTTCCACCAACATAAAACCTGGAAAACTCTCACCACCCGTTTTCCTCTCTGAAGGATATGTCCATGTACTCTTCCCTGTCACGGCATTTCACGTATAATGCTTCTATTACATATTGTATATAGAAATGATTGTTTTAGTCAACTATTTGTGAAAAAAACGCGAATATGCAATGAAAGGAGGTTGATGGACGTTGAGCCGCTTATACCGTTATCGTCTTCCACCATGGTGCCGTACTTGTTTGTTTATATTGGAAAAAGCTTTATTGCCAATTCTGGTTTTCCAGTGTCTCCGTACAATCTTATTCCCTACAACATTTGACGTCTTCTTATTAGGAATTATTGTCGGCGTTTTTCTAGCTTTTCGTTATAAATGGATTTAATTAGGGATATACACGATTTGACCAGGAGAAACTTCATCTCGATGTTCGTTTACTTTTTCCAACTGATGGATGGACACCTCATATTTTTCAGCAATAGAAGCCAGCGTTTCATCTTCTTGAGCGATATACATTTTCATTTGAGTGTAAGTCTCTTCACGATTAGGAAACAGGTGCTTAAATATCTGTTTGATTCCATCAAGTCCGCCCGGGGCTTCCTCTTTTTCCTCTGAGCCTTTTGTCGAGGATTCCACATAAGACGAAGAAGCGCTCATTTCTTCTTCCACAGTGCTTTCGTGCCACACACTAGTACTCTCAGATGAAACCTCAGGGGTATCTTCTTTTTGTTCATGACCAAAGAATTCTGCGAAATTCTGAGACTTTTTATGAGGCCATCTGCCTTCTTCATCTGTTTCTAACTCTTGAGCCGACGGATCATTCCGATTCGTGAGCTGAACCACAGGGGCTTCCCTTTCTGGAATTACTGGTTTTTCTTTTTCTTTACGTTCTTCTTTGTAATCCACCGGTCCAAGAGTAGCCGACTCATCAAATGTATCCGAATTATCAGCGGCATTTGATTTTTGTTCGACCCCGTTAATGTTTAACTGAGCATGCAGCCTTAGCTGGTTATTAGAAGGAAGTTCATAATCGAAACTTTCTATATCAATGAGGACATCTTCCAGACTGGAAATCCTTTCAAGCGGTACTGTAATTTCTACAGGGAAGGAATGGGAGAAATAACAGACCCCTTCTTCGCCTGATTGCACATGATCCATGGTCCTTACCGACTGCAGCGGGGCAGCCTCTTCATATTTATGATCAGATTGGTGGGGGACATATTCTCCCGCCAGTTCGACTGTTCCTTTTAAACGAACTTCATCTCCATTTTCCTCAATTACGATTTCAGGTTCCAATGAAATACCAATTAGTTCCCTGACTCCCTGTCCTTCCTTAAACCATATCGCTTCGTCTAAATAAAAAGAAAATACATTTTGTTTATTTTTCAATGGATTTGCCCCTCCCAGAATATAATAAACCCAAGTCTCTATTACCACCTTATGCGGTAACTGATTTTATATACATGGAGGGAACCAGAAAAAGGCATGACCTAATACGGCCATGCCTTGTGAAATCCATATTTAAAGGGATGCAAATACTTTTTCTGCTGCCTTTATCGTTTTCTCTATATCTTCTTCTGTATGCTTCGTTGATAGAAAGAGGCCCTCGAATTGGGAAGGGGGAAGGTAGATTCCTTCTTCAATCATCCCTTGGTAATAGCGCGTAAACATTTCAAGATTAGAAGCATTCGCAGTCTCAAAGTCGATTACAGGCTCATTCGTAAAGAAGAATCCTACCATAGATCCTGCCCTGTTAACCGTCAATGGAATATTGTTTGCTCTTGCCGCTTCTTCATACCCTTCAATTAGACGGTCCACTTTTCTATTAATTCCTTCATAAGCTTCTTCTGTCATGGATGATACCGTTTCGTAACCTGCTGTCATAGCTAATGGATTTCCTGACAAAGTACCAGCTTGATAAATGTCTCCAACTGGAGCCACTCGCTCCATAATATGACGTTTTCCTCCATATGCACCTACAGGCAAGCCACCGCCAATTACTTTCCCAAGACAGGTCATATCCGGTGTAACACCAAAATGACCTTGTGCACTATGATAACCTACCCTGAATCCAGTCATTACTTCATCAAAAATCAAAACAGTGCCATTATTCTCCGTTAATTCACGAAGTTCCTGTAGGAAACCTTCTTTTGGAGGAACGACTCCCATATTACCGGATACCGGTTCAATAATGACCGCAGCCAGGTCATCTCCATATTCTTCAAAAACATAACGCACGCTATCTAAATCATTATATGGAACCGTGATCGTATTTTGAGCAATGGATGCTGGAACTCCCGGCGAATCTGGCAGTCCTAAAGTGGCAACCCCAGACCCTGCCTTAATGAGAAGAGAATCTCCATGACCGTGATAATTCCCTTCAAATTTGAGAATTTTGTCACGACCGGTGTACCCACGGGCAACACGCAGGGCGCTCATTGTGGCTTCTGTCCCTGAATTGACCATTCTTAGCATTTCGATGGAAGGAACACGTTCAATAACCACCTCAGCAAGATGGTTTTCAATTTCTGTAGGAGCACCGAAGCTTGTGCCCTGTTCCGTTACTTTTTTTAAAGACTCTACAACTTTTTCATCCGCATGCCCTAAGATTAAAGGCCCAAAACTAAGCACATAATCGATGAATTCATTGCCATCCAAATCATAAAGTTTAGACCCTTTTCCTTTTTCCATAAATATAGGATCCATGTTTACAGAATTAAATGCCCTCACAGGAGAATTAACTCCCCCCGGCATTAAATCCACCGCTTTATTATAAGCAGCTGAAGAGCGGTCAAATTGTTTCATAGCGACTCATCCTTTCTAAAAATCAGTGGTTTATTCGTCCAACCATTTCGCTGCGTCTTTGGCGAAGTAAGTAACAATGAGATCAGCGCCAGCTCGCTTCATAGCTGTAAGCTTTTCTAGAACGATTTCCTGCTCATTCACCCAGCCGTTTTGAGCTGCCGCTTTAATCATAGAGTACTCACCGCTCACATTGTAAGCAACGAGTGGGAGATTAATGCGATCTTTAACTTCTCTCATAATATCTAAATATGCAAGAGCAGGCTTCACAATAAGAAAGTCTGCACCTTCCTCTACATCCGATTCAGCTTCTCGAATAGCTTCTAATCGGTTCGATGGATCCATCTGATAGGCTCTTCGATCACCGAATTGCGGAGAACTATGAGCCGCATCCCTGAAAGGGCCATAAAATGAAGAAGCATATTTGACTGCATAGGACATGATCGGAATCTGGCTGTAACCAGCGTCATCAAGTCCTTTTCGAATGGAGGCGACAAATCCATCCATCATATTAGATGGGGCAATAATGTCTGCCCCTGCTTCAGCTTGAGTAATAGCTGTCTGCGTAATATAGTGAAGCGATTCATCATTATCTATATCACCTTCGCGAACGATACCGCAATGCCCATGATCCGTGTACTGACATAAGCACGTATCTGCAATCACTGTTAGTGAAGGTACTTCTTCCTTTATTTGTCGGATAGACCTTTGAACAATTCCCTCTTCATGATAGGCCTGGCTGCCTACTTCATCTTTCTCGTTCGGTACTCCGAAGACAATAACAGAGCGCACGCCAACGTGGACTAATTCATTCATCTCTGCTGTTAAATGGTCGAGAGAAACTTGATAAACCCCAGGCATGGAAGAAACTTCATTCTTAACTCCTTCCCCTTCAACTACGAATATAGGAAAGATTAAATCATCCTTACGTAAATGCGTTTCCCGCACTAATGCTCTCATTGATTCTGTCCGCCGTAAACGGCGATGGCGTTTAAAATCTAAATCTGCCATAGTATCGATTCCCTTCTTATGAAAAAAATTGCACCATCTTCTCCACCATATCTTCCATTGTATAGTGAGGGGGTAAAAAGACCTGTTGAAACCCAACAAGCTCAGCCTGGTCCGCGGTTGTGGGTCCTATACAAAAGCAAGGAAGATCTCGGCCTGTATCCGGCATGTCTTTCATGATGGCTATGTAGGCCTGGACAGTAGATGGGCTTGTAAACGTTAGTGCATCAATCTCGTGATTACAGATCGATTGTCGAATCTGTTCCTGATGCTCTTTCAATAGTAGCGTATCATAGACCGTGATGGTTTGAAAAAAGACCTGCTGTTCAGTAAATTTTTCTGGAAGAACATCTCTTGAGCGGTTTCCTCTTACGTAGAGGATCATACCTGGAGCTCTTTTGTCTCTAAAAAACTCTTCAGCCATTGTATCAGCCTGGAAGCTGGATGGCATAAAATCAGCTTCGTATCCGTAAGTCTTAAGTGTGCGAGCTGTCTTTTCTCCAATAATTGCAAAACGCAGAGAATCAGGAACCCTAATTCCTATTCGATTGATTAGTTCGAAAAAAAACTTCACACCATTAGAGCTTGTAATAAAAACCCATTCATAGTTGTGAAGTTTCTTAAGGATCTCCTGATTCTCCTTCGAGTCATTTAGTTGAAAGTGAAGAAGAGGGGTTTGCAAAGCTTCTCCCCCCTCCTGATTTATTCGGTCTACAAAAGGTCTCGCCTGGGATGCGCCTCTTGTTACAAGAATCGTTTTCCCCGCAAGAGGCTTCATTACTGCCCATACTCCTCTTTAGCTTCATCTACAATTTCCTGAGCACCTTGCGCTTTCAGACGATCAGCAGCTTCTTTCCCTACCGCCAGCGGGTCTTCGCCTCTCACAGTTTCGTGAAGAATGGTTTTACCATCTGGAGTACCTACCAGTGCGCTCAATACAATTTCGCTGCCTATTCTATAAGCGTATCCTCCAATTGGAACTTGACAACCACCGTTAAGATCATGGAGAAACTTCCGTTCAGCCGATACGGTTGTGGCTGTATATTCATGGTTAATCTGCATAAGGAAGTCCCGTAACGAAGAATCATTTTCCCGGCACTGTATCGCTAGCGCTCCCTGCCCTACAGCAGGTACACACACTTCCGGCTCTAAATATTCGGTTACAAGATTATCATCCCAGCCCATACGTTTTAAACCTGCAGCTGCTAAAACAATAGCGTCAAAATCTTCCTCTTTCAATTTTCGAAGACGTGTGTCAATGTTGCCGCGAATCCATTTCACCTCAACGTCTGGTCTCACAGCTTTAATTTGAGCACTCCGCCGCAAACTGCTGGTTCCTACTACGGCTCCTTCATGCAAGTCTTTAAGTGCAACATTACCATTGGAGACAAATGCATCTCTATGATCTTCTCTAATTGGAACAGAAGCAACAGTTAAACCAGAAGCTACCTCTGAGGGCATATCCTTCATGGAGTGGACAGCCATATCAATTTCTCCGTCATACATGGCTTGTTCTATTTCTTTAATAAATAGACCTTTTCCGCCAACTTTGGATAAAGTCACATCCAGAATCTTATCCCCTTTAGTAGAGATTCTCTTAATTTCAAATTCATAACTGGGATCTATATTTTTCAGTTGTTCGATTACCCACTCCGTCTGAGTAATAGCTAAATTACTTTTTCTTGAACCGATCACTATTTTCTTCATGTGACTACCTCCTTAAAAATGAAAATTCGATAATGAACCAAATAAAAAGAAATTAATTAATAGAAATAAAAAAGCGCCCGAGTTAAATATAGAAATGGAACGTCCCTGATAACCCTTTACCACCCTCAAAAACAGGTAAACGATATAAACGAAGAGCACAAGAAACGAGCCTAACGTTTTTGAGTCATACCAATAAAATGTATCAGGTGATATATATCCCCAGGTAACGCCCAAGATAATAGCAATTAACAACAGAGGAACTCCCAGTATAACCGATATATAAGAAAAGTGATCCAGTTTTGTTAAGTCACCCAAACGAAACAGTTTAGCATTCCACTTTTTTTTCTTTAGAAGTCGGTACTGCAGCAAGTACATAATTGAAAATATGAATGAAAGTGTAAAAAACCCATAAGAAATGATGGCTAAACTAATATGAACCACAAGCATCTCATTTACGAGCTCCACTCCCTGGTCCTTTAAATCGTTCTGGGCTCTGGTAGATAAATGGATGAGTACAACAAGAAACCCAACCACATTCGTAAAGAACACTAGAAAGTCCACCCTAAACAGTCGATTAATAATTAAAGAGAACGTTACTAAAATCCAGGCATAAAAATATAAACCATCATATACGGTCATTATGGGTAAATTCTCGTCAATCAAAACTTGTGTCAACAAAAAAAAGGTTTGTAAAACCCAAACCATACTAAGTAACCAGAAGGCTGTACGGTTAGCCTTCCGGTTCGTCTGCACAAAGTCAATGAAATATCCAATTAAACTAAGTCCATAAAGTAATAGGATGAGTTCGTATACCCATTTAAGCTCGAACATATGGACATCCACCCTTACGGATTAACAATAGAGTTAGCGACAGGAAAAAATTGGCCTGCCTCACCTTCTTGCTTCACAGCTGATTGGTTTTTTTTCGTCTGCTCTTTTATTTCCTCTTCTACCTGCGCTTCAATTCCAAATATTTGAGTAAATAACCGCAGGGTTTCTTCCGAATCAGGCTGAGCCGCTAATTCTTTAGCCTGAAGGATCGGTTCCTTCAGCATTTGGTTAATAATACTTTTTGTGTGTTTACTGAGTACTTTTCTTTCACGATCTGTAAGCTCAGGCATTTTTCGTTCTATACTCTTCATAGTCTCTGCTTGAATGCCAAGGGCTTTTGAGCGCAAAGCGGAAATTACGGGCACAACTCCAATAGTCTGTAGCCATTCTTTAAATTCTACAATTTCAGCTTCCACCATAATTTCAATTTCTTCGGCTGCTTGCTTGCGTATAGCCAGATTAGCATCAACAATGCCTTGAAGATCATCAATATCGTATAAGAATACGCTCTCCAGGCTTTCCATAGCTGGATCCAAATCTCTTGGCACAGCAATGTCTACAAAGAAGAGAGGTTTTCCTTTTCTTTTACGGTGTATTGGCTCCATTTTCTCTTTAGTCACTACGTAATCTGTCGCTCCTGTGGAACTTATTACGATGTCAGCGTCTGTAAGAACGGAATCCAGATCTTCCATGGTCCGTGCTTGTCCATTGAACTGATCAGCTACTACCTGTGCCTTAGATAGGGTACGGTTAATAACGGTCACTTTACGCACACCGGATCCATGCAGATTTTTAGCAGCAAGTTCACCCATCTTACCCGCGCCAAGAATTACGATATGCTTATGGACAAGATCACCGAATATCTTTCGAGCAAGCTCAACCGCAGCGTAACTTACCGAAACAGCATTTTCACTGATTTCAGTATCCTTATGGGCTTTTTTGGCCATCGTAACTGCCTGTTTAAACAACTGATTAAAGATCGTACCAGTCGTTCCTGCTTCCTGTCCATTAATGAATGCTTGTTTCATTTGACCCAATATTTGGGTTTCTCCCAGCACCATTGAATCAAGCCCAGAGGTCACTCGAAGTAAATGCTCAATTGCCCCATCCGTTTCATAAAAAGATAAGAATGGAGAGAATTCATCTTTATCAGCATTAAACCAATCGGCTAAGAATTGTTTAATATAATAGCGTCCTGTGTGCAGTTGATCTACCACTGCATAGATTTCCGTACGATTGCATGTAGAAATAATCACATTTTCCAGTACACTTTTACGAGTGTTTAACTCCTGCATTGCTTCCGTTAAGTGTTTATCCGAAAAAGTGAGTTTCTCCCTAATTTCCACAGGGGCCGTTTTATAGTTGAGACCAACAGCTAAAATATGCATTTCATCTACCCCCATTAAACGTTCCAGACTTTCACATATGAATTAGTATAACATATATTCCTATCTATTTTCCCGCAAAAATATGAACAGAATTCGAAAATGATGTGATAGGATATAGATACATTGTTAAAGAATTTTTTCACTATTTATTTAGAATAAATTTAAATTATAATCCGTTTGTAATATACCAAACCCAGGCTCATTGCGCAAGTAAACGAAATTACTATTAATGGAATGGATGGGATCGCTCGATGACTAAACAGAATTCTTTAATTGGTTTTTTGCTCATTGGTTTTGGATTATACTTTCTGACCAGCCAATTAAATATTGCCTACTTATCTGAGTTTTACTCATGGCCTACTCTACTCATTATTATCGGAACTTCCTTTTTATTACATCATTATTTAACTAAAGATCAATCGAGTCTTTTTACCGGGGCATTACTACTGGGATTTGGTATTCATTTCCACGCCACCCGACATCTAGAGTTCTGGACAGATGATTGGCCGTTTTACTTTCTGGTTATAGGAATGGCTTTTCTCATCAGGTATGCTGGGGCCAAGAAAGGATTGATCCTGGCGCTGTTATTCCTTGGATTCGGTTTTTTTGCTTTATTATGGCCGGTTAATCCTGAATGGTTTCAATGGATTCAGACTGGTTTTCAAACGATCATTAGGTACTGGCCTCTGGTCCTAATTATTTCCGGTATCTATGTGTTAAAAAAATAGTTACAAAAAGCCGCTGTGGTATACATCACAGCGGCTTTTCATTATAGTATAGAGCTTAAAAAAGCTTGGGTTCTTTCTTCCTTCGGGTTTTCAAAAATATCTTTTGGTGCACCTGTTTCAACAATTTTACCTTCATGCATATAAACCACTCGATCTGCTACCTCGCGAGCAAAGCCCATTTCGTGGGTTACCACGACCATTGTCATTCCCTCTTTAGCCAGATCTTTCATCGTTTGCAGCACTTCCCCTACAAGCTCTGGATCAAGAGCTGAGGTAGGTTCGTCGAATAGCATGATCTCCGGCTTCATAGCAAGGGCACGCGCAATAGCTACGCGCTGCTTTTGTCCCCCTGACAAACGAGAAGGATAATCATTTGCTTTTTCAGCAAGTCCTACCTTTTCAAGCAGTTCTTTTCCTTCTTTTTTTGCTTGAGATTTGGACAGCCCCTTTACTTGCGTAGGAGCTTCCATAACGTTTCCCAGTACGGTCTTATGAGGGAAAAGATTGAAATGCTGAAAAACCATACCCACCTTTTGCCGAACTTCATTAACATTGTCTTTTTTGGGATTAACTTCATTTCCTTTGATAAAGATCTCTCCGCTGTTTTTCATTTCTAAAAAGTTTAAACAGCGCAGCATTGTACTCTTTCCGGATCCACTGGCACCTATTAAAACGACCACTTCACTCTCTGCTACATGAAAATCAATATCTTTCAGAACATGGTTATCTCCGAAATATTTATTTAATTTGTTAACCTCTATCATTTGCTTAGCCAAACTGCATCCCTCCTCTATGCTTACTCATCGCCACTCACAGCCATCTTCTTCTCTATCAAGCTAACCACAAGGGTTAGAAGGAAAACAAGAATTAAGTAGTACACAGCACTTACAAGCAGCCAAGTCATATAATCGAAAGTATTTGCCCCTTGTGTTGTAGCAACTGCAAATATCTCAGACACTCCAATAAACGCGGCCAGAGAAGAATCTTTTAACCCAATAATAAACTGATTACCGAGCGGGGGCAACGCGCGTCGGAAAGCCTGAGGGAGAATGATTCTTCTCATCGTTAACGCCTGACTCATCCCAAGAGAACGTCCGGCTTCTGTTTGACCTTTGCCTATAGATTGTATAGACCCCCGGAAAATCTCAGCAATATAGGCACCATTATGGAACGCGAGTCCCAAAGAAACTGACCAGAATCCGCTAATCATCCATACGTTGGTCAATCCATAATAGAATACAAAAATCTGCACAATAAGCGGTGTTCCCCTTACAATGTAAATGTAAGCATTCGCGATCCATTCCAAAGGTCTAATATTAGAAATTTTTAATAAGGCAAAGAATAAACCGACAAATATGGCAATAAATATGGAAACGGCTGTTAATGCAAGGGTAAGCTGAGAAGCTTCAAAAAATAACTCCCGGCTGTTTACAAGAGCTTCCCAAAAACCTCCCCAGAATGAAATAAACTGTAAGTACATAACCTCAACTCCTCTTTAATGTCAAAAAAGAGTACGCACGCGCGCACTCTTTAGACTTCCGTATAACTAAAATCATCAATTACTCAGGTTTAGTGGTAATATCATCACCAAAGTATTCATTACTAATTTCAGCAAGGGTCCCATCTTCACGAAGTTTTTCAAGAGCTGCATTGATGTCTTCTAATAGCTTATCGTTATCTTTTGCTACGGCTACCGCCTGTTCACTGCGTTCAATCATTTTTTTAGCCTCAATTTCAAGATCCTGCTGCATCGCTTCCTTACCTGTTAAGAAGTCCGTGATAACAGCATCATGACGGCCTTTGGCAAGTGATTGTAGGGCTACGACATCACTATCATATGTTTTAATATTTTCAGTTGCTTCCTCAGCAAATTTACTGTAAGTAGAACCTTTGGATACAGCAATTTCCTTACCTTCTAAATCTTCAAGGGTTTCAATATCACTTCCAGGGCGTGTGAAAATTTGCGCTCCAGAATAATAATATGGTGTTGAGAAAGCTACTTGTTCTGCACGTGCATCTGTAATCGTATGACTTGCTACGGCAGCATCAAAACGTCCTGTTTTAACCCCTTCTACAATGGAAGCGAATTTCTGTTTTTGAGGATTTGGTTCAAGACCCAGTTCTTCGGCAATTGCATTTGCCACGTCGATATCAAAACCTGACATTTCCCCACTTGCATCTGTCATGCTAAATGGACGAAATTCTCCAGACGAGGCGAAGGTAAACTTTCCTTCTTCGACTAAACCGTAATCCGCATTAGATCCGCTCGATTCCTCCGAGCCTTCTTCGGAATCACCTGAAGTTTCTCCTTCGTCTTCACTGCTTCCACAAGCAGCCAACGCAAAGATCAAGATAATAGTAAGAGGTAACATAAATAAGTACTTTTTCATATTTTCCCAGTCCATCCCTTCATCAAATTGTTAGTTAATTGTTATATTGACAATAATATTAATTATATCTATCATTCAAAGTTTTCCCAAAATTTAAAATAATGCATATAAACTCAAAATACCGTATATGATGGGTTAGGTTATATAATTACAGTTAAATCCTTATAAATGCATGAAATTGCTTAAGATTATCATGAAGTCTTAAGGTTGTCATTTGAGAAGTAGTAGTCATTATTGAACGATCTTCCCATCATATTTAATACTACTTAAATAAAAAGCTTCATAATAAATTGGGAAGGAATATCTTCCACAAGGGCAAAATCGTTGTACAAAAAAGCCACTTCTAAAAGAAGTGGCTTCCCTTACATATTCAAATGTGAGAGCATAGTTTTCCAAGCAAGTTCTTTTCCTTCACCGGTTTCAGAGGAAAAAGGAATCAAAGTATCTTCTTCTTCCATTTCCAAAACCTCCTGAATGGTTTTTAGCTGTTTGTGTTTTTGACTTTTCTTAAGTTTGTCCAGTTTTGTTGCAATAACCATGACTGGTAATCCAAAGTGTTTTAAATAGTTATACATGATAACATCATCTTCCGTAGGCTTATGACGAGAGTCAATGATCAGAGCAGTGGCACGCAGCTGTTCTCTTTCTGAAAAATACTCTTCCATCATTTCGCCCCATTTAGCACGCTCTTTTTTAGATACTTTGGCATAACCATACCCTGGAACATCTACGAAATGAAACAGATCATTAATAATATAAAAATTTAATGTTTGAGTTTTTCCAGGTTTAGAAGAAGTGCGAGCAAGATTTTTCCGTTGAATCATCTTGTTAATAAACGAAGATTTTCCTACATTAGATCTTCCTGCTAAGGCAATTTCCGGAATCGGAGCTTTAGGGTACTGTTTTTTACTCGCTGCGCTAATTACGATATCTGCATAATTAACCTTCATGGACTTCCTCCACCAGCGCTTGGTTTAACACTTCATCTAAGTGCTTAACCGGTATAAATGTTAACCCTTCACGTACACTTTCCGGAATATCCTCTAAATCCTTTTCGTTTTCAGAAGGAATAATAATTTTAGAAAGACCAGCCCTGTGGGCACTTAATGATTTCTGCTTTAATCCACCTATTGGCAGTACTCGGCCTCGTAGGGTTATTTCTCCTGTCATCCCCACTTCTTTCCGAACAGGCCGTCCGGTAAGGGCAGAGACCAGAGCCGTAGCAATCGTAATTCCTGCAGAAGGTCCATCTTTAGGAGTTGCTCCTTCTGGAACATGAATATGAATATCGTTCTTTTCTACAAAGTCAGCATCGATATTCAACTCTTGTGCACGGGAACGAATATAGCTGAAGGCCGCTTGTGCAGATTCCTTCATAACATCCCCTAGTTTACCTGTAAGAGTAAGATTACCTTTTCCTGGGTAAATAGATACTTCAATCGAGAGTGTATCGCCCCCTGCAGCCGTGTAAGCAAGACCTGTAGCTGTTCCAATTTGGTCCTCAAGTTCAGCTTGACCATATCTGAATTTAGGACGGCCCAGCAGTTCTTCCAATTGCTTCTCTGTAACCACCACACGCTGCTTTTCACCTGAGACTATAATTTTAGCAGCTTTTCGGCATATACTTGCCAGTTCACGTTCTAACCCGCGTACTCCAGCTTCACGTGTATAAGTTCTGATTAATTTAAGTAAAGCATCTTCCCTGATTTGAATTTGTCCTTTACTTAAACCATTTTCTTTTATTTGTTTAGAAAGCAAATGCTCTTTTGCGATATGAAGTTTCTCGACTTCGGTATAGCCAGCTATGTTAATAACTTCCATACGATCCTGTAATGGTCCTGGTATAGAGGACATAGTATTGGCTGTCGCTACAAACATAACTTTGGATAGATCATAGTGTTCTTCAATAAAGTGGTCACTAAAAGTACTGTTCTGTTCAGGATCAAGTACTTCCAGCATGGCAGATGAAGGATCTCCCCTAAAATCACTGGCCATCTTATCGATCTCGTCCATAAGAAATACAGGATTCACGGTTTCCGCCCTCTTCATTCCTTGAATGATTCTACCCGGCATCGCCCCGATATATGTTCTCCGATGTCCTCTTATTTCAGCTTCATCTCTCACTCCACCCAGCGAGATTCGGACAAAATTACGGTTTATGGCACGGGCTATGGATTTTGCAAGTGATGTTTTACCTACCCCTGGAGGGCCGACCAAACATAGAATTGGACCTTTAATGGATTGAGTAAGTTTTTGCACAGCCAGATACTCGAGCACGCGCTCTTTTACTTTCTCTAATCCATAATGATCTTCATCCAGAATTTTCTCTGCATGCTTAACATCCAGATTATCTTCTGTTTCAGCGGTCCACGGAAGAGAAACAAGCCACTCAATATAATTACGGATAACGGAACTTTCCGCACTGCTTTGTGGCACTTTTTCATATCTGCCAAGTTCCTTATACGCGATTTTCTCTACTCGTTCCGGCATTTCAGCTTCTTCAATCTTTTCTTTCAATTGGGCAACTTCGCCCGTTTTGCCATCTTTATCTCCCAGTTCATTCTGTATCGCTTTCATCTGTTCACGTAAATAGTACTCTTTTTGTGTTTTTTCCATAGATTTCTTAACTCGTTGCCCGATTTTTTGTTCGATTTGCAGGACATCACGTTCGTTCCCTATAAGTTCTATTAATTTCTGGAGACGTGCTTTCACATTTTCAGTTTCTAATATGGACTGCTTATCTTTTAGTTTCACGGGCAAGTGAGATGTTACGATATCTGCCAGATGACTCGGTTCATCTATGTCTGATACCGTATTGTAGGTCTCCTGACTTACCTTTTTAGATACTTTTACGTATTGTTCAAATTGACTCATTAACGTGCGCATCAAGGCTTCTTCTTCGTTTTTATCCTCGTGTTCATCCTCTAGCCTCTGAATATTTGCTTGATAAAATTCTTCACCTTCACTTACTTCATCAATAGTTGCACGATAAAGCCCTTCTACAAGTACACGATTTGTGCCATTAGGCAGTTTCACCATTTGCTTCACTCGTGCCACTGTACCAACAGAGTACATATCATCGGAAGAAGGATCATCAATATTCACTTCTTTTTGTGATACAAGGAAGATTTCATTATCTTCCATCATGGCTTGCTCTAATGCATTAACCGATTTTTCTCTTCCAACATCCAGGTGCAGCACCATAGATGGGTACACTAACAATCCTCTAAGAGGAAGGAGGGGGATTTGATTTTT
Organism: Halobacillus halophilus; assembly: GCF_020171985.1. Classification (GTDB taxonomy): domain Bacteria; phylum Bacillota; class Bacilli; order Bacillales; family Halobacillaceae; genus Halobacillus; species Halobacillus halophilus_A. Next base: position 746,394 of record NZ_JAIVAL010000001.1, read on the forward strand.
CTGTTTGTCTGTCATATTTTTGCACCTCCGTATAATACCAATACGTATTCTAATCATATATAAAACTTTTTGGAAAGTAAACGCAGGAAAACTATTAGTTTCCAATGCCGAACCCCCTTCACATTGGTGCGTGAAGGGGGCAGCCTCTTCAAATGATACCCATATTATGAGCAAGAAACGCTTCTTTCATCCTTTATGTACCAGGCTTTATCATAAGAGTTGTATTCAAGCCAGCCAGTAAGGTATCCGCTGTGCGGTGCCTCATCACAGATCTATCTCTTTTCGTAAAGGATAAAATTGAAGCCGCGCTACAGCTAGGCGTAGCGCGGCTTGAAGTTCAAGAGAAATACCTCTCCAAAGTTTTACTTAAGCACTTTCTTTAGGAGATTCTTTATTCTCATCTTCGACCGTTCCATCAGTCAGAATAAGCTTAGGACGGCCATTTTCCGCTGTAACTGTTTCTTTAGTAATGATGCATTTTTCAATATCATCACGTGAAGGTAATTCATACATAACGTCAAGCATGATGCCTTCAATTATAGAACGCAGGCCGCGGGCACCTGTTTTACGTTCAATGGCCAGACGTGAAATTTCACGAAGACCTTCTTCTTCAATTTCCAGCTCTACATGGTCTATTTGGAACAATTTCTGATATTGCTTAACAAGTGCATTCTTAGGTTTAGTAAGAATTTCTACAAGTGCATCTTCATCTAATTGCTCCAGGCTTCCAATTACCGGCAACCGGCCAATAAATTCCGGAATCAACCCGTAACTCAACAAGTCCTCAGGGAGTACTTTTGTAAGCAACTCTTTCTTTTCATTCTCATCAACATTTTGTTCCGAACCAAATCCTATTACTTTACGACCTAAGCGACGCTTGATAATCTGGTCAATTCCATCGAAAGCTCCCCCAACGATGAACAGCACATTGGTCGTGTCGATCTGAATAAATTCTTGATGAGGATGCTTGCGTCCTCCTTGTGGAGGGACACTGGCCTGCGTACCTTCTAGAATCTTCAGTAAAGCCTGCTGTACGCCTTCACCTGATACATCACGAGTTATGGAAGGATTTTCAGACTTACGGGCCACTTTATCAATTTCATCGATATAAATGATACCTTTTTCAGCTTTTTCTACATCATAGTCAGCTGCTTGTATTAATTTAAGAAGAATGTTTTCCACATCTTCCCCTACATAGCCAGCTTCCGTTAATGAAGTTGCATCTGCAATGGCAAATGGAACATTTAATATACGCGCAAGTGTTTGAGCAAGAAGTGTTTTACCGCTTCCTGTAGGTCCAAGCATTAAAATATTACTCTTAGCAAGCTCTACATCATCATTTTTCGTACCTGCGTTAATACGCTTGTAATGATTGTAAACAGCTACGGATAAATTTTTCTTAGCCTGTTCTTGACCAATAACATAATCGTTGAGGATTTCACGAATTTCTTGTGGTTTTGGTACCTCTTTGAATTCTACTTCTTCTTCATTTCCAAGTTCCTCTTCAACAATTTCTGTACAAAGTTCAATACATTCATCACATATATATACCCCTGGTCCTGCCACGAGTTTGCGAACCTGCTCTTGACTTTTACCGCAGAAAGAACACTTTAGCTGTCCTTTTTCCTCATTGAATTTAAACATACATTTCACCCCTTAATAAAATGACGCAATAGTTGCGACTGAAGTTTTAAGATATGACCTTAAACGATTCAGTTTCTTTTGCTCATCATACCAAAATAACTCCTAACAAAAAAGCAATACCTATTAGAGGTGTGCGAATCTCTATTGCACCAACCTCATTATGTAGATATGTAATGGATAAGTCAAACAAAAGGATACCTCTATAGTGTATGTAAAACACAGGAAGTATCATTCATACTATCCACTAATTCTTTAACCTATACTCTACTAAGAGGAAATATAGGAGGAGACAAGAAGCAAACCCGCCCCTTGTCTCCAGATCCTCTTATTCAGATTTAGTTTTGCTGTTTTCAACTAATACGTCAATTGCTTTGCGTACCTTAAGATCTTCTTTGATCATGTCGGTATTTCCGCCAAGCATTTGAGTTAACTGAGCTACATCTGTTTGATACATGGATGCCATGTTCTCAAGTTCTGCATTAACATCTTCATCTGCAACATTTACATCTTCAGCTTCAGCAATTGCTTCTAGAGTTAAGTTAGTTTTAACTCTCTTGCCTGCATCTTCTTTCATTTGTTCACGAAGAGCGTCTTCGTCCTGCCCTGTGAATTGGAAGTACATGTCTTTGGTCATACCCTGCATTTGAAGGCGCTGTTCAAATTCTTGAACCATGCGATCAAGTTCAGTATCAACCATAGAATCCGGAATTTCTACTTCTGCATTCTCAGAAGCTTTTGTTACAAGAGTGTCACGCTTTTGATTTTCAGCATCTGTTTTCTTTTGCTCTTCTAATCGTTCACGTGTTTTCTTAGTAAGTTCATCAAGAGATTCAACCTCTTCATCAACATCTTTGGCAAATTCATCATCAAGCTCTGGGAATTCTTTGCCTTTAATTTCATGAATGGTTACTTTGAATGTCGCTTCTTTTCCAGCAAGATCTTCTGCATGGTATTCTTCAGGGAAAGTAACAGTTACTTCTGTTTCTTCTCCTGCTTTCTTACCTACCAGCTGTTCTTCAAAACCTGGAATAAAAGAACCAGATCCTACTTCAAGAGAATAGTTCTCAGCTTGTCCGCCTTCGAACGCCTCTCCATCGACAAAGCCTTCAAAGTCCATAACTACTGTGTCGCCGTCTTCAACTTCGCCATCTTCTTTAACAACAAGTTCAGCTTGTTTCTCCTGTAGTTGTTTCAATTCGTTCTGCACATCTTCTTCTGTAACTTCTGTACTTTGCTCTTCAACTTCTAAGCCTTTGTATTCTCCAAGATTAACTTCAGGCTTAACGGTTACTTCAGCAGTAAATACCAGGTCTTCACCCTTTTCAATCTGCTTAACATCTACTTCCGGACGATCTACCGGCTCGATTCCAGTTTCTTCTACAGCGTTTGAATAAGCCTGAGGAAGCACAATGTCAAGAGCATCTTGATAAAGAGATTCCACTCCGAAACGTTGTTCAAATAATTTACGAGGTACTTTACCCTTGCGGAATCCAGGTACTTGTACATCTTTGACTACTTTTTTGAAGGCTTGATCAAGTGCTTGGTCGAACTCACTTGCCGGCACTTCTACTGTTAAAGTACCTTGATTACCTTCTTGCTTTTCCCATTTTGCTGACATAAAAAATTCCCTCCAACATCTATTCATTCAATTTCGTCAATGGACGATTGTTCATTGATTCTATGACTCTTTATACATACGAATCTCATTTGCAACCATTATATTATAACATAAACATGCGGGCTTTCAAGATATGTACATATAAGTGGAATAATCTCACCTTTGTTAGTTATTCTCCAATGATTAAAGAATAATGTTGTTCACACAATTCAATTTCTTCTATATATTTCTGAACATCCTCATTATTCGACTTTTCATGGTAAGGCAGCTGCAAATATTGATGACCTATTTGTTTGAGCGCTTCAACAATAATTGGAACTTCATTTTCATTAGGAAACAACGGAAAGCGTACATAACAGTATCTATATAAAAGACGGTCCAGAATGACATACATACTTGGATTATTCTGTTCAATTCCTCCAAGTCTCATTTGTATTTGTTTTATAATGTAGTCAGACTGTAATTGATTTAGTTTCCCGGGTACCACTTCAATAATTTGACCGAATTTTTGAACCTGTATTTGGACTTCTATATGGGTATCTCTGAACCACTCGATTACTGCTGATTTGATAATTGGATGAACTAAATTATCCTTAAGAATTGGTCTGAATGTCTCTAAATGCGGTAAGGCTGGCTGTTTTTTCAACTGTTCTACCATCGCCCATTGCTTTTGAGTATCATTTTTGTCCATTGCAGCCAGGAAATCATTAATTAGCTTTTCGCCTTGTTCTCGCTGATAATCCTCTAAAAGCTTACGGCTGACTTCATACATCTGCCATAATTGAGTTCTACTTTGGTGAGGAACGTCTTCTGCTTCAAACACTTCGTCAAGTAGATCCACAATATCCTGATACCTGTTTGTTTGAAATAAAATCGTTATGTATATATGTAAATAGTGATAATAATGATCGATTTCTATTTTCATCTGCTTCTTACATAATTCTTCAGCTTCGTCGAATTCGCCCAACTCAATCCAGCTCATCAATAAGCCTGTATAAACATCATGATTGGCAGCATCATAGTCGAGAAGAGGCTGAAGTGATTGAACAGCGTCTTGGTAACGTTTTTCTTTAAGCGCTTGAAGACCTTCTTTTTCCAAATTCGTTTTCCATTTGGGGAACATAACAATATTCCCTTTATTATTTTCCATAAGACACCCTTCCTATAGCATTGGAGTTCTAGCATATTCTATTATGACCAAAAAAGTTAAAATAAAACCTTCTGCCAGTCCCTTCTATTTAATTCCCCCAACCTTATACTTATTAGGCTATATTAAATCAGTTATTACTGAAACACAATGGAATTGCTTTCCTTCCCATACTAAAAGTGTCGCGGTTAAGCGCACATTTATCTTTTCATTCGATAAGAACCCTTATTTTTATTTTGTTTCAGAAAATCGAATTATGTCTAGTTATGACAACCCCACCAAAAATGAGTCTTTTGTCTCATGTGAAAGCATCCTTTTTTGTTAAAATAAAGTAGTTGTGAATCATAATTCACCTAATTAAAAATTTCTAAGGAGCTGCATGGTTTTGTCACTTCTAGATGATCAAACGCTACTAGAAACTTATCTGGAGTCCGTCAAGCTTCAGTTAGATGATGATTTTGTATATCTTTTAACTAAGGAAATTGACAAAAGAGCAATTGAAATTCCACAAATTAACTAACACAAATCATTTATTACATCAAACGTTACTGGCGAATGCCGTAACGTTTTTTAGATGGTTTAAAAATAGACTGGCCTCTTGTACAAGAAGCCAGTCTATATGATTATCCGCTGAACGGAAATTGTTCTGTTGATTGATTTTTCTGTGGAGATGACGCCACCTTTGCTAAACCAGGAAGCACGTTTTGCAGCTGCCCTGATTGACCAGTCATTAAACTGTAAGTGGCTGCACCTACCCCTATGGATGCAATAACTGGTAACCATTGTACGTTCTGTCGTTTCATCTAACTCCACACTCCTATAATAACAAGATAGCCGAATAGGCACTCTTATTATTGGATTAGAAGGGCTGCTGTATGCTTCATAACTTTTACCAATCCCCTTCACTTCCTCGGCAAAAATTTACCAACATACCTTTTCCACACTTTAACTATAATAAAAACAGGCCAGAAAATTATAATAAACACTAAATAGAAAATATAAACTGACCGTTCTTCTCTCGTTTCAAGCGCAGGTTCCTTCTGTACCATACAAAGGATGAATCCAGGCAAAATGTAAAATAAAAAAAACATGGGGACCACTCCTTTACCTTAGATTATGATCTTGTTAAGGAAAAGGTTTTAAAAAGTAATAGCCATGTCTTAACAGTGGTTTTGCTTCATTATGGAAAACTTGTGAACATTATGTGTCTTTTTCAAGAATTTTTTGTTACAATAAAAGAAAGAGTAAGAATGCGCTTACATTAAATTCTTCCTTAAAAGGAGTTGTTTTTAAATGGATATTGTTATGATTTTCTTATTGCTTTCGACTCTTACGCCTTTTCTCTTCCTGAAAGTAAGAAGGTTATCCCTAGCTGTTATACAGTCCTTGATGCTGGTCGGTATGTGGATTTATTATTTCCAGGCTGCGTTTAGTGTTGCACCTGCCACATTCTCTCTGTTATGGATCATTTTCTATGGCGGACTTTTATTATCCCAGGTAGGCTGGATCATGTTCATCGTATATATAGTCAGCAGCCATGGGAAGTACCAAAAAGAATTTCAATAAAAAGCAAACCCTCTACTTTAGAAGTAGAGGGTTTAATTTATCTGTACGTCTTTTGGTTTTGAAGCTGCACATGGAATAATTGGAAAATCGCCTGGGTAAAAGCTAATCCTGAAATGGCGTAAAGCACAAACTTAGGCGAGTAAGCTGTATAGAGCGCTCCCCATAAAGAAATAGCTGTTAATAAAATACAGAGCATAAAACTAATAACATGTTTTTGAGATAATATTTCCGTGGCTTGATTATCTTCACAATTATGAACTTTTTCATTTAATTTCATTTACATCACCACCAGATCATTAAATTACATGGTTAATTAATGGCCAGAATGCTCTGTAGAATCTTCCATTTCACTATGCTCTTCCTGCTGCTCCTGCTGGTTATGACCATCACCGTCATGATCATGTGAAAAGCCAAAGGACATCGTAAACAATGATCCGGCTACAAGAATGGTTGCAAGAACGCCGCCGTGAAACATCATATTCCAAGGGATATGACCACCTTGACTTTCAGGCTCTACAACGTGCATAAACATAAACAGTTGAATACCTGCCTGAATAATCGCTAATGCCATTATTCCGATGATAATCCATCTAACGGACAAATCAGATTGTAAAGCTGCCCATGCGGCTACTAAGGTTAACGTTATCGATAAGAAAAAGCCAATAATGTGTTGAGTAGGAATACGTTTTTTATGATCTGTCATGTTAAACCACCATCCCTATCAAATAAACGCTTGTGAAAATGAAAATCCACACTACGTCCAGAAAGTGCCAGTAAAGACCTATCACAAAGAATTTCCTGCTAGTTTTAGGGGTTAATCCTCGCTGTGTTAATTGAATAAGCAAGAGAGTTACCCAGCCAATACCAAGCGTGACGTGCAGTCCGTGTGTTCCTGCCAGTGTAAAGAAAGATGACCAGTAAGCACTAGACTGCAGTGTGGCACCTTCATGAGCGTAATGAATAAACTCATAAATCTCAAATCCAAGGAATCCGAGCCCAAGAAGCAAGGTGACAATCATCCAGTTTCGTAATCCTTTAACCGATCCTCGCCTCATTTCATGAATGGCGATTCCACAAGTAAAACTACTTGTTAATAGCATAAATGTCATGATCATTAAAGTCTTCGCTTCAAAAAGCTCTCCAGGAGAAGGAGCATCAGCTGTCCTGCCGAATAATACAGCATAAGTGGCAAAGAGTGTAGCAAACAATACAATTTCTGCTCCTAAGAATATCCAGAATCCAAGAATGGTCAGACGACCTTCTTCAGTTCTATATTCTAACGGACCTGTTTTCAGCTCATGAGAACTCATATTATAACCTCCTTGCCGAGCGTTCAGTACGCTTGATTTCATCTACTTCTACATGGAAGCCTTCGTCGTAATCAAAGGAACGGATAACCATCATTACGAATACCGCAAGTAAACCACCTATAGCCATCCACATCCATTCAAATACAAGTCCAAATCCTGCAATGAACATGAAAGCCATCATAATGAAAGGCTGTCCCGTATTGCTAGGCATATGAATAGGCTCTACTTTATCTTCTTCAAACGTCGTTTTACCTTCTTGTTTTAACTTCACATAAGCATCCTGACTGTCAATATGGGGAAGCGTTGCAAAGTTGTAAAAAGGTACAGGTGTAGGAGTGGCCCACTCAAGCGTTCTTCCATTATCCCAACTATCTCCTGTTTTTTCGCGTTCACTATAGCGGTAGCTGTAAAGAATGGTGAATACAAAAATGGCAAAGCCAGCTCCCATTCCAAATGCACCTACAGTAGAAATAACGTTTAGTGGCATCCACTCAGGAATGATGGTAAATACACGACGTGGCATTCCATCTAAACCTACAAAGTATTGTGGGAAGAAACAAACATGGAACCCAATAACAAAGAACCAAAAACTCCATCTTCCGAGTCTTTCATTGAGCTTATGTCCGAACATTTTCGGATACCAGAACACAAGACCTGAGAAGCAGGCAAATACCGTACCCGCGATTAATACATAGTGGAAGTGCGCAACCAGGAAGTAGGTGTTATGGAATTGATAGTCCGCTGAGGCCATACCAAGCATAACTCCGGTAACGCCACCAATGACGAAACTTGGTATGAAAGCCAAGGCCCACATCATAGCTACTGTGTTATTAATCTTAGACTTATATAGTGTTCCCAGCCAGTTGAATATTTTCACTCCGGTCGGCACAGCAATGAGCATCGTCGAAATAGAGAATACTGAGTTTACAAAAGCACCAGCACCCATTGTAAAGAAGTGGTGGACCCATACAAGGAAACTCAATCCAGCGATTAATATGATCGCCCAGACCATAGCTTTGTAACCGAATAATTGCTTACGGGCAAATGCTGAAATAACTTCAGAGAAAATCCCGAATGCAGGAAGTATAACAATGTAAACTTCAGGGTGTCCCCACATCCAGAACAAGTTTGCCCACATCATCGGCATACCTTCACCTGTTAAGGTAAAGAATTGAGCACCGAATACTCTGTCAAGCGTCATTAGAGCTAAAGCAACCGTTAGAATAGGGAAAGCAAATACAATAATGAAAGATGTAATCAAAGTGGACCAGGTAAAGATCGGCATCTGAAACATTCTCATTTTTGGAGCTCTCATTTTTAAGATAGTTACCATAAAATTAATACCTGTTGCTAATGTACCAATACCTGATAACTGTAAGCCCAGGAGATAAAAGTTTTGTCCTGGTCCTGGACTCATGGCAGCTCCTGCCAGCGGAGTATAACTTGTCCACCCGGCATCTGGAGAACCACCAATAACAAACGATATGTTAAACAGCATAGCCCCGAACAAAAAGGACCAGAAGCTTAAAGCATTTAAATAAGGAAAAGCTACGTCCCTTGCTCCAATTTGCAAAGGCACTACAAAGTTCATAAGTCCAATTAAAAACGGCATGGCCATGAAGATGATCATAACGGTACCGTGAGTAGTAAAGATTTCGTCATAATGCTGTGCGTTTAAAAAGTTCATGTTCGGAAACGCCAGCTGTGTTCTCATCATCATAGCATCTACGCCCCCGCGGAATAACATCGCAAGAGCACTCAAAATATACATAATTCCTATTTTTTTATGGTCAACCGTTGTAAGCCACTCACGCCAGAGCCATCCCCATTTCTTATAATACGTTAGGAAAAATAAAATGGAGATCGTCACGAGGGCAATGGAAACCATACCCGCGTATATGAGAGGTTCACCGGTCACAAAAAATTCGTCTAGTTGCAAAATTACTCACCTGCTTCCTAATGATCTCTATCGCTTTCGTGATCGTCGTTATTTTCTTCATCCATAAAGTCTTCAGCATCCTGATGACTTTCTAAATGCATCAATTCACCATATTTTTGAAAATGACGATTAATGGCATAATCCATCCCCTCAGGGTTTCCGTGATTAACCCATGCCAAGTGTGTAGATGAAAACTCATGTTCTTCCGTCAATCCCGGTGCGAGTAATTCATCATATCTGTCCTGAGTTAGTTCTGGTGCCTGATTTTGCGTATCACTCACCCATTGATCGTACGCTTCAGGGCTTTCTGCATAAACTTCAAATGTCTGCTTCGTGAATCCTTCTCCATTGAAGTTTGAGTTTCTTCCTTTATAGACACCTTCTTCATCCGCTTCAAGATAATGAGTGTTCATCATTCCAGCCATATTGTACTTTTGGCCGCCAAGCCTTGGAATCCAAAGAGCTGTCATAGCATCGGCAGAAGACAATTTAAACTCAATCGGCCTATCGGTCGGAATATGCAGATAATTAACTGTCTCTATGTTTTCTTCAGGATAACTGAAGAACCATTTCCAATCCGCTGTGGTAGCGTGGATAACCAGAGGTTCCTGTTCTTCTTCGTTTGCCTCAACCTCCGGTGGTTTTTCCAATTGAAATAATGTATCCACAGTTGGAATACTTAAGGCAATAACAATAATAAAAGGAATAACCGTCCAAATTACTTCAATTTTGTTGTTCCCATGCAAATCAGGATCATAATCGGTCTCCTTACGCCCCGGTCTATTTTCTCTATACTTAACGACCATATACGTAAAGGCTGCAAATACGACAACCACAATAAACAACATAAAATAGACGGAGTATAAAATGAGGTCTTTTTGAGTTTGGGCCACAGGGCCTTTGGGATCTAAAATAGCAAGATCGCTATTACAGCCGGTCAACAGCAAGACCAGACTGAGCGGCAGTAAAGCCAGTCCCTTTTTAAACAACCGGTTTATGTTTTTCACTGAGAAGTACACTCCTTTTCTATTATTCTATCTAATTAGGTATATCCTTTTTTAGTGCCAACTGCCTGTATTATAGCAAAAAATGTAGAATAATAGCTTAAGTTAATAAAATTGTCATTTATCTCTCACACTTTAAAATAATTTGCCTCGTTTGCTTTCTATGATTTGACATTCGTTTATTTGCTTTAAATTCGAGCCTCTTCTCTCCACTCATTCGAGAGTTCTATCCCTTAACTTAAAGAACAACTGCCTGGCTTCAAACCATGAACATGTATGTTGTCGTTGAATTAACTTTACATATTCTGAAAATAATTTCTGGTTCGCCGCAAAGTCCTGAGTATTTAATTTTTTATCACACTCTATTGGAGACAGGACCGTTTCAGGTATATTCAGCGTGTCATCGTTGAACAAATTCATTTGTTCCATAAATAATTTCTTCCCTCCTTTTAAAGCCAACACGGTAATTGAACGTTTTCATATCCACTGCCTGGCCAAATTTTAGGAATTTGATTCTTAAGTATCATTCACCTGTTCTACCATTACCCGTAATTGTTAAAGCAGACACTTGTATTCATACATTCGACAGGTTGCTTCAGAAACTTCCATTTTTGGTATAGGCCCTAAGTTGGCCTCGTAATACAACCTTCTATTAATCTTAAATGAAGCTCTATTTCCATTTTTTGTGAAATAGATTATAGTTAGATTGTCTCGAGCTAAATATTCAAGGAGGAGTTAGTAAATGACAAAAAAAGGAATAAAAATGATGTTAGCCGCTGGATTAATTTTAAGCACTGCTCCAGCCACAGTTGATGCTGCGCCCCCTGTTCATAACAGCAATAGTGATCATGCGTTCGATAATAAGATTATTAAGAAAATTAGTGCTGATCGACTTTATGAACGAGTAGACTATCTGTCAAAACAACCAAGGGAGGCTGGAACAGAAGGCGAATACCACGCAGTTCAGTATATAAAAGCAAAGTTTGAAAGCTATGGATATAATACGGAATTACAGCCCTTTACTTTTCAAGACTGGTACGGAGGTAGTTCTTCCATTGCTATTAATGGTAAAGATTTTCGCGATAATGTTAACACCTTCAATGGATCAGTGAACGGGACAATAAACTCTAAACTTCAATATGTTGGTTTAGCATCTGCAGAAGAAGTAACGGATTCTGTGAAAGGTAAAATCGCTTTAATTGAACGAGGCTCCATTAGTTTTTATGAAAAAGTCCAAAATGTTTTAAATAAAGGTGCTGTAGGTGTGATCATGTTCAACCGAGAAGGAGAAAAAGGAAGTGACTTTGGTTATACATACGAAGGGCAGAATATACCAGCTGTCGCTATAGACCGTGAAACAGGATTATCCCTGGTGAACCAGCTTCAATCAGAAGAAGTACATGCAGAAATATCCGTTGAAGACGCAGGAGTAGTGGATAAAACTTCATACAATGTGATTGCTACAATGAAACCTCATAAAAACAAAGATAACGGCCAGATAATTACGGTAGGTGCTCACCATGATTCTGTAGCGGGAGGCCCAGGTGCTAACGATGATGCATCAGGTGTGTCCGGAGTGCTGGAACTAGCCAAAATAATGGCGAATACTCCAACAGATACTGAATTGCGGTTTATGACATTTGGTGCCGAGGAAAAGGGGCTAATTGGTTCTTACCACTACGCAGGAACTTTAAGTGAAGATGAAGTTCACAGAACGGTCGCTCATTTTCAGATGGATATGATAGGCAGTCGTGATTCTGGAGATTTAATTATGTTTACACCTGATGGAGAAAAGAATATGGTAACCGATTTAGGGGCGGCTGCAGGAGCGAGAGTAGCAGAAGTAGTGGAATACGGGCAGCTCGGGCGCAGTGACCATGTCCCGTTCTTTGAACGCGGCATCCCGTCTGCATTATTCATTCATGCGCCTCTTGAGCCGTGGTATCATTCCCCTGAAGATACAATAGATAAAATTAGTAAAGATAAGTTGAAAGAAACTACAGAAATTGTTGGAGCAGCGGTCTATCAAATTGCCCGCCCGGATACTCCAGCGCTTATGAATGCACGTGTAGCACCCGGACCAGTCCATTATGAATTTGATGACCGCCCTCTTTAGAAACAGAAACCGATTTATTCCAAATTTATACATAAAGCGCTGAAACCTTATATTAGATTTCAGCGCTTTATGTAATCAAGAAGTAAGAATTCAATTAGAGCGGTAATTAAAGTAAATATAAAAGTATAGTTCTGCACCTGAATTTACACTTCTCTAAAACCTTCAAAATGTAGCTAACAGCCACCCCTATAAGACTTTTTTCAATCAAATCCGACAAAAATTCTGATTGCGTTAAACCTTCAATAAGCAAATAATAGTAGTAGACATCTATTTATCTTGAAAAGGAGGGTTTTACTATTGAATTTGTTGCACAGACTTGAAAGCGATGGCTTCAGTTTAGTAGAAGGGAATGCCCACACACCAAATCAAGAGTTTATATCATTAAAAGAGTTACTTACTGATTCCTACTTAAGAAACCTAACAGGACATCACCCATTCTTCATCCGATATTACCCCCTCGAAACACAACCATACTTGGAAGTCTTTTATGATCAAAGTTGTTTGAAGTTCGATCTAATCGAAAGCGGCTTAGATTTATTTAGATTGACGTCCTAGAACACCCGTGATCTTGAATAAAATACCATGACCATCACATGTTCCGAGAGCATCTATGGACTCTTTTAATTCTCCAAGACCTTCTCAATTTAATGCAAGTGAAACAAGTCTTTTCAAAACAGGATTTTTATTTACTCCCCAGCGGTATTCACTGCTTTTTCATATTAAAAATTGGTTGCATTTTAAAATAGGATAATTTTAACCGATGTATAACTTAAAAAACAGCTGATTCCTTTATAAAAAAGGAGTCAGCTGTTTTAAGTTAGTGTCCCAGGCAGGATTCGAACCTGCGACCCACAGCTTAGAAGGCTGTTGCTCTATCCTGCTGAGCTACTGGGACAAGATTAAGTATTTTCAATTTAAATATGATATGGAGCGGGTGAAGGGAATCGAACCCTCATCATCAGCTTGGAAGGCTGAGGTTTTACCACTAAACTACACCCGCATTTATGAAGATTATTAACCGCAACATTTCTATATCGTTTAAGCGGACAAAAACTATTATAATAAGAACTCATATATTTGTCAATAGGATTGCAGCAAAGAATTATTCCTTTGCTGCAAGTGATGTTTCCATGTATAATTCCGGCATTACATCCCCATTGATATGAAAGAATTGTAACTTCAATTGATCAAGAGACGACCATTCAAGGATAGCATACGTTGGCTCCTCCCGATCTCTTGGAAGATGGCAACTCCCCGGATTAATAAACAGTTTTTCATTTACTTTTTCAGCCCCTGCAATGTGTGAATGACCAAAACATGCTATTTGAGCTCCTACTTCTTCAGCTTTGTAGGAAAGCGGCATCAGGGTAGATTTAATTTGGTAAAGATGACCGTGAGTCACAAGAAACGTAATATCACCTACTGACACAACCTGATTATTTTCCATTTCTGGCTCAAAATCACAATTACCTTTTGCATAATAGAAGCCTTCTAATTCCTGAGAATCATAACTCAGTTCAGAATCACCGCAGTGAAGCATGGCGTCTACTTCATGCTGATGACGTTTTTTTACTTCGATTAATTCTTCTTCCAGCCCATGGCTGTCACTAATAATTAATACTTTCGGCATCTGGATCACCTCTTTACGATTGATCTTTTAACCATTCCTCTATTTGCAGGATAGCATAATGTCGATGACTAATGGAATTCTTTTCTTCAGAAGTATGCTCAGCCATCGTTCGATCAGACCCTTTTGGAATAAAAATCGGGTCATACCCAAAACCATTTGATCCTCTGGACATTAAAGCAATATGACCTTCACATATGCCGGTCTTCACAAAGGTATCTTCATTCGGCCGGGCTACGGCTATTGCGCAGACAAAACGAGCCGTCCTCTTTTCTAATGGTGTATCTATTAGCTCATCAAGCACTTTTTCCATATTCTTATCGTCATCTTTATCATTCCCGGCATATCGTGCCGAGTAAACACCCGGTGCTCCGTCCAATGCATCAATTTCAAGACCTGAATCATCTGCAATCACTGGAATTTGATAGTAATTCATTGCAGTCTCTGCTTTTATAGTTGCATTCTCTGCAAATGTGGTACCGGTCTCTTCAATATCCGTTATCTGTTCCTCAAAATCAAGTAAAGACTTTACTGCTATATCATAAGCAGCAAAAAGCTCCTGAAACTCGCCGACCTTTCCGGCATTTTTTGTTGCAATTAAAACCTCTTTCACGATTGACCCTCCGTTTGCGCCGCTTGTTTAGCAGAAATAACCTCTGCCCATTCTCCAATTGCCTCCCGTTGAAGTTCCACAAGCTCCGTAACTCCTTCTTGAGCAAGGGAGAGCATGGTCTGGAGCTGGGGCATAGAAAAAGTCGCTTCTTCTCCTGTACCCTGAAGTTCAACAAATTCCCCATTTCCAGTCATAACAACGTTCATATCTACTTGTGCTTTACTATCTTCTTCATAACATAAATCCAGCACTTCCTCTCCTTCCGGAAGTACGCCTACAGATATTGCTGTTAAATAATCACTAATTGGCAGCTCTTTAATGGATTTGTTATGCACTAATTTACCTAATGCAAGGACTACAGCAACAAATGCCCCTGTTATAGAAGCTGTTCGTGTTCCTCCATCTGCTTGAATAACATCACAATCGACCCATAGTGTGCGCTCCCCAATTTTATCTAAATCCACTACTGCCCGGAGTGCACGCCCAATCAAGCGTTGAATTTCCATCGTACGTCCAGATACTTTTCCTTTTGAAGACTCCCTGATGTTTCTATTCTCCGTTGCTCTGGGGAGCATCGCATATTCAGCCGTGATCCAGCCTTTTCCTTGATTTCGTAAAAAAGGTGGGACACGGTCCTCAATACTGGCATTACAAATTACTTTTGTATCTCCAAAACTTATTAATACCGAACCTTCAGGATGTTTTACGTAATCAGTTTCTATCGTCACTTTTCTTAATTGATTTGCTTTTCTTTGATCGTTTCTCATTAAAGCCGCCTCCTTCTTCTACTCCATTATCCTAGCCCATCTTAACACAATTTATAGCTGCTCGGTAGTAAGTCTGTTCTTCTCCGCTTCCAAAAAGAAAAAGGGCACCTTAGAGGGCACCCCTTTTCATTTTAGAGTTCTTCAGCTTTATTGATATCAGTTCGACTTACGGGTTCTACCAGAGGTTCTCCTGATTCTTTCATTACCTGCTCTGTACCCTCCACCTGGACTTCTACAGATTCAACTTCGGAAAGATCGGTTAGACTCATAACCAGACTGGCTAGTGCTTCATCCGATAGCGACTTTTGTTCTTCGCCTGATAATATAGCTTCGTTAAAGGATAGCTTCAAAACGCCATTCTTCAGCTCAGTACCTGTCACCTGCGCACCTTCATTAAAAGGGTGAAGTAGGGAGGTTCCAAGTTCAG
The DNA here is from genome assembly GCF_020171985.1 of Halobacillus halophilus. GTDB lineage: Bacteria > Bacillota > Bacilli > Bacillales > Halobacillaceae > Halobacillus > Halobacillus halophilus_A. The sequence continues at coordinate 762,172 of NZ_JAIVAL010000001.1, forward strand.
GGCCGTTTAGAAGGGCTTGGACCACGGAGGAGTAGTTGTCGTCACTCTTCTTCACTCGTGTGGTAACAGGAACTTGATAAACCTGATCACCATTTTGAGTTGGAAAATAGACCGTTACCGCTTCACTATCGAGTACATCCGTTTGGTCCCCCACATGAATATTGATTCCATTGGAGCGTGAAACCCCGTCCGTTAGAGGGGTTCCACCGACTGGCATAACATCTTGTTCATGACCATTGATCCACAGTTTAATGCGTTTTACATTTTCAAACTGCGTTAAGGTGTACGTCATGGCTTGAAGGATTTTTTGTTCATCTTTTTCCTCATAATTCTTGAATTCAGGTGAAACATCTACCACCATCGTTCCATCGGCCTCCGGATTGAGACCCAAAATTTCAGTTCCTGCCGGCAAAACCGCTTGAAATCCATTAGGCAGTAAATTCGTAACTGGTCCGTCTTTCACTAAGTATTCAAGTGCCTGAGCCGCTGCTTCTTCGGATGCAGGAAGTTCAAGAGTTTGGGGAACGACCATACCATTAGCATCCAATAGATAAAGCTCTCTCTTTACTGTAGCGGATGCTGGCTCCTCTTCAGTAGTATCTCCACTTTCTTTCGCCTCTCCTTCTTCTGCCTTCTCTCCTTCCGGTGATACAGCATCATTATCCATTTCTGAGTCAGTCAGTGTGGTCTCCTTCGGTGCATCCATTTTTTCTAATGTTTGCTCTCCCTCAAATAAGCAGCCGCTTAAAAGTCCTGAGCTTATGAATAACAAAACCGCAATTAAATAGGGTTTATAACCAGCCATCTTCATCGTTTCCCCTCCTGAGATTGATTGTACTACCATATATACGAGCCCAAAAAAGGAATAGACCACAGATTTTTTCACCTGTTCCTTAATCAATTAACATAAAAAAAACACCACTTATCGATAATAAGCAGTGCTTTGAACGTGTTCTAATTCTACAAGCCTTACGATTTCCACCGGATCATCGAACCAGCTGTTTGCAATCATTCGGAACTTTTCTAGATCCCCTGTTGTATTAAATTCATAGACAGGTGGCTCTTTTCCTTTTTCCAGCATTTTATGATAGGCAAGCATAAAACTTGCTTCTCTTGCTGTTTCTTCTCCGGAACTTATCACTTGAATATGATCTCCCATTTCATTTTGTACCAGATCTTTAATCAATGGATAATGGGTGCAGCCCAAAATTAAGGTATCTATATGATTCATAGCCTTTAAAGGCTGCAAAGTGCGAGCGACTATCCCTTCTGCTTCTGGTCCAGATAGAATGCCTTCTTCAACCATAGGTACAAATGGAGGACAAGCTAGATCATTAACCTTGATTGACTGATCAATAGACCTTAACGCTTCAGGATAAGCCTTGCTCTTTATTGTTCCTTCTGTACCAATAACTCCAATACGTTTATTGTTACTAAACTTAATAGCTGCTCTTGCTCCCGGAGCAATAACACCAACTACAGGTATATCAAGTTCATCCTGCAGCTCTGTGAGTGTATAAGCTGTCGCCGTGTTGCAGGCTACCACAAGCATCTTTATATTTTTTGCCAGTAAATAATTTACCATTTGCCACGTAAAAACCCGAACTTCTTCCTCCGATCTCGGGCCATACGGGCATCTTCGGGTATCTCCTAAATAAATAAAAGATTCTTTTGGTAATTGACGCATGAGCTCCCGGGCTACTGTCAATCCACCTACACCTGAATCAATAACTCCAATCGACTGTTGTTTCACGTATCATCCCTCTTTTAATTCTTAATCAAATTGCCCCTGATCAGCGTCCCGCATTTTTTCATGAAGGACCTGCAATAAGTTGTTTAATGTTTCCACATCATCTGTGGGAACATCTTTCAACACTTCCTTTAAATAATCTTGTCGCTTTTCAATTACTTCATGGATAATTTGTTCACCTTTTTGAAGAACATGGATCCTGACCACTCTGCGGTCCTTTACATCCCTAACTCTTTCAACCAGTTTATTTTTTTCCATGCGGTCCACCAAATCAGTAGTGGTACTGCAAGCAAGGTGGATATAATCGGATAATTCACCAATGGTCATATCCCCTTTCTCAAGTAACCACTGCAAAGCAACAAACTGCGGGGCGGTAATAGGATAGTGGTTTAAAATTACTCGTCCCCTTTGTTTGATAATTCCAGATATGTATCTGAGCTCTTTTTCTACATCCGCTATAATAGACGCTTGTAATTGATTAGACACATTCAGCACTCCTAACGAATTTTTCTTTATGTCTCATTCTCGTGGTTTATAAACAAAAATTCAAGATAAAACTATTCCTTATTAAAAACCCTCCCAGGTATTGCTACCTTTTGCAATACCTGGAAGGTCCTCCCATTTCAAACATGCCATATCTTTGCTGTTCTATGGAGACTTAAAGTTCCAGTTCACCCATACGTAGCAGTTCTACAACTGCCTGTGAGCGTCCTTTCACCCCTAGCTTTTGCATGGCGTTTGAGATGTGATTCCGCACAGTTTTCTCTGAAATAAAGAGCTCTTTTGCGATTTCCTTTGTTGTCTTGTCTTGGACCAGAAGCTCAAAAACTTCTCGCTCCCGCTTGGTTAGAATTTGTGTTGGCCGATAGCCCTCCTCCTTCACAAGCGTACCCCTCCTTGTTGTCCTTGAGCATGAGGATTGAGGGGAATTATTTAGTCAATTTATCGTATGACTTAACAAGCTGCCGTGTGTCACCCTATTATGATTTAGACACAAGCCCGAGTTCCTGGGCCTTGAAAAGGGCTTCTGTTCTTGATCGTACATTAAGTTTATTAAAAATGCCAGTAAGTGTGTATTCTACGCTTCTTTGCGACATATGAAGCGCTTGAGCAATTTCCCGATTAGTAAACCCTGATGCTACCTCCTTAAGAATCGACTGTTCCTTTTCATTTAAAGAAAGCCCTGATCCTTCCTGCGATTCGTTCGTTTGGCTGACACTTGCTTCGGATCGCCTTAACTGTTTAAAGAGATGGAGCGGAATTACCACCTCATCCCTAAGCGCACAACGAATAGCAGTAACGAGTTGTTCACTAGTCGCTGTTTTACTTACGAAACCATTAATATTGGCTTCTACAAGCATGTTGAAGTGAGTACTAAGATCAAACCCGGTATAAATTAACAAGGTGAGATCCGGATAGTGTTTACGTATTTGCTTGGCCAGTTCAATTCCATTCATCCCCGGCATATATAAATCAAGCAACAAGATGTCATACAAATACTGATCCAGAAGGCCCTCTACTTTATCGCAATGGTCAATTACATCTACCTTCATATCACTTTCTTGCTCCAGCATTGCTTTAGTTCCTGCTCCAACTGCTGGGTGATCATCTACAATTAATACTCTAGTCATACATGGACCTCCTTCTTGGATGCATAAGGAAAAGTTATCGTCATTCTAAATCCTGCACCGGGTGCTGTGTCAATTTCAAGAGTTCCATTCAGCCCGTTCACCCGCTGTTCAATCCCTGACAACCCGATGTGAGAAAATAAATCACGCTTAAAAGAATAATCCATCCCCAGGCCATTATCTGAATAAAATAAGTGGACTTGTTCCTCATCATTCGATAATGATAATTTTACTATTTTAGCTTCCGAATGTTTCATAGCGTTGGTAAGCAATTCCTGCACAACACGAAAGATGGCAAGTATACGCTCCTGGTCTAAGCCAGCCTGAAATTCATCACTTCTAAAATACACCGTGAAGTTTGAACGCAATTGGTATTGGTGAATTAGATTCTTTAATGATTGGACCAATCCCAACTCTTCTATGAAAGCAGGTCTTAGTTCATTACAGGTTTCTCTAATTAAGTGAATACTATCAAGCAGCGATTCTTTGTACATATTTAATTCTGCCTGAAGAGTTGGCTCCAAAGAATGATGATGCGCAATCAAATCATCCATTTTGCGATATAAATATAGTTGTTCCTGTAAGACGGTATCATGAAGATCAATAGAAAGCTGCTTCCTCTGATTTTCAGCAATTGTGAAAAGAAGACGGGATAACCAAGTCGGGTACTTTTGAGTATTATCACTTTTTAAAGTTTGCAATTCTTTTACCAGATCTTCAATAAGATTCATATTTTCAATGGCAATGTTTGCGTTATGGGATATTGTCTGAAGATAGGTCTTTTCGTCACGGTTCAAGTTAGTATAATCTTTTTTTCCTTTACACCAGAGCATTGTTAATTTTTCTAACGAATACCCAACAATAACACCGAATCCTTTTTCAGTCTCTATAATGGAACCAATATCGTAATTGTAACTAATAAGTTCGCGGTCAAAGTGTTTTAGAATATCGTCTGGAATTGGATCGTACACACAATACATATTCTTTTTATTATGCTTAGAATAGATATAAATTTCTTTAACATTCATTACATTTCTAATTTCATCTCGCATGACTTTCATCAAATCAACGGCGTTTGACTGATCTTTCATGTCCTTAGAAATTCGGTGCATACTTTCCTGATAACTGTACCTCGCCGAAAACAAATACCTTTGCAAACGGAAATCCAATACTTCCTTAATGGAAAGAAACATAATAAAACCTATATGAATAAGTAAGTAAATCTGAACATAAGTCACTTCAGATGATATTGTTCCCATCAGCCATGTGATTCCCAGCGTTAAAAACACACTTGGAACAACAGATAATAAAGCATAGTAACGAACACGGCTGATAACAAAGTTTATATCAATTAGCCGTTCGCGAGTAATTAGATACATAAATGTTATAGGTAAAGCTACTAAGAAAAAAGCCCCTACCTCAATTGATATAATTTTCACTCCAAACAGTAAAGCAGGAACAAGGTAAAGCCAAATGTAAGGAAAGAAAGCGACAGTCATACCAACACTCATGTATTTGAAAATAGAACCGACGGGTGATTCTTTATAAATATAATGACCTTTATAAATGACACTAAATAAAAAAATGTAAAGTACCATAAGCAGCCATCCAGGGATAGAACCGAATACATCAGGATAATGATGACTATATAAAAATACCCCTTCCAAACTGGAAACCGCAATGACGAAAACATATAGAGAATACACGATTTTCTTGGAAAACCAATAAATATTAAGCTCTTGAAAATAATTATATAAAAAGTGCATGAGGATGACAGGAGCCACTAAGAATAAAGAAGTATTTAAAAATATACTGTACAAATCATCCCGCACAGCTCCACTATTACTTAAATACCCCGTCGCTATAGTCAAAAAGAAAATAATTAATTGATTAGCAGAATACCTTTTAGGAACTCGTTTATGAACAAGATAAGCGATCGCCAGTATAGAAAGAAAAAATAAAATAGGGATAATAATAAAAAGCGTCCAGTGAAGAGGACCTTTTTGCTCAATGTTCTCATAAACGAATGGTTGTGAGGAAGTCTGAATTGTAAAAGATTTCGCTAACTCTACTTCCTCAAACATAGAGACACTAAAATGCTCTTCCGGTGCCTTTCCCTCTATAGTAGTAACACTGGAACCTATAGGTATATTTTCGCGATCAGCCCAGCTCCCCATGTCAATATGTGTAATGACCCAATTGTCCCCTTGTTTTTCCAAATCAATTCCAAGGAAAGGCTGGGTAATAGAAAGTATGGATAAGTACCCAGCGGATATAATAAAGAACAATAAAACAACCAAGTGACTCCACTTGAATTTCTGCATAAGATCACCCTTACCTCAAAATCAATTATATCTATTATACTATGGCTGGCAAGCCTCTCAAACCATTAATATACCAAACGAAAACCCCCTTCCACTAATGGAAGGGGGTTTTATTAACCTTATGAACTTAAACTCTTGAGTCACTACCAAAGAAACTCTTAAACGATTCAATAGCTGTGTCGCGATATAAAGCAGCAATAGAAGTAGTTAAAGGGATTCCTTTTGGACAAGATTGGACACAGTTTTGAGCATTTCCGCATCCCATCAGTCCTTCTGCATCCATAATTGTCTGCAATCGCTCACTCTTATTCATTGCACCTGTAGGATGAGAGTTAAATAAACGGACTTGAGACAAAGCAGCCGGGCCGATAAAATCAGTTTTACTATTAACGTTTGGACATGCTTCCAGGCACACACCACATGTCATACATTTAGATAATTCATATGCCCACTGCCTTTTACTTTCTGCCATTTTTGGCCCTGGCCCAAGGTCATGAGTCCCGTCAATTGGTACCCATGCTTTAACTTTCTTAAGTGAATCAAACATACGGCTTCGATCTACCGCAAGGTCGCGTGTTACAGGGAAGGTCGTCATTGGTGCCAGTCTTATTGGCTGCTCCAACTGATCGACTAGAGCCGTACAAGACTGCCTAGGGGTACCGTTGATAACCATCGAACATGCTCCACAAACTTCTTCCAAACATCCCATATCCCAATACACGGGAGTGGTGGGCTTTCCGTCCGCATTCACAGGATTACGGCGGATTTCCATAAGTGCTGATATTACATTCATATTTTCACGATAAGGAATTTCGAATTTTTCATCATAGGCAGATTCATCCGGATGATCCTGGCGTGTAATAATAAACGTAATCGTTTTGTTTTCGCTCATCATCAATGACCTCCTTTATTTACTTTTCGAGTAGTCGCGTTTACGTGGCTCAATCAAGGAAGTATCAACATCCTCGTAATTGAAAACTGGTTTGTTATTTTCTTTATCATAGCTCGCTACCGTTGTTTTCAGCCAATCTTCATCGTTACGATCAGGATATTCAGGCTTATAGTGGGCACCGCGGCTTTCATTTCGATTGTAAGCGCCCTGTGTAATTACCCGTGCTAATTGAAGCATATTCCAAAGCTGACGGGTAAACATTGCTCCCTGGTTACTCCAGCGAGACGTATCATTAATATTAATCCGTTTGTAACGATCCATAAGCTCGAGTATTTTTTCATCTGTCTTTAATAACTTTTCATTCTCCCGGACTACTGTTACGTTATCAGTCATCCATTCACCAAGCTCTTTATGGATTTGATAGGCGTTTTCGTCACCATCCATCTTCATAATCTCATCAAACTTGGCCTGTTCCTCTTTTAATTTCTTATCGAATAGAGTTGAACTCATATCCTCAGATATGGTTTCCAGTCCTTCCGTGTATTTAACAGCATTTGGACCAGCTACCATTCCGCCATAAATTGAAGATAACAGGGAATTAGCACCTAAGCGGTTACCACCATGCTGAGTATAATCACATTCACCAGCAGCGAATATCCCTGGAATATGAGTCATCTGATCGAAATCAACCCACATGCCTCCCATTGAATAATGAACCGCAGGGAATATCTTCATAGGTACTTTCTTAGGATCGTCTCCTACGAATTTCTCGTAGATTTCAATGATCCCCCCGAGTTTTACATCTAATTCTTTAGGATCTTTATGAGAAAGGTCCAGGTACACCATATTTTCACCGTTAATACCAAGTTTCTGGTTAACACATACATCAAAAATTTCACGGGTTGCTATATCCCTTGGTACAAGGTTACCGTAAGCAGGATATTTTTCTTCCAGGAAATACCATGGCTCTCCGTCTTTATAAGTCCAGACTCGTCCACCTTCACCTCGTGCTGATTCACTCATAAGCCTAAGCTTATCATCACCCGGTATCGCTGTAGGGTGTATTTGAATAAATTCACCATTGGCGTAACTTACACCTTGCTGGTAAAGTGCCCCTGCTGCTGAGCCTGTATTAATAACAGAGTTAGTTGACTTACCAAATATAATTCCAGGACCACCAGTAGCCATAATTACAGCATCTGCAGGGAATGCTTTAATTTCGTGGTCACTTAAATTCTGGCCCATAACGCCCCGGCTAACTCCATCATCGTCAATAATGGCCGATAGGAATTCCCAGTTTTCATACTTCGTCACGAGTCCATTAACTTCATGTCTTCTTACTTGTTCATCAAGAGCATATAGAAGCTGCTGACCTGTCGTCGCCCCTGCAAACGCCGTACGGTGGTGTTGTGTTCCTCCAAACCGACGGAAATCCAGAAGACCTTCTGGAGTACGGTTGAACATGACTCCCATACGGTCTAACAAGTGAATGATTCCAGGCGCTGCATCACACATAGCCTTAACAGGAGGCTGGTTAGCTAAGAAATCTCCACCATAAACGGTATCATCAAAGTGTTCCCAAGGAGAGTCTCCTTCACCTTTTGTATTGACAGCGCCGTTAATTCCTCCCTGAGCACAAACAGAGTGAGAGCGTTTAACAGGTACAATAGAGAGCAGATCCACGTGAACCCCTTGCTCTGCTGCTTTAATTGTTGCCATCAGGCCTGCTAGACCGCCTCCGACAACAATAATATTTCGATTAGTCATGATTGAAGCTCACTCCCTTAAATACTATATATCTGCGTATAATTATATTCCGTATGCGAATTGAATCAGTGTACGTACACCGATATAAGATATAGCGACAAAAACTACAATGCTTGCATAAGTCATGACTAGCTGTGAACGTGGAGAAACAGTAATTCCCCAGCTTACACAGAAGGACCATAGACCATTAGCAAAGTGAAAAGTAGTTGAAACCACCCCTACTATGTAGAACCAGAAAAAGAATGGCTCCGTAAGGATACCTTCCATTAAAGAATAGTTAAGTTCTGCCCAGCCGAAGCCGATGGCAATCCTTGTTTCCCATACGTGCCAAGCTACGAAAATCAAAGTCAGAATACCTGTAATACGCTGAAGCATAAACATCCAGTTTCTGAAATACCCGAAGTTCGACAAATTACTCTTAGCTGTGAATGCGATATATACTCCATAAATAGAATGGAATAATAGTGGTAAGAAAATAATAAATATTTCCAAAACATATCGATATGGCAAGCTCTCCATAAAATGAGCTGCTGCATTGAATGCTTCTGGACCACGTGTTGCAAAGAAGTTCACAGTTAAGTGCTGAAGCAGAAAGATCCCGATGGGAACTACCCCTAATAATGAATGTAGTCTTCGATTAACATATCCGCGTGTTCCCGCCATGTTTACCCCCCTCAAAATGATAACAGAAAGAATGAATTTGAAAATTTTTCAGACAGTTAAGCGCTTTACAAGCCCTCAAAAATAATAAACAAATCCCCTTTATCCATTCACCCTCTGTTAAATGTACAGTTTGTGACATATTTATTGTACTTCTATCCACTAGGAGCGTCAAGAAAGCCAGTCTATAAAATGCTCAAAAATACACATTTATTTCCTTTCCATAAAATGAAACAATAATTATTGCGCCATGTCGCATTTCGGGTGATAATAAAATAGAAAGGAATGAGTGTATTGGAAGAATCTACAAAATTAGACAAAAATATTTTATCATCACTGGTCACCACAGGTGCAGGTTATGATATCATGCGCTACCAAACCTTACCTGATTTCCTTGGCCAGGATGCCCCGTACCTGTTATACCTTATGGGTAAAAACATGGCACGCCAAACAAACATTAATAATTACGACGAACTCTATGAATTTTTTCAATATACGGGGTGGGGAGACCTCTCATTGGTCAAAGAAAAGAAAAAACAAATGATTTTTAAACTGACCGGGCATATAATCGAGAAACGATTAAGCCAGGAACTCTTTCACATTGATTACAGACTAGAATGCGGATTTTTAGCTGAAATCATTCAGACACTCACAGGTCAAACCTATGAATGTCTGGAAGAAAAATATACAAAAGAGAAATACATAGAACTTACAGCTATGATCACGTAATACAGAGCCACCAGCCTATTCTTCAGCTGACTCTGGTTCTTCCTGATTTAAATGAATGAGAATGGTATTGGCCACAGGCTCAGGGATCCCTAATTTAGTCAGATCCTGAAGTCCAGCAGTTTTAATCTCAGGTACAGACTTAAAGTGTCTCAGCAGCAAGCGACGACGTTTTTGTCCAACTCCTGGAATTTTATCTAATTCAGACTGAATCGCCCCTTTTCCTCTAAGCTGACGATGGAACGTAATAGCGAAACGGTGAACTTCATCCTGAATCCTCTGGACAAGATAAAATTCTTGGGAATTACGATCGAGATTCATAATAGCCGGTGGTTCTCCGTAAAGGAGTTCACTGGTTTTATGTTTATCGTCTTTTGCTAGACCACATAAAGGGATATCGAGTCCAAGTTCATTTTCAAGTACATCCATAGCAGCTGACATTTGACCTTTCCCACCATCCACTACGATTAAGTCTGGTAAAGGTAATTCCTCTTTAAGTACTCGCTTATACCTTCTTCTAATCACTTCTCTCATCGTGTCATAATCATCCGGTCCACTTACATCACGTACTTTATACTTTCTGTATTCCTTCTTATTTGGCTTTCCGTCAATAAACACTACCATAGCAGACACAGGGTCTGCTCCTTGAATATTGGAGTTATCAAAGGCTTCAATACGATGCGGTGTTTCGATATTCATATGATCTCCCAGTGCCTCTACTGCTTTAATGGTACGCTCTTCATCTCTTTCGATAAGTGCGAACTTTTCCTCTAAAGCAATACTTGCGTTTTTCATAGCAAGTTCGACGAGCTCTTTCTTACGCCCTCTCATAGGGATGTGCACCTTGGTTTCAAGAACACCTTCAAGAACTTCTGTGTTGGTAGCGACGGGTACAAGTACTTGTTTCGGATAAGGATGATTCTGATGAAGATAGAACCGGCCAATATAACTGAGGAACGTTTCCTCTGGATCATCAAAGAATGGAAACAAAGCAACATCCCTTTCGATCAATTTACCTCTTCGTACAAAGAATACCTGTACGCACATCCATCCTTTATCGTACGAATATCCAAAAATGTCTCTGTCTACCTGGTCATTCATCGTCATTTTCTGCTGTTCCATAACCGACTCGATATGATCAATTTGGTCACGAAGCTCCTTAGCTCGCTCAAAATCAAGGGATTCTGAAGCTTCATACATGCGCTTTTTTAGGTCTTTTTTAATATCAGCATGGCCGCCGCTCAAGAATGAGGTAATGTTCTGTACAATTTCCTGGTTCGTTTCCTTAGATACAGGGTATTCGCAGGGACCTAAACACTGATGCATGTGATAATATAGACACACACGATCAGGCATCGTGTTGCATTTCCTAAGGGGATATAAACGATCCAGCAATTTCTTGGTTTCCCTGGCCGCAATTACGTTTGGATAGGGTCCAAAATATTTACCATTATCCTTTTTTACATTTCGGGTCACAATCAGACGGGGATGGCGCTCTGCAGTAACTTTTAAATAAGGGTAAGTTTTATCATCTTTCAATAAAACGTTATATTTTGGATCATATTTTTTTATCAAATTCATTTCAAGAATTAGCGCTTCTATCTCAGAAGTCGTAACAATGTATTCAAAGTCTACAATCTCTCTCACTAGACGCTGGGTTTTTCCATCATGAGCTCCTGTAAAATAGGAGCGCACGCGATTTTTTAAAACCTTGGATTTACCTACGTAAATAATCGTTCCATTTTTATCTTTCATGAGGTAGCAGCCCGGCTGATCTGGTAATACAGCCAGCTTTTCTTTTATTGTTGAATTCATAGGATTTCACTCCATATATTAGAAATCTATATTAAACGTATCACACGAAGGAAATATTATACAAAAAATAAATGATTTCAATACGCTTTTCCCTATAAGAGAACACTTGAAATTTCTCACCTATAAAAAGGACCGCGCTGCTATGCAACGCGGTCCTTCTTAAAGATTTTACTTACGCGTGTTTTGAGATGAGTTCAGCCAACTGTTCTTTTGGCTGGAAGCCGATGACCTGGTCTACGACTTTACCGTCTTTAAAGAGCAATAATGTCGGAATACTCATTACTCCATACTTACCAGCTGTTTCCTGGTTCTCATCTACATCAAGTTTAACAATTTTCACTTGATCGCTCATTTCTTCATCCAGTTCTTCAAGAACCGGTGCGATCATTTTGCAAGGTCCGCACCATGGAGCCCAAAAATCTGCTAGTACTAAACCATCATTTGTTTCGTTAGTGAAATTTTGATCTGTTGCTTTTACAATTGCCATTCTCTATTCCTCCTCGAACTTTTATTCTGTTTAGAGTATATCACTATCTATTTTTAGTGACTAACAATTTGTTTATACCCTATTTAAACATGGAACAAAAGCCGAAGCCAATAAATCGGCTTCGGCTTTTTAAATTTATGCATTCACTTTCATTTGTTTAACTTCCTCAATCAACTTCGGTACTACATCAAATAAATCCCCTACTATACCGTAATCTGCTACATTAAAGATATTTGCCTCAGGGTCTTTATTAATCGCAACAATTACTTTAGAGTTCGACATACCTGCCAAGTGTTGAATAGCACCAGAAATTCCGCAGGCAATATATAAGTCTGGAGTAACCACTTTACCAGTCTGGCCAATCTGAAGTGAATAATCACAATACCCTGCGTCACAAGCACCACGAGATGCTCCTACTGTTCCATTAAGGGTATCTGCCAGCTCTTGTAAGGGTTCAAATCCTTCTGAACTCTTAACGCCACGACCTCCGGCCACGATAACTTTAGCTTCCGATAAGTCCACACCCTCAGAAGATTTCTTGATCACATCTTTAATGATGGTTCGGATGTTTGTAATCTCGACCTCTTTTTCTGTAACTTCTCCCGCAAGAGAATCATCACGTGTTAAGGCAGGAATATTATTAGGACGGATTGTGGCGAATACAAGCCCATCTGTAATTTCCTTCTTCTCAAAGGCTTTTCCTGAATAAATTGGGCGTGTGAATACAATATTTCCATCCTCCACCACTACTTCTGTGGCGTCTGAAACAAGTCCTGATTCTAATCTGCTTGCTAGTTTTGGAGTTACATCTTTACCAATAGCAGTGTGTCCCATTATTATACCCTCAGGAGATTCGTCTTTAATCACCTGATAAATTGCCTGACCGTACCCGTCAGATGTATACGTTTTCAATTCTTCATTTGCAACAGTGATTACTCGTGAAGCACCGTAGTACACCATCTCTTGTGCCATAGAACTTAAATCTCCTGCACCACAAAGCACCCCTACTACTTCTCCACCATCACTAACTATATTTCCTGCTGCAATCGCTTCAAAAGTTACATTACGCAGGGATCCTTCTCTAGCTTCCCCAATTACTAAAACTTTTTTACTCATAACGATTCTCCTTTCCCGGTCCTCTATTTACAGTACTTTAGCTTCGGTTTTAAGCAACGATACTAATTCTTTAACCTGATCAGCCGTTTCACCTTCCAGAACTTTACCTGCTTGCTTTTCAGGTGGAAGGAAAATTTCAGTAGTCTTCGTTTTAGGCTCGACGTCGTCTTCCTCTAAATCTAAATCATCTAATTCAAGCTCTTCTAATGGCTTTTTCTTCGCTTTCATAATTCCTGGTAAGGATGGATAGCGTGGCTCATTCAAACCTTGCTGGCACGTAACAAGCAGCGGAAGCGAGGTTTCTACTTTCTCGACATCTCCCTCGACATCTCGGTCAATCGTTACAGTTGTTCCGTCAATTTCTATTTTTGTGATGGTCGTAACACAAGGCATATCAAGTCTTTCAGCCAAACGAGGTCCTACTTGTCCGCTCGCCTCATCAATAGCTACGTTTCCTCCCAGGATAAGATCTACATCACGATCAGCGAAGAAAGCTTCAAGGATTTTAACTGTAGTAAACTGATCGCCTTCCTCTAAATCGTCTTCTGTATTAATGAGAACGGCCTGATCAGCTCCCATGGCTAATGCTGTACGCAATTGTTTCTCTGCATCCTCTTCACCAATTGTTACTACAGTGACCTCTCCTCCATGTTCATCACGAATCTTAATTGCTTCTTCCACTGCATATTCATCATAAGGATTGATAATATATTCTGCGCTATCATCTTCAATCTTTCCATTAGCTACCGATATTTTTTCTTCTGTATCAAAGGTTCTTTTAAGTAAGACAAAAATGTTCATTTACATAACCTCCTGGACTATTTATCTTTAAATTCCGGTTTTCTTTTTTCAATAAAAGCTTGGATGCCTTCCTTAGCATCCTCGTTTCCAAAGACTGCTCCGAATGCTGAAGCTTCCGCGTTTACGCCTTCACTAAACGTGGCCGTATGAGCATAGGGGATTAAATTCATTACCTGGTTAATCGCCGGCCCGCTTTTCGAAGCAATCGTACGAGCCAGCTTTTCAGCTTGTTCGAATACTTCTTCCCCCGGGAAACTTTGATTTGCCAAACCGATCGAAGCAGCCTCACTGCCTGATATTGGCACACCAGTTAATATCATCTCATATGCTTTAGGAGCACCCACATATCTTGGGAGTCGTTGAGTGCCGGCAAACCCTGGTACAATCCCAAGGTTAATTTCCGGAAGACCAATCTTTGCGTCTTCTGCCACGTAACGTATATGACATGCCATGGCAAGCTCCAAACCTCCACCTAGCGCTGCTCCGTGAATAGCCGCTACCACCGGGATATGAAAGTTTTCTATTCTGTTGAACAGTTCCTGCCCTTTGCTGGACAGTCCCTCATAATCAGAGGCTCCTTGCAAGGAGGTAAATTCTTTAATATCAGCTCCTGCTGAAAAAAACTTTCCTTCTCCTTTAAGTAGAATGGCTTTAACCGAAGCATCTTGTTCTATCCGGTCCATTTCTTCTGACAAATCTTGAAGGATAGTGCTGGACAGAGCATTCGCTGGTGGACTCTGTATCGTAATTTCTGCTACTTGTTCTTTTACTTGTAATGTAAGAGTTGACAACCAAATTCCCTCCTTTTAATTTTTGGAATGGGCTAATCCATGGATAAATAAACTATGGACTTCTTTTGCCTGGTCTACTATGTTATAGCGCTGTTCTTTCATAACCCAGTTTGTCACCGTCTCATCCATAGTTCCAAAAATCATTTGGCGGACAAGACGGCGATCCAGGTTATCACGAAACAGCCCTTCTTCTACCCCTTCTTGAACAATCTCATCAATGACATTTAAATAACCTTTTAAAACTTCATTGATTTTTTGTCTGAGTTCTGAGTTGGATTGACGGAGCTCTAACTGAGTAACTATAGCTAAATGATGATCTGCAGCAAGCTGCTCAAAATGAGTCTCAATCAATTTGAGAAGTTTTTCCTCAGCTGATTGTCTAGAAGTGGTTTCCTCCTGAATTCTCTCTATGAATTGCCCCATTTTCTCCTGGAATAGCGAAACAAGTATATCTTCCTTGTTTTTAAAATAAAGATAAATTGTACCATCCGCCACTCCCGCTTTCTTAGCAATTTTTGAAACTTGCGAAGAGTGGTATCCATTTTCAGCAATGACTTCCACCGCTGCATCAATAATTTGTTTGTATTTAGGTTTGTTCTTTTTCACTACAATCTCCTGCCTATCTTTGTTGAAAATGAATGAATGGTCATTCATCTATTATACTACTATCCAGAAAAATATCTGTCAACTTTCATTTACCACTCTTTTAAATTTTATTGAATACTTTCTGTACCCTCTAATTTTCTTTTTTCTTCTTCCACCAACGTACGTCTTAAAATTTTACCCACTGCCGTTTTTGGAAGTTCTTCACGGAATTCATAGATGCGTGGCACTTTATAGGAAGCTATATTCTTACGGCAGTACGCATCTAATTCTTCTTCTGATATTTCGCTTCCCTGCTTTTTCACGATAAATGCCTTGACGGTTTCACCTCGATAAGGGTCTGGAACACCAACGATAACGGCCTCCTGTATTTCTGAATGTTCATATAATACTTCTTCCACTTCACGTGGGTAAATATTATACCCTCCAGCAATAATCATATCTTTTTTACGGTCTACTACATAAAAGTAACCTTCTTCATCCATACGGCCCATGTCTCCTGTACGAAACCACCCATCTTCACTTAGAACTTGTGCTGTTTCTTCAGGCTTATTCCAATAACCTTTCATCACTTGCGGGCCTTTAACTACAATTTCACCAATTTCTCCGACGTCTGCTTCTTCGTCTGCTTCCATATGGTATATTTTAGCATCTGTATCAGGCCAAGGAATTCCTACGCTTCCACTGACGCGCCTCCCCCAAATTAAAT
Source organism: Halobacillus halophilus (assembly GCF_020171985.1). GTDB lineage: Bacteria > Bacillota > Bacilli > Bacillales > Halobacillaceae > Halobacillus > Halobacillus halophilus_A. The sequence continues at coordinate 778,241 of NZ_JAIVAL010000001.1, forward strand.
TGGAATGAGTGGTGGGAGAAGTCTCAGTTAACCCATACCCTTCTACAAGTTTGCCATTCGTAATTCTTTCAAAATTCTCTTGAACTTCTACCGGAAGAGGTGCTGAGCCGCTTATACACGCCTCTATTGAAGATAAATCATATTTTTTCAGATTGGGATGATTTAAAAGGGCGATATAGATCGTAGGGGCTCCTGGAAATAAAGTTGGCCGCTGCTTTTCAATCACTTTTAACACTTCTTCTACATCGAATTTAGGCATTAAAACCATTTTATTTCCCATCATTACGGAAAGGTTCATAACTGAGGTCATACCGTACACATGGAAGAATGGGAGAATGGCGAGTACCACTTCCTTACCTTCTTCACATTTGTACAACCACCTTTTAGCCATTTGCGTATTTACAACAAGATTGTAATGAGTCAGCATAACTCCTTTCGGAAAACCAGTAGTTCCACCAGTATATTGGAGAAGAGCCAAATCTTCTTTAGGATCTACCTTAACTGGTGTTACATTTCCGCTTGCTGTTTTTAGTATGTTCTTCCAAATGTGAGTGTCACTCGATTGTTCCGGCTTTACTAGTACCTGATATTGTCTCTTCTGTACAAATGGATACAGCCTGTTTTTTGGAAATGGCAGATAATCTTTAATGCCGGTAACAATAATATGTTCAAGCGGGGTGTTCGGTTTAACATTAGCTGCTTTGGGATAAAGGATATCCAGGCAGATAATCATTTTAGTTCCTGAATCTTTCATTTGATACTCAAGCTCTCTCTCCATATATAAAGGATTAGTTTGGACCACAATTCCTCCTGCCATTAGGATAGCATAATAGGCAATCACAGACTGAGGGCAGTTAGGGAGCATTATAGATACGCGGTCTCCTTTATTTAAACCTTTCTCTTGTAAATAGCTGGCAAGTAACCGCGATTCCTTATAAATCTGTTCATAGGTTAATTCCTTCCCCATAAAATAAAGCGCTTTCTTTTCACCGTATGCCTGTGCACTTGCTTCCAAATAATCATGAAGCGGCTTTTCGTCATATTCCAAAGTGGTAGGTACTTCTGGTGGATAATGTTCATGCCAGGGGCGTTGAAAAGTGTCCATATCGTATTGCCTCCCTTTAGTCTTATATATCCATTATAACGATTAATGAAAAAAAATTGAAATATAATTTTAAATTTTGAAAAAATTAACTGTGAACAATTACCTTCCATAATGATTATCTTATATGATATCTACTCGCTTTTTGCGGCTCTAGGTCACAACTTCCTGAAGGATCATCCCCCAGTTATTCTTTATTACAAGACTCTGGTATAGCCTTAAGAATCATATTGCGCAACCAAAGAATGGGAGCTTTACTTTAAAATCAACTCGGAGGTTGAACAGCTCCTAATAAAAGGAAGCCTTCTTCACGTGTGAAGAAGGCTTCCTTTTAATAAACAATAAAAAATATAATTCCAATCAGTAGAAAAACAGCTGCAACAACCATTAATACTTTTGCTAAGGTTTCCATGATGTCGCCCCTTAAATGATATTCGCTCCAATCACATACGAAAGACCTACCGAGATAATGAATGATATAAAACCAACGGCACGATTGTCTGTTGCTATTTCTTCGTCAATTTTAAAGGAAGGCGTTAAGAACTCATAAATAAAATAACCAGATAAAAGAAGAATAAACCCAAACAACCCCCACCCCATTGTCTGGAGAAGAGAATCATTGTGTTCAATGGAAAATCGGAAAATATTAGCAATGCCAAATATTTTACCACCTGTTGCCATTGCTACAGCGAGGTTTCCATTTTTTATTTCTTTCCAGTTATTATAAGAAGTGACGATTTCAAAAACAGCCATAAAGACGACCAAACATAATATGACAACACTGTAGCGAGCGGCTGTCTCAATTAACGTATATTCCCAAAAGTCAGTCATATCTTAACGCCCCCTTTATGTCTACTAGCTGAGTTCCAGGACGGTAACCCCGCTACCGCCTTCATTCATTCCACCGGCACGGTGATTCGTTATATTCCGGTGGTTCTTAGCATAATTTTGTACCGCGGTTCTTAACGCTCCTGTACCTTTTCCATGAATAATCGAGACGGTTGGGTACCCGGCAAGTAATGCGTCATCAATATACTTTTCAAGTCGATTGAGAGCGTCCTCGTACCGCTCACCACGCAAGTCAAGTTCCGTTTTTACATGGTAGCCTTTCCCTTTAACCGTTGCCATCGGTTTTTCTTTATAAGGCTGCTCCGCCTTAATGAACTCCAGATCCTTTCTTTTGGCTTTAACTTTCATTACGCCTACTTGCACCTGATATTCGTTTTTTCCAGTCTGCTCAACAATCGTGCCATTTTGATTTAAAGTAAGAAGTTTTACTTCATCTCCTGACTTAAGTTCTTTCACTTCTCTTTGAGGTTCAGGCTTTGACTCTTTTTTCTTTTTAGCCAGTTCAGGTTGAGCCTCGTCAAACATCTTTCGTGCCTCAATCCATTCGTGTTCTTTCATACCGGCCTGTGACTTCATATTTCTAATTTCTCCGACAATAGTCTCAGCTTCTTCTCGTGCCTGGCGAATAGCTTTCTCAGCTTTTTCTTCAGCTTTTTCATAAAGCTCTTCGCGTTTTTGTTCGAACTGAGTCCATTTATTCTTCAGTTCGTTACGAAGATCTTCCGCTTCCTGCAAAAGACGTTCAGCTTCTTCATAATCCTGTTCTGCTCCGCGCTTTGATTCTTCCAGTGAAGCAATCATATTCTCTACACTTTGAGAGTCGACGCCGATTTTTTCCTGAGCTGAGGTGATTACAGATTCATGTAATCCAAGCTTACGCGAAATTTCAAAAGCATTGCTTCGCCCCGGCACGCCTATTAATAACCGGTAGGTAGGCTTCAAAGTTTGAATGTCAAATTCCACGGACGCATTAATTACACCCTCTCGGTTATAACCATAAGCCTTTAATTCAGGATAGTGGGTCGTGGCGATTACACGAGCATTCCGGTTGACAACTTCATCCAGTATGGACATGGCAAGTGCAGCACCTTCCTGTGGATCGGTACCCGCTCCTAGCTCATCAAATAATACAAGGGTTTTGTCATCAACGTGCTTTAGAATATCGACAATATTTGTCATGTGAGAAGAGAAAGTGGATAAACTCTGTTCTATGGATTGTTCATCACCAATATCAGCATAAACCTCTTCGAATACAGCCATTTCACATCCATCCAGAGCGGGAATCTGAAGACCTGACTGGGCCATAAGTGTACATAGGCCTACTAATTTCAGAGTGACGGTCTTCCCGCCGGTATTGGGGCCGGTAATAACGATAGAGGTATAGTCCTCCCCAATTTCTATATCATTGGGAACCACTTCCTCTTCTCCAATTAACGGATGTCTTGCCTGAAGCATTCTAATACGCCCTTCATCGTTCATGAATGGCATAGAAGCTTTCATTTGCTTACCGAGTTTCGCACGTGCAAACATAAAATCTATGTTTCCTAAGTGCGTTACATTCTCATATAAAGCTGAATGATGATCCGCAATTTCCTCAGACAACTCTTTCAAGATCTTTTCGATCTCGTGTTTTTCCTGAACCCTTGCTTCTTGAAGCTGATTATTCAAATCTACGACAGATTGGGGTTCTATAAAGAGTGTTGCTCCTGATGAAGACTGATCATGCACAATACCTCCAATTGCCCCGCGATATTCCTGCTTCACAGGCAGGACATACCGTTCATTTCTAATGGTTACAATGGCATCAGAAAGCATTTTAGTCTTGGATTTAGTGAATGAATCCATTTTATCACGTACGCGACTCTCATACGTACGGACTCTCGAACGAATGGTTCTCAGCTTGTCCGACGCTCCGTCCATAACATTTCCGTGCTCATCAATACAGCTGCGTATTGCCTGTTCCAAGTCCTTGAGTGGCAAAATACCTGTCACAATTTCTCGGAGCTTAGGCATTTCAGGTTCTTCCGCCTCTTCGATAAACCGTTTCAGCTGACGTCCGCCATAAATAGTGCTCGCCACATCCAGACACTCTAGCGCACTTAATATACCACCAATAGTCGTTCTTTTTAGACTAGGTTTAATATCGAAAATACCGCCAAGTGGTACATGTCCTTTTAACCGGAGCACTTGCGCAGCTTCGTCTGTTTCCAACTGCCATTCTTTCACTTCCTCCAAATTGGAGGAGGGTTTTAAAGCAGCTGCCTTTTCTTTACCAAGTGAGGAGGCTGCATGCTCACTTAATTGATCGATAATTTTTTTATATTCTAGAACATGAAGGATTCGCTGGTTCATGTAAATCTGTCTCCTTTATAACAACACTCAAATACCGAACTTATTCATAAGCTGCTTTTTGGTCCAAGTATTTACTACAGTTTCTTTCCTGAGCCATCCTTTTCGGGCTGCCCCAACTCCCACTTCCATATGTTCTAACATTGGGTAACTGTGAGCATCCGTATTGATAGCTATATTTACGCCCTCTTCTTGGGCTTTCATTAACCATTCCCAGTTTAAGTCCAGGCGATTAGGGTTGGCGTTCAATTCCAGAATCGTTCCCGTACGCTTCGCCCCTCGAATTAACTCCTCTACATTTACGTCGTAGCCTTTTCGCCTTCCAATTAAGCGTCCCGTTGGATGTGCTATCATATCAACATGAGGATTCTCTAAAGCCGTGTTCAGTCTCTCCATAATTTTCTTTTCAGATTGGTTAAAACTGGAATGGATGGATGCAATAACAAAATCCATCTCTTCCAGAAACTCATCACTAAAATCCAGGGAGCCATCCGGAAGAATATCCATTTCAATACCCGCAAATATATGAAAATCCTTCATTGACTCGTTCACTTTATTAATCTCTTCACGCTGTTTGCGTAAGCGCTCTTCATTAAGACCGTTAGCTACTCTCAAATACTTGGAGTGATCCGTTATAGCGATGAAATCATAACCTTTATTCTTTGCCTGTTCAGCCATTTCCTTAATGGACTGAGCCCCATCACTCCATGTCGAGTGCATATGGAGGTCACCGCGTATATCACTTAATTCGACGAGGTCTACCGGTTCTTTGTACTTCTCTACTTCACCATAATTCTCCCTGACTTCCGGAGGAATGTAATGAAGTCCGAAATGGTTAAAGAAGTCTTCTTCCGTTTCAAAAGTCCGAACTTCCCCTGTTTCCGCATTTTCAATGCCATATTCATTTATTTTTTCACCTTGTTGCTTAGCAAGCTGTCTCATTGATACATTATGGTCTTTAGAACCCGTAAAGTGGTGAAGAGTGGTTGCGAACTCCTCAGGTGCAACAATACGGAAATCTATTCCAATGTCATAGCCTTCATTAACCACAATAGAAACTTTTGTCTCTCCTGAAGCCACTACCTCTTTTATATCTGGATAATTAAGAAGTTCATCTCTTGTGTCTGCCGGATTTTCCGAGACCAGGATGAAATCAATATCCTTGATCGTCTCCCTCATGCGCCGAAGACTGCCAGCTCGTGAATAGCGTTCTACTGTTTTTGCATTCTGAAGAAAACCTTCTATCTTGTCAGCGAGAGGCAGCATTAAAGCAATTGGGAGTCGTTCTGGACGGGTATTTGCTTCTTCTAGGGCCTTCTTTATCTTCTCAGCCGACTTCTTCCCAAACCCTTCCAATTCTTCTACTTTCCCTTTTTCTACTGCCGTTTTCAACGTTTCTGCATCTATAATACCTAACTCCTGATATAACTTCGCCAGCTTCTTACCTCCCAGGCCCGGAAGATCAAGCAATGGAACTAATCCTTCAGGAACTTCAGTTTGTAATTGCTTTAATGTATCCGATTCTCCATTCTCTATAAATTCGTGTATAACAGATGCTGTGGATTTTCCTATCCCCTTCATCTTAGTAAAGTCCTCTATTTCATTTAAAGAGTGATCATCGGACTCCAAAGCTTGTGCGGCTTTACGATAAGCAGATATTTTAAAAGGATTTTCACCTTTTAACTCAAGATATACAGCAATCTTATCTAGTAACTTGATTACTTGCTTTTTATCAACAGCCATATTTTATCGTCTCCTCTAATTGATAATTATCCCGTGCAACTTTCCTTATATACATAAGAAAAAACCGCTATGATCATCATCACAGCGGCTTAGTTTACCCATATCTACATTATCATCAGTCAGCCACGTGTTCGATCCATAATGTTTTCAATTGTTCGGAAAACACTGGGGTGTGTTCAATGATAAACTGAGCTAAGAAAGAACGATCCAGTGCGTTCTGTACCATCTCCAGAGGAACTAACGCTGCTATATACAGTAAGACAAAAAGCAGGATATAATTCTCTATGAAACCAAGAATACCTCCCAATAGTGAATTCAGTGAACTCAATATCGGAAGCTCAGCGACAAAATCCAGCATGGATGCGATGATATGTATAATGATTTTCACTCCAAAAAACAAAATAGCAAAAGCTACTGCATTATAGAACGCTTGTTCTAATGGCATATTCTCCATAAAAATGGCCCAGGATGAATCGGCGGGCAAATCAGGATATGGAACCCAAAGGGTTAGCTTGGGAGATAAGTCATCGTAGTACATAGCCGCTACTACAAAAGCAACAATAAACCCAATTAGATGGAAGAGCTGCAGAATAAATCCTCTCTTCAGGCCTATTAGAATTCCTATTATTAATATAAAAAACAATAATATGTCAATCATGATTGTTGTCGTCCTTTTCCTCTTTCTTTTCTATATAATCCATCAGTTCCGTGCATTCTTCTTTTAACTTTATATATTCATTCATCGTATTAACAGCAGTCAAAACAGCGAGCTTAGCCGTATCCAGACTTGGATTTGCTTCGTGAATTTCACGCATTTTCTGATCCACTAAGCTGGATACCATACGGATATGATGGGGTTCTTCATGACCAACTATAGTGTAAGATCTCTTATTGATCTCCACTGTAATTCTTTTCTTGTCTTGGTCCGATTGTGCCACGTCCATACCCCCTAGTTTCTCAATCCTAAATTTAATAGTAACATGAAGATATTGAATTAGGAAACCAATATGGATCTAATTTGCAAATGTTCTAATTTCAAAAGGATTTTGCTATACTGTTCATACCATTTTTGTTTACAGAAAGGAATTAAACATGCCACAAGTCGTCCTTAAATTATCAGCTTCAACCCTGGATAAAATGAAGAACCATTATCAATCTCAACTTAAAAATCCGCCTCAAAATGCCCTTTTTGCTGCTAAAACCAGCTCCTGCACCATTACGGCCTATCGTTCTGGTAAAGTTCTATTTCAAGGAAAAAGTCCTGAATCGGAGTCTGAGCAATGGGGAAAACCAGACGTTGGGTCCCTTAAATCCAAAAGCAGTTCTAAACAGCCTCACGCTTTTCATCCCCCTGAGAGCTTATTTACAAGTTCTCACATTGGATCAGATGAAGCAGGAACCGGAGATTACTTCGGTCCGATCACTGTTGCTGCGGCTTATGTTACGAAAGAGCAAGCCCATACTCTAAAAGCTATCGGAGTCAAAGACTCTAAGCATTTAAATGACAGGCAGATTAAAGAGCTTGCAAAAAGCATCGTCGAGCTGAAAATCCCTTACAGCCTTTTAAGGCTTCCCAATAAAAAATACAATCAATGGCAGCGTAAGGGCTGGTCCCAGGGAAAAATGAAAACGATCCTCCATCATCAAGCTCTTGAAAAATTGTTAGAAAAGATTTCTCCCATAAAACCGGAGGGGATTCTGGTTGATCAATTCTCCCAGCCGGAAGTTTACAAAAAGCATTTACGTAGTGAAAAATTACAATTGCAGTCTAATGTATATTTTATGACCAAAGCCGAAAGTTACTCCATTGCTGTGGCTGCAGGATCTATTATCGCTAGGTCAGCTTTCGTTAAGGCAATGGATCAACTAGAAATGGACACAGGACTTTCTATTCCGAAAGGTGCATCCGCAAAAGTGGACGAAGCGGCAGCGCAAGTCATCAAATATTATGGTGAAGATAAGCTTGATGAGATAGCAAAAGTACATTTTGCCAACACTCAAAAAGCTAAAAAGTTATAGAAGTAAAAACAGGTGCCCTGGCTAACCCAGGGCACCTGCTTTTTTATCCACGAAGCTCTGCATCGTGTTGATCTTTAACAGCTGTTAAAATTTTGTCGTGCGCTTCTTCCACTTCTTCGTCCTTTAAAGTACGATGAGGGTCCAGGTATAAAAGGTTAAAAGCGAGGGATTTTTTCCCATCTGGTAAATGCTCGCCTTGGTAGACATCAAATACTCGTACATCCTTAACCAACGGTGCTCCTGCCTCAGAAATGGTATCGGTAATAGCAGCCGATGTTATCTGTTCGTCTACCACTAGCGCAATATCCCTTGAAACAGATGGATAGCGTGGAATTGCCTGAAAAGCTTCCTCTTTCGTATATTGAGCGAATAGTTCCTCAGCGTTTAAGTCGAACACATACGTATCTTTCAGACCCAATTCCTTTTGAAGTTTGGGATGGACTTGTCCAATAAACCCGATTTCTTTATCACCTGATTTCACTAGGGCCGTGCGTCCAGGGTGCATGTGAGGAATCTTTGTTTTTTCATAGGTGAAGGACAGATCAAGCTGAGCACTTAAGCCCTCCACAATTCCTTTCACTACATAGAAGTCCACTTCTTTCTTTTCCTGCTGCCAGGGATGTGATATCCACGTACCTGTCAAGGCTCCAGATGCCCTTAGAATTTCATTTGGCTGTCTCGTTACTTGTTCTTCATTACTTACAAATACGGTCCCTACTTCATAATAGGAAAGATCCTTCTGCTTCCTTGCAACATTATAAGATAAGGACTGCAACAATTCGGGCAGCATACTGAGCCGCAGATGGCTGTGGTCTTCACTCATCGGCATCGCAAGAGCAACTGGAGATTTCGCTTGTCGTTTAATTTCTGGACTAACAAGCATCTGAGACCGTTCCTTTGGTGTTAATGAATACGTAATCGTTTCGTGCAGTCCGGCTCCCTCGAAATACGATTTCACTTTTCGTTTGAGCTGCTGTTCAAGCGTCAGCCCGCCTGCTTGCGAAGATCCTTGCGGAAGCGTATAAGGAAGATTATCATACCCAAAAATACGCGCCACTTCTTCAAGCATATCTTCAAAAAGTTCTATATCCCCTCGGCGTGTTGGGATATTTACATCAAAATTTTCTCCATGCTGCTCATAGGAGAACTGAAGCCGGCGCAGGATATCGGCAATTTCTTCGTTTGTAATGGAAGTTCCAAGACGATCATTAATGACAGAGGTTTCAATAGAAACTTTATTTTCAGAACGATCCAACTCGTCCACGCTTACAGCACCTTTTAAGACCGTCCCGCTCGCATACTTGGCCAGGAGCTCACAGGCTCGCTTTCCTGCGCGCTCGACACGGTTAGGGTCTACGCCTTTTTCAAAGCGGTTACTTGACTCACTTCTTAAACCATGATCCTTCGAAGCCTGGCGCACAACTGAAGGTTCGAAATAGGCTGCCTCTAAAATCAATGTTTTCGTATCTTCTTGAACTTCAGACTTCGCTCCGCCCATAACCCCGGCGATTGCATGTGCTTCATCACCGTTTGTTATAACCAGATGGTGATCTTTCAGTTCCCGCTTCTGGTTATCTAATGTTGTAATCATTTCTCCGTCCCTTGCTCGTCTCGTTACAATCCTGTCCGAGTTAAAACGATCGTAATCAAAAGCATGGAGCGGCTGACCATATTCAAGCAGTACGTAGTTCGTAATGTCTACTACATTATTAATCGGGCGAATACCCGCAGCCGTTAATCGGTTCCTCATCCATAGGGGAGAGGCACCAATTTTAATATCTTTAATGATGAAAGCCCCATAATAAGGATTAGCCTGTTTGTCTTCAACTTCTACCGAAATAAAATCGCCAGCTGCTTCATTAGAATAAGGTACATCTTCTTCCTGCAGTTCATATTCTCCATCAATAGCGGCGGCCACCTCATACGCTACCCCCGCCATACTCAGAGCATCAGATCGGTTAGGTGTTAAACCGAGTTCTATAACCTTGTCATCTAAGTTTAACAGAGATAGAGCGTCCGCTCCCGCTTTAACATTTTCGGGGAATACAAAGATCCCATCCGCAAATTCTTTAGGAACATCTTTTTCGTTTACTCCCAGCTCCTGAAGAGAACAGATCATGCCGTTAGACTCTTCTCCACGAAGTTTGGTTTTTTTAATTTTGAAATTACCTGGAAGAACAGCTCCCGGTTTTGCCACAGCTACTTGCTGTCCTTCTGCGATATTCGGAGCACCGCAGACAATTTGCAGGGTCTCTTCTCCTACGTCAACCTGGCAAAGGGACAATTTATCAGCGTTTGGGTGTTGTACACATGACTGGACATGCCCCACCACTACACCGGACACGCCTTCTGCAACAGGGGTCACACTCTCCACTTCAATTCCTGTTTTCGTAATAATTTCAGCTAACTCTTCAGGGGTATAGCTGCTAATATCGATTAATTCTTGCAACCAATTGGATGATACAAGCATTGATTTTCTCCTCCTTTACGCTTTGTGGTATTGTTCTAAGAATCGGATGTCATTGGTATAGAAATTTCTGATATCATCCACACCATATTTCAACATAGCAATCCGCTCAGGTCCCATTCCAAATGCGAAACCGGAATATTCTTTTGGATCATATCCTGCCATTTCCAATACGTTTGGATGAACCATACCCGCTCCTAATATCTCAATCCATCCAGTTCCTTTACAGACAGAACAACCTCTTCCTTCGCATACTTTACACGAAATATCCATCTCAACAGAAGGTTCCGTGAATGGAAAGAAACTTGGACGAAGTCTTATATCCCGCTCTGCTCCAAACATTTGCTTCGCAAAGGCATTTAAGACCCCTTTCAGATCACTCATGCGCACATGTTTATCAACTAACAGTCCCTCTAACTGAGTAAACTGGTGAGAGTGAGTCGCATCGTCTGTATCCCTGCGGTAAACTTTACCGGGACAAATCATCTTAACTGGTTCGTTTCCATTCTTCTGTCCCATTGTACGTGCTTGTACTGGTGAAGTATGAGTACGTAGTAGTAATTCTTCCGTAATATAGAAAGAATCCTGCATATCTCGAGCTGGATGCCCCTTAGGTAAGTTCAATGCTTCAAAGTTAAAATAATCGGTTTCCACTTCAGGACCTTCCTTTATTTCAAAGCCCATCCCGATAAATAGATCTTCAATCTCTTCCACAATACTTGTAAGCAAGTGAGGACCGCCAACACGTACAGGGCGTCCCGGCAGAGTCACGTCAATGCTTTCTGATTCTAATTGTTTTTCGAGTTCTTGATCTTCCAAGCGAGTCTGTTTCGTATCTATCGCAGCGGCAATACTTTCCCTTACTTCATTAGCCAGCTGACCAATTACAGGCCTCTCCTCTTTGGATAGTTTCCCCATGCCGCGAAGCACCTCTGTAATAGGTCCTTTTTTTCCTAAGTATTCTACTCGAACATCTTTCAAGCTTTGTACGTTTTCAGATTTGCTGACTTTCTCAAGAGCTTCCTGCTTCAACTCTTCTAAACGCTCTTTCATCGGATATATCCTCCTTTAATAAAAATAAAAAAGTCCCGTCCCTAAAAAAGGGACGAGACTTTTCATGGTCGTTTCGCGGTACCACCCTTGTTGACACCTGTAGTGCCCACCTCAGATTCAATAACGGAATAGATTCCGGACCACTTGGAAAGTGATCAGCTCCAGAGTGAAATTTCAGTAGTTGTAACGATAGAAGCACTTACAGTCTAAGGTGCTTCCTCCCTGAGATCGATTCCCAATTACTTACTAGCCTCTTTCTGCGCTTTTTTTATATAACTGCTTTCTTATTATAGAGAATGAAAAAGCAGGATGCAACCCTATCCTTTCATATGGTACATCAGTACGGCTGCGGCTATCGAAACATTTAATGATTCTGCTTTCCCGTGAATAGGAATATAAACAAGTTCATTCGCTAAATCCACAAGGTTCTGGGAAATACCCTGTCCCTCATTTCCCACAATTAGAGCTGCTTTCTCCTGCGGCTGCAGTTTTTGAAAAGGAGTAGAGTTTTGAAGAGTAGAAGCCCATATGGATGCACCGCTGCTTTTCAAATCTTCTACATACTCCTCTAAATCACCCGTGAAATGAGGAATATGAAAAATGGAGCCCTGAGTTGCTCGAATAACTTTATCATTATAAGGATCCACCGTCCCCTTTCCCAGAACAATATGGTCAAATCCAGCTGCATCTGCTGTGCGGATCAATGTTCCTAAGTTGCCTGGGTCCTGAACAGCATCCACTAACAATGTAAGGGGCGCTGGAGAATACTCCCATTTTTTCAGACCAACTACTGCCGCAACACCTTGAGGCGTTTCCGTTTCTGAAATGGCTGAAAACACCTGTCTGCTTACGGTTGTACATTTTGTATGCTCAGGTACTGTAAAGCTTGCATCTTCACTGATAATAAATTCAACAACAGGCCAGTCGCTTTTCAGCGCTTCTTCAACTAAGTGATAACCTTCGATAAGGAAACGCTCTTCTCTGTTGCGATATTTTCTTTTATGTAGTTTTTTCCACTCTTTAACTTGTGAATTTTGAATGGATGTAATCATTGTCGTCCCTCATTTGTTCGTCTATTTCTAACTAATCATACATAGGTTTTACCTGTTGGGTCAAACTAAGGGAGAAACTTTCATAAGAAAATTCAATATAAAGGAGGATTCCGTTAAAATGAATCTTAACTTAAGACAAGCCATTCTTTCCAATGTAACTGGGCATAACTCAGAGCAATTGGAGGCAACTATTGATGATGCGATGCAAAAAGGCGAAGAAAAGATGCTACCTGGCTTAGGTGTTTTCTTCGAGATGCTATGGAAAGAGTCAGATGAGCAGGAGAAACAAGAAATATTAAATACATTAGAACAGAGTTTAAAAGAACCTACCGCTTAAATCATGCATAATAAAGACCAGCCCCATTTGGACTGGTCTTTTTTCTTTTATTGGAAAGTAATCTCCTGAACTTTATCTGCATCCAGTTCCTTGATTACTTCTACAATCAAACTAACTGCATTTTCAAAATCATCACGATGAAGCATCGCTGCATGAGAATGAATATAGCGGGTAGCAATTGTAATGGACAAAGCAGGTACTCCGTCATGACTTAAGTGGATCGCTCCAGAGTCTGTGCCACCGCCTGCAAGAGAGTCAAATTGGTAAGGTATTTGATTCTTATCAGCCGTATCTGTGACAAAGTCACGTAAGCCCTTGTGAGAAATCATAGACGCATCATACAAAATGATTTGAGGTCCATCACCCATTTTACTGGAGGCATCCTTATCGGACACACCAGGGGTATCGCCTGCAATTCCTACATCTACACCAAAAGCGATATCTGGATTAATTAAGTTCGCAGATGTGCGGGCTCCACGAAGCCCTACCTCTTCCTGTACCGTACCTACACCATAAACTACGTTCGGGTGCTTTTCACCTTTTAGACGTTTTAAAACCTCAATAGCGATAGCACAGCCAATTCGGTTATCCCATGCTTTAGCCAGAAGCATTTTTTCATTTTTCATCTGAGTAAATTCGAAGTATGGAACCACAGAGTCGCCAGGCTTCACTCCAAATTCTTCAGCCTCTTCCCGGCTTGAAGCACCGATATCGATGAACATGTCCTTAATTTCTACTGGCTTCTTCCGCTGCTCAGCAGGAAGAATATGCGGAGGCTTCGAGCCAATAACGCCCGTTAAATCTCCCTTTCTTGTCATAAGAGTAACACGCTGGGCAAGCATTACTTGACTCCACCAGCCTCCGACCGTTTGGAAATAAACGTAGCCATGATCATCGATACGGGTGACCATGAAGCCCACCTCATCCAAATGCCCTGCCACCATGACACTCGGACCTTTTTTATCTCCAGTCTTCTTAGCAATCAAGCTGCCAAGATTGTCTGTAAACACCTCATCAGCGAAAGGGGTAATATACCTTTTCATTACTTCACGTGCTTCTCTTTCATTTCCCGGTACACCTTTAGCATCTGTAAGGTCTTTCAGCATGGTCAGTGTTTCATCTTTTTTAGCCATATGTATTAATTCCTCCTTTTTATTTCCAAGTGTTATTATATATCTTTTTAAGCGATTTCACAAAAAATTGCGTCTCTTTGCTCCTAATATCCCTGATCCTGCCGCTCATAATTCACTTCATTTTTAGCATGATATGCACGAACCAGTTCAGCTTCACTAAATCCCAGCGTCTCCCCCAGGCTGAGGTAACTTCCAAATAATTCCTTATAATTTTGGTCATTTGTATGGTTATGAAACTGTTCTATAAGGGAATACACCGCTAGAAAAGCTTCTGTTTGTGATGTGAAAGGTGTAACGGGCTGTGACTCATAACGGTGACCCAGATCCAACCCTAAGGATAGAATAAAATGAAGACCATCTACGTATTCTTCCAAAATGGTTTCTTTTGCACTGGCTTGCTTGGTACTCCAGAATTTAAAGCAGCGTGTTTCATTTGCTAATTCTCCTAATTCCACTTGAAGAGCCAGGATCTTTTCTTTTACGTTTTCTGAGCTATTCAGTTGATGATGTGTTTCAATATAATGATCGAGCTTTTCCTGCATAAGGTATAAGGTTTCCCAATTCATAAGATCTGACTCCTTCCAAAAAGCTTATCCTTAATAAATGTATCATTTTTTGAAACAAAACGACACTTCAACACGTATATAAATTACTAACCCAAAAATAGGGAGACGATAAGTATGATCATCATCCTTTTCCGTATATTATTACTAATTGCTATTGCATTCATCTTATATACAGCCTACAAATTTGCTGTTAACCCACGAAGGAAACTGGAACTGGCACGTGATAAAAAAGACTTCTATTTTCATGATAACAAAGAAAACACAAAAGAGAACTTTCTTATGACTTATAAGGGGTTTGTATTTGAAGGGGAGAAATATTTAGGTACGACGGAGCATTCATTTGAGGTGGTTACGATTAACGTGAGCACCCATGAGCCAGAGAGGCTTCAAGGACTGGATCGAGAAGACATTTATTTTCTAGAGCAGGAAATCCTTATACGCTATCCTTATGCCTCCATTGAATGGAAATATCCTATTAACCGGCTAATTATTCACCCTTTAGATGACAATTATTAAAAAGGCTGCTTCACGGATGTGGACCAGCCTTTTTTTATGGAGCCGTATGAAAGAAATCTTTCCATACAAAGACTTCAATTTTCTTTCGGATGGTAAAACTTAGCACAACTAAAAAAATGGAAAATATGATCATCATGGGGATAGACAATAAAGAAATCCACTGCCCCATAGACGTGTAAACCACTGCTAAGGGAAAGTTTGCAAATAGAGAAGATTTTGCATACTCTTTGAAGTCCGCACTAATCTCCAGCAAGCAGTAAGATAGTAAATGGAAATGAATAAAAGGAATCAAACGAAGAACAGCCACTTGTTTAACCGTTAAGTTCGCATTCTTTTTCATCCACTTTTCCTTCAGTCCTCGAAGTCTTTTCAACCCGGATGGAACCAACCGGATCGTACGATAGAAAAGAAGGCTTGATAACATAGTACCAATAACTGAATAAGCGGTGCCCGCGATGGGACCAAACCATACCCCCCCCGTGATACACACAATCATCACCGGTAAAAACAGAAAAGGCCGTAATAAATGAATACCTATGAATAAGAGCGGTGCCCAGGCTTCTTGATGTTCGATCCACGTAAGGATTGCAGAAGATGTCTCGCCCATTCAATCCCCCTCCCTAGCTACATCTTATGAAAAAATCAGGAAAGGTAGAACTGTACAAACCCGTATCCAATCAAGCCTGCTTGAAGCGCAGCAAGTACAGGTAGTCCAACGGCAAAAAGGCGATGTTTGGTTTTATGGTGGAAGACATGCATACCTGCAAAACCTCCTAGCGCGCCTCCCAGAATAGCTGCAATCCATATCGTTTTTTCAGACACTCTCCACTGATTTTTCACTGCTTTCCTTTTGTCCCTTCCCATAAGATAGAAACAGATCAGGGACATGACGATCACGCTTATAACTATAAATCCAAATGCTATTTTCATTGTTTTCCCTGCCTCACATAAAAAAAGCCATTTCCAGGCGTTCGGAAATGGCTTTTTATAATAAAATTGTTTGTAAGACTTCAGCGTATTTACGCTTATAAGTCTTTATTTAAGTGCAGATTTAGCCTGCTCAGCAAGATTCGCGAATCCTTGCTCATCACTAATAGCAAGATCAGCAAGCATCTTACGGTTTACTTCAATACCTGCAAGCTTTAACCCGTGCATAAGACGGCTGTAAGAAATGTCATTTGTACGTGCTGCCGCGTTAATACGTGCGATCCATAGTCTGCGGAAATCACGTTTTTTCTGACGGCGGTCACGATACGCATACTGACCTGATTTCATTACTTGTTGTTTTGCTTGTTTGAATAAAGCATGTTTTGAACCATAATAACCTTTTGCTAGTTTAAGGACACGATTACGACGCTTGCGTGTCACTGTTCCACCTTTTACTCGTGGCATGGGAATCCCTCCTATTTATTCGTTCTGTTATTAGTCTTTTGGAAGCATGTGCTTGATACGACGGTAGTCTCCAGCAGAAACTAGTGTGTCTTTACGAAGTTTACGCTTCTGTTTTGTAGATTTATTTGCGAACAAGTGGCTAGTGAAAGCGTGAGAACGTTTCACTTTACCTGTACCTGTTTTTTTGAAACGTTTTTGAGAACCTTTATGGGTTTTCATTTTTGGCATGTGAATTTCCTCCTTTTACTTTTTACAATTTCTTACTTCTCGTTTAGAGGAGCAAGCATTAGAAACATACTACGACCTTCCATTTTAGGCTTGGTCTCAACCTGGGCAATATCTTTGCACTCTTCAGCTACACGCTCAAGTACATTCTGGCCAAGTTCTTTGTGTGTGATCGCACGGCCGCGGAAACGGACAGATGCTTTCACTTTATCGCCTTTACTCAAGAATTTGCGAGCATTACGAAGCTTCGTATTGAAGTCATGCTCTTCGATATTCGGACTCAGGCGAATTTCTTTAACCTTAATAATGGTTTGCTTTTTGCGAGCTTCTTTTTCTTTCTTCTGCTGCTCAAAGCGATACTTTCCGTAGTCCATCACTCGGCAAACCGGAGGCTTAGCGTTAGGAGCTACCATAACTAGATCAAGATTTGCGTTAGCTGCAATATCTAATGCTTCATTACGGGATTTAACTCCAAGCTGCTCACCATTTACATCGATTAGACGAACTTCACGGGCACGAATTTTCTCATTAACATTCATGTTATCCTTGCTAATATTGAGCCACCTCCAACATATTTAGAAAACTTCTATTAGATCTGTCATCGACAAGAATTTTCAGCATAAAAAAAGTGTCGGTACACATACTGCACCCACACGTCTCCTAAGAAAACAAAGGAAATAATAACCTGCCAACTGCTTAAAGCGTCGATCAGGTGAGAAGCGGGTGCTTCTACTTGTCTCTAGATCCGTTCATTAAGTTACCTAAACAATAATAGCATGCCTATTGAGTAATGTCAACAAGTCTTTTGTTCGTTTAACTACACTTTTAATAGCTTAAGGGATACTGAATTAAAAATCAAGGTCTGAATTGTAAACTTATGATTTATAAACACGGGGACGCGTCCCCGTGTTTACCACTTATTTCCTTAGCAGCTTCTGGTCAATCTCATTTCTAATTTCTTCTTTAAATTTGTCCACTGATTTTGTAGCTGAATCCTGTTCTCCATATCTGCGTACATTAACAGCTTTATCTTCTATTTCCCGATCGCCGACAACCAATTGGAACGGTACTTTCTGAATTTGTGCCTCTCTTATTTTATAGCCAATTTTCTCATTTCGTTCATCTACTTCAACACGAATACCAGCCTGTCTTAATTCATCTTCTAACTCTTTAGCATAGTCAAGGTGAGCATCAGCTGAAACAGGAATAATTTTCGCCTGAACGGGCGCAAGCCATGTAGGAAAGACTCCCTTATATTCTTCTATTAGAAAAGCGACAAAACGTTCCATAGTTGATACGACGCCACGATGAATAACGACAGGGCGGTGGTCATTTCCATCTTCTCCAACGTATGTTAGATCGAACCGCTCTGGTAAATGGAAGTCGAGTTGAATCGTCGATAACGTCTCATCCTTACCAAGTGCTGTTTTCACTTGAACGTCGAGTTTCGGACCGTAAAAAGCGGCCTCGCCTTCAGCTTCCACGTATTCAAGCTTCATATCCTCCATTGTTTCCTTCAGCATGTCCTGGGCTTTATGCCACATTTCATCATTATCCACATACTTTTCTTTGTCCTCAGGATCGCGGTAAGATAGTCGGAAATAATAATCATTAATTCCAAAGTCATGGTAAACCTCTTGTACAAGTCGCACAACTCGCTTAAACTCATCCTTCAATTGATCAGGACGGGCAAATATATGGGCATCATTTAAAGTCATGGCCCTAACACGCTGCAAACCTGCTAGAGCTCCTGACATTTCATGGCGATGCATAGTTCCTAGCTCTGCAATCCTTACCGGCAGATTACGATAACTGTATAATTGGTTTTTATAAACCATCATATGGTGCGGGCAGTTCATGGGACGAAGTACTAGGTCTTCATTATCCATTTCCATGACCGGGAACATATCATCCTGATAGTGATCCCAATGACCACTTGTCTTATATAAATCAACACTGCCAAGAACAGGTGTGTACACATGATCGTAACCTAGACGTTCTTCTGTATCCACAATATATCTTTCAATCGTACGTCTGATTGTCGCTCCTTTTGGCAGCCACATAGGCAGTCCCTGTCCAACTTTTTGATTAACTGTAAATATTTCAAGCTCTTTCCCAAGCTTACGATGATCGCGCTCTTTAGCTTCTTCTAATAGATGCAAATATTCTTCCAGCTGGTCTTTCTTCTCAAAAGCTGTACCATAGATACGCTGAAGCATTTTATTATCACTATCTCCGCGCCAGTATGCTCCTGAGATACTGAGCAGTTTGAAAATTTTAATTTTACTGGTCTGAGGAACATGAACTCCCCGGCAAAGATCGAAAAACTCTCCTTGCTTATAAATCGTAACCTGCTCGCCCTCTGGAATATCATCTATTAATTCGAGTTTCAGATCATCTCCAATTTGACGGAACTTCTCTTTAGCTTCCTCGCGGGAAAGTTCAATTCGCTCTACTTCGAGGTTTTCATCTACAATCTTCTGCATTTCTTTTTCGATTTTAGGAAGATCTTCTGGAGTGATGGATTCTTCCATGTCAATATCATAATAAAATCCATTTTCGATCACGGGACCTACACCCAGTTTTACATTCCCGTAAAGTCGCTTCACAGCTTGAGCCATTAGGTGAGCTGAAGAGTGTCTCAGCACTTCTAAACCTTCCGGGTTTTTATACGTAAGTATTTCAATCGTCCCATCTTCTTCTATTGGACGTCTTAAATCAAAAGGCTCCTCATTCAACTTAACTGCGAGCGCCTGTTTCTTTAACCCTGGCGAGATGGAATGGGCAATTTCTTCACCCGTGGTGCCTTGCTCATATTCTTTCACGTTTCCATCCGGAAATTTAATATTAATTACATCGGCCATCATAAACACTCCTTTTTTCTGTACTAAAAAACGCCCGTCCCATAGCTTCTTCAGCTAAGGGACGAGCGTTATTACTCGTGGTTCCACCCAAAATTCCCGCATTCCATGCGGCTTCATTCATCCTTAACGGGGATTAGACGCTGCCCACTACTAAAAAGGTTCGTAAGCAAAGCTCAAAGGTGGTAAATATCGAAATCGTCAAGTAGGAGCTTTCAGCCGGTGGCTCCCTTCTCTAATCAAGCGTCATTTCGAATTGTTGTCCTTATCATAGCTGGTTATTTAAATATGTAGGTATTATATCCATTATTCCGATGGAAATCAAGAGATTTCAAAAGGAAATTCAGATAGAGGTTTCCAGCTGGCTTTCTCTTCAAAGATACTCATCAATAATTCCAGTTCTGAATCATTAGTTTTATCTGAATAAATAATAAGCTCATCAGGAGCATGGACAAGGGCTGGCGTGATATTCCAGCGAAGCGGCAGATCTTTAATGGAGTCGTCAGGATACTGCCTTCTGTAAAGCAAAGTCTCGGATTCACTTAATGCATTCCCCTCATCATGATAATAGTGAATCGAACCATTTTCCAGCAGATGTAATAGTCGGATACCTGTATCCTTGTGGTGTACACGGCACCTCCAAGAATCCAAAAGCAACTGAAAGGATTCTTCTTGTTTATATTCATCAATCAACAGGCCCGTGTATTCGACTACCATGCTGTGAAGATCTTCTAAACAATAAACACTCAATCCATCAAAATCCACGTTCCTGTCTCCACGTAGATACTTCTGAATAGCAGTCCTTAACTTCATATTTACATCGGGCAGATTCAGGCTCTTTGGCGGCTTATCCTCGAATTCATGCGCAATCTCCAAGATCCGCTGGACTTCCTCCTGGTCCACATAATAATAGCGGTGTTTTAAAACACCTTCTATCCAGCCCAGCCATTTCCTTTCTCTTATTACGCTTAAAAGTCCCTCAACGGCTTCCTGATAATACATCCAATCGAGTGAGGAACCTGTTTCTCCCAATAGCGCAAAATGGTTATTATACTCTTTAAGATACCAATGCCTCTGTGTATGATCGACGGCTTTTAAAAAACTAACGGCCTCAGCCCGTTTAGAAAAGTGTACACAAAACAATAGTATTCCCCCTAATTCCCGGCTTCCTTCCAAACAGTATCATGTGGCTTCACGTCTATATAAAGTATGATGTGGACAAATATAACAAGTATGAGTTTGTCCTTTTCCATCTTATATTTATGTGTCTATTTCATAAATCATGATACAGTTCCTTAAAAATTAGAGGGGGGTTATTCTCGGCGGTTGCGACCGTCTACATTGACCGCCTGGCTAAGCTGCTTTATTCTTTCTGTAATTCTTTTCGCTTTCACCTGTTCTACATCCCCACGATTGCTAAGCATGAGTACTTTCTCCAGTTCGGCAAGACTATAATTTGAAGTAAAGAACACCGGCAGACGCTCCATCATGCGGTAGTGCAGTATAGAACCTAGCACTTCATCTCTGAACCACGCAGACTGAGACTCTGCACCAATATCGTCAAGCATGAGTACAGGGGTTTCTTTGAATGCTTCAATCTTCTCATTCATAGAATCATCTTTAATTGATGCCTTAATCTCTCGTACAAATTCAGGCATATAAATAATCATTGATGGTATATTCTTATCGCTCAATTCATTGGCAATAGCTCCAAGAAAGTACGTTTTACCAACTCCAAAAGGTCCATGAAAGTATAGTCCCTTGCTTGGCAGCTCTTCATTTAAATTTTCAATATATCGAACTGTCTTTTCCACCGCACTGCCACGGTCCGGATCCTTTAGATCAAGCCTGGATAAACTTGCTTCTAAAATTTCCCTTGGCATGTGTAAACTTTTTACAAGGGACTTCTGCTTTTGCTGTTCTTCTACCTTCCTCTGACGGCGGCACTTGTCATAAGCTAATTTAACTTCGCTGCCTTCCACTTCAGCTCGGGGAACATAACCCGGGAGTATATTAATACACTCCTCCCGTGAAGGACACTTCTCACAGTCTTTTGATTGAGATTGATATTCGTATAATTTAATTAACTGTTTTTCTACTGCATCTTCTGTCAGAGAAGGATGATTTCTGATTAGTTGCGACACTTCCTCAGACTGGACAACCTCTTCTTTCATACGATTCATTCGTTCCTGGAACTGTTTATGATCGCGCATCCATTTCTTTAATGATCTTTGAATCGGTTCCATGACTCTTCTCACACCTTATTATCAGTTTCCTTTATTCGTCAGCCTTTTAATTCTTTCTGCGATCTCATCCGTATTCACAGCTGAATCCTGATGGGGCTGCGCATTACTCTTTTCCTTCTGGTTGAACCAGGCGGGTATAACTTCATCCTGCTTACTTTTCCGTTTATATTGATTTTGATTGCCCCACTGCTGGTATTTCTGATGTTCAGCTTTGGCTAAATTCATGGCTTGTCTTACAGTAGTCACATTCTTTCGCGTCCAGTGACCGGCGATTTTCTCCATATAGGCTTTGGATAACTTCATATCGGTCTTTAGCATTACATAGTGAACGAGTACATTCATAACTCCCGGTGAAAGTCCTTGTTCTGTCATAACGTCACGAATCAACTTCAAATCCTGATCGGAAGCTTTATTACCGCCTGAAAGATCTTCAAGCAATTCACGCGGGGAAATCTGCTCCAGCATATCGATAAACTGATCCCCTTTACTTTTTGAGTTACTCGAGCCAGCTACGGCTTTTTCTCTTTGGTCAATATGACTGAAATTTCGACTTGAAGGCTTTTCTTTCATAAAATCATGACAAGCGGCTTTTAACTCATCGGCTACTAAGCGGTGATTTTCATCAATTGCCCAGGTAACAGCTTTTTCGATATCCAATAAACTTAAGTTGTAGAGAGAAGCCAGCTGGGTAATCAAACGCTTATTAGCTCCAGTTAGTATTTTGTCGCTAGGATACATTCGTTTCTTTAGGGCATCATGCAGCCATTCAAAATCCACAAAGTCATCTTTTAGAAAAGGACCTCCGCTCTTTCGGGAATAACTTTCCGTTTGCTTATCATTAGCTTCAGATCTTCCCGCTTCAATCGTTTGGGAATGAAAAACTTCTCCGAATGTAGCGGTGATTTCCTCAAGACCCTCCACAACATATTCCTGCTTAACAAGACGCCTCTTGAGCTGTTCATATTTTTCTGAGCCCAGTTCATGATACAGCAGCATAGCCAGCATATTATCAAGAAAAAAACCTTCGGGCGCAAAAGGCGGATGAAGTCTGTACAAGTATTCCGTCTGCTTCTCGCTTGTTGAAAGACGGTATGTTTGCAGTAGACCGATAGCCTCCAGCTTTTTTCTAGCTTCGTAAATTTTATCTAAAGGAACTGACAAATACGCCATCAAGGTGTGATGAGTTTGGATTTCTCCAGAAGATGCCATGTCGTATTCGGACACTAATACTTGATATAAAGAAACAGCCAATTGACCGATAACCGGCTGGTAAAGATGAGTTAGTGATCGATAAGCACTTACAGGAAGTTCTCCGCACTTAGATAATCGAAACCCATCCACCGGAAGAAGCTTTCCTACAGAATGATTCACAACAACACCTCCGATCTTTCATTAAAATAGAAAATGAGCCACGTCAGGCTCATTCTCCATCCTCGTGTTTAATTAAATCTTTCAGTTCATCTATAAATACATTGATATCTTTAAACTGTCTGTAAACTGAGGCAAATCGAACGTAAGCAACTTCATCGATATGGGCTAAACGTTCCATAACCATTTCACCAATATCTTTACTCAGCACTTCAGAAACCCCGCGATTTCTTAATTCCTTCTCAATATCCAGGGTCACGTTTTCTAATTCTTCAACAGCCACCGGACGTTTTTCGCAAGCCCTGATTAATCCACGCATGAGTTTTTCACGGCTGAACTCTTCCCTTGTACCTTCTTTCTTTACCACAATCAACGGAACTTCTTCAATACGTTCAAAAGTAGTAAAGCGGAAATCACATTGCTCACATTCTCTTCTTCTTCGAATCGACTGTCCTTCTTCAATTGGTCTAGAATCAAGGACTTTGGTACTTTTATAGTGGCAATTCGGACATTTCAAATTCGATCAACTCCACATAGTCTTCATTTCATTGACATCCTTACGATGGATCTACTCTTGTAAATTTTCCATCCAATTTGTCATAGAGATTAACAATTAGATTACGGCTAAATCCCAAATCCACAGGTCCCCCTGAATCCGTTGTTACAGAAAAATCTACAGCTATTCGAAAAGGACGTACCATAATAATCGTCGCCACTACAAATGCACGCCTCTTCCCTTTATACTTTACTGTGACTTCCCCACGCTCCTTAGACACGGCAACAATTTCTGAAGGGGAGGGAAACAGGGACTCCACTGCACGAATAAGTTCCTCATGCTTTGCATTGTAGTAATGGGTAACAAGCTTCTCATCTTTATGCTGCTCACTGGTTTCCGAATGATTACTAAAATATCTGGATATAAATGCTTTCACTTACCTAACCCCTTCATTCCATTCGACATTGACTTTCTATATTTTAACACGATTCAACAAAATAAGAAATGGGAACTAAAAGGGAGTAAGCAGGTGAGTGGGATGCGAATTTGAAAGACACTCACCGATTCAAAAAAGCCACACAGAATATTCTGTGTGGCTTTTACCTGTTCATTTATAAAGCTCGTGACTGTTCAACTTCCACAGGACCCATTCCTCTCGGAACTTCCACTGTTTCATTTCGACCTGCTTCTAGCGCTTCCACAATAAAATGAGCTGCAACATTAGGATCTATACGATCTCCGCATGTATAAACATCTATACTTGCATACCCATGCTCTGGAAAGCTGTGAATCGTTAAATGGGATTCAGAAATAATGACTACTCCGCTAACCCCGTGAGGAGCGAATTTATGAAAAGCAACTTCTCTTACTTCTGCCCCTGCTTTTAAAGCGGCGTCGACAAAAACTTGTTCTATATACGACATATCATTCAATTTTCCTTCATTACAATCCCATAGTTCAGCAATTACATGTCTTCCCATTGTATCCATAATTAGGATCCCCCTTTTGTACATTAACTTCTTCTCCTTCTAAAAAACAGTCATGCACTACCACGGGGGAAAGTTAGTCCTGAGAGGTCCTAACCCTTTGAGTAGAGATGAAATGGATTGAAATTCAGAAGGTCAAAAAGAAGTATATACGTTATACCCCCATTTTGCAAGATTTATTTTTCAGTGACTCTCTCTACATAACTTAAATAAGGAGAGTGCCTGTAAAATAATACCTTACACGATGGTCCTATTATAAGATACTTATGGGTTAATTGGCTACTAAGAAACACGAGCTTCTTTTTCTTGCTTCATTACATTTCCTACATATTTCGCAAGATCAACGACACGGCAGGAATACCCCCACTCATTATCGTACCAGGCTAATATTTTAACTTTGCGCTTCTCCATTACCTGAGTAGAAAGAGCATCAATAATTGCGGAAGAAGGGGAAGTTGTATAATCAATAGATACTAACGGTTCTTCGTTATATTCTATTATCCCCTTCATCTCTCGTGAAGCTTTATTGGAAAACGATTGATTCACTTCTTCAGCTGTTACATCTTTTTTTAGATCCACGACTAAATCCACTAAGGAAACGTTTGGTGTAGGAACTCTTAAAGCCATACCATTTAATTTCCCTTTCAAACTGGGAATAACTTCTCCAAGAGCTCTGGCGGCCCCAGTCGAAGTGGGTATGATAGATTGAGTACATCCACGAGCTCTTCGTAAATCTTTATGAGGGTTATCTAAATTTTTTTGATCATTTGTAAAAGAATGGACGGTGGTCATCAGACCATTTTCTATTCCAAATTCATCTTCCAAAACTTTTACTACTGGAGCGAGACAGTTAGTCGTGCATGAAGCATTGGAAATCACATGGTGCTGCTTCGGGAGATAGGATTCTTCATTTACTCCCATAACGATCGTTGCATCAACTTGCTTACCAGGAGCTGTGATAATTACTTTCTTTGCACCTGCTTCAATATGCAAAGAAGCTTCATCTTTAGTTCGGAACTTACCTGTAGCTTCTATAACAATGTCGACTCCGAGACGATCCCAGGGCAACTCCAGTGGATCACGAGTGGAACACATCACTATTTTTTTCCCATTCACTTCTAAACCATCTGCTACCGCTCTAATTTCTCCATCGAAACGACCATGTACACTATCATATTTCAACATATGAGCTATAGTTTCAGGAGGATAACTGGCATTTACTGCTACCAGTTCAATTGAATCATCTGCTGCAGCTTTTCTAAAAACCATTCTCCCAATTCTGCCTAAGCCATTAATAGCGATCTTTGTTTTCCCCATGCTCCAGCCCCCTATATATATGATATACTTTTAAATCGATTTTTCAGAATTAGTATAACATATTGTAAGCGCTTTTTCAGTTAAACCAAGATTTTTTTTAAAAGTAGGCTACACACAAAATCTAATAATAAGAAACACGCCAAAACTAAAAAGTTCTGACGTGTTACTATACGATGTTCCACTGATGAAGTATGTCTTTTAATTGTTGAAAACTTTCCTCTATAGATCCATTATTATCAATTACAGCATCTGCCATTTTTGCTTTTTCCGCGATCGATAATTGTGACTGGATTCTTTCTTCGGCTTCTTCACGCTCAGATTGATCCCTTTCCATCAGCCGCTTCAATTGTGTTTCTTCATCTACGTAGACAACCATTACCCGGTCCACATAACTGGTGAGTCTACTCTCAAAAAGTAAAGGGATATCAAGTACTACAGCTGGATAGCCGTCAGCCTTATATGCATCTCTTTCCTCCAGCATTTCCTGTCTCACTTGCGGATGAACAATAGAGTTTAATTGCTGTCTCTTTTCTTCATCCGAAAAAATAATCTTCCCAAGACGCTTTCGGTCAATCGTCCTGTCTTCCTGAAGAATTTGAAAACCAAAAGCCTCGACAATTTTATTGTAGGCAGGCTCACCGGGTTCCACAACTTTTCTGGAAAGTTGATCAGCATCCACAACGGGAATGTTAAACTTTGAAAACATTTGAGAAACCGTACTTTTACCACTGGCAATACTTCCCGTCAATCCAATAACAACCGTCAAACTGTAACCTCCTTAAGTTAATTTCATTATCCCTATTGTAATTAGTAATACAGCAGGTACAATCGAAACGCTTTCTGCTTTTTCACTTAATTTGGCTCCGCTCAAAATCCCAGCATATAGCATAAAAAAAGTAATGATCGAAATCCATAAAGCTGTTACAAAGGGTTCTACACCCATAAAAGATCCGCTAATGCCGGCGCCAAGTGTATCAAGTGATAGAGCGGCTCCCAACAGCCATACTTCTTTACCTTTAATACCGCCGGACTGATCAACATCCGCAGCTACAGGATTGTTAAGTACACGGGCAGGCTGGGACCACGGCTCTTTCTTCTGACTATGATCAGGTTTACGAAAGTATTGATATAAGAAATACAATCCAATTCCGATTAGGGCCAGTGCCCCCAGTCTCTCCGCATAATCAGGATGAACAATCGGCAATATAAGCGCACCCATGTAAGATGAGAGCATGAATCCTGCACCTGATAAAAAGGCAATCGTTACTATACCTCTAAGTGAAAGACTGATCTTTTTCATCCCCAAAACGCATCCTATTCCAAAACTGTCTATACTAAGTGCAATAACAAATAAAAAAGTGAACGTCGTCATCCCCATCTATTCCACCCCTGTTCGCTAAGGTGTAAATAGTATATGGGAGTCTAAAAATTTTGATACGATTGGCAAGTTGGACAAATATGAGTACCTCTTCCGCTAACCTTCGTTTTTATTATTAAATCACCGCACTCTTTACAAATGGTATCCTGTTTTCCATAAACCCTCAAATTCTGCTGAAAGCTTCCAACTTTCCCCTGACTGTTTAGATAGGATCTTATTGTGCTTCCGCCCAGACTGATAGCTTCTTCTATGATCTGCACACTTGACTTTCTAACTCGATCCGCTTCCTCTTTTAGAAGCTGGTTGGCCAATCGTTCTGGGTGGATACGGGCTCTGTATAAAGCTTCGTCCACATAAATATTTCCAAGTCCAGCTACAATGGACTGATCTAAAAGCACCGTCTTGATGTTTCGAGATGTTTTTTGTAATTTATGAAAAAAATAATCAAGTGTAAATTCTTTGTCAAAAGGGTCAGGCCCTAATTGATTTAGAGGTTTCTGACCCCTTTCTTCTCCTTTTGGAAACACGTGCATCGTGCCAAACTTACGTACATCGTCATATCTTAATTCTGTACCGTCTGTAAAATGAAATACGACGTGGGTGTGCTTGGGCTTTTCCACCCCTGCATCATACAATCCAAATTTCCCCTCCATCCGAAGATGGGAGACAAGGACCAAATCCTCCAGGTGAAAGATCATAAATTTCCCTTTACGTTCAATATCCAG
This sequence comes from Halobacillus halophilus, assembly GCF_020171985.1. GTDB lineage: Bacteria > Bacillota > Bacilli > Bacillales > Halobacillaceae > Halobacillus > Halobacillus halophilus_A. Next base: position 806,421 of record NZ_JAIVAL010000001.1, read on the forward strand.
AAAGGATTGATTCTTAAGCAGGCGCTTGAACTCATCAGGATCTTTTGGATTCTTAATAATATTTCCCCAATACACTGAAACATCATCTATGGTTTTATTTAAAATTAAGGTTTTTAAAGTTTGTCTAACTGTTTCGACTTCTGGAAGTTCAGGCATGGTGTCATTCTCCTCACTTACTTTGCATCATACCAGGTAGATCCATAGGAATAATCTACTTTCAACGGAACGTCTAGTTCTACAGTTTGTTCCATTACTGATGCAACCACTTCTTTCAACTGTTCCACTTCTTCTCTCGGTGCTTCTAATATCAATTCATCATGTACTTGTAACAGCATCTTAGCCTCCAGCTTTTCTTCTGCTAGCCGTTGTTCAAGATCAATCATCGCTTTTTTGATCACGTCAGCAGCACTTCCCTGAATGGGAGTGTTCATAGCCGTACGCTCTGCCGCATTACGACGGTTAAAATTACGGCTGGTCAGCTCAGGAAGATACCTCCTTCTATTCATGAAGGTGGTAACGTAACCGACCTGTTTTGCTTCCTGAACTGTCTCTTCCATATAGGTTTTAACCCCCGGATAGCTCTCCAGGTACTTATCAATGAATGCTTGAGCCTCTTTACGCGGAATATCAAGGCTTTGGGATAATCCGTAATCACTAATTCCATAAACAATTCCAAAGTTTACTGCTTTAGCCTGTCTCCTCATTTCACTCGTAACGTCTTCTTTGGCAACACCAAACACTTCACTTGCTGTCTGTGTGTGAATGTCCTGCCCTTCGCGGAAAGCCTCAATGAGTTTCTCATCTTGTGCAATGTGCGCGAGTACACGAAGTTCAATTTGGGAATAGTCACTGGCAAAAATAACCCAATTTTCTTTTGAAGGAATAAAAGCCTGACGAATTTTGCGTCCTTCCTCTAATCGAATCGGGATATTTTGGAGATTTGGTTCAGTTGAACTTAAACGTCCGGTTTGAGTTAAAGCTTGATTAAAACGTGTATGGATCTTATGAGTATCCTCGTTAATCACCTTAAGCAGTCCTTCAATGTAAGTGGACTTCAGTTTACCCAACTGACGATACATTAGAATTTTGGAAATAATTTCATGCTGGTCTTCTAATTGTTCAAGTACATCAGCAGAGGTCGAATACCCGGTCTTCGTTTTCTTAATAACTGGCAAGTTCAGCTTTTCGAACAATATAGGACCGAGTTGTTTTGGAGAGTTCAAATTGAAAGATTCTCCGGCAAGCTCAAAAATATCTTTCTCTATTGCACTAAGTCTGCTTTCCAATTCAGCTCCCATTTCCTCTAAACGTTCTTGGTCTACACGTACTCCTCTATGCTCCATTCTCCCTAGAATTAAAGCAAGAGGCATCTCTAAATCCATATACAAATTGTACTGTTCTTTATTTTTCAATTCATTTTCTACTGTGTCTTTAAGTTTATAGACCATGTCTGCTTTCCTGCTAATATGTTCATAAAAGACTTCATCATCTTCAGGACGCTTCACTTTAGCGCCTTTTCCATAAACCTCTTCGTCATATTTAACTTTGCTTTCTCCCATCCGATGACTGATAGCTGGAATGTCATGATGGTTTTCCGCTGGATTAATTAGATAAGAAGCTAATAAGAGATCAAATTGAATACCTTTAATATTTACACCATGACGCATAAGAGCTACGACTGTACGTTTAGCATCAAACACCCATTTTTCTTTTTCACCATCTTCGGCCCATTTCTTAAAACCTGTTGAATTTTTTGCGTTGTTCATCGAAATCACATACTTATTCGATTCATTAACAATTGCAATTCCTTCAACTTCGGCCTGGTGGTAGTTGTCGTAAAGCATCTCAACAACTAATGCTTCCTTCCCGGTAAACATGTCGTCTTCTAAATCTTCTACAACTTCCACTTTAATATCTGGAAAAGGTTCAGCCGCTCCACTTTCGTCCTCTGTACCGCCTTCTTGCACTCTTGACAATAATGATTGAAAACCCAGGTCTTTGAACAGGTGGCTGACCTGAGTGGATTGATAGCCTTCATAACCTAAATCTTTTAATTCTATTTCTATAGGAGCCTCTCTCTCAATCGTGACAAGCTTGCGGCTCATGTACGCATCTTCTTTATGATTTTCCAGCTTCTCTTTTAATTTTTTACCACTAACCTGGTCGAGATTATCATAGAGCTGGTCAATGGTATCGAATTGCTTGAGCAGTTTTACAGCTGTTTTCTCCCCTACGCCGGGAACACCTGGAATATTATCAGAACTATCTCCCATGAGTGCTTTCAAATCGATAATCTGGTCAGGACGAACCCCCATTTTTTCTTCCATAAAAGAAGGATCGTATGTATCCACATTTGTAATCCCCTTCTTCGTCAGGCTCACACTTACCCGATCCGTCACCAGTTGTAGTAAGTCTTTATCCCCGGAAATTACTTTCACTTCATATCCATCCTGTCCGGCTTGATGAGCGATTGTACCAATAATATCATCAGCTTCATATTGATTTAGCTGATAATACTTAGCACCGAAAGCATCAAGGAGTTCCTTTAGAACTGGAAACTGTTCGGATAATTCAGGAGGAGTCTTCTGCCGTCCGCCCTTATATTCACTATACGTTTCGTGCCTGAACGTTGTTTTTCCAGCGTCGAACGCCACTAGTAAATGGTCCGGCTGATCTTCCTCTAATATCTTCAATAGCATCGTAGTAAAGCCATATACCGCGTTTGTATATACACCTTTATCGTTATTTAATAGAGGCAATGCAAAAAATGCACGATAGGCTATGCTGTTTCCATCAATTAATACAACCTTTTCAGCCATGAACTCACTCCTTCAATAATAAACGTCTTTTTGTTCATTCTACCATGTTTGGTACTGAGAAGAAAAAAAGACAGCCGTTATACTCACAATTTATAGAATGGTTCAACTTTTAAAGAACTTGTGGAACAAAAAAGAGGCAGAAGCGAGGGAAGCTTCTGCCTAAAAGAGAAAACACCTTGGATGAAAGGGTTTCATAGTAATCCTATCAAAGAAATATGAATGTACATTTAAACAATTGTTAAGATTGTGTAAATTGCTTAGGAATTTCCACATGAAAGGTTGTGCCTTCATCTACCACACTATCTACGTGGACATTTCCGTGGTGAGCTTCGACAATGTGCTTTACAATAGCAAGACCCAGTCCCGTACCTCCTGAATTCCTGCTCCTCGCTTTGTCCACGCGGTAAAACCGTTCAAAAATGCGGGAAACCTCTTCCTCAGGGATCCCTACACCATTATCTGCTACGGAGACTAACACTCGATTGTCAAATTCTTTAAAAGTCAACGACACATTTCCATCTACTTTGGTGTAATTAATCGCGTTGGTCAATAAATTCATGAAGACTTGTTTTAATCGACTGGAATCTCCTTCAATAATGGTGTTGCCTTCTACCTCAGTGGTTAGATGAACTTCTTTTTGATCAGCATGCTGTTGAACTATAGGAAGAAGATCGGATAGCAGCTGTTGAATATCTACTTGCTCAATACTTAGATTAAAATCTTCCCTTTCTAACTTAGAAAGTTCCAGAAGGTCTTGTATAAGCGATTGAAGCCTCCCGCTTTCTTTTAGAATGATCTGCAGGAACTGTTCGAGCATAGCCTCATCTTTCATCGCTCCATCTAAAAGCGTTTCAGAAAAACCCCTTATAGAAGTAATTGGAGTTTTCAACTCATGAGACACGTTGGCTACAAAGTCTTTTCTCATTTGCTCTAATTGTTTAAGTTCTGTTATATCATGAAAAACCAGTACAACACCTTTCCACTTACGATCTTCACTAAAGATAGGTGCTCCCGTCACTTCCAGGTGTTTACGATCTATTTTCACCGGCAAAACAAACGTTTCACTAACGGTTTCCTCAAACATATAGATCTTCTTTACAGTTTCGTGTATGGCTGTATAAGGTATGGCATCATGGTATAAATAACTGATATACTCAGATGGATCTCCTTTAAACGTTTCCAAAAAGGCGCGGTTTACCAAAAGAATATATCCTTTTTCATCAATCAGAACAAGCCCGTTACCCATATTGTTAATAACAGCTTCGAGCTGATTTTCCTGCATCCCCTGAGTACTGGTCATCTCCTGAAGGTTTCTAGCTAAAATATTAATGGAGCGGCTGAGTTGCCCCGCTTCCCCGAAGTGCCCCTCATACGTCCGGGCCTTGTAATTCCCTTTTGCAAGCTCAGTGGCCACGTTGGCGGCTGAACGAATCGGACGGATATATTTAGAAAACACATTAAATCCTATAACAAATATCACCAGGAGACCCAGGAATAAAGTGACTCCTATTAACAGCCAAATATTCTTTGTAATATTAGTAAGCGACTTAACGGGGGAAAGAAGAGTTAACGTTCCATCTGTATTATTCACTTCTATATTCGTTTTATAGTAAAACAAATCTCCGATCAATTTACCCTCTTGCGAGCCGCTGTTATCGCTGCTATTTAAGACTCTCTGTTTTTCATCTTCCGATATGATGGGAATCACTTCGACAGTATCCACTAGTATTTCACCATTGTCAGATTCAAACACCATACCTGTGTTCAGTTGTTCACTGAAATTAAAGAGTTCTTCCTGACTAATATCCTTATCCTGCGCATATCTCTCAAGATAAGTAGAAAAGTACTGACTCTCAACGGCTACACGGTCTTCAAATATATTGATGAAATAGGTTCGTGTGAGCTGAGCCAAAAGAATTCCAAGACCCACCATCACAATAACAACTAAAATTGTGTAGGTAATTAATGGTCTCGTATTAGATGACATCTATTTTGGCTCCTCCATTTTATATCCAAGTCCACGAATAGTTTTAATATAGACGGGTTTTTTAGTCTCAGGTTCTATCTTTTCTCGTAAATGACTTACATGTACATCTACAATCCTTGTATCACCAGCAAAATCATAATTCCAGACAGCCCGGAGTAGTTGATCTCTTGAAAGGACACGTCCAAGGTTATTAGCTAAGTAAAGAAGAAGTTCAAATTCTTTTGGCGTAAAAGTCAGAGGTTCTTCATTAATCGTCGCTTCATATTGTTCTGGATAAATAGATAATCCAGCAATTTTTATGTGAGTCTCATCGACTTCTGCCGGTTCACGTAGCATCCTGCGTAAGATAGCTTTAATCCTGGCTACAACTTCTCTTGGACTAAACGGTTTAGTTAAATAATCATCAGCACCTAATTCTAAACCAAGAACTTTATCAAATTCATCATCTTTTGCAGTAAGCATTAAAATGGGTGTATCTACCTGCATTTGACGAAGCTTCTTACACACTTCCATTCCATCCATCCCTGGCAGCATAACGTCCAGTACAATTAAATCGAAAGAAGTAACAGAGGCTTTTTCTAAAGCATCTGTACCTGTATAAGCAACTTCTGTCTCAAAACCGGCCTGTTCTATATTATATTTCAGTAACGTTACGATGGATTCTTCATCGTCAACAATCAAAATCTTCTGATCCACTTCTCATCACCCCAACCTACAAGTTAATTTCATAATACAATGAACTTTACAATTTGGATATGGATGTTAATAATTTTTACTTAAACTTAATAAATCATTCATTTGCTTAATTTAGTTATTCTTACGTCCCTTAAGCTTTTTTATCCATACACGATGATACTCTTAAAATAGAAGTACATCCTTTTGTGTTTCGCACATTGAACTACCTCCACTTACTCGCTGACACTCCTTGAAGTTGGGGGATTCCTAAGAGCACGAACCTAACGGTTCGTTCAAATGATTAGGCTAGCCCCGTCGCACCGACGGTTGGATGGATTCTTTTAATTTCCTTCAATATATTGAAACTCGCCTTTAGATCGCGGTCGTGGCGGGAGCCACAATTCGGGTAGTTCCACGTTCGAACAGCGAGATTCTTTACCTCATTGTTTTGGTATCCGCACTTGGAACACAGCTGAGAACTCGCAAAAACTTTTGATACGAGTACCAATGGTTTTCCGTATCATTCGGCTTTGTATTCGAGCATAGAGGTGAACATCGACCAGCTCACATCACGAATCGATTTGGATCATATTCGGTTTTTGAGCATATTGGAAATGTGGAGATTTTCTACCCCGATCACATCGTGGTTTTTGATGATTTCGGTAGAAATCTTATGCAGATAATCTTTACGGGGGTTCGCTATCTTCTCGTGAAGTCTAGCTACTTTAATACGTTGCTTATGCCAATTCTAAGATCCCTCTTCCCTTCGGGAATGGATACGTTGAGCTTTGGCTAGTTTCTTTTCGGTCTTACGTAGGTATCGTGGGTTTTGATAGGTGGTGCCATTCGAGAGCACAGCGAAGTCTTTCAATCCGAGATCAAGGCCAACATAAGCGTTGGATTTAGGAAGTTCCTGAATATCTGTTTTAACTAGAATCGATACAGAATATTTTCCGGCATTCATCTCCCCCTTACCAACGGTCTTCGACACGGCAGTTGAAGAGGGAGTCTTCTGCTGATGAATGATAAAGAGGCCTCTCAGTAAGGCCTCAAAACAACTTTAATAAAAGTTTTCAAGAGAGTGAGCATTCATTGAATTGGGTTCATATGGCGGCTTGACTTCTAATGTTCCCTGAACTACTTCATCTCCCTCCTCATCATAGCCAGTGACTTGGATCGTAACAAGGTGCTTGTCTTTATTCACAGATGAAACCTCAGCTCTAAAGCGAACTTCAGCATAGTGGTAAACAGGTTTCGGATATGCGATTTCCTGAGAAACAATATGACTGCCTGGTCCAGGAAGGTGCATGGATATTATGGAAGAAACCATACCAAACACCATAACCGTGGGCACAATAGGACGTTTAAATGGAGTCTGCGAGGCATAGTCGTGCTGAATATACAGAGGATTCGCATCATCTGTAAGTCCTAAATACATAAGTAGATCACGATCTTCAACTGTTGAAGAAGTTGTGAATACATCGCCCACTTGTAAGTCGTTCATCTTCTTTCCTAATTTTCTCTTTTTACTTAACATTAAACCACCTCTTTGAAAGCGTTTTCTGTTAGTTGTGTAAAAAAGGATTCGAGGATAACCCCGAATCCTTTTCACTCTTATTTTAATACATTTAACACATTTTTAACAGAGTCTGCTGATTGATCAAGCTGCTGCTTTTCATCTTCCGTTAATTCGAGCTCGATGACTTCTTCAATTCCATTTCCACCAAGGATGGTAGGAACTCCTAGATAAATGCCGTCGTATCCATATTCGCCTTCTAAATATGCAATAGCTGGCAATATACGGCGCTGGTCTTTTAAGATCGCCTCCGCCATTTGTACAAGAGAAGCAGCAGGCGCGTAGTAGGCGCTGCCGTTACCAAGCAGACCTACAATCTCTCCGCCTCCCTTTCTTGTACGTTCCACTATCGCATCAAGGCGCTCTTTAGAAATTAATCTTTCAAGCGGAATGCCGCCCGCAAAAGAATAGCGAGTTAATGGGACCATGTCGTCACCATGACCACCCAGGACAAAACCAGTGACATCTTTTATGGAAACATTCAGTTCTTCCGCTACAAAGGTGCGGAAGCGCGAAGTATCCAGGACTCCAGATTGACCAATAACACGGTTCTTCGGCAGTCCTGCTTCCTGAAATACAGAGTACGTCATCGCATCAACCGGATTAGTTAATACAATAATATAGCAGTCCGGAGAATGCTTCACGATCTCTTTTGTTACACTTTTCATAATTTTTGAGTTCGTCGCAACAAGATCATCGCGGCTCATGCCAGGCTTTCGAGCAATTCCCGCTGTAATAATCACCAGATCAGAGCCTTTGGTGTCTTCATAATTAGAAGTTCCTTTTACTTTGGCATCAAACCCTTGTACAGGACTCGCTTCTAACATATCTAAAGCTTTCCCCTTAGTAGGATCTTCCATATCAGGGACATCGACTAGTACAACGTCTCCCAATTCTTTCTGGGCTGCCATAAGTGCAGTAGTCGCACCCGTAAAGCCGGCACCGATCACGGATATTTTATTTCTGCGAATAGCCATATTACCCAGCTCCTTTTTAATCAGTGATTAGTCCATATTCTTAATTAGTTCGTCACCGAACTGAGAGCACTTCACTTCTTTAGCACCATCCATCATTCGTGCAAAGTCATACGTTACCACTTTGCTCCCGATGGTTTTATCCATGGATTGAGAAATTAAGTCTGCCGCTTCTCTCCAACCAAGGTGCTCAAGCATAAGTACACCAGACAGAATTACTGAGGATGGATTTACTTTATCCATACCTGCATATTTAGGTGCTGTACCATGTGTAGCTTCAAAAATAGCATGGCCTGTTTCAAAGTTAATGTTAGCACCAGGTGCAATTCCTATTCCGCCAACCTGAGCTGCAAGCGCATCTGAAACATAGTCCCCGTTAAGGTTCATAGTAGCGACTACATCAAACTCTTTCGGACGAGTTAAAATCTGTTGTAGGAAAATGTCTGCAATCGCATCTTTCACGATGATTTTACCTTCTGCTTCTGCAGCATCCTGTGCTTTATTAGCTGCTTCTTTTCCATCTTTTTCAACGATTCGGTCATATTCCAGCCACGTGAATACTTTATCACCATATTCTTCTTCAGCCACTTCGTAACCCCATGCCTTAAAGGAACCTTCGGTGAATTTCATGATATTTCCTTTATGAACTAGTGTTACGTTTTTACGACCTTCATTCAATGCATAATCAATAGATGCACGAACTAGTCGTTTCGTACCCTCTTCAGAAACCGGCTTAATACCGATTCCAGAAGTTTCTGGGAAACGGATATTATGTACACCCATTTCATTTTGTAGAAAATCTATAACTTTTTTAACTTCAGGAGTGCCTTTTTGCCATTCGATTCCTGCATAAATATCTTCAGTGTTCTCACGGAAGATTACCATGTCTGTGTCTTCCGGACGTTTAACAGGAGATGGTACACCTTCTACATAACGTACTGGACGCAGGCAGGTGAATAGATCAAGCTCTTGACGTAGAGCAACGTTAAGTGAACGGATTCCACCGCCTATTGGAGTCGTAAGAGGTCCCTTAATCGCAATTTTATAATCGCGGATGGTATCCAGGGTAGCATCAGGAAGCCACTCTCCGCTTTTATCATAAGATTTCTGACCAGCATATACTTCTTTCCACTCAATAGATTTTTCTCCATTATAGGCTTTATCCACTGCAGCTTCGATTACACGGCTGGCAGCTGCCCAAATATCAGGCCCAATACCGTCACCTTCAATATAAGGGATGATTGGACGATTAGGTACGTTCAATTCTCCGTTTTGTTCTACTGTGATTTTCTCAGATTGTGTCAAAATATACCCTCCTAAATTTATTTCATAAAATGGGATGTTATATCCTCTTCTATCATACGTTAAATTATATAGAAGCAAAAGCAAAGAGAAGAGGAAGTCCAGCGTTTCCTCTCTTATCGTTCGTCAATTGGTGTATAAGTCTGCCCCTTAGGTCCTACATATTCAGCACGAGGACGAATCAGGCGGTTATCTGAATACTGCTCAAGTATGTGGGCTAACCATCCGGAAACGCGGCTAACCGCGAAAATCGGTGTAAAAATGTCGTGATCGATTCCAAGGCTGTGATAAACCGATGCAGAATAGAAATCCACATTCGCTGGAAGCCCTTTATTTTCTTTAATGTAATCTTCAATTTTAATAGACATCTCGTAGTATTTAGAGTGCCCTGTCAGCTTGGTCAACTCACGTGACATTTCTTTTAAGTGCTTAGCGCGGGGATCTCCGGATTTATAAACTCTATGACCCATACCCATGATTTTTTCTTTGTTTTCAAGCTTACTCTCTATAGCAGGGATTGCATTTTCAACGCTGCCAATTTCCGTAAGCATCTTCATAACACGCTCATTGGCCCCACCATGAAGAGGTCCTTTCAATGCACCGATTGCGGCTGTCACTCCTGAGTAAATGTCGGATAGTGTCGCCACGCAGACACGAGCCGTAAACGTTGAAGCATTTAATTCATGGTCTGCATGTAATACTAATGCTTTGTTAAACGCTTCAACCTCAATATCTTCTGGATCTTTACCATTCAGCATATACAAGAAGTTAGCTGCAAAACTTAATTCTTTTTTAGGAGAAACTGGTTCTTCTCCATTACGGATACGAGCAAATGCCGTAACAACTGTAGGCATTTTTGCTTGAATTCGAAGAGCTTTGTCTTTATTTGCCTGATCTTCCATTACATCTGACTCAGGATCATGAATGCCCAGCATGGAAACTGCCGTGCGTAAAGCAGCCATTGGATGTACAGTAGATAGATCATAAGACTTGAGGTGCTCCACTACTTCCTGAGGGATGTCCATGTTCGAGATTAAATCAGATTTAAATTGATTCAGTTCATCTTTGTTTGGAAGTTTCTGATTCCAAAGAAGATAGATAACCTCTTCAAAGCTTGAGTTATTTGCTAGATCATCGATATCGTAACCTACGTAGGTTAATTTATCGTCAATAATTGAACTGATCGATGATTCAGTTGCTGTAATTCCTTCAAGACCTTTGGTTGATGACATACAATCTCTCCTTTTAAAAATTTCCGATGTTTTCGGCCCGAGCGGCTAGAAAACGCTTATTATACTTATATGAAATAATTAGGAAATGAACCCCAAAGACAATTATAAAGTATTCTGAGTTGAATGTGAATTGAAACCGTTTAATTTAAGGGAATTTATCGAAATTTCACAGGAAATTTCTTTTTTAAAATAACCTTTTCAATAAAAAGCTGACCCTGAGTGAAAAATTCACTAGAAAGTGAGGTTTACATGGACAACCCTTTTTTTCACCAGTTCTTCCGCTTCCTATTCGTAGTCACTCTTATGCTGTCCATTATATTTTTAATTATTGGAGTTTGGAAATATTTATACCCATTTCTCATTGCCTTTTTAATATCTGGTGCTCTTCAACCCTTTATTCAACTTCTCGAGAAAAGATTACATTTCCCCAGAACCCTGGCCGTATTATCTCTGTTGTTCTTACTAACACTTCTTACTGCTTCTCTACTTACACTAGTCATCGCTGAATTAATTAAGGGTATCCAGCGTTTAGCATTAGCAGCTCCCATAAATTTTGGTAACCTGGTGAACTATTCGATCGACCAGATCACCATCTGGTTTACCCCTATACTTAATAAAGTTGAACAAGTCATTCTTAAATTATCCCCTGAGCAGCAAAGCTCTATTTTTGATTATATAGATCTAATAAAAGTAAAGGCAGCTGCTACGGGTGTTCACTTATTAGAAACCTTATTTCAAAGCTTACTTCGTGGATTAACCAGCCTGCCTTCCTCTATTACCACTATGCTAATTTTAGTGCTGGCCATATTCTTTATATGTAAGGATTGGGAAGTGATTATTTATAGCCTTAATCGTATCATACCCGTCCATTATCTTGAGAAAACCAGGAGATTTCCAATGGAACTCAAGTTAAGCTTTCAAGGTATCATCAGAGCCCAGGTTATTCTTGTAGCGGTATCTACTGTAATCATAGGGCTGGGTTTATTTATTATTCAAGTCCCCAATGCACTTGCGATTACCATGGCGGCTTCTGTAGTAGATATCATTCCCTATATTGGGACTGGAAGTATCTTTATTCCGTGGATTTTTTACCAGTTCATAACAGGACAATTCCAGATGACCATTGGTCTTTCGATCATATACATGATAGTCCTGATCGTTAGACAGACACTGGAGCCTAAAATACTTGCTAACCATTTTGGAGTACCGCCAATCTTATTATTAGCGGGTATGTTTCTCGGTTTTCAAATTTTCGGCTTATATGGAATGATACTTAGCCCTATAGTTATTGTTTTTATAAGGATTCTTTATACGACTGGAATTTTTAATTTAACGTGGAATTTTATTAAAGGAAACTAATCCCCCATTACTTAGTGTAATGAGGGGGAAGTCTACCTTCTATAAATCGTGACGGTGCCTTTATCCATCATTTTAGAAATTACTTTCTTAATAAGACGTTTAATGGGTGCTCTAGTTGGAGGAATTAATAATAAAAACCCTATGGCATCCGTAATAAATCCAGGAGTGAGTAATACTGCTCCTCCTACCAATATACAGGCACCATCCAGTAAAGTATCCTGAGGCATTTGTCCGCTCGACATTGAATTTTGGAAGTTTCTGATCGTTTCTAACCCTTGCTGTTTCGCAAGCCACGCTCCTATAGCGCCTGTAAGGATAATCAGTAAAATAACCCACCAGGGTCCTATCCAGTTTCCAGCCCCAATGAGTAAGCCGATCTCAAGTGCTGGGACAATCAGAATAAACAGTAATAACCAGCGAAACATATTATCGTCCCTTTCCAGATCTTTTCTTCTATTATACTTGGAGTTCAAGTACTTTTAAAGTTAAGTACATTAGAGGGAAGACCCTCCTCCGCTTAGTTAACATGACTGTGAGTGTCAAAAAAGATCCAGTTTACCTAAACTAGATTTTTTTTGAATTTTAATTGTTCAGAATCTGAATATTCCACTTCAAGACTGAATAAAAAATCTCTCTGTATAAAATTAATTACAACATTTAGATAAGCTAATAAAAAAAGAAGGGAAGTGATGACACTTCCCTTCTTTTAGTCTTTACAGGACACTTGCATGCCCTTCATAAATATCTCCGCGTGAACTGTCTATAGTAATGTCATTCCCGTCAGAAATTATATTAAGAGCATCTTTAACACCTACGATAACAGGAATTCCCAGACTTAAGCCTACAACTGCTGCATGCGAAGTTAACCCGCCTTCTACTGTAACCAGGCCAGCGGCTTTTTCTATAGCAGGCATCATGTCACGATCTGTACCATGTGTCACAAGAATATCCCCGTCCACTACACGGTGGATTGCTTCTTGAGAATCTTTAGCTACCACAGCTCGTCCATAAGCGCTTTTTTGACCTACGCCTTGGCCTTTGACCAGTACATCTCCTATGACATGAACTTTCATAAGGTTTGTTGTGCCACTTTCACCTACCGGTACTCCACCGGTGATAATGACACGGTCACCACGGGTAGCAACTCCGGATGCTAAGCTGCGTTCAACAGCTACATCCAGCATGTCATCTGTAGAATGAGCGCGTGGCCCCATCACGGCATAGACTCCCCATACAAGAGAAAGCTTACGGTTTACAGCTTCACTGGAAGTGATGGCCACGATTGGTGCTCTTGGACGATATTTTGAAATCATGCGTGCGGTATGACCGCTTTCTGTTGGAGTCACCACAGCATTTACATCTAGATTGATAGCTGTATGAGTAACAGATTGACTGATAGCATCCGTAATCGTCATATCACTGTGTCTAGAACGCTCATCAAGAATCGCTTTATAATTTAAACCTGTTTCCGTTTTGCTAGCAATATTGTGCATTGTTTGAACGGATTCAACAGGATAATCACCCGCTGCTGTTTCACCAGAAAGCATAATCGCATCTGTTCCATCAAAGATGGCGTTCGCAACGTCTGAGGCCTCTGCACGTGTTGGGCGAGGGTTTCTTTGCATAGAGTCTAACATCTGTGTAGCGGTAATAACTGGTTTACCAGCCTTATTACATTTATGAATCAGCTTTTTCTGAACAAGAGGGACATCTTCAGCTGGAATCTCAACACCTAAATCTCCCCGTGCTACCATTAGACCGTCACTTACTTCCAGGATTTCGTCGATGTTATCAACGCCTTCCTGATTTTCAATTTTAGGGATGATTTGGATATCCAGTGCTCCGTGCTTCTCTAATAGTTCTTTGATTTCAAGAACGTCTGAAGCACGACGTACGAAAGAAGCAGCAATAAAGTCTACTCCCTGTTCAATTCCAAACTCAATATCCTTCGCATCTTTATCCGTAATTCCCGGTAAGTTAACACTTACATTAGGTACGTTGACACCTTTTTTGTTTTTCAACGGACCATTGTTTAAGACAGTCGTTTTGATTTCGTTATTTTTAGTGTGGATTTCCTCTACAAGTAACTCCACCAAACCATCATCGAGTAATATTTTTGATCCTGGCTGAACATCATTGATCAACCCTGGATACGTGACTGAGATGCGCTCTGCATCCCCTTGGATATCTTCCATTGAAACATAGACAGTAGATCCTTTTTCCAGGTAAACTTCTTCTTCTTTAAGCGTACCTGTACGTATTTCAGGACCTTTGGTGTCTAACAATATAGCTACCGTTTTACCTGTGGAGGCAGAAGCCTCACGAATATTTTTAATACGAGCTCCATGCTCTTCGAAATCTCCATGAGAGAAATTTAAACGAGCGACATTCATTCCTGCTTCTATTAGTTGACTTAATTTCTCAACTGATTCAGAAGCGGGGCCAATCGTACTAACGATTTTTGTTTTTCTAAACATACTTATTTCCTCCTCTGATACATCATTCATATTATATAGATAATTCTTTAGAAAGACGATACATATCTAGATCCACTTGATGCTTGGTGTTGAGAATTTCTACTATATCATGATCGACTAATTTGTTTTGTTGTATACCAACCATGCGTCCTGATTTTCCGTTCAATAGAAGGTCTACAGCATGAGCACCCAGACGGCTGGCAAGGACACGGTCTGAGGCTGACGGAGAGCCGCCTCGCTGGGTATGTCCCAAAACAGTAACGCGCGTCTCTAGATCTGTGGCTTCTTTAATCTTGCGCCCAAAATCAACACCACTTCCAACTCCTTCTGCGACGATTATGATGCTGTGACGCTTTCCACGTTCATGTCCACGCTTTAAGCGGTCAATAACGTCATTAAATTCATCTTCAAATTCCGGTATTAACACGCTCTCCGCTCCATCGGCCAGTCCAGCCCATAAAGCCAGGTCTCCCGCATTCCGTCCCATGACTTCAATAACATAGGTGCGTTCATGGGAGGTAGCCGTATCACGGATCTTGTCAATAGCATCAATAATCGTGTTTAAAGCCGTATCAAAACCAATGGTAAAATCGGTTCCTGGAATATCATTATCTATGGTTCCCGGTACACCAATACAAGGATAACCTTTTTCAGTCAGTTTCTTAGCACCCATAAAGGTTCCGTCACCACCAATGGCGATTAGCCCTTCTATGCCATGCTTCTTCATCTGTTCAATGCCCTTCAGCTGACCTTCCTCGGTCTTAAATTCTTCACAGCGAGCTGAATACAGCTTCGTACCTCCTCGCTGAATAATATCACCGACGGAGCCTAGTTCCATTTTATCAATACTGCCATCGATTAATCCCTGGTATCCATACTTAATGCCGTAGACTTCTACATTGTGGTAGATTGCTTTACGCACTACGGCACGAATAGCAGCATTCATACCCGGAGCGTCGCCGCCGCTTGTAAGTACACCAATTTTTTTCATTAGAATCACCTCAAATTATTTACTAATTGGTTTGTGCCCAATCATCGAGCATTTGAAACCTTCTGAAGCCACAAGACCCTCTCTTACATCTAGTTTGTACAAATAAGTAAAATGTTAAAGATACGTGGCTTTTGCCTTAAAAATTCGTTCTGATAGCGTTACCATCCTCCTAAGATGGGAAAAGTCGCACTTCTTAATGTGCGACTTCTTCATATTAGCTGATATTCGTTTATACCGTGTTCATTATAAATCAAGAAAAGCATAATCGCCAATACTTTTATATTTATTAAACCGTTCTTCTAATAATTGGCTATTTTCCATGGATGAAAGCTCTTTTAATGAGGACGCAATAACTTTTTCAATTTCACTTGCTTGATATTCTACATCGCGATGAG
The DNA here is from genome assembly GCF_020171985.1 of Halobacillus halophilus. Classification (GTDB taxonomy): domain Bacteria; phylum Bacillota; class Bacilli; order Bacillales; family Halobacillaceae; genus Halobacillus; species Halobacillus halophilus_A. The sequence continues at coordinate 822,208 of NZ_JAIVAL010000001.1, forward strand.
CTCCACCTCTAACTTCAGGAATAACTTCATCAATAACGTTTAATTCTTTTAAATCATAGGACGTAATCTTCATAGATTCAGCAGCCTGCTGGGCCAGTCCTGCGTCTTTCCAAAGTATCGATGACGCACCTTCAGGAGAAATTACAGAGTAAGTCGAGTTCTCAAGCATATAAATTCGGTCCCCTATTCCGAGACCAAGCGCTCCCCCACTTCCTCCTTCCCCGATGACAACACAGATAATGGGAACGTTAAAGCCAGCCATTTCCATAAGGTTACGTGCAATAGCTTCGCTTTGTCCACGCTCTTCTGCTGCCTTTCCGGGATATGCTCCCTTCGTATCAATGAAAGTAATAATTGGACGGTTAAATTTATCCGCTTGTTTCATTAAACGCAGAGCTTTCCGATACCCTTCAGGATGAGGCATACCAAAGTTTCTTCTAATATTTTCTTTAGTATCTTTTCCACGCTGATGTCCAATTACTGTAACAGGAGTTCCCTGGAATTTAGCAATACCCGCAACGAGTGCAGCGTCATCCCCGTATAATCGGTCCCCGTGAAGCTCCAGAAAGTCGGAGAAGATGTATTCAATATAGTCAAGAGTTGTCGGACGCTCAGGGTGTCTTGCCATTTGTACTCGGTCCCAAGGCTGCATACGATCATAAACATCAACTTCCAGCTTTTCCAATCGTTTCTCTAAGGTTATAATTTCTTCACTCAAATCCATTTCGCTGTTTTCAGTCATGCGTCTCAGTTCTGCAATTTTTTCGCGCAGCTCAATTACCGGTTTCTCAAACTCAAGAATATGCTTCACGTTTTTTCACCTCCTGAATGGTGAATTTCTAAGACCATTCCAAGTGTTTTCTTCAATTCATGACGATGCAGCACACGATCCAGCTGGCCATGTTCGAGCAAAAATTCAGCAGTCTGAAAGTCGTCTGGTAATTTCTCGCGAATAGTCTGCTCAATGATTCTTCTACCTGCAAAACCAATTAATGCACCAGGCTCCGCGAAATTATAATCCCCTAGTGAAGCAAAGCTCGCTGAGACCCCTCCAGTTGTAGGATGAGTCATAACGGAGATGAACAACCCGCCTTCTGCGTGCAGCCTCTGCAGAGCTACGGAAGTTTTTCCCATCTGCATTAAACTCAGTACACCTTCCTGCATTCTAGCACCGCCAGAAGCAGTAAAAATAATGAATGGAATTTTTTCTTTCCTGGCTTTCTCGATAGCATTCGTAATTTTCTCACCAACTACAGACCCCATACTTCCCATGCGAAAACGGGCATCCATAATAGCTACTGCTGTATCTAAGCCGTTCAATTGAACTCTGCCAGTAACTACGGCTTCGTTTAAGTCTGATTTCAAGCGATCTTTTTCAAGCTTCTCCTCGTAATCAGGAAAGCCTAATGGATTGCTTGAAATCATATGCTTGTCCCATTCTTCAAAAGTACCCTCATCAAATATATGCTCCAACCTTTCATAAGCATTTAAACGGTGATGATGATCACAATGAGGACAAACATTCATATTTCGATTTAATTCTTTTCTATAAAAGATCTTTTGACAATTTGGACACTTTTGCATAAGACCTTCAGGTACATCCTTTTTCGCTTCTTGTCGCGGGATGGATGCATAGCGTTTTTTCTTGCTGAAAAAATCTCTTAGCAAGGTGAGTTCCTCCTTTGGGACAAAGCTTCCTTTCTATCTAATATACAAAATAGCACTGCTATAATCACCCTTTATTTGCCGATCCATTACGACAAACTACACTTAAGGATAAAGCATAAGTATATCTTTTTTATTTCCATTTTTTATTATCTCTATCACTTGTTTATACCAACCAGCTTCATATTCGATTTCCTCTCTTGCAATTGCGAATCCGGATATGAATTGCCACATTGATAATAGCAGTGGGCGGTCACAAAGTTCAAATAAGAAAGTAAAGAAAGACTGGTATCTCTCTTTCGCCTTTTCTTTGAGTATTATTTGCTCCAGTTTCACTCTCTGCCCTTCCGGGACCTTTCCGACAAGGATAAACAAGGCTTCCTTCTCAAGCATTTGTTTAGCCGTCAATAATTCTTCCCTGGTCCTTGACTCATTTAAAAGGAAACTCGATAATAATTCAACCATATGATAGGGACGATAAGCACGGATAAAAGTACCCTCGCCGCGCTTAGTCTCTATTAAACCGAGGAGCTCCATGGCGCGAAAAGCTTCTCTAATCGATGATCTGCCTACATTTAACTGATCACTTAACTCGCGCTCTGAAGGTAATTTATCCCCTGATTTTAATTGATTTTCATCAATATAAGACTTTAGTTGATATAAAACACCTTCATACACTTTCCCTTGATGTGATCGGGTCACGAACTTTGTACACCCCTTTTTCAGTTGAAGAGCAATTCAAATATATGTAACAAGAGAAAAGCGGATGCCTTTCTCCCATTGTATTATTGCTCTTCAATTAAAGTCATTTGTCTAGTTTTTTCTGCAACTTCTTCAGGGTCTACATGATGTCTGGCAACACCAGATTCCATAGCAGCTTTTGCAACACTTGCTGCTACTGCAGGAGCAACACGCGTATCAAAAGGCGCAGGAATCACGTAATCTTCGTTCAATTCCTCTTCACTTACAAGAGAAGCAATGGCCTCTGCCGCAGCTATTTTCATTTTTTCATTAATTCGAGTCGCACGTACATCTAGAGCTCCGCGGAATATACCAGGGAATGCTAACACATTATTTACCTGATTAGGAAAGTCTGAGCGACCTGTCCCAATTACACGAGCCCCTGCTTCTTTTGCGTCTTCCGGCATAATTTCGGGTTCCGGATTAGCCATGGCGAAAATAATAGAGTCATCATTCATGCGAGAAACCATTTCTTTAGATAATAGTCCGCCTACCGAAACACCTATAAACACGTCGGCCCCTTCCATTACTTCAGAAAGCTTTCCTTCTAACCGATCTTTATTTGTGATCTTAGCTATTTCGTCTTTCACATCATTCATGCCGTAATCGCGTCCCTCAAAGATTGCACCTTTAGAATCGCACATGATGATGTCCCGTACACCAAAATGGTAGAGAAGCTTAATGATGGCAATACCTGCTGCACCAGCTCCATTTGCCACTACTTTAATATCAGAGAAAGACTTCCCAGTTACTTTTAAGGCGTTCATTAAACCAGCAACCGTTACAATCGCTGTGCCGTGCTGATCATCATGAAAGATAGGTATATTAGTTTCTTTCTTGAGTCGATCTTCTATGATAAAGCAATTTGGAGCAGCGATATCTTCTAAATTCACGCCACCAAAAGTTGGTTCCATAAGCTTCACGGTTTGAACAATCTGATCAACATCTCTTGTGTTTAGACAGATTGGAAAAGCATCTACCCCGGCAAAACTTTTAAATAATGCTGCTTTTCCTTCCATAACAGGCAGTGCAGCTTCAGGGCCAATATTACCAAGACCAAGTACTGCAGACCCATCACTCACAACAGCGACCATATTCCCTTTCATGGTGTAGTCATAGACGGTTTCCTGATGATCATAAATTTCCTTGCAGGGCTCAGCAACACCCGGTGAATAAGCCAGACTTAAATCCTTGGCATTCCTTACAGGGACCTTAGAATGAGTTTCCAGTTTTCCTTTATTGACACGATGTATATGCAGTGCTTCATCTCGCAAATTCGACACGACTACACGCTCCTTTAACCAATTAGTATAAACCGCTCCAGGTGGTCAGACCACCATTAACTTCTTAATTATAACAGATGACTTGCTAGTGTAAAGGAAATACAAAAGCATGGACTGAGACATGGTCATGTCTTGTTGCGACGCAGAGCCACTGAGGAGGGTCCAAAATATTGCTCCAGCATTTGAAGACATTCTCTGGATGGATTCAAAGAATAACTTTCATCCAGTTGATAGGTTTTTCTCTCTTCTGTTCTGAATAACAATACAGGGGTATTACCCGGGAAATACTTTGCGGCTTCCGTTAAGTGTTCCAATGCCTGGTATTCCATGGATTTATCCAATTTTACAAACAAACGATCCTTTGTTTCCGAAGGCAGACTTTCCATCTCAAAACTGGAAATTTCAGAAATGAGCAGCTGCTTACGGTCATTTCTTTCTTCTAGTTTGCCTGAGACGATGATCAGCATTTGTTCATTCAGCCAGGTTTTTGCACCTCTGTAGACTTCTGGAAAGAGCACAGTTTCCATTTCCGCTGTTTCATCACTAATCGTCATAAAAGCCATCGGATCTCCCCGTTTTGTTCTAATTTCTTTTATAGCTTCTACTACAGCGGCCGTTGCGATTTTCCTGGACCTGCTCGTCAATAATGATTGCTGTAAAGATAAAACCCCTTTTTTCCGAAGCGATTTGCGATGGTATTCCAACGGGTGCTCGGATAGGTATGTTCCAAGCACCTCTTTCTCCATAGCTAATTTTCTTAAAATTGGAAACGGCTCTACGCTTACCTGCTCCTTCATATCTATATCTTCACTGAACATACCTGGATGATCCTGAAATTCTTTAAAAAGCTCTCCTTGTTCAAGTGCCTGGTCAATACTTGCAAGCAGGCTGGCCCGGTTTGTATTGAGTTCATCAAAAGCGCCCGCTATAACGAGTGCTTCAATAACAGAACGGTTGACTGAACCGGAAATAACTCTTAAGCAAAAATCATTTAGATGTTTATAAGCACCCTTTTTTCTTTCCTCAAGAATAGCCTGAGCAGCCTGATATCCCACTCCTTTTATAGCCAACAACCCAATCCGTATCCCACTCCCTTCACTCTGGGTAGCCATGTAGCTTCTATTAATAGAAGGAGCTTTCACGGTAACCTTAAGCTCGCGGGCTTCACGAATATAAGCAGCAAGCTTCTCCCGATCCCCGCTATTTGCATTAATCAATTCTGCCATAAAGTAAGAAGGATAATGAGCCTTAAGGTACGCCAGTTGATAGGAGATAAAGCTGTATGCCACAGCATGACTTCGATTGAACCCATAATTAGAAAACTTTACGATCCAATCAAAAAGTTCGTAAGCCACTTTCTCTTCATACCCATTCTTTAAAGCACCGGCTATAAATTCATTTCTTTGCTGCTTTAACACCTGAGACTGTTTCTTACTTACTCCCCTTCTTAATAAATCTGCCTGGCCCAGACTATATCCAGCAACTTTTTGCGCTACTTGCATGATCTGCTCTTGATAAACCAATACCCCAAAAGTAGAGGCTAAAATCGGTTTTAAATCTGGATGGGGGTATTGTATTTCTTCTTTTTGATGCTTTCGATTTATATAAACAGGTATATAATCCATAGGGCCTGGCCGATATAGAGCATTAACAGCCACAACATCTTCAAAATGAGAAGGTTTTAACCTTCTCAACACACTCTTCATGCCCTGTGATTCAAGTTGGAAAACACCGTTCGTTCTTCCTTCCTTTAATAAGGAAAAAGTAGGTGCATCCGTTAATGGAATATGAGAAATAGAAAAGTCATGATTTTCAAATTTTCTTATTTTACTTTCCATTTTTTCTAAAAAAGTAAGGTTCCTCAGCCCAAGAAAATCAATTTTTAACAACCCTATCTTTTCCAAATCACCCATAGCCATTTGTGTAAGATAGACCTCGCCCTGTCCATTCATAAGGGCTGTATAATTCACTAAAGGTTTTTGGCTAATGACGACCCCTGCAGCATGGGTAGAAACATGACGAGGAAGCCCTTCAAGTTTGGCAGCTATATGAAATAATTTTTTTAATGGAAGAGAACTTCTTATATATTCTTTTAAAGGTTCTGACCTTTGCACAACTTGAACGAGTCCGTCACTTGTGCCCTTCGGAATATGTTTCAAAATATAAGCCGAGTCGTTTTCATCTATTGCCATCACTTTAAACAGCTCTCTTAAAACACTCCTTGCAGCGAATGTACCAAATGTGCAGATTTGCGCTACATGTTTTTCTCCATATTTACGGCTGACATACTCTATGACTTCATCTCTTCTATGATCAGGAAAGTCAATATCTATATCTGGCATAGTAACCCGTTCAGGGTTTAAAAACCTCTCAAATAACAAGTTATACTGTAGAGGATCAATTTGAGTAATGTTCAGAAGATAAGCGACGATCGAACCAGCTGCCGACCCCCTGCCCGGTCCTGCATGAATACCCTGACGTCGTGCATAAGCTATAAAATCCCAGACAATAAGAAAATAATCACTAAAATCCATCGAGGTAATAACATTTAATTCATGCTCCAATCGCTTCTTTGCCTCGACTGTTCTCTTTTGATACTTTTCTTCTAATGCTTCATAACACAATTTCATTAGATAGTCGTCCGCGCTTTCACCTTCAGGAACTGGATAAGAAGGAATTAACTGCTGGTCCAGTGACATTTGAAGATCACATTTATCAGCAATCTTTGAAGACTGCTCGATGACTTCAGGCCACCAGTCTTTAAATACATTTTCCATCTCCTCACTTGATTTTAAATATTCATGCTGAACTCTTTCTTCTGTATCTGATGACAGTCGTTTTCCTTCTTCTATAGCCCGAAGCGCTTGATAGGATGCAGCATCCTCTTGTTTTAGATATTTAACTTCTCCTAGAGCAACTACTGAGAGACGTTTATTTGATGTCCACTCTTTTAATGGCTGATGAATCTGTTTTTCTGAATGAAGATCACGGTCTTTTATACTTAGATAAAGGTCATCTGACGAAAAAATGGATATCCAATGCTCCAGCCCATGTTCCAGTTCATCGAACTCACGTCTGGAAAGCGGTTCAGCCCAGGGAGAGGAAGAGGTCATAATTATTGCGATCAGACCATCTTTATATGAATTCATATAGGATAAAGGCAAAGACTCTTTTTGTGTTTGTATGTAAGAACTTAATCTCATTAAATTCTGATAGCCCTTATAGTTCTTAGCCAGAAAAGTTACAGGAAAATCTCCTCCGTCTAAGAACAGGCTGGTCTTCATACCTATAATTGGCTTAATACCTCGCTTTTGACAAGCTTGATAAAATGCCACACTTCCGCTCATCACTTCTTCATCGGTCAGAGCTAAAGCGTGAAAACCCAGCTCGCTTGCCCTCTCTGCAAGGGACTCAATTTTCACGGTACTCTTCATTAAACTAAATCCGCTTTGAACATTTAAATGAGTAAAAGTCACCGTCTTCACCTTCTTTCCTTCTCAATTATAGCGGGATAGGAGGAGACTTAAAAGCCTCCTGCATATTTACTGTGTACAAACCATATTTTCATAATAACAATATTAAAACAAGCTGGCGAAATGAGGGACAAGATGGACGACCGCTTAATTATATCCATGACTCAATGCTTCTTTATCGCTTTTGGAGTTATTGTAGGAGGTACGATTATCGGGAGTATTGGAAGTTATGTGACAGGAGAAGCCCCTTTAACTGCCATGTTCCGTATCGCAAAAGGACTTAGAATATGGGCGATTGTTGCGGCTATTGGCGGTACGTTCGATGCGATAAGTAACTTTGAAAAAGGAATTTTTGATGGATCTACTTTTGACTTATTCAAACAAGTCATGATCATCGTAGCAGCTATGGGAGGTGTCAAAGCAGCACTATTATTATTTGAGTGGCTGCTTGGAGAGGAAGTGACCTGATGCATATCCCGCCACTGTATAGGAAGAAAGAGTGGAGGCGTTTTTTTGCAGGGATGGTATTTGGAGCCGTTATTGGATACTTATTTTTTCTATTCATATATGGACAGCTGCAGGAGAAATATACGGAGGAACATATCGAACTTAATGCAAAATTAAGCGAGATGGAAGCCAAATACGAAGGAATGCTCAATAATCAAAAAGAAGAAACGGAAAACCAGCCACTAACTGTAGTGGATATTTCCGTTTCTTACACAAATGCAAAAAAGTTAGAGATAGACCTTCTTACTCAGCATCAGCTTACTACCCTAGTCAAGGAACAGCTTACATCAGTACCTGGCAAAGACTTAAAAGTAGTGGCTGATCAAGTTGATCTAATAATATCAACGATAGAAAATAAAAATTATGTAGTTGACGATTTTACTTACGAGCTAAAAGTAGCAAAGCTCATTGCATCGCAGGTTATAAAAATTGATCTGGAAATTAAACTTGTACGTTAAACAAAAACCGGCAGGGGAAACCCTGCTAGTTTTTATAGTTCATACAAACCTCTTCAAGCTCTCTCGCAATCTCTTCCGTTTCCTCCCATGTGGAAGCAGAAGCTCCCGCAGCCATAGGATGTCCTCCTCCGTCATGCTTCACCGCTATTTCATTAATAATCGGTCCTTTAGAACGAAGTCTAACCCTGATAATATTGTCTTCTTCTACAAAGAACGCCCACGCTATTACACCCTCGATATCGCCTAACAACCCTACCAGCATACTAGTTTCTGAAGCCGTCACTTCAAAGTCTTCCAATACTCGCTTAGGTAATGCTACGGTAGAGCACCCAGCTTGGGTGACGGTGAAGTTCTGAAGTACGTACCCTTTAAGTTTAGCGACTTTAACAGGGGTTTTATATAGTTCATTATAAAGAGCTGGACGGTCAAATTCATAATTTACTAACTCTGCCGCATACGTCAGTGTTCTGTGAGTAGTACTCGGAAATAAAAAACGCCCGGTATCCCCTACAATACCCCCATAGATTAATCGGGCGGCTTGTTCATTTAAAGTAAATAATTCCTTACTCCACTGAGTGTACAAATGATAAATCATTTCACATGTGGAACTTGCCGTTGTATCCACCCATTGGATATCACCATATCGATCCACCTCTGGATGGTGGTCAATCTTTATGAGAAGATCCCCGTCTTTGTATCTTTGATCATCTATTCGTGCCTGATTAGCGGTATCACAAACAATTACCAATGCACCTTGATATGCTTCATCAGGGACAGAGTCCATCCTTGCAAAAAAATGTAAGGAAGGTTCTTCTTCCCCTGTAATTAAGATATTCTTATCAGGGAAACTTGCCTTAATCATCTCTGCTAGTCCTGCCTGGGAGCCATAAGCATCAGGATCAGGTCTTATGTGCCGATGGATAATAATAGTTGAATATTCTTTTATCGCTTCTGCAATAGCTTTTATACTCATTAACAAAACCCTCTCTATACTTAACCTTATATAATTAAATCATATATTTCTTTCGACAGGTAGCCATTTTAATGAAAACAAGCTACAATAAAGGAGAAAAAATTCTACTTCAGGAGTCGATACATTGTGATAATATTTCCTGTTCTAATTTTGGTGTCCTTAGTTCTTTACATTTATTACAAGGTTATGATCGTGAGGACCAAAGATCCTTTAACCCAAGATTATTTGAATAGTAAATCAAAAGTATTTTTAGGAAGTTTCATCTTCTTTTTTGGAATCAACCAATATATGTTTTATGAGACAAGACTTTCTTTATTTATTGGCATTCTATTTCTTGCACTTGGAGTTTTCCAAACTAAAGAAGGATGGAAGGCCGCAAAACATTACCGTAATGAATTTCAAAAACATCAGGCTAGTGTTCAATCTTAAATCAAAAGCCGCTGCTTAATTGCAGCGACTTTTTTTTATCGATCAATTAACTGAGCCATCAATAAAGCCTTTCCTACAATAGCTCCTTCATGGTGAACTTCTATGTCTACTTTAGCGAATTTACGACCTACTTCTAAGATATTAGGGGAAATAATGACTTCGCTTTCAATTTGTACGGGCTTTATAAAATAGACAGAAATATTTTCTACTACAAGATCTCCCTTTTTATATTTTCTTAACAGTCTGCTTGAGGATTCTGTTATCAGAGAAATAAACACCCCATAAGACATAGTGCCCAGTTGATTTGTCATTTGCGGAGTGACCATTGTTTTAAGTACATGTTCATCCTCTTCATTCTTAACAATTTCAAGTTGATTCGTGGCTAAATCATCAATCGTCTCTCCAACTTGCGGTTGTCTCTGAATCTGCTGCAAAGCTTTCAGTACATCCTGGCGGGATATAATTCCCTGCAATTTATGAGAAGGATCCACAACTGGCATTAATTCAATCCCTTCCCAAACCATCACGTGAGCAGCGTTTGCTAAAGAGGTTCTTACATGGACGGTCATCGGGTTCCGAGTCATAACTTTGTCAATTCTCATGGAACTGTCTTTTCCAATAACATCTTTAGACGTAACTATTCCGACCACTCGATTATGTTTATCTACGACTGGATACCGGCTGTGCTTTGTCTCGTTATTAAACACGTGCCATTTTTCCACTTGATCATCTACCATAAGAAACTTAGTTTCTTGAAAAGAAGTATAAATATCATCAATTAAAACAATTTCTTTTTTTATTAATTGATCATAAATCGCACGGTTAATCATTGTAGCTACTGTAAACGTATCGTAGCTGGTGGAAATAACAGGAAGTTCTTTCTCGTCTGCTAATTGCTTCACTTGATCGGTTGTATCAAAACCTCCAGTTATGAGGACAGCTGCACCTTCTTTGATAGCTAATTCATGTGCATTGGTCCTATTCCCCACAATTAGCAGAGAGCCCGCCTCTGTATAACGCATCATTGCATCGAGCTTCATGGCTCCGATAACGAATTTACTTAACGTCTTATAGAGCCCTTCTCTACCACCAAGTACCTGACCATCCACAATATTCAGAATCTCTGCGAAGGTGAGTCGTTCAATATCCTCCTTTTTTTTCTTTTCAATTCGAATGGTGCCAACCCGCTCCATGGTACTAACTAAATTTTGATTTTCAGCCTCTTTAATTGCACGGTATGCTGTTCCCTCACTAACATTCAGGGCTTTAGCGATACGCCGGACGGAAATTTTACTTCCGACCTCTAATGTTTCAATATACTCCAGAATCTGTTCATGTTTTGTAGCCATACGCCCACCATTCTTTCTAACTGTACTAATTAATAATCTTGTTATTGTTATTATACAAGTGATACAGTTACTTCGCAATTTCTGTAGGGATATGATTTAGTTTTATAAAAAAACCTTCCGTCTATCATAGACGGAAGGCTGCATTTAGTTGATATTAAAGGTCTAAAGTGTCTCCAGGTTCGAGAGCCATTCCTTTGCCGGGCTTCACTTGATCAGCGAAACCTTTCCCGTCCTGATTAATCAATTCAAAAGTGTTGTAGTGAATAGGAACCACCTGTTTAGCCTGCAGCCATTCTGCAGCGGTCAGGGCATCGTCAGGACCCATAGTAAAATTATCACCAATTGGCAGGAAAGCAAGGTCGATGTTATTACGTTCTCCTATCATTTTCATATCAGAGAATAGACCTGTATCGCCTGCATGGAAAATAGTTTTTCCTTCAATCGTTAAGAGGATGCCTGTTGGCATTCCGGTATAAACAATTGTTCCATCTTCTTCTGTATAGGATGAACCATGAAACGCCTGAGTAAATTTCACATGACCAAAGTCAAACTCATGACCTCCCCCTATATACATTGGGTGGGCGTTTAACCCTTTGTTTCCAAGGTAAGTAGCGAGCTCAAACGGAGCAACAATTTGGCAATTATTGCGTTTCGCAATCTCGAAGGTGTCTCCTACGTGATCATTGTGACCATGTGTGAGTAAAATGACATCCGGGCTCACTTCATCTGCATTAAGATCTGTGTTTCCATTTTCAGAAATAAACGGATCAATTAAAATCGTTTTACCATTTGCTTCTACCTTTACTACAGAATGTCCATGATAAGATACTTTCACTTTACCACTCCTTAATCATTATTTTTCCTCTTTTAATAGTTTTGCCAGGCACTTTCATACTTTTGTATTAAATGAGGATCTATTAATGTATTTGGCTTTAAGGGGACAACTTCCCCTTCACGGTTTACGATTTCCCGGTCTTCATCTTTTCCAAACACTGTCATAGACTTTAACACTTCATCTGTTAGAAATTTTGTTTCTGCTTGAATAGAAATCTCTCCAACTTTGATTGGCTCCCTGCTTGCCATAACAAATCCCCAGTTTCCGAAACTTGGGATATCCACATGAAAATTGGCTGTATGTAATCCAGTCGATTCTATTGTTTTACTTATCGTCCAGTAAACGCTGGGAGCGAAAACAGGACTGGTGGCCTGAACCATCGCTGTACCCCCAGGCTCCAGATGATTTCGAAGCAATGAATAAAACTCTCTAGTGTAAAGTTTATTTAAACTCTCATTATTGGGGTCTGGCAAGTCGGAAATAATAATGTCATACCAATCCTCAGACTCTTCTAAGAATTCGAAAGCATCTTCATTTCGTACCTGAACACGTTCATCTGATAGCGCCCCTTGGTTTAATTGTAATAAATGATAATTATTCTTCGCTAACGTTGTTACCGCAGGATCTAAATCCACTACCGTAATATTTTTGATTTTGTCATACTTTAATAATTCCTTCACGGCAATTCCATCTCCCCCGCCAAGGACGAGTACATTTTCCTTAGTTTCTGCATTAGCAACAGGGGGATGGATCAGCGTTTCGTGGTAGCGGTATTCATCCGATGAACTAAATTGCAGCGAACCATTTAAATATAAACGAGTGTCTCCCTGCTCTTTTGTCACGACTATTTTTTGATAGGCACTTTCCTCCATGTGAATAATTGGATCTTTATATAACTTCTGTTCGAAGGAAAACGCTAATTCTTCCCCGAAGAATAAACCACCAATTAAAAGAATCGCAATAAAAACAGCTGCACTTGTGTGAAGAACTAAGCGTTTAATTTCGGATCTAAATAAATATAATACTACTAAAGCTACCGATAAATTGATACAGGCTACAAAAAAGGCGCTTTTAACCATACCCATTTGTGGCCGCAGATAGAAGGCAAATAACAATCCTCCTATTAGCCCTCCTGCATAATCAGAAAACAACACTCTAGCTGTACTCCGGTTCAGTTCTACTCCAATTTCATTAGCTTTTCGAATTAATATCGGCAGTTCAAGACCAGTCAATCCCCCGATGGTAAAAGTAATAAGATACAAAAACAACGCATCCGTACCTGAGGGAGCGAATGCCGTCATCCCAAACATAGTAAAGCTTGAAAAACCACCTATAAGTGCCACCATGAATTCAATCCATATAAACGTAATAATCAGGTTTTTCATAACACGCTCACTGATACTAGCCCCCACACCCATGCCAGTTAGAAATAAACTGATGGTCAGGGTGTACTGTTTCACCCCATCTCCAAGGATATAGGAGCCAAGTGCTCCGAACAGCACCTCAAATATAATTCCACATATAGAAACGATTCCTGAAGCCCAATAGATTAGATGACTTTTTCTCTTGCCGTTTGTATCCAAATTTGTTCACTCCAACCCGTAAATTTCGGACTCTGATGTTATCCCTCAAAAAAGCCACTATGCTGGTACTCATAGTGGCTTCCCTATATCCCATTTTTCTCTATGTAATTGACGCTCCAATTACAAAAGCAAGACCTATGGACACACCCATCGAAATGATGCCTACTGCCGTATTATTAGCTTTAAGTTGAGTTTCAACTGAGAATTTACGAGTGAGCATTTCAAATAATAGATAAGCAATCATTTGAAGGATGACTCCATAAGCGCCCCAAATTAGTGTATCCCAAACGGTAAAGCTGTGATAAATAGCAAACGAAAGAACTATACAAATCCCAATAATCTTCCCAGATATGGACATGGCTATAGCCTGGTTGCCTTTTTTTACTTCATCCCAGTCTTTATACTGTCGTGTTAACCATTCAAATACTAAAAGTCCAATCAATACTACTATTACAGCAATAACAAAATATCCCAATGTAGCTAAAAACGGTTCCATGCTGATTACCTCCTTTATTTTCCTGTTCCTGGCCCTCCACCGCGAGTTGAAGACCCACGAAGAGACCCTGAAGTTCCTGTATTATAATTTCCGTACATCCCGTATCCGCCATAGCAGTTCCCTGATTGTCTGCATGTATTGCTTCTTCGGTTATACCAGTCGTTTGAACCCAACATTCGGTTTAACAGGATAGCCGTGAACATCCCATTAAAGAAACCTGGTGAATAATGGTTTCTAACAAATTGATCAGAAGCCAGTTCAATAGTTATAACGTCTGGTTCTTCTTTACTATCTTGAATAATTACAAAGTGGTCCGTATAAACGAGTGCTTGCTTATCCTCCTGTCTTTCACTGATTTCTTCGGGCGTTATAGCACCAGATAAAGCATCCGCTACTTCTGTAAGAGTCAATTCTCTGGTCATGTATATGCGTGAAGTAGTTCCCTGGTCAGATCGTACAGTGTCCAATAAAGGAAAGTTTTCTTGGATTAAATCTTCAATTGAATCCGCTTCCGAATTTTCAATTTTATTTAAAATTTCAGAACGGTCAGGTTCACTCGGCAGTTCTCCATATGTATCTTCTATATTTGATCCTGATATACCTCTCATTGGGTTCCCATTTCCAAAAACGTTAAACAAAAGAACGATTGCTATTATACCAACAACAAATATACCTCCATATTCTCTCAATGCAGCTCCTCCCCTCTTTTGAAAATATCCGTGCCTGACGAGGAGTCAGGCACGGAGTATCATTTGCATACTGGTTATTCTTTATTCATCTTCTTCTTTAATTCTTCCAGTTCGTTATCTACACTGTCATTATTATTCAATTCTTCAAACTCGTCATCGAGGGAGCGGCTTTCAGAAGACATATCTTCGCTAGTTTCAGCTTCTGCTTCATGCTGCATAACCTTCTCTTCCATGCGCTCAAAGCCTTGACGAGACTCGTCCCCGCCGATATTGGACATAGTACGATTCATCTTCGTACGAGTCTTCGCGGATTCTGCACGCGCTTTAAGTGAATCTTTTTTCAGTTTCATTTCCTGATATTCTTTCTTCATTTCGTCCAATTTTTGGCGCAAATTACTGGAATCAGTTTGCGCACGCTCCCAGGACGCTTTTAGTTGCTCGGCCTGGTCCTGGTGATTCTTTTTATCTTCAAGAGCACGGCGGGCTAAATCTTCGTTTCCTGCTTCAATAGCTTGCTCAGCCTGCTGCATGCGTTTATCTACAATTGCCTGGGCATCATCATACTTGCGCTTCAGCATTTTCTCATTGGCAATTTGTTTAGCAACTGCACTTTCCGCTTCGCGGATATCGTTTTCCATATCTCTCATAAATTGGTCCAGCATCTTCACAGGATCTTCTGCTTTATCAAGCATCGAATTTAACTCTGAACCCACTACTGTTTTAACACGTTTGAAAAATTTAAACATTTAAAATTCCTCCTTCATTATTTGGAACCAGCAATTATTTTAATCTCATAAGCTTCAATATCATAACCGTAACTTACTTCTACTTCACTACCCCATTCTTCTAGACTCAGATAAGTTTCTTCATCATCTGAAAGATAATCAGCGTAATGAGTAGTTCGTCCATTAATATTCTTACTTCTGCCTTCCCCTGTAACCCGCGCTTCGCCTTCTTCATCTTTATTATAGGTTTTTCCATCATATTGAAGCTGTTTTGGAAAAGGGGTGGATACCGGCAGCTTAATCGTTTCATACATGCCAAGCTCAAGCTCATCATCCATTTCCGCCGAAAGCCATTTAGTAGACTGGCCCTCTAACAACTGATAAGCAAACCACTCATATGACCCGTCCCGGTAAGTGATCTTACCCACTACCTCATAATCGACAAGATCGTATGAGAGAATATCGCCTATCTGAATATTCAGTACGGTTCGTTCCTCAACTTCAGGAGCTTGCTTCTTTTGGTTGGAAAACAATCTAGAAAAGAATCCCAAATACTCACCTCACCTTTCTATATGACCCTGTGTACTTCTATTTACGTGCCTGAATACCCTTTGGTTTCACTTTTTAAAAATTTTTCTCTTATTATCGTATCAGACTTTTGATCTAAATGCCTGCTTAGCGCATTTCTCCAATATTATTTTTTTCATTTTTTTCCCTTATTCATATCTTTGAAAATTGAAAATGTCGCGTATAATCAAAATTCAAATAATTTATAAAGGAGTGGAAATATATGAAGGTTTTAGAACAAGCGAGTAACTTTGTAGGGAAAACCTTTGCAATCTGGGTGTTACTGTTTGCGGTATTATCATTTTTTATTCCATCAGGTTTCACATGGATCGCTCCCTATATTGTGCCTTTATTAGGGATCATTATGTTCGGAATGGGACTTACTTTATCTAAAAAAGACTTTCAGGAAGTATTTAAAAGACCCAAGGATGTGGCCATAGGAGTAGGAGCACAATTTATACTTATGCCGTTGCTCGCTTTCTTCCTTGTCACAATTCTCCCAGTGTCTACAGAAGTAGCCGTTGGAGTTATTCTAGTAGGATGCTGTCCTGGAGGAACTTCTTCAAACGTGATGACATATTTATCTAAAGGAGACACAGCTCTGTCTGTTTCTATCACTGCTGTATCTACCTTGCTCGCTCCAATATTTACGCCTTTTCTAGTATGGCTGTTTGCCAGTCAATGGCTGCCGGTGTCAGCAGGGGATCTATTTCTATCAATCTTACAGATTGTCCTTTTCCCAATTCTTCTGGGACTTGGAGTGAAAGCTTTACTTGGCAGAAAAGTAGAGGCAGGAATAAAGGCCCTTCCACTCGTATCGGTAATCGCTATTGTGGCTATTGTAGCGGCCGTCGTCAGTGTCAATCAAGTTCAAATTGCTGAAACGGGTGCAGTCATTTTTGCGATCGTGGTCCTTCATAATGCACTAGGATATTTAACAGGATATCTATTAGGAAAAATCTTCAATATGGAACCTGCTAAGAAACGAGCAGTTTCGATAGAAGTCGGCATGCAGAATTCCGGTCTTGGTGCTTCTTTGGCCGCCGTTCACTTCAGCCCTCTTGCTGCCGTTCCAAGTGCGATTTTCAGTGTATGGCACAACATATCCGGACCAATTATAGCTACCTTTTTCCGAAAGCAAAAAGAGAGAAGTCGCAAGAACAAAGAAACAAAAACCATGCATTCAGCCTCTTAAGAGAAAATATTTGATAAGGTACCAGCAACTTTTTCCATAACCACATTATTAAACTAAAGGGCCGATTAGTTGAAGACTCAGTTTCGAGATATTGTGTGGAGAAAGGGGCTCCTGGGAACGGCTCGCTTTCCGCGGGCATGTGCTGAGCTTCCTCGGGCTTAACAGCCCTGCGGGATCTCACCGATCATGTTCATCCCGCAGGAGTCTTCACCGTTCCCTTCCGCCCCTTTACGATTATGGGGAGCACGAACCTTTACGTAATGGCCTTCATATGAGGAAGAATAACCTATATGATTAACGCTAAATACAGAGTCTATCAAAGGTATAAGCGGCGCTATAGAAGCGTTTAAGACGATTAAAGCTTCCTGCTTTTTCTACTGCCAGGGTCCGTTCATGTGAAATGGCTGGGGTGGCGGAGGAAACGACGAGACTCCCGCGGGAGAAGGAGCTAGGCGAGACCCCGCAGGGAGTGAAACGAGCGAGGAGACTTGCCAGTTCCCCCGCAGGAAAGCGAGTTGTTTCCGCAGCCATCCCTTCTCTATATTAAGTAACGGACCCGATTTATCTCGAAATCAAGTCTTCAACAAACGGGAGCTTATCTTTAACAGGGACTATGATGAAAAAATAATCAACATAGAAGAAGCGAAGGGAGCATTATCCCTTCGCTTCTTTTTCGTTTATTTACTGATGAATTAAATCTTTCGCATCCGCATATTCGAGCCCCTGGGCTTCAGCAACGGCAAGGTAAGTAACGTAACCTTCAAGTGTATTTATTCCTTTAAAGAGAGACTCATTCTCCTGGCAGGCTTTTTTATACCCTTTATTAGCTAACTGTAAGGCATAAGGAACGGTTACATTCGTCAATCCAATAGTTGATGTTCTAGGAACAGCTCCTGGCATATTAGCCACAGCGTAATGGAGCACACCATGTCTTTCATAAGTAGGATTATCGTGTGTAGTAATTCGATCCGTTGTTTCAAAGATACCGCCTTGATCAATAGCAACGTCTACGATAACGGATCCTTCCTTCATCGATTTAACCATATCTTCAGTGACCAGTTTCGGAGCCTTAGCCCCGGGTATGAGCACCGCTCCAATTACCAGATCAGACTCTGCCAATGATTCTTGAAGATTTAAGGGGTTCGACATCAGAGTATTAATATCCGATCCGAAAATATCATCCAACTGCCTTAATCTTTCCGGGTTTAAATCAATAATAGTAACATCCGCACCAAGGCCCATGGCAATCTTTGCCGCATTAGTTCCGACAACACCGCCTCCAATAACTGTTACTCGACCTCTACGTACTCCTGGAATTCCACCGAGAAGAATGCCTTTACCGCCATGAGAGCTTTCCAGAAATTGAGCTCCAATTTGAGAAGCCATTCTTCCAGCTACCTCACTCATAGGGGTAAGAAGCGGCAGAGATCCATTGGGGGCCTGCACCGTTTCATAGGCAATCGCAATTACTTTTTTCTTAACTAAAGCTTTCGTAAGTTCAGGCTCAGGTGCCAGGTGCAAGTAAGTAAATAATATAAGACCATCAAAGAAATATTCATACTCTTCAGGAAGTGGTTCTTTAACCTTCATCACCATTTGCTGACTCCATGCTTCCTTGGCAGAATATACAATGCTTGCTCCCGCTTCTTTGTATTGAGCATCAGTAAAACTTGAGCCAGCTCCTGCATTAGTTTCTACAAAAACTTCATGACCTGCATTGGTCAAAGTTACAACTCCTGCGGGTGTCATCGCTACTCGGTTTTCATTATTTTTAATTTCTCTTGGCACTCCAATTTTCAAGGCCGTTCAACCTCCTATTCCATTCTCTCTATTTATCGATTTCCACTATAACATGATTATTCAATAGAAAGTAGATGTTTATTTTGTAAGCCCTTTCATTGTAACAAAACAGTACGCCAATGGTTACCTTTTATCAAATGTTGAAATATTCAGTTTTCTACCTGTGCCTGTGGATCACATCGACACCGCCTGTAACCTCAAATATAGTTCCCGTTATCATATCCGAATCTTTATGACATAAGAAATCAATAGTGCGGGCTATATCCTCCCCCGTTCCCGGTCGTCCAATCGGAGTACAATCATCCTTGGTTTTTCGACCATTCTCAATTGAGGATTCTTTCCACTCACCCACAATATTTCCAGGACACACCATATTAGAAGTAATACCGTGTTCAGCTTCTTCGTAAGCGACCGTTTTTGTAAGAGATACAAGACCAACTTTTGCAGCAGCAAATGCAGACCGATAAATCCAGCCAGAAGCCGAACCGGCTCCTTGAAAACCATAATTAATAATTCGTCCAAAGCATTGCGCTCGCATGTAAGGAACCGTCAGTTTCATTAAATGGAAAACGGCATCAAGATTTCCTTTGACCATAGAGTTCCACTCTTCCGTAGAATAATCCATCAATTTTTTACGTTCAAATATATAAGGTCCTGCATTATTAATTAAATAATCAATTCTTCCAAACCTTTGAATGGTTTCTTGAATCAACGTCTGTAAATCCTGTAGTTCTGTAACATCAGCTTTCACGATATGGATCTTGTCCTTCTTTTCCGGGAATTCATCATACAACGTCATGGCTGATTTTTTATCATTTAAATAAGTGACCGTCACTGAAATGTTTTTTTCAATAAACTGCTCCGTAACTTTCCTGCCCAAACCTTTAGATCCAGCAGTTATAATCGCATGCCTCATTGTCAATCCCCCCATTGAACTCCCATTGATCTTTGACTTCCCTACTATTTATTTACAAGGCCTCCTGCCTTAGGTACAATAAAATGCGGCAGAGAGGACGTGGATGAAATGAAGGCAGCTGCCTCACGTAAAGAGTTAATTGAAACAATCGGTTTAGAAGCGGTGCCCAAAATAAGACAAAATACGTCATGGTATCGCTTTGCATTTATCCAAATTGCCGTAGCGGCTAACGCAGGAAACTTTCTCGTACCTGCCCTGGCCGTGCTGGAAGGCGGTTTATCCTTTTGGAACGGTGTTCTTACAACATGTCTTGGAGCAATTTTGGGTTTTTTGTTTGTCTCTTATTTATCGTTACCCGGAGCTCGTTTAGGAATCCCTGCGCAATATGCCATACGCACCATTCTCGGAGTGCAGGGAGCCCGATTTCTTTCATCTCCTATTCGAAGTATAACCTCTCTCTATTGGTTTAGCGTACAGACCATAGGCGGTACATATGTCATTCAGCAGCTTTTCATTAGGATGACAGGTCAAGAGGTGCCTTTTTTACTGTTCTCAATCCCTTTATCTATCCTGATGGTAATCCTCGCTATAATAGGTTTTGATGCTGTAAAAAAAGCCACCACTTACTTTCTTCCTTTTCTTTTACTTGGAGAGTTTATAATTTTATATATATACTTTACTACAAATCATGGGGAGACCGCATGGTTTACATTCCAACTGGAACCTATTCAGGGTTCCATAACTACTATGTTTTTCTACGCCAGCTTGGCTTTTGTACAATACGTCTCTGGCGTAAGTGCTTCAGCTGATATGACACGCTATGCAAAAACACCGGCTCACGGGTTCTGGGGATTGCTTATAGGAAATGGAATCGGCTTCTTTATTACCGCCTTAATCGGGTGTGCATCCGCCTATTTATTCCATGATATTAACCCTTATGTATCTTCAAGCGGTCAAACAAATTCCCCTGTTATTATTGGCGTAATCACGTTAACCGCAGTAGTGTCCATGATTTCGATTAACATTAGCAATGCTTATACCGGAGGATATAGTTTATTAAATACTTTCAGCCGTCTGACTCGTGTTCAAAGTGCGGTTCTGTTTGGATTCCTTGGGGTCTTATTAAGTGGCTTCCCTTCCCTGGTCAATGAAGCTGAATCTTATATTTCATTACTCGGAGGTTTGATCATACCCATTTCTGCAGTCATTTCTGGTGATTATCTAATCGTTAAACGGCTGCATCTGGATCAGAAAGCTATTGAGCAGTTAACTAAAACGTCAAGTATTAACCCGTATGCTTTGATTTTTATCATACTTGGAAGCTTCATGTATTTCATTTTTCCTGACAACTGGTCGCCTGGGTTTATCACATTTACAATATTAATGGTTACCTATCCCTGGTTTATGAGACATAAGTCGTGGGGCTAGTAAGATCAGTAATAAAACCCAATAATCCCACCCCTCCTTAATCGGAGGTGGTGGGATTTTATTATGATTGGCTTGACTTTTTCTTTGTCTCGTTCTTATTTATGGACTGATAACTTTCATTCAGTGGTGCAGTCATTTCTCTCTCTAACTTTTGTTCACGTTCTATAGGATTTTCTGGTTTCTTCATTTTTCTCACCTCTTTCTTAAAGTTCACAAAACTCCCCAAATTATGCTTGAATTATAAGTCTAAATCAAAATAGAACATGATATAATAAAGGTGAGAAACAGGAAGGGGGCATTCATAATGACATTCGAGTACAAAGATATTGTTGTAGCAGTGGATGGTTCAGAAACAGCAGAGGGTGCTTTCAAAAAAGCAATTGATATTGCTAATCGAAATGATGCTAAACTGGTTCTAGCACATGTAGTAGACACTCGAGCTTTTGCTACGGTAGAGGCTTACGATCGTTCTTTGGCCATACGCGCGGAAAAGTACGCAACGGATTTATTAAATGATTATAAGTCTAAAGCGGAAAAAGCAGGCGTTACCAACGTACAAGTAGTTGTTGAGTATGGTTCCCCAAAAATAAAAATTGCTAAAGATGTGGCCCCAAAACATAATGCAGACCTTATCATATGCGGGGCTACCGGTCTAAATGCCATGGAACGCTTTTTCATTGGAAGTGTTTCTGAGCATATTACCCGTTACGCCACCTGTGATGTCCTTGTTGTACGTCCGGAAAAGTCAGTTGTAGAAGAATAAAAATAACCCCCATCAACTAAGATGGGGGTTATTTTTATTCTTCTTTATTAATTTCTCGGACAACATGTGAAATTTCCGGCAGTATCAGACGGTCCATAGCCAATTTTACCGCGCCGCTTGATCCTGGCATTGAAAAAACAGCTGTTTTTTCACTAACTCCCGCTGTTGCTCGTGATAAAAGTGCAGCTGAACCAATATCTTCGTTGTAGCTCAGCATCCGGAACAGTTCACCGAATCCGGGGATCTCTTTTGTGATTAAAGCTTGAACTGCTTCAATCGTAACATCTCGATCCGCAATACCCGTTCCTCCATTTAAGAGAACTACGTCAATATCCGGGTTATCCAATCCTTGCTTAACAGCCTCTGCTATTCTTGTTTGATCATCCTTAACAATCTTATATTCATTAACCTTATGCTCAGATTGCTCTGTAAGTTTTTCGATAATAATCTTTCCGCTCTTATCTGTATCCGTATTTCGAGTATCACTTATGGTAAGAACCATGCACCTTACCGATGAAGGAGCTTCTCTCTTATGATCTTCGACTGCCATCACTCTCTTCCTCCTTATGATCCAGTAAGTACCGATATTGATAAAATTTCATTGCAAATTCAGTTACCTGTCTTGTTAAATGATAATTAGAATAAGCACCTATTGCTATACTTATAAAAGGAAGACCCTGAAAGATTTTTTTACGGAACATTAAAATGAACATCGATTTGAAACATTGTTTAATAGGCTGCTCAAGCCATGATTCATTTGTTAGCTGATCGTTCCCTTCAAAAACATAAGGATGTTCATTACGACTCACTTCACCCATCAATTCATTCCACGCGTGAACCTGAAGCCGTTTAGGCAGAGTAGCCGCGTGAAAAACTTTTAAAGAAATCATCATTTCATAAGGATGATTCATTTCATGGCCGAAAGTCAAACCAATCAACTGCACGGCACGGATATTCATAACCATCATTAAAGGATAGTCAAGTCCGAGTAACAGCCATCCTCCTGTACCTGTCAGCCCGCCTTGTGCAAAGGAGTAAAGCCTGCCCCTTGCAATTTGCTGCTGAGCTATGTAACTTAGCTGATCTACACTAAGCATCCTATTCATGTCTGTAATATTCTCAATTTCTTCTGAGAATACCCTGCCTACAGATAAAATCCGCTGCCTCGCTTCATTTTGAAAGGACGTGCCTTGCAAAAAAGCGTGCGTATGAAAAAACCAGGCGTCGAGTTTTGAAAAAAACTTTTCCTTTACCTCTGGATCCAAATTATAAAAACTCTGGCGTATCCAATCATCATAAAGCATTTCAAAATCGTTAGGCTGGTACATCCGGTACTGCTCAAGCCAACTATCAATATCTTTTGCTACGCGTTCATAAGTCATGAACAACACTCCCCACCGGTTCACTCTTATTATTATTGTAGCCTGAATGTTCAAAAAAAAGCAATGGCTCTCTGATTGATTCAGACGCCATTGCTACTAAATATTTATAGACCTTTTTCTACTGTATCACGAGCTATCATAACCTCTTCATTGGTCGGGATGACCATCACTTTCACAGGTGAATGAGGGTAGTTAACGAATGCTTCTTTTCCGCGAATCTGATTTAGAGATGGGTCCCAGTAAACTCCCATAAACTCCAGACCTTTTAATACGCGCTCCCGCATGGTATAACTGTTTTCACCCACACCGGCAGTGAAAATAATTCCATCAATTCCGTGCATACGAGCGGCATAGGAACCAATATATTTGTGGATACGTGCAGCAAACACTTCAAGAGCCAGCTCCGCACGCTCATCACCTTCACTCGCACGGATCTCTATGTCCCGAAGGTCACTAGAAAAACCGGAAAGAGCCAGCATACCACTTTCTTTATTTAATACATTCATAACTTCATTCGCTGTTTTTCCTGTTTTCTCCATAATGAAAGGTATGAGAGCAGGGTCAATGTTTCCGGAACGAGTTCCCATCGTAACACCTGCAAGTGGTGTGAAGCCCATGGATGTATCAATTGATTTACCACCTTCGATTGCCGCGATACTTGCTCCATTACCTAAATGGCACGATAACAGTCGCAGTTGTTCTACAGGGCGGCCCATCATCTCTGCCGCACGCTCCGATACATATTTATGAGATGTACCGTGGAAACCGTATTTACGTATGCCATACTCCTCATAATATTCATAAGGAAGGCTGTAAAGATAGGATTGTTCCGGCATGGACTGATGGAATGCTGTATCAAATACCGCAACGTGAGGGACTTCCGGAAGAACCTCACGGAATGCGCGAATTCCAGTTAGGTTTGCCGGATTATGCAACGGGGCAAGATCTGACACTTCCTCAATTTCCTTAATGACTTGGTCCGTTATTAACACAGATTCACTAAAACGTTCTCCTCCGTGAACTACACGGTGGCCAACACCATTAATTTCATCTAAAGAATCGATTACTCCATTAGATGTCAGTTTATCAAGAAGAATTTTCACAGCTTCTCCGTGATCTGGAATATCAGTCACTGTCTTATCTTTTTCATCATTCACTTCAATTGTAAATACCGCATCCTCAAGTCCGATACGTTCTACTAGCCCTTTAGTAATTACAGTTTCCTCAGGCATGTCAATCAATTGAAATTTTAGTGATGAACTGCCTGCATTTATAGCAAGAATTTTATTACTCAACGTTGCTCATCCCCTTACAATTAGGTTCGTATGTTTCTACCACTACCATTTAACCACCCGTTTCCCTCATTTTCAAGATAGAAAGAACATGATAACGTTTACTTCTTATATTCGTTATTTTCTCACAATTGTGCAGTTTTATATTCATCAAACCATTGATTCATTTGACCGAGAATGTCACCCATAGCGTTTGGATTTTTAAAGGACGGAAGCTTGACAAGCAGAGCCTGCTTCGGCGGCTTAGTTTCTGGACCTTTCTTTTGAAGGATCAGGATACTTTTACCATGTTTCTCATTTTTAAATAACGAATCGGAAAGCTGTAGCATACCGACTATATGAGCATTTTCCCTTAAAAATGCATTCAGCTCCCTCGACTGGTCACTTTCAAATAAGAAGTTCGGGACGATAAACATTAAATATCCGCCCTCTTTTGTGTAGTTCAATCCTTGTTCAATGAACAAGTGATGCGCATAGGAGTGCCCCTCTTCCGCTCTTAGCTGATAACGTGATGCCTGGACATCATCGGGATAATAACCTACCGGAAGATCAGCCAGCACAAAATCCACAGGCTCCATCAAAAATGGCTGCAAACTGTCCTGGTGGAAGAACTCAATATTATTCTTTTGTAAGTTGGCATTGGTTACGGCTAACTGTATGAGTGTAGGGTCCACCTCACTTGCGTATGCTGTTAATGGCATTTCAAGCTGGTTCATTACAGAAGTAATTAAGTTTCCTGAACCTGAGGCAGGATCAAATAACTTCAGGTTTTCTTCGTTATCAAAAAGTTTAGAAGCCAAATAGCCCATAAACATTGCTACAGAATCAGGAGTGATTAAATGCTGCTGCTGTGTCGCTCCTTTCATACCTTTTAAGATAGCAAGTTGTACGGCTTTTCGGATTTCTTCTTTTTCAAAATTATCCTTATTGATCTTCGTAAGCTCATTGGTAAGCTTCGTTTGAAGTTCTTTGCTCATATCCTTAAAAGGCTGTCCATTGAACAAAATGTCTAATGTTTCAGCGATGGCTTCCAAATAAGTAATATTCATATCTTGAGAAATCATATCAGCTGTTTCATCTACCCACTGAAATAGTTTTTCTACCTGTTCTTGCTTCATCTTCATTCTCCTTTTCAGCCTGCCTGGTCAAACAAGAAATTGACGCATTTACTTTAACCAGTAATGCGCCAGCTTGATTGTAATTGCGCTGTTCCGAATTAAACTCTACCCCCACCATATCGAATAATGCAGCGGGTTTCAACAATACGCTACTTTACCGATTAGTTTGAAAATTGTGTGCGGGAAGAGCATTATAATGATAAAATGACGATAAAGAATACATAAGGAGGAAGTTTTATGGCTGAACAACGTAGAAACCTATACTTTTATTATCACCCGAACCAGGAACTGGATGAGAAACTTAAACCACTCTATCAATTAGCAAGAGATAAAGACTTTTCTATCGTGGAAGATTCGAAAAATGCGAACATTATTATTGCCGTCGGCGGTGATGGGACATTTCTGCAGGCTGTGCGAAATACTGGATTCAGACAAGATTGCCTCTATGTTGGAATACGAAGTCAAAATGAAGCAGGGCTTTATTGTGACTTTAGTATAGATCATCATGATGAAATGGTAGAAGCAATGGAAAATGCCGAAGTTGAAGTTCGTAGATTTCCAATTATTGAAGCAACTGTCAATAATGAATCCACTTTCTATTGTTTAAATGAATGCAGTGTGCGGTCCACTTTAATTAAATCCATTGACATAGATGTCTATATTGATGACCTACTCTTCGAAACATTCAGGGGAGATGGACTAATTGTAGCCACTCCTACTGGAAGTACCGGTTATAATAAGTCCACAAAAGGGGCTGTAGTAGATCCCAAATTACCATGTTTCCAAGTTAGTGAGTTAGCTTCCTTAAACAACAATCGCTTTAGAACCCTGGGCTCTTCTTTTATATTAAGCGGTGAGCGCACATTAAAACTCCATGTTCGACAGGATGGAAATGACTATCCGATTATCGGGATGGATAATGAGGCTTTCTCAATTCGTAATATCTATGATGTTACAGTTCGCCTAAGTGACCAGGTAGTAAAAACCGTCAAGTTGAAAAATAATTCTTATTGGGACCGTGTCAAGCGCACCTTCCTATAAAAATACTGTAATAAGTTAAATCCGGAGCGGCAGATCCCGCTCCGGATTTTTTAACGTTGGTAGACAACCTCTTCATCTATTACAGTCATCGTAACAGTAGCATCGGCCAATTCATGAGGCTTTAGTGCAAAAAGATCGCGGTCAAGTATAGTAAAATCCGCATTATAACCTGACTGTATCACCCCTTGCGAATCCTCTCTTGCAATGGCCATAGCACTTCCTTTCGTGTATAAGGATATGGCTTCAAAGACCGAAAGTTTTTCTTCTACTTGATACACCAAATGATCGTAGGTTGCTCTTCGATCTACAGCAGCACGAATGCCCAATAAAGGATTAATTTCTTCAATAGGAGCGTCAGATCCCCCTGCACACATGATCCCAGCATCCATAAGAGTCTTCCAGGAATAAGAATTTTTAAGTCTTACATTTCCTATCCGTTCCATAACCCAGGGAAAATCAGAAGCTACAAAAGTGGGCTGTATATCTAGTACGACATTCATATTTTTTAATTTCTGAATTAAATCTGGTCTTAAAATCTGAGCATGTATGATTCGATCTCTTTCTCCTGTAGGAAGCGGTTCATCTTCTATGGCTTGAATAACCGCTTCTACTGCCCGATCTCCAATTGCATGAACGGCTATAGGCATCATACGTTTACGTGCTTTCTTAACTAATGAAGTCAACTGCTCCTGAGTGTGGATAGGGACACCAAAGTTCCCCGGATCATCTGAATAAGCTTCCGACAACCAGGCAGTCCTCCCGCCAAGAGCCCCATCTGAAAAAATCTTCAGCGCGCCTAACTCTACAAAATCAGTTCCTTTCTTGTAGCCAAGAGACTCTTCGTCCATTTGTTCTACCACTCCATTATGAACAAGTAAATGAGCTCTAAACTTCAATTTTGAACCATCAATCACATCGGTATAGGCGTCGAAGGTTTTTTTAAATCCCCCATAATAATTAAGGTCTTCGCTATGTCCTCCAACGAGGCCGTATTTATGCATATCCCTAACAGCAAGCTCTGTAGCCTTTCTTAAATAGTCTTTCGTTACTTCCGGCATTGCTCTTTTAATCATATCCTGAGCCTTCTCATGGAAGAAACCAGTAGCGTTTCCTTCATTATCCCTCACGATCACACCACCTTGTGGATCAGGTGTGTTTTTATCAATTCCGGCAAGCTTCATAGCCTCAGAATTGGCAAGTACCGCATGCCTGCACACTCTTGTGAGCATCATTGGATGCTGGGAAGATATTTCGTCCAGTTCGTCTTTATGTATAATTCGTTTATTTTCCCATTGATTTTCATTCCATCCATCACCAATAATCCACTCTCCAGGATTTAATTGTTCCGCATGAAGTTTCAAAGCCTGCTTCACTTCTTCAGCTGATTTCATGAATGTTAAATCCAGGCGCATCAAACGTTCTCCATGCCCGATTATATGGAGGTGGCTGTCCGTGAATCCTGGATACATAACCGCACCTTTTAGATCATGTTCTTCTGTAATTTCATTCTTATAGGTTTTATATAGATCTTGAGTATCCCCTATCTCCAGTATCTTTCCATTCTTTGTAACAACGGCTTCTACCCAGACGCCTTCTCTTTCCATCGTATAGATTTTTCCACCGTACCAAAGCTTCATGTCTATCCATCCTCCCCAATTATCTGTTTCCTTCTTGTTCTATATATTCATCATATATCATGAGCTCCATATATAGAAAGAAGATGCTTCACTATTATTCTGAGCATCTTCTTCTTATCATTATTAAACTATAATAAGTCACTAAAGTCATTTTTTTGGTCTTTTCCTGCTAAATGGTCAACTTCTACAATATAAGTCTCATCGAGAGCCTTTTCAATGTCTGCACTAAAGTCACTGTTTGATTCATAGTAATTTGCATTTTTTCTTGTAGGCATCGTTTTGGGGGATTTCGGTACAAATACAGTACAACAATCTTCGTAAGGACGGATCGAAATATCATAGGTATCAATTTTTCTAGCAATATCAATAATTTCAACTTTATCCATAGAAATAAGTGGCCGTAGAACGGGGTAGTTCGTCACTTCATTGATGGTATTCATACTTTCCATCGTTTGACTCGCTACTTGACCCAGGCTTTCTCCCGTAGTCATAGACAATATCCCTCGCCTAGCTGCAAGCTTTTCACTAATTCGAAGCATCATTCGTCTCATAATTGTCATACTATAGCCATCGGGCATTTCTTGATGAATCTTTTGCTGAATAGCTGTAAATGGAACGACATGAACCTTAACCGAGTTTCCGTAATTGGATAGCTTTTGTGCTAAATCAATCACTTTTTGTTTCGCTCGCTCACTTGTATAAGGAGGGGAATGAAAGTGAACAGCCTCAAGTTCCACTCCACGCTTCATAGTCAGGTAGCCTGCAACAGGGCTGTCTATCCCACCTGAAAGCATAAGCAGAGACTGCCCAGTCGTACCAACTGGAAAACCACCTGCACCAGGATAATCTTGAGCCGTTATATAGGCTGCCTCCTGGCGTACTTCTACCTTAATTTCTACATCAGGCTGGTGGACATCTACTGTAACCCCATCTGTATTTCTGAGAATATATCCTCCCAAAAGAGGATTAAGCTCTTTAGAATCAATTGGAAAATCCTTATCTGAACGCTTAGCTGAAATTTTAAAAGTTTTCGCATGGTCTGCATCCTGGAAGGCTAACAATACCGCTTTTTTCATTTCTTCTTCTTCTTTATCCACTTTTACAGCAAAACTCAAGCTGTGAATACCAAAAATATCCTGGCATCTATCCATGACTTCTTGCGGATTTTCACCATTTAACAAGATATACATACGGCCTCTTGTTTTCTGGATTCGAACAGAAGGAAATTCCTTAAGTTTCTTGAACAGATTATTCCGAAGCTTTTGCTCAAATATTTTTCTTTTCTTTCCTTTTAAAGCCATTTCTCCATACCGAATCATAATATGATCGAAATTCATAGTTTATCTCCTCATCGTTTCTTTTAGTTGTTCAATCGTTTTCTCAAGGGCTTCTATAAACGTAGCAGCTTCTTCTTTCGTATTTTGGTAACTTAGACTAACTCGAAGAGCAGAACTCGTGCGCTCATAGTCAAGGTTGCATGCCTTTAAGACTGCACTAACCTCTGGTTCCCTGGAGGAGCATGCAGATTTTGTAGAAATATAAATCTCTTTTTCTCCTAAGGAATGAATAACCACCTCAGGTTTAAATCCAGGAATTGAAAAATTAATGATATGAGGAGCGGAATCCTCCGGTGAATTGATGACCACCTGTTCCATCTTCTTTAATTCTGACCGTATATATTGATGGATTTGAGATAAATGATCACCCGAATGTTTTTGTTTTTCCAAGATTAAACGTAGTGCTTTCACAAAAGCAACATTTGCCGGAAGATTTTCTGTACCCGCTCGCCGTTCAAGCTCTTGATCGCCTCCATGCAGCAAAGGAAAAAGAGAAACATTCTTTCTGATGATTAAAGCTCCTGACCCTTTCAATCCGTGGATTTTATGGCCTGAAACTGTGCAAAGGTCAACTCCTGACTCCATTATGGGCATATGAATTTTTCCCAATCCCTGAACATGATCCACATGAAAAAATACCTTGGGGTAATGCTTAAGTTTACTCCCTATTTCCTTCACGGGCTGTACAGTTCCCAATTCATTATTTACAGACATAATACTTACAAGTATGGTGTCTTTACGCAGAGCATCTTCCACACTCTGAGGGTCTACCTTACCTTCTTTATTTACGTCAATATATGTGACCTCAAACCCTAACGTTTCCAAAGCGCGAAATGCTTCCAGGACCGAAGGGTGTTCAATTTCAGACGTGATTATATGCTTTCCTCTTGATTGATGCATAAATGCAATTCCTTTTATCGCCATATTATTACCCTCAGTGCCTCCCGAAGTGAAAATCACTTCTTGAGCTTCTACTCCTAATAGTTGGGCTGCCTGATGACGGGATTGCTGCATTAAGCGCTCTACTTGACCACCGAAGCTATGGACTGATGATGGGTTACCAAAGAGTTCTCCAGCCACCTTTTGGTAACTATCCAATACTTCAGGAAGAGGCTTTGTTGTAGCACTATTATCAAAGTAAATCATAAAAGGTGAACTCCTTTATTTCAAAATGCAATCCATTATATTATCATACCATCTTTTATAAATAAATAGACAGCTCAAGCTACAAAAGGACACCTGCTTAACACAGCAGGTGTCCTTTAAAAACTTTTCATTCCTCTATATCCAAAGCTGCAAGTAACGTATCAATACTTAGTTTGCCATCCTTCTCGAGGTCTTTGAGCCAGGCTTCTGATATGTCAACGGGCCCCGTTACTGTTTCACTTTGGGATAAGAGTTTTTTACGATCATCTATTTTCTCATAATAACTGAAGGTCTTTTGTTCCTTTAGCAGGTTACCGGAGTTAGACGCCAAACTATGATCATTTGCACCAAGAGTCTGTGCAGGGGTAAAAAGGTAAACAATGACCACAGCCCCCCATACCATCACACAAATACTTGCTGTAACGATCACTAGCATCTTTCTCATGTGCACCACCCTATACCATGACTTGTTCCTTTTCCTCTATGCGTGAAAAGGCATCCGGATCGACTTCCTTAAGAGCTTCAGATGCTAGCTCTAAGGCTGATTCGTACTGATAAGATCTAAATTTATTTTCTGCCTCCAATAACCGTGCTGCTAAAATTGGATACTTGCTTCTATAGCGATTGGCGTATTGGATAACTCTCTCAGCCAAGCGGGCTCTGTCCATAATTTTTTGAGCTTCATCATAAATCCCCTGTGTCATAGTTGATGCATCGTTTAAATGGTTATGCACGGCGGCCATATCCAAAGGCTCTCTTTCAAGACATGCAAAAACTTCATCAATTTTATCGCTGGCTATTTTCATGTCTTCATAAATTGAAGATGGAATTCCTGGTATGTTGCTGCGTTTTAACCGTCGATATGTTTCTAAAAGTAACTGCTCCATATCAGAAAGCTTCGTTTTTGCATCCATTTCCTCTCGTCTTAAAGCCTGAACTTTCTCATCAAACTCCTGATGCTTCTCTTGAAGTTCTATTAAATTCTGGCGTGCTTCTTCAAGCTCCAGTCGCAGCTCTGAATAAGCCGACTCTCCATCCTGTCTTTTATGCTCGAGGCTGATAAACTTTTTCTTAAGCTGACTAAACCAGCTTTTCAATCCTTCATAGGATTCTGCTTCTTCCCCTTGCATTTGATAAGAAACATCAATTTCTTCCATATCTTCTTCCGTTTCCATAAAGACAGCTTCGAGATTATCAAGCTGAGACCTTAAAGGTGCATACTGTTTCTCAACATATTGATGAGCTACAGCTTCTCTCTCGAGCATCTGATAGATTTCCTGAATTCTTGTTTCAATTTCAACAATTAATTCTTCTATATCTGTTTGGTCGTTTTCATTTAACCTGGCTAATGCTTCCGTAAGAATACGTTCATACCTATGTATTTCAGGGAGCAAATCTAAATGAGCTACTCGGTAACCTTCTGCTTTCATTTCTTCGATCCCTTGCTTAAGCTCTCTTAACTGCTCCGGCAGTTCCAAGTTTACTTTCTTATAACGTTCAGGGAACGTTTCGGTTTCTTCCTGTAGGATAACCAATTCCTCACGAATAGACTGAACCAGTTTATTCGCCTCAATATAGTTGCCCTGCTCGGCTAATTCTTCATACGTACCCAACTGCAGTTCCAGCTGCTCTACTCGTTTCTCGAACAAAGAAGCAGATTGGCCAAACTGGTTACGGTGCTGAATTAGTTTGCGGGATAATTCCTTAATTTCGGGACCAATGGATTCGATTTCAATTCGGCTGTTTTCCTCTGAATCCAGCAGACTCTTAAGTTCTTCCAGAATTTTTTGAATATCGTTCTCAATGGCTACTAATTTATCCTCTGTACTATCCAATATTTTCTGGACTTTCTTCCATTTATAACGGTCTGCAGCTTCTTCTGCCTCGTAAAGATCTTTCTCAATTGCAGTAAGCTCCTTAGTTATGATCGTATCCCACTGCTCACGCCACGCTTCAAATTTCTCTTGGGTTTCCCCTGATAGGTTCAGGTTCTTCACTTTTGATAATTCTTCAGTTACCGGTCTATTCGTAATGTCCATTTTCCAATTTTCTAACCGGTCCACCGCATCATAGACTTTCTTACGCCAAATTAACCCTGCGATAAAAAGCGCAATGACAAGCAGTATAACTCCAATGATGTACTTCATAAATAGCCTCCTTACAAAATCACCGTCCGACGGATTCTTTCGTTCCGAAATGTAAAATAGTTGTTTATAATGATACCATGTATTTAGAGATTTTGGCTAAAATATTTCAAAAATATTAACCTACTGACCAAAAATACAATCCTAAAGGAGCATTTAAGAATGAGAGACGGTCACATCCATACTCCATACTGCCCGCATGGAACGGCAGATTCATTTAAAACATATATAGAGAAAGCCATATCTATCGGCTACGACACCATGACATTCACAGAGCATGCTCCTCTGCCAACCTCGTTCATTGATCCTGTCCCTGAAAAAGACAGTGGAATGGCTCTCGCAGAAGTTGAGTCTTATCTATCCGATATTAATCGTCTGCAAAAAGAATACAAGGATGATATTTCTATTCAGGCAGGGTTTGAAGTGGACTATATCGAAGGATATGAAAGAGAAACGGAGACTTTCTTAAACAGATATGGACCTGAATTAGATGACAGCATACTATCCGTACATTTTATTAAAGGAAATAGGCAATGGTATTGTATAGATTACAGCCCTGACATGTATGAGGAGGCTCTTTATGACCTGGGTGGCAGCAACCATTTGTATCAAGCTTACTTTAATAATTTAAGAAAATCCGCTGAAGCTGATTTAGGAGCTTATAAACCATCGAGGATCGGTCATATGACGCTGATCAGGAAATTTAAAGACTTATATCCCTCTCCACCTGGCTGGGAGGTACGAGCTGAACAATTTCTTAAAGTACTTAAAGAGCAGGGGCTGGAACTAGATTACAATGGGGCAGGACTTCAAAAGCCCCATTGCAAAGAAACATATCCGCCAAAGTCTATAGCAGATCAAGCTTCTTCAATGGGGCTCCCGTTAGTTTATGGATCTGATGCTCACGCAGTGTCTGGATTGAAGCAGGGTTTTAGCGAAATAGATCCTAGAATCCTAAGCTTTAACCGCTAACTTCTGCACGGTTTCCTGTTCTAACATAGACTGACTGTACTCCTCCACAAAATGACTTAGTGAAGCTTCAGTAATAAATGGGTCCCTGAATTCATGAGGCATCGTAAATGGAGCATTTAGCAGCCCTTTCAATTGCAGTACTTTAAGCTTTTCTTTGAAAGTGATCTCCATTTTCGATGATTTTTGGAATAAAATAGCGGATAATAAATGGTCTTCTTTGGCTAAATAAGTAACAAGCATTTCCCGGGCAAACACTGTATTTAAAGAAAGTTCTCGATATACTAAACAGGAAAGTTGATTATGAGACAATTTATAATGTAATATCTTTCTCACTAGCGTCTCTACGCGCTCATTTGCATCAGTAAAATGAATACTCTCTAAAATTTCTAAATAAGGCTCAAAATAATTGATAGCCAGAGACTCAAATAACCCCTGCTTACTCTTAAAGTAATAATGGATTAAGGATACGTTTACATTAGCAGCACTAGCAATATCACGAACCGAGGTTCCGTTGAAACCTTTGCTGTAAAATAGACGGCAGGCAACATCCAACACTCTATCACGTGTGACATTCTGTCGGTTCATCATTTTTCCCCCTCATAGAGTAATTCTACCTGTGGGAGGGTTTTCCTGCATGGAATCGTCCATCAAATACCGACAGTAGTTTAAGTGAGGGTGTCGAATCAATCATTATAGGAGGTCTTTATGATGTTCCAATCCACTTCACATACAGGAACAAAAGAAAAAAATTATGAGTTACTTTTAAAACAATTACAAGCTTTACTTGAAGATGAACCTGATGTTATAGCGAACCTCTCCAATGCGTCTTCATTATTAAATCAATTTCTGGAAGATGTAAATTGGGTAGGCTTTTACCTCTGGAAGGAAGATCAGCTCATATTAGGACCATTTCAAGGAATGCCAGCCTGCGTAAGAATTCCATCTGGTAAGGGTGTCTGCGGTACGGCGGTAGCTGAAAGAAGTGTTCAGAGAATTGAAGATGTGCACGCATTTCCTGGGCACATTGCCTGCGACGCGGCCAGCCAATCGGAAATTGTTATCCCTATTTTCAAGAACAATGAAATCTTTGGAGTTCTGGATATTGACAGTCCAAGTAAAAGCAGATTTGATGAACAGGATGAAAAATATCTAACCAAGTTTGTCGATATACTTCAATCCTATTTATAAATTAAAAACCCGCTGCCAGCGGGTTTTTAATTTCACTCTACTTTCAGCAGTTACCGGGCAAGTAGATCAATTATCTTTCATTTTAATGTATATATTCCTGTATGATGATTAAAAATGACCTCGAATGTGATCGGCACTAGAATTCCTATTCTAACAATAGAAAAATTGCCTCCCTCTTCTTAGCAGCTATTCTAAGTTTACTTTCCCTTTATTACTACTTTTTCATTTCTGCCTCTTGACTTATAGGCGTAAAAAAATTATACTTGTCGTTGTGTAAAATAAATGGCAGCCTATGTGAACCGGCGTTGTCATCATTTTGTTCCTCTATATAGAGGTGCATCGTGTAACTCTCTGCTGCTGGAGCGATGGTGCATGAAAACATAATGAGCAACGTATAAAGGCCACACTGTTTTTATTTTATGCAAATAAAATAAAAAGGAGGAAATCTCTATGGCACGCTATACAGGTCCAACCTGGAAAAAATCCCGTCGCTATGGTATTTCTTTAAGCGGAACTGGTAAGGAACTAGAAAAACGCCCTTACGCACCTGGACAACACGGTCCAAACCAACGTAAAAAACTATCTGAATTCGGTCTTCAGCTTCAAGAGAAGCAGAAGCTTCGTTTCATGTATGGATTGACTGAACGTCAATTCCGCCGTCTATTCGTAGAGGCTGGTAATATGAAAGGTATCCATGGTGAGAACTTCATGATTCTTCTTGAGTCTCGCTTGGACAACATCGTATACCGTCTAGGTCTGGCTCGTACTCGTAACCAGGCTCGTCAGCTAGTTACTCACGGTCACGTAACTGTAGATGGAGGACGTGTTGATATTCCATCTTACCGCGTAGTACCTAATCAAGTGATCAGCCTACGTGAAAAATCTCAGAAGCTTGACGTGGTAGAAGAAGCTATCGAAGTAAATAACTTCACACCTGAATATCTTACATTTGATGAAGATAAACGTGAAGGAACTTACTCTCGTTACCCAGAACGTTCTGAGCTTCCATCTGAAATCAATGAAGCTCTTATCGTTGAATTCTATTCCCGTTAATCTTTTTGATCAAAACCGCCGTTTTAAACGGCGGTTTTTTTTAGATTATACTTTTAAGTATGCAGCACGAAATTAGCAGATTTATGAGGTTTAACATTTCGCAGATAATATTCCTCCGCTTTCCAATACCTATTTCTGAATTTTTTCTTATTTTTTCGAGCAATTGGATCCTCTCGCCCAAATCTTCGGCTCCTCGGACAATCTAAAAATATTAAGTGGTTAAAATAAGGCCTCCACTCTTTTCTTTGGAGAAAAACCCCTTCTATAAAAATTACTCCCTCATAAGGTAAATCCACCTTTTTATATTCACGCTCATCCGATTCGTTATGATAAAAAGGAAGAATAAGATGAGAACTGCTTCTGACTTTTTCAAACAGATGTTCCCGTAACCACTCGACCTCCCACTGTAACTGATAATACTCATACCAATCTTCAAATCCAGTATGATAACGTTCACTCTTTGTAACGATATGATTATCCATATGAATAGTGCAGGAGTCGATCCCTTTCTTACTTAGCTTTCTCTCCAGCTGATTTACAATTGTAGTTTTTCCCGAGCGGCTCAAACCATCGACTCCTATTATATAGATCTCATCAGAGGGGAGAGAAGGAAGTATCTCGTATAAGTCCATATCCATATCTGCTCAAGCCTCCTTAATATGTACGCATTTCCACCATGCACTTCTTTAAAGTATTTAACCTAAAGAAAAAACTGCCTCTTTCATAACCCTTAAGGCTTATAAAAAAGGCAGTTTAAAATAATTTATTCGTAACGGACTAAGAAGTATTTCTTCTTGCCTCTCCGAATAATAGTGAATTGATCTTCAATACGGTTTTCTTCATTAATTTGATGGTTTACATCCTGATTTCGCTCACCATTAATATATACAGCACCGTTGTTAATGTCTTCCCGTGCCTGGCGTTTCGAAGTGGAAATTCCGGCGTCTACCAGCAGTTGAACAAGCTGAGGTGCTTTTTCAGAAGATACAAATGCAGGTACATCTTTAAAACCCTGCTCAATCTCTTCACCTGACAGAGACTTAATATCTCCGCTGAAAAGAGCTTCCGTAATTCTCTGGGCCTGAGCCAAAGCTTCTTTATCGTGGACAAGCATTGTCATTTCCTCAGCAAGACGCCGCTGTGCGACACGTTTCTCAGGCTGATTCTGCACTTCTTTTTCTAATTCAGCAATTTCGTCCATTCCTAGGAAAGTAAAATACTTGAGAAATTTAATGACATCTCTATCATCTGCATTAATCCAGAACTGGTAGAATTCGTAAGGTGAAGTAGCTTCAGCATCTAACCAGATGGCTCCTCCAGCTGTTTTTCCAAATTTCGAACCATCAGCCTTTGTAATAAGGGGCATAGTTAACCCATAGGCTTCCACTTCTTCATCTCCTCGGGCACGACGAATCAGCTCTAATCCTGCTGTGATATTCCCCCATTGATCACTGCCGCCTATTTGCAGCGTGCAATTTTCTTTCTGATTCAGCTTTTGAAAATCCAGTGACTGAAGGATCATGTAGCTGAACTCAGTAAAGCTGATCCCTTGATCTATCCTTGATTCCACGGATTCTTTGGAGAGCATGTAATTAACGCCAAAATGTTTCCCTGTGTCCCTAAGAAAATCAATGATCGTCATCTCAGACAGCCACTCGAAATTATTTCGAGCTACTGCAGCATTTTCTCCTTCATCAAAGTTTAGAATTTTAGCCAGCTGTCCTTTGATTTTTTCACTATATTCATGAACCACACTAGTCTCATTTAATTGACGCTCTGAAGATCGGCCGCTCGGGTCCCCGATCATTCCAGTGCCCCCTCCTACCAGCGCGATAGGACGATGACCGGCCTGCTGGAATCGCTTCAGCATAAGAATGGGAAGAAGATGCCCGATGTGAAGACTCGCACCCGTTGGATCAAAGCCACAATAAAGGGTAACTTGTTTCTCATTCAAGTGGGAGGACAAGCCTTCTTCATCCGTTATTTGATTAATTAAGCCTCTTTGTTGTAAATCTTTCAGCAATTCCATGTGATCACTCCTCTTTTTCTTGGTATGCGTATGTTAAATGGCTGGTAGAGCATAAAAAAAAAGACCTCATTATCCCTCTAGAAAGGGACGAGATCTCGTCGCGGTACCACCCTTGTTGCACATTTGTGCCACTTGTATCAATAACGGCTACTCATAACCGTCTTCTGATTCATACCAGAAGAATGCTCCGGACCGTAATTCAAAAACAAATGTGGCCTGACTTCCACCAGCCGTCAGGTCTCTGTACCAGTGATCTGTTTTTTACTCCAATCGTTCAACGCACGCATATTTAACTATGTACTATTTTTATCACACTCATAAAGGAAAAGCAATAAGAATATCCTCTCCATTTATGTCCTCTTTCATTCCGTTGTGTTATAATATGGAATGGATTTTTTAGGAGGTCTCATATGTCTAATAATAAAAATAGCGGTCGAAATAAAACGGATTTTAAATCATTATGGAAAAAAGGAAGCATTCAAAAAAAATCACGTATAACTGCAGATGTGGTTTGGAATGTCATTTTATTCTTTATTATTATCGGTGTAATAGGACTCTTCTTTGCCGGAGGAGTCGGAGCCGGTTACTTTGCATCTCTCGTTAAGGACGAAGAGGTTCGGAGTAAAGAACAAATGCAGGAAAGCATTTACAACTATTCAGAAACCTCAGAAATGTTCTTTGCCGGAGACGAAATGTTAGGCAAGGTCCGATCAGATCTTTATCGTGAGGAAGTAAAGCTGGACGAGGTAAGCGATAATGTTACAAATGCTGTCATTGCAACAGAAGATGAATACTTTAAAGAACACAGGGGCGTGGTGCCTAAAGCGATTATGCGTGCGGTCGTACAGGAGGTTTCAAACTCAGCGGTTAAAACCGGTGGAAGTACATTAACCCAGCAGCTCGTAAAAAACCAAATCCTCACAAACGAAGTCTCCTTTGAGAGAAAAGCGAAAGAAATGCTGCTTGCTCTTCGTATTGAACGCTTTTTTGAGAAAGAAGAAATATTGGAAGCTTACTTGAACATTGTGCCCTTCGGCCGTAACGCAAATGGTCAAAACATTGCCGGCGTGGCCACTGCCGCTCAGGGAATATTTGGAGTAGAAGCTGAAAAGCTGTCCATTGCACAGGCTGCTTTTATAGCCGGTTTGCCTCAGGCTCCTTACGCTTATACTCCTTTTAATAACGATGGTTCCATTAAGAGTGAAGAAGGGCTTGAGCCAGGCATGGATCGTATGCATGAGGTACTAGATCGTATGTATGAAGCAGAGTATATTACAAAGCAGGAATATGAAGAAGCTAAAGACTTTGAAATTACTAAAGAGAATCTAGCAAACTCTACAACATCTGCCAATATTACCTATCCTTTCTTAACCAATGAGATTAAGAGAAGAGCTCAAGGTATATTAGAAGTTCAGCTTGCAGAAGAAAACGGACATAGTGAAAAAGACCTTGAGGAAGATGAAGAACTCGCGAAAGAGTATGAAGAACTTGCTGAACGCCGATTAACTTCCGGTGGTTATCAAATCAAAACCACCATAGATAAAGAAGTGTATGACGCTATGCAGGAAGTGAAAAATGAGTACGATGACAGATTTGGACCTGATAAAACCATCACTAAAGAAAACGCTGAGGGCGAAAAATATGAAGTAACCCTCCCGGTCGAAGTTGGCAGCGTAGTCATGGAAAATGCCACAGGAAAAATTTATGGATTTATTGGCGGCAGAGATTTCGAAAAGTCTCAGGTCAACCATGCGACAAATCCTTATGCAGCCAGAATGATTGGAAGTACGATGAAGCCCTTGCTGGTCTACGGACCAAGCATTGATATGGGAGAAGGACATCCGGCTACTGTTATAGCCGATGTGCCCTATAAATATACTACTGAAGACAAAAATGTAAATAACTATTCTGGAACATACCATGGCCTGGTTTCAGCCCGTTATGCTTTAGCCAATTCGTTTAATATTCCAGCAGTTAAACAATATGAAAAGATAGTAGACCAAAACCCGGTCAAAAATTATCTAGAGAAAATGGGAATAAGCAACTTGAATGAAGGAGATTACATTAGTAGAGCCATGGCCTTAGGTACAAAAGCAATCACAGTCGAAGAAAACACGAATGCCTATGGAACGTTTGGAAACAATGGTAAGTTTGTCGATGCCTACATGATCGAAAAAATTGAAACCAAAGATGGTGAAACCGTATTTGAACACGAGACAGAAGAAACAGAAGTCTTCAGTCCTCAAAGTTCTTATTTAACCATTGACATGATGCGCGATGTTCTCGACTACGGCACAGCTTCAAGTGTCAGAGGGAAACTTATTAACCCTGGTGTTGACTGGGCTGGAAAAACAGGAACATCTCAAAATTACAAAGATTCCTGGTTCGTGGCTACAAACCCTAACGTAACCGTCAGTATGTGGACAGGATATAACGAGGTAGCAAAATTAGACTCAGGATACAGTAGTAGAACCCAGGGGGCCTGGGCAAACGTAGTAAATGCCCTATCTGAAATTCGTCCCGAATTAATGATACCTGAAAATGATTTTGAGAAGCCAGAAGGGATCGTGGAACAAGAATACTGTGCTACTTCCGGGCTATTACCTTCAGATCTTTGTGAATCTGTAGGACTCGACAGAGATGATCTTTATATTGAGGAAAACGCCCCTAATGAAGAGGATAATAGTCTAGTAAGCGGTAATTTTGTGGAAGTAGATGGTGAACTAGTTGAAGCTGGTCCTGATACACCATCAGAATTTGTTACTGGTGAAGGTGGAGTAGTCTTTAGTCCAGAATTTCTAGAGGAAAATGGATACACGAGTGAAGAGGTCTTAGATGAATTAATTCCTAATTCTGATAATTGGAATCAAGTTTCTCTACCTTCTTCCAGTGCTTCCAAAGCATCCAGTTCTAGTGTAAATAACGACGGGCAGTCTCCTTCTGCCCCCCGTTCTGTATCATCTAGTGGTTCGACGGTTGACTGGGCACCATCATCCAGTGACGATGTAGTAGGATACCGTATCTATCGCGCTTCTTCTTCAGGTGGATCATTCTCTAAAGTAGGAAGCACAACAAGTACCTCTTACAGTGGTTTAGGCGAAGGAGTATTCGCGGTACGAGCAGTCGACTACTTCGGTATGGATTCTTCTCTTTCCGATACAACAACTATAGGCAGTCCAGGAGCTCCAGCACCTGACACGGACTCAAGCTCAAATAATGATTCCGAGTCAAGCAGCGGGAATGAAAGCGAAGCACAAAACCGTTCTGATTCGGAAGGTGAAGAAAGTGAATCGGAGCGACGATCTGAAGACAGCTCGGATTCTGAAGAGAACAATGAGTCAAGTTCGAACAATAATTCCGAATCCAATGGTAACTCAGGATCAGAAGACAACTCTAATGCAGAGGATGACTCTGCTGCCGATAGTAACTCCGATGCAAACAGCGGATCCAGTGATGAATCAGGAAATGATGCGGGTTCAGGTGATAGTTCTGGTTCAGACGATAGTTCCAGCTCGAGCGATAGCTCTGGTTCAGACAATAGTTCCGGCTCAGGCGATAGCTCTGGCTCAGGCGATAGTTCCGGCTCGGGCGATAGCTCTGGCTCAGGCGATAGTTCCGGCTCAGGCGATAGCTCTGGCTCAGGCGATAGTTCCGGCTCGGGCGATAGCTCTGGCTCAGGCGATAGCTCTGGTTCAGGCGATGGCTCTGGTTCAGGCGATAGCTCTGGCTCAGGCGATAGCTCTGGTTCAGGCGATAGCTCTGGTTCAGCCGATGGCTCTGGTTCAGGCGACAGCTCTGGTTCAGCCGATGGCTCTGGTTCAGGCGACAGCTCTGGTTCAGGCGATAGCTCAGGTTCAGACGATAGCTCTGGTTCAGGCGATAGCTCTGGTTCAGACGATAGTTCCGGCTCGGGCTCAGGCGATAGCTCTGGTTCAGATGGATCTTCAGAAGACGAAGTGGATTCTAATGAGAGCCAAGCTTCCGGCACTGAAGATAGCTCAACGGATAGTGAAACGTCTAGTTCAGATGGAGAGAATAGCACAAGCAATAATTCCTCGGAAAACTCTGATTCTTCCTCAAATCAAAGCTCAGAGGAAGAATCGGATAGTTCCGAGAGTGAAAATAGTGAAGATAATACTACTAGTCCTTAGTTATGGAAGGACATAAAAAATACAAAACATGATCTGAAACCACCGGTCTTTAAAGACCGGTGGTTTTGATTTGGAGAATAAACTTTATCGTGAGCCCTCTCTAAAAAGCTTATCCTTTAACTCCATTATTTTGACAACTCTTCTTTTCCCTATTCAAGGAATTTTCTTTTCTAACAATTTAAAATTTACAGATATCATGTATAATAAAAAATAGCCATATTTTTCTACTATTCTCCGCCAGGTGGTGACTGAATGAAGCATGAAAAAACCTATTATAATGAAACGTTCGATTCTGAGTACGGACCTGTGGTAATTGAAGGTCCCCTATCTTCTCAGGAGTTAAGTCAATTTACATTTGATAAAGGCTTAATTGCCTTTCGCCCCTATGAAAAACAATTTGAAGCTGTTAAAAGCATAGCAGACTTTGAAGAAGGAAGAATTATTATTGCACGCCATAACGAAAATATAGTAGGATATGTAACTTTTCTCCATCCAGATCCATTAGAACGCTGGTCAGAAGGACATATGGAGGATTTAATCGAGCTTGGAGCCATTGAGGTTATCCCTCAATTCCGAGGCTATCGAATAGGTTCCCGTCTCTTA
This sequence comes from Halobacillus halophilus, assembly GCF_020171985.1. Lineage (GTDB taxonomy): Bacteria > Bacillota > Bacilli > Bacillales > Halobacillaceae > Halobacillus > Halobacillus halophilus_A. Next base: position 865,176 of record NZ_JAIVAL010000001.1, read on the forward strand.
AGAATCGCGATGATGGACGAATTCATGGAGAATTATATTACCATCTCCACTGAATATTATTGGCATTGGGATCTTAAAGGTACAGGTTTGAATATTTGGGATTATCGCCGTGTTATGGAAAAAATGATGGCTGCGGGCGGGCTCACTCCTTCCCCAACTGATGATCCAGAGATTATTTCCCACCCTGCCAATTGTTTAATGGTGCGAATTGGAAAAAATGTTCCAGAAGAATCAGTGGAACAATTTGATATTCTCCGTTTTCTTACTCGACATCAATATCGTCAATCAAGGAGGTAACCGTTATGCTAGTGGAAGAAATCATGAAAACTGAGGTCATTACACTCTCTCCTGAGGAAAGTATTGAAACCGCTCTCAAATTACTGCATGAAAACCATATCCGGCATTTACCTATAGTGAATGAGAATAACGAAGTCATCGGCATCGTCTCTGATCGTGATGTCAGGGATGCCAGTCCTTCTACATTTGAGGAAGACGCATCTACAGATGAACTTAAAAATCCAATTCGAACTATTATGACTTACCCAGTTACAACAGTTCACCCTTTAGATTTCGTAGAAGAGGTCGCTTCGATATTTTATGAACAGGAAATCGCTTGTGTGCCTGTAACACGAGACGATATATTAGTAGGGATTATCACAGAAAAAGATATGCTCTATACGCTTATCCAATTAACCGGTACCCATGTGCAGAGCTCTCAAATTGAAGTTAAAGTGATCAATAAACCTGGAATACTCCCCCAGGTTATGCAAGTGTTTGGCCAAAGAAAGGTAAATATCAGTTCTGTCTTAATTTACCCTTACAAACCCGACCCTAAATATAAAGTAATTGTAGTACGTATCCAGACCATGAACCCGTTACCTACGATTGAAGATCTTAAAACAGAAGGTTACGAAGTTTTATGGCCAAAAAGCCCAGGGGTAACTCTATGAGCTGCCATTCAGGTTTTGTATTCACCGATGATTTTACGAATTACCGATTTAGGGACGATCACCCCTTCAACCAAATGAGAGTTATACTTACGAAAGAATTGTTAGAAGCTTCTTCCGCTTTAAGACAGGATCAATTTATTACACCCAGACACGCTACAGAAGAAGAACTTTCCCTTGCTCACAGTCGAACTTATATTCAAGCTGTAAAACAGGCCGGAGAAGGCTTGTTGTCCGAAGAAGATGGCATGGAATTCGGAATTGGAACAGAGGACACGCCTATGTTTAAAGGGATGCACGAAGCATCTTCTTTATTAGTTGGAAGTACGCTATCTGCCATAGAAGCTGTTATGGAAAACCACGTTAAACATGCTTTAAATTTAGGCGGCGGTCTTCACCACGGATTTGAAAGAAAAGCATCTGGTTTTTGTATTTATAATGACGGAGCGGTGGGAATAAAATATCTACGCAAAAAATATGATTGTAAAGTTCTATACGTTGATACGGACGCCCATCATGGCGATGGTGTACAATGGGCCTTTTATGATGACCCCAATGTGTGTACTTTGTCTATTCATGAAACGGGACGTTACTTATTTCCTGGAACCGGAAATGTTAATGAACGAGGACTTAAAGAAGGATATGGCTATTCTTTTAATTTACCTATAGACGCATTTACAGAAGATGAATCTTTTCTCCAGGTCTATGAAACCGCTATGAAGGAAATTATACATTATTTTAAACCAGATGTAATAGTTACACAGAACGGAGCGGACGCACATTTCTTGGACCCGCTCACTCACTTATGCTCAACTATGAAAATCTATGAGAGAATCCCTGCCCTCGCACATGAATTAGCTCATCAGTATTGCGATGGAAAATGGATCGCTTTAGGAGGAGGCGGGTATGATATCTGGCGAGTAGTTCCAAGAGCATGGGCACAGGTCTGGAAGGTTATGGCAGATGGTACCCATTTCCAAGGTCCCCTGCCAAAAGACTGGCTTAAAAAATGGGAAAAAGAGTCTCCAGTGCCGTTGCCGGAAAACTGGCATGACCCAGAAGATGCCTATAATCCTATTCCTCGTAGAAAAGAAATTACTGAAAAAAATGAAAAACTACTGGAGAAATCCTTGCAGTTGATAACCAATCAAAAAAAATATAATTCACTATGACAAAAAAGCCACTACATAGCAGTAGTGGCTTTTACACATGATTAACTTTCATAATCAGGATCTAAAATAACAATCTCAACTCTTCGGTTCTTTCGCCAATTCTCTTTTGAATCATTTGGAGCTACAGGCCGCGTGTCACCATAAGCCACAGCTGTAAATCGCTCGGAGTCCAATTCGTCCGTGTTTTTTAACAAATAACGAATTACACTGCTCGAACGCGCTCCTGACAATTCCCAGTTAGAAGGGTAACGGTATGTAGATATCTGGCGATTATCCGTATGCCCCTCCACCTTCACAAAGTTAGGAATGTTCTTTAGGAGTGTACCCACTTTTTGTAGAAAGGGTTTAGCCCCGTCTAGAATTTGAGCTTCACTTGTTTCGAAAATTAGCTGTTCTTCTAAAACAAGTACAATTCCTCGTTTAGTTTGGCTGGCCGAGATAATATCATTCAGTTCATTTTCTTCCAAATATTGATCCACTTCTTTTTTTAGTTCTTCTAAATCTATATTTTTTTCTTCCTTTTCCGCTTCATCTTTTTCAGCTACCTGACCCGGAGTCTCGGCAGGTTCTTGAAATTCATTATTTTTTTCCCCATTATCCTGAACTTTTGTTTGCTCAGTGGGAAACTGACTTTCAACAGGAGAAGGATAGAAATCAAAGATCATGCGATTACGAAAAGATTCTGATAGTGCATCAAACTTAACTAAATTAATCTGCGACATTGAAAACAACAAAATAAAAAAAACGAGAATTAAGGTAATCATATCTGCATAAGTGGTCATCCATTTTGGAGCACCTTTAGTATCCGGCTTTTTTCTTCTCCTAAGCTTCATTGGCCGCTTCTCCTAAAGATTCATCCTTTTCGTCTTCTTCAACGATGGCTTTATCCTCTTCAGATAGAAACGCACTTAGTTTTTCTTCAAGAATCTTGGGATTCTGACCTGACTGAACACCAATGACCCCTTCAATAATTACTTGTTTCATAAATAATTCCTGTTCTGTTTTATTCTCAAGTTTTCCTGCCATGGGGATGAAGACAAGGTTGGCTAAAAGCGTTCCGTAAAATGTAGTTAAAAGCGCTACTGCCATTTTGGGTCCAAGCGTTTCGGGTGTAGATAGACTTTGGAGCATCAGCACAAGTCCAATTAACGTCCCAATCATTCCCCAGGCTGGTGCATACTCCCCAGCCTTTTCTATGATCGCTCTCCCACGCTGATGCCGTTCTTCTACTGCAATAATTTCCGCATTCATAATATCATTAATTACTTCAGGTTCAATCCCATCAACAGCGAGTAAAATCCCTTTCTTGATAAAAGGGTCTTCCACCTCTTCGAGCTGGGCTTCAAGAGCAAGCAAACCCTCACGCCTGGCTCGTTCAGATAATCCAACAAAAAGATTGATCAGCTGCCTTAAATTCATATCCGTCTGCTTAAAAGCTTCTTTGGTTACGCGAAAAGTTAATTTGACTTCACTTACGTTAAAATTAACTAGTAAAGCAGCGACTAGACCACCTAGCACAATAACGATGGAGGAAGCCTGTAAAAATGAAGTCATGCCTCCAAACCCGGCGTTAGATGCAATGCCGAAAATAACCATGATGAACCCAATCGTAATACCAATAGGAGTCAACAAGTCTTTTTTAGTCATAATGCTCTCTCCTCAGTTTCGTACAAATACAGTCTATCTACTATATCGGTACTATTTCTGCTGAGTTGAGTTTCTTTCAATAATTCGGTGAGGTAAAATCACATTCTGTTCTTCTACTTCTTCTTTATTCATGAATTTAGTTAACAGACGCATAGCTACGGCTCCTATATCGTACATCGGCTGTACTACAGTTGATAGTGTTGGACGTACCATCGTTGCAAGGCGTGTGTTATCGAATCCGAACACTTCCAGATCCTCCGGAACTCGAATTCCACGGTCCTGTGCCCCATGTATAACCCCAAGTGCCATTTCGTCTGAAGAGACAAAAACAGCCGTTGGCTTTTTATCGAATTCAAGCAGCTGTTCTAAAGCTTCTATACCTGAATCGTATGAATAGTCACCGGATACAATATAATCTTCAGGCGAGTCGTAACCATTAGCCCTCATAGCATTTTTATAACCTTCTAACTTCTGCACATTAATAATAGTGTCTTCAGGTCCCGATACGAAAGCTACTTCCTTGTTTCCGTGGGATAGTAATAACTCTGTGGCTTCATAAGCCGCTTGCTGATAATTAATATTTACAGCAGGAGTCTCCCCGGACTCATCAACTGTTGCCGCCAATGCAATAGGTACAGAAGAAGTCTTAAACTCCTGGATATGATCTTCTGTGATTTTTCCACCCATGAACACTAATCCATCTACCTGCTTACCAAGCATGGCATTAATCAGGTGCAGCTCTTTATCTTTATTCTGATCAGAATTACTTAAGATAATGTTGTAATTATACATAGTAGCAATATCTTCAATACCTCGGGCAAGCTCAGCAAAGAATATACTTGATATATCTGGAATGATCACACCGACCGTGGTGGTTTTCTTACTTGCTAAACCTCTTGCCACCGCATTTGGACGATACCCTAACCGCTCAATGGCATCGTGCACTTTTTTTCTTGTCGCAGGCTTTACGTTCGGGTTCCCATTCACTACTCGTGAGACGGTAGCCATCGACACGTTGGCCTCTCTTGCTACATCATATATTGTTACATTCATCATACATCCTCCTTAGTTAGTTCCTTGCTGCAAATTTATAATAAAATAATCATACGATAGATAGCGTCCTCGCGCAATGTCTGCCTCTTTCTTCTTACTATAAGATTACCCATTTTATTATAACGGATTCCTTATTCAGAACAAAACAGATACTTCCACAGTTAAATTAATCCGTTCTAAGGCCTTGCACACACAAATATACAGGCAAGTCCGATTATCAATTAAAAACCGATGAGTCAGCATCTATGTCCCTCTGTGACTAAGTGAGCATATCCAAAAAAATAAGTTAGACTGACTAGCAGTCTAACTTATCCCAAAAGTATTATTTTGTTAACTCTCTCATAAATGATTGGAACGTTGGAATATCCATTTGCTGGGCTGAATCAGAAAGGGCAACCGCTGGATCAGGGTGTACCTCAGCCATTACTCCGTCAGCACCAATCGCCATAGCGGCTTTAGCAGCTGGAAGTAAGAGATCACGTCGGCCAGTCGAGTGAGTTACATCTACCATAACCGGTAAGTGAGTTTCTTGTTTCAGAATTGGAACAGATGAGATATCCAAAGTGTTTCTTGTGGCTTTTTCATAAGTGCGAATACCGCGCTCGCACAAGATAATATTTTTATTACCACGGGAGATAATGTACTCAGCCGCATTAATAAATTCAGATATAGTGGCTGACATTCCACGTTTTAATAAGACAGGTTTATTTACTGAGCCAGCTGCTTTCAGGAGTTCAAAGTTTTGCATATTGCGGGCTCCGATTTGGATAACATCCAAGTAATCCAACGCTTCTTCAAGATCGGCTGGATTAACGATTTCACTTACCACAGCTAAGCCATTTTCATCGCCTGCCTGCTTCAGCATTTTCAATCCTTCGATTCCCAGCCCCTGGAAATCGTAAGGGGAGGTTCTCGGTTTAAATGCACCTCCGCGCAACAGCTTTAAGCCTTCACCCTTAACAGCTTTCGCTACGGTGGAAACCTGTTCGTAACTTTCTACTGCACAAGGTCCCATAATGAAATGCGGATTTCCATCGCCTACTTTTTCTCCATTGATTTCTACAATTGTATCTTCAGGCTGCTTCTTTCTGGAAACAAGAAGAGCTTTTCTATGGTCATCCTCTTGTAACTCAAGACCGGCTTTGAAAATCTCTTTAAATAAATGAACGACTGTGGAGTCCTCGAAAGGTCCATCATTGTGACTTGATATATGGTCAAGCATGGTTCGTTCCCGTACTGGATCAAACCGGTTCGTTCCTTGCTGTTCTTTAATTTGACCAATTTCCTTTACTAAATCACCGCGTTTATTGATTAAATTCAGAAGCTCTAAATTTACCTCATCTAATTGACTGCGTAATTGGTCGAGTTGTTGGTTACTCATGTGTGTGTCCCCCTAGTAATAATTAGTAGTAAAATTAAGATAATTCATCCTATTGATAATTAGGGACAATTATAGCTAATATTTCATTTATTGTCACCCTTAGAGAAGGAATTCTTTTATAAGAAATAAAAGAAAAAATCAATCTGATTTCTTGTTATGTATGATAAGTCCATAACTACTGGCTGTATATTCTGTTAAAAGCTCGTATTTCAAGCCATTCAAAAATAAGGAAACGCGCAGGATTTTCCTGCGCGTTTCTTATTCATCTACAGCTGCCTTTGTTAGACGCTCCTTTGTTACGTTACCATGACTGTCATGCCACGCCACCTGCTTGTCTTTAAACAAAATAGCTTGTGGAGACTGATGACGCACATCAAAGTCACTCGCAACCTGGTTAGAAAGATCTCTGGCATCCTGCACAAAAAGTTCATAACAGGGAATCTCAGAATGCTGACTGAACTGCTCATATTCACTCTCAGCTGCTGCTGAAATTGGGCAAGTTAAACTGTGCTTTAAAAGAAAGAATATGGATTCTTCATTCAGTACTTTTGTAAATTCCTCTTTCGACTTTAGCATTTGTACACTCATTTTTTATCCCCCTATCAGCTAAAAATGGCGGAGACACAAAGGCCTCCACCATTTTTATTGTATTATACATTTGAAGATGTTGTAGAATCCTGCTGCTTTTCAAGCTCTTGAGCTGCTTCTTCAATAGCTTCCGCTACTTCTTGAGCCGCTTTTTCTGCTTCATCATCTTCATTGCTGCGAATATTTTTCACTTTATCCTTCACTTTTCCACTTAAATCCTGGGATTTCTCAGAAACGTTTTTAGAGAACTGAGAAGATGTTTCTACAGCACGGTCTTTCCAAGCTCCGCCTTTTTCATAAGCTACATCTTTCCATTCTCCAGCTCGCTCTCTTAAACCTGTAGAACTTTCATTAATGTTATCACGCAATTCGCGTCCTGATTTTGGAGCAAATAGCAAAGCGACTACTGCGCCTACAATACCTCCGATTAGTGAACCTAGTACAAAATCTCTTCCTGCCCCATTGTCATTATGATTTTGCTGATTGTAACCCATTAAAAATCTCCTCCTTAGTATTTTTCTTCTTTTTTAGCTTTTTTCCATAAATTGATTGCCACTTGTCCCCATTTCATAGCTTGAGCAGCACTCTCTGTATGGTCCTGGGCGGACTGCGTCAATCCCATTGATATGGATCTTATGGATTTATTAAACTCTTGAACAGTATCTCCGATGCCTTTAACTCCGTCAACTAATGTATTTAGTTTTTCAGATTTTTCCCCGACATCGTCAGCTAATTTGTTGGTCTTGTTCAAGAGGGCTGTCGTCTCAAGGGTAATTCCCTCCATTTGCTTCTCTACACCCTCAAGTGTATCCGCAACATTGTTCATGGTTCGACGTACAGCTGTTAGTGTTCTTGCCAGAAAAATGACTAGAACAGCAAAAGCCACTGCTGCAATTAATGCAGCAATGTAGAGAATGATTATCATGCCCCCTGCAACTCCTTCGACTATGTAATTGTCACGTTCTTAATTATTCCCCAAGTTCAGAGAAAATAAAACGTGATATCCACATTAAATAGTTATATTCGCTAAATAAGTGGAAGTTCCCTCTTTAAAAGTACATTTTATTTATAATTTCAGGAAAATGAGTAAAAAGAAACGTGCAGTTCTATTTAGAGAAGCCGCACGTCTTTTTACTACTTCATATTTTCATAGGCATTTTGAAACTTTTGGATATCTCCAGCTCCCATAAATAATAAGACGCCATCATTAAAATTCTTCAACTGGGCAGTGTCCTCAAGCGTCAGCACATGGGAATCCGGAATTAACTCCTGTAAATTTTCTATCGTCAACTTTCCTTGATCCTCTCTTGCTGATCCAAAAATATCACAAAGATAGATATAATCTGCAAGCTTAAGACTCTCAGCAAATTCATGTAAGAAAGTTTTGGTTCTCGTAAAGGTATGTGGCTGGAAGATAGCAACTACAGGACGTTCACCATATTTCTTTCTGGCACTATCAATCGTAGCCGTAATTTCAATCGGGTGATGGGCATAGTCGTCCACCAGTATTTGATTTCCCCATTCTTTTTCAGTAAAGCGGCGCTTGACTCCTTTAAAGGTGGACATCTTTTTTATTTCTTCTGCCGGCATTTCCTCATAGTGACAAATAGCAATTACACTCAACGCGTTTAAAACGGTGTGATTGCCAAATTGAGGAATCATAAACGTGTCATAGAAATTGTTTCTTACAAATACGTCAAATGTGGTTCCTTCACTGCTTTCTCTGATGTTCTGAGCCTGGAAATCATTCGTATCTGCAAAGCCATAGTAGAGAACCGGGACGTTAGCCTGAATGTGCTGGAGATGATCATCATCTCCACAGGCGATAATGCCCTTCTTCACTTGCTTTGCCATTTGTTGAAAGGCTTCAAAAACATCATCAACGCTCTTAAAATAGTCAGGATGATCAAAATCAATGTTCGTCATAATCGCATAATCCGGGTAGTAAGAAAGAAAATGCCTGCGATACTCACACGCCTCAAATGCGAAGTATTTACTGTTTTCATGACCTCTGCCTGTACCGTCTCCTATTAAATACGAGGTAGGGTAGTTTTCGGATAAAACATGCGCGAGGAGACCAGTCGTTGATGTTTTTCCATGAGCACCCGTTACGGCAATACTCGTATACTGCTGAAGCCACTCACCTAAAAATTCATGATACCAGTAAAAAGGTAATCCGAGTTTTTTAGCTTCTTTTATTTCTTCGTGCTCTTCGTTAAAAGCATTTCCTGCAATAATTGTAAGTCCGGCCTGTATATTCTTACTTGAGAACGGCAGTATTTCAATATTTTTTTCTTCCAGAACCTCTTGAGTAAAAAAGTGCTTCTCTACGTCTGACCCTTGAATTTTCTCTCCAGAATCATGCAGAATTTGTGCAAGCGAACTCATTCCTGTCCCTTTGATACCAACAAAATGGTAAGTTGTCATAAACAAGAACCTCCAAAATAATGTGGATCACTTTAAGTATAGTGTATGTAACAGCCACTAAAGTGCGATTTATTCATTCGTTACCTTAGACCCTTACCTGCAAGTCTCTAATAACCTTACTTATCTTATCATGGAAACAAGATTAGAAAAAGAGGCTCTTCTTCCCAGGTTTCTTCATGAGTAAAAAAAGACACATACTTATGTGCCTTTATTCACCTTCTTCCTCTTTATGAAACTGAACATATTCAAGTCTTGGATTCACTTTATATCTGCGTCCTTCTTTGGCTTCAGGCTCTCCATTAATCAGGACATTATCCCCGGTGAATCCAATACCGATCTTCAGAAGACTTCCGCCTACTCCGTACATATCTACGGGGACTTTTTTCTCTTCAAAAGCTCGTATTCTTTCTTTGGTAAAACCACCGCTTACGACAATTTTAACATGCCGGTATCCTTCTTTATCCAATGACCTCCGCAATGCAAAAATGAGTTCTGGATTTACCCCTCTTGGGTCAAATGTACCCATTAAATGCTGGTTTCTAAGGAAATACTTATCTACCAGATTCTGGGAAGTATCTACCCGTACACCTTTCAACTCATCTCCAAACTCTCGAGCAACTTTTAAAGAGTCGGTAATGACATCATTATTATAATCAACAAGAGCCATAAGCTGATCATTTGGAAATTGTTTCTGATAGGCTTTGGTAGCAGCGACTACATCCCCTTTGAACATCTGAATTAAAGCATGGGGCATCGTTCCCATTCCTTCTTTCCCCCACCATTCATTCATAGCATGAGTAGCCTGGGCAGTGGAACCACCTATAAATGCTGCATATCCGTCCCCGGATTGTTGAGTAAAGTGATCGTCCCTATCACCCATGAAAATAATCGGTTTTTGACGACCTGAAGAGCGGGCTGCCTTTACGACATTATAAACATTGGTGGCCACAGAGGTACGTCTGGCAAGGATCCCATCTATAATCCCTTCGAGAAACCCAAATAGCTGATAGGGCCCTGTAATGGTTAATACCGTTTCATAGGGACTAATTTTATCTCCATCTTTAAGAGAATGGATCTCCAGTTCTTCAGGATTCTCAGCAAACGTGTGAATAAGAGCAATCGCTTCATCGGAACCGCATAGAACAGCAGTATCCTTTTGAAAAAACTGCATGGTGACTTTGTGTTCAGGAAGCTGGTCGGCTACAATATCTCTTGTCTTTAAGAAGTAAACGGCAGAAAACCATCCCTCTGAAACTCTCTTATCAAATTTAAATGTTTTATTCGTTAAACGACTGATTTCGCCATTTAACTTACGTGCTATTTCCTTCATAACTATACTCCTTAAACATTGGGGTCAGTAAAAACTGTATCGTTATATTCAAGTATTATCATATAGAACTAAAAACTTTTCCACAAGTATTTCTTTGATTAACTACAAGTGTGCAGATTAACTAAGCATTTCTTCAACTTGCTGGTGAGTTAAAAGCACATCTCTTGGTTTACTTCCTTTTTGCTCCGAAATAATTCCGTACTCTTCCATCTGATCAATTAAACGAGCAGCTCGGTTGTATCCTACCTTAAAGCGGCGCTGTATAAGTGAAGCACTCGCTCCGTTCTGTTCCATTACAAACTGTACCGCTTCACTAAAGAGAGCATCGGTTTCTTCTTCATTTGAAATTTGTTTCATTAACTCTTCCTGATGAAACAAATATTGAGGAGGAGCTATTTTTTTTACATAATTGGTGATGCGCTCGATTTCATCATCCGATAAGAAAGCCCCCTGTATTCTTAATGGCTGACCTGAACCATTTTCTACAAACAGCATATCACCTTTTCCTAACAGCTTTTCTGCTCCTCCAGAATCAATAATCGTTCGGGAATCCACCTGGGAAGAGACACTGAAGGCAATTCGTGTCGGAATGTTTGCTTTAATAAGTCCTGTAATTACATCTACTGAAGGCCGCTGTGTAGCTAAAAGCAGATGAATGCCACACGCTCGTGCTTTCTGAGCAATTCGGCAGATAGCATCTTCTACATCCTGAGGAGACACCATCATCAAATCTGCAAGTTCATCGATAACAATGACTAAATATGGAAGCTTCTCCCCTCTGCGGTCCTGCTTCACCATTTTAGCATTATACCGCTCAACATCCCGAACTCCCTCTTGGACAAATTTCTCATACCGTTCTTCCATCTCTTTTACTGCCCATTTCAGAGCAGATGTTGCAGCTTTTACATCTGTGATAACAGGAGAAACCAAATGCGGCAGGTCATTATAAGGAGCAAGTTCTACCATCTTAGGATCAATTAGTAGAAATTTCACGTCCTCATGATGGGCTTTATACAGGAGACTAATGAGAATGGTGTTAATACATACACTTTTCCCGGAGCCTGTAGCGCCTGCGATTAATCCATGAGGCATCTTTTTTAAATTCGTCACAATTGGAGAACCACCGATATCAAGTCCCAGCCCTACAGACAATGGGGAAGATTCTTTATGAAAAGCCTCTGATTCAAATATTTGCTGAAGGCCCACCATTTGAGCTTTAGGATTCGGAACCTCTATACCTACGGCCTGCTTACCGGGAATGGGTGCTTCAATTCGAATGTCACGTGCAGCCATGCTTAGTTTGATATCATCCGCTAAATTAGTTATTTTGCTAACCTTAACTCCAGGTTCAGGCTGTACTTCGAACCTGGTTACCGTAGGGCCTTTCATAGCGTTCACTACTTTCGCACGAACGTGAAAATGTCTAAGGGTGGTTTCAAGCAATTCCATTTGCTGTGCAGTCCAATCCTCATCTTCTCCTGTAGTTTCCTTCGTATCTTCAAGCAAATGTAAAGGTGTGTTATATTCCTTACGAGGAAAATCCGCAGTATCCTCCTGATTATTTACCTTTTCACCTTCTCTAGTGGGGGATTGGACATTAACACTTGCACTATGTTTCTCTCCTGCTTCCGTCCTCCCCTCTTTCTTTTGATCTCGGGTTCGCTTATCTCTTGGGGTCATGATGACGTTGAAAGGAAGGCTTTTTTTCTTTTCTCCGCCTTTTGACATTTCTTTTGTTTCAGATCTTCGGCTCTCCTCATGATTTACCCCTCTATCCTGTGAAACTTCGGGTTTTTTTTCAGGCTTTCTTTCAGTATGCTCTTGTGTCTGGGGAGCTTCATTATCCACAGCAGCTGCTTCAGCGTCTATTAATTGCAAACCAGATGAGTGCTCATCTGTGGGAGTATCTTCAGAATTTATTTCAGTTTCTGCTTCCAACTCCTCTACTTCAATAGTTGCAGCTGCTTCTTCAGGTTCGAACTCTTTTTTTTTGGACTCTGCTTTATTCGCTTCTGATGCTGGCATAGTTTGCAGGATAGAAGAATGGCCACTTTCATTAGATCCCGAATTACTATCCTTTTCCTCTGAAACTTCTTCTTCCTTTTCAAATGATGTCTCCATTGTATTTTCTGGCTTTTTCTGAATCCCCTTAGTCTCTGTGACCTTGCTCCTGAGTCTTCTTCTCAGATCCTGCCAGGCTTCTTCATCATTTGTAAAAGAATCACCAGGAAACTTTGTTTCTACCGTGTTTTCAATTTTTTCTATGCCCGCCGTCAGTTGACGATTATGATATCCATAAATAGGCGAAGGAACATCAGTAGGTGTAAAAGGAACCGTGGAAGTTTCCGGAAGTTCTGGCTTCTCACTTTGATCCTGCTGCTTTTTCGTCTGTTTATCAGTAGATTCAACTTCTTTATACTGTTCTTGATTCTCTGTCCGGTTTAAGCTCTGGCTCCTTCTGGCTCTCTCCGGCCTTCGGGAAGAGTCTGCTTTTTCATGAGAATTTGAAGACTGGTCCGGAATGACAGGGAATCGAAACTCACCTTGCTTAGGATACCGATAGGTCATTTTTGTTTTTGCATTCATTTCCTGCCGCTCCTGCCTTTGAGGCTGTTCTTTTATCTCTTTTGTGGTCTCTTCTTCATCATCAAACCATTGTTTAAATTTATTTTTTATATCATTCCACATATTTTCTCACTCTCTTTTCCTATATGTAAATCTCGTGTGGTCCCTTTTATTTTAACAGTTTTTGTTTAATGTTTGGTTTACAATCGCTTTAAAAATTAAGAATTCGTAAAAAAAAAACAAAGCAGCTGGGCTGCTTTGTTTTTTATAGTGGCATTAAACTTCAAAAGGAGCCCCAACTTCATATTCGTCAGAGAGGACAAGAATCCCTTTTTCTTTCGGTGCATCTGGTAAACCTAGTTCTTTAGCCGAACAGATCATTCCACTAGACGGCACACCGCGCAATTCAGCATCATTAATCTTCATACCGCCTGGCATAGTTGCTCCAACTTTAGCTACAACGACCTTCTGTCCCCGATCTACATTAGGCGCTCCGCATACAATCTGCAATTGTTCATCAGCTGTATCCACCTGGCAGACTTTAAGTTTGTCCGCATTTTCGTGAGGTTCTATGCTTTCTACATATCCCACTACAAATTTGGGACTTAGATCAAAATCCAATACGTCTTCCAACTGGTTTTCAGTAAATAAGTCCTTGATGGGACGAAGCATTTCCTCGGTCAGCATCATTTTCCCCTGACCTGGCAGATTAAAATATTTGGATGCATTAAAGATATTATAACCAAGCAATGATCCATCTCTGCTATCCGTAATTTTAACTACATCCCCGTATGCTTGTTGCTTAAATGTTTGGCGGTTCCCTTCTTTAACAGGAATAATTAATACATCCCCAATACCTTTTTCATTGTAAAATACATCCATAGCCTAATCGTCCTTTCGCTCTTTTTTCGGTTGTTTCTGAGCAAGTATGAAAATAGGTTCTAATTGCTTATCCTCGTATAGGAAGGACAATGAAGTAATAGGAACAGTGCCCTCAGCGAAAAACTTCATAGCCATTTGAGCCAGGATATCATAACCTTCTGAGTTCTGAACGTCAGCAAATATAATAACGTCCTGGTGAGGTACACTGATGGCTAACTCGCCTTTGCATTCAGCTTTAAGCTCCTCCAGTAAAACCTCATTTAAAATCCGGCTTGCGTCATACCCATCTTTAGTTGAATGGAAGTAGAAATCATTTCCGTAAACTGTGTCCTTTTTCATTTCCACCGGCAGTGAACGTACGTTAAAACTTGCCACTTCCTTCAGTCGTGCTAATGTCCAATCTTCTTTTTCCACCATGCTTTCATCAATTAGCTGAAAAGACTTCCCTAAGTCCAATGCATAGTAAACCCTGGTTTCAGCTGTATGTTCTGAATGAACCAGTTTTTTACCGTTTTCTGTTTCTGTTGGAAAAGACGCGGCTCTAATTACAGGGAAGATCTGTTGTTCTTTTCCGGAAAGATCATGGGTTTCATTCATAACTTTCAAAGCTTCTTGTACGTGATCCTCCAATTCATCAATCGCTTCTTCTCCGCGAGATTCATACTTGGCAATCACGTTAGGTAAAGTAATTGTAATTCCTTCACCACTATCACGCCACTCAATGCGAAATGTGTCTTTATCACGATTATAAGTTGTCTTCCAATCTTGATGGTGAAGACGGTCTTCTAATTTCTTCTTCATTTTTACACTTGTCATTTTCATCCTTTTTCCTCCTTAATTGATGGAAGAAATCAATTCCCTTATTTATATTAGCATAAATCAGCTTACAAATACCTCTTCCTATTATACACATCCTCAGTCCCTTGAAAAAGTAAACAAGCTGTGCGGAAAAAAGCACAGCTTGTTTATACTAGGATGCGTTTCGTATAAAGTCTTCAATTTCATCCTGGGACTTTCTCTGTTTTCCTACAAACCTGCCCGTCTCTTCCCCATCCTTAATAGCGATAAAGCTAGGGATACCAAACACATCGTATTCAGAACATATATGGATGAATTGATCTCGGTCTATATATACAAACGTCCACTCACTAAATTTATCCTCAATTTCGGGAAGAACCGGCTCAATCACTCTGCAATCGGGGCACCAATTAGCAGAAAACAATAATATCAGATTTTCTGCTTCCAATAATGATCGAAGATGCCCATCAGACTCAAGTTTAATCATATTATTCACCTCCATTATTTCATTAGTATAATTCTAATCATACTCGATTGTCATATCTCCTGGCTTAATCCATCCTTTTTTTCTAAACCATAATGCAATAGCGTAACTAATAGCCGCTGGAGCAAGAATATGCAGTCCAAGTATAATACCAGCTATGTGCCAATTAAACCCCATTGTTTGAAACGTCATGATCTGACCTACTAGTCCGCTCGTTCCCATTCCTGCCCCAGCTGCATTATTTTCAAGTCCCAGCCATACAGTCGCAAATGGAGCTAGTACAGCTCCTGCGATCGTAGGTGGAAGAAGGATAATTGGCTTTTTAACTATATTCGCAACTTGAAGCATAGACGTGCCAATTCCCTGAGCTATAAAACCTCCAAACCCATTATCTTTATAACTAATTGTAGCAAAACCGATCATTTGGGCAGCACAACCTACCGTAGCTGCACCAGCTGCTACACCATCTATTGAAAGCATTAAGGCAATAGCTAAACTTGAGATGGGCGCCGTTAAGGCTATACCCATAAGTACCGCAACTAGAACACCCATAATAAAAGGTTGTTGGAGCGTTGCCCAATTAATCACCTCTCCGAAACCAGTCATAAATCCACCTATAGGCGGGCCAATAACAGCTCCAATTACAAAACCGACTGTAATGGTAGCGAATGGTGTCAGAATAATATCTATTTTTGTTTCCTTGCTTACCATCTTACCAAATTCCGTAGCTATTAGGGCAGCTATATAACTTCCTGCCGGCCCCCCAAGCTCAGCTCCGTAAGCTCCACTAAATAAAGACGCAAAAATGACAAGCGGAGGCGCCTTCAATCCATAGGCAATAGCAGCTCCTATTGCTCCTCCCCATATTTTACTGTCCATAGCGAATGTTCCCATTTCTATAAATGCTTCTGATATAATCCCAAGATTCAGCTGTTCACCCATGGTTTTAATGATTAAACCGATAATTAGTGAGGAAAATAGCCCTAGCGCCATATAGCTAAGAGCGGTAATTAAATAGGTGTGAACGGATATTTGAATTCCTTTCCTATCTAGAAATGCTTTCATGGTCGGCCCCCTTTTAGACTTTCAGAGTCAATAGTACATTTTTTATTTACATGTGTAAATACACAAATATACATAACCTGCCATCTTTCGCACAAAACACGTATGAACGAAAGTCCCTCTAAATAAACACTTAAGAGAGTTGCAATGAGGTTTAGTAATGATTGGAAACTAATAGAATGGCACCATACGTCCTCGTTAAGTAAACAGATTTGTCTGCATAAAGACGGAACCATCCCTATCTTCTGTAATTCAATACTATTGGAAATTATATCAAGTGCCTTTGCTAGACAGAAAAATAAGACTATTTCATACTAAGGCTAGACTTAATTTCTATAGGAGGTATTTTAAATGGAACTAACTGTTTATTTAGCTGGACAGATCCATGACGATTGGCGTAATGACGTAAAGGCTCAAGCAAAGGAAAAAAAGTTACCACTTCAGTTTGTTGGACCTCAGGAAAACCATGAACGCTCTGATAATATTGGGGAAGCCATCATGGGTGAACAACCGGATAAACTTTACCGTGATGATGCCGCTTCTAGTGTTAATAATTTCAGAACTCAGGTTTTACTTCATAAGTCAGATGCTGTAATTGCTCTATTCGGCGAAAACTACAAGCAGTGGAATACAGCAATGGATGCCAGTGCCGCTATACAGCTCCGTAAACCCTTAATTCTCGTTCGCCCTAAGTCTCTGGTCCATCCTTTAAAAGAATTATCAAATCAAGCTGATGTCACGGTGGAAACAATCGACCAAGCCCTGGATGTTTTAAGCTATATTTACGAGTAAATATTACTCTGATTACAAAAAAGTGTGCCGTCCTCATTCGGGACGGCACACTTTTTAAGACTGTTGATAGAATTCCCATTGACCTTTTAATAATTTAACCACATGAGAAAACATCTCTTCTCTTTGAATAACCCCATTTGTGAAAATTCCAATCGCACCCTCATTTTTACGTACTTCATGTTTATTTGCATAGGCATCCATGACCTCGCCAAGCTCTTTTCCTTTTTCCAAACTATTCTTAATTTCGTCTGGCAAAGCTATTCGGGCTCCGCTGGCCGTAAATACATTTTCTTTAGAATCTACGAGTGCTCCCCAGTTACAGAGGTAAAGATCACCCTCGATCTCCATCACTCCGCCTTCAAGACCAATCCCAAGATTACTTTTGTTCATGGATGCGCATTCCCGAGCCCGGTTAATTGCGCCTTCCAATGTCTCCTCATCTGAAAATGGTTGAGCAGCAACTCTGGATTCAACTTCCATGCCTGTCACATCATGATTTACAAATACTTGTTTAACTGAATCAACTTTTGTAGGGTTTTGCGATCCAACATATATTTTCACCAGTCTATACACCTTTCTTTATACAAATGTTTAACCTTATCTTCTGTTAGGTCACGATAACTAAGATCAGCTTACCGTGACCTTAACATTTCTATACATTTTTCCGAATATGATCTACCGCTTGCTGATCCGTTGTTTTTACTAAATGAACGAGCAATTCCTTTGCAGCTGCATAATCATCTACATGTATGATAGAAGACGAGGTATGGATATAACGTGAACAAATACCTACAACTGCTGAAGGAACACCATTATTAGCAATGTGAACGCGGCCAGCATCTGTACCACCTTGAGATACGAAATACTGATAAGGGATACCATGTGTTTCGGCTGTATCCAAAATGAAGTCTCTAATCCCACGATGAGTAACCATCGACTTATCGACAATTCGAAGCAATGCTCCCTTACCTAATTGTCCAAATTCTTTTTTGTCTCCACTCATATCATTCGCAGGGGAAGCGTCCAATGCATAGAATATGTCCGGATTAATTTTGTTTGCAGATGCTTGAGCCCCTCTCAAACCAACTTCTTCTTGTACGGTGGCCCCAGAGTATAACTTGTTTGGAAGTTTTGTTCCCTGAAGCTCCTTCAGAAGTTCTATGGACAAACCGCAACCATAACGATTATCCCAGGCTTTAGCAAGGATTTTCTTTTCATTGGCCATAGGAGTAAAAGGACAGATTGGTACAATAGGCTGTCCTGGCTTTATGCCGATCAATTTAGCATTATCTCGATCATCCGCTCCAATATCAATCAGCATATTTTTAATTTCCATCGGTTTTTTTCTTTGTTCAGGCGTAAGATTATGCGGAGGAATTGAACCTATCACACCCACAATTGGACCGTTTTCAGTAATAACCTGGACACGCTGTGCAAGCATAACCTGATTCCACCAGCCGCCGAGAGGCTGAAAGCGTAACATTCCATTATCCGTAATTTGTGTCACCATAAATCCAACTTCATCCATATGTCCGGCCACCATTACGGTAGGTCCCTTCTTGGCATTTCGAAGTCCAAACACGCCGCCCAGGCGATCCTGAACGATTTCGTCGGAGTATTTTTCAAGCTCTGATTTCATGAACTGACGGACTAAATGTTCGTTTGCCGGTGCGCCCGGTAATTCGGTTAAGGTTTTAAAAAGATCTTTCGTTTCCTGATTCATTTATGTACCTCTCCTTTTTGTACGTCTTTCTCTATTTTAACGGAACTTTGAAAACGTTTCTACAAATCCGGTCCTTATGTTTTAATTTCCTTTTATCGGGAAAATCTAGTATAGTGAAAAGTAGAAAAAAGTTGTGAGGTGATTGGTGAATGAATTGGAAAAAAGTTGCAATAGCCGCCGGTGTAGGAGCAGTGGCTGGCTACGCAGTAAAACAACAGTTTGGCAGCAACCAGAACGTAACTCCTGAGAAAGCTCTCAAGATTGCAAAGGAAGCCTTTAAAAAGCAAGGACCAATTAGTGGTTCTTGGATCTACATGAAGCCTGAAGAACTTAATAAAAATGGCATTAACTACGATGTATATCGTGGAGGAATTTCTAAGAACCTGGATGGCGAAACATCTCAGTTCGAATTTTACATCGATACTGAAACAGGCACTATTGTAGATGTCGCTGAAACTTCAGCTTAATAAAGAACCTAAAATCACCCCGCTTTGTCGCTGACAAAGCGGGGTTTTCTATTACTCTCCGGGATAGGAGTGAGGTTCTCTTTTTAGTTCATTTATGATCTTTCCTTCTTGATCAAATTGCAGCGCACAGTAACTCGCATCGTGATAGAAGACATACCACGCTTTTCTTTCATAACCATACGCCATCCACTTTTGCTTCTCATGAACTGAAGTAACTGGGTAGTCATCATAAGCGAGGACCCATAGCACATTTTGATGAGCATGTGTGGGCATTATGTCAGCCATATGAATAAAAGTTTCCTCAGCATCTTCAAATACAATAATGGAATGACCATTACTATGGCCGCTTGTATGAATCATACGAAGACCCGGAACAATTTCCACTGAATCCTGATATGTATGAACCAGTTCCTCTACAGGCTTCCAGTTCTCTTCCCAATATGTATTTTTGGATCGTATATTTGGGTTCCGCATTTCTTCCCATTCCGTAGAGTTCGTAAATATTTTGGCTTCAGGGAACGCAGGTACAAGTTGGTCTTCTTCCCACATAGTTAGTCCGCAAGCATGGTCAAAATGCAGATGGGTCATTAAAACATAATCAATATCATGCCGGCTTAGTCCCAATACTTTTAAAGACTGTTCAATCTTCGACTCCTCTTTGACTCCATAATTTCGAAGTTCTTTTTCAGTCAGCTTATTATTTCCGATCCCTGAATCAATGATCATTTTTTTTCCATCAATATCTAACAAGATAGGGTCAGTCCGGAGCTCAATTTGGTTCTTTTCGTTGACGGGATATTTTCTGCTCCATAAAGGTTTGGGTACAACTCCAAACATAGCTCCACCATCCATATGAGTAACTCCACCATCAAGCCAAGTTAATTTGGCTCGTCCAACTCGCATTGTTTTCATGTAAGCATCTCCCTTAACGTAAATATAGCTCTAGTCTACCATATCGACTAGAGCCCTGCTTGAGTAAGGTTATTTAAAACGTGCGCGGCACCTGTAAATTGGCTGCCCCTTAGATGAAAACTTCTCCTCATATTCAGTGGGTACATTCAGAGGATCCTCATCGGCATGTAAGTCGACCGACACGTCTTCCAAGATCATTCCGTATTGCGAAAAGCTGGTTAATGAATATTCGAACAATCCCTTATTATCAGTTTTTAACGTAATTTCACCGCCAGGTACGAGCACTTCTTTATATTGGTCTAGAAATGTATGATAAGTAAGACGACGCTTCTCGTGCCTGTTTTTCGGCCACGGATCAGAAAAGTTTAAATATATGTGGTCAATTTCATTCTCTCCAAAGAGCTCTCGAAGATCTTTAGCGTCTTCGTTCACTAATCTTACATTATCTACATCGGCATCTAATACTTTTTTCAGTGCGCCAACTATTACACTTTTTACAAGCTCAATCCCTACAAAATTTATATCATTGTGCTGTTTTCCCATACCAGCTATAAATTGGCCTTTTCCTGAACCAATTTCCAGGTGTAAAGGCTCTTTCGGGTTTTTAAATAATTCGCTCCATTTACCTAACATTTCAAATGGTTCCTGGACAACGATATGATCATGCTCCCTCATGTAGTCATCTGCCCAGGGTTTATTTCTTAATCGCATAATTAGATTCCTCCTCTTATCGTTAAAATCGTACCATGAACAAGCTTCCAATTTAAAGTTTTTATTAAATACGGTGAATTTAGGCGGATTTGTGCCTAATCCCTCTTATGTTTAACCATGAGGAAGATATATAGCTAAAAAGAGTAAGTTTTTCTTCTAACTGATAAAAATCCTTGAAACAGGGGGTTGGGTTGTAAACGCTTTCTCATATACCATAATATTTGTGTGATAATAACGGATATTGGAGTGATAATTAATTTATGAAATTGATGAACCAGGTAATTGATCTAACAGTGGTGGCTACTTTCTCTGTAATGTTCGCTGGATACGCACTATTTGTATACCCTATTGAAAAAATGAACGAGAAAATGAGCACTGAAGTTAAAGAGAAAAAACTAAAATATACACCTACGATTACTGAAGGTTAATATAAAGGAACAAACAAGAAAACAAACCGTTGCTGTAAAAGCAACGGTTTGTTTTCTTTTTGAATCATGAATCCCATCACAATTTTTATATGATTTTATGTTTATCCATAATTTTCTTAAGTTTCTTTGTGCGAATAGAAGCTTCGTCGTACTCTCCTCTCATCTGGTGCCACTGAATAAAAGCAAGTGCCTGAGATATAGAGTACCATATCATCCGCTCGAATAAATGTGTATCAGGATCGATTCCATACTCTTTCAACCAATGATGCCAGTTTTCTTCTGGTATATAGGAGAAGAGCATCATACCTAAATCAAGAGCAGGATCTGCAACCATTGCATTATCCCAGTCAATCAGATAAAGCTGGTCATAAGAAGAGAGCAGCCAATTATTATGATTCGTATCACAGTGACAAACCACATGGAAATCATGTATTACATCGTCCACTCTATATTCCAGAAACTGAATCGCCTGATGAATATTGAGTTTAGGTGCAACTTCGTCAAGAACCCGCTGATTCTCCTTTAGGTCCTTCAACACCTCATGTGGGGTCAGAGGAGTCTTTCCTAACCGCATCAGCATATCCAGAAGCTCTGTCGAGTGGTGAATTTTGCTTAACAGGGCGGCTACTCGAGGATGTTTCATTTCTTCTGGGTTTAACTCGCGTCCTTCCAACCACTCTTGGGCAGTGATGACATCCCCATTTTCTAACCGCTTGGTCCATACAAGCTTGGGTACAATTCCCTCGGCAGAAAGCACAGCAAGAAACGGAGACGAATTTCTTTTTAGAAATAAACGTTTCCCTTCGGTTTGGGCATAATATGCTTCTCCAGTGGATCCTCCTGCTGGTGTTACCGTCCAATCATTACCAAGTATATGTTCCAACCAATTCACCTTCAATTCCTCAAATCTGCCTTTGATTATACTTCTTTCAGTATATCGTACTTTAGGACCGTTCCAAAGTCTTTAAAATGATCTAAAAAAGAGTTACCTTAAATTAGATTAACTCATTGCTCTACATACTTTCAAGAAATATCTATTTTATCCTACAAAAATCGACCTTTCGGAAGGACTCTTTTCTATATAACACTCAAAACACTCGCCACTCTGGCCATCTACTTGAAAAGGTAACGGTTCAGATGAAGAGATGTGAATGTTTCTCCCTTCCCACTCCTGTACTTCTTTTCGTTGAATGTGTTGTCCAGTAAATACCATTTTAAATAACGCCAGTATTTTCCATTTAGAGATGGGTTCTACGATGATGATATGAAAAGTTGGTTTTTCAATACTTGCGTTAGGAGCAATTTTCATTCCTCCTCCGTAGTAAGGGTGGTTTGTAATCGTAACCATAGTGGCTTGTTTACATTCGATCTTTCTACCATCAATTCTTAAATCTATTGATATAGGATTTAATCGAGGTAAAACTTTTAGCAAAGCCAGCGGATAAATGAATGATGTAATTCGAAAGAACTTGGTCCATTTACGAAAAGCGGGTTTATTGACCTCTTCCACTATTAGCCCCTCCATACCAAATCCAATACTATTCAAAAAAGAGCGCTGTTTTGCTGCCTCCCCGTCATTAGATGTGAATATACCTGTACGGATTCTATGAAACTTTGGGTCCTGAACCATCTTGCGAAATAACAAGACGCCCTCTGCAACCTGTCCTATGCCTCTAGCGAAATCATTCCCAGCTCCAACTGGAATAAAACCAATAGGAAGATCAGGATAATGCTGCACTCCATTTATTACCTCATGAAGGGTACCATCTCCTCCGATGACAATAACGTAACTTAAGAAGTCTTGATAACGAGCACACAGATCCCCTGCCAGTTTTTCTGCATGACCTGGATAAACAGTAAAATGAGCTTGAAAATTATTTCTCTGATTCTGATATAAAGGATCATTTTGAATGCTGGTAAATAACCTCTCTGCCTTACCATGACCTGCTTCTGGGTTAATGATAAGCACAAACATATGACATTTCTCCTATTCAAAAAGATAAATTACTTAAAAAAGTGGTAATATTATATTATAATACCATCAAAGAGGAGGGGCTATATGTCGAAGGACTGTCAATTTTGCGGTACAAATTTCCTGATTCCAGAAAGCGGATCTATCGTGTTAAATCAGAAAAAATCATTCAAACCAATGCAGCTTTTTGTAAGTCATGAAGATGAAGAAACCATTATTTATAGGTATCATTCAAAAAAAGAACTAAAATCTTCCTTAAGAGGCTTGCTTTCATCTGCGCCCACAGCCACTACCAAAGACTGGATGCATATTTTAAATTTAGATTCAACCCAGTCTTTTCCAATTTCCATTCAGCACCTATATGAAAGATTAAATAAACCCGAATTAGGAGAGATTATTCAGCATGGTAGGTTCACATCACACTTACAGCCCATCGTAGATATGAAAGTTGATGAAATTTATGGATATGAATCCTTACTCCGCACAGAAGGTGAGCACGTAAATCCAGCCGAATTATTTTCCTATGCTCAGCGATCTGGTCTACAATCTTTGCTTGACCAAAAGGCTCGCCGGACTGCTGTAAAAGCAAAATCGAATTTTCTCCAGAAGGGCCAGAAAATTTTTATTAATTTTCTACCTTCCACCATCTATGTTCCTGAATTCTGCCTGCAACATACGTTCCAAATAGTGAAAGAGTTTAACATTGACCCTTCCGATTTAGTATTTGAAGTGGTTGAAACCGAAAAAATCACGAATGTAGGGCATTTAAAGTCAATCTTAGATACATACAAAACGTCTGGGATGAAAGTTGCGTTGGACGACGTAGGGGCGGGATACAGTACACTCGAGATGTTAAGTTTATTAAAGCCTGACTACTTAAAAATCGACCGTTCCTATATTCATAATTGTCATGAGGATTTGACCAGTCAAGATTTTCTATATCAAGTCATGAGTCGTGCTTCAAACTTAGGTATTAAAGTTTTGGCAGAAGGAATCGAAACAAGAAATGAATGGAACTGGTTACGTGAACTTGGCGTTGACTATGGACAAGGATACTTCATAGGTAAGCCTGCGCGTTTTCCTAAAGAAACCATTAACCTTCTTCCTTAACTTCCTCCTCGGTATCCCAAGCGGGTCGTTTGAAGGACGTAGTTTGACAATGCTTCAAAAGCGCTTCTGCCGTTTTCAGCTGCTTATGTTTCAACGGGGATGTTATACTCCGCTTGTTATACATCCACTCTTCGTATCTTTGCTTATCAACAAAATCTGTATCGTATGGCTCCTGGAAGGAATGAAAAGTTAAATCAGGAGCTAATACGACCTTACGCAAAGGAAATTCAATTTCGTATGTTTTCAATACACTTTTGACAAACGTTTCCGTACGTTTTAATGATAGTAATGGATTCATAACTTTATAGCTGCCTTCCTTATTTAACGCATGCCAACTATGATCTGAAGAAGGCAGGATATTCTCAGATCCTGGGAGTTCCAAATAGGTAATGATTTCTATGCCAAGGGGACCAATAAGTATAACTTCGGATTCCATGGTTGCTTTCCGTACTTTAACTACAGGATGATACATAATAAAGTAAGTATCAGGAAATCTCTGTAGAAAAAACTTAAGTTTTTCATCTTTCTGATAGGTTCTGTCTAAAAAAGATTTTTCCTGCACTGTGGTAGAGGCCCATTGCAGTTGAAAGGAAATCAGTTCATTTAAGAAATTCTGCTTTACCTCCTGAATTGTCTCAAGCGGCGGAGTTTCATTTTTTATAAGCAACTCTTTTTCATGTTTTTCATTTCCTTTAAGACGGGATAAAAGTCTTCTCCACCCTAGCTGAGGCTTTTTTTCAGGTTCGATTTCTTTTTCTTCTTTCTTTTCAAGTCTACCCTGTTCAAATGCTCGCTTCGTCTTATTCCAGTTTTCTTTTTTTAACTCTATAAATTGTCTGGAATACTGGAAGATATCCGTTTCATATCTGGAAATATAATCTAGCAGTTTAATTAATTGACCCACTTTTTCACCTCCACTTATAAGTCAAATTTTGCCACCGGTTCATATTTGGGATGCTGGGCAGGATGAATACGAAAAAGATAAATATGATCCACTTTCATTGAATACACCTCGTCAAAAACGCTGGAATATTCCTCTTTTGATAATGGAGAGTCACCTTCCGCATTCTTTTTAGCCAACGTGATATGTGGATGAAATTTTCTATTTTCCTTTTTGAATCCAAATTGTTCACCTGTACGATCGACCTGATCTTTTATCATTAGAAGTGGAGTTTTAGTTTCAACCTCAGCATAGAACACTCGCGGTTTAATAGGCTTCCCGAAATAGCCTGCTGGACCAACCTTTAAGGTAAAAGCTTCCGGCCATTCCTGTTTCTTAAGCTCCTTTAGGTAAGCATTAATTACTTCATCGGAAGATCCTCCTAAAAACTTTATGGTAATGTGTAAGTCATCTGGATTAGTCCATACTTTATAATCCATTGATTTAGAAAGGATCTGCTGCCATTCTTTAAACTGCCTTTTCACGTGAGGGGAAGCTTTAATTCCAAAAAAATAGTGTGCACTCATCCTAATGACTCCTTCATTAAATTTGGTGTCCATTTCTTAACCACGGTTACTAATGAGATCCCGAACAATGTCATAACGGAGAAGAACCCGTACATCCCTGCAGTACTCCAAATATCGATCATAACGCCTCCTGTAAAGGTAAAGAAGGCATTCCCCAGACCATTACCCACTGCTGAGTATAGACCAACAGCTGTAGCCCGTACCTCTGGAGGGGCCAGTTGTCTGACTAAAATCAAGGCAGCTGGTATATAAAGACCTACAGAGATTCCCTGCACGATGGTTGTAGCGTACACTAGTTCACTTGATGGCTCAAAAAAATATAAAAGCCAGCGACTGCATGATACTAGAGCACTTAACGAGATAACATTTAAGACTCCCATACTACGGATGACCTTCTGGGAATATTTCATAAAAGGCGCCTCACTCCCTGCTGCCAGCAGGAAAGCAATGCCTACTCCGGATAGTGTACCTCCTACTGATAAAATAAACGTTCCGAAATAATAGTTATTTGCCAGCACTGGACCAAAAATAAAAAAGTTAGAAACGAGGAACAACATGAACGGTTTTTGTTTCAGCAAAACCTTTAATCCAGCTCGGAACGAAACGGATACTTCATCAGATCGTCTTGGAAATTGAATTAATGCAATCAAGGCCAGGAGTAACCCAAATGAAAAGAAATAGAAGATCCAATTAAGAGACCCTGTCAAATCGGTTACACGGCCAAGGATGAATACGGATAGGGCAAACCCTATGGCTCCCCATAATCGTATATTTCCATATTCCTTCCCCTTGGAGTGAACAAAGTTCAAGGATAAACTGTCTGATAGCGGTACAATGCCGGATTGAAAGATGGCAATAGAAATAATGCCGACTAACAAAAAAGGAAATAACTGCATAAACGGATAAAATAAACCAAGTATAGATGCCATAATAGAAGCGATTATTAAAAGACGCTTAGGCCTTCTTGTATAATCACTAATCATTCCCCACACTGGCTGGACAAAAATAGTAACAAGTGGCAATGCTGCTATAACGATACCTATCTGGGTGTGGTTCAGCCCTTTTTCCTCTTCTAAGAAAACCGATAATAACGGAAAAAGGGAACCGAAGGAGAAGAATGCAAAGAAATAAAAAAGCTGGATATAACGATACGTTTTTTCAATTGAGGGCTTTATCATTAAAATAACCTCTTCTGGCTCTTCATTTAGCCAGTTCGTAAATAGAGGCTGCATAAATCTCAACAGCTTTCTTCATGTCAGCGAGTCTGACATGCTCATCCTTTTGATGGGCTGTATCTGGACTGTCCGGAAACATTGCGCCAAATGCTACACCGGCCTGAAGAGAGCGAGCGTATGTAGCACCCCCGATTGATACAGCTGTGTCATTTTTTCCTGCTGCCTTATTATAGACCCGCAAAAGAGTTTCCAAAAATGGATGGTTCTTTTCCATGTATAATGCTTTTAAATGATCGTATAATTCAAAGGTTCCACTATTTTTCTCAGCATAACTTTGAAGTGTAGATATTATTTCGTCCCCATCAGCTGTAACCGGGTATCTAATGTTCACCCCGAGTATTAAAGAACCATTAGATTGGATGGTGAGAGAACCCAGATTACTAGTAAGTGCGCCAGACTCCTCATCTGATTGTTTAAGAAGAAGACCACTTCCATCACTCTGATTAAAACCTTCCGTGATTTCTTTAAGCATTTGCTTCCATTCTGAATGAATAGGAAGGGTAAGCAAGTAGTTGAGCAGCTCGATAATTGCGTTCACACCAGCTTCCGGCTTACTGGCATGAGCAGCTTCTCCATTAAATGTAATCGTATAAGTTTCTTCAACTTTATCAACAGAAGCGTTAATTTTACGCTCTTCCGAGTACCTATTTACGTGAGTTTCCAAGTCTTCTTTAGAACGTATCACCGCTGTGGCTTGATCAGGAACCATATTCAAGCGGTCTCCTCCCCTTAGACTGACGAACTCTACTGCAGGTATTTCATGCCCGCTGAGACAAGGAGCAGGAAAAGTGATATAGCTATCCAGTAATCCTTTCTCAGCATATATAACTGGAAAGGAGGCGTCTGGAGAGAATCCGAAAGTAGGCATTTCCTCCTTTTTAAAATAATATTCCATCCCTTTCCAGTCCCTTTCTTCATCTGTACCCAGGATAAGTCTGATACGTTTGTTAGGTTTAAACCCTTTATCTTTAAGTATTTTCATTGCTATATAGGCGGCCATGACTGGTCCTTTGTCATCCTGAGCTCCTCGTGCGAATAAACAATTATCTCTAATAGTTGGCTCGAAAGGGGGAGTTGTCCAGTCATTCGCGGCGGGGACTACGTCCAGATGGCCGAGAATTCCCAGTAATTCTTCTCCTTCACCAAATTCGATATGGGCAGCGTGCCCATCGATATTTTTAGTGAGAAAACCATCTTTCTGAGCTATGTTAAGCATAGTTTCCAACACATCATGGATTGGCTTACCATATGGATATTCTTCACAATCCTCGTACACACTTGGAATTCTAAGAATCTGAGACAACTTTGTGACAAATTCCTCTTCGTACATACCACTCATTTTTTTAAAATCCATTAAGATGATCCACCTTTTATAATTTTCTTGTAAACATCGTCATTGCAAATCGCATACAATTCAGCATTTTCCGGTATGGTTTCGTTTAATTTACGATTAATAGACAAGTCCTGTCGATCCGCAATGAGAGTTGCTCCTTCACCCAGTAATTCTTGAAAAGCGTCTCTATATATCTTCCAGTGGGTTCTCATAGGGATATGGTATAGATCCTCTCCGACAGATCTCTTCAAAAGCTGACCATAAATTTCAGAAACCCCTTTTCTGAAAGCTGAGCGAACGGCAAGTGAAGAGATCGTCTCGTTTGAGAGGATAAATTCATCAACATGGATATGTTTAAAGTTTTTAATATGTTTTTCATCCATAATTTCTACAATGGTATGGACTTCCTTAGCAATCGACTCAATAGAGGAGGCAATTAATAATGTCTGTCCATCAGCTACTTGTTCATTACTCAGTTTATCGTTGGCAAAAACTAGAACCGCCTTTGCATGTTTAATATTTGCTTTTTCCAATGTGTCCGTATTAGAAGCTTCCCCTCTTACATAGTGAATGTTTTCTTCAAGAAGTGGGGCTTCCTTCAGCTGATCAATGATAATGACTTCAGCTTTAGGATTCGTATCTATAATTTCTTTTATGGCAAAATCGGCTTTTTGCGACCATCCTATAATGATGAAATGACCGGAATCCTTATACATGATATTACCCTCCAAACGTTTTTTTCTAAATAGAGCCAAGGCGTCAATAATTTTACTGATCACTACCCCGATAAGTCCGATCCCTATCACGTATAAGCCAATGGCGATTAAACGCCCTCCTACGGTTACAGGAAAGTAATCACCATATCCAACTGTAGTTACAGTAGTCATCACCCACCAGAATCCATCAAAAATAGTAGGAAATGTTTCCTTCTCTACTAGCACTATTAAGAAGGAAGATAGTATAACCAGCGATGCACTTGATAAAAAAAGCACCGTATTGTTTATTTTCACCATCTTAAGAAATAATTTCCTGAGTATCACCATTACCTCGCCTCCTTTTTTAAGAAGTTGTAAATTTAGTGAATTATCTGTTAAATAAATGTGTTTTTGTAGAAACATCCTTTTTCACTATAGTAGAATGAAACCATCTTCACTGGCACCACAAATTCCAAAGATAACGAATAAGGAGTGGTTTTTTGAATCATCCATCTTCCCGCATGCTCAATCGAATTAAGGCTGTTTATCTTTTTATAAGAGATCAGGGAATTGTGACAACGAACGAGCTCGCTGACGAATTCGGAATTACAGATCGAACTATGCAGAGGGATTTAAGCGTTTTGGAATATAACGGGCTGGTATCAAGTCCTAATCGTGGGAAGTGGACCACTACTAAAAAGAAAGTTAAAACTGGATAAATATGTACAAGACCACCCGTTCCTTAGGATCGGGTGGTTTTATTATGATTATTCAAGATTCGTAATGGAGAATAAATAGTTGAGTTCTTCTTCGCGCAACTCTCGATATTCCCCCAATTCTAAATTTGGGTCAAGTTCCAGCGAGCCCACTTTAATACGTTGTAGATAGGCCACTTTTTTATCAACTGCTTCAAACATTCGCTTCACTTGATGGAATTTTCCTTCCGTAATGGTCAATTCAATCTCGGAGCGGTCATCTGATACAAGGATATTGAGTTCAGCGGGTTTGGTTTTGTACCCGTCATCAAGCGTGACGCCATTGGAAAAGTCTTCTACATCTTTCTCTGTTACTTTTCCTTCAATAATTGCAAAATATGTTTTCCCAACATCTTTTTTTGGAGAAGTAAGCCTATGATTTAACTGTCCATCATTCGTAATCAGCAAAAGTCCTTCCGTATCTTTATCCAGCCGGCCTACTGGAAAAGGACTAAATACGATATCTTCTGGCTGAAGAATATCGATGACGGTGGTCTCATTGGCGTCTTCAGTAGCCGAAATAAGATCACCTGGTTTATTCATCATAATGTAAATAAATTCTCGGTACTCTACTTCTTCTCCCATCACAGTAATTTCGTCTGTCTCTGTATTAATATGAGTTTTAGGACTCTTCTCCGGCTGTCCATTTACTCGTACGTTTCCGCCTTTAAGCAGAGACTTTACCTCTTTCCGCGTTCCATAGCCCATGTTGGCTAACAATTTATCGATCCTCATTTTAAAATCTCCTTCACCTGCGCTTTAAGAATTTATCTAATACTCTTACTCTTCCACCAAGTACTCGTTCTAATAACGTTGACTTGTATGCTAACCACAAATAAATTATTCCGCCTGAGCCTATACTTAACATAAGTACCAGTAAAGCGTCCAATCTGCTTTCTGTAGGGTTAAGAAAGACTCCTGCCAGCCCTTTTACAAGGAATACAGCAATGGCCATTATAGTTGTTAAAATGAGCACAAGTAGTGTACGCTTGTATAATTGTCTGTACGAGAACTCTATCGCTGTAAATATGCGCCAGAAGTTCAGAGTAACGGCAGCCACTACTCCGATCCCTGTAGCCAATATGGCTCCTTTAGGTCCCATTATAGTAATAAGCCATGTATTAAGTAGTAATTTAAGGAAAATACCTGTTCCCAGACTTATCACCGCAAAGTTCTGACGGTTAATTCCCTGAAGAACAGATGAAGTTACCGTATAAAGAGCAAGGAACAAGCCAACTGGAGCGTACCACCTTAACAGGCTTCCTTTAAAAAGAAAATCTTCAAGGTTATTATCTACTCCATAAAACGTACCGTAAGCTTCTAATGCTACTACAGACAATCCTACTGCAGCAGGTATAATAAGAATGGCAATGATCTGCAAGGCTTGATTTACCTGATTATTTAACTGCTTCATATTTTTATTTGTAAAGGATTGGGTAATAGCAGGCAGCAGGGCCAGAGACAAACCAATTCCAAACGTTACAGGGATCATAACCAGCTTATGACTTAAAAAGTTAATGATTGAAAATGAATTTTTATATTCCAACCCAGCCGCCGTAATCGCTCTTTCCAACGTAAACTGGTCAATGAGCTGATAAAGCGGTGTAGCAATACCTACTAAAATAAAAGGACCAGCATAGGTAAACAACTCTTGAAACATTTCTTTATTGGATAAACCATACGTGTATTCTTGTGCATCCAATTGGCGATCTAGATATGGCTTTCGTTTTCTCCAGTAAAGGAACAATACAATACAAGAAGCAATACCACCGATAAAAGCAGCGAATGTTGCGAAGCCAACTGCTCTTGGAATAGGTCCTTGCATGACTTGAACTATGATAAAAACGGAGACAAGCAAGAATACAATTCTTACAATTTGCTCCACCACTTGCGAAACAGCCGTCGGTGCCATAGATTCATACCCTTGGAAGAAGCCGCGGGTAATACTCATGGGCGGAATCACTAACAAAGCAAAACTTACCATCTGAATAACCATGGTAGCATCACCTAAAATAGGTGAATCAGCCCCTACCGTCCAGGAAGCTACTTGTTCAGCAGCGAAAAATAATATCAAAAATGCTACTATGCCACTTACAGCCATGAGAGTAAGACCGGCCTTCAGCATCCTTCTGCCGGTTTCATAGTCTTCAAGGGCGTTATATTTAGAAACAAATTTGGACACGGCTACTGGAATCCCCATACTGGACAAGCTTAAAAGAATGCTATAAGGAACATAAGCGTAAGAGAATAAATCAGTTCCTTCCGTACCTACCATATTTTCAAATGGTACCGTATAAATCATACCCAGGAATTTTGATAAAAAAGTCCCGGCCGTTAATAACATCGTGCCTTTTAAGATTTTCGACATATTTAACTATTCACCTTCAATTTTATTGTAGAATCGACCTCATCTATTTTATCATAGATAAAGGTGAAACAATGAACGATTGGCCAAAAAGAAAGGAAGAACCTCATGACTTACCAAGTAACTGTAATAGGGGGAGGCCCCTCTGGTTTAATGGCAGCCATTGCTGCCGCTGAACAAGGCGTAAAAACACTTCTAATTGATAAAGGAAATAAATTAGGTACTAAGCTTGCAATCTCTGGTGGAGGCCGCTGCAATGTTACCAATCGTCTTCCAGAAGAAGAAGTGATTAAACATATTCCGGGGAATGGCAAGTTTTTATATAGTCCATTTTCTGTATTTAATAATTATGACATCATAGATTTTTTTGAAGGACTGGGTGTTGCTTTAAAAGAAGAGGATCATGGACGTATGTTCCCTGTAAGTAATAAAGCGAAAGATGTGGTACAGGCTCTATTGGACCAACTGGAGAATCTGAATGTGGAGGTCCGGAAGAAAACACCGGTAGAGAGTATTCGCTATGGCAGCGAAGGACATGAAATCACCCTTCAATCCAAAGAAACAATTATGACAAAAGCTGTTATTATTGCAGTTGGAGGGAAAGCAGTGCCTTACACGGGCAGTACTGGAGACGGTTATGCCTGGGCGAAGGAAGCAGGACATGTCATTACGGAGCTTTTTCCTACTGAGGTACCTTTACAATCGAACGAAGAATTTATAAAAAATAAAAGTCTTCAAGGGTTATCTTTAAGAGATGTAGACGTATCTGTGCTTAACCAGAAAGGAAAGCAAATTGTTACTCACCGCATGGATATGCTTTTTACTCATTTCGGGCTTTCGGGCCCCTCCATCCTGCGCTGCTCTCAATATGTAGTTAAAGAATTTATGAAGGGGCATAAACCGGTTACTATTGAGATAGACTGTATGCCCGACAAAAAAGAACATTCCTTGTATGAAGGTCTGCAGCAGGATTTGAAGAATCATCCTAAAAAAACATTTAGAAACCTGGTAAAAGGGATTGTTCCCGAACGATTATTAGATTTTTTATTAGATTACACAAGTATTGAAGCAGATGAAAAAGCAGCTAATCTTTCTAATCAA
Source organism: Halobacillus halophilus (assembly GCF_020171985.1). Taxonomy (GTDB): domain Bacteria; phylum Bacillota; class Bacilli; order Bacillales; family Halobacillaceae; genus Halobacillus; species Halobacillus halophilus_A. Next base: position 898,578 of record NZ_JAIVAL010000001.1, read on the forward strand.
AAGTTACAGAAATTCGTGTCACTTATTAAACATTTTCAAGTCAAAACACATGATACCCTTCCTATTGAAAAAGCCTTTGTTACAGGTGGAGGAGTATCAATTAAGGAAATTATACCAAATACTATGCAATCAAAACTTATGAACGGACTTTACTTTTGTGGTGAAATTCTAGATATCCACGGTTATACAGGAGGATATAATATTACCTCGGCAATGGTAACCGGTCGAGTAGCAGGGATGCATGCTGCCTGGGAATCTATGGGATAACGAAAAAAAACAATAGATGTTAATTAAATGAAGACAGAGATGGTTTTCACTAAAACTGACCTATTTGCCATTATTCAAAAAAATCGAGAAGCTTTAAGAGCTTCTCGATTTTCTTTTCATGTATTCTTTTTCTCTTCCCAGTTCTCTATTTAAGAGAACCTGCATCTCTTCTCTATCTTCTTTCTCCACTACCGGATCTTCCTTAACCCAATCAAGTGAATATACAATATAATAGCTCCGGATTCTTCTAAAATAAATTGTGGTATGAGGGAATTTATCAAAATAGCCCCGTACCATTTTCCTTCCAGAATAGCTCCATCTTGTTAATTTAATAGAAATCCCTCCGAACATACATTCCTATATTATTATAACTATGATGCTATCGAAGAGCAATCCCTTACCCTATTAAAATAGGCTCCTTGTAGAATCTAATTGGCTCTTAAGCTTCATTCAGAAGGAAAAAAGAATATAATTTATGCGTGCGTGGAAGAATCTGCAATCATATTTCACCATAAAAAAAAGCCTTGAAGACATTCAAGACTTTTCTATTGATGTGGCGGCGTCCTACTCTCACGGGGATCGACCCGACTACCATCGGCGCTGAAGAGCTTAACTTCTGTGTTCGGCATGGGAACAGGTGTGACCTCTTCGCCTTCACCACCACATCGTATTCAATTTAAAGTGAACCTTCAAAACCGGATAAGGAATCATTCAACCATCGGACGAGCGAACGTCTCTTCCGACTTCATTTTAATACTAGATAGATAAGTCTTCGATCCATTAGTATCCGTCAGCTTCACGTGTCACCACGCTTCCACCTCGGACCTATCAACCTCATCGTCTCTGAGGGATCTTACTTACTTGGCGTAAGGGGAAATCTCATCTCAAGGGGGGCTTCATGCTTAGATGCTTTCAGCACTTATCCCGACCACACGTAGCTACCCAGCGATGCTCCTGGCGGAACAACTGGTACACCAGCGGTGTGTCCATCCCGGTCCTCTCGTACTAAGGACAGCTCCTTTCAAATTTCCAACGCCCACGACGGATAGGGACCGAACTGTCTCACGACGTTCTGAACCCAGCTCGCGTACCGCTTTAATGGGCGAACAGCCCAACCCTTGGGACCGACTACAGCCCCAGGATGCGATGAGCCGACATCGAGGTGCCAAACCTCCCCGTCGATGTGGACTCTTGGGGGAGATAAGCCTGTTATCCCCGGGGTAGCTTTTATCCGTTGAGCGACGGCCCTTCCATGCGGTACCGCCGGATCACTAAGCCCGACTTTCGTCCCTGCTCGACTTGTAGGTCTCGCAGTCAAGCTCCCTTGTGCCTTTACACTCTGCGAATGATTTCCAACCATTCTGAGGGAACCTTTGGGCGCCTCCGTTACTCTTTAGGAGGCGACCGCCCCAGTCAAACTGCCCACCTGACACTGTCTCCGGACCGGATGACGGTCCTGGGTTAGAATGTCCGTACAGCCAGGGTAGTATCCCACCAGCGCCTCCACCGAAGCTAGCGCTCCGGCTTCCAAGGCTCCTACCTATCCTGTACAAGCTGTACCAACATTCAATATCAGGCTACAGTAAAGCTCCACGGGGTCTTTCCGTCCTGTCGCGGGTAATGTGCATCTTCACACATCGTATAATTTCACCGGGTCTCTCGTTGAGACAGTGCCCAAGTCGTTGCACCTTTCGTGCGGGTCGGAACTTACCCGACAAGGAATTTCGCTACCTTAGGACCGTTATAGTTACGGCCGCCGTTTACTGGGGCTTCGGTTCAACGCTTCGCCTTGCGGCTAACGCATCCCCTTAACCTTCCAGCACCGGGCAGGTGTCAGCCCCTATACTTCGCCTTACGGCTTCGCAGAGACCTGTGTTTTTGGTAAACAGTCGCTTGGGCCTTTTCACTGCGGCTCCTCGGCAGAGGAGCACCCCTTCTCCCGAAGTTACGGGGTCATTTTGCCGAGTTCCTTAACGAGAGTTCTCCCGCTCACCTTAGGATCCTCTCCTCGCCTACCTGTGTTGGTTTGCGGTACGGGCACCTCTTTCCTCACTAGAGGATTTTCTTGGCAGTGTGAACTCAGGAGCTTCGGTACTTTAGTTCCCTCCCCATCACAGCTTGACGTTGCCGGACGGATTTGCCTATCCGACCGTCTCACTGCTTGGACGCGCTCATCCA
>NZ_JAIVAL010000002.1 GCF_020171985.1 Halobacillus halophilus
CTCCATAAAAGTTGAGATTGATTAGCTCTTTGCACACCGAATGTGCTTGTTTGAATTCCTTCTATATTGAAAGAATATCTTGACGTACTGGTTGGTTCGTTCAGTTTTCAAAGATCAAAAGTTTTTGTTTGCCACTTCAAAACAGCGACTTAATAATCATATCATTGTGACTCGTTTAAGTCAACAACTTTTTTTAAATGATTTTTGGCTTGCCGTTGCCGGTTTGCCGTGCTGTCTTAATGCGACAAGTAATAATATAGCATGGTACGTCATTAACCGTCAATAACTTTAAACAAAAAAATTCCCTTTCTTTATTAAAACCAGCAAAGAAAGGGATGACACGTGCAGTTTGCAGCCATTTATGAAGGTTTATAGGTTCGGTGAAAGATATGATCTCCTTTTGTTTCTTGTAAAACGACTTCAATAATATTCTTTTCCACTAAGTATTCGATCATTGAAGATAAATCCAATATATATTCCTGTATCTCGGGATGGACTTTTAACTCTCCAAATGACCAAGGTTCTTCCTGTTCTTTCATAAGACTTAATAAATGCTGCGTACTGGACTCGGCACGCTTACTAATGGAATGTTCCACTGCAATAATCATTAGATGGATTCTTTTATCTGTAGGTTCGCCACTTTCAATTAACTCCTGATACAGCTTGTAGATTTCAGGTTCAATCCTCTTCACTTGATTCCACACCGTTACTTCAGGATGAAATCCTTTCTCTATAATGGAAAGGCGGGCTAAATAATGAAGCGAATGAACCATCCGGCTGAAGGAATCCAGATAGTGCTCGGATTCGTAAAGATCTTTGGCCTCGCTATAGCTGCGGATTAACTTAGCGAACTCAATAACCTTTTTCAGATCTCTCTTCTCCTGTGGGAACGTCCTGAGCTGTTCTTTTAACTCGGTTATATATTCATTTTTTTCAAAAATAACGGTGCCGTTAATTACCCATTCTACGGCACGGCGATAGGAGCTTGTATCAATCCAGTGATGCAAAAGTTTTTCATCTACCGTGTGCATAGCTGCGGATTTATTTTCAAATTCGTAATGCTTTACATACCACAGTTCCTTTGCATCCTTTACAATAATGAACAAAATAACATCAAAATTGTCCGTCACTGGACTGATCGGTTTCATTTTCTCTAAAATTAAGATCCCTAATGTATTGCTCTGGCTTGCTCTTTCTTGATAAATCGGGCGTAGTACGTCTTTCATTCTGGTCCCCCACATTCTATATCAGCTTGTTTTGTTTATTCGATACTTTTTGGCGAATTCCTTTTTTCTAAATATAATCAATGAAGGAAATATGCTATACTACCTTGTAGATAGTAAGGAGGGAACCTGCGTGGCATTAAGATACAGCAGTAAAATTAATAAGATACGTTCCTTTGCTTTTTGGTTAATTTTCGGCGGAATTGGCGTCATGTATATAGGATTGATCTTCAAAGAAACCACTTGGCTTATGGCTCTATTTATGATTCTGGGTATGGGCTTTGTTGGTCTGAGTACGCTCGTTTATTTCTGGATTGGCATGCTTTCCACCAGAACCATTCAGATTATATGTCCATCCTGTGAGAAGCCTACCAAAATGCTTGGACGAGTAGATGCCTGCATGCACTGCAACCAGCCGCTGACCATGGATAAATCGTTAGAGGGCGAAGAGTTTGATGAGAAGTATAATTCTAAACGATATAAAAAGAATAAAACTCAGCAGCAAACCTAATGAAAGAATCCGCTCTAAGCAGCGGATTCTTTTTTTACATAAAAAAACCGGAAGCTCGTGGCTTCCAGTTTTAGTGCGTATTATTAGCTTTACATTCAGAGCACGTTCCATACACTTCCATGCGATGATGACTTACATCAAATCCAGTCACCTGTTCAGCTAATGATTCAACTTCATTGAGACTTGGGTAGTGGAAGTCAACAATTTTGCCGCATGAATCACAGATCGCATGATAGTGATCCGAAGTATTACAGTCAAAACGGCTTGATGAATCTCCGTACGTAAGTTCACGTACAAGCCCGATTTCCTTAAATACGCGGAGGTTATTGTAAACCGTCGCTACACTCATATTCGGAAATTTACTTTCTAACGCTTTATAAATTTCATCAGCTGTTGGGTGAGTCATAGAATTCAGCAGGTATTCAAGCACCGCATGACGCTGTGGAGTGATTCGCACACCTGAACCTTTCAGTGTATCCACCGCTTCTTGCAATCGATGATCAGACACAGCCATGCACCTCGCTTTCATAAACTGATTCTTGATTTATAATATTATTAAATTAGAATCCTTATAATTAGTGTAACCTGTCTGTAAATCTAATGTCAATAAAAAGCCTCCTCCCCCGGCAAATTAAATTACACGTCTGGATCAAGAGGAGTTTCTTTACCGCCAAGCTGCTGATTAACGTACCTTGCCGCTACGAAAAGCAGATCGGACAGGCGATTCAAATACGAAACGACCAGCGGATTGACCAATTCATCCTCTAATGCGACCGCAGAACGCTCTGCTCTTCTCACAACTGTACGGGCTAAGTGCAAACCAGCAGAAGCTGAATGACCAGATGGGAGAATAAAATTCTTCAATGGAGTCAAGTCCTCGTCCCACTTATCAATCTGTTGTTCTAATTCTTCTATATGTTCTTTCTTTACCTGCCATTTCACTTCTTTTCCTTTTGGAGTAGCAAGCTCCGCTCCTACGTGAAACAGGATAGTCTGGATGCGCTGCATCGCCTCAAGAAATGAATCTTTATCCGCCCAGTCTTCTTTCGTCAGGTGGCTGAGGGCTAGACCGATCGTGGAGTTCGCTTCATCACAGGTTCCATAAGCCTCGACTCGTATATCATTCTTGGCTACTCGATTGCCGTAGATTAAAGATGTCTGTCCTTTATCCCCTGATCTTGTATAAATACGCATGTTTTAATACCCCCGTTTAGGATCAATTTTGTTTTTCATTTCGCCCTCTTCATTTAAGAACGTCTGCAAGTTCTCTTCAAATATATCAAAACCACGCGGAACGTACCCAGGAGACTGACCCGAAGTATGAGGAGTGATTGTCACTTTTTCTTCTTCCCAGAATGGATGATCCTCTGGCAGTGGCTCCTCTTCAAACACGTCGAGTACAGCATGCGCAATATAAGAATTCTGAACAGCCTGCAGAATGACGTCCGATTGAACCAGATCACCTCTCCCCATGTTTAGGAAGATGGCGTGGTCAGGCATGGCTTTAAAGTGATCCAAATCCAATAAGTACTGTGTATCCTTCGTACTTGGCAGCACAGCCACAACGAATTCACCCTGGTCGAGCACCTGGTGAAGCTCTTCTACTTTATACGTTTCATCGAAGTGAGGCTTAGGATTTCCGGATTTCGAAACCCCAATGGTTTTCATGCGGAAAGCCTTAGCGAGCCTAGCCACTCCCTGTGCGATAGCTCCCGTCCCTAGTACCACCATGGTCCGGCCGCTAATTTCCTGATTGACCATTCTACGGTTCCATTCGTGATTTTTTTCTAATTCCGCATAGGCTTTCGCATTTCTTGAGACCTGAAGAAGCATCGAGATCGCGTACTCAGCCATCGGTTCGGCGTGAATTCCCCTCACATTGGTTACAAGGATCCCTCTTTGCTGAATTTCCTCGAAAGGCATCTTATCAAGACCGGCAGATAAAACCATAACCCACTTTAAGTGGCGGGCCTGCTTAATACGTTCCGGATTCAAATCTTCCCCGTATGTAATAAATACATCCGCTTCCTTTAAATAGCTTTCTGCTTCTTCGATTCCGTGACAGAATAGAAATTCCACTTCTTTAAAGTTCTCTTTCAGTCTGGTTTGTATATCTTCAGGGACCCTTTTAATCGCTGAAACAACCTTCATCCTCTCACTCCCTTTCCTCTCTTTCTTCTATAGTAATTGTTTTTCCAGACCAACTCAAAATTAAAGCTTCTTAAGAAAAAGCCATAACCGGTTTTCCGGCTATGGCTTTCCTGGTATCTATTGAAGATTCTCGCGAATGTAACTTAGCGCAGATTCTACATGTCCTTCTACTTTAACTTTGCGGAACTCTTCGGCAAGATTACCTTCTTTATCGATAATGAAAGTAGAACGCTCTATGCCGTAATATTCTTCTCCTGATTTCTTCTTAAGAACCCATGCGCCGTAATCTTCCGCTACTTGATGATCCTCATCCGCAAGTAGTAAGAATGGGAGATCATGCTTATCGATAAATTTCTTATGAGACTCTACAGGGTCCGGGCTAACGCCTAGAATAACAGCATCCAGATCCGCGAAGCTTTCGTGATGATCACGGAAATCGCAGGCTTCATTCGTGCAGCCTGGAGTCATATCTTTCGGGTAAAAGTACAGTACGACGTTCTTTCCTTTATAGTCGGATAATGATACGTTTTCTCCATTGTTAGCTGGCAATGTAAAATCAGGTGCTTGTTTTCCTTTTTCAATTGTCATACGTAACCCTCCTAAAAATAATTATATATCTAGCCTACCCTATACGAATATAAACTTCCAATTCAATGTTCAATCTTGTAATGCTGCCATACCTTGGCAACGAGAGCAGCCGGCAGTGAATACCCGATCATGGCTTCAAAAATAGCAATCCAGCGCCCTGCACCCACAGGAACCATTTCTCCGTATCCTACTGTGAATAAGGTTGCTCCACTGAAGTACATGCTTCTTGCAATCTCTTCCTTCCAATGCAAAGGCTCAGACTGACCAGCCTCATGGTACACCATTACCCCATGTTCAATCAGAGAAACATAAATAATAGCAAATCCAATCATCACGATGGTGTAAAGAAGCAATATGGAGACAAACAGTTGAAATGAAAAAATCTTATGTTCGAATTCGAGTGAAGCGAATATTTGACGCAGACTGCCAGCAATCAATATCAGGCTCATTGTAGTAATCGCGATAATAATCATGACGCACTCCTCCCCGGAAGAGACAAGCAGTACTCTACTGTTTACCTATGTCCACAAACCATCAATTATGCCGCCTGCCAGTTTATCTCAATTCCTCCTATTACCCCCACCTCAGGTCATCCAGATTATGGATGACCTGAGGTGGGATATTTTAGGGGGATGTTTTTGTTTATTTCAGAGACCGGGCGAATGCACACCCCTCTTCTCCATGCGAGCATAAGATACAGTAAACAGCGGAAAGGGGGAATTGTGAATGGGTTACGGATATGGCGGAGGCTTTGCGCTGATTGTTGTGCTTTTCATCCTTCTAGTAATCGTTGGTGCAGCGTTCGTATACTAAAATCATTCCAGTAAAAAGCACCGAATAACCACCATAAGTGATTAGCGAGGTGCTTTTTTCCTTACGCACACGAGCGGCGGTTAATCATTAAAACATCCTTAAAATACCCTCCCTATAATGGGGAGGGTATTTTTTGTGCAGCCCATCCCTACATTGCGGGTGTCCGTGCTACAATGAATACTGAATGTCAGTAAGGAGGTAACTATGAATATAAAAACATCCGAACAATTATACACAGAAGCTACTGAACATATCGTAGGGGGTGTAAACTCTCCGTCCCGCGCATACAAAGGGGTTGGCGGCGGCACCCCTGTCTATATGGACCGGGGTGAAGGTTCACACTTTTACGATGTAGATGGTAATCAGTATATTGACTACTTAGGTGCCTACGGTCCAATTATTACGGGACACGCCCACCCTCACATAACGGAGGCAATTACGAAGGCTGCCCAAAACGGGGTGCTATACGGTACACCGACCGTACTTGAAAACCGGTTTGCGAAAATGCTCAAGGAAGCCATTCCTTCCCTGGAAAAAGTCCGCTTTGTTAATTCAGGGACCGAGGCGGTCATGACCACCATTCGTGTGGCCCGTGCCTATACGGGACGAAATAAAATTATCAAGTTCGCCGGCTGTTATCATGGCCACTCTGATCTTGTACTGGTCGCTGCCGGCTCAGGACCGTCCACACTCGGCACACCTGACTCAGCCGGGGTGCCCGCTTCGATTGCCCAGGATATCATCACCGTTCCTTTCAATGATATTGAGCCTTTTAAAGAAGCTATCGCCCGGTATGGTGATGAGATTGCCGGCGTGCTCGTTGAGCCTATCGTCGGAAACTTCGGTATTGTGGAACCTAAACCCGGGTTCCTCCAGGAAGTAAATGAACTCGCTCACGAAGCAGGCTCTCTAGTTATTTACGATGAGGTCATTACAGCTTTCCGTTTTACGTATGGAAGTGCCCAGCAGCTTCTCGACATTGAACCGGATATGACAGCCATGGGTAAAATTATTGGCGGCGGTCTTCCGATCGGAGCTTACGGAGGGCGTGCAGATATTATGGAACAGGTTGCCCCTCTGGGTCCTGCTTACCAGGCCGGAACCATGGCCGGCAATCCCGCATCGATGTCTGCAGGAATTGCGTGCCTGGAAGTCCTCCAGCAAGAAGGGGTCTATGAAGAAATGGACCGTCTTGGTGAAAAGCTGGAGAAAGGTATCCTAGAAAGCGCCAGCCATTACGGCATCACGCTAACGATCAATCGACTAAAAGGAGCTTTAACCGTTTACTTCACAGAGGAAAAGGTGACAAACTACGAGCAGGCCGAGAACACAGACGGCGATCGTTTCGCCCGTTTCTTCAAACTTATGCTCGCAGAAGGTATCAACCTGGCTCCATCTAAATATGAAGCCTGGTTTCTAACCACAGCCCACACGGATGAGGATATTGACAAGACCCTTCAAGCAGTCGATCGCACTTTCCAAATTATGAGTAAAGAGTAAATATTCAGTTCCGGAGATTCATTTCTCCGGAATTTTTTTATATAAAACTGTTAGAATTAATTGAAAATTCTAAATTGTCGTGATAGAATAGATTTATAATTCTGAAAACTCTAATGAATTATGATCTTTGTTTCATTTCTTTCCCTTTTCATGGTTCTGGTGAGAACTAGAGCCCCCTTTAAAGCTAATGCGGTTATCCGCATTAGCTTCTTCTTTTGCTGCCATTCTTTTTTCACATAATTTTGGAATAAATATGGGTACGATTCTACATAAAATGCGTTATAATAAATCCATTGTTTATTTTAATTGAAGGAAGATGTTAGCTATGAAACTCGGCGCACGTATGATGAAGACAGGCCTTGCTGTAGCTATAGCTCTATATATTGGGAATCTTTTTGGATTTATTTCCCCATTGCTTGCAGCTATTGCCGTTGTCTTTTCCATCCAGCCATCCATTTATCGATCTTACCAATCCATAATCGAACAGCTCCAGGGAAATACCATTGGAGCCCTTATCGCAGTAATCGCCGTATTCACCCTTGGGAACGATCCCTTTGTCGTTGGGTTTGCGATCATACTCGTCATCGGTTTTACGACTACTTTAAAAATGAATGAAAACACGGTGGCGCTCGCGGTTGTGGCTGTCATTGCCCTGATGGACTCTACCGATCAGACATTTATGTTCTTTGCAACTTCTCGTTTTTCTTCCATGATCTTAGGAATCTTAGCTGCATTTATCGTGAATCTGGTGTTTCTGCCGCCGAGGTATGAAACACGGCTATTCAAGAAAATCGATCTCGCTACGACGGATATTCTTCAATGGCTCCGAGTTACCACCCGGCAGTTGTCAGATGAACCAGCCTTAAAATATGAAATCGTACGTATCCAGGATGATCTACGCTGGACCGACCATACGTATCTTCTTTATTCCGAAGAGCGAACTTATCTTAAAGGCAGACGTTTTTCAAAAGGAAGAAAACTGGTGCTTTTCCGTCAATTGATTACGACCACGAAGAAATCTTTCGATGTATTGAAGGCTTTCTACAGACTGGATCATAAAATTGAGCAGATTCCGGAGGATTTCCAGGATGCCCTTGTGCATGAATTGGACAAGCTGATTAATGCTCATGAAAAGCTGGTTCTCAGCTTGAAAGGCAGGATTAAACGCACCCATAAACAAGGACTGCGTCAAATTGAGGAGCCCAACATTCCTCTCCTGGTGGAACGGCTGATGCATGTGTATGAGAAGACCAATAATCCTGACAAGCTGGTCTTTCTTCCTTTAGCTTCCCAGTTGATGGAATATCACTATCAGCTTGAGAAGTTGAAAAGGTTACTAAAAAGTTACCAAAGCCACCACCAGAACGATTACATTCAAACCACAGATAAATAAAGACATTCGCGCTATACGCAGAGCTCAGAGGATTGCCCTCTGAGCTTTTTTATGTAACTTCCCTTAAATCTCTCTAAGTTGGTTTAAAGTAAAGCTCCCGTTAATGGAAGACTGAATTTCGAGATGATTTTAGTTCGTTACTTCATATAGAGAAGGGGTGGCTGCAGAAACAACTCGCTTTCCTGCGGCCCTACAAGACGTAGGGTCGATCGACCCTGCGTCGTGCAGGGCCGGAAAGCGAGCCGTTCCCTGGAGCCCTTTTCTCCACACAATATATAGAAACTGAGTATTACAGTAATCGGCCTGTTAGTTGAAGATTACTAAAATTATTAAGAGAGCTTTATGTAATCAACATACCGCCATGCGTTACTTTTTCCCTGCTGAGATGGCAACTATCAATATGAAAAAGAAAACCAACCCTACTCCTATAAGAATATTTTCGATGCTCATACCTTCCTCTCCCCTCAAAATAACGTGTCCTTTATTAAGTAATAGTGTCATTATTTCAAAGTACCGTCACCAGTACAATCAAAAATCATATAAAAAGGGCTGAATCCTGCAGGATTCAGCCCTTTTTTCAATGGTATCTTTTAAGTTTGTAAATATTCCTTAGAACCTGGTTTATCATCCAGTTCCTGCATTTGATATAGATTGTAGTAGTTTCCGCGTTTATCCATTAATTCACGGTGAGACCCTACTTCTACAATTTCACCATTTTCAATTAACACAATTCGATCCGCATGCGTGATGGTCGACAGGCGGTGAGCCACGATAAAGGTAGTACGATCTGAAGCGAGGCGTTCTAAAGCACCCTGTATAAGACTTTCGCTTTCCAGATCGAGGGCTGATGTCGCTTCATCCAGTACGAGCAGCGGTGGATTTTTCAAGAAAATACGAGCGATAGCTACTCGTTGTTTCTGGCCGCCGGATAATTTGACACCGCGCTCTCCAACCAGTGTATCGTACCCACTGGAGAGATTCGAGATGAATTCATGAGCATTCGCTGCTTTAGCCGCTTCCACCACTTCCTCATCCGTAGCGTCAGGATTACCCATACGGATGTTCATGGAGATGGATTCACTAAAGAGAATGTTATCCTGCAGCACCATCCCAACTTTATCCCGCAAGGATCGGGCCTCTACATCACGAATATCCATGCCATCGATCATGATTCTTCCTTCCGTAACATCATAAAAACGGGGGATCAGGCTGATCAGGGTGGACTTGCCTCCACCACTCATTCCGACAAAGGCAACCGTTTCTCCTTGTTTTACATCTAAGCTGACGTTATTCAGCACAAGCGGTTCACCTTCGTCGTATCTGAAGGAAACATTTTCAACTGAAACGTCACCATTTACTTTCTCCAGTCTCTTAGCCCCTGGCTTATCCACGATATCGTATTTTTCGTCCACGAGTTCAAATACACGGTCCATAGAGGCAATCGATTGAGTAAGAACCGTCGCAGAGTTAACAAGGCGGCGGAGCGGACTGTAAACTCGTTCCATATAGCCAGTGAAAGCAACCATGGTACCAATCGTTAGTGAACCCGTTATAACCTGATAGCCCGCAAAAGCAATAACAAGCAGCGGGGCCAGGTCCGTAATGGTGTTGGTAACCGAATACGTGTAAGCATTCCAGTTCGTGTGCGTAATGGCTTTATCAAGAAAGTTTTTATTCTGCACATCGAATTGATCCTGCTCATAATTCTCGAGCGCAAAGCTTCGTGTCACCGGAATCCCCTGAACGCGTTCGTGCAGGTGGCCCTGAACTTGAGCAAGTGCCTGAGAACGGTCACGGGTTAAGTGGCGGAGTCTGGCATAGAAATACTTGACCGCAAAACCGTATAACGGAAAAAGAGCAATCGAAACAAGAGTAAGCCAAACATTCATCGTGAGCATAATTATAATTGCAATAACAATTGTAAACATATCGAGCCAAATATTCATTAGGCCGGTAATGACGAATGTTTTGGTCTGTTCCACGTCATGAATCACACGCGATATAATTTCGCCTGTCTTTGTTTTTGAATAAAATCGCAGGCTGAGCCGTTGAATATGATCAAACAGCTTTTCCCTTACATCATAAAGGATGTTGCTTCCGATCCACTGAGCCATATATTGACGAATATATTCAATAGGCGGGCGTATGATCATAAACACGAAAAAGGCCCCGCCCATCAGCCATAATAGCTGATCAATTTTTTCAGATTGAGCAAGCGAATCCGCGTTGATAATATCATCAATTACATATTTCGTAATTAACGGCATTAATAATGGAATCGAGAACTTTACGACGCCTATAAGGACAGTGAGAATAATCTTTCCCTTATAGGGCTTTACAAACTTTAAATAGCGTTTAATACTGTCCAAACGAACACCTTCTTTCCTTTCCTTACCTTAAAAACAACAAGGATGCGCACTTATCTGGAAGTGCGCATCTGACGTTACCTATACGTTAAATAGCGTTCATACCATTGATCAATAAATTCCGGTGAAAACGGCCCTTTCCTCTGGCGGATCCAGCGAATAAGTATATCTACGTTGTTATACAATATACGGTCCAGCACATGAGGATAATTCATTCTGCGTTTATGGATTTCATATTCATCCTCATCGAGAAGTTTATAGGTCATATCCGGAAACACTTTAATGTCTAAATCGTAATCAATGTATTTAATCATTTCATCCTCATATATAAAGGGAGAACTGATATTGCAATAATAGTATACTCCATCATTTCTCAGCATACCGATAATGTTAAACCAGTATTTAGAGTGAAAGTAGCAGATCGCGGGTTCACGTGTCGTCCATCTCCGTCCGTCACTTTCGGTGACAGTGGTCCGATCGTTTGCACCGATAATAACATGGCGGGTTCCCTTTAGAACCGTAGTACTTTCCCAAACGCGATGGAGATATCCATTATGCTTGTAACTTTGAATTTCAATCCGCTTTCCTGCTTCTGGGCCGGGCATGTTGATCCCCCTTCCCTTTTGTAGTCCGATCATGCCTTCTGTCTATTATAACTACAATTGGAAAGGAATGAAAATAATTAAGCTCTTAAAAATTTACGTAAAAAAGAAGCCGCCAATTGGCGGCTTCTCTTGTTCGGGGGATTGATACAGGCTAATAAAACAGCCTGGACAAGCCTTAACCATCAATCAGGTTATTTTTTCTTAGCCTGAGATTGTTGGTTTTGCTCACGCACTTGTTGAGCATCTGTTTGAGATGCAAATTCAGCACCATATTGTTGGTTCTGATTTTGTTGAGCAGCTTGTTGGTTCTGTTGTTTAACGTGATTTTTGTCTGTACCAGCAGCTGTTTTGTTTTGTTTTGGTTGCTTAGCCATGTTTATCACCTCCGCAAAGATTATTGTGTACACTTCTCTCTGTTTTCATTCTAAAAATAAATTATTTTTTTCTTTCCCATGAAAAAAGACGCTTCTTCAAGGAGAAACGCCTTTAGTGCCAAGGTGTTAGTTCATGACTCTTTTTGTTTCAATATATCGGGAAGACCAATAATTACTGGTAAGAGTGGCAATGGATATGCCATATGTAGATCCACTATGAATAAATTGGTTATTTCCAATATATATTCCAGCGTGAGAAGCTCCTGGTTTGTACGTTTCAAAAAAAACAAGGTCTCCTGGCTGACGATAAGAATGGCTCACGGATTCTAAGCTGGAGTGAGCATAAATAGAAGCTACTGTTCTCGGAATACCAATCCCTTCTTTAGCAAAAACGTACTGCAGAAAACCGCTGCAATCAAATCCTGAAGGTGACTCTCCTCCCCACTTATAAGGAGTCCCTAAATATTTCTTAGCCTCCTTGATCAAACTTGTACTTGAAAAAGAGGATACCGGTTGTGGGGTGGTCAAATTGGATGAAGAAACCGAATCTTCAGGTGAGGAGTTTACCTTTATTTTTTGATTGGGGTAAATCGTAGCGCTCGAAAGATGATTTAAATTCATTAATGCTGATACAGACATCCCGTGCCTATTCGCAATCGCCCATAATGAATCGCCGCTTTTTACCGTATATGTACGAACGTTTGTAGATGATGGAGAACCTGAGTCTTCTATGGTTGAGTTATTCGTCTTATCCACAACTAATTGCTGCCCCACATAAATGACATTGGATGAAAGACCATTCCATGATTTAAGCTCTGTAACGGACGCCTCATACTTTTGGCTTATTCTCCACAATGTATCTCCTGCTTCTACTTGGTGAGTTTCATCTGCAAATACAGCTGTCCCCCAAAGTACGGCCCCTGCTAAACTGCCGCATACCGCTGCTGTCCACCTTTTCTTATCCATTCCTCATCCCTCTGTTCATATGTAATTTTCTATCTGCTTTCTGAAACTAATTATTCACAAATTAGACAAAAAAGTAAATAGTCCTAAAATGAAACATAACACGACAATTTTCCGTAAACCTTTGGGACTACTATGATGACAGACTTATATTACATTTTCATTACAAGTTCGTGAAGAAACGCTCTTTAATAGTTCTAAAGAACCAGATTCCTTTTATTAACGGGTATGGTTCAACCAAATCAACATACAGTAAATTGAGGAGGGATTTCAATTGTATGAAGGAAGAGATTTTACGCGTTTATCCATGGAACCAAAGCAGGATTGGCAGGATGGTGAGCTTGGATATTTCCATTATGCCTTATCTCAAACCGCTCCGTACCTAAATTCTGAGGGCGTAACCATATTGAGGGAAATCAATGAAGAAATAAAGCGCCGCGGAGGTCTTAAACAGCGGGAAGCTGTTTGGACAAGCGACGCTTCTACATTTATGGGTTAATAGATTTGTGAGCTTTTTGGTGAGAAACTGGGAATGGATAGTCGTTCCTTTCATCCAGGGTAACAAAGCGGGCTCGCTCGTGGTCAAGTTCACCACCAGTGATTTCCGCTGTTACGACTTCCATTTCCCAAATTAAATGAGAAAATACATGCTTGATCGTTTGTTTCACTTCTTTTAACTCGATTGTTAAACCGTATTCTCCGTAAAACCAATGTGGAGCTGCTTCACGGTCTACATCCCCAAGCGGTACCATGGGATACTGCCACAATGAAGCGAGGAGACCACTTGAAGGTCTTTGCTCAATGAGGACCTCCCCTTTCTCATTTTGAATCAATAGCAGCATATAAGGGGCTTTCTTTTGTTTTTTCTTTGAGGATTTAACCGGCAGCTCCTCTTCAATCCCCTGTTCAAAAGCTCGGCACTGCTCCTGAATTGGACAAAGCAGGCAAGACGGATTTTTCGGTGTACATACTAATGCCCCAAGCTCCATTAGACCCTGATTAAATGAAGAAGGGTCCTCATGGGAAATCAGTTCTGTTATGAGTTCTTCAAATAGTTTTTTTGTGCTTGGCTTCGCAATATCTTCTTCCACATGTAAAATCCGGGATAGTACCCGCATGACATTTCCATCTACAGCTGGAATAGGTTTGTCATAGGCAATACTTAATATCGCTCCTTTGGTATAAGGACCGACACCTTTTAACTTTGCGATTTCCTCCGGTTCTGAAGGAACCACTCCTTGATACTCCTCCACAACTTCTTTTACTGCGTTTTGCAGATTTCTAGCACGGGAATAGTAACCTAAGCCCTCCCACGCCTTGAGCACTTCCTGTTCGTCTGCCTCTGCCAGGGCTTCTAGCGTTGGGAATTTCGTTAAAAAGTTATTAAAATACGGAATGACCGTATCAACACGGGTTTGTTGGAGCATAATTTCTGATACCCACACACGGTAAGGATCCTGGTTTTCTCTCCAGGGTAATACCCGCTGTTCATTCTTAAACCATTGAATAAGACTCTGTCTAAATAATTCTCGATCGAAATTTTGAATAATTTGCTGGACTCTCTCTAAATTTTTCATGGATCAACTTCCTTCGTGATAAACTACTAGTAGAATGGCTGGCCCAAAGGAGGAATCAGCATGGACACCGGCACACACGTGGTCATGGGTGTGGCACTCGGAGGGATCGCTACACTTGATCCAGTCGTCCAATCCGACCCTGCCTTATTCAACGCCGTATTGATCGGGACCTTGGTCGGTTCTCAAGCCCCCGATTGTGATACTGTATTGAAGTTAAAAGATAATGCGACCTATATCAGACACCATAGAGGAATTACCCACTCCGTTCCCGCGGTCCTTTTGTGGGGACTCAGTATTCCGAGCCTCATCTATTTATTTACCCCTGAAGTGAGTTTTCTGCATCTATGGCTATGGACTTTCCTAGCTGTTATCTTGCACGTATTCGTGGATATTTTCAATGCATATGGAACTCAGGCTTATCGGCCCTTTACCAAAAGGTGGGTGGCTTATGGATTTATCAATACATTTGACCCGTATATTTTCATTCTGCACCTTGCCGGCATCGTAGCCTGGAATCTGGGTGCCGATCCAGGGTTGATGTGGCTCCTGATCTATTTTGTCATCGCCGTTTACTATGTCAAACGATATTTTGATAAAAGGGAAATGGTTCGATTAATTAATGAAAATTTCGATCAGGTTGAACAAATTGCTACATCTCCGACCATCCAGCAGAACATTTGGAGAATTGCCATCACGACACCTACAAATTATTATGTAGGACGTGCAGAGAACGGCCATATCACCATACTGGATAAATTCGTTAATAAACCGATTGATTATGAGGATCCTGTGGTGCAAAAGGCTTTAACAGATCATAATATCAAAGCGTTTTTATCCTTTTCTCCTGTGTACCGCTATGAAATCACCTATTTTGATGAGTACACAGAGGTACGCTTCATTGACTTACGTTACCGTTCCAAAGGCCGCTACCCATTCGTCGCCCTTGCCCAGATTGATGATGAACATGGAGACGACTTAAAGATATTAAACTCCTACACCGGCTGGGTGTTTACGGAAGAAAAGCTTCAGGATAAGGTTAGTCCGATTCCTGAATCTAAAGGATAAAAACCAACGTAAGAGCCGTGCTTATCAAACAGCACGGCTCTTTTCTTTATCAATGCATGCGTTTTTTCTTCTCAAACAGTGCCTGGTATTTCGGATTTGTAGCGACATATTCATGTAGCTTGGGGCCATAATTTTCAATCCAGCGGGTGACAATCTGTTCAGTCACTTGCTTGCCTTGATAATCGTACCCGGCCTTCGCTCTTGTGGAATCAAAGTCTTCCCATAATAACTCCACCCAGGTTCTTGCTTCTTCTATTGTCATATGACCGTTTTTATAATAGAGCTGGTCAGCTAATCGCTCAAATATTTCATTCATTGTGTGATTCACCTCAACTTTACCAAGGATTGCAACCTCATTGTATCACATACTTACTGAACACCTGCACATACTATAATTGTCCCCCACAAAGGGACAACAGGAGGGTATCCAATGCGTAATAAGTCTAAAAACTTTCCGAATGTAAAAATGACACACTCGCCGGATGATCAAAGCGATATGCTCGCTTTACGTCCAAATGGAACCATTAATAACCAGCCGCAAGAGCGGGCGGCTAAGTCCAGAGAACGTGACGTTAACCAGATCGGGAGGAATCGCCGTGGGTAAGAAAAACTTTAAACCAAGTGCTTCGCCTTTCTACGCTCATAGAGGCGTTAAACACTTAAGTAATAAAGTCAATGGCGAAACAGAACAAACGCAGTCTGATATCATTACCGAAGTGCAAGCTAAAAAACGCATGTAAAAAAACAGCGCGCGATCCTTCGCGCGCTGTTTTTTAATTCTCTATTTTTTGCCCCAGCATGGATATTGGAAGAGCCTCTTCTGATTCTTCCGTTACTTTAATGCCGTCCTGGTTACGGCGGTATCCCCATGCAAATACTCCGTTCATATATTGAATATAAAAAGTATTCTCAGGATCACCTTCGATTTCATAAAGTTCTCCCGGTCCAAAGTCTCCCGGATTAATCATATATGATTTAGCCATGATGATTTTACGCTCATGAACCGCAAACTCATTAACCATTCCGAATTGTTCAGCTTTCTGGGCTTTCTCCGTTAAGTCAGCAATTTCCTGCCTTAATTCTTCCTGAGTCATATCACTATATCGACGTTCCATTCTATTCCTCCTCAAAACCTTACATACTAAAAGGATGTTACGCCTTTCTTTACATTTTATCAGGCTTTCTTCACAATGAATAATGATATACAAAAGATAATCAAGGAGAGAGATTCATGAGTACCGTATTCATTACCGGCGCCGGATCAGGGCTAGGCAGGGCATTGGCCCACCAGTACGGAGCTGCCGGATACAGAGTTATCGTTACCGGGCGCACAGAGAAGAAGTTATTAGTCGTACAGAGCGAAATTGAAGAAAAAGGAGGACAGGCAGAGGCTATCGTCTGTGATGTGGCGGAACCAGCCTCTATTTCAGAGGCCTTACGTCAGGTCGAAGATTTAGATGTACTGATCAATAATGCCGGACTTGGAATATTCGGCGAACTTCCTACGTACACGAAACAGCAAATGGATGACATGTGGACGACAAATGTCCGTGGAACCATGTTAATGACTCAGGCTGCCTATCCTAAACTGAAAGAAACAAACGGACGAGTCTTGAACATCATTTCTACTGCCGGGCTGCGCGGGAAGAAAAATGAAAGTGTCTATTGTGCCAGTAAATTTGCCGTAAAAGGATTTACAGAAAGCCTTCAAAAAGAATGGGAAGAAGAGTCTTTGACCGCCACTTCCGTCTTTATGGGCGGCATGAATACACCTTTCTGGGAAGAGTCCACTCACGTCTCCAATCCTGATCAGCTAAAGGGACCTGAAGGTGTAGCTGAACAAATTTATAACGAAGATGATGGACGGAAAGAAATTGTGATCGACAAGTAAAATTCGTAACTACCTCGCATTTTGCGGGGTTTTTTATTTGCTTGTATATTGCAGTGTTAAGTCACGGTTATAATGGGGAGTAAAAAACTTCGATTGGGCCGTCAGTCGACTTAATTGTGCCATGCGATGCCTCAATCGGGCCGTGCGGTACCAAAATTGCGCCGCATGTCCCCCCTGAGATTAATTCTTAACTATCCAACTTTTAAAGTAAGATTCAGAATCAAAAAAGAAGCTGGCCCAATGGACCAGCTTCTTCCTTTATTAAGTCTTACTCGCCAAGACCTTCTTCTTTCGCTTTAGCTGCAACGGCTTCTACCGCTTCGTCTTCATCAGATCCCTCAGCAGTAAATTTAATCTCTGCACCGTTTGGAATACCTAATGACATTACACCCATAATGGATTTCATGTTGACGGATTTCCCTTTGTATTCAAGGTTCACTTCGGATTGATACTTTCCAGCTACTTGTACAAGTGCTGTTGCTGGACGAGCGTGTACGCCGTCAGCTGCAGTTATTTTCATAGAATGTTCCTTCATGACGTTATCTCCTTTTTATAAATATTTATTTTGTAATCTCAATAATATCCGGATCGTTATGCTGCACTTCTCCAGAGGCTTTAACACGTACTTCTTGTCCTTCGGCTAAATTGGTGAATACAATCGGCGTAATAGCAGATGCAGCATGCTTTCTAATGTAATCTAAATCTACTTCCATTATCGCCTGGCCTTGTTTCACTTCATCGCCTTCGGAAATCAGTGCAGTAAAGCCTTCCCCTTTTAAGCTTACGGTGTCAATTCCGATATGAACAAGAATCTCCATTCCATTCTCGGCTTCTAACCCAATCGCATGTTTAGTAGGGAAAATATTAAGGATCTTACCGTTTACCGGCGAAACTATCTTACCATCTTGCGGGTCAATTGCAAAGCCATCCCCCATCATCTTACCAGAGAACACTTGGTCAGGTACATCTGTAATCGGCATAACTTTCCCTTTTATCGGGCTGACAAAGTTAAGGTCTCCTTTTGATACAGGGGCTTGAGCTGCTTTTTCCTCGTTTACAATTTCGGCAACATCTTCACGGGAACGAGGCGTTTTGCCATCAATAATATCTTGCATCTGTCCTCGTAGCGTATCGGAAACAGGGCCGAAGATCGCTTGAATATTGTTTCCTACTTCCATAACCCCTGAAGCGCCAAGTTTCTTAAGTCTGTTTTTATTTACATTTTCTTTATCGTTTACGGAAACGCGTAGTCGTGTAATACAAGCGTCTAAGTGAGAAATATTTTCCTGTCCACCCATAGCTTGCAGGATTTCATATGGCAGATCTCCTACTTCGCCTTGATCTTCTTCGTCATCCGCTTCATCTTCGCGGCCCGGCGTAGCTAAGTTAAACTTCAGAATCGCCCAGCGGAAGCCAAAGTAGTAAATCACAGAGAAGATCAGTCCAACGATGATGACCCACCACCAGTCGGTACGGTTTGGAAGAACTCCAAATAGGATAAAGTCAATTAGTCCGCCTGAGAAAGTCTGACCGATTTTCACTCCTAAGATTTCCATAGTCATGAAAGAAAGGCCGGCGAATACAGCGTGAATACCGAATAAGACAGGAGCTACGAACAAGAATGAGAATTCGATCGGCTCTGTAATTCCTGTTAAGAAAGAAGTTAATGCAGCAGAAGCCATAATACCTCCGACAACTTTCTTACGTCCCGGTTTCGCCGTGTGGTAAATCGCGAGCGCTGCAGCTGGAAGCCCGAACATCATAAACGGGAACTTACCAACCATAAATGTTCCTGCCGTGAAATCTACTCCATCTTTCAGCTGTTCAAAGAAAATCGTCTGGTCGCCGCGAACAATTTCGCCGGCTGCATTGGTATAGCTTCCAAACTCAAACCAGAACGGTGAATAGAAAATGTGGTGCAGGCCAAACGGAATTAATGATCTTTCAATTAAGCCAAAGAAGAAAGCAGAAATGGTCTGGTTTCCTTCAAGCATTAAGTGGGACAAACCATTTAATCCAGCCTGTGCAAAAGGCCATACCCAAAGCATAATGATACCTAAGAATAAAGACGTAAAAGCTGTGATGATTGGAACAAATCGCTTTCCTGCAAAGAATCCTAAGAACTGCGGTAATTCAATATTAAAGTACTTATTATACAGGAAGGCGGCGAGTATCCCGACAATGATTCCCCCGAATACCCCGGTCTGTAAAGTAGGAATACCGAGGACCTCGGCATACGCAGGGTCTGAGGTCATATCGGCGTCCACGTTCCCGAGCACACCCATAACGACGTTCATAATTAAATAACCAATAATAGCGGCTAACCCGGCGACCCCGTCACCCTTAGCTAATCCAATCGCAACCCCTACCGCGAATAAGAGGGGTAAGTTATCAAAGACTACACCACCTGCTTCGGCCATAACCTCTAACAAGGTTTGGACCCAAGGGGTGCCAAAATAAGGTACTTTTTCAACAAAGCTATCCTGAGCAAAGCTTGTACCAAAAGCAAGCAGAATCCCGGCAGCCGGAAGCAAAGCTACAGGCGTCATAAGGGCTTTACCTACTTTTTGCAACGTTCCAAAAGCATTTTTGAACATGTGATTTCCTCCTTAATTATAAATTGTGATCCAAAACTGGCTTCGCTTCCCAACAGATAAAACGGTTACATTTAATTTGAAAAATGAAAGCGTCGCATAAGACGCGGCTCATTCCAAAAGAGCACTAAAAAAGGCATGAGTATAGAAGATTAACCAGCTACCATTTGGGTACACTTCACCCTTATGATAACCGCGAAATCTTCCGATACTCATGCCTGATCGTGTCAGTAACACGTAACGTTAGGATTTATGGGTTAAACGTTGTAAATGAATCGTCAGATATATTGCTTCTGATTCATCTACTGGCTTCTTAAGCCACTTTTGCATCACTTTTATCAATTTCCAAGCTAAATTATAGCACACAGGGTATTCTTCTTTCAACATGTTTGTGAGCCGAATTTCTTCCCCCACACTTTCTCCCTGGTGAACGCGATCAATTGCCCGGTGCAAATGCTGTACCAGGCGGTGGTAATCAATACTTTTCTTATCAATCGTTACCTTCATCGTATCTTCGACCAGCTGAACTAACTGGTTGATCAACTGATTATGACGATTAATCTCCCGCAGCGTTTTATCCGTGACCGCACTATGGATATGAAGAGCAATAAATCCAATCTCGCCTTCCGGAAATTGTATACCTAGTTTGTCATAAATCATGGTTACGACTTCCATAGCAATCTGGTACTCCTTAGGATAAAGCGATTCAATCTCCTGCAGGAAAGGGTTCGAAAACTGCATGTTTTTCTTGGCCCGATTAATGGCAAAAGCTAAGTGGTCCGTTAGAGCCACGTGGATGTGCTGATTCAGCTCCTCCCCCATCCTTTGTTCAATGTGAAACAGGATGTCATTGGTAAAATCGATAAGTTCTTCATCGATGTGCGGAACCAGATCAACATATTGCTGCTTTTCCTTTTCGTTACTTAAAAGAAAGGTCTTATCTGCTTTGCTGAAGGAAACTGAATCATCCTTCTTTCGATTAAATCCAATCCCTTTTCCAATCAACACGACTTCCTCATAGGAAGGGTGTTCTGCAATAATCACATTATTGTTTAAGACTTTCTTAATGACCACGTCTCGCTCCATCCTATCCTCCCTCCTTAAATTCCAACTTTTTCAATTTATTAATAAAACGGTTTCAAGTGGTTGTTTCTCTATCCTATATTTCTTACGTTTATTTTACAAGATTACGATCGATCAGATATTTTCCTTTGTCTAAAAGCGCTTACGTCATGTACAATCATTAGGGTGTAAAAAAGTATTACAGGTAGGATAAAGGAAAGGAGCCTCATCCATGATTAAACTGTTTGTCAGTGATCTTGATGGGACATTGCTCGGAATGGACCACTATATTAAAAACGAAGATATAGATGCGCTGAGAAGAATGGTCGAACAAGGAACCCCTCTAACAGTTGCATCTGGACGCATGGACCATGAGATAAAAGAGGTGCTGAGCCGTCTTAAGGTGCCCGGACACCGCATTAGTCAAAATGGTGCATTTGTTTTTAATGAATCAGATGAACACATTCATTCAAAAACGTTCGAAGGTGATCTGGCCAGAAAGGTTATGGATCACATTGAACAAGAGCCTATGATAAAGACCGTTTCAACTTCTGATAAGACTTTTACGAAGGAACACAGTGAATGGATTGATAAGATTTCTGAACAGTTGTTTCACGACATTATTGTGGAACCTCAAATGGCTGATCAATTCGGTACAACTATTGCTCCGTCGAAAATTACTTTGCACGGAAAAGAAGACGATGTGATCGCAGCCTACAAGAGAATCGACAAAGCTTTTGGTGAAAGAACAGACAGCTTTATCTCCCATGAGACTTGTGTGGATATTATGCCAAAGTCCATCAATAAAGGCAGCGGGCTGCATTCATTAATCTCAGAACTGGGAATCCAGCCTCACGAAGTCGCCTGCGTTGGAGATTCATTTAATGACTTAGCCATGTTTGAACTTACTCCGCACAATTACGTGATGTCCACGGCTCATCCGGAGGTGCAGGACAAAGCTAATACGATTGTAGACCACGTGCATGAAGCCATTGAAGATTTAGAGAAAAAAGGATTATTATAAGATTAAAAGCTGCTGACGCTTTATTCGTCAGCAGCTTTTATTATCTTTCCATTCGGTGAAGGAGTTCATACGGCCGGACATAGTAACTTTCAACCGTAGTTCCACGGCTATCCCTGGCATCATTAATCCTGGTAATAAATTGATCTCTTGTTACTAGATCGGTTAACTCTACCTCTGATAAATCCTGAAACATAACCTCTTCCGTCTCTCCTGGACAGATTTTTAAATGCCCACTCACATACCTTCCTTTAAAAACAATGCACACGATTCCCTGGCTCATGTTGTGGTAAACGCCTGTGATCCCGTCTATGTGAGCACGGACTCCCGTTTCTTCATAGATTTCTCTTCGAATGGCTTCTTCCAGACTTTCACCTTTCTCCATCCTTCCACCTGGCATTTCATACGTATCATTGCGGTGTTCATTTTTTACAAGCAGCAGTTCACCTTTTTCATTGGTGATATAAGCAGAAACTGAAACAATATGCTTAGTGAAATGGTAATCTCCAGTACTTTCAATAAAGTCTTCCTTGACCTGATCAAAAAGGGGGGTTATTTCTTGTTGTCTTTGAGCGGCCATATGGTAAAGGTCGGAGGCATACACATTTTCTGTGATCCTATCGTAGGCTTCATAGGAATCATACTCCCATATAGAAGTAATTTCGTCGCGCGTCATTGTGACATACCTCCCGACCAGACGTGCTCCATGTCCTAATTGAGCGGGGAGTATGTATTCGTGAAAAAAGCGGGTACAAGGTTCATATTGTTCAGGTCTTATCTGGTATGTATATCGCTTATATATCATAGGTCGCCTCCGCATTATTATAGTACTTTTATCACTATTCAATAGTATACACGAAATTTATTTTTAAGTTAATCAAGTACTTTTTTCTCATGCCCTCGCTTAATTTTCTAAAATTAATTATTATAGAAAAGCTCCCGTTTGTTGAAGGCTCAGTTTCGAGATATTTAGGTTGAGAGGACAGTCCTTTGGGGGATGATTTCGCTTTCCGTGGGTATGCGCGGAGCCTCCTCAGGCTTCGCCTTCCGGGGTCTCCCCTGTCATTTTCATCCCACAGGAGTCTACATCATCCCCCTCCGGACCACGCCGAATCAGATACTCGAAACCATGTAAGACATCGACGGATTGAAGAGAAAAAAATATGTGATCATGAGGCTATTTTATGGTATGACGGGGTGGAATAGCCTGCCATAAAAGCATTTGAGACCGATAAGCAGGAGTACTATCTTTCCTAAAAAAGCGTACGTTATTCTCACTCGGCTGGGCTGGTGGGGAAATGGCGAGACTCCCATGAGAGAAGGAACTAGGTGAGATCCCGCAGCGAGTGAAACGAGCGAGGAAGCTCGGTGTAAAAAAGGAGGATCGACTAAAGTCGCCACGTCCTGTGGCAACGTCGATCGACCCTACGTCGTGTAGGGCCATAGGAAAGTGTTCAAATGTGGCATCACCCTGAAAGACACGACCAGCATAAGCCGAGCATCAAAAGGACGGCGGTCTTTCCGTCCGTTGATGAACGGCTTATGTCTCGAGTGTCTGGGTGATGGAACAAGACGAGTTATTTCCCCACCAGCACTCTTCCACATAGAGTAACGGAACCAAATTATCTCGAAACTGAGTCTTTAACTAATCGGCCCTATTGTTGATTAATTTATTTAAATTGGCGTGATTTATAATAGTACCAATAAATCACCTTTGGCTAAGAGGAATTTAGAGTTTATAAAACGAACGGTAAATAATTAGTTAGTTTACAACAAACCGATCATCCAGATGATTAAGTAAATTGTAAAATAAACCGTGCAGATTAAAAGAGGCAGTTCTGTTATGAAACCTATCCACCTAAATTTACCTGTATCTAGATCCTTCCAAAAAAATATGAGTTCCTTAAAAATTTCTTTCCAATTGATGTTTATGTAACCACTCTCCTTACTGCCGACAATCGGTCCACACACCTTCTACAATTCCATCTTCCATGATAGAAAATAAAAAGGCGACCTCCATGGCCACCATATATTATAAGAGTCATAATCCCAGACTAGATACTATTAACCGCATTCCTGAGAGCACAGTATTTCCTTCTACTTTTCCCCTTCCTTAATGAACTGACATAATCCTCTCATAGAATGAGGTTCTTCCAAACCAGTAATGAATTAGTCTAATTACTCTTCTACATATTCATCTAGAAATCGTTCAATTAAGTCAAACGAGAATCCTTTACGGTATAAACCTGTCTTGATCTTTTGTTTTAATTCATATCCTTCTGTTTTGTGGGCAAATTTCCGCAGTAACTTCTCTCCCTGGTAAACGACCGCTTCCCACTGCTCATCTTCACTTTCTTCCTCCGGGAGGTCAGATAATACCTCTTTTACAACATCTCCGCTAAAGCCTTTTTGCATTAGGGTCTGCTGGACATTTTGAATTTGCTGGCGAGCAGATTTCTTCTTATCGCTTTTTAACTTCTTTTCTGCGAATTTCATAGCTTTATTATATTGCTCGTCGAAAGGATAGTGTTCAAGAGCAGCATCTGCCTGAGAGGCCTGGACCCCTTTTTCAATCAATTCCTTTTTCACAAGAAGCGGCCCCTTGCTTGAGGTCATTACACGCGTCCTCACCAGTGAATTTGCAAACTCCTGATCATCGAGCAGTTTTTCCTTATATAGTCTGGAGACAATCTCATCGATGTGCTCCTCATCTACTTCTTTGTCATCTAAATAATCTCTGATTTCCTTCTCTGAACGCATTCGATAGCTTAAATAGTTGATGGCAAGGGTATAGGATTTATGGATCGTGTCTGTTTGAATCATCGTTTGAATGGTTGATTCATCCAGTTCCATATTCTTTTGAAGGCGATATTGGATCAGAATTTCTTCACTGACACTGAATCCGTAAGCCTCTCCCTGACCATGATCTAAAAAGATATTGTAGCGTCCTTTATTTTTCTTTTGAGTCGTAATCTTTGTAAGTTTCGCCATTCTAACTCTCCCTTTTCTTCATAGTTTAGCATGATTTGCATGAACCGTTCAGCGAAAAAGAATCGCTTTTACGGAAACCATTTAGTAAAATAATGGGAACGAAAGTATTTGAAGGAGGAATTATTTATGAACGTAGCCGTTACCGGTGGAACAGGTTTTGTAGGCAGTCACTTAGCGAATCACTTGGCTCAACAAGGACACAACGTTTACATATTGACCCGTAGTCCTGAGAAGCATCAGGATACAAGTCAAATCACCCATGTAGGCTGGTTAAAAGATGAGCATCATCCCGAAAAACATCTGCCTAAGATCGATGCCATCGTAAATTTAGCGGGAGAATCCCTGAACAGCGGGCGCTGGACAGAGGAAAGAAAACGTTCTATTCTCGACAGCCGTATTCAAGCGACAGAAGGCGTACTTGATTTGATTGACCAGCTTCCTGAAAAACCTCAAGTACTTGTGAACGCCTCAGCCGTTGGTTACTATGGACGGTCTAAAACAAAAACCTTCACGGAAGAAACGACAACACCGGGAAATGACTTCCTGGCTAATGTCGTTACCGAATGGGAAGAACGCGCTTCTCAAGCTAAAGAAAAAGGTGTGCGAACCGTTTATGTACGCTTTGGTATTGTCCTGGGTGAGGAAGGTGCTTTACCTAAAATGATGATCCCTTACAAACTAATGGTCGGCGGTAATGTCGGCACAGGTGAACAGTGGATGTCATGGATTCATGTGGATGACGTTTCCGGACTGATTGATTTCGCTATTCACAATTCTGATCTACAAGGTCCTGTGAACGGCACGGCTCCGAACCCTTCAAGAAATAAAGATTTCGGAAAGACCCTTGGTGAAGTGATGAATCGCCCTCACTGGATGACTGCCCCCTCTTTCGCTCTTAAAGCTGCCCTCGGTGAAATGAGTATATTACTATTAGACGGTCAGTCGGTTATTCCTAAAAAAGCGCTTGCTCATGGATACACCTTTAAATACCCTGATTTAAAGCCCGCCCTTCAGTCCATTGTGCAACAATAAGCAGACCAAAAAGACGAAGTTTGAAAAAGCTTCGTTCTTTTTGTGCCCTAAACTAATAAATTCCAGTATAATAACTAGTAATACTATTTGAAAGGCTGTATGTTGAATGAATACCGTTATTACGAATGTTACCATCCATCCTGTCACGTCCCCTTCCATTAAAGATGGAAAGTTGCACATTGTGGATGGAAAAATTTATGACTACGGCAAGGATATTCCTCTGCCAGAACAAGCCGAATATATTGATGGAAAAGGGATGGACTTATATCCAGGGTTCATAGATGTTCATACCCATTTAGGGTTGTATGACGAAGGAACAGGGTGGGCAGGCAGTGATGCCAATGAAACCATTGAAGCAATCACTCCTCATTTGCGGGCGATTGACGGCGCACATCCTTTAGATCCTGCCTTCTTCTCTGCTCGTAAGGCCGGCGTAACCACTGCCCATATTATGCCAGGAAGCGCGAATATGATCGGAGGTACGACAGCGGTCATCAAAACGGTCGGGCATACGATAAACGGGATGATCCTTAAAGAAATAGCTGGTTTAAAGCTGGCGCTCGGCGAAAACCCGAAGAGGATTCACTCTCAGTCAAAAAATGCCTCGATTACACGTCTTGGAATAATGGGGAAACTCCGTGAAACGTTTTATGCGGCTATGAAAGAACCGGAACCTGACCTAAGAGTCAAGCCCATTCTCCAAGCTCTGAATAGAGAAATCCCAGTCCGCATCCACGCGCACCGCGCGGATGATATTATGACAGCCGTCCGTTTCGCTGAAGAATTCAATCTTGACCTCAGAATTGAACATTGTACAGAAGGTCACTTGATCGCAGACCAGCTTGCCTTTAGAGATTTACAGGTCTCGGTAGGTCCTACTTTCACGCGTGCCTCTAAAATCGAACTGCGTAACAAGACGTGGCAGACTTACAAGATATTGCACGATCACGGCATAAAAGTATCGATTACTACCGACCACCCTTATACACCTATCCAATACTTGAATATATGCGCAGCTCTTGCTGCTCGTGAAGGAATGGAAATTGAGGATGCTCTAAGGGGAATTACGATCACCCCTGCTAAGAACCTGGGAGTGGATGACCGTGTTGGTTCTATAGAAAAAGGCAAGGACGCTGATTTAGTTTTATGGAGCGGCCATCCTTTTGAATATCTATCCCAGCCTGTCTGGACCATGATTGATGGAAAAATGGTATATTTTCAAGAATAGCAGTAAATGCTAACACCGGTAGATTATACCGGTGTTTTTTTATGTTCGCTGCAATGGCTCCGTTTACTGTAAGACGGAAGCTTATGTTTAATAATTAACACGGAGATTTAATAGAAACTTTTCAGTAAAACACATTGAGAACGTCAATTAGTTTGAAAATTAGCAAAATGGTGTATATGATGTATGTATAACAATTGTACAAGTTTTGATAAATATCACCACACCCTCTTCGATATAAATTGCCGCTAATCGGCAATTTTATATAAAAAAATCTTAAGGAGTGGAAAAATGAAAAAACTACTATCCTCTTTAGCTGCTTTCGTCTTAGTTTTGGGAGTATTTGCACCTGCCGTATTCGCCGATAATCATGGAGATATGGCTATGGTTCGTGTCCTTCACGCTTCCCCTGATGCCCCTGCTGTTGACGTCTATGTAGATGGAAACGCTGTTGTAGAAGGCGCCGAATTTAAAGCTGCGACCGATTACATGGAACTTCCTGCGGGAGAACATACGGTAGAAATTTATGCAGCTGGTACAAAAGGTGACCAGGACGCTGTTATTTCTGCAAATGTAACGGTAGAAGCTGGTAAAGCTTATACAGCTGCTGCTATCAATAATTTAGAAAGTCTTGAATTAAAAGCTATTGAAGATTCTATGGAAGCAACAGAAGGAATGGCTAAAGTCCGCGTAGGTCACTTCATTCCTGGAGCTCCAGCTGTTGATGTCGGGCCGATTGGTGGCGATGCTTTATTTGCCGGAGCTGAATTCCCAATGGTAACTGATTATAAAGAATTAGAACCTGGAACATACGACCTCGAAGTACGTACAACAGATGGAACCCAACTGATCGACCTATCTGGAACAACAGTAGAAGCTGGTAAAGTGTATAGTGCTTTTGCAGTTGGCACTGCCGACAGTCCTGAAGTTCTACTCCTTCAAGATTCCGCTGCCATGCCTTCTGAAATGCCAGAAACAGGATTTGGCGGAACAGCTGATTCTGGTTCTAATGCTATGATGCTTGCTGCTGCATTCGGAGTATTGGCTATGGGTGCTGGATTCATCGTTTTCCGCAAACGATCTGAAGCCTAATTATGAGAAGAGTTGTATATCCTATAACCCTGGGTTTCCTCGTATTTGTCGTAAGCTTTCAACTGCTTAAAGATGAACCCTCTGAGGAAACCAGGGTTCTTTCTAATTCACCTGAACCAACTACAACACAAGCGGAAACCATCGATCAGAAAGTAAGTACCCAATCGGAGGATGTTTTGCAATCGGCTCCTATTGAAAAAAATTATGATCCGGCAGTGATGGCTCCGTCGGACGCAGCAGAAGGAATTGTTCCTGTACGTTTAACTATTCCTTCCATTGATGTGGATGCTCCTGTTGCCCCCCAGGGATACACGGAGCAAGGCGGAATGGCTGTCCCTAACAGCGTGACAGAAGTAGGCTGGTTCGAGCCTGGTACGAAGCCGGGAGCTACCGGAAATTCTGTTATAGCTGGTCACGTGGATGGGCGGAACGGTCCTGCTGTCTTTTATGATTTAAAAGAACTTAAAGCGGGAGATTCAATCTATGTAGAAGGAAAAGACGGAGAGAAGCTGACGTATACGGTTCAGAGAGTTGTGGCTCATCCTTTGGACAATTCTCCTATTCGTGAATTGTTCGGCCCTACAAATAAGAAGGCTTTAAACCTGATTACCTGTACCGGCCCTTACGATGATGAAGCGCAGGAATACACGGAGAGACTGGCGGTTTATACCACTCTGTCCAGTTCATAAATAGACCATCTCATAGTCAAAAAATTAATATGGATTTTACAAAATTTTTATTCACTTTTTTGAGGAAATCGATTATTATAAATTTAGATGATGCTGTATTAGCTAGGGAAGGCAAATGGTGCGCCACCAGGGGGATATCCTGGTTCTAGTGGGTTCGATTCCCACCCCGAATTTTTGTGAGCAATTGATAAAAATTCGAGGGTGGTCTGAGCCTACTATTCAGCGTTATTTTCCCGCGCGGTTTAGATCACCCTCCTTTAATCAAGGAGGGATTTTTTATGCTAAAAAAACGTGATTTACATGACGCCCCGGTCCTTTTTGAATTGATGAGCCACCCAGAAGTTTTCCCTTATGTCCGTCATAAAGCTTCGTCGAGTGACGAGTTTTACTTTTTGACGAAGCAAACCATTGAAGCAGAAGATCGGGGTGAATTAATTTCACGTACCATCCTTGATGAATGGGGACAGCCGATTGGAACCATCAACCTATTTGATATTGATTCGCAGATGGGCTTTCTTGCCACATGGCTCGGCAGGCCTTATTTTGGAAAAGGCTACAACCAGATAGCTAAAGAAGCTTTCTTTGAAGAAGTGTTCTTTCAACTGGGCATAGAAGCTATCTTCATGAAGATTAGAAGAACCAACGTAAGATCCATGAAAGCTGCTCTTAAAATTCCTTATGTAACTTTAGGAAACGAGTCCTACCCTGATATCCATTCCTGGGTGAATAAGAAAGAAGACATTTATGACTTATTTGTCATTACGAAAGAACAATATATGTTCCATTACTACGGAGAACAAGAACAAAATGAGGAAATGTTAGAAGCATAAGCAGCGCTTATGCTTTTTTATTTCCTCGTTCTCATCTTGTGGATAAAAATACCCACACCCATGTTGATAAAGTGGATAAGTTTGTTGATCAGCTGTTTTCTGCTTGTATAGTTTGTGGATTATTTAGTGTAAAGGAAGGGAACGGAGCGTTCGTTTCATCAGCTTGCTCCAACGCTATCCCATTTAAAGGAATTTGAATCTCAGGTGTACCATGCACGCCAGCCGCTATTTCATATTTATTAAATATCAAATACAACTGATCATCTGCGACGTAAAAAGCCGTATTATTTCTTACTTTGGTGAATTTTTCTTTGGTATAGGTATCGGGTTCCTGAGCAATGACTTTTTGAACGCGTTCATTTAACTTCTCCATGTCGACCAGTTCATTAAGCGGTACAACTTTGCCATGGTCCTTGTTTTCAAAGTTAACCGAAGTAACTGTGGAGTTGTATTGTTCTCCACGCGAAATATGTGAGGTCATGACAACCGAATAAAGGTCCTTCTCTCTATATACTCCTGTTTCTTCATAGTAAAGAACAGGCATCCCCATCAGGTCGCTCGCTCCCCTTTTTACATCCCGAAAAGTATCTTCCAGTTTTTGAACAATCTTTGTATTGACTTCCCGCTGTAAATCCTTATCCTCCAGTTGATCAAATAACGGATAATCAAGGTGTATTTCCCACTCATGCGTAATTTGATCTTTATGTTTAATTTTATAGTGACTTTTCGCTTCCCCTATGCTTGAAAAACTTACGATAAACATAGCTGCCATAATAATTATCCAAACCTGTTTCAAGCTAATCCCTCCTGTTCTCTTTAGTTTGACCCAATAAGAAAAAATTACAGCGGCTATAGAATTTTTTTAAAGTACATAGGTCTGTTTAGATAATAATATTGTTTTTTTAGGAAATTTTGGTACAATAAATAACAATTTACATAAAGGAGGGGATTCAAATTGGTACGAAGACTGCATGAAGCTGATGATCAGGCCTGTCAGCAGTTATTAGCAAAAAGACCTGCGGAAAACTTATTTATTATTGGAGATATTGAGAATTTTGGATATGAACAGGATTTTCAGAAATTATGGGGCGAATTTGATGAAAATCAGCAATTAATCGCCATTTTATTAAAATACCATAATAACTACATCTGCTATGCAGAAGGAGAATTCGATGCCCCTGGATTTGCTGAGATCATCAATGGAGACCCTGACTTTATGCAGTTATCCGGACTGGAGGCTATTACAAGCCGGATCCTTTCTCACATACAACATCCATCACCAAAAACGAGAACATTATACTATGCCAAGTGTGAGACCATAGCTTATTTGGATGAAAAGGCAGTTACAGAAAGTGTTCAACGTGCCAAAGTAGAGGATATTCCCTTAATCACTCGGCTTCACAGTCTCATCCCTGAATTTGAGTTGGACAATAGCCGGGAGGACAGCATGAAAAGAGGTCTTCAAAACGGTTCTGCCCGAACTTATTTTATTAAAAATGGCCACGACATTCTCTCCTGCGCTTCTACAACGGCCGAGAATTCCATGTCAGCCATGGTAGTCGGAGTCTGCACCCATCCTGCCCATAAGAAACAAGGATACGCAAGTTTATGTATGACTAAGCTCTGCCGTGAGTTATTAACAGAAGGAAAAATGCTGTGTCTCTTTTATGATAATCCAGAGGCTGGAAGTATTTATAAACGGCTTGGATTTGTGGATATAGGTAAATGGATGATGCATGTGTTTCATCCTGTTGAGCAAGTAAGCTGAGACAGTAAGTATTCATTTCCCATTCCCCAATAAATTATAAAAAGCTGCCGAACTTTTTTCGGCAGCCTGACAAACGGAGCTTAATGCTCCGTTTTTTATGCATTTTTTTACAGAATCCCTATAGAAGCCAGAAGAATGACCACCGCTACCGAAATAATTGGTATGAGTACAGCCACAACAAAAATATCTTTATAACTGTCTTTATGTGTCATGCCCGTAATAGCAAACAACGTGAGGACGGCTCCGTTGTGCGGGAGTGCATCGAGTCCGCCTGATGATAACGAAGCAATCCGGTGAAAAGCTTCTGGACTAATGCCTGTATCCATAGCAATTTCATAGTACTTCGAACCAAGTGCTTCAAGCGCAATTCCCATGCCCCCTGAAGCTGAGCCAGTTGCACCGGCAAGAACGTTTACTGCAACGGCTTCAGAAATCAGCGGATTTCCTTTCACGCCCATAAGGATT
The DNA here is from genome assembly GCF_020171985.1 of Halobacillus halophilus. GTDB lineage: Bacteria > Bacillota > Bacilli > Bacillales > Halobacillaceae > Halobacillus > Halobacillus halophilus_A. The sequence continues at coordinate 31,790 of NZ_JAIVAL010000002.1, forward strand.
TGAGTCAATCGTTCAAATCCAGGCACTTCTCTTACGACTGTCCCGAATCCAACAGCTGCACTCGTATTAATGATGGCAATAACTGAACCGCTTGCTCCCGCATTAATAGAAGTAACAAATCCTTTAAACTTCGTTATATTCAGAAGCATGATTAACACAATTCCTGTAATGAGAGCGGTTACAACATCCCATTTAAAAACGTTCAATGTAATCAATACCGTAAGTAAAGGTAATAACGATAATAAAAAATTAGGATTACTCTGTTCTTCTACATCCACTATTTTTTTATCTTTTGGTTCAGTAAATACATCACCTTTGTCCGTCAATTTCTTCTCCTGCCATCTCAGATAGAAGTATCCGCCTCCAGCCATAATAATGGCCGCTATAATCCCCATCACCGGAGCCGCCGTCGGATCTGTATTAAAATAATCCATCGGGATCAAGTTTTGTATTTGCGGACTTCCTGGAATAGCTGTCATGGTGAAAGTGAACGCACCAAGAGCTACAGTAGCTGGAATTAATTTTCTGCTGATATTTGCCTCACGGAATAAAGACAAAGCGAGAGGATACACAGCAAAGACGACAACAAATAAGCTGACGCCTCCATAGGTTAAAACAGCTGCTGAGGCCAGCACTCCAAGGATGGCACGCTTCGTTCCAATTACTTTGGTTAAGGCAACTGCAACAGAACGAGCCATTCCCGTGTCTTCCATCAATTTGCCGAAGATAGCTCCAAGCATAAACACTGGAAACCATGCTTTGGCAAAGTTAACAAATCCACCCATATAGGTGTCCGTATAAGCTTCCAGTAAATCCAGTCCCCCTGTGAGTGCCACGATACCCGCTGCGATTGGAGCTACCCAGATAATAGACCATCCCACATAGGCAAGAACCATTAATACAACGAGACCTAGAAAAATTCCTAACATAAAGATTCCTCATTCCCTAATATCTGTATTTTATTGGGCTTCAACCACCATGGCGATGCCCTGGCCACCGCCTATACATAAAGAGGCGACACCATATCTTTCATTTCTTAGCTGTAATTCTTTAATTAAACTGTATAGGACACGCGTGCCGCTGGCACCAATCGGGTGTCCAAGGGCAATCGCTCCTCCGTTTACGTTTACTCGACTGCGATCCAAACCTAATTCTTTCTCTACTGAAAGGTATTGGGCTGCAAATGCTTCGTTTACTTCCACCACTGCCATATCATCAAGCGTGAGGCCAGCCTTCTTCAGTGCCTGATTTATAGCTGGCACAGGGCCAATCCCCATGTACTCCGGTTCAACTCCAGCTACACTCCAGGAAACAATTCGTGCAGCGGGTTTCAGATTTTTCTCCTCTACAAACTTTTCACCAGCAACTACAACTGCACCAGCTCCATCATTGATCCCGCTTGCATTTCCACCGGTAACGGTACCATTTTTTCTGAAAGCCGGTTTTAATTTAGCCAGGATTTCCGGCTTGGTATCCTCCCTAATATGTTCATCCGTATCCACCATCTCGGTAGATTTTTTAGATCGAACTTCTACGGGTACAATTTCATCGGAAAATCTACCACAGTTGCGTGCCTCTGCTGCACGTTTATGACTCTCCGCTGCGTATTCATCCTGCTGTTCCCTGGAAATGTTGTGCTTCTCTGCAAGATTTTCAGCGGTCACTCCCATGCCTCCTCCGATATACTCATCGGTTAAAGCAGACCAGAGCATGTCATCTACTTTAGGAGTTCCAAGTTTCGTCCCAAAACGGCTGCCCCGCAGCGCATGTGGTGCTAAGCTCATACTTTCCGTGCCGCCCGCAAGCGCAGCTGAACCTTCACCTAAAAGGATGGACTGAGTTGCTGAAATAACCGACTGCATGCCCGATCCGCACAGTCGATTTACGGCGAAAGCCGGACTTTGAATGGGAATACCTGTTTTTAAGGCCATATGTCTTGCTAAGTAAGGCGCATTGTTAGCTGAATGAATGACATTCCCCATTACTGTGAAGTCAATATCTTCTTGAGTGATTCCGCTTCGTTTGATAGCCTCTTTACTGACAGTAACTCCTAAATCAGTCGGATCTACATCTTTCAAGATACCTCCAAAGCTTCCAAATGGTGTTCTAGCACCTTCTAAAATATAAACATTCTCCATATTTTTCACACCTTCCATTTCATTATTGAGCGGTGTAACCGCCATCTATAACCACAGCCTGGCCGGTTACACCTTTTGATTTATCACTAGCCAAAAACAATGTGTAATCGGATACTTCCTGAACCGAAAGCAAACGTTTCTGCGGAACGAGCGGGTAAATCACTTCTTCCAGAACCTTTTCCAGGGACACCCCTCGATTAGTTGCTAAATCTTGCAGCTGATTGCGTACAAGCGGCGTATCTACGTAACCTGGACAGACTGCGTTGACCGTAATTCCATGTTCTGCACCTTCGAGCGCCGTTACTTTCGTCAGGCCGATAACCCCATGTTTGGAGCTATTGTAAGCTGACTTGCCTGCAAATCCTATTAGACCATTGATAGAAGCCATATTGATGATCCGACCGAACCCTTGTTTTTTCATAATAGGGAATACATGCTTGGTTGCCATAAACGGAGCGACCAGCATCACTTTTGTAATGAATTCAAACTTTTCGGTTGGAAATTCTTCTATAGAGGCGACATGCTGTAATCCTGCATTGTTGATCAGCACATCTAATCGTCCGTATTGCTCCACAGTTTTATCAATTGCTTCCTGAAGCTCCGTTTCTTTCGTCACATCGCACTCCAGCCCGATGGACTCATAACCTGCTTCGGTCACTTCAGCCGCTGCTTCCATTACCTTCTTTTCGTTAATGTCACTCAAAGCGACCTTTGCTCCATTCTTTGCAAATTCCATTCCAATTTCATAGCCGATACCGCTTGCGGCTCCTGTGATAAATACAACTTTATTTTTTACCATTGTGAATAGTCCCCTTTAAGAAAAAATTAAAATGCAGCTGATGATAAACGCTCACTGAGCTTCAGTGTTGGTTCTGTCGATGCCACTACGTCATCCACAGTCCACCCTTCCGCTACCTCCACTAAACTCAATCCTTCATCTGTTACATCGATCACGGCTCGATCTGTGATAATACGGTTCACAATGCCTTTACCGGTCAGAGGAAGCTTACACTGCTTTAATATCTTCGGCTCGCCATATTTGTTCACATGATCCATAATGATGACAACTTTTCTAGCTCCATGGACAATATCCATAGCTCCTCCCATACCTTTAATCATCTTTCCTGGTATCATCCAGTTCGCTAAGTTACCATCTTCCGAAACTTCCATTCCACCAAGAATCGCTAAATCAAGATGTTCACCGCGAATCATGGCAAAGGATTCAGCACTGCTGCAATAAGCCGCCCCTTTCGAAGCTGTGACCGTTTCTTTGCCGGCATTGATCAGGTCCGGATCTACTTCTTCTTCATAGGGTGAGCGGCCAATGCCGACCAGACCGTTTTCAGAATGAAGCACCACCTCTTTTTTCGGCTGAATATAATTTGCGACCATCGTAGGCATGCCAATCCCCAGGTTTACATAGAAACCGCTTTCAATTTCCTGTTCAGCTCGTCGGGCGATTCGTTCTCTTACTGTTGCTTTATCCAAAATAACTCCTCCTTTTAACTTTTAGGCTTCTTGACGTAATGTCAGACGTTCAATTCGTTTTTCCTGCTGTCCTTGTATTAATCCCTGAACATAAATTCCCGGAGTGTGAATGTGTTCGGCATCCAGCTCCCCAGTCTCTACAAGTTCTTCAACCTCAGCAATTGTAATTTCACCTGCTGTAGCCATTTCCGGATTAAAATTACGGGCCGTTTTGTTATAGACTAAGTTTCCGAAACGGTCTCCTTTCGCTGCGCGCACTAATGTAAAATCAGCGGTCAGACCGGTCACCAGCATATACTCTTTTCCTTGAAACGTACGTACTTCCTTCCCTTCCGCAATCGGAGTTCCCACTCCTGCTGGGGTATAGAATGCCGGGATACCAGCTCCTCCTGCACGAATTCTCTCTGCCAGAGTCCCTTGAGGTGTAAGCTCTACTTCCAATTCTCCTTCTAGCACCTGACGTTCAAATTCTTTATTTTCTCCTACATACGAACCGATCATTTTATCAATTTGTTTATTTTTCAGGAGTAAACCGAGCCCCCAATCATCTACTCCGCAATTATTCGAAATGACGGTTAAATGTTTAACATTCTTCTCTACTAAGGCCATTATTAAATTCTCCGGTATGCCTACTAACCCAAATCCGCCAACCATGATGGTCGAATGATCCTTAATCTGATCTACAGCTTCTTCAAATGACGAATATATTTTTTTCATATCTTCCAGCTCCCTTCCCCCTAAATACAAGCAAGGATCGTGCCAACTTTAAAACTTGTCGAAAATGTTCATAAAATCGTCTTTTACCACCCTAAAAACCAGACACCATTCCAAATATTTGGAATTCTTACAAGAGAGACGTTTACTAATGATTCATGTAAACCCTTTCATCGCATAAAAAAAGAACCATTCCAGGATTCCGGAATGGCTTTCCAGAAATATGGAATGGTTTATAATTCATATTTTTTTACCTTTTCATAGAGACTCGACTTTCCAATGTGAAGCAGAGACGCTGCTTTTTCCTTGTCTCCATGCACCTGTTTTAGTGTTCTTTCAATCGTCTGCTTTTCAGTGGCTTTCATAATCTCTTTCAAACTTTTATTATCATCAAATTGTGAATGATTCATTTTCAGGCGTTCCGGTAACTCCTGAACGCCGATCGATTCCTCATTCGTCAAATACACCGCAGCTTCAATCACATTCTCAAGTTCACGAACGTTTCCTGGCCACTCGTACTGTTGGAAACTCTCGTACACTTCCGACTCAAAATCAATCACTCTCTTTCCCGTCCGCTTCGTTACTTTTTCGAGAAGAAATTTAGCAAGCAAACGAATATCATCCTGACGATCTCGAAGAGGAGGAATATAAATAGGAACCACATTAATTCTATAAAATAAATCCTCGCGGAACCGCTGCTCGGCAATCATTTCTTCTAGTGGCTGATGAGTAGCTGCAATAATACGGACATCGATTTTTTGCGGAGTGGTGGATCCCAGAGATTCAATTTCTCCTTCTTGCAGCGCTCGGAGAATTTTAACCTGTGCCTGGAGCGGCATATCGCCAATTTCATCGAGAAAAAGAGTTCCTCCATTAGCAAGCTTAAACTTTCCGGCCTTCCCACCTTTTTTAGCACCTGTAAAAGCGCCATCCTGATATCCAAATAATTCTGATTCGATTAGATGGTCAGGAATAGCTGCACAGTTTACTTTAACGAAAGGTTCCCGATGGCGATCGCTTAAATGATGAATGCTGTGTGCAATTAATTCCTTTCCTGTTCCGCTCTCGCCCCGAAGTAAAACCGATACGTCCCCTGGCGCTACTTTTTTAATCTTATTTTTCAGATTATCCATTTCGGGTGAACTGGTAACCATATCGTGAAGTGAATAATCGACTCCATTGAGCTTCTTCATCTGGCTCCGGTACGATTCCAGTTCAAGAAAAAGATCTCTGATATGACTGTTCAGCTTCTTCCAGTCTTCAGTATCTCGAAACAGAACCATGCCAAGAGCGCCTACTATTTTTCCATCAGCACGAAGCGGAATACGATGAGCAATCATATAGTTGCCGCGAATAAATTGCATATCCGCCATTTCTTCTTCTCCTGTTTCTACCACAATGTGCATACGACTATTTTCAATAACCTCAGTCACGTGTTTTCCTATCACGCTCTCTTTATCCACTTCCAGAAATTCACCATAACTCTCATTTAGATAGGAGACCATTCCCTGGTCATCCACTACTACGATACAGTGATTTATATTGCCGAAAATAGTCTCTAATATTCCATCCCGATAATTTTCCAACATTTCAAGCATACTTTCACGCTCCCGGTAACGTTCATTTACCGTTTATTTTACCATGTTAACGGTTTCATACAATTGATAGATCCAATTTCAGCCATATAAAAGACCGGAATCCACTTGGATTCCGGTCTTATTTATGATTCATTAATCAAGAAAACTTGTGTCGACTAGCCCTTCCAGATTTGGTTTCTCTTCAAGGAAACCAAGTTCATAGGATGAATTAGCAAAGTCCTGAAGTGTTTTTTCTTCTACTTCATACGTGAAGTCGATACGTTCCCACGCATTGTCTATTACAGACTGAGATAACTCCTGGTCGGTAATTTCTTTGATTTTTTTAATGGCAATTGATTTCGCTTCATCTGGATTGTCTTGAATAAATGTCGTAGCTTCTTTATGAGCTTCTACAAGATTATCGACCATATCCGGGTTATTCTTAACAAGATCTTGAGAAGTTACAAACACTGCTGCAGGAAGAGTTTCTCCAAAGGCTACATTTGGTGTATCTACAAGAACTTTTCCAGTGCCTTCTTCTTCAATGGAAGAAGCCCACGGTTCCGGTACCGTTGCTACATCGACTTTGCCGCTTTCAAATAAGCTCGCATACGTGGCCGGTTTACCTGTTACGTGCTTCATTTGACCATCAATACGGCTGGAAGTGATGCCATACTCTTCTTTCATCATCGTTTCGAATTGAACGTCATGTGTACATCCTACACGAGGAGAGATAAACGTCTTTCCAGGCATATCTTCCGGCGTGGTAATATCTGCACCGTTTCTAGCCATAATAACTGTACCTCCGGTTGAACCAGCTGCTACAACATTGATTTTAGCGCCGCTTGTAAAGTGGTTCATCGCAGGGCCAGGTCCCACAAGGCCACCCTGGATATCGCCGGTTTCAAGAGCCGTCATAAAAGCTGAACCGTCCGGGAAGTATTGATAGTTCACTTTTGTTCCATCAGGAAGTGTTTCTGAGTATAAATCTTTTTCTTCGGCAACCATACCAGCTACGTGATTAATATTCGGGAAGTAGCCTATGGTGATTTCTTTATTGCCATTGCCATCACCTTCTCCGCTTGCATTAGATGATTCCCCTCCACCGCATGCAGCAAGGATCAGACTTAATGTTAGTAACGTGAAAACTGAAAATAATTTCTTCATATTTCTTTACCCCTCTCCATTCTATGTTTTTAATAAACCCCAGCGTTTCATTACATTTTTCTCTAATTTTGAAAAGACAAGCTGATCAACGACAGCTCCAATAACGCCAATGATGATAATAATTCCTATAACTTGATCCATTCGGGCATAATCCTGGGCATAGCGCAATGAATAGCCAAGCCCCGGACCATTACTTAATAATTCTCCGGCCATTAAGGCACGCCAACTGAAGGCCCAGGCCAGCCTCAGACCGGACATGAAATAAGGAATACTTGATGGAATTTCCACTCGGAAAAAGAGGGAAAGTCCATTGGTTCCCATCGTTCTCGCTGCTCTTACCAGCTGTGGAGGAACACTATGAATTGCAGAACGGACATTCAGCGCCATGACAAACGTTCCGCCCAATACCACGACGAAAACAACAGCGAACTCGGAAAAGCCGAACAGCATGATCGCAAGCGGCACCCAAACAATACTTGGGATACTTTGCAAAGCAATCAAATACATTCCCGCTGTTTCATCGGCTTGCTTCGATTTACCAAGGATCACGCCAAGGATGGTTCCAAACAGGATAGCGAGGGAAAGACCGCTGAATAAGTGCCTGAAACTTGCTCCCAGAGCATTTAGAAAATCTCCAGTCGTGAACCCTGTGATCAGCGCCTGCCCTACCTGTAAGGGGCCGGGAAAGACGATTTTCTCATAAACGCCTAATGAATAGACTAATTGCCAAATTCCTATAACAGCGAGTAAAAATAGAACTCTTTTAATAATGACTTTCATAACTAAGCTCTTCCTTCAGGACTTTATTAATTTCAACTTCCAGGAGACCCATCACCTTTTTCTCAAGCTCAATGACTTGAGGATCATCACGTCTCCTTGGTCTTGGCAGGTCAATATTGAAATCAGCTATGATCTTACCTGGTCGTGTTCCCATAACGATTACCCGGTCAGACAGCTTAATTGCTTCTTGAATACTGTGAGTCACAAAAAGAATGGTCTTCTTTGTTTCTTCCCAGATTTTCATCAATTCTTCATGAAGAATGTGACGGGTCTGCTCATCAAGCGCTCCGAACGGTTCATCCATCAGCAGTACTTTCGGGTCCATCGCAAGAGCTCTTGCAATAGCCACACGCTGCTGCATGCCTCCAGACAGTTCATGTGTATAATGATCTTTAAATCGGCTCAAATGAACCATTTGCAGAAAACGATCCGCCTTCTCTTCTGCATCTTTTTTAGACCCCGTGCTCTTCAAAGGGAACATCACATTCTCTTTGACATTGAGCCATGGAAAAAGAGAGGCCTGCTGAAAAATCATGCCCCTGTCCGTTCCTGCCTTTTTGATTTCATGACCCTCTAATACAATCGATCCTTCTGACACACTCTCTAAACCTGCCACCATGGAAAGAAGGGTGGACTTTCCGCAGCCGGAAGGACCAAGCAGGGATACGAACTGATTTTGTTCTATATTTAAATCGATTCCAGAAAATACTTCAAAGCTTCCCTGGTTTTTATCGTCAAACGTTTTACTCACATCATTGATCTGTAGAAACATGGCGGCCCCCTAACACAATAATTCCTATAAACTTACTATGTTTTAATTATAGTATTAGATTATACAGATATTCGAAATAGTGTGTCAACTTGATTTGGAAAATTCATGAATGTTTTTTTAATTCAGCTGGATGCCCTTTATCCATCCTAATTTTAAAAACAAATTAATTGGAAAAGGTTTCAAATTATGTATATGTGATAAACACTTTATAAGAAAGGTGGTATCAATCATGGATCAAATGTTATTCGTTCAAACAGGAATGGGAATTGACGTTCATGGTCAAAACATTACTAAAGCCGCCGTACGTGCGATTAAGAATGCTATCCACACAAATTCTATGCCAGGAATACGTGAGGCTCTGCCCGAAAAATCGCTTGATAATATGAAAACGAATGTGAAACTTGCTCTGCCTTGCGATCATGATCAGCTGGATCATGAGGAAGTTAAGAAGGCAATCCCATATGGTGAAGTAACGATTGAAGTTATGGATGGCGGCATGAAAACCACGAGCGGCATTGTGCTTGAAGATAAGGACGATAAAAACGATCAAATGTACTTGGTCAATACTTCCATCGAAGTCGGCTACTAAATATGCGTATAAAAGGAGGAAAGGCAATGGGGCCTTTCCTCCTTTTCTTAATCCTCTGATCGTTCTGCTTCCGCTTCATCCATATCATCCATGTACTTATCATAATGAACATTGCGTTCAAACGTTACACGATCAGATCCCGTGTATCCATGCATATCAGTAGATACAAAAGGCTCAAATTCTTCTACATATCCAATTCCATCCTCATTGTCCATTAAAGATGAACCATCGTAAGTCATGCTGCTCTGGTTAAAGGAAGCCACCTGTTCATAAGCATTCTGCTCATTATATTCAGGATCATCGGCTTCCCTTCCGTAATTCGCCTCCAGATCTCCAAGAACCTCTTCTTCAACGGGACGATCTTTGGACATTTCCTGATTAGGTGAAGCTTGAGAAACAGTGCGTGCAGTCGGAAGTGCTTCCAATCGTTCTTTTGGAATCAGCTTCCCTGTTTTTTCACAGATGCCGTATTTTCCTGCTTTCATTTGATTAAGGGAGTACTCAATATCCGAGAGCTCCTCTTTTAAATGTCCTAAAAGAGCAATATCTTTTTCTCTTTCATACAATTCGCTTCCAGAATCCGCCGGATGGTTATCATACTGGGAAAGCTCACCTGAAGCCATATCACTGGCAAAGCCGCGCTCTATTCCCAATGAGTTCTTCTCTAATAAACGGGTCTCTATTTCCATCTGTCTTTCTTCTAATTGTTTTCTATAGTGTTCGTAATCCATACTTTCCACTCCTGCTTCATAGTCCTTCTTAGTGTGGCTTACGAACTGGTCTCTATACGAAGAGTGTACTGGTAAAATCCCTTGTAGATTTTTCAAGTACCCGCTTGTGTTATTGGGTACTGAACGACTCTGGGTCATGGAAAGGGAACAGCTGCCTCAGTTCGTCGTCAACTCATTACGGAGCTTGTTACTCGAACCATTCTGCTTTAATCTCATCCTAATACTTTAAAAAAAGCGCATCCCCAAAGGAATGCGCTTTTCCAAGTTATTTACGTAAAGCTTCAAGAAAATCTTCTTTTAAATCTTCAATATCTTCAAGACCGATGGATACACGGACAAGCCCCTCGGTTATACCAAGCTCACCCCGGCGTACTTCCGGAATAGAAGCATGGGTCATTTTAGCCGGTACGGAAATTAAGCTTTCAACTGCTCCAAGACTTTCCGCAAGGGTGAAGTAGCGGACATTCTGCAGTACTTTGTCTGCTTTTTCCCCGCTTCCTACGTCAAAAGAGATCATTCCGCCGTTTCCGCGTGCCTGATTCTGATGAATGTCATGACCAACATGCTCTGTAAGACCTGGATAATAAATGTTCGTCACCTCTGGAAGTCCTTGTAAAAACTCCACAAATGCACGAGTGTTTTCTTCAATTTCTTCCATACGGACGCCTAATGTTTTAATACCACGCATAAGCAGCCAGGCATCCTGTGGTCCGAGAATACCACCAGAGGAATTTAATACGAAGTGAACCTCTTCCGCTAATTGTGCTGAGTTCACCACAACCAGCCCGGCGACTACGTCACTATGTCCGCCCAGGTATTTCGTTGCACTGTGCAGAACGATGTCTGCTCCAAAATCAATTGGGTTCTGCCAGTAAGGCGTGCTGAATGTGTTATCCACGATGAAGGTTAAATTATGAGCTTTAGCAAGCTCAGAAGTTTTCTTAAGATCCGTTATTTTTAACAAAGGATTCGTCGGCGTCTCCACATATAACGCTTTCGTGCGCTCAGTCATCGCTGCTTCAATATTTTTGGGATCACTAGTATCTACAAAGCTTGCTTCAAGACCAAAGCGGGTAATGACCTGGGAAACGAGGCGGTACGTTCCTCCATACACATCATCCGTAAAGATAATATGATCTCCCTGCTTAAAGGTCATGAGCACAGCGGTAATGGCCGCCATTCCAGACCCAAAGGCAAATCCGGCATAGCCGCCCTCAATTTCTTTAATTAATTCTTCAAGGGCAAAACGAGTCGGATTGCCGGTACGGGAATATTCATATCCCCGATGCTTTCCTACACCATCCTGCGCATAGGTACTGACTTGATAAATCGGTACAGAAACTGCACCGGTTTTTTCATCTCCTGTAATACCACCGTGAATTAATTGCGTTTTCTTTCTCATAACTTCACTCCTCATATATACCTTGGCTTAAGTATCGTTCACTGCTATCCGGAAAGACCGTTACAATTCTGGCACCAGGTTCCGCTTGTTTCGCTTCACGCAGAGCCGCTTCAAAAGCTGCTCCGGATGAACTCGCTACAAGCAGCCCTTCATTTAATGCCAGTTCCTTTACACGTTGAAAGGCAATGGAATCCGGAATTGTATGAATGGCATCAAAATAAGAGGTGTCCATATAAAAGGGCAAGAATTCCATGCCAATCCCTTCTGTATCATGCGGACCGGCCTTCCCTCCATTAATGACAGAGCCTTCTGGTTCGACAATTACTGTCTTGATCGCTGGATTCTGCTCTTTTAAATAGCGGGAAGTACCCATAAAAGTCCCACCTGTTCCAGCACCAGCAAGGAAAATGTCTATTTCTCCATTCAAATCTGTGTAGATCTCAGGACCTAACGTTTCGTAGTATGCATCCGGATTTGCTTGATTATTAAATTGCTGCAGGTTAAATGAACCAGGAATTTCGTCCACCAATTCATCCGCTTTTTTGATGGCTCCCCTCATCCCTTCTTCAGTAGGTGTATTAATCACTTCTGCGCCGAGCGCTCTCATAAGGGTCTGTTTCTCCAGACTGAACTTTTGAGGGGTGACAAACACCACACGGTATCCCTTTCCTACAGCGGCAAGGGCAACTCCTATACCTGTGTTACCTGCGGTGGCTTCAATAATCGTGCCTCCCGGTTTAAGCATTCCTTTATTCAAGGCGTCCTCAATCAGTTTTAAACCCAGACGGTCTTTTATACTACCGCCTGGGTTCATGAATTCAAGCTTAGCAAAAATACGGGCTTGATTCGGGATGTCCGAGTGAGTAAGCTCGATCATCGGTGTGTGGCCGATTAACGATTGAATATTTCTGACATAACTCATCAAACTCTCACCCTTCGTTTATTAAAAAACTTCCGTCCATTCATCACGTTTGTTAAGCAGTTCACGGGCAAGTTCTTGTGCACCTTCTAAACTGTGACTCGCCGCAAACCCGCATTGTACTTCATTGCAGGCCGGAACTTCTTTAGCTTCCAGTACGTCATTCAGCGTATTTTCTACAACCTGAAGGATATTTTCATAGCTGTCATCATTTAGTACAGCAAGATAAAATCCTGTCTGGCAGCCCATTGGACCGATATCGATAATACGGTCGTGATGATTACGGCTGTTTTCAGCCATCAGGTGTTCAAGGGAATGAAGAGCCGGCATATCCATATGTTCCTTGTTAGGCTGCTTTACACGGATATCGTACTTGTAGATCTTGTCACCTTTATCTCCTTCGGTTACACCGACAAGGCGGATATAAGGAGCTTTCACTTTCGTATGATCCAGGTTAAAGCTTTCTACGTTCATCTGTGTCATAAATCATTCTCCTTTTTTTGCCTGAATTAACCAGGCGTATTTATTCATTTGTTTAAATGATACCTCAAATCCCTGTTTGGAAAACATTTCCTTAAGTTCATCGAGATACCCATAATACTCTTCCTGCAAATCCTGCGCCAGATTCAAGTGACCGGATTTTTCCGCATTATGAATTAATGCTTGTTTATGAGCTTCATCCTTAAAAAGAGTATCGATAAAAATTATCTGGCCTTTGCTTTCCAGTTTATCATTAAATTTCTGAATGGCTTCTATTTTTTCACTGGTTGTTAAATGGTGAAAGGCAAAAGAACTGACAATGGACTGAATGGGTGTAATCAGCTGAGGGTAATTAAGAAAATCTCCATCATAAATGGCTGCTTGCGGACACTTTAAGTTGGCAATCCTCCGCATTTCGGATGATGGTTCAATTCCAATTACAACTTTATTCTGTCCGATCATTTTACGAGTTAAATTAGCTGTCCCTACACCGAATTCCATAACCGGAGAAATGGAGAGACCGGCCAGAAGTTCCAGCATATCCTCATAACCTTCAAAAACCTCTTTGTATTCTGGATCATTTCCAGACACTGTATCATCATATGAACTCGCCCATTGGTTAAATAGGTCGACAAATTCTACGCCCATCTTACTTCCATCCCCTTAATCTTTATAATCCCTATCAACAAACTCGGAATTACATGTTTAATGTATCATATTTCAGAGGGATGCTCAACGGAATAGTCTTAAGACCTATTTTTAACAAAAAAAGATCCGCTCCTCCTGTGGAAAGAGCGGATCTCCTGCTATCTTCGTCTTTGAGAGCGTTTTGTTTTTTTCTTTGGTGGTTGTGATTTAGATTCTTTTTCCTTGCCTGGGGATAAATTGGCAAGAGAACGGCGTTCTATTTTCTGTTTAATACTTTTTTCAATCGATTGCAGCGCCTGGCGGTCCTTTGGAGCAGCGAACGTAATGGCAAGCCCCTTCCCTCCAGCTCTTCCAGTGCGGCCAATCCGGTGAATATAACTTTCAGGATCCTGCGGGATGTCGTAATTGAACACGTGCGTGATCCCTTCAACATCAAGACCGCGGGCGGCTACATCGGTTGCTACTAAATATTGAATCTTAGCATCACGGAACCGCTTCATGACTTTCTCCCGTTTCGCCTGTGATAAATCGCCATGAAGCTCATCTGCTTCAAACCCATGACTCAACAAGGCATCGTTCAACTTCCTTGCTCTACGTTTCGTCCGGCAGAATATCAAAGCGAGGAATGGGCGGTGTTCCTGCATAATTTCAATTAATGTATCTTGTTTGGCACGATCTGTTGTTTCATAGACCAGCTGTTTAATTCCTTCTAACGTTACGGTCTTTTCCTGCACAGTAATTCTTCTGGGATCCTTAAGAATTTTCTTGCCCAGCTGATTGACCTGAGTAGTGATGGTCGCTGAGAATAACATGGTTTGTTTAGCTTCAGGTGTCTGGCTTAAGATATCCTGCACATCTGGCAGAAATCCTGCTTCAAGCATCTGATCCGCTTCATCCAGAACCATGTATTTCACTGCTTCAAGAGAAATCGTTCCCCTCCGTAAATGGTCAAGCATTCTCCCTGGTGTTGCAATGACAATATGGGCTTGTCCATTAAGCTTATGAGCCTGTTTGGCTACGTCCTGACCACCATAAACAGCCAGCACATGCATCTCCTCAGTTTTCAACTTTCGTACTTCTTCTGTAATCTGAAGCGCCAGTTCCCGTGTAGGCGTGACAATCACTGCCTGTACAGATGCGTCTTCTACCCGGATGTTCTGTAAAATCGGTAGTAAAAACGCAAAGGTTTTCCCTGTTCCTGTCTGCGCCTGGGCAATTACATCGCGTCCATCCATTAAAGCGGGAATCGCTTCCTGCTGGATAGGAGTGGGAGCGCCAATACCTTCTTGCGTCAATTTATTAATAAAATCTTTCCGTACACCTAGTTGTTCAAATGTTTGATTCATTACGATCACTTCTTCCTATTATAACCTTCTTCTATTATTGTACCTGAAACCTATGATTTATGAGCCCTTTTAGTGAAATTATCTTTTAAAAAGACTCGATTAAACTACTTTCCTGATATTACAGTTAAGCTCCATTACTTTAAAGCAAAGCCACAAAAAAGAACAGGCTGCCCGCTTGGACAGCCTGCTCACAAGATTATACGTCTTTTTTGGAAATATACCAGTCGATATATTCTATGCCTTCTTCCTCGGCCCGTTTTGCTGCTTCTTCTTGTGATTTTGGAGGGGACACTACGGCTTTATCTCCTTCCTGCCAGTCAGCAGGAGTGGATACTCCGTGTTCATCCGTCGTCTGAAGAGCTTTCACAAGACGAAGGATTTCCTGCATGTTTCTTCCAGTGGTCAGTGGATAATAAATGATCGACCGGATCTTCTGTTTATCGTCAATGACAAATACAGCACGGCTTGTTTCGACCTGACTTTCGCCTGGCATAATCATGCCGTATTTCATAGCTACTTGTTTATCAAGATCGGCAATTACGGGAAATTCAATGTTCGTATTAAAGTTTTCTTCGATACTTCTAATCCAGGCAATGTGGGATGGAACACTATCAACACTTAATCCAAGAAGTTCTGTGTTCATTTCTTTTAACTCAGGATAGATTTCCTGAAGACCCACAAACTCTGTGGTGCATACCGGGGTAAAATCTGATGGATGAGAAAATAGTACAAGCCACTTGCCTTTATAATCTTCCAAAGAGATGTTTCCTTGACTGGTTGCCGCATTAAAAGCCGGGGCGTCATCTCCAATTCTCGGCATTTGTACTTGTTGATTCGTTTCTGTCTGTTCCATTTTTCTACCTCCTTTTAAATTAAAGAACCCTCTTGGGTATATGTACCACCAGACCCCTGGTGGTTAATCATGGAATTTTAATAACGGGGCAAAAGGCTTAATTAGTGCTCAGGCACCCTCGAATTCTTAGGATAATTTCTAAATAGCCTCATGCACCTCACTTCCTCCCCATATAGTAGTAAAAAGATTACCATGCTTAGGAGGTCCTACCATGGATATAAACGTGAGAAGCGGCGATACGCTCTGGTACTACTCTAATTTATTTAATGTACCGCTAAAACTGATTATAGATTCCAATCCCCAAGTGAAACCTTCTGCCTTAGTTATCGGACAGATTATTAAAATCCCAGGGTACCAAGTAAGTTCTTATAAGATTCAAGCGAATGATACATTTTGGAAAATTGCTACCGAAAGACGTATAGCTGTCGACTCATTAGCTTTACTAAACCCCACCGTTAATCCGAGACAGCTGCAAATCGGACAATCTATACGAATTCCTGTAAAAGTTACCTACCGGGTAGTGAATGGAAATCAAGCTTACGACTATCAGGTTTTAACTCGACACTTAAATGAACTAAATGAAATTTATCCCTTCATTCGCAATGAAACCATCGGCCAGAGCGTAATGGGAAAGAATTTAGATGAACTCCAAATTGGCCGAGGATCGAAAGTCGTTCACTGGAATGGGTCCTTTCATGGAAACGAATGGATTACTACCGCGGTCATCATGCAGTTTTTAAATGATTATTTATTAGCTTTAACGAACAAAGAATCGATTCGCGGTCTGGATGTCAGTCCTTTTTATGATCAAGTCACCTTATCGATTGTGCCGATGGTAGATCCGGATGGAGTTAACCTCGTCCTAAACGGCCCGCCTGAAGGAGAATTTGGCCAGGAAGCACTTAGAATCAACGAGGGGAGTACCGATTTCTCAGGGTGGAAAGCGAACATACGGGGAGTGGATTTAAACAATCAATACCCTGCTAAATGGGAGGTGGAAGCAGCAAGAAAACCAAAGGAACCAGCCTTCAGGGATTTCCCTGGCTACCAGCCATTAACAGAGCCAGAAGCAATCGCCATGGCTGAACTTGCAGGAGAACGATTATTCGAAAAAATGTTAGCCTTCCATACTCAGGGCGAAGTGATTTACTGGGGTTATGAAGGACTAGAACCGCCACGAGCTATGACGATCGTTAATGAATTCGGCCGTGTTAGTGGATATGAACCCATCCGTTACGTGGATAGCTACGCGGGGTACAAAGACTGGTTTGTAAAAGTGTTCCGGCAGCCTGGCTTTACTGTGGAACTGGGTGAAGGTGTTAACCCCCTTCCTCTCAGTCAGTTCGATGAAATCTACCAGGAAACGATCGGTATTTTTCTTGCCAGTATGTATATGTAAAAAAGCGATGCCAATTGAGGCATCGCTTTTTCATTATGCTTAGATATCAACGTTTAAGGGCATTGCAGATGCGAGAGGAAAGAGTTTGTTTTAAAATGGACATAGTAATGATAAGGAAAGAAGGTGGCAGCATGAGCAATAAAGAAATTGAAGATAAATTGCAAGAAGGCATATATGGTAAAAAACAAATCAGATCCTCTGAACGTAAACGTTTCTTAGGTACAATTCGGGAGCGCGTAGTCCTGGCGCTCACAAAGGGACAACTGATGCAGGATCTTTCTCTCAAAGAATTAGAAAAAGCTATGCAGCAGCATCCAGAGACCAAACTTTTACTAAACGGCCACGTAGCTTCGAGATTTATGAAGGAAGAAAAGAAGTTAGCAGCTAAATATAACATCCCCTACACGAATGTTATGAATCAGGATGCAGACTCAGATCTTGGTGCGGTATTAACGTACGATTATGCTGTGGATATAGAAGATATCTTTGTTCCGGAAAAGGATGAAAAACCAGAAGATAAAGCTGAAAATTCCGGTTTTTTATCAACAGTTAAGAGCTGGTTTACTTCTAAATAAGCCGAGTTAGTTAATGAATCTTATGTCAGACAGTCAGGCACGACTAGCTTACCACAGCTGCGAAAATCGATTAAAAAAGACCCTCCTGCAAGGGAGAGTCTTGTTGAGATATCGTTTAAAATTTGTCGTTTACAGCTTCGACTGCTCCATATGCCCATCATGCTCAACGATCACTTTCAGTGCTTCGTCATAATTTTCTTCTGGAATTTTGAAATTGAGCACATGAGTAAGATGGCGTTTATCAGCCATGGCATCATCATCTTTATTAGGAGTGATTACATCTGTGAAGTTAAAAGTTCCCCCGCCAGTATTCGCAGATCCACTTGCAGGAACGATTGGAGTTAGATCCACTTCTTCCGGGATAGGCTCAACGGCTTCTTGTTCAATATTATATTTCTGCAAAGATGATTTTGCGCTTTCTGCATCGTTTTCCGTTTTAAAATAAGCTTCTACATGTTTAGTCATCGTCTCAATCCCCTTCTAAAAGTGTTCTACTTTATATATTATCCTTTCTAGCACTTTTAAAACGTTTTCTCCCTTATCCTACCGGTACTATTCAACTAAATCTCCCGTTACTTGAAGACTCGGTTCCGAGATATTTTTGGTTCGTTACTTCATATAGAGAAGGGATGGCTGCAGAAACAACTCGCTTTCCTGCGGCCCTACAAGACGTAGGGTCGATCGACGTTGCCACAGGACGTGGCGACTTTAGTCGATCCTCCTTTTTTACACTGAGCCTCCTCAGTCGTTATCTCTCCCTGTGGGGTCTCGCCTAGCTCCTTCTCCCGCGGGAGTCTCGTCGTTTCTTCCGCCACCCCAACGATATCAAGTGAACGAACTCTGCTATAGGAGACAGGAGGCATACTTCATTGGCCTGAAAGGCTGTCCATACGCGTCCACAACCATTAAAAATCAGGGTGGATGATGATGATCCTTGTTCATTAGAAGGAGGTTTTGCAGAGATTTTAGAACTCTCCATGAACGTAAAGGGGCGGAAGGGAACGTCGAACGACCCTGCGTTGTGCAGGCCGGAAAGCGAGTTATTTCCCCACCACCCCTTCTCCATCTAACGTAACGGACCCCATTTATCTCGAAACGGAGTCTTCAACTAAACGGCCCTTTTGTTTAATAAGTCGCTTATGACGCTCGCTTAGTTTAGCTATTACGTGAGGAATAACGACAAAAAGAGCGCCTTCTTTTTTAAGAAAGGTGCTCTTTTGCCAGATCAAGTTGGTTGTAGACTTGCTGAAAACCGGTAGCTCCTTCACTAACCCTTGCAGCCACTACTTGCTCAGGAGCCAATTTATCATAAATATCTTCTTCAAACAGCTCTGAGAATTGCTTGTATTCATTCATCGACAGATCAAGCAGATACTTGTTTTGATCGATCGCATAAAGCACAATTTTTCCAATCACTTCATGAGCCTGACGGAACGGAAGTCCTTTAACGGTCAGATAATCGGCGATATCTGTAGCATTCGAGTAATCTTCTTTAACTGCCTTCTTCATATGGTCAGCTTTTACATCCATTGAATCAAGCATCGGGGCAAGTAAAGACAGAGCTCCTTCTAACGTATCCACCGTATCAAACATACCTTCTTTGTCTTCCTGCATATCCTTGTTATACGCGAGCGGCAGTCCTTTCAATAGCGTAAGCAGACCCATCAGATTTCCATAAATCCGTCCGGTTTTTCCACGCAGCAGCTCGGGAACATCAGGATTCTTTTTTTGAGGCATAATGCTTGAACCTGTGCAAAATTCATCATCTAGTTCAATAAAATCAAATTCCTGGCTGCTCCATAAAATCAGTTCTTCGGATAACCGGGAAATATGGGTGATCATAATAGAAGAAATAGATAAAAACTCTAAGATAAAATCCCGGTCACTCACTGCATCCAGAGAATTAGGATAAGGTTTATCAAAACCGAGCGCATCGGCTGTCATCTGTCTGTCAATTGGATAAGGGGTTCCAGCCAGAGCGGCCGCACCAAGTGGTGACCAATTAATGCGTTTAACGCTGTCCTGGAGACGTTCTTTATCCCTCTCAAACATCCAGAAGTAGGCGAGAAGATGATGACCGAAAGATACTGGCTGCGCCCGCTGCAGGTGAGTGTATCCTGGAAGAATGGTCTCCACATGGGACTCCGCCTGATTCACAAGCGCCGTCTGCACAGCCTCGACAAGCTCAAGTAATCCATTGGTCTTTTCCCGTAAGTACAGATGCATATCCGTTGCTACCTGATCATTACGGCTTCTGCCGGTGTGAAGTTTTCCCCCGACCGGGCCGATTTCATCAATCAGCATTTTCTCGATATTCATGTGAATATCTTCATCAGCTATAGAGTAGTTAACATCTCCAGCCTGGATTTTCTTTTCAACCGCCTGTAAACCACCTTGAATCTCTTTCACTTCTTCCTGCGTTATAATGTCACACTTCCCAAGCATCTCCACATGAGCCAGGCTTCCCTGGATATCCTGCAATGCCAGTTTTTGATCAAAACCGATGGAAGAGGTGTACTCTTCCACCAGTTTATTAGTAGGTTTGGTAAAACGTCCTCCCCATAATTTACTCATGGACGGTCACCAGTTCCTGATCAAGGAGTTTCTTTCCTTTATGAACATCCGCATGCACTTTTGTTGGAAGTCCCCATAGTTTGATAAATCCAACCGCTGCGTTATGGTCGAAAGCATCATTTTTGGAGTACGTGGAAAGTTCTTCGTTATAAAGACTGACCGGCGATTTTTTGCCGATTACATTGTGATGACCTTTGAATAGCTTCACCTTCACCGTACCCGTTACCACCTGCTGAGTGGAGTCGACGAAAGCGGACAGAGCCGGCTGAAGTGGTGAATACCATAGTCCATCATAAATAATTTTAGCGAGCTGCTGATCAACACTTGTTTTATATTGAGAAACTTCTCTTGTGAGCGTAAGGAACTCAAGTTCCTTGTGTGCATTAATCAGAATCATGGCACCAGGGTTCTCATACACTTCTCTTGATTTAATACCAACGAGACGGTTCTCAGTATGGTCGATTCTTCCGATCCCGTGCTTGCCGCCCAGTTCGTTCAAATATTCAATCAGTGGAACAAGATCCATCTGTTGTCCATTCAGGCCGACAGGCTTTCCTTCAACAAAATCGATTTCGATGGTTTCTGCCTGATCCGGTGTTTTCTCCAATGGATTCGTCCACTCGTATGCCGCTTCCGGAGCTTCAGCCCATGGATCTTCGAGAACACCTGCTTCACAGGCACGCCCCCAGATGTTGGCATCAATTGAGAACGGATTTTCTAAGTTAACCGGCACCGGAATTCCTTTTTCTTCAGCATATTTAATCTGTTCGTCCCGAGTCATTCCCCACTCACGGACAGGGGCAATTACTTCAAGATCTGGATTCAGCGCCTGGATGGAAACTTCAAAACGCACCTGATCGTTTCCTTTTCCAGTACATCCATGAGCTACAGCAACTGCGCCTTCCTGTTCAGCCACTTCAACGAGAAGCTTGGAAATTAACGGACGAGACAGAGCGGACGATAAAGGATATTTCCCTTCATACAAGGCGTTCGCTTTTAGGGCAGGCATTAGATATTCTTCAGCCAGAATTTCTTTCGCGTTAATCATGACTGCTTTAATGGCTCCCACGTCAAGCGCTTTCTGACGGATGGTTTCAAGATCCTTACCTTCTCCAACGTCCAGTCCAACAGCAATCACATCATAATCATATTTTTCCTGAATCCATTTTACTGAGATCGAAGTGTCCAATCCACCTGAATACGCTAATACTACTTTTGGTTTCGCCATAATAAATACCTCCTAAAAAATTGTAGAACATGTCTATTTTCCATAAAAAAATCCGCCTCTTATTTCTGGTAAGAGACGGATTCTGGTTTTAACCATCCGCGGTGCCACTCTCATTGTCTATTAGATAGACCAACTCGAAACTGATAACGGGTGCTCCCGGAACCGGCTACTTGTTCACCGATCTTCTCAGAAGTGCGCTTCTGTATAAATGAACCACCGGGCTTCCACCACCCCCGGCTCGCTGCTGCTTCCGTTTATACATACTCTCTTCGTCTGCGAATGTATTTTTATTATTTGATGTTTATAATTATACAAAAGTGAGTGTGGAAGTCAACAGGAAAATGCTAAAAAAACTTAAATTTATAGAAAGTTAGTTAAATAGCCTATACATTTCACTCCCTATTTGACCGTAAAAAAAGCGACTGCATGGGCACAGTCACTTTTTATGCATATTAACTTATAAAAATAAACCCGATCATTCCAGCCATCGCCACATAAAACAGCATAGGAAGAAGTGTAATCCGAATAATCGCTCCTTCTTTCCCAACCAGACCGACAACGGAGGCTGCCGCTACAACGTTCACGACACAAATCATGTTGCCTGCGTTCGATCCGATGACTTGTAAAGCAACAACCTGCTGACCGCTTGCTCCAATTTGATCTGCTACACTGAATTGGAAAAGGGAAAACATCATATTACTGAAGGTAGCACTCCCTGAGATAAATGAGCCCAGGGCCCCTATGATAGGGGCAACAAGCGGCCATGCCCCTCCTACTCCCTCCGCAACAAGGTTAGCGAGCTCCATCGGCATGCTCAGAAGACCAGCTTCATTCACACCGGAATTGATGAAGATTCTTACCATCGGCACAGCGGTAAGTAAGGCAATAATCGTGCCAACCATAGAGCTTGCAGATACCTGCACGGTTTTTTTAATCGCTTCTTTAGACATGCGGTGGTAAAAGATCGTAAGCAGGACAGCCAGCACAAAGACCGTCCCAGGCAGATACAGTGGTTCAAAGGCAGTGGATAAATTTGTACCCAGAATATTTTCCCATTTCACTTCTACAGATGTAAGCCAGGCTTTAAAAGGCAGAACATTAACACGTGTTAGTACGAGTAATACCGCCACAGCCACATAAGGAAGCCAGGCTTTATAAAGTGGCATGGTCCGCTCCTTAGAAGCAGCCGTCTCGCTTAGAGGTACTTCTCCTTTAAAAGTCCAGGGTTCTTTTGGAAGCAGAAACCCTTTCTTAGCAGCTGGAACCACAATAGTAAGACCAACCAGCCCTCCTATGATAGACGGGAATTCAGGTCCAAGGAAAGTAGCAACCATGAAGGCAGGGATGGTAAAGCTCAAGCCTGCAAAAATAGCAAACTTCCATATAGCAAGTCCTTCGCGGAAAGAACGATTTTCACCGAATAATTTTGTAAGAATAATAACCAGAATCAGCGGAATGAAACTTCCGATAAATAGATCCATAAGTACGGCAGACTGAGCAACCTCTTGAATAAATCCTTCGAGCGGCTGGTTTCCAAGACTAGCTTGTACCTGCTCGGCGACAGCATCTCCTTGCTTCAGTCCCTGATCAACACCAACGATCAACGGCGTGCCTACCGCCCCAAAAGACACGGCACTGCTATCTGCAATCAATGATACCGCGACAGCAGCTAAAGGAGGAAAGCCAAGCGTTAGAAGCAACGGGGCTGCAATCGCAGCTGGTGTTCCAAATCCTGCTGCTCCTTCTAAGAAAGACCCGAATAGCCAGGCAATAATAATCACCTGAACGCGACGGTCCTCTGTAATTCCAGAAAAACCATTTCGAATTGAATCCATGGCTCCACTGTTACGTAATGTATTCAGCAGTAGAATCGCTCCAAACACAATCCAGATAATTGAAATGGCTATCATAGCCCCCTCCATGGAAGCGGCTGCAATTCGAATGGCAGGAACCTTCCATATCACAAAAGCCAGCACAGCGACGATTCCAAGACTGATGGGCATAGCTGTGACCGCAGGAAGACGGAAGATTACAAGGAAGATAAATACAGCAAGTACAGGCATCAAGGCTGTTAAAATCTCTAAGAAAGTCAAGAAAACCACCCTTTCAATATTCTCATCATATTAAACTATTAGATAGAGAGCAGCATAAGTATTGTGAAACATTTCACAATCTATATCTATTATAATATAAGGGATTATTAAATCATAGGCTTGACTTTTAAAATATCCTCCCGGCTGCCTCTCCCTTCGTGACGCAATACTGGAAAAGCGGCACAACCTTCAGAGACTCTCAAGATACAACAATATCTCGAATCAGAGCCTTATAATACCCAGTCCGATTGTGGAATACATTTTTTAAGATATTCGCCAACGGATTCTTAGATAGTCTATTGTAAAAAGCCAATATTCCCTTTTTTGGTTCAGCCGTGTTATAATGATCGAAGTAATTTAATAAAGTCTGTTTATAAACAGGAGAGGTTCTAGCTACACCCTCTATAAAAAACTAAGGATGGAATCATACCTTGCCTTAGGTATGGTTTTTTTATGTTTTTGGGTGAGTGGAATTCTCTTTTTCTTTGCGAAAGGGGAATTTTTTTATGGAAAAAAATAATAAAGCGGTCGTTGTATTCAGCGGCGGTCAGGATAGTACCACATGCCTGTTCTGGGCATTAAAAAAGTATGACGAAGTCCAAGTTGTCACGTTTGATTATAACCAGCGCCATAACGAGGAAATCGAGGTTGCCAAAGAAATAGCCGAAGACCTTAAAGTGAAGCATCATGTGCTTGATATGTCTCTGCTTAATCAGCTTGCTCCAAATGCGCTGACGCGTGATGACATTGAGGTAACCGATGGAGAAGACGGCGGTCTTCCTTCTACATTTGTTCCAGGCCGAAATCTATTGTTCTTGTCTTTTGCTTCGATCTTAGCGAAACAAATTGGGGCGAAGCATGTCGTGACCGGGGTATGTGAAACGGACTTCAGCGGGTATCCTGACTGTCGTGACGTATTTATCAAGTCTTTGAATGTCACGCTGAATCTATCAATGGATGATGAGTTTGTCGTCCATACACCGCTTATGTGGCTCGATAAAGCTCAAACGTGGGCACTTGCTGATGAGCTCAATGCTTTCGAATATGTTCGTGAAAAAACCTTAACTTGCTATCACGGTGTCCGCGGAGATGGATGCGGTGAATGTCCGGCCTGTGAACTAAGGCAAAAAGGACTCGAAACCTATCTGGAGCAAGGCACAGAGGTGAATCGATAATGTATGGTTTTACTATCGTAGAGAATTTACAAAAAATTGATCAGGATATTAAACGTCACGAATTGAAGTACCATAAAAAACGCGTGATGGTCAGCAAAGAATTCACATTCGACGCTGCCCACCACCTTCACTGTTATGAAGGAAAATGTAAGAACCTTCACGGCCATACGTATCGGGTGATATTTGGGATCAGCGGATACGTGGATGACATTGGCATCGTGATCGACTTTGGGGATATTAAAGAGATTTGGAAAGAACAAATTGAAATCCATCTGGATCACCGCTACTTAAATGATACGCTCCCTAACATGAATACGACGGCTGAAAATATGGTCGTCTGGATTTATGAAAAAATGGCAGCCGCTCTTGCTGGTCAGCCCGAGGGACATCGTGTGGAATTCGTGAAACTTTATGAGACTCCAACCAGCTTTGCTGAAGCAAGAAGGGAGTGGATGGAGAATGAGTAAATTCCCTGTACTTGAAATCTTCGGTCCCACCATTCAGGGCGAAGGAATGGTAGTTGGCCGTAAAACCATGTTTGTTCGAACAGCAGGCTGTGATTACAGCTGCGCCTGGTGCGACTCTGCATTTACGTGGGACGGCAGTGCTAAAGAAGAAATTGAACGGCTGACGGCGAATGAAATCGTAGATCGCTTATTAGAAGCGGGCGGACGTCATTTTGACCACGTAACCATTTCCGGAGGTAATCCTGCGTTATTAGCTAAACTTGATGAATTAATCAAGCCGCTTCACGCCAGAGGCATTGAAGTAGCCCTTGAAACACAGGGCAGCCGCTGGCAGGATTGGTTCCCGGAAATTGACGACCTCACTATTTCTCCTAAACCGCCAAGTTCAAAAATGAAAACGAACTGGCAGGTTCTGGACACTATAATCGAACGGCTTGTGGAACAAGGAAGGCTGGCAAACGTCAGCTTAAAAGTGGTCGTGTTCAACCACGAAGATCTAGCTTATGCTGAAACGGTCCATGAGCGCTATCCGGATGTACCTTTTTTCCTTCAGGTAGGAAATGACGATTTAGAAGAAGATGCTCCTCCAGCTCTGGCAAGCCACCTTCTGGATCAGTACGAATGGTTAATTGATCAGGTCGTAGCTTCTGAAAAGTTAAATCATGTCCGCGTTCTGCCGCAGGTGCACGCGCTGGTCTGGGGAAACAAGCGAGGCGTTTAAACTACTCAACTCCTCAATTATAACTGCCTAATAAAAAAAGGTGTCCGCTTTGGACACCTTTTTCTTATACACCATTATGATAGTCTTTAACAACTAATGCGGCATGTACCGCTCCAGGAACAAAGAATATCATCGTAAGCACAAGGTTGAATAGTGCTTTTCCAGGACTACCAGTAAATAGCACCGCAATCGGCGGCAGAAATATAGCTAAAATATATAGTAACACGAGATCACTCCTTTCGCTTCTACTTGGTTTATACCCGAATTAAAGAGAAGTATAACTATTCAGCCTGACGTCGTCTCTGATGACACAATGTAATTTCATAGGCCGTTATGCAGATAATCAGCCATGCGAGACCCAACAGAAATCCTGCAGAAATATCAGTAAAGAAATGAACGCCTAAATAGACACGGCTTGAACCAATCAGTAAAATGATCAGGATAAGCAGACTATTCATCAGCCACTTCCATCCTTTATTCAGCCTGCTGATCGTAATTAAGTATATAAGAAAGCCATAAAAAACAATGGCACCGGAGGAGTGACCGCTTGGAAAACTGGACGTCGATCCGTGATAATCCCCTAGGAACTCAGGACGGCTTCGATCAAACATCGATTTCAGTTCTTTGGTAAGTAAACTTACCCCTCCCATACTAATCATAAAGTAGACACCGAGCCAGCGGCTGAACGGGGAAAAAAATAAGAGATAAATTGCGAGAAGAAGCGATGCTGTAACCATAAAAGCAATCGAACCCGTATAGGAAATTAAATGGCTGATCTGTTCAAATAATGATGTGGAATTTTCTCTTACAACGTCAAAAGCTTTCTCATCAATGGCGAATTTTTCTTTTTGCAAGATTCCCTCTGCCAACTCCATAAATATATAAAAACTTCCACTTAAGAATATAAAACCTAATAATAGTAAACAAATCGATCCTTTCGTAAGATCAGAAATTTTAGTACCAGAAAATAACATACATACCACCTCAGCCAATTTATAATGTATTTCATGATGTAATATTACAAACGAAGAGCTCCTTCCGCAGGAGCCCTTCGTTACGTTATTCATTTTAGAAGAATTGCCATGGCCGCCATACGTCTACGCTTGTGTGTTAACGGCAGGTGCTTTTTTACTGGCTTTCCTCCGTCTTTGATTCCAGAGCGTTACCTCAAGGGCTGCTATACAAATCATTAGCCACGCAAGCCCAAACAAGAAACCTGCCAGTATGTCCGTAAAGTAGTGAACACCTAAATAGACACGGCTTAAGCCAATAAGTAAAATCAAAAGGCCTAATAAACTATTAATCAACCACTTCCATCCTTTATTCAAACGGCTGATCACAACTAAATAGATAAGAAAGCCATAAAAAACCATAGACCCTGAAGAATGTCCACTCGGAAAACTAAAGCCTGTACCGTCGTAAGTTTCCAGTACTTCCGGGCGCTGACGTTCAAAGAGTAGTTTTAACCCTTTTGTGAGCGCGCTAATTCCAATCATATTGATCATGAAATAGATGCCCACCCATCGGCTGAATGGAGAAAAGAACAGGAGATAGATGAGAAGCAGAACAGACAGCACCGTTATAACCGTTACAGAACCAGCCTCCGTAACCCAGCCCCATAATTGATCCAGTCCTGGCGAGCTGATGGAAGCCATTACATCAATCGCCCATTGATCCACAGCGAATTTCTCTTTTTCGAGTACTTCATCCGCCAGTTCAAAGAAGAAATAAAAAGAAGCACCCAGCGTTAGAAAACCTGCCAGTATAATGATGATAGAAGCTTTGGAAAGGTCAGAAACCTTTGTTCCAGAAAATAACATAAATAGAAACACCTCAATTGTTTTTACTGCTATTTGTTTCCCTTCCCTGTCTCTGTCAAAACCATGCTTTACCATGCGCCGTTAAGCTAAAAAAAGTTCCCAATTCGGGAACTTTTCAGAAATTCATTCAATGAGAGACACTCTGTTCCTCCGCCCCATGACTGGCGAATATTTTTCCGGTGAAAGAAGCCAGCACTTGCTGAAACAACATCCCCACAATAACCGGTACCGCTACCGGCGGCGGGAAGTAAGTAATCGCAATAACGGCGCCACCGCTTATATTTCTCATTCCACTGTTAAAGGTAAGCGAAATAATACTAGGCCGGCCGATCTTCAGAAGCTTTCCTGTCAGAAATCCAATGAAGTAAGCAAAGATCGCGAGCATGCACACAACTACGCCAATTAATATAAGTTTTCCGTTAATATTTTTAAAATAGGGAGCGACGGCCGAACTATTAATCGTAACGACCGCCCCAATCCCAAGCTTGGTTGCAGGAGAAAGGTTCGATTCGAGCTTTTCTGTGAATTCTTTTTCAGCGAATTGGTTAATAAGCATCCCAACAAGCGACGGAATGACAATCATCCAGAGCAGCCCGTTCATAATTTCCTGAACATTCATTTCCACCGCATTTCCTACAAGCATTTGCATGACAAAAGGTACAGCAAGTGGGGCAATCAACGTATCGACAAGAATGATCGATAAGGTTAACACCACATTACCTTTATTAATCGAAACCCAGATGAGCGTCGTGATCCCTGTAGGAATAACAAAAGAAAGGACTAATCCAATCGTTGTATGAGCTCCGCTTCCGAAGATAAGCGTACCCACCCCGAGAGCAATCAGCGGCATCACTATATGTAGAACCATTATGCAGGCGATCATGGCCACTGGGTGACGGAGCACCTTTTTCAAATCACTGAAATTGGATCCCAGGCTTCCTGCAAATGTCATAACGGCGAAAATCCATGGCACGAGAAACACCAGCGAGTCAAACCAGTCGGAAAACACGACTCCGATGATAACAGCTGAAGGTGTAAGGTAAGGCATGATTTTTTGCAGAAATTGATTAAAAGTGCGGATCATAGGCTGGGCTCCCCCGGCTCATATATTCGAATTATTCCATTATAGCGCGTGTGATTCAGGGGAGCATGATGTAAAATAGTGTTCGGGCAGCGAAACTTCAGTCCAGTTTCTCTGCTCCCTTCTTGTCAATACGGTATGAACGAATCCCCGTTCCAAGATTGATCCCAATGAAAGCACCAATATAGCTGGCTGGATCCATACCTCGATCCGTGTGATGTAAAGGAAAATCGATCACGGAAGCGGCCACAAAGGCAGCAACCGCAAGTATAAGAATAATGATCACACCGCTTTTCTGGTGTCTTTTCCAGGCTTTCTCTCCCATCACTTCCCTTTCGTACTTGACCAGTCTCTTAGAGTCTTTAGTAGCTAAGATTTTCCCGGTTTTCATTTGGTACAAGCCCCCCGCACCTAGCATAAGAAACAAAAACCCGAGAAGCCAGATCATTCCTTTAAAAGGAAAGCCCTGGGCTATGTATAAATCCAGACCTAGAAATACAAGTACTACCGTCGCGTTTAATAGGATGAACTGCTTCAATCGAAGCTTCCTTAACTCTCCTTTTGCGATCATAGACTTCACCTCTTCTCCCTATATTACCAATCCTTGTTTATAAGCCCAAATGATTAAAACCTCGCGCGCTGCAAGTGAAATGACTATTAGAGGAAAGGATGTAAGAGTTTTCACAAAACGTTATTCATAAAGTCCCATTACTGATATAATAAATTTGCCTAAAAATACTTAACAAAGGAGTTCCCTAATCTTATGAAGCCAAAAATTCAGGACGTGGCCAAGGTCGCGGGCGTCTCTCCTACTACCGTGTCCCGTGTTCTAAATGACCGAGGATACATCAGTCAAGATACTAAAGATAAAGTATTTGCGGCTATGGAAGAAATCAATTATATTCCCAATGACTTAGCTCGTTCCCTATATACTAGAAAAACCAATTTAATCGGTCTCATTGTGCCTACGACGAAAAATCCTTTTTTCGGTGAACTTGCAGCCGAAATCGAAAACTTCTGTTCACAAAAAGGCTTAAAAGTATTGCTCTGTAATAGCGTAAATAATACAGATAAAGAAAAGAAATACTGGGAGATGCTCAGGCGCAACCAGGTTGATGGTGTGATTGTAGGAACATACGTTAAAGGATTATTAGATTACGAACAGCACAATCTGCCTACCGTAGCCATTGACCATTATCTATCGAAAAATATTCCGGTCGTCGGATCCGACAACTATAAAGGCGGAAAGGCAGCCGTAGAAAAGCTGATCGAGAAGGGATGCCGGCGCATTATTCACCTAAATGGTCCCTATGATCTTGAAACTCCAGCTCACCTACGGCGAAAAGCTTACGAAGACGTAATGAGTGAGAACAACTTGAAACAGACCATCTATGAAATCCCAAGCTTTGCTGAAACCTACGAGCAGGATGACATTATCAAGCAGATGTTTGATGAACAGCCAGAAATAGACGGGGTGTTTGCGAGTAATGACCTGATTGCTCTTACCGTTATGCGCGAAGCAGAAAAAAGAAAGCTGGCTATGCCGGACCAACTGAAGCTCATTGGCTATGACGGGACAGAAATTATTCGTACCATACACCCGGAACTTACTACGATCTGTCAGCCTATTCATCGTATTGCTGAAACGGCCGTCTCCCTGCTTGAACAGCAGATAGAAGGAACAAAACCGGTAGCTCATGAAGAAATCAGACATGAAATCAATCTCTTCCAAGGAAAAACAATTTAAAAAGGAAAGGCCTGATAGAATATACCCAGGCCTTTCCTTTCTTATTGTTTTCTAATTCAGTACTTTCTTTAATGTCCAAGTATCCACTTTTTCCACATACGCATCTGTTTCCTCAGTATATACATTCAATCCTGTGTGACTGGAATCCGGATATATTCGGTTAGTGATCCAGGATTTACCGTCTGCTGTAAATACTTCTAGAGAAGAAACATCCATAAAAAGCCTTAGCGAAAGTTTATCTTCCACCTCTACTTTTGTCTTGCTGACACCCCGATGTGTTTCCTTACCGGAGTGTGTTGTATCTACTACTAATTCGCCTGTCATTAAGTCGTAGTACACGAGCGTTTTTTCATTTCCGTCCGAGGAAGCCCGCAGTTCAAGTCCCACTCGTCCGGATGTCTGATTTTCTGGCAAGGTAATTTCCATATTGAGTTCATAACTCTGCTCCAGCCCACGGTGCTTATTCAAATCGAGACTTTCACCGGAAGACAATCTCAAGTTATCCTCGAAGTAATGGTGTTCTCTCAAGCCTTCCAGCTCGGGCACAGGCAGAAAACTGACTTCCTGGTTCTCGTCTAAAATAACTTGTCGCGGGATCGTCATGGCTCCTGACCAGCCTTCGGTTTTCGTAGGAAATTCCGTTTCCCACGTATCCATCCACGCAATCATAATCCGTCTGCCACTCTCATCTTCAAAGGTCTGAGCGGCGTAGAAGTCAAAACCATCATCAATTTCTTTCACGGATACAGGACTAAATTTACCTTCTTCGTAATCCATATCGCCTACCATAATCTTGTTCTTACCCTCCTCCATATTCATCGGAGAAATGATAAGCATATGCTTATCATCAATCGGAAACAAATCCGGACATTCCCACATATCTCCTTGTGTACCGTCTCCCTCCAGGGCTGCCCCCATATAGGTCCAATCCACAAGGTTGCTCGATCTAAATAGGGGGATCGCTCCATTTCCATTCCTGCTCGAGCCTACAACCATATACCAGGTACCATCATGTTTCCACACTTTTGGATCTCTAAAGTCCTCAGAAAAATCTGCCGGTGGTCCTGCAATAATAGGGTTTTTCCCATGCTTAGTAAAATGAATACCATCCTTTGAAGAAGCCAGCGCCTGAACTTCCTTAGGAGATTTCCCTTCTACGTGGCCGGTGTAGATGAGACAAAGCTCGTCTCCATTGGACACCGCGCTTCCCGAAAAACAGCCCACCTCTGAGTTCCCCTCTTCATACTCATAGTCTTCAGAGGGAGCTAAGGCTACAGGTTCGTGCTTCCAGTGCACCAGATCACTGCTTGTCGCGTGTCCCCAGTGCATCGGCCCCCAATCCACTCCATAAGGATAATGCTGATAAAATAAGTGATAGACACCTTTATGCTGGATCAGTCCATTGGGATCATTGATCCAGGAAGATGGAGCCGTAAAATGATAGTGTAAGCGATACTGAGATTCTCTTAGATCTTCTATTTGATTTTGAACAGCATGAGTAGCTTCATTCACTTTTTTATCATGTTTCTGATTGATGATCGTCATCTTAATCCTCCAATTGTGTTAACCGGTTGGCATACACGTCAAATTTTTTATTACTTACTTCCGGTACCTGAACTGCCCAGTCCTTGAAGCAGGTATTTCTGTGCAAAAATGTAAACAATGATTAATGGAATTGTGGAAATCGTAAGAATCGCCATAATCTGATTGGTGAAGACTGGCTGGGTTGAATTAATGTTGGTAATCGCTACCTGGAGCGGGAATTTATCTCCATCCGTTAAAATCATCAGCGGCCAAATATAATCATTCCAGCTTGCGATAAACGAAAGCGTCCCTACCGTAGCAATCGCTGGCTTAGACATCGGCATCATAATTCTCCAGAAAATCGACCAGTTGCTTGCGCCTTCGATTCTCGCTGATTCAATAATCGAATTAGGGACAGCGATAAAGAAATTCCGGAACAAGTATATAAAGAACGCATTGGCGATCATCGGAAGAACGACAGCCAAACGACTGTTCACGAGTCCAAGGTTATGAATAATCGTAAACTGCGTAATAACAACCGTTTCTACAGGTACAATGAGCATAGCAAGCAGCAAGCTAAACAGAAGGTTCTTTCCGAAGAACTGAAACTTGGCAAATGCATAACCAGCCATCCCATTTATAAATATCGAACCGAAAGTAACGATAGCTGCATATAAAATACTATTAAACAAGTAGCCTAGTATATCAAAACGCGCAAACAACTCAGAATAGGAAGTCAGCCATTGAGATACTTCAAAAGAAGGAAGTAAAGCTTGAATGCTGTCTAAATCCTGATAAATACTCTCTTCCGGTTTCATAGAAGAGGAAATCATCCATAGTAATGGAAAAACGAATAGAGAAGCCAGAAGGATAAGTAGTATAGTTTTGACGATTTTCTTAACTCCCTGCATTTAAATATCCTCCTTTGCAAGTTTGCGCTGCAAGAATGAAACGATGGCGATCAATACGCCGAAGACAACCGTCATAGCACTCGCATAGCCTACTAATCGATCGGTAAAACCGGTTTGAAAAATATAATAGATTGGTGTCATGGTTGAATTAAGCGGACCTCCCTGCGTCATAATCATCGGCTGAATAATTAATTTAAATGCAGCGATCAGTGTCGTGAAAATAATTAGAGTCGTCGTTGGTCTTAAAAGCGGAAGCGTTATATGAAGAAAGCTCTGCCAGCGGTTCGCTCCGTCAATTTTAGCCGCTTCATACACTTCTCTTGAAATATTTTGAAGACCTGCCAGAAAAATTAACATCTGATACCCGGCTCCCTGCCAGGCTGATACAAATACGATTACATAAATAGCTTGTTTAGGACTCGTCAAAAATGGCTGGGCATCTATACCAACGGCCTGTAAGATAGAATTAATCAGTCCATCGGCTGGGTTTAATAAATATAGCCAGAGTACAGATACAACAACTAAAGACATAACTACCGGTGAAAAGAAAGCAATTTTTAAGAAAATATTTCCTTTTCTATTTTTGTTAATTAACAGGGCCAGTCCTAAAGCCGTACCTACTTGAACGATAATAATACAAACTACAAAAACCGCAATGTTTTGTAGACTCTTCATGAAAACAGGATCCGTAAAGAGTTCGACGAAGTTGCTGAACCCTACAAATTCACGCTGATCAGGTGTCAGTAAATAATAATCAGTGAACGCGTAATAAATAGTCAGAATTGCAGGGAGAAACAGGAAAACCCCTAAAAGTATAATCGCTGGCAGCATAAAGTACAGTGGTTGCAAATGGAAATTCAAGGCATGTAAACTAAACTTACTCTTCTTATTACGATCCGCATACTGGTTTGTCGCTTCCATTTTATTAATTCCTCCTGTCTATAGCTGTCTGCATTTCTCTGGCTTTTTGATCGAGCAAATCTCTCATTTCTTCCGTCGTTTCATAGTATGCAAGTCCGGTAAGTGTCTGCTGAAAGGCCCGGGTAACTTGCGGGTATGCTGGTATGATAGGTCGTGGATGAGCAGAGGCTGTATTTTGTTCAATCAGTGTGCTCATTTGAGGGGAAACCTGTCCCTCCAGCTCTTCTGCGGCTGAATGCCTTGCCGGAAGCACACCACTTCCTAAACTTACATCCACCATGGCTTCCGTAGTGGTCATAAAATCAATCAATGCCCCGGCTGCTTCCTTATTCTCCGCCCCCGAAGTCATCGCATATTGCCAGCTTCCAGACGGCGAAACCAGTTCGTTTGTTTCTGGCGATGTCGGGTATGGCATGATGCCATATTCTAGATCATCATAGTTCGTTTCAATCTGCTGGATGGTCCAGGATCCGCTCATTAACATCGGGTATTTACCGGTGAGGAAGCCGTTCTCTGACGGGGACAAAGTCGTATAGCCTTTATTTAACATCTCCTGTACAAAATTTAGTGCCTCCATCGTTTTTTCACTATTGAAATGACCAAGTGCATTTCCTTCATCTGAAATAACTTGACCGCCATTTGACCAAATAAAAGGAGTAAAAGCATACATTAACCACTCATTCTGGCTGTTCAACATCATGTCTATCGCAGGCACCTCATAAGTTTCCGTCAGTTTCTTAGACAATTCCATAAACCTGTCCCAGCCCCAGGGGTCATCTATAGTTGGTAAAGAGTCCATATCAATTCCTGCTTCTTTAAACATTTCTTTATTGTAATAAATACCTACTCCGGATTCTGAATAACCAACCGCATAAAGTTTACCGTTATACGTTCCCTGATTGATAATGCTGTCTAATAAATCTTCTTTGTTTGAAATGTACTCGCCTATCGGAGCAACAATTTCAGCTTCCGCGTAAGCGGCAGTATTTGGGCCGTCCAGTGTTAATACATCGGGCAGCGTCCCGGTAGAAACAGCAGCATTAATTTTATCCTCGTATCCGCCTCCTCCACCGCCCCGGGGAATGAATTGAATTTCTGCCTGATACGTACCTTCATATTCTTCATTAAACCTGTCTACTGTATCCTTCATGACTTTACCTTCAGCGCTTTCACTAGATGTGTGAACCCATATGTCCACAGTATTTTTACCTTTTGAGCTGCTGCCCTCCCCACACCCTGCAAGGAACAAAGAAAGCACTAACAAACTCGCTAAGATGGCCGACCTCATCATCCATTTCCTCCTTTTTGAAATCGTTTACTTTAAATGAATTGTACTCCTGGTCCCAAAACATGTCAACCGGATGACATAAAATTTTTATCAGCCTTATAGCTGAATTTTAAAGTTAGTCCTAACAACTCCTATTAAAAAAGCTCCCTACACAAGTAGAGAGCTTTCAAAACCATCGGTCACTAAACCGCAGTATATCTAGTTACAAAATCGCGAGATATCAAGTTAAACTGTGATGATTGTTCAATGTTGCATACGTGACCGCATTTTTCCAATATGGTTAATTCCGCCGCTTCTTCCTTACGTGCGTGTTTCACAATTCCCTGTAAAAACATATGATCCTCATCACCCGAGATATACAGCTTTGGAATTTTGTTTACCTGCTGCTTCAATCTCGAATAGATCTGGTGAGCATCCTTTACGATATAGAGCCAGCGGAGGTAAGAATTCTGCCCCAGTTTCAATGCTTCTTTAATAAAGAAATCCCTGGATTTCTTATGATTTCTTTTCGGCATTAAAATGTGAGCGAAACTCACAAAAGGGACCATATAAGGAAGCATATTCCGAATAGGAAAAGAAAGCACAATCTTCC
Source organism: Halobacillus halophilus (assembly GCF_020171985.1). GTDB lineage: Bacteria > Bacillota > Bacilli > Bacillales > Halobacillaceae > Halobacillus > Halobacillus halophilus_A. The sequence continues at coordinate 67,510 of NZ_JAIVAL010000002.1, forward strand.
CAAGCGTCTCTCCCCACCATAACCAGCGGCCAACCGCACCGGATAAGACCATGGATTTGATCCGCTTCGGAAACTTCATGGCCAGGTCCTGAATGACGATCGTCCCGAGCGATACCCCTATAAGGTGGACCTGGTTAATATGAAGCCGGTCAAGCAGTTCAACCACTTTCCTGCTCGTATAGTCCAATATATTTTCATCATTTGTCAGGTCAGGAGACTTACCATGACCAGGTAAATCGATAAACAATAGATTATAATCTGGTTTAAAGTACTCAATCTGCCGGTTGAATATCGAATAATTTCCGCCAAACCCGTGAAAAAACACAATCCAATCTTTCTTTTCACTATTAATATAAGCTTCATAATGTAAAGAAGTCTTCTTGAAGTTCAACATAGATGCATCCGTACTTTCTTTTTAAATAGTAGCCTTATCTTCCAGCGATAATCGTCTTTAGAACGGTATCGTTTAAGTTGAGAGGTTCTGTACCGTTCTTCTTTAAAAGTTCCTGCGTATTAGAGTCATCGAACGTTAACGTTTTATCCAGGTACTGATGAAAAACTTTCATAGGCTCATTAAACCTGAGTTCCTGTTCGGTGAGTTCTCCTTCATAATCCGTTGGTACAAGCTGTACATTATAAAAATTTAACTCCCTCTTTAAAGCTTCGAATACAATCTGGTTGCTAGGGGGGTTCGAATTCGTAATGTGATATATTTTTTTATTTTCTGCGTGGGTAAGTCCTGCTGCCAGTACATCCACTACATAATCAATTGGTACAATATTCTGAGCCGTATCCCGGTTACATAAGAACTTAATCTTATCGTCAGGAGTCGTCTTCTGGCGATCCAATCTCTTTTTCATAATTTCAAAACTTCTCATAACTCCGTATAAAGCAAACGTTGTGTCAGCTTCCCCGGTCTGGGAATCCCCAACGATAATCGACGGACGGAAAATGTTCACATTAAAGAACGCGTCATAACTGAAAACTAAATGTTCCGCCTCACATTTGCTTTTTTCATAATAGTTCACAAAAGAATTATCTAACGGGTGCAGTTCCTCGGCAGCATGGAGCTGGTCCCCAAGAGTATAGGCTGTACTCACGTGGAAAAAGCGTTTCACGCGAATGTGTCTGGATAAATCCAGAATACGCTTTGTCCCATTTACATTAATATCAAATAGCTGTTCTTTCTCATTATCGTCAAAAGAAAGATAAGCAGCGATGTGATAAACTGTATCAATCTTGTCTTTTAATACTTCCAATGTTTCCTCTGAAACACCGACATTCTCCTTCCCAATATCCCCTTTCACAACCGTCAATTCCGGCTGCAAAGAAGTTGGTACGGATTCCATCAGGCTTTCAGATTTCTTTTCATTCCGCGCCAGCGCATATACGGAATGACCTTCCTGAAGTAACCGGATGGTTAACTGTTTCCCAAGAAATCCTGTGGCACCAGTTAAAAGTATATTCATGTTGCTCACCCACCTAAACCATCTATTTGTAAAAAACATCCACTTGTCAAGAATTTTGCCTCTAGATAAAAGTTTAGCATAAATAAGAGGGATATACATCTTTTAAGAACAATGCTATAAATTGGAACTCCACTCACTCTAAAAAAGGGCGTACTTTCCAAAAAGTACGCCCTCATAAGTTTCATGATTTAGTTAACAAGCCGGCTGTGTCCTTCCCAGAACGATTTACGAATGATTACTTTCTGTATTTTCCCTGATGCCGTTTTAGGCAGTTCATCAATAAACGTAATGCTTTTCGGTGCTTTAAAATGAGCCAGTTTTTCCCGGCAGAACATGATCAACTCTTCCTCTGATACGGTCTCGCCTTCTCTTAATACGACGACGGCTTTCGGAACTTCTCCCCATTTATCATGTGGCGTCGCAACTACTGCCGCTTCCAGTACCGATGGATGCTCATAAAGAATGGCTTCCACTTCAATCGAGGATATATTCTCGCCTCCACTGATAATTACATCTTTCTTACGGTCCACAATTTCAATGGTATGCTTCTCATCTACTACGGCCATATCACCGGTGTAGAGCCACCCATCACGAATCGTGGCATTCGTCGCTTCCTCATTTTTAAAATAACCTTCCATAATCCCATTGGTCCTGGTAATGATCTCTCCGATAGATTTGCCATCATGGGCGACTTCTTCCCCAAACTCATCCACCACTCTTACTTTACTTCCAATCATTTCGTAACCGGCCTTCGCTTTCAGGCGGTATTTTTCTTCAGGTGGAAGGTCAAGATCCATGGATCGTAATTCCGATGTCGTAATCAGCGGGGAGATTTCCGTCATGCCGTACACCTGGATGAACTTCCAGCCTAAATCCTCCTCCACTTTTCGAACAAAAGCAGGCGGCGGGGCAGATCCGGCAATTACAACCCTTACATCCTGTTCAATTTGCGGCTTAACCGTATCATACTCTTCCATAAGCATGTTCAGTACAGTCGGCGCCATATGTAAAACCGAGACACCATGCTTCTTAATCTTTTCTAACATGAGCTTGGGATCGGTTTTGCGAAGCATGACCTGAGTTGCCCCATTAGCTGTGTAATAGAAGGGCGACCCCCATCCATTCACGTGGAACATCGGTAGCACGTGCAATAATGTATCCTGATCGCTCACACGCAAGTGATGCATCGTGGACATGGCATGAAGATAGTTCGCCCGGTGACTGAGCAGCACCCCTTTCGGATTACCTGTCGTACCGCTCGTATAAAGAAGAGAAGCAATATCGGTTTCTTCCAGTTCCGCACGGTCAAACGGACCATCAGAAAAAGACGCAAGCCAGGGTTCATAGGAAGCAGCTCCTTCTTTTTCTTCTCCATGCACAACCACATGTTCAAGCTGCGGAAGCTGAGGCAGGACCGTTTCCACCAAGTGATAAAGATCTGCGTCCACAAATAACACTTTACTTTCACTATGTTCCAGAATGAATTGATAATCAGCCGGTTTTAAACGGGTATTCAGCGGAGTCATAACTGCGCCCACTTGAAATACACCATAGAAGCCTTCCAGCATCTCCAGCGTGTTCGGAGCAAGGTACGCGACTTTGTCTCCTTTTAGCACTCCGAGTTCACCCAGCCCACGCGACAGCTGATTCACTCGCCCGTTCAATTGTTTATACGTCAGCGTGCGATCATCATCAATAATGGCGGGCTTATCCCCATACAATTCTACGGCTCGATCAAGAAAGTCAGTCAACACCAAAGGTACCTGCATTCCATCACTTCTCCCTTATAAATATATTGAAGCGCTTACACATATTGTAATAATGAACCTGTTATATATCAATAGTTTAATAGTATAACAGTTAGAAACCAGAAAAATTCCCTGTTTACTGAAAAATGAATAGCTTAAATCCAGATATCGTTTTCCGCCGTTAAGTCACTCTCGGCCTCTCCGGTATTCGTTACACCCTTAGGTTCAACCAGCATAATCTGACATTCTTCTTCAGCATAAGGTTTGTGTTCTACACCTTTTGGCACAATATACATTTCTCCTTCAGACAACTCGACTTCTCCATCACGGAATTCAATAACCATGTGCCCGTTCACCACGAAAAATACTTCGTCCGTATCTTCATGACGGTGCCACACAAAATCCCCTTGCACTTTTACCAGTTTGAATTGATAATCGTTCATTTCACCAATAACTTTCGGTGACCACTGATCGTTAAATTTTGTGAATTTTTCATGAAGATTAATAGGTAAATGTTCCATTGAAAAAACTCCTCTTTTTTATAAGTCTTAACCACTTTAATTAAGAGCTATTTAATTGTAACTGAAGGTTGATTTACCAGTCTCAGAAATGATTGGGGACCGCCGGATTATAGATAGCTGCGTTGATAACTTGAATGCTAATGCGCATGTTAACCTGAATGAAGGAATGAACGCCATTGCAGCCAAAGGAGCGGCCGTTGGACCGGACTAAGGAGCGGGCGCTTTATTTAAAAGAAAAGAGAATAAAAGAAAAGAAACAAAATCATGCAGAAGAGCATGAACACCCACTACTTACGTTTATTTGTAAATCGCTTCGCATGTTGGAAAGAGTAAATGATCAGTGGGCTAATAGTGAAAGTGAATCTGACACCAGAATTCTTTCTCTGACGATTATAGTGTTGGAGAGGATAACGGGAAGCATTGCAAGAAAGAAGCGGAAAGGAATTTACATACAAAATTCAATCGTAGTTGGGGATCCATCATAACGAAGTTTCAATTTCTTAAAGAAAAACAGCCTGACTCCTATAGGGTAAAGGCGTCAGACTGCAGGATCTTACTGAGGTCAAATTATTATATCTTAGCTTCCCAATTCTTTCGTTCTTCCTCTTTCATCATATCCTCTGCATCCTGAGGATAGGCTGTACGGAAAGCATGGTGATCCGATTCAATCACTTCAACCATCTTGTCGATCATTTCCTGTGGATCATACTGATCTTCCAGCATTTTTTCCGTTTCAGCAATGGATTCTCTTGGTGTAAAGTTCTTATCCTCATCGTACCATTTGTGTTTCTCTTCTAACATACGGTCATTAAAGCCGGTTTCGTACGGTCCGGGATTAATCGTGGCTACCTGAACATTAAACTCTTCAAGCTCTGCTTTCATGGTCTTTGCCATTGCTTCTACGGCATGCTTAGAAGCTACATAAGCTCCAAGATAAGGCATACCAACCACACCTGCTATAGAACTCAAGAATACAATTTTTCCTGCTTTCTTTTCTACGAACTTCTTAGCTGCGATCTGTGCATTTTCCAGTGTACTGAATACATTGGTTTCAAATATATCCCGGACACGGTCTACTGGTATTTCCGCAATAGGACCGCCTTCCCCAATCGCTGCATTCGCTACGAAAATATCATAATCGTATTCATGAATTAACTGCTGATCACGCTTGTTTTTTATATCAAGCTTAATGATCTCGAGTTCTACACCCGCTTCAGAAGCTGCTTCTTTCAAACTCGTGATCTGGGAAATTATTTCAACCGCTGCGATTACATGATGTCCTTTCTTAGCTAAGCCAATCGCTGTGCCTTTTCCTAGCCCGCTTCCTGCGCCAGTAATAAAGATGGTTTTACTCATTTCTTATTTCCTCCTCTACGGAATTCTATCTATTATAAAAGTTCCCTTCTATTAGTTTGCTAAAACTTCCCAACAGGAGTAGTGTGCTGGCCCCATTTATGCCTTGCTCTATTAACATCTCAATGGAGTTAGACTTTCTTCATAAGAAAAAAACGCCTTCAACTTCGAGTTATTCCGAAGTTGAAGGCGTCCCTAAATCCTGAGTGTTCATGATGACTACTTTGCATCTTTTAATGTAAGAAGATTAATCTCTGGTGTGTTAAAAAGACGGAAATTCATGAATCCAACAGCATCACTGCTCCCCAGACCTGCGCTAACATACTGCTTAATTGCTTTGTATTCCCATAATCCCTTCACACGGTCTTGAGGAGGAAATAAACCTCCAAAATCATAAAATGCTTCGGGAACGACGAGGGCTCCGAGGAATGGTATTCTTATTTGGCCTCCATGGTAGTGGCCCGCGATAATTAAATCGTAGTCTCTGAATTTATAATAAGTTGAACTTGTTAATTGATCAATTCGTTCGTCGATGACAGGAAAATGATTTACAGCGATTAGAACTTCATTTTCCCTCTTCTCAAACCCCTTCCATTGTTGAAGTAATTCATTTTGATAAGCAATGTACTTCTGATTCCTCCACATTTGTGGTCTTGTTCTTCCATTAGCAAAAGTAAAACCTTTTTCAGGATCGAGGATCGAAAGCTCAAAATCTACGAAGGTTAGGGCTGCTCCATCCACGGTTAATTCATGCGAAGACTCTAGTAATTCTACGCCTCTCTTTTCCATTCCATTTACAAAATCATGTTTGGTTAGTTCACCATTACCACCAATCTTGTAATTGGAGGGATCTGAATTTCCCTGGACGTACAAGGCATTTGTTTTATTTTCAATCCCATCTAATAAGCGATAGAAGGGAGCATAATCAACCTTTTTATCATCTAAAATATCTCCTGTAAAAAGAATGGAGTCATAGTTTAGTGAATTGATTTGTCGGATTAACTTATCCTGGTTGGATCCGAATGTTCTTCCCTGTAGATCAGTAAGCTGTAAGATATTATATCCTTCAAACTCCTTAGGGAGGCCGGGTATTCCAACCTCTTGTCTGACCACTTTTACTCTTGAGTTATCCCAGACGGTGTAAATTAAAATAGCCGCACCTACAATCGTAATGACTAACAAACCTCTTACTAATACCTTCTTCACTTTCACTAAACTCGCACTCCCAAATAACAGGATAAATTATCGCAAAGCCCTCCATAAACTACTCACCCGTTGTCGATATAGTCGGAGATAGTTGAGAAACACAACTGAACTTCTCCCTTCCTTTAGTTCATTCTCCACACTTTTCTTATTTGGGATTATCCATTTGAAAATTTCACGAAGACGATGAATGGATTGATCATAACTTAAGAATTGGTAGTCGAAAAATTTAAGGTAAGAGAGGAGAGGAATATTACGGTTCTTCTTATACCAGGGCGCAGATAATTCTGGAAAGGGAAGCCAAACTTCGAGAAACGGATAGTGATAATATACATCTGATAAAGTCCTTAACACCCTTTTTAATGTGGAATGTTTTCGGGCCATTTCTAAAATTTCACCAGGGATAATAGTATGTTGAGACACTGATATAACTTGTATTAGATCTAAGTAATGACGGGCACTGTCCAAATTATGTCTCCACGCATGAAGGCACATGAAATAAAAGGTGTGAGCAGGAGATAAAACTTTAACAAATTTATATCCATCATAAGGCTCTGCCGTACTAAAAAATTCAGCAGGGGTAAGATGAGTATTCGACTCTTCCATCAGATTCCAATGAATTTCTACAACCAGCGGTATGGAGGAACCTGGGATTTCTTTGCTAAGGGAACAGTGGAAATGGCCTTCAATCATTTCCTCTTCATACTGAAAGCCTAGTTCTTTCACTACCCGTACAACTTCTCCTACTTGCTCATCTCTCACGAGTAAATCAATGTCTGAGGTTGCTCTTGCTCCTGCATGTCCAAAATACTTCTCGCCAAAGATGACGCCTTTTATAGGGATGAGTTCGATCTTACACAGCTCAAGCTGGTCGAGAATTTTGTTCATCTGACTCTTGATGAACAAATTTTGGTACAAACTATACTGACTTTCCTTTACTAAATAATCTTGAAAGAAACCAGGCGTCTCGTCTAATTGATGATGTTGCTTTAATAGATGAAGGATTTGGGATCCAACCTGTTCTTTTTGAATCAAACCCGCGAGTCTGTGGTATTCATCAATGCTGTAATTCAGCATCTCTTTTTTATAAATCTTATAAATAAAAGCAGGAAGCATGACCATTCCTTCCTTCCTAGGCATTTATAGAAACGACCTCAGGATAACTCTCCTTTTGAAAATAGCTCTTAAGATACAAATCATTATAGAGGCCGTTTGTCCGAATCAACTGTTCATGTGTCCCCTGTTGAACCACCCTCCCCTGATCTAGGACCAAAATGTGATCGGCATGTTGAATAGTAGACAACCGATGGGCAATTACCACAGTGGTTCGTCCTTTCATTAATCGTCCCAGGGCTTCCTGCACCAGATATTCTGACTCGTTATCAAGTGATGATGTGGCTTCGTCCAATAATAAAATAGGAGCATCTTTCAAGAGTGCCCTCGCAATGGCTAAACGCTGCTTTTGCCCTCCAGATAACCTTACGCCCCGCTCCCCGATTTCTGTATCGTAACCTTCTGGCAGGGATTCAATAAATGCATGGATATTAGCACTCTGAGCTGCTTCCATCATTTCAGCTTCGGTTGTTCTCTCATTACCGGAAACCAGAAGATTTTCCCGGATAGTGCCACTAAACAAAAATGTCTCCTGAGGCACATAGGCCATAGACTGACGAAGGCTTTGGAGATTCTCTTCATCTATAGGTATTCCATCAACACAAATCGTGCCTTGCTGTGGCTGATAGATTCCTTGCAATAGATAAAAAAGCGTTGATTTCCCCGCGCCGCTTGGTCCCACAACGGCTGTCAGCTTATTGGCAGGCAGAGTAATCGTAAAGTCTGTAAACACGGGATGGTTATTATCATAACTAAACGTGATATGTTTAGCTTCAATTCGATCTTCACAATCAGGGATGTATGAGCCGACGCTTCCTTTTTCCCTCGGTTGATCCAGCAAGCGAATGATTCGTTCAATTGCTGAAACCGACCTCTGGTAACCTGCCCATTGTCCAGCAAGTCCAGTCATTGGATAGACGAGATGATTTACCAGATTGATGTATGTTAAAAGGGCTCCGATTGTGAGAATGTCATCCGTCACGAAATACATCCCCACAGCTAAGGTAGTCAGGAACGTCATCATCCCAACCGCTTCTCCTCCGGTGTTAAACCAGCCTCTTAGCTTTGCATCCTTCAGTTCCAATTGATATAACTCATCCTGGCTTTTTTTATACTTTTGTTTAAAAAAGGATTCCAGTGTAAAAGAACGGATAACCATTAGACCTTGAAAAGTTTCGTTTAAGGTTTTGCTGATCATCCCCATCAATTCATGTATTTCTCTACTATTATTTCTAAGCAAAACCCCAAACAATGCACCACCCAAAATGGCTAAAGGAATAACGAGCAGAATCACTAATGTCAAAGCCCAATTAATATGAAGTAAATAAATGAAAACAGAAATAGAGATGATGGGCACTCGAATCAGATTAAGCAATCCTCTTCCTACAACCCCTTCAATCTGATGGAGGTCGTGGGCAAAATGGGAAAACAGTTCTCCTGAATGATAATTAGTAAAATTTTTTCCTTTCATTCGTATCACGTGCTCATAAACATCATGATTAAAGTCTTTTTTCACACCATTTAAGGCCACGGTTTCAAGGTACGTATCTGTAAAATTTACTCCCATACTCAGAAAAGAAATAGCAACCCCCGTTGCGATCAGCCACTTGAGCCGCTCGAAATTCCCTTGCACAGCAGCATCGATTGTATTTCCAAAGAACCAGGCAAAGGCGAGCGCTAAAGCAATGTCCAAAAGGAGCATGATGAATAATCCTATATAAGCCTTTTTATGTTTTCTCACATAGGGAAACAGCAATTGGATGATCCTCTTCAGCTCTCCTAATGAAAAGTACTGTGATATTTCGGTATTATTGAGTAATCTTTTCATTATCATCCCCCCCAACCTCAGATGCCTTTTTTATTTATATAAATCCTTAAAAATGAAGAAAGCACCGGCAAGGATAAAATGCTCCAACCCCACACTTTTGCCTTGCGCCCAAGAGCAGAGGTAACTCGTTTGTTTCTTTTAATATATAGAAGTTTACCGATTACATCTTCCTCCACCCCCCATTGATCCTTCCCGAGGTTCGTATCCCCTTTACATTGAAAAAAGACCTTTCCTTCAACATTTATTTTCTCAATTAAACGGTGAGCGACGAGTTCACCATTCAAGTGGTAAAGAAGAATATCCCCTTCCTTCAAATGATCGAAGTTACACATGACAAATCTGCAAATGTCCCCTTCTTTAATCAACGGATACATACTATTCCCTAAAGAAGGTAAATCAATGAACCCTTTCTTATGGATGACGCCCTCTATAGCCAACGCATGAAGAGGCTTAACCTGCATTTTCAACCAGCCCGCATTGATGTAGTATTTCTAAGAAAAGGGTTATATCTTCTTCGATCTGTTCCTCATCAATATCGTATTGATCCTTCACTTTACGAACAATCTCTTCTGAGGAGTGGGATGCAGCAAGCTCGTTCCAACAAAAATTCCCTACTTCATTTACCGTTGTAGCCGTATAATCTTTTAAGTTCAAAATAATCCATTCATTGTCTACCTGCATCACTTCGTGGAATTCTTTCCTTTTATAACGATTCATTACGATATCAACTCCCAGAAAGAAGGATCTTTTTTAAAATAAAGCTCGTTTATAGGAACCTGTTCAACGACTTGCTTCAATAAAGTCATCACTTGGGTTGTCTGTGCTGGTGAATACGACCAGTAAAAGACTTTATCAATTAATTGCATCAATGCCTGTCTCTTCTTAAGCGGCTGTTTATGATTGATTTTCGACTGGTGCAGCAGCTGAATACTTGAGAGAGTTGTTTCTCCTATATGGCTTGCGCAGAGTTCACTCCAGAAAGGAGAAGGATACACCTTAACCTCATCATCAGTAATTTTAATAATAGCCGCTTCATCAGAAAGAAGATCTCTCGGCTGAGACATTTGAGCCACTGTCGATTTTCCTGCCCCTGACTGTCCGGAAAAAATATGTGCCTTAGAACCATCCATCACACTGGAAGAATGAAGAAGAACCCCCCAATTATGATGAACAATGAAATTACTGTAGAGATTCATCAATGCATGCTTTAGAGCAAGTCCATCGTAATAAAATAACTCCGCTTTTCGATAATCAGCGGCTACTCGAATAAGATAATCCGCACGTTGAAAAATGATCTTATCCTCTGCGGAAGTAATCGTGACTTCGTAGTCCTTAAAGGGGTGCCCATAACCTTCCTTAAGAGTTAGAGTCAAATCTACCTTTTGAACTGCATTTGTAAGAAAAGAATCGTAATTTTGTAAAGTTAATCGAGAATAGTCTCCACTTACTTCAATAAAATGATCTCCAATTGCTAACACAAGCTTATCCATAGATAGACTCCTTATTTACGGGAGATGCATAAATTAGTCAGACTCCCGCTTGTAGTTACTTATTAGGATGAGGTTTTTTCGGCTGAAACGGATCATTTGGGTAATTGTCCCCGTCACTATTTCCTCCATCCCCAGATACCGGACCTCTTCCTTTATTCCAGCTTTGGGACGTTTCAAACTGAATGGAACGATGATCTAGAACCTCAGGTTTCCTGTATAACTTTTTCTTCATTTTAAATTCTCCTTTTTATTCTTAATAAAGAACAAGCAACTAAAAAATTTTCACTTATGGAACGACCTTCATTTGGTTTCCCAATAAGTGACTAAAGATGTTTTTCTTATCCTGTGCGAGTTGATTGAACTGACCTTGCTGCACAACTTCCCCCTGCTCAAGTACAATCACCTGATCAGCATTCCGGATTGTAGATAGCCTGTGAGCAATTACAATAATCGTCATCTTACCTTTCAGTCGCTCGATCGCCTGTTGAATTTTCTTCTCATTTTCAGTATCCAGTGCACTTGTCGCTTCATCTAAAATTAAAATGGACGGCTTTCTAAGAATAGCCCGGGCTAGCACCAGCCGCTGCCGTTCCCCTCCCGACAACTTGATTCCACGATCGCCAATAATCGTATCCAACCCTTGAGGCAGTTTGTTTACAAACTCTGCGGCAGAAGAAAACTCGAGTGCTTCTAACTTTCGAGTACACAATAAAAACTAGGTCATATAAATAATTATACTAATAATAAGTGTTAAATTAGTCATCGTTCTATATTAAGAACATAACGCATCTTCATACAAAATACAATCATTTTTTAATTTCTATAAATTTCTCCTCTATCCGAATTAAATCCTATCCCTTATCCGCAAGACTTTTGTTTGAATTATCTCGAATAAATTGTGCGTAACTATCCACATTTCCTTTCTTACAATCTTATTTATACAATAAAAATAATCCTAATAAATAATTACGCGATTTAGGCTATGGGACTTTATGAAAAAAAGACCAAATCACGCAGGCCACTGAAAAACATATTTTGTAAATTATTTTTCTCACTTTTATAGCTGAAAATGCCCAAAATACGATATCCGTTCCCCACTTTCATATGATTTTTCGTATGAAAGTGGGGAATTCATTTTCTGCGGGGAGAAATTAGTAGGGTTTTCAGCGGCCTCAATTCACGCGGCCTCTTTTTTACAGGTAAAAACAAAATATACTTAAAACCCTTGGGCTCTGCAATTATTAGCCTTAGTTTGAAGGCTTTGACTCAACCATGTTGCCTTCAATTTTAATTTTTGATGGAGAATTAAATGCTTCCTGGACTTTTATTGTCTCCTCAACTGATGCAGAACCTTTCATCTTAATGGTATTATTAAGAATCGAGACCACCTTTGCTTCATTCACAGAAATGGAAGACTTTCCATCCTTCAAATCAAAATGTGAGTCATGCACCTCAACATAAGCGTCTTTATTTTCAATGACAAGTAGTTGATTAAGCCCTTTTAAAGAACACTGGTTTAATATATAGTCTCCTGAATCATTTATGACTACTGTTCCATTTCCCTCTTGTGAGGATTCAAATGAACAGTTGTTATAGGTTCCTCTTGGAAGATCAATTCCATAGGTTGAGTTAAAACCTATGACTTTTAAATTATCGAATACGCTTCCCTCTTCAACATTACCTACTATACTCCTTTGAGCTGCCTTTCCTTTCAAAGTAATATTCTTAAGATGCACAGGATGATCGTCAATGCTTAGCGTGTTTGTTTGCTCCATGTTACTTTCCATTTCTATATTAGATACTGCGACTCCATTAGGCTCAGTACTTTTAATACTTAATTGTGAGTTTTTAAATTGCATTCCATCAACCTCTGTCTTGGGACCAAAAAGTGTAGCAATAGAATCATTCATAATGTTATCCACAAACTTAGCTTCCCCATCTGCTACTATTTTAGAACCATCAAAGTGGTTTTCCTTAATTAGTGCTCCACTCCTAAAAGGTTTTGAGACGGCAACACCTATTGATGATCTATTTTCATTCTCCCCTAGATAATTCCCTTCGACAATTACATCTTCTCCATCAAAAAGAATAACATTGTACCTCTCATTATTGTAAATTTTGTTATTATTAATCGTTATATTTGTATTAGGATAAAAACCAGCTTCTAAATCAATACCCGATTGAGGTGCAATACCTTTAATGTCATGAATATCATTGTTTTCAATCTTCATTTCATTTACCCCTGCTACCGTTATTCCCTGCCTACGATTCAGAAAAGATTCGCTATTAGAGATAGAGATGTTCTCAGAGATGACTTTATTCCAATACTCCACTCTGAAACCTTCAGAATATGGTTGGTCAAATACCGCATGGAAATAACTAGCATCCTCAGGGATTTCGATTAAACTCCAGTCCATTTCATTATCTTTACTTTTCGAAATAAAACGATCATTGGAATCGTAAAAGAACACTTCATAGTTCGTCTCTTTTGAAAGCCCTTGAGGTCTGGAAAATTGAAAAGTATTAAATTCATCAAATTTCTCGTTATCAAAATTAGTTTTGAATTTATTAGTAGTTCGGGTTTTTGAAGCATCATCAACGAAAGTTCCTTCACTATTGATTGAACCAGATTCAAAATCTTCCGCGGTCAGAATATTGATTTGTGTGGAACTTCCTCCAATCATTATTCCATCGCCAGTAAAGTCTTTGGTTTTCACTCCTTTAATGGTGATATTCTCCACACCTAACCCATAAATTCCCATGCCGAATTCATGGGTATTCTTAGAATACTCGTTATCTTTGTCTGTGTAATCATGAGATGGTCGATCCCCTTCATAAGTACCTCCTTTTAAGATTACATCTCGAGTCCCAGGTGCCATGTACAATAATTCATAAGCTTCGAACCCATTCTTCTCCTTTCTAATTACAGCTTTATTATCTAATTCAAACTTCATGTTACTTACCATATTAATTCTTGCTTCAGAATCAGATGGCTTTTTCCCTTTACTGATAAGATACTCTCCTTTCGGAATTTTGAAAATTGAAAATCCATTGTCCGAAGCCCACCTTAAGGCATTATTCAAGCCACCAGTCGTTTTTTCAGGATGTGTTCCATCGTTGTATATATCCCATCGATCTAACTCTAGCTCATAAATATCTTCGTTATCATCGTTTTTTGCGGCCTTTGTTTGAATTTCAGATCTGTTAGAATTTTCCGATACTAAATAAGCCGCCATAAGGATTCCTAGTACTAATAGAGAAAAGGTAATAATTAGAGTTTTATTATTAATTTTCAATGGGTATCCTCCATTCTTCTACAGTACTACGCTACACTCATAGGAATAACATATTTAGAAATGATGTTAGTTCTGTACTATCGTTAAGTAAAAACATGTGAGTTTCTCATTGTAACGTGAGTGAATTTCTATCTCCTTTCTCAAAAAAACCTAATCACCATAAATAGAATTCCCATTCAATCATTTGTTGGATGCCACACTTCATACTCTCTTAAATAGAACTAACGAACACTTAATTCCTCATATAAATATATACATTTTCTTCATTCACCCTTATAATCTTTTCCAAACTTATGTTCTCACTTTGCTTAAGTCTCTTAGTTCTCAGGTAGTAATCGACTCCATATTCCTTTGAAATATCATTCAGTTCCGCTTCTGACATGTTATTTATATAGTTTAAGTTATCGTACTTACCTCCGTATATATCTATATATCTTTCGTTCCAATCAGAATAATACTTTTCATTAAATGGAAAATCTTTACTTATAGGCACTGCTCTATCCGATATCAGCCTGATTTTCTGATTGACTAAGTAATCAACATCTAACTCTGCCAAAACAACGGACTCTTCAGGGGTGTTCTCGTTCAACCATTTATACACCTCATTTTCTTTGGCATTGATATTTGGAATATTAAAGGCAATGCCTCTGCCCAATCCAAAATAAGCACTGGCTAAAGCAAACGTAATGATAAATAAATAGAAGTAGTTTAAGTTCAGCCTATTGAAAAAATATTGGTCAATCTTTATTGATGATTTAATATTTCTTGACGCAAGAAAATCCGTTAGAATCGCATAAGAAAAGGCAACAATCATACAAGTGCTAGAAACAAGGATGTCTTGAGCTAAAATAGGAATAAACGGTAGATGCAAAAATAAAAATGAAATGTAATCTTTATTTATAAACTTATAGAACACGTATTGGGAAAATAGTAATAAATACACTAAAGCAAAAAACACCAGTGATCTATAAGGAATAATCGTTACAACTTCTTTTATAGGCCATACCTCAACAAAAATATACCCTACCACTAATACGAGACTCAGATAGATTAAATAGTATTTTATAAAGGTATTTATACTTTTTGCCAACTGCTTTTTTAATTTAAAGCTCATATAAATAAAGGTGGCAGCATAGAACAAGAACAACCCCCAAATTTCTAAACCAAACATGGATGGAATATAGTGATGCGGGTGCCTTACTTCTCCAATAATGTGGGTGAACTCACTACTAGATAATAAAGTAGAGCCCTTTAAGGAATTTTTGTATGGAATGTAATTGAGAAGAAAAGTACCTGCCATAAAACTAAACGCAAGTAATACAGGAACCTTAAAAAGTTTTTTATAGGCTCCGAGACCATACTTAGTAAAATATAAGATTGCCGCGAACCCTACTCCATGGATGGTTACAACTGGATGGATGACCATCGAAAGTCCGAGTAGTAAAAAGCCTATAGATAATTTATTTTGATAAATTAGAGCAGTACTGAAAATAATGATAATAAGTGAAATTTCAGCAGCACTAATGACTGGAGTACTAAAAAACCAAGCTATCATTCTCGGTACACTATAGAAAGAAACGGCTCCAAGGAAAGTTCCAATGAGAGCGACGTATTTATTCTTAGATACCGTGTTTAAAAATATAAAAACAGCCATCGTCAATAGAAAAATTCTTAACAGGTTAGCATATCCAATGAATATAGTGTAGTGTGTTTGAAAAAATTCGGATCCAAAAATAAAAAAATACGCAATATATAATCGCGCAGAAAAATCGCCGAATGTATTTGTGTAAAAATCATTCGTTAGGTAGTTGCTGTCTAACATTCTTTCCATTTGCGGATAGCTATCAACAATCGGCCATCCCCAGGCTACTTGATAAAAATATACAGAGAATAAAGCGGTTAAAAAAACGGTGACACCGAACACTAAATCTGATTCTTTTTTTAAAGTTGTTTTATTTTTGCTCAACATATCTTTCACCTTTTCCCATTTCAACAGTTTTCCACTGATCTATGTTATACACTTTTGTGCAAATAGCATCCACAGATAACTTCTCTTCCTCAAGATAATCTTTATACTTTTGCAGATCATCATCTCTTCCTTGCAATTCTGGCGAAACTAGACAAAGCTTAAATCCAGCCTTTTTTAAGACTTTGTATAAAGCCAGATTAAGTGGAAGTTGTGAAAAACAATCAACCCAAATCCATTTGGCTTTTCCTTTCATAGCCAACACTGTGTCTATCCCTTCATATTCAGAGAATCGAATGGCAACATTCTTTTCATCATTGTTTGTTAATAAATGGATCATCGGAAAAGAAGAGTCTAGAAAAAAGTAATTTTTGACCTTATATTTTTTTAAAAGTTCCAATACTTTAAGCTCTATCCTTTCACTTTTAATATTCAAAATCAGCGTGCCATGGTGATAATGTTTTAAGTATTCTTCAAAGTCTTCTCCATTTATAAAAGGCTCGTGCTGGAGGACTAACCGGTCCCCATAATCTCTTAAGTCGACTTCCACCCCATGTTCTTGAGGGATATACTTTAATTCTTCAATGGTATTAACCCTATGTGCAATAAATTCCATTATTTTAAATTCTCCTTTCTTAGCTTCATACTAAAGGAGAGCGTTCTTTTTATAAACTTCCATTTTGATGATATGCCGGTATTCCAGCTAGAGTGTCCATGTAGTCTTTCTGGGAAGGAGACCTCAAACCTATGGATTTTCTGTTTTTTCTTTTGAGCCATATATAGAAAATAAAGGTCAAGTGAAAAGTCTTTAGGCGCATCCGTTAAACTATCATAAAAGCTCCTATGGAATAGGTTAGGCTGGGCATTGATATCAACTAATTTGGTCCGCAATAGTATGGTTTCGTATATACTCATTCCAGTAGTAAAGACTTGATCAAATACTGGACGATTTTTCCGTTTTCCTTTGATGTAAATATTTTGAGGACATCTATTTTTTTCTATTTCTTCAATGGCTGACATGACGTCATTTGGGTCTGTTTGCATATCAGCATGTGTCCATCCCAAATATTCACCCCTAGCTTTTTGTAATCCATACAAAATCCCATAGCCATACCCTTGATTCACCTTAACTTCATACGTTTTTGCAAAGGAGTACTTTGGAATAACTTCACTTAAAGTAATTCTGCTATTATCCTTTGAACCATTGTTGATTAAAACGACTTCGATATCATTTCTATTAATAACTTGATTAAACCTTTTCAAAATTAAAGGTATATTCTTTTCTTCGTTATAACACGGTATGACCACAGAATATTTAATCATTCTTTAAACACCCACCATTTCTGTCCAATAAAATTTAATGAAGCACTGATACCTGTAGCAAAAACAAAAGCAATAATTTTATTTGAAGTAAGAGTAAGAAAGAGCATATTTGAAGCAACATTTATGCCTAAAGTCGATAAATATAAACCCATATACTGAAAAAGTTCGATATGAGATTTTGCTTTCTTTTTAAATGTCCAAAATTTATTCAGAATGTAGGCTAAGATCGTACCACATAGGAAAGATATCATCTTAGATAAAGATGTTGATATTACTTGTATCAACAAGAAATAAAAGAGGGTGTCAACAAGAACTGCTGATACCCCTGTAACTAAAAAACGCTGAATTTGCTGCTGGAACTTAGACCTTACTGAAAGACTGGCTTGGGACATCTGTACTTTTCATCCAATTTATTAATTTTTTCAGGTGCCATAAAAATATCCTTATCTAAATGATAAGGATGCCACTTCCACTTATGGAAAAAACTCTGCCAGTATTCAAAGGTTCTCAAGTCATTTGGGGTTCCCCAACAAATGTAATGATCGACTTCAAATACCTTTACTTTCAAATTCATTGCTATTAATTCATTAATTGAACTATCTACATAGAACTCTCCATTTACGCGTATGTTTTTAGCTTTTATTCGTTTAACACTTTCTTTAAAATCTCTCGCCTTGCGAAAATAAAAAGTTCCAACTATGGCATGATCATTTTCAGGGTTGTGGCTAATTGGTTCTTTTACGGAAACAGAAGTCACCTCTGAGTTAGTTTTAGTATTTGCCCATCCGTACATTTCAGGATGAGCGTTGCTTGAAGGATGATTTCTGAAACTCCATATAATTGCATCTACACTCTCATCCAGCAACATATCTTGGAATTTCTCTTCATTCCATAGCACCCCGTTATCGCAAGCGGAAATAAGTAGCGGTCGCTCTAAATCAAGTTGCTCCAATGCCCATTCACAAGTGACTGCTTGACCTTCCGTGACTTGTGACAACCTCATAATATCTGCTTTAGGATAAGATCTTTTGATTTCCTCTTCTAAATGATATTGATTCAAATGTTCTTCCAAGCAAATAAAAATTTGATGGGCAGACTGTGGAAGGTGGTCATGAGATTGTAGAACCATCGGTTTACCTGATACGGAGATCAGAGGTTTGGGCAAATGATACCCTTTCTCAGAAAACCTTTTCCCCCTTCCCGATAAAGGAATCATTGTCGTCATGTCATACAATAAATCTTTGCTATTTCCTCTGTTGATGATCTCTTTAAAATAATGAGACCACTGTAAGTATTCTTCTAAGTCTTGAGGAGTACCCCATTGCAGCATATGATCAATCTCAAAAATTCTAATCTTTAACCCATCACTTTTCATTAGGTTGTAAACTAAGCTGACGTAGTACTCCCCTTTTAAATCGATTCCTTTGTTCATAAGCTCCTCGAAATATTTTTTCACCATACTCCCGGTCTTAAAATAATACGTACCGCTTGATGCGTACTCATTCATCCTATTATTTGTAAAAGGCTCTTTTTCTTTAATCTCTAACATCCATTGATTTTCTTCTCTCATAAATGCATAATTTGTCGTCCCTAACATATGAGGATGAAAACCTTTGTATGCAGCAATAGCCCCATCTGAATGACTACTCCTAACATCCTTTAAGAACTCTACATAATTCCAATAACAGGAAAAATCACAATAATTCACTATCACTTCGTCATCGTCATTGATATAGTCAAAAGCTCTCGAAACTGCATATACCGGTCCTTTTTTATGAGGATCAATGCCGACTATTTTCCCTTTTGGTGCAATTCGAACCAATGTTTCTTCCATATTTGTCGACTCCAAGTGATCGTTACTGCAAATGAAAATAAAATCTGATTCTCCCGGAAACATGTTAACGACTTGCTCTATCATTGGAAAGCCATCAACTTCAATTAGTGGTTTGGGGTGAGTATATCCTGCATCTAGAAACCTGCTGCCTCTACCGGACATAGGGATTACTATTTTCACATTGAGACCTCCTTAGATGGTTTGCCTGAATTTTTCTGCTTTCCAATTATCTAGATATTGTAATTCTTCCAATTCAAGTGACTGCTGCTGATCGAAAATTTGTTCTACCGTGAAAAGGTGTGCCTTAAACACTTCCTCTGCTTCCTTAGCTTTTTTAATATTTGAAGCTATAAAAAACAAGTACCCATCCATTAAAACAACTTTAGGGTACTTGCCATACCAATCCATATATTCAGCCATTTCTACTTCATCATCCTTTATTTCCACGACCTTATATCCACAAAAAACGAGAGTATCAGGGCACAGAGGAGAGGATTTTATCCAATTTGGTTTAGCTTTAGTAATCGATTGAAGATAGCTATCTTCTGATAAATAGGAAACTTGGCTTCTTATTCCATGGCTATTCATAATAGACGATAATTTATTCGTTAATCTATACTTCTTATAGTTTACTCCTAAAAAATTTTCTAATTTGGTTATGACATCATTCGTTATTTTTCTAACTTCATTAACACAGTCCGAACTTATTATTAGCCCATGATTTTGAAGAAATACAATTTTGGGAAGACTACCATTTTGTCTGCTGAAGTTTCTGCACTCCTTTTTTAACTCTATAGCAAGATCTATTCCAGGAGTCTTATAATCGACGATAATGGCATTTGGAAATAATTCACTCAGCTGATCCATACCATTTTTTAAACATGCCAGTTGATTTACAACAATAGGGTGTGTGTGAAGAGTAAATTTATATAAAAATGAATGTAAAAATGTCTCAATAGAAGGACGGTCTCTCTCCATTGCGTTAGTAATAGTTTCCATAATTAATGAGGATGAAAGATCTTCCCTCTTTCTTTTATCAGATTCGTTCACAACCAAAGAATTGTTCATGATATCCTTCACTTTTACTAAATCTACCCGTACATAGCCGTGATTCTCACTTACTTCAGACAGAAGGTGTCCAGAAGCTTTTACCAACATCTCACTTTTGCTCAATTTAACAGATGTGTTCCCTCCACCAGCTTGTATTAAATCGAAACGTTCTCCTGCAAATAATGACATTGATATAAAGTTTTGAAGATCAGATGTGTTAGACATGAAAAATTTGCTCCTTTACTTCTGAAAAACTACTAACCTCAATGACGTTATTTAACTTTTCTTCTTGAGAGGGTAAAGGTATAGTTAACCAAAAAGACTTGATTCCCAATAAACTCGCCCCTTTAATATCCTTTTCGAAATTGTCTCCAATCATTATGACATCTTCTCTATCCAGTCCTAGTTTCCTTAACCCTGACATGAATATATATGGATGCGGCTTCTCTTTGCCTGCTTCTTCACTGGTAACAACGAATTGAATATATTCTTGCACACCAAGAGTCTTAAGCTTTCTATGTTGAATATGGGATGTTAAATCAGTAACTAAACAAATTGGAATATCCTTTGATGCTTCTAAAAAATCTGTGACTCCAGGAAACAGATACATATTGTTCAAAAATGTCTCCCAATAGAGGTCATAGGTATTTAATGCATATATTTGAGGGTTAACGTCGAAATTCTCGTACAACCTTTGAAAGTAGAGCATTCGATTATGCGAAGCTGCGGTGGTTAATAGTTCTACCTTAATCTTTTCTCTTTCTTGGTTATAGGAGGAAAATATTTCTTCTTTTTCAACTCCTAAAATATCTACAGCGTAGTTCAGCGCTTGTTCTAATGCTTTTTCATGTGCTAAATGGTAGTCGTAGAGAGTATTGTCCAAATCTAGTAAAATTCCTTTATAAGACAAGGTGTGATTCTCCTTTCATTTTTTCACTCACGCAAATCAGCATCATTAATTGAATGAAGGAGTCATATTCTTCTCCCCACTGGATAACATGCCCTCGTGTAACTTCATATAAATTCTCTATCGTAAAGTGAGCGATTTCATTGACAACCTCCTGAGTTACTGGCTCATGGAGGATAAGATATTGGGAGAGTAAATTACTTTCATAGTCATGCTCATAGGCAACTGAGTAATTATCCAATGTATTTAGAACTGGGTCTAAACAAAAATCAGTACTGCAAATGATTTTAAGTTTAATTTTCGGGTTTTCTTTAGTATCCCCGAGAGTGAATGAGTCCTCTGTGTAATGCTTAATCACAATATCCGCATAATTTTTTTGCGGATAGATATATTTTTTTGCATCCTCGATACGAGACTCTATTTGGTTCATAACTTTTTCTACCGTATACCCCCTCTCCCCGCAATCTCTAGTAATTTTCCAGTGTTTTCTTAGGTTTTCATCTGTGTCTATATAGACTTTTAAATCCATAACATTTCTTGTCTTTGCTAAATAAAGTGGGTGCAACCCACACATGACTATAAAATCATTCGGATCTATCCTCCGGGGACTAGTAAATGTTCCATTGCTGTGGTTATATTCGACTCTCTGAGTAGGTGTACCATTCTTAAGTTTCTCCAGAGTTGCTGCTTGTTGATGTAGAAAGTTTGCCTTTGGATTTAAGTGAGTGAATTTATTCCATTTCTCATGACCTCGCTCCCACTTATGATCTCCATCTCCTTCAACAATGAGAACCCTTTCTTTTCCAAACATCTTTTTCAGACTATGAGTGAGAGTAGTTTTTCCAACCCCACTGTCCCCACCTATTCCTATTACAGTAGGTTTTACATTAACTTTATACAGGGAGTTGCTAAGAACTCCATATCTGTAAAAAACCCATATTGTTAATAGTAAGGCACCCTCAAAAAGGGTAAATACTAAATTGGATAAGAAAATGTCACTCATACTTATATTAAGCATTATTGATATACTCTCAATTATCCTACTCGGTTCAGGATAGAACAGAGTGAAATAACTTAAGTAGATGACTGTTAATATTGTATAAAGGTATAGGTTGTTTAAGTTCGATGCTGTTTGAATAAAATAAATAGATGCAAACACAAATGACCATGCATACCAATGAGGCATTGGTGGAATAAAAAGAACAAATACAAAGTAAAGCATCCCTACGTAGGTCAATAGAAAGTTTACATTAATCTTGGAATGTCTTAGGAATTGGATATAAAGTAAAGCTAAGAATAATGGGGCCACGTAGACTTTTAAATTCTCCATTTTCAGGTAAATATCAAACAATTTAAATTGGTCTTCATTCATAAACACCAGGGATTGATAGGCTTCTGTTGGTAGAAATCGACTAACAATCAGATACCATGCGATCAAGGATATGACAGAGAACTGCCACAAGTGCTTAATCTTATGAGCTTTCACTATATAAAGTGCGATCATCGGTAAAGTGAAAATAACCGGGACTTTTAAAGAAAAACCAATACCAAAAAAAACAGCAGATCTTACATGCTGTTTTCTAATTAAGTAAAAAATTGAAATAAACAACGCCGCAATGGCCATTAAATCATGGTTTGGGTAGATGTAGCTAGCCACAAAAATAATAGGAGAACAATAATAGATTAGAATCACAAATTTCTTTTTATCGGGAAAAACCCTTAATAAGAAATAACAGATCAGGATGTCTGCCAATAAAGTAGGAAGTTGAATAAGGAAAACTTGTAGGTGTAAGGATAAGCTTGGAAAAATAGATAATGGGCTTAAAAATAGTGTGAGTAAATAAAGCAGACCTGCTGGATAAGGGAACTCTAAGCTACTATTCGGATGTTGATATACGTAAATCCAGGGGTTTTCAAAGGATGACAAGTAATTTACTATAAATGGTATTGTAGATTCAGTTAGGTTTACTGGTAACCAGATTAATATTGCAAATACCTTCACTAAGGTAATGACTAGGAACCACTTACTCTTCACCATTTCCCTTAAATGTTTGTTAACCATTTCTAAGCCCTCCATATAGATTTAAAAATTAAAAGAAGTTAAGTCTAGAAACTTAACTTTTTTCATTTTGTATATGGTATTTTTTTGAAAATGTCTTTAAGAACTTATTCTGGTATAAATTTCTCAGTACACTAGACAAGTAATTAAATTCCTTACTATTTCTAAAAAACAAGTAAAAGATTAAATTAGGTATGGTAAGACAGAGCATACCCATCAAGACTAAAGTCAAGGTTTGATGATTTGTTTGAATTTGATTGGCAGCTAATTTTGTAATTAATCCTGCCCCTGCAACAACAAAAGTATAAGAAATGTACTTAATAAAATGTTCTTTTAAAGGTCTATTAAAAACGTATTTATAAATAATATACGGGTCATACCAAAAATAAACCATTAAGCGACTAAATATAGTACCTAAAAAGATGCCAGTTAGCCCAATAATACTTACTAAAATCAATGAAAGAGCTAAGTTGATCCCAGCAGCAATGATGGGCCTATATTTTCCTTTTTTAAACAACCCAGTGGTTTCCCGATAGGTGGTTGAAGCACCTTGCATTCCTGTAGTATAAAAATTCAGGATAATAATACCCACTACTATACTCCCAAGCAAGTATGGTTCTCCTATCCATAAAGATATAAAAGGGTCTAATAACACCCATAAACATATAGAACATAATCCGTAGACCCAGAAGTTTGAGAAGCGAATAACACGAAATATATGGTATTTCTTTTCTCTATTATTTTGAACAATCAAATTACCCACGCTTGCCGTTAAAGAATAAAAGATATAACTTAATAATGTTGTTAAGGTTGATAGCAATAACAAGTAATTAGAATAGATACCAACAACTGTAATTCCTATAAACATAGAAATTAAGATATTATCTGTGCCGTTTATGACTGCACCACTGATTTTATATAGAAATAGGGAGTATAAATCTTGAAAGAATCTCTTCTTCTCCTCCCCATATAACACTGCTTTATTCATTCCTCTTAGATAGGGATATAAACGATCAACCTTTTTCGCTATATACATATTCTCAAAAACTCTAAAAGAAAGTTGAGTAACTAAAACCAGTATATAACTGCCCAAGAATACTAGTAATAGGATTTGTAGCGAATTTGAAATGATAATAAAAGCACTATGAATCTTAGAAACAATATGATTTCTTTGATCAGCTATTAATATGGATTGCTTATAAATGAAAAAGTAGGAAACAGCTGATTGAAGTAAAAAGAGAATATAAATGGTCTGAATATTTTCTACAGGAGCTGCTTTTCCATTAATGAGATAGGGTAAAAAAGGTAATAATGACAACCCTATAGCTAACACAACGAAGCCCACAATACGGTAGGCTTTCTTGTATAAATTCATTAATGCTTGAATCTTATACTTGTCGCCTTCTGCAAGTGGCTTGTACAAACTATAGATCATTGCTGTATCAAAGCCAAGGTTAGCCAGAGACAGCATCAATAAAATGCTGGTAAATAACCCCTCAATGCCCACATATTCAATACCAAGTGTGTATATGAATACGGTTCTTACAATAAACCCCATGATAATGGTAATCAATTGTCCTGCCACACCAAAAAACATATTTCTTAATGAATTTTGTATTCTCATGTATAACGCCTTCTAATTCAATTGTTTTTGTGTAAATAGTCTTGTTATATGTTTTTTTAGTCTTCTCTTAATAATCGGTACAAATTTCGTTAATCGATAAGTCAGAAGAGACCTTTTCTTTTCTTTTGCAAAATCGTAGTGTATAAACCATTGGAGTAAATTTGTACAGGCAATTTTATCCTTGTTTTCGACCATTCTTTCCTTAGCTAGATTCCACTGCATGACTCTAGCCGGAGTGAAAAATTTCACATCGGTTCTCAAAAATTCTCTTACATGATGAGATAGGTCTTCTGGAACATTAAATCCAAAATCTCTCGGATCTTTCCCCTCTGCTACAATCCCTAAAATCGTTCTCATGCATTTTTCACAAGCGCAACAATTTTGTTCATTTAAGAAGCATACTCTTAACTTAGCCTGATCTGGATTATTTTCAAAGAAATTAAGAACAGCTTTTACCTTTTGCTGTCTGTGAATATCGTACCCATCATGAACCACCCCTCCAGAAGCATATTTTACATGGTTATCAATAGTGGGGTCAGATGCACACTTCGCTTTATATCCTTCGAAGTAGGAACTTGCTATATAGATATTTTCTACTCGAAATAAGTATGCAATAGGGATCGCAGCTGTTATGATAGCCAATCCATGGTGAAGACCGTGCCACCATGAATCTCCCAATCTTCTTTGAAAGTAGCGATCAATAACTTGGGCATTCATAAAAGTCCCATAATTAGAGTGAATAAATATATTCTTCAATTGATTTTTTCTTGCGAAGTCAGTCACTAACTGTTTGTCATTATCCCATACCTTACTCTTTTCGATTTCATTTTTATGCCATCCATATTCCGTAATTAACAAGGGGTGTTTATTATGAATTCTAGTAAATGTAGCAAGTGCATCCAACCCACCACTAAATAATTGAGCTGCCTCAACTCTAGGGTTGTAGGTATTAGGGACAATCTCCTCAATTGTTATATCACCTTTAAAGGGTACTTCGGGATACATCGCTTGGTACCCCTTTTTAATTTGAGTAAGGGATACGTAGAAGGACTCATCTAATTCATTGACAAAAATTGTGGAATTGGTTATCCAAGCTAAAGGAATGACATTTGCTACAAATGGGATCGTTAAAATACTTTCGGGGATGGTGGACAAATCATATTCAAATTCAATAAAAAGATGGTTCTCACCTTTAAAATACTTTCTTAAAGGTTCTGAAACGCTAAAATAGTAATCTACTCTTTTATTAGTAATTAATACCTGGTCTAGTACGATCGTATTCAAATGACATCCACCTCAAACTTCTTGTTTGTAGTGATACTGCGAAATTGATTTAACCATTGGTCTATGGCTTCATGTTTTATATTAATATCCGTAACAAATCTGGCGTTTATTTTATCTTCCAACTTATCCATATCAACTCTATCTAACATATTGATATTATATGTTTCACTCATTCCATGAGCCCTTTCGTCTATTCCAATAATAATCGACCTTTTTCCCTGTCTCATTGCAAAAATGCCGCCATGCAACCGTGTTCCTATATAATCTACATCTTCTTTTAAGATCTCTTCAAAAGCATCTAGTGTAGGAGAAACTATTTGAATACGCTCTATTCCCTTAAATAATTGAAGGTAGCCAAGATCTTTTTTATCTTGAATCCAAAAGTGTACTTTTGAATAATTTCTTAATAGAGTATCAATTAACAATTGGTCTTTAACATAATCCTTTGAATGATGAGTTAAGGTAAATATTACTGATTTTGACTTCCCATGCGGTATTTTTTTACAGAATTGTTTATCTAAAGACCAAAGTGTTGGACACCCCGTATTTATTGCGCTCAATCCTAATTCCTCAACAAACCTTTTTGTTCGTTCATCTCTCACGCTGTGTATATATTCGTGGGATAAGACTTTCTTATATAGCATTTTAGTGTACCTATTCATAGTTTTACCTTTACCAGCTCCTACACCTAAAAGCACGCTCCCTTTTAGTGGTTGGTAATTTAATAGATTAATATTCCATTGAGGAAAATGTGTTAACATATTCATCGTCAGAAGATTCGTGCCGCCTACAAATTTGTATTTAGCCTCTTTGTAAATTTTAACTCTATTGGAATTCCTAAGAACCTGATACCACTGAAAAGGGGAGACGTGTGTCGGAAGAGTTAACAAATAATCGTTAATTGTTATTTCCTTTAAATGATTTTTGATACATTTCATAATAATGTCGTCACCTTTATTTAACGATCCAACTGACGTATCAAGTAACAATACGTTTTCCATAACTTTTTATCCCCTTTAGAATGTAATTTGTTTCCCAGCAGCATTTACTAAATCATAGATCTTATTTAACTCGTCCCCTGCATTTTGGGTGTATTGTTGACTATTGGTTACTTTATTTCTTAATTCCTTGTTCTCATACAATTTTCTTATTCCCGCATACAGCCCGTCACTCCCCATTGCACAGATGTATCCATTTACACCATCAATTATTTGACTCCTTGCCGTTGGGTAGTTTGTAATAAGTATAGGTTTATTCAAAATAGATGCTTCTGTAACTGTTACTGCCTTCCCTTCATACCTAGAAGGTTGAACATATAAATCCGCCTCTTTTATATATGGATAAGGATTAATTTTTTTACCCAATAAAATGAAATGATCTTCCAACTCGTATTCTGCTATCATCTTTCTTATTTCACCTTCATCTCCTCCATAGCCTATGACATACCAAACTATATTGTTAGCTAGGTCAATCAACTTTTTCATAGCTTTGACGGCTTGATCGATCCCTTTAGCATAAGATAATCTTGCAACAGTAACAATCTTAAATCGCTTATCGCTATACATAGGCTCTGAAACCTGTTGCATCGATAATGATCTTATTAAATTTGGGGAAGCGATGTTTTCCATCACTTCAACTTTTGAAGCTAAACGGGGGTATTTATCCAAAAACGCATTCCTACAGTCTTCGGAGACAGCAATAATATAATTGAACTTATTCCAAAGATCTAAATCTAGTTTCACGTCAGTGTTAACCATTGAGTAATCAGTGTGAATCCACGCAATTTTTGTATTTGCCTCAACTTTTTCTGCTACAAAATAATGGGGCCACAAATAACTGATAGCTACATCATACCTTTTAGATAATTTAGGCAAGAAGGGTAAAGAATACTTCCACATGTATTGCATTTGTCTATATCCCTTTTCTTGAGTGAAACTTAATTCCGCCTTCATTTTAGCGATCAAGCGAATAAAACCTAAATGTATTTTTCCATTCTTTATCGTTTCACTTATCGACATTCTAAAGGTTTTATACACGGTCATCTCTTCCAGTAAATTAGGTGTCGACGGCAGTAATTTCATAAAATCACCAGTATGACTATAAAGCATCAGATCTATATGGTAATTTTCATAATCAAAATGGTTTAACATCCCAATTAAACTTCTTTCAACTCCTCCTACCTCCATATCAAACGAGGCGATCAATACGTGTTTCATAAACTCCCCCACCCGGAATTTTATATATTTTTAGTAACTTAGAAATCCCTTGATTTAGAGAATAGTGGTTTGTATTAAAGCTTGATTCGATGAAATTTTTATTATGTTCCTTTTTGCCTACATTTGATAAAGCAGCTTCTGCCCAAACTTCAGCACCTTCTCTTAAATTCAACTTAGTAAACAGGTCTAAACCTAAATCCGCCTCTGGTTGAATGGATTCAGATACTATACAGGGAACTCCAGCAGCTTGCGCTTCTAAGAGGACTAACCCTAAACCCTCATATATCGATGGAAATAAAAAAACATCCATGCATTGCAACATAGTGGCAATATCCTGCCTTATCCCTACAAAATGGATGCTTTCAGAAATCCCTTCATCTTTTGCTCTGTTCTCTATATCCTGCTTTAAGTCACCTTCTCCGACTAAAAGTAACCTGGCATTAGGTTCTTTTTTTAGTAAACATTTAAAGATTTCAATTATATAAAGATGGTTTTTAGCATGTATGAACCTTCCAATATGACCGAACACTAATTTATCTTCTAAACCAACTTCTCTTTTAAAATTACTAACTTCTTCTTCGCGTTCATTTAGAAATTCACAGTAATTAATAACATTAGGGAAATAACTACAGGAAAATTTCCCCAAGTTCTTCTCCCCGAACAAATACTTGCCAGCTCCCTTGCTGCAAGCCAATCGCTTAGTAGAGGCCATATTAATCACCATTCGCATGAGTTTTATATAAATTTTGCGAGAAATGCTATCGTTTTTATCTAACGTGGTATGCGCATGTGAAATCCTTATCGGAATCCCGGTCAACATAGCTGCAATATTGGCCACACCACAATGGAATAACGTATGAGCATGAAGAGCCTGGTAAGGACCATTTTGTTTAATCACATGGTATAGGTCCTTAACGGATTGAGTATTAGATAATTTAATAACTCGACCACCTAAACTCCTTATTTCTTCGTCATAGTGTCCTTCTTCATTACTGTAAGAAACAAAGTCAAATTGAACTTTTTCTTTATCAATTTGTCTGTAAATATTCATGAGCATCGTTTCAGTGCCCGCTCTATTCATAATCCCTACAACATGAAGTACTCTCACTGGTTTACCTTTACTCATCAACCTATCTCCTCACTTCCTTAATTATGAGGAACCTTATCTTGTTTGTTCTGCCAATTAATAAATTCAATCAGTTTCTTATAATCATTAAGTTGATCTTTTTGAACCCCTGATGCTTTTAAGTCGTTAATGAATTTCATCCATTCTTTTTCAAGAGGTTGATAAGATAAATCATTAATGCCTCCATTTTTCATTAGAACCAACAAATCGACCCCTAATACAGCAGCAATTTTATCTACCATTTTAATAGAAGGATTTTTATTTAAGTTTCTTTCGAGGTTGCTTAAATAAGATTTTGATATTCCCGCACGCTCTGCCAAATCTGACAAGGATAAGCCTCTTTGCTTTCGAATACAATGAATGTTAGTTCCTATCATGTATGGTTACCTCAATTTTATTTATTAGAAGATACCTTCTTTTCTTTTAGCTCCTTTTAACGATTCTTTTAAGCAATTGACTACTCTTACCTGTTCGATTTCCGATAAGTTCGATCCAGATGGAAGACAGAGTCCTGTTTTAAACAAGTGTTCTGATATGTCTTCATGTTCCGAATGAGAATAATAGGTTGTGCCTGAATATAGCGGTTGCATATGGAGTGGCTTCCATAGCGGCCGAACTTCAATATTTTGTTCAGTCATAGATTTAAGAACCTCAAATGGTTCTGCGGCAATTTCCAGATGATCCATAGTAAAAACAGTCAACCAACGGTTCGATCTAGTTTCGGGGAGTTCAGCTAGAAAATCTATGCCATCTACATCGGCTAATAGGCGTTCATACATCTTAAATACTTCTCTTTTTGCATGAACACGGTCTTCGATTACTTCTAATTGCGCTCTCCCAATACCAGCCAGAATATTACTCATCCGATAGTTATACCCCACTTCGTGGTGTTGATAATAAACGGCTTGCTCTCTGGCTTGAGTAGCTAAGAAGCGTGCTTTTTCCAATCTATTTAAATCATTTGAAACAAGCATGCCTCCGCCGGAAGTTGTTATGATTTTATTACCATTGAACGAATAAACTCCAAACTCACCGAAGGTCCCACTGTATTTCCCACGATAAGTTGAACCAAGTGATTCAGCAGCATCTTCAATTATCGGGACCCGATAATGATCACAAAGGGCCATCAATTCATCCATTTTTCCAGATTGACCGTAGATATTTGCCATAATGACAGCTTTAGGTAATTTTCCTTCTTTATAAGCATCATAAAGCGCTCTTTCTAAAGCAAGCGGAGACATATTCCAAGATTCAGGTTCAGAGTCAATAAATATTGGTTCTGCTCCCTGATATAGTATTGGATTTGCACTAGCTACAAAGGTGAATGTGGAACAGAATACCCGGTCACCTCGTTTTACATCTAATAAAGAAAGAGCTAGGTGGATAGCTGCTGTACCTGAACTGACAGCAACGGCTCCTTTAGCTCCTACATACTCTGCAATTTCGTTTTCAAACATATCTACATTTCTACCAAGTGGTGCAATCCAATTCGATTCAAATGCTTCGTTAATATACAGTTGCTCTTTCCCCGTCATGTGTGGTGGAGAAAGATATATTCTTGAATTCTTCATTAGACACCTCCTTTGAGTGGTTGAACCTGAACCTCTGCACTCATGACTTTTGCCGGGCATCCTACTGCCTTTTGATAACCAGGGATATCACGGATGACTGTAGCTCCGGCACCAATTACACTCCACTCACCTATCGTAACTCCGGGAATCGCAGTAGTTGCAGCGCCGATGCTTGCCCCTTCACCCACCATCACGTTTCCCGTTAAAGTCACTCGAGGTGATAAATGGGAGAATTTAAAAATTGTGCAATCATGTTCGACAATCGCCCCTGTATTGATAATGCTATGAGAGTGAATGACTGCATTAGCATTAATAACTGCGTTCGGCATTACAACCGTTCCAGGAGCAACCTTTGCTGAAGGACTAATAATAGCCGAAGGGTGAATGACGCTGATAAACTGGTTGGAATCCAGTTTTATTTCTCTAACTATTTTCTTTCTAATTTGGTTGTTTCCTATAGCTATAAGGACTTTTGAACCCCGTTTAATGAATTGAGACAGGTTAGTGAGGGGACCATAAACTATTCCACTTTCCTTATGAATTTCACGATATTTCTCATCTAGAATCCCAATAATCTTATGCTTTTTCTCAGCTATAATGATGTCTTGGATAACCTTACTATGGCCGCCATCTCCAATTAAGATAATCTCCATTTACAGCACTTCTTTCGAACCTTTGAATTTTTCCATTGTCACGTGGTTTTGGTGGCTGATCCCTTCTTTTTTTAAGACCTTAATAAATGTAAGAGCTAAAATTTTTAGATCTAACCCAAGACTCCAGTTTTTCACATACCATGTATCACAGTGGAATTTTTCTTCCCATGTAATAGCGTTTCTCCCGTTAATTTGGGCCCAGCCTGTAATCCCCGGTTTCACAAGATTTCTAAGAGATTGTTCTGGTGTGTATAATGGTAAATACTCTAACAATAATGGCCTCGGTCCTACTAAACTCATATCTCCTTTAATGACATTAATCAACTGAGGAAATTCATCCAACGAATACTTTCTAAGAATTGCTCCGATTGCGGTTAAACGTTTTTCATCTGAAAGTAGACTCCCTTGTTCATCGGTTCTATTACTCATCGTGCGAAATTTATAAAGATAAAAAAGCTTATCATTTAGTCCTGGGCGCTTTTGTGTAAAAAAAATCGGCGATCCAATTTGCACTTTTAATATTATACTGATCAACACAAACACCGGGCTCATTATTAGTAGTAAAGGGATGGATATGGTTAAATCTAATAATCTTTTCATATTATTTTTAACCCCTTCCTCATTATTTAATAACAAAAAACTCCGCTGCTTTACTCGGCACCGAAGTTTCACTTTCTGTAAATGATTGTTCATATCCAATTGGGTTGAGTGATTGCCAGCGCCAGGTGTCTTCACACATTTCGTTTATCCCTCGTTCTGCTCTCCACCCCAGTTCTACATTTGCTTTTGTAGTTTCTGCAAAACAGATGGGGATGTCCCCAGGACGTCTATCGATAATTTTGTAAGGGATTTCCCTTCCTGAGGTTCTTGCAAAAGCTTCAATCATTTCAAGTACACTGTATCCTTTTCCAGTCCCCAAATTATATATGTGTACTCCTTTTGATGATTCTACTTTATCTAAAGCTCGAACGTGTCCTTGTGCTAAATCTACAACATGAATATAGTCTCTGACCCCAGTCCCATCTTTTGTCTCATAGTCATTTCCAAATACCCTCAGTTCCTTTAAACTTCCTACCGCAACTTGTGAAATATAAGGAAGAAGATTGCTTGGAATTCCTTGAGGCGATTCGCCAATCATTCCGCTTTTATGAGCACCGATTGGATTGAAGTATCTTAAGAGTGCTATACTCCATGAAGAATCGGATATGTATAGATCTCTCAGAATTTCCTCAATCATGTGCTTGGTTCTTCCATATGGATTGGTTGTCTTTAATAATGAATCTTCACGAATCGGCACTTGATCCGGCTGACCATACACGGTGGCTGAGGAACTGAATACCATGTTTTTAACATCATACTTTTTCATTACTTCACACAATATGATCGTTCCTATAACGTTATTCCTGTAATACCAAAGCGGATCCGTTACAGATTCCCCAACTGCTTTTAACCCAGCGAAATGAATAACTGATGAGATTCGGTTTTCCGCAAATACTCTTTCGAGAGATTGAGCATCCAATAAGTCGATGGCATAGGTTTTGAACTCTTGACCTGTTAATTCCTGGACTCTTCGTAGAGCTTCTGGCTGACTATTAGAAAAGTTATCGACAACAATGATTTCATGACCATCATTTAATAATTCTACACAGGTGTGAGTCCCTATGTATCCAGCTCCACCTGTTATTAAAACCGCCATAACCACACCTCCGTTTTCTTAATTATCAAACCAGTAGTTACCAAACCAAAAAATCACTGCGGTAATCAATGTTCAAGTTCATAACATTTTCGAAATAGTAATAAGCCAAATAACAACTAATGATTGCGAAATAGATCATTTTTTCATCTCTTGGTCGAAATAATTTGACTACCCACGATACAAGGATCAACTGATATAAAGTAAAATAAATAGAGAACCTAGCAAATATCCAATTTTGAGTCGACACAATCATAAAAACGAGACCAATTAAGCATAGGTTTACGATGTAATCACTCTGAGGGAAAATTTCTCTCAATTTATCCTTCCCAATGTAAGCAAGCAAAATTGGTGCTCCAAAAACCGCTACTCTTAATACGCTTGCTCCTCCTTCAGCAAAGTTCTCATAATCTCCATATTGTGTATCTTCTATAGCTGAAAACAATAAAGATGAAAATTGTTCAAACCCAATAACAATGACAACTGAAAAAATAAGCAGAGCCACCGTAGCTTTAGACCAGGCTTTAAATTGAACGAGAAAGTAAATCGGCAGCAGCACTAATGCACTTTGATGAAACAACGAAGCGATAAGAATAACGAGAATGTAGCGTTTCAAGTTACCGTTTATAATATACTTTAATGCTGTGAAGGCGATAGCGGCAGCTAACACCTGCCGTATCCCATTCATAGATACTAAAAACAGACCACCTGTGATATACACATACAAACTTAATTCCAACATGCGAGAATATTTATATAAGACCATCACAATTAATGTGTTGGTAATAAGTGCTGTTGTAAATATAAGTACTTGAGGATCATCAGATATCCTTTTTAATAACATCTGCAGTATGCCAAACCCTATATCTTTTTGAGACTGGATAAACTCCCATGTAAACGTATTGATTTCATAGGTATGTTTATAAAAATAAGTATCTCCTATATTCGATCGTAATCCTGATACGAGTACAAGTGATGCTAATGCTCCAAACACAAAAAATGAATTTGGTCTGCTGATCACCATCGTATTCGTTTGAATTTTAACTCCTACCAGCCTCGCAAAATAAGCTAAACAGAATACTAAAGCAAGGTTCATCCATAATTGTGTCATAACCATTTCCTTTCGAAGGAAATCTATTCGTACATCACATCTCTTGTTCTACTAGTTACATAAGCAAATAATAAAAGGCCTAAAGGTAAAGCCAGAATTGTTAACCCTTTATTAGGAGACTCTTTGATGAAATTCCAGTTTTTCATCATTATGCTGCTTGAAACATAATGAATAGATTGTCTGAATTTAAACGATAACCCCGCAAAAGACAATTTCATCAGCTCTTTACGATAAAAGGAGAAGCCTTGAGGATTTCTTCGATATTGCTTTAGCATGTTTCTGGAAGAACCATCCGGTAAGTACTCCACGCAGCAGAGTACTTTATTTAATAGAAGCATTTCATACTCTTGATCTAGCTTATAGTATTTATAAGCAAGTCCTACGTATTTTTCTCCTTCAAAGACGGGGTAAGGATATTTTCTTGTGAGATCTGAACGGTACACAAGTTTTTTATCTCCAGTTACTCCATGTTTATAATAGAGATCGAAAAGGGTAGAAGTACTCTGACTCGTGGGCAGTGTCGAACCAATTATCTGTTGATCTGTAAAAGCGTCAAGCCCAATGATTCCGCCAACCGATTCATCTCCATATTTTACCCAGTAATTAAAGATGTTTTCTACAGCGTCATCTGGCATATAATCATCTGAATCAATACATACATTCAGTTCAGTTTCAATTAATTTATAAGCTGTATTATGAGCCCCATGCATTCCTTGATTCTCTTGATAATGATAGTGGATATGAATAATATTTTCTTTCTTCCATTCCTCGACTCTCTCTAACGTGTCGTCTGTGGACCCGTCATCAATAATTAACCAAATGAAATTTTTGTTCGTTTGCCTTTTTAAGCTTTCATAACATTGATGCAGGCAATAAGCACGATTATAAGTTGGAGTAAAGATGGTAAGGAGCTTCAACCTGCTCTTCCCCCTAACCGTAAGTAAGAATTCTCTGTTTTTCTTGCTGTAAGATGAATGTCATACCCACTTTGGCTTAATTTTTTCGAGCTGATTAATCGCTGAGATTTAATGGGGTATTTTTCTAAAAGCTTTTGAACCCAAATTTCTCGGGCCTCACTTGAAATTGGTAACCTCTCAATCAACCCTAATCCCAAGTCAACTTCATCTGAAATCTTATCTGATATGAAACAATGCAGACCTGCACCTTGCGCTTCAATTAATGTCACAGGCAGTCCTTCATGAAATGATGGAAATACAAAGACATCTATCGCTTGAAGCAAAGAGGGAATATTGTCTCTTATACCCAATAACTGAACTTTATCTTCTAATCGAAGAATCTTTATCTTTTCAATGATCTTAGATCTTAGTGGACCATCTCCGATTAAGAGCAATTTAGAGTTTGGCTTCTTCCTGGAGTACTCAGCAAAAACTTCAATTAAAAACATGTGGTTTTTTTGAAGTGAGAATCTTCCTACATGTCCAATTACATGAGTATCTTCATCCAGATTGAGTTCTTTCCTAATCTGATCTCTTAGTGTTGAAGAATAAGTAAACTTTTCGCTGTCTATCCCATTTTTAATAATAAGAGCTTCATTCGCTCTTTTTGGAAACAACCATTGAGCTGCCAAGTTAGAACACGCATATAAATGGGTTGCATTATTTTTAATGAATAACCCAGCATACTCTTTATATAGTCTGGTTAGAATTCCACCTTCGCTACTCGTATTATGACTATGAGCGATACGTGCGGTAACCTCATAACGTTTTGCAGATCGAAGAACCAAACCGCTCATCTTGTCCATGTGGGAGTGAACAATCTTATAATGGGAGTTTTGTTGGAAGAACGCATCCAAGCCTTTTACAAACTGCCTATGTCCTACTTCAGAAATATAAGGTATCCGGTGCACCTTGCCACCCAATTGTTTTATTTCCTCATCAAACACTCCTTCTTTATAAGTGAGAAAATCGAATTGTACTTTCGAACGATCTATATTCCGGTACAAATTCATAATGAGGGTCTCTGCTCCGCCCCTGTTCATGTTTACGACTACGTGCAATACTCTTAATGGATCGCCCATTCCTCGATTTCACCTTTTCTCATATAAGATTGATAGATTTTACTATTCTGTTGGATGACTTTATTAGTACTATATTTTTGGATAATTATTTTTCTCCCATTGTCCCCAAGCTTTTGTCTAACTTCCATATGTTCCGCAATATGTTTAACTTTTTCTGAGAACTCTAAAACTTGATTGTTTTTAAACACCCACCCGTTTACATCATTTTCTACTAACTCTCTATGACCGCGGTTATCAATAGCTACAATCGGCAAGCCGCAAGCCATAGCTTCCATGATATTTACAGGCAAACCTTCCCGTAAGCTGGAAGCAGCTACCATATCGCACATGGAAACAATTTCTTTAATTTCATTGCAATATCCTAGGAAATCTACCATATGATCTATTTCAAGTTTGGCGGCTAGCTCCTTGCAAAAACCAAGAGTGCTCCCTTCTCCGGCAAGTATCAATCTGGCTTGAGGAACATCCTTCTTTAACAATGCTAATGATTGAAGTAGAAATTGCTGATTTTTATTTTTATTGAATTCAGCTGCATAGAATAATAAAAAGTCATCAGGACTATAACCCGATGACTTTCTTAACGTGACTTTTTCTTTTTCACTAATCTTCTTAAATTCCTCTATGTTTACCCCAACACCATTCACAAGTTCAATCTGTTTTGTTTTAAACCGCTGGGTAGCCAGCCGAAAATCCTCCTGGTTAATTGTGATTAAGCAATCCGTAGAAGAAGCCAATAATTTTTCAATTGGGTAGTAAAGAAGCCAGTTCGTAATCGGGGCACCCTTACAAAAATGGAATCCGTGAGCGGTATAAATAATCTTCGTTCCATTTTTTCTTGCGTTTCGAGCTGCTAAGCGAGCTAGAACCCCGCCCATCGGTGTATGGCAATGAACAATTTTATAGTGATGCTCATTTATTAGACCCTTAAAATCCTGATAAGCTTGGACATTTTTTAGACTGAATGGAGATCGTTGAATTGGAATGTTAAATTTTTGGTCCACATAGGGAAGATTCATATTACCGCTTGCAGCTACATGAACTTCCCAGCCTTGTTCTTTAAACCATTTTAAATACGGAAGGTGAAATAGCTTAAAATGATAATCTACGGTAGCACAAAATAGAACTCTTCCCCTCATTCTCTTCTCCCCCTTGCCTAACTTGTTATAGATATAGCTTCATTTGAGCGAATGAGCCCTTTATTGTTGGCTAGACTTAATAACTGCTCTCTTAAAAATTCTTTGTCCCATTTATCATAACTATTGATAATTTCCTGTATATCATCGATATATAAGTCTGCCGTTTTTCCTAAGTAAATCTTCGGGTAGACTTGATTTTCATGAACTTCGTCATCCTTCAATAACTCTTCATATAATTTCTCTCCTGGCCTTATACCGCTGAATTCAATCTTAATATCTTCCAAGGTGTAACCAGAAAGTTTGATAAGGTTTCTGGCTAAGTCAACAATTTTCACCGGAGCCCCCATGTCTAAAACAAATATCTCGCCTCCCTGGGTTAGAGCACCTGCTTGGATAACAAGACTTGATGCTTCAGGGATCGTCATAAAGTAACGAATCATTTCAGGATGGGTCACTTTGACGGGCCCGCCTTTAGCAATTTGTTTTGTAAAGATCGGAACCACACTACCTCGACTTCCCAGCACATTCCCAAATCTCACCGCTACAAATTTCGTATTACCATATCCATTCATACTTTGGATAATCATTTCTGATAATCGTTTAGTGGCTCCCATTACACTGGTGGGATTAACGGCTTTGTCTGAGGAAATCATGACGAATGTTCCCGTGTTGCTCCGCCTTGCCGCTTTAGCCACATTATAGGTGCCAATCATATTATTTTTCACTGCTTCTTCTGGATTGCGTTCCATAAGAGGGACATGTTTATGAGCAGCTGCGTGGTAAACCACCTCGGGTGAATAATAGTTAAATATCTTATCCATTTTATCTCCATCTTGGATATCTGCAATTTCCGTAGTAATCTTAATTCCATTCTCTGAAAACTTTTCTCTTAGCTCGGTTTCTATTGCATGGATACTATTTTCACCATGACCAAGTAAGATTAATTCTTCAGGTCCAAACCTC
Organism: Halobacillus halophilus; assembly: GCF_020171985.1. Classification (GTDB taxonomy): domain Bacteria; phylum Bacillota; class Bacilli; order Bacillales; family Halobacillaceae; genus Halobacillus; species Halobacillus halophilus_A. The sequence continues at coordinate 106,085 of NZ_JAIVAL010000002.1, forward strand.
GCTATTTGCCTGCAGATCTCTGATCCAATTGAACCACCTGCTCCTGTGACTAAAACGATTTGACCCTTCACATAGTCAGATATTTGATCAATATCCAAATCAACAGGTGCTCTTCCTAATAAGTCCTCCACTTTCACATCTCTTAACTGTGTTACGGAAACTTTACCCGTAACGAGATCTTCAAGCATCGGAAGGATCTGCGTTTTTGCTTCTGTTTTTGCGCATTCCTGGAATATATGTTGAATTCCTTCTCTGTTCAGTGATGGAATAGCGATGATGATATTTTCGATATCCAATTGGTCAACATACTTCTCAATTTCACTCACGCCACCTACTACAGGAATACCTAAAATATCCAGATGATGCTTTATCGGACTATCATCTACGAAAGCTACAGGACACAAATCTGTATCTTCACTTCTCTGTAGTTGTCTGACTACCATGATTCCTGCAGAACCCGCCCCAATGATTAGAGTCCTTTTTTTCGTATTGCTTTGAACGAGGTAGTTATCTCTGTAAATTCTCCATAAGAAGCGTGACCCGCCGATAACAAGCAAATTAATCATCCAAATAATTGCAAGGGCTCTCAAATAGACGGCTTGTAAGGTAATAAATTGAATAGCAGCGGTAGACATTATTGAATAGGTAACCGTTTTAAGAATGATAATTAGTTCCCCAATGCTTGCATACTCCCATGCTTTCTTATACAGATTCAATAGAAACGAAAAAAACAGGTGACCAGCTAATAATCCGATGGTACTGATCATAAGTGGTGTAAAGTTATAAAAGTTCGAATTAACAAGCATTCGGCTAAATAAAACCGCTGTTATAATAATGCAAGAATCTATAAATATAAATAAGGACAATCTCTGTCGATAGGTCATACATTCTCCCCTCTCTTACCTAATTGTTCTAGCTGCTATCAAATTATGTATAATTTCCAAACTTTTATGAAAAGGGTTCAAATGATCCCTCTTCATAAAAATTTAAAATTAATGGGCATTCAACCCTCCCTCACGCCACACCAACGACGACTCGCGTCTAAGGTTGCTTATTATGACAACCCACAGCATGGCCGAGTGCCTCCATTGATACAGGCAAGGAGACATCGCCTGAAACCTATATTGAGAAAATAACTTCTTTATAAAGAACAAGCGAATAAAAAAATATTACTTTCTATCATTTAAGATAGCCCCTACGATATCAGCATGTGCAAGATCTAAGATGCTTTTTGCTTCAGCTGCTTTTTGTAAATCCGTTTTTCCTTTATTGATGATAAGCACAACTCCATCGCAGTGGTGAGCCAACACCCTTGTTTCAGTAGATTGAAGTACAGATGGGGAATCAACCAAAACAATATCGTAAGTACTGCTCACTTCTTTTAATAATTCAACCATTTTTTCATCACTAATGACTTCAGTAGGGTTCATCATACTAGAACCACTGGTTAACAAATCAAGATTACCTATACCCGTTTTATATACAGCCTGCTTGAAGGTTGTTTGACCCGCGATTATATTGTTTAGTCCGATTTCATTATCAGTCTTAAAAATGACATGTTGATAAGGACTTCTTAAATTTGCGTCAATGAGGAGAATCTTATCTCTTAAGAAAGCCATCGATACAGCCAAGTTAGCTCCAGTTGTCGAAGTACCTTCCTGATTGTTCGGAGAAGTGAGCAAAAAGTTATGGCTATTACGATTATCTGTTAGAAATTTCATATTCGTTCGAATCGTTCGAAACTGGTCAGATACCACGGAATCTGGGTTAGTATAAGTAATTAGATTTCTTCTTTTTTTAGCTTGTCTGATTTTGCTTAATATCAATTTTCTCCCCCCTGGCTTCCACGTTGGATGATTGTTTTTTCTTTTTGTTAGTGATCGTGTTCCTTCTATTCATAGTCGAAACGGATCCAATAACAGGAATATCCAAGTATTCTTCAATCTCATGTCGAGAGCGGATTGTGCCATCAAGTGTATCTAATAAAAAAACGATTCCAACTCCTACAATCAATCCAAATACTGCTGCTGCAACAAGATTACGGCTTTGATTTTCATTGATAGGCATTGGGTTCAACTTTGCTTCAGAAAGTAGTTGTACTTCCTCAAATGATAAAATGTCTCCAATCTTTTTTTTATAAACTTGTGCAGTAGAGTTCGCGATGTTCGCAGCTCGCTCAGGGCTTGTATCAGTTACAGAAATTAAGACTACTTGAGATTCATCGAGTCTGTCTACAGTGATCTTTGAGGCAAGCTCTTCGTCCGAAATTTCCAGATTCAGCAGTTTTTTAACTTCATCCATTATAATGGGATCTTTGATCATAACCATGAGTGTGTTCATGTCTTTGTCTTCAGTTTCTAGGATAATTCTTGTAGATGTTTGATAAAGTAATGTATTGTTTAAATGAGTATAAGCTATCCCAGCTGATGTGGTTAGAAGCATGAGGACTATAATAATCCAAGCTCTTCTTTTGATAACATCAAAATATTCTTTTAAGTTAATGTCACTGCTTCTTCCATCATCTATAAAGTTCTTTTGTCTTTTAATATTCATAAGAACCACCTTTTGGATTTTAGATTCTATTTTATTCTATATAACGAACGGAAAGTTATAAAAAAATGCCCCATTTGTTAGGACGATTGATTTAGCTAATATCTATACTTTAGTTCTTTATTAAGAACTTGTCAACCTGATTTTAACAATTTTCGCTAAACTTGATGAATCACAGGAATATTACTTACCTAATCTCTTAAATTCTTTCTAAAAACGAGTATTTAAACTTTAATTTTACAGTTGCTTTTCAATTGAAAATGTAATATTTGTTGAAAATAACTCACCATCTTTAGAGCGCCAGTAAAAAAAAGACATTCTTTGTTTTAATCGTCCACCTTTTAGGATGTTCTAACTATCTATAGGTGAAATTACTGATTTCTTGACTCCCGCCATTATTTCACTTGCCAAATCTCTACTATTCTTTAATCCTCAAGTCTTTACTTTCCACTTATCATAGTTATCAAATCACTCCATTTCTTTATAAAGAACATTTCCATCATATATCCCTCTTTTAAGTATGTCAATTATTGTTCTTTGTAAAGAATTAATGTGAATTTTTTAGTCAGCACGAGTTCTTAAAGTTTAAAAGATCATCTCGTAAGCTCTGAAGGGGTTCAGCAAAATAATCTGGTATTCATCTTTCAACGATAAATTCTATAATGGCATACTTAATAACCAAAAAAGCCCACCTTTCCAATGAGTTTACTTACTCAAAAGAAAAGTGGGCTTAGTGTGTAAAGTCGTAAGAAGCGAATTTATCAGTCTCTCTTTAAAACTTTACAATCAAATACTGACATGTAACATGTAGTGGAGCATAGCGGGCTCGAACCGCTGACCTCAACACTGCCAGTGTTGCGCTCTCCCAGCTGAGCTAATGCCCCATAGAATTAAATTTGCCGATCCAGCACCTTCGTGCCGATTAATCCGACAAATATTATTATAGCTGATACCACCAGTTCTTCGCAAGGGTTTTTTACGGAATATTCCTCCATATTTCTAACCTCCATTTCAGTTTTTCAAGGTAACCTGCTGTTCATTTTCTTAAGAAATACGATGTCATAGACAATTGGTATGAAGATGGTCTTCCAGGTTACAATAACTTTAAAAAAAGGATGATTTCACAATGGAATTCACGCTGCGCGGAAAAAATGGGGCCTATCCCTGTATCATTACGATTGATCCCGATAACGGACGATATACCATACGGAAAGAAGATACTAGTGGAGAGGTGTTCAATTCACCGGAAGAATTAAAACAATGGATTCATGAAAATTGGACAGCAGAAGATTTTGAAGACCCTTTAGCCTTTCATCATATGCTGGATAAAATTGAAGAGTCATCGTAAAGTTTACTCCTCCTAGCAGGATGCGATAGACTGCAGGAGCCTAAATGGTCCCGAACTTCTTTATTTATTCACTTTTTTCTATATGAACCTTATCCGTTAAAGCGAAATACTTAGAAATGTCTGATAAACTAAAGAAGACTATAGAAATTATAGAATAGGCGGATACTTTGCTTCGCTTTTTACACGGAGGTACATACAACATGGAGATTACGACGAAAGAAGTCAGCAACAGCTGGACAAAATACGCCCTGACGAACGATCACGGCATGAAGCTCAGCGTTTTGAACTACGGCGGGATTATTACAGAGCTGCTCGTACCGGATCAGGACGGAACACTTGAAAATGTAGTCCTTGGCTACAAGAATTTAGAAGACTATAAAGAGGATCCTAATTATTTTGGCGCGCTAATCGGACGAGTGGCCGGACGGATCGAGGGATCTTCTTTTACATTAGAAGGACAAACTTTCGATCTGGACGCCAATGAAGGTCCTAACCACCTCCATGGCGGTGCGAATGGATTTCATCAAAAGATATGGGAGGTCACTCCATTTGAAAGCGAGAACCAGATCGGTCTTACGCTCTCTTTGAATGTTTCAAAAGAAGAAGACGCGTACCCTGGCAATCTTGAGGTCACCGTGACTTATACGTTAACAAACGACAACGAATTGGTAGTGGACTATCAAGCGGAAAGTGATGAAACAACGGTTCTGACATTAACGAACCACTCTTACTTTAATTTAAGCGGGAATTATAAAAGGACGTTGCATAATCATCATCTTACCTTTAACAGTCCGCGATTTGTCGAATTGGACGATAAGCTGATTCCCACTGGAAAATGGCTGGACGTCGATGACACACCTTTTGATTTCCGGGAAGGAAAAGACCTGGTGGAAGGGATGGTTACCCCTCATCCTCAGAACAAAATCGCTAAAGACGGGTTTGATCATTATTTTATTCTGGAAGATGGACAGGTCCACGTTGAAGAACCAACAAGCGGCCGTACGCTCGAGATTACTACCAATCAACCTGGCATGGTCATGTATACCTCAAACAACCTGGATGACAGCTTTCTGTTGGCAGAAAGATCTGCTGAAAAGTATTTAGGTTTATGTATGGAAACCCAAAGTTCCCCGGCATCGCTTCATCATGATGGATTCCCATCTATTGTTTTAAATGGGGACGAACCTTACCATAAACGCACCACTTTTTCTTTTAAAACCCAATAAAAATAAGCCAGGAGGCCTTCCTCCTGGCTTTCTTCGTTATTAATAAACTCCGCGAATATGATCGTGCACCTGCTCGTTATAAAACTCTTTTAATTGCTGAAGCTCTTCGTTTGAGAAATCCCTGGCTTCGAGCGCCTTCAGATTATCCTCTACTTGACCCACATTACGAAACCCTGGAATGACACTTGTAATGCCGTCCTGCTGCATAATCCACTTCAGCGCCGCCCGGCTCATATTTCCGCGGCCTTTGATCATCCACTGAAGCTCTTCACTCAATTCTACACCTTTCGAGAATTCAAGACCCGCAAAGGTTTCACCAACATTGAATGCTTCCCCGTTTTGGTTAAAGTTGCGGTGGTCATCTTCTTCGAAAACATGCTGTTTATTGAACTTCCCTGTCAGAAGCCCGCTTGCTAGCGGTACACGTGCAAGGATCCCTACCTGCTTTTCACGCGCTTTTGGTATCAATTCATCGAGCGGTTTCTGCCTGAAGATATTGAAGATAATCTGCAGAGAGCTTGCGTTTGTGTGCTCAAGCACATACAGCCCTTCCTCCACCGTCTCAACGCTGACTCCGTAGTAACGAATTTTTCCTTCTGCTTTTAAATCCTCCAATACATCAAATACAGAGCCATCCTTTATTATTTCAAAAGTTGGACAGTGGATCTGGTACAAATCAATCTGATCACGATTGAGGCGCTTCAGGCTGTCCTCAGCATACTGTCTTACCTGCTCCGGCGTATAGTTCGCTGGATCGGTAAAGTCCCCCTGGCGTCCGAATTTCGTTGCAATATAGATTTCTTTCTCTTTTCCTTTCGTTGCCTGCGCAAGCAGTTCTTCACTGTGCCCCATGCCATACACGTCCGCTGTATCAAAAAAGTTAACTCCGCTCTCCATGGCTGTTTCAAGTGCCGCAAGCGCATCTTCATCGTTCGTTTCTCCCCAGGCACCGCCAATCGCCCATGTTCCAAAGCTCAGTTCACTAATTTCAAGGTCTGTATTCCCTAAACGATTATATTTCATAAAGTATTCCTCCTTCCCCTCTTACTTTCGGTAAGGGAGCAATTGTGTATTTAATTCCCTTGTTTGCTCATAAACATGCCGATAAATTCCAAAAAGTTCCTCATAAGTCTGGACATTTTCTTCATTCGGCGAAAAGGTCTTTTCAATTTGCAAGAATTCATCCGCACATTGCTTCAGGGAATCGAACCAGCCGCAGCCGTAAGCAGCAAGCATGGCAGCCCCGACTCCCGGACCTTGTTCACTCGATAGCTTCACAATATCTGCATTAAATATATCGGCCTGCATTTGCAGCCAGTGTTCATTTTTAGTTCCTCCTCCGGTAGAAACAATCGTATCAATCGTTTTCCCATTATTACGGAACATATGGATCGATTCATGCAAGGAAAAGGTAATCCCCTCCATCACGGCACGGACGAAATCCTTCCGCTGATGAGAACTGTCCATCCCGATAAAGCTAGCACGGATCGATGCGTCTGCATGCGGAGTCCGCTCCCCGGATATATACGGGGTGAACATTAATCCATTAGCACCGGGTGGAACGGAGTCTACTTCCGCTACAAGAGCCTCAAAGGATTCTTCTTTTGCAAAGACTTCTTTGAACCAGCTGAGGCTGTAACCTGCAGCAAGCGTCACGCCCATTGTGTAGTAAGCATCTGGGGCGCCATGATTAAAGTAATGAACCTTTCCGCCAAACTCTTTGTCATGACTGGATTCATAAGAGAGCACAACACCCGAAGTACCTATACTGCACAAAGTTTTTCCTTCCTCTAAAATGCCTGATCCGATGGCTCCGCACGCATTATCAGCTCCTCCGGCAAACACGCGGGTGGAAGCTGAAAGACCCGTGATGCTTGCCATCTCCGGCAGAAGCGTTCCTGTCTGCTCATAAGACCCAACAAGCGGCGGGCAAAGATCAGAATCAATCTCTAAGGTCCGGCATAAGTCTTCGCTCCACTTGTTCGTATGAATATCCAGCAGGAGAGTTCCAGATGCATCTGAATAATCCATATGCAGTTCTCCGGTCAGCTTATAGCGCAGATAATCCTTTGGCAGCACGAACGTTTTAGCTTTTGAGTAGAGATCCGGCTCGTGCTTCTTTACCCACAACAACTTAGGAAGAGTGAAGCCTTCCAGAGCAGGGTTTTTGGTAATCTCAAGCAGTCGGTCATTGCCGACGACATCATAAATTTCCTCACATTCAGCCGTTGTTCGTGTATCGTTCCACAGGATCGCATTGCGCAGCACCTCGTTGTTCTCATCCAGCAGCACAAGTCCATGCATTTGTCCGGAAAAACTGATACCTTCAATATCTTCAGCATTGCCCGGGAAATGGTCCATCAGTTCAGACAGCCCTGCGACCGTCTGTTCCACCCAGGCATGCGGGTCCTGTTCACTATAGCCGTGGCTTTCCTGAATCAATGGATACGGCTTTGAAACCTCCTGGACAATCCTTCCCCCACGGTCCATCAACAGTAGCTTAACTGCACTTGTACCTAAATCGATTCCGATAACATGAGACATACTTACTTGTCTCCTGCAAAAGTTTTAAGCATGTACTGATTGATGACCGCTTTAATGCTTTCCAATCGTCCTGATGGTTGGGAGAAACCTTTTAATCCAAGTGCATGTTGCTCAAGTTTATGGAAATCTGTAGTGCCATTCACAATATCCTTACCAATTCCCTCCGTGTAGCTGCTATATCGTTCCTCGACCATTCCTTCAAGTACTCGATCTTCAAGCAGTCTTTGAGCTACCTTTAATCCGGCGGCAAAACTGTCCATCCCAGCGATGTGAGCATGGAATAAGTCTTCCGGCTTAAAGGAACCGCGGCGTACTTTGGCATCAAAGTTCAATCCTCCGCGTCCCAGTCCGCCATTTTTAATAATTTCATACATGGCAAGTGTCGTGGAGTAAATGTCTGTTGGGAACTCATCGGTGTCCCATCCTAACAGTGGATGGCCCTGGTTGGCATCCACTGACCCCAGCACATTGTTGATGCGGGCATAATGTAGTTCATGCTCGAACGTGTGCCCGGCAAGTGTGGCGTGGTTAGCTTCAATGTTGAATTTAAAGTGATCCTGAAGATCATACTTTTGCAAAAATGCATACCCGGAAGCTACGTCGAAATCGTATTGATGCGTAGTTGGCTCTTTCGGCTTCGGCTCAATTAAGAACTGAGCATCGAATCCGATCTCCTTCGCATAGTTCACCGCCATATGGTAGAAGCGGCCGAGGTTATCAAGTTCGAGCTTCATATCCGTATTCAGCAGCGTTTCATAACCTTCGCGTCCGCCCCAGAATACATAGTTTTCTGAACCGAGTTCTTTTCCAACTTCAAGTCCCTTCTTCACTTTTGCAGCCGCATACGCAAATACATCTGCTTCACTGGATGAAGCTGCACCGTGAACAAAGCGCGGGTGGGTGAAATTATTTACGGTATTCCAGAGCAGCTTCGTTTTGCTGTCTTTCATATAATCCTTGATCATACTGACAATGGTGTCCAGATTTTCGTTCGACTCTCGTAAACTGTTTCCTTCTGGAGCGATATCGACATCGTGGAAGCAGAAGTAAGGAACATTCAGTTTTTCAAAGAACTCAAATGCCGCTTCTACTCTTGCTTTCGCTAGGTCCATCCCTTCGTATCGATCCCACGGACGCTGCGCGGTACCTACACCAAATGGATCAGATAGATCCTCCGTAAATGTATGCCAGTAGGCCACCCCGAATCGAAGATATTCCTCCATCGTCTGACCGTTAACCGTTTCTTCCGGATTGTAGAACTTAAATGCGTATGGATTTGTTGACTGAGATCCTTCGTATTTAATTTTATCGATATTGTTAAAATAAGCCATTATAGTAACCTCCTAAAAATAATAAACTGTTCTATTTTTGGTTATATTCAAATATTTTTCCTTTACGCCACTAATTCTTTTTGTATAATGAGACATATCTCCTAAAACAATTTCCGGAGGGTCTATGATGAATTTATTCAGCGGCGCACTTTATCGAATCATGATTTGGATTAGCCGGCTCGCCTATCTCCACCTCTTGTGGATTTTATTTACTATAGCAGGAGCAGTCGTTTTTGGGCTCTTCCCTTCTACTACTGCAATGTTCGCCATCGTACGAGACTGGTTAAACGGGAAAACCGATCGGAATCTTTTTTCTGCATTTTGGATATATTTCAAAGCTGAATTTTGGAAAAGCAATCTCTTAGGTCTTGTTGTACTGGGTCTGCTTCTTCTCATAAGCTTGGATATTTACTATATCCGCTCCATGTCAGAAGGCGTTACCTGGACATATATTCCATTATTCGCTTTCATGTTCATATTTCTATTATTCTTGTTTTATTTGTTTCCCGTGTTCGTACATTATGACCTTAAGATTCCAGCTATCTTAAAAAACACCTTTTTAATTATGCTGATCAGCCCCGTTCAAAGCTTTCTCATTCTAGTGAGCCTCGCTTCACTAATACTGGTGTTCCGGTCGCTTCCGGCACTTGCTTTCTTATTCGGCGGAAGCCTTTATACCTTTATCACCATGTGGCTAAGCCTCCATGCTTTTCGCAGAATTGACCGTCAAAAATCAGCGTGACCAGCCTGTGCCTCGTCTCATCAGCAGATGAGGCTTTTTTTAAAATTACCCTTTAACAGCACTCGATGAGATGCCTTCTACTACTTTGTTACTGAAGAAAATAAAGGCTAATAGAATCGGCAGGAGACTAATAATAAGGGTAGCTCCTATCGCTCCCCAATCTGTCATGTACTGACCGATAAAGTTCTGGATTCCTACTGTCAAGGTCTTGTATTGATCGGAACTTATGAAGGTGTTTACAAACACAAACTCGTTCCAGTTGTAGATCATGTTGATGATGACAATGGTTGATAAAACCGGTGTCGTCATCGGCAGGATAATCCGAAAGAACAGCCGGTGAATCGAGCATCCATCGATAATAGCGGCTTCTTCAATTTCACGCGGCAATGTATAGTAAAACCCTAGTAAAATCATCATGGTAATCGGCAGGTTGTATGCCGTATAGGTAATGACAATGGACCACGGGTTATCTATCAAATTCACATTTAAAAACATATTAAAAAGTGGAATAATGGCGGAATGAATTGGGATCATGAGTCCGACCATAAATAATCCAAGCACTAAACTGCTTAGTTTCCACTGCATCCTTGTGATCGCAAACGTTGCCATACTCGCGAGCAGCGAGGTAAGAATAATCGCAACTACCGTAATCCAGACGCTGTTAAAGAAATAGGTACCGATTCCACCCTCCCATACCGTTAAGTAATTTTCCCACTTCCATTCCTGCGGCAGCGCAAATGGAGATCCAGCAAATATCTCACGGTTTCCTTTTAACGAAAATAAGAAGAGCCAGACAATCGGCAAAATCTGAAATACAGCTACCAGTCCTAAACATAAATAAAGGAAGATATAGCCGAGGCGATTCATGGGGTAACCTCCTTTTAATATTGAAGTTCTTCTTTGTCCGCCGTTAATTTACGAACAATGACGGTGACAATGAGTGTAATGACAAGCAGCAAGAAACCAATCGCACTTCCATATCCGAAATCATTGGTACTGAAGGCCAGTTTATACATGTAGGATGCCATAACTTCACTGGCCCCATTCGGCCCTCCTCCGGTCATGACGTAGATCAGATCGAAGTATTTTAATGAGCCTACAATTGCAAGAACGATGGTCACTTTTACAACCCCTGCTATCAGAGGAAGTTTGATACGGTAGGCAATCTGTAAAGGTGAAGCCCCGTCAATCTTCGCCGCTTCAATCAGCGATTCCGGGATGTTCTTCAAAGCTGCATAGTAAATCAGAATGTAAAAACCGGCGTACTGCCATAAAATCGGGATAAAAATCGCATAAAGGACAATATCCGGATTGGCAAGCCAGGCTGGTGGGTTATCTACTCCTAAGCCCATCAGCATCTTGTTTAATATTCCGTTCGATGGGTTAAAGACTTTAATCCACAACTGGGCAATAGCCACCGAGGACAAAAGCATAGGAATTAAGTATATTTTTCTTAACAGATCGGCTCCTTTGATTTTGGATGCCAGAATCATAGATATAGCCAAATATACGATTAAGCTTAATGTTGAGAAAAATGCTAATAGAAATGAGTGAAACGCACTATCCCAGAATTTCATATCCTGTACCGCGGTTATATAATTTTCCATTCCGATGAATTCCATGTCGCCAATGCCGTTCCAATCCATCAGACCGTAGTAGGCCGATAATCCTAACGGAATAAAAATAAGGATTCCGACAAGGATCAAGGCTGGCAGAACATAGAAGGCGATCATCCATTTGTTGGACATTACTTTATTCACTGACCTTACCTCCTCCCCTGATGGGGTAGAAAAGGAGTACCAGCTGTAGCATCTCCTTTTCTAAATTAACTAGTCGTCTTATCTATCACTCTATTCTTCGCTCGACATGGCTTCCTGGTGGGCTTCTGCGAATTCTTCTGGTGTAATTTCCCCGCCGAATAATGCTTGAATTTGATTTAAATGAACTTCTGCTGCATCAGGGCTCATCTGTACATCTGCAAACAGGGTGATGTTGCTTGCATTATTTAAGTCATTCAAAACATCGACGTACATTTGTGGAAGATCCATAGACTCGGCATCTACTTTAGTTGCCGGAATCACGCCTGCATCTTGCACGGATCTTTCACCCCATTGCTCTACAAAGAATGAAACAAAATCTTTCGCTTCTGCTTTCACATCAGAATTTTCAGCTACAAACAACCCAACACCAGGACCGCCTACAAAACTGCTTTGGTCGCCCTGACCATTAACAGTTGGGAACTTGAAGTATCCGACAGAGTCTCTGAAATCCTGCGGGACATCTTCATTCGTAGTATAGTTCGGCAGATCCCACGTGCCGATCATGTACATGGCTGCCTGGCCGCTCATAAACATACTTTTAGCTTCCTGGTCAGAAAGACCGTTATAACCTGCGTTGAAGGCATTCATATCAGCTAGTTCCTGAATTTTAGCCGCTGCTTCTACAAACGCAGGCTCTTCAAAGGAACCGTTTCCATCAATAGCTTCGGTTAGGGCCTCTGGGCCGCCGATGCGGTCAGCAAAATACATATACCATAGAGACCCAGTCCAGCGGTCTTTGTTACCTAAAGCAATTGGTTCCACTCCATTCTCTTCAAGAGTCGCCACTACCTGCTTGAACTCTTCATACGTTTGCGGAACTTCTAATCCGTTTTCCTCAAAAATGGATTTATTGTAATAGATAGGAGCAACGTTTAATTCAAGTGGAAGACCATACGTTGTTCCATCTATTGCATAGGCTTCCGTTGTGCCTGATACGAAGGAATCCTGTAGACCACCCTCCAGCACGTCATCTAAGGAAGCAAATTTATTACCTTCTACATAAGGTTCTAAATATCCAGCTGCCCAGGTCATCCCTACATCCGGTAATTCATTTGATGTAGATAAAACTTTCATCTTATCTTTGTACTGTTCGTTGCTTAAAACTTCAACTTCGACGTTTACGCCTTCATTATTACTCTCAAAATCAGCTACAATATCCTCAATTATCTTGTGATGCTGAGCTGAACTTCCTTCGGGCCATAAGTGCATAAATTCAATTGTTTTTTCATCCTGACTGGCACTTCCCTCATCCGCTCCTCCGCTGCAGCCGACAAGAACCAAAACGAGCGATGTAATCGCCAAGAACAATGTAACCGCTTTCTTTTTCATCTAAATTTTGCCCCCTATAAATTCAGAATTTTTACATCCTTTTCGAATGTTAATTACAATGTACCAGACGAAACTTAGTTTGTCTAGTGGATAAACAATGTGGTTCGTGCTATAATTGAGGAAACTTTTTTAAGAAGTGGATGGATGCGAAATGAAAAAGCTGAATACTTGGAATCAGTACACCATTAAAAACGGAAACAAGTCCTTAGTATTAGAAACCATCATGAATCAAGCCCCCATTTCCCGAGCTGAAATTGCCAATAATACAGGCCTTAACAAAGGTACAGTCTCCTCTCAGGTCAGTGAACTGTTAAATGAGGATTTAATTTATGAAAAAGGCCCGGGAGAATCAAGCGGCGGCAGGCGTCCGGTAATGCTATTATTCAATCAGCATGCGGGATACTGCATTGGTATTGATATCGGAGTCAACTATCTTCTTGGCATCCTGACAGACTTAGAAGGAAACATTTGTGAAGAGACATCCATGAATTTTCACCAGCTTTCCTATGAGCATATCAATGAAGAACTGTGTAAAATTATTGATCATTTAACTGCTGCCGCTCCTCCAAGCCCCTATGGAATTGTAGGTATTGGAATCGGCGTTCCGGGTGCGGTTAATAAGGATGGCAAGGTGCTGCTTGCCCCGAACCTTGGCTGGCAGAATGTCGAGCTTAAACAGCCGCTTGAAGAAAAATACGAATGCCCGGTGATCATTGAGAATGAAGCTAACGCAGGTGCTTATGGAGAGAAGAAATTTGGAGCCGGCAAAGACGGAAAGGACATCATCTACGTAAGTGTCGGCGTAGGAATCGGTGTCGGACTCGTACTTAACGGTAAATTGTACAGAGGCAATAACGGATTTTCCGGAGAGATGGGCCATATGACCATTGAAGTTAATGGAGATAAATGCCGCTGTGGTAATAACGGCTGTTGGGAATTATACGCCTCCGAACAGGCCTTGATGGCCTATGGGAAGAAGCTCGGCTTTTCTGAAGATCAGGATACTTTAGCAGAAATGATTGAATTGGCAAACACCGGAGACATGGAGCCAATTCAATCCTTCCGTACAATTGGAGCTTATCTGGGAGTCGGCATTACGAATATCATCAACTCTTTCAATCCGGAAAAAGTTATTATTGGGAACCGTCTCGCTGCAGCAAAACAATGGATTGAACAGCCGCTTCTTGAAAAAACAAAAAACAACGCTCTATGGTTTCAGAAGGATGATTTAAATGTAAGCTTTTCGGAACTACACACTCATGCCACAGCGCTTGGAGTGGCAGCTTTTTCCTTTGAAAATTTCCTTAAAGTCGATATTCACCATGCTCCTGCCTATAAGCTGATGAATAAATAATTTATTACAGAGGTGATGTTACTATGTCAACTATTCAAAACCCGATCTTAACTGGATTTAACCCGGACCCGAGCATCTGCCGGGCCGGCGAGGATTATTATATCGCAGTCTCAACCTTTGAGTGGTTTCCCGGCGTTGGGATTTACCACTCCAAGGATTTAAAAAACTGGCGACTTATTTCACGTCCATTAAACCGCTTGAATCAGTTAAATATGAGGGGCAATCCCGATTCTGGTGGTATATGGGCTCCTGCTCTTTCCTATGAGGACGGGCAATTCTGGCTTATCTATACCGATGTAAAAGTAGTGGATGGACAGTGGAAGGATTGTCACAACTATCTAGTCACCTGCGATACAATAGACGGCCAATGGTCCGATCCTATCCACTTGAACAGTTCAGGCTTTGATCCTTCCCTGTTTCACGATGAAGACGGAAAAAAATACTTAGTTAACATGGTGTGGGATCACCGCATCAGAAACCATAACTTTTATGGCATAGTGCTCCAGGAATATGATCATGGCGAACAGAAGCTTATCGGCAAACCACAGATGATCTTTAAAGGAACCGATGTTAAGCTAACCGAAGCTCCTCATCTTTACAAGCTGAATGGTTATTATTACTTGCTGACAGCTGAAGGTGGTACGAAATTTGAACATCAGGCGACCATCGCCCGCTCTGAAAATCTGGAAGGTCCTTATGAAGTGCACCCTGACAATCCGCTGATCACGACGTGGCCGTATCCAAGAAATCCACTTCAAAAGGCTGGACACGCATCCTTAGTGAAAACGCATACAAACGAATGGTTCCTTGTCCACTTAACTGGCCGTCCACTCACACCGGAAAACAAACCATTGCTCCAGCCACGCGGATACTGCCCGCTTGGCCGAGAGACAGCCATTCAACGCTTGGAATGGAGTAACGACTGGCCTTATGTAGTAGGTGGAAACCAGCCCTCTCTCTCCATTAAAGGACCCTCCATTGACGAACACTCGTGGGGACAGGATTACGATGAGAAGGATGATTTTGATAGCAAGGAATTGAATCATCATTTTCAATCGCTGCGCATTCCGCTTGGGAAGGACATACTTTCTCTTGAAGAAAACCCAGGACATCTGCGCCTGTACGGTAAAGAGTCGCTTACTTCTCCGTTTACTCAAGCTTTTGTCGCCCGCCGCTGGCAGCATTTTCAGTTCACAGCGGAAACCAAAGTTGATTTCGAACCTGAATCCTTTCAGCAAGCAGCAGGACTTGTGAATTATTACAACACCAGGAACTGGACTGCCCTGCAAATCAGTTGGGATGAGGAAAAAGGAAAAGTCCTCGATGTGACTACATGTGATAACTTTACCTTTGATCAGCCTTTGAAGGAGCCAATTTCCATTCCTGATTCAGATGATTCCATTTACTTAAGATCTGAAGTGAGAGACAATTTTTACTATTATTCCTATTCCTTTGATGGTGAGAAATGGCAGGACATTCCGCTGACCTTTGAATCTTATAAACTATCAGATGATTACGTGGACGGAGGCGGTTTCTTTACGGGAGCTTTTGTAGGTATGCAGTGCCAGGATTTATCCGGCCGCAGCAAGCCTGCCGATTTTGATTATTTTATTTACAGGCCCTGTTAAATCTCAGTATCCATATTAAAGTTAAGCTCCCGTTTGTTGAAGACCTGATTTCGAGATATTTAGGTTGGGAGGACAGTCCTTCAGGGGATGATTTCCGCTTTCCGTAGCCAGCCCCTCTCTCTATCAGCAACGGACCTAAAATATATCGAAACGGAGTCTTACAGTAACCGGTCCTATTGCGTAACAACTCTTATCAACAATAAATCTTAAAAGAGCTTATTTATAAGAAACAGTAAGAAAGACAGCTTATCCACATGGATAAGCTGTCTTTCTTATGGATACCTATTTTTTACCTATTTTCATTACAAAAATTCTTAAACAGGACACCTATTATTTGCCATCCTCTTACATATACATCAATGAGACTACCTGTAAAGGAGATGAACCAATGAATTCCCAGAACGTGTCGATGAATTCAGCGATCGATCCGTATGTATACCAGACACTCATGTCCATCCAGGGGAGACCGGTCGTTGTACAGACCACTCAGGGTTCTGTGAGAGGAATGCTGAAAACGGTGATGCCGGACCACATCGTGGTTGAAGTAAGTGGAACCCCTTTTTTCATTCGAACGCAACAGATTGTCTGGGTCTTCCCTGATCAAAGATAAAAGGAGGATGCTATGTTTAAGCGCATCAATCGTATGCAGATTGCCCTGACGATTCCTGAGCATGGAGATGCTAATGCGGCCGCTGCCGTACAGGAATTGCTTGGCGGCAAATTCGGAGAAATGTCCACATTGAACAATTACATGTATCAGTCCTTCGGTTTTCGTAACAAAAAGAAATTCAAACCCTTCTATGATCTAGTGGCAAGCATTACCGCGGAAGAATTCGGTCATGTAGAACTCGTAAACAATTCCATTAATTTATTAACACGCGGGATCACGTTTACAGGAGACCCTGATATTGCACCTTTGCAGAATGGCCTCAATAAACGCAATACCTATCAGTTTATTGCAACCGCGCAGACGGCTCTTCCAGGCGATTCGATGGGCAGAGCGTGGACTGGTGACAACGTTTTTAACAGCGGAAATCTGGTTTTAGATTTACTGCATAACTTTTTCCTGGAGCTTGGAGCCCGGACACATAAGATGCGCGTATATGAAATGACAGATCATCCAACGGCCCGTGAGATGATTGGATACTTATTAGTCCGAGGCGGCACTCATGCGCTCGCTTATGCGAAAGCCCTTGAGATCGCGACTGGTGTTGATGTAAAAAAAATGCTTCCTGTTCCCGATTTGGACAACTCTAAGTTTGACTATGCCCGCCCGTTTATTGAACAGGGACTGGACAACATACTCTATACATGGAGCGATACGGATTATCAGGATATTAATCAGATCTGGAAAGGAACTAATCCGGAAAGTGGCGCTCCATTACAGGTGATTCAAGGAACACCTAAAGGCGCCCCCATTCCTGACCTGGATGATCTTCCCGAAGAATTCGCACCGGGAATTGACCGGGACGATTATGAACGCATCGCCAAGAAGCTGATGGAAAACTTATAACCTCTCCTTTATGCAAAACACTTTCTGCGGTCTGACCTCTCATGCAGGATACTATAAACATCCATTTAAAGATATAAAAAGAAGCTCTTTCGTCTGAAAGAGCTTCTTATCTGAGTTATTCTACTCCAACTGCATCATAAGCCTGCATAACAGCACTTACTTCCATTGAATTTTCCCCATAGAGGTCAACAGCTGACTGGATAGCGGCTTGTCTCATCATACTGAAGTCTGAAGTCGCCGTTAGATATTTCGTTAAAGCACGATAGTAGATTTGTTCAGTTGCCGCTCTTCCTACCCCTTCTACCTCCACATCATAATGAGTTCCGCCTTCCGAGACTAGATAAGCAGCCTTATTATTAATACTTGAATTAATATGGACGCCACCATTATCTAACTCTCCGGTGTACAATTCACTGTAATGATCCGGATAGCCCCTGTCAGGATAAAATGGATGAGGCACCTGGGATGGATCTTTCAGGGAACGTAGACCATCGCCTTCTTTTCCTGGCGTGTAGATATCTTCTCCCATCCACCAATCATCCCGATCTACCATAGCCCCTAAAATGTCAGACAGCGATTCATTTAAAGCACCAGGTTCATCCTGATATACAAGATCAGCCGAACGATCGGTAACAGCGTGGGTCAACTCATGACCAATAACATCGACGGCTCCTGATAACGGAATAAAAGTTTCACCGTCCCCATCGCCATACATCATTTGCACGCCGTTCCAAGCGGCATTATTCCAGTTTTCACCTACGTGAACGGAGGAAATCATGCGCGCTCCATTGTCATCATAGGAATCTCGATTAAAGGTGTCTTTAAAATAGTCATAAACGATCCCTGCGTTCTTATGAGCATCCACTGCAGCCGCATCACCAAAGTATTTATGACCGCTCGTGACTTCTTCTCCATGGTAACCGAGCAATTGAGAAAATAGGTTAAACCATCCGGGTTCCATATTGAGTGCATCAAATGTATGAACTCCGTCTCCCCGGGTCTCGTCAAACATGTAGTAATCTCCCTCTTGAAATGTCACTTCAAACATTTCTTTATTTCCAAGGACCCCTTTTCCAAATGCTTTTACGTGATCAATCGCATTGTAGTCGTCAACGACGTCACCCGTTTTAGCATCGATGAAGTAATGGAAGTAACCTGGTTCAGGATCTGAGGTTGAAGCCTTTACTAAATAGGTAAGTTGAAACTTTCCATCAAACTCGTAAATGAAAAGCTCACTGGAAGGCGGAGCATCATAAGCCTCTACCTCTCCGATTTCCTTTTCAATAGAAGCTTTGGCTGTTTCGATTGCTTGATCTCCTGTAATTTCAGCGTTTGTGTCTATTCCCTTTTCATCCATATTCGGTACCACCTTTCCAAAGAAGGCTTTTACTTCTTCCTCCTCATTCAAGGTAACAGTCTGATGAGCTCCGTATATAGGAACTCCTTTATATTGCTCGGTTAAACGCACGTGGGAAGTACCCGCTTTTTGATCTTTTTGAGTATCGAGGACTTTGAAATTCTCGTTACTGCTTCCTTTTAGTTTGAACTTATCTTTTTGATAGTTAAGATAAGACAAAGCAATATCTTCTACGGTATGCGTCTGCTTAGTCAGGGATGAAAACTTTGGCATCTCCCAGTTTTCAATAATATACGATGGTGTACCATACTTTTCATTCATTTTTAATTTTGAATCGTCTGCATGGATAGTGCTGGCCCCAATACCAAGACCGCTTAGAGCTAAAGTTAGCGCAAGTGTCGATGAAACTACTTTTTTCTTCATCCAATTACCCTCCTGTTAATTCAAGATTAGTAACTCACTCTGATCACTCGTAATCTTCACCATCGGTTTGGTTTGCTTGGAATTTCCAAGTAAGATTCAGGTCGTCACCTTGAAACGCGTTTTGGTCTTCACCATTATCAACAAATTCAAATTGAACCCACAGAGTATCTTCATCGCCTACATCTAAGCCTCCACGTTGCTCCCAAAGCGGATCGAATACGTCTTTCGCTACGGTATCAGGATCCATGTTCTGAAGTTCACTTAAGGTCGTTTCGAAAACAGGCTCACTTTCTTTATCCCAGTTCCACAAGAAATTCACGCGGATATGATCTCCTAAATCCTTGCTTCCATTATCACCTTCAGCGTCAATCACACTATAATCCGTTAATAGGCTGATAGATTTGATATCGAGAGTGCCTTCGTTACCTAATTTAAATTCTTTAAGTACCGTGTCTCCCGGCTTCAGGTCATTCACATCCACAATCACTTCAGGATCCACCGACACATCTAACGTCCCCATTCCAAACGTATTATTGGTCGTTTCGGTGTCGCTGAAGTATGCATAAGTTCCTCCTCCCATTAATGATAGCCCTAAGGACGCAGTCACCACTCCAGCACTTACTTTCTTAAAAAAACTCATTCCATCTCCTCCTTTTTATTAGTGAACTCTTATGTATTGAAAACATAAGAAGTGGAACACTTATTGATTCGTTGAGGCTGTTTCATGTTGTTTTTTAAAGTCATTGACGGCTTTTCTAAAAGTGATACCGCCATAGATAAATAATAGAATTCCGGGCACAAACAATAGCAGGGCTGCCCCGGATTTAGAACCCGCATAATTTACTATGTGACCCAGATAAGGGATCGTGAAGCCTGTATAGTGTCCCACCACATTTTCAGATAGTACTGGATCAAGATCAGCTCCATCATTATTGTCCCCTTGAGTTGTATAAAGAGTTTCATTATTCGCCTTTTTTACTTCCGTAACCCTGTGAGTTACAAGGTTTTCATTTTTATCAATAAAGGTAAGCACATCACCTTTTGCATACTGTTGGTCTTTTTCCGTTAATTTAATGGTTATAATCGAACCTGTTTGGAACGTCGGCTCCATGGAACCAGATAGAACCGTTTTAAATTGATAGCCTAAAATGGTCGGTTCTCCTCCACTGGCCTTTACGGCTATAACCACTACCGCTAGAGTAAGAATAACTAGAATGGTCAACGTGGATATGATTTTCTTACAAACTTGCAACATCGTTTTCATGGTGAAAACCTCCTGATTTCTTTTGATTTGACTTTCAATCTTTTGCATCTGATTCGTGTTCTTCTTTAACTTCGGCAGGATCTTTTTCTCCTTCTGCTTCTTTTTCTTTCTTTATACCTTCATGATCTTCAGGCGTGGATTTTTCAGTGGGCTTTTCTGTTTCTTCTTTTCCTGAAGGCTTATCCTGCTCTATTTCTTTGTTGCTTTCCAGTTTAGAAGACTCTAAATCGCTGGATTTTCTATCCTTCTTGGAACTAATTGAATCCGTTTCCATTTTATTTTTAGATTTACCTTCTTCCTCATCTCCAGGCTTTTCCCGAGCATTTTCTTCTGGTTCCACTTTGTCTTTTTCTGTCCTATTTTTTTCGTCTGGTTCTGCATTTTTTTCTTCTATCTCTTTTTTCTCTTCACTTTGTATAGGGTTTTGTTTTTTTTCTTTTCGTTCATCTGTGTCTTTTTCTGCTTGACTTTTATCTTCTTGTTCAGAATTCTTTTTTTCTGTTTCTTTTTTGTCTTCTTTTTGGGCAGGAGTCTGCTCTTTTTCTTTTGCTTCATCTACATCTTTTTCTGGTTGGTCTTCATTCTTTTCTTCTATGTCTTTTTCATCCTCTTTTTGCTCATTTTGTTTCTCTTGTTTTTCTTGCTGCAATTCACGTTTTTCTTTTGCTTCTGCTTTCTTCTTCTCTTCTATTCTTTTATCAGCTAGTTCTATGTCCACTTTTTGATAGCGGGACACCACTTTCTCTACTTCCTCCAGTCCCTCTCTAACAAAAGGAAGACCTTCCTTCTTATGATCGTTAAGTAAATTAAGTAATTTTTTATGTAAAGCATCAAACTCTTCCATGCTCTTTTTGAGTTCAGAACGACCCTCTGTGAGTTTCTTTACATCTTTGTCTTCTTCTAAGAGGGGAACGTAAAGAGAGTGGATATGCTCATAAATATCTTGTAATTCTGCTACTCTTTCTTCTACTTCGCTGGGAAAAAGAGAGGCTGTGGAAATCGTCATCCGCTCCTTTTCTTCAGAAACAAAAGCGGCCTCCGTACCTGTGACTAACTGCGAGAATAATGATACGACAAGGCTTAGAGTGAAAAGAGGAACAATAATGAATGTAATTACACGCAGATGCCAGGGCTTCATAAAATCATCCTTTCTACTTGCGTGTTTATCTTGTATCTATCATCTTATATTTTGAATATTCTTAACATTATCCATTCAGCGTATTTTTATATACCTTTAGAATTACTAGAAGATGTACACCAAAGGTACTAGATCCTCTATATCTTTTAATTACAAGTTGATGTTGATATATAACCAACCACTTCATCCATTAAAGGGCCGGTTACTGTAAGACTCGATTTGAGGTAAAATGGGACCGTTGCCCAAAGTCGATGAAGGCGTCTACGGAAACAGCCCGTCTTGTTCCATCACCAGGAAACTCGTGATATAAGCCGCTCATCAATGGATGGAAAAACCATCATCCTTTAGATGAGCGGCTTATACTATTCGTGTCTATCGGGGCGATTTCATATTTGAACACTTTCCTGCGGCACTGCGTCGTGCAGGGCCGGAAAGCGAAACCATCCTCCGAAGGACCTAATTCTTATAAAAGTCTCGAACCTGAGTCTTCAACAAATGGGTGCTTTTACGTAAAAAGTCATCCCTAAGGTTTCACAAATGTAGACAAACAAAAAAGATTCCGGTTATCAAAAATTCGATAATCGGAACCTCTTATATAACTAGTGATCTGACAGGCACTTTAATATTACTAGTTAATCCATGCCAACGGGAGGCAGCAGTTTGTTCTGAACAGCATAAAGAACGGCTTGAGATCGACTTTTCACTTTTAATTTACGATAAATATTGCTGATGTGTATTTTTACAGTTTTATCACTAATGTACAGAATATGGGCGATTTCCTTATTAGTATGACCTTTCGTCAGTTCATGCAATACTTCGTGTTCACGCTTGGTAAGACGAGAATCAGAACTCACAGCATGTTTCCTTCTTTTATAGTTCATGACTAAATTCTTGGTCATCGAAGGCGGGATCACACAGTCCCCCCGGTAAACATTAATAATCCCATGAATAAGCTCATCACTAGAGGTATCTTTTAATAAATAACCGGCAGCTCCTGCTTCCAGGGCTCTCTGTAAATAGTGCTCATCGTCTGCAATAGTCAGCATGAGTATTTTAACTTTGGGATAGTGCTTCTTCATATATCTGGTCAATTCAATTCCACTTTCCTCCTGTAGATGGATATCCATAATAACAACATCCGGTTGGGAAAGGCCGATTTTCTCCTTTACTTCATTTGCTGTACTGGCTTGTTCAATCACTTCTAATTCCTTAGCTAAATTCACTACAAGCGCAATTCCATCTCTTAGTACGCTATGATCATCAACAATCATGACTCGAATCATATCGCTCATCTACCTCCTGCTTTACTGAACAAAATTCACAATTGGATTTTGACAACATTCGACATAACGAACAAAAGTACAATACAGTACAGAATGGATGTGGTAATTACGAGCAGTACTTACGTACGTGTAACACGCCTCCTAACTACTGATATTATTAGGTTTTGCACCTTTTATATTATATCTATGGACCTATTAAAGTCCCCCTAATCTCTATGTACAAGACATATTTTACCATTGTAAGATAATATTTACTACTATGAACCTACATTTTTGTTCTTAATTGCGGTTAATCTCTTAGTGCTCATCCCTGCCTAAATCTAAACCTCCCTTCGTCCAATGACCTTAATGGCCATCGTCTTTTAAAAGTTGATATGCCCCTAATCAGAGTGTTTTCAGGAATAAATTTCTACAAAAATTAAAAAGACTGCCGAGATTGTCTCGACAGTCTTAAGCTTTATATAGTTAAGCATTAGAGGTTACACTGCGTGTCTGATAGTTGTTCGTCGTTAGTAGAGTCGCAACAATCAGCACGATAACAGCTACCGGTACAGCCACTACTACGCTATTAACCTCAAACGGCTTTTGTAAGATAATTTCCCATGTAAGAGTGGCTACCACTCCCGCCACCATTGAGGATACTCCCCCTACTGCATTCACACGCTTCCAGAAGAACACGGCCAGAACAGCAGGAGTTAGTCCTGCTCCATACACCGTATAAGCATACATCTGAACGCTCAGTACGGTTGGGAAGTAACTGATGAGCAGGTAAGAGAAAATCCCAAGCGCCGCGATGAAGATACGAGTCATAGACAACTGCTTTTTATCCGATGCATCCTTATTAACGTATTTTCCATAGAGATCATACGTTAAATTAGTGGCTGCAGATAATAGATATGAGTTTCCTGTTGTAATGATAAAGGACGCTGCAGCAGCAAGCAGAATTCCGCCAACGGCCATTGGCATCGCTACTGTGGTAGCCATCAATGCCATACCCGGATCAATATTCGGGAATAAAGAACGCGATGCGAAGGCAATCAACGAAATGGATGGTGAAATGACAAGCATTGCAATCAACCAGCCAAGCTGTGCTCGTTTAGCTGATTTGTCCCCTTTGGAGGATGCCAGACGCTGATACATATTCTGATCGCCTAATAATAAGAATAGGGACGGAAGTAAATACCCGATCATTTGGATGGTTGTTAACCCGCCTGTCGAGCTCATATGAGATTCGGGAACATTAGCAACGACTTCACTCCATCCGCCTGCGACGGCAATAATCGTCGGTACCGTTATGATCAGTCCACCTACCATAAGGAAACCACTGATCGCATCTGTCTGCGAAACCGAACGAAGCCCTCCGATCATAGCCAAAAAGATAATCATAGCTGCACCGATTATGGTACCAGTCTGCACACTCATTCCTGTGGTTAAATTAAGTATAAAGCCAAAGCCTTTCATTTGATAAGAAACGATACCTACATAGGCAAGAATGATAATGACACTCGCAATGTTACGGGATGTGCGCCCGTATTTTGCTTCCAAAATTCCTGAAACCGTGAACTTTCCATACGCACGAATTTTGGGAGCAACGACATAGAGAATGATAATACCGACTAACGTTGGGAGCATCATCATCAAAGATGGAAGAATGCCATAACTGAAGGCCATGGATGTTTCTCCGCCAGAGATACTTCCACTGCCTGTCCAGGTAGCAAGCAGCGTCCCCATTAATACAAATGGTCCTAGACTCTTCCCTGCCAGAACGAAATCTTCACTTCCAGCTACTTTCTTAGACATAATTATACCGATACCGACCATAATCAGGCCATATATAACAATAAACCAAAGTAAATTCGGATTTTGCTGTAATTCCATAACTACTCAATCATCTCCTGAAGTATTAGTTGCTGGTTCTTTGCTGAGTCGTCTTTCTGCATCGGCCGATGAATGAAGCGCTCTCTGAACACAACGTTATCCAATTTATCACACTTTAAAAGATTGTGAAAATAGCAAATCCATGTGGCTTTAGAGGCATTTAGAGGCAATTTTGACAGATGGAAGATTTTCACAACCTTCTATGAAAGCGATAACGCCATAGGATGAAAAAATTGCTCGATTTTTAAGAAATTTCTAATTAATAGGGCTGTTAAAAAAGAAAATTCGTTTCAAAAATGATTCGATAGTACTAAAAAAAGAAGCGGATATCTATGGTGCAGACATCCGCTTCTCTTTAAATCAGGGCTTTAATACGATTTTCAAGTAGATTTTTCAATAGCTGCTTGCCATCATTGGTACCGATCGACTCAGGGTGAAATTGGACCCCTTCAATCGGATATTCTAAATGACGAAGGCCCATGATTTCACCTTCGATCGTAGTAGCGGTTATTTCCAGACATTCAGGAAGGTCTTCTCCATCCACAATGAGGGAATGGTAACGCATGACTTCCATAGGATTGTTCAAACCTTCATAAATGCCCCGGCCTCCATGAAATATCGTAGACGCTTTTCCGTGCATAAGTCTGTCCGCACGTACGACCTGTCCACCAAATACCTGGGCGATGGACTGATGACCGAGACATACCCCAAAAATGGGGATGCGGCCTTTGAAGTAATCGATCACTTCAAGGGTTTGACCTGTTTCATCCGGGGAACATGGACCCGGTGACAGGAAAATCAAGTCCGGTTCTACTGCTTCTATCTCTGCTATATCGATTTCATCATTACGTCTGACCAGCACCTCTTCCCCGAGCTCTCCTAAATACTGAACCAGGTTGTAGGTAAATGAATCATAATGATCAATCATGTAAATCACTCTGCTCCACTCCTCTCTACCGCTTTACTTATTTAACAAGTTCAGCAATGCTGTTTGAAAAGCTCTTCAATGCCCCACTTTTCTCGCCGCTGTTAATTTTATCAAGCTCGTTTTCTATTAAACGGATTATTTTACTGCCAATAATGACACCGTCTGCATGTTCACGTACAATTTTTACATCCTCATTGGTAGAAACACCAAAGCCTACTGCAACAGGCACGGGACTGTATTCTTTCACCTTTTTAATAAAAGCCAGCGATTCTCCTGTCATCGTGTTTTCTCCACCTGTTACACCAAGCGTGGACACACAGTATAGAAAGCCTTTCGCGTTTTCTGCAATCTGCTTGATTCGCTGCTCAGAGTTTGGAGCTACCAGAGAGATAAATTCGATGTCCTTGGATTCTGCCTGTCCTCGAATCTCTTCACTTTCTTCAAAAGGAAGATCTGGAATGAGCACACCTTCGACTCCATTTTCTTCAAGTAAATCGAAAAACTGATCATGGCCGAGTCTTAAGACTGGATTGTAATACGTGAAAATTACGATCGGAATGGTAAGACCGTGCTTCCGAAGCTGTGGGACGAGTTCAATCGCCTTTCTCAGTGACATTCCTGCGTCAAGAGCTCGTCTTGCTGCCCGTTGAATCGTTGGTCCGTCTGCAAGAGGATCAGAGTAAGGAACACCGAGTTCCAGCACATCGGCGCCCTGCTGCTGAAGACGAAGCGCGAATGCAATCGTCATGGATGGACTGGGGTCACCCGCTACGAGAAAAGGGATGAACAGGTCCTCCGTTTTTTCTAACTTACCTTGAAACGATGTCTTCGTCAGCATACTAAACCTCCTCCTCAAAATGTTCCATCAGCGTCGCCATATCTTTATCCCCACGGCCGGACAGGTTAATTAACATAGTTTCATCTTTAGACATGCTGCCGGCTTCTTTGAAAGCCTGAGCTAGTGCGTGAGCAGTTTCAATAGCCGGTATAATTCCTTCACGTTCCGTTAACAGGCGAAGGGCATCCAAGGCTTCTTTATCTGTGATAGATTCATAGCGTACTCTTTTCGTTTGGAAGAGATGAGCGTGTTCTGGGCCGATGCCCGGGTAATCCAGACCAGCAGATATGGAATAAGGTTCCGTAATCTGTCCGTTATCATCCTGCATCAAATACGTAAGGGAGCCGTGGATAACGCCAGGGGCACCCTTAGTAAGTGTCGCAGCATGTTCTGGGGTGTCGATTCCGCGGCCGGCGGCTTCCACGCCGATCAGTTCTGCATCGTCTTCAAGGAACGGGTAAAACATTCCCATCGCATTACTTCCTCCGCCTACACAGGCGTAAATGCGGTTCGGAAGATCCTGCTCCACTTCAAGGAACTGCTTCTTAGACTCATCACCAATGACACGCTGAAAATCGCGGACCATGCGCGGATAAGGGTGAGGACCGACAACAGAGCCAATTAGGTAAAAGTGGTCTTCACAATTGGCGACCCAGTAGCGGATCGCTTCATTGGTTGCGTCCTTAAGCGTTCCATTCCCGCTTGAAACGGACACGACTTCCGCTCCAAGAAGCTTCATGCGGAATACATTCAATTCCTGACGGCGAATGTCTTCTTCGCCCATGAACACTTTGCATTTCAGCCCGAATTTAGCAGCTACAGTTGCTGATGCTACACCGTGCTGGCCGGCACCTGTTTCGGCAATGATTTTCTCCTTGCCCATTCGTTTAGCAAGCAAAGCCTGGCCAATCGCATTGTTCAATTTGTGCGCTCCTGTATGATTTAAATCTTCACGCTTCAGATAAATCTTGGCTCCGCCCAGATAGTCACTAATTTTATCCGCATACGTGAGAGCTGTAGGACGGCCCGCATATTCTTCAAGTACATGATGATATTCATCATGAAAAGCCTGATCCTCCATAGCCTGGTCAAGAGCATCTTCCAGTTCCTGAAGAGGTCCCATTAAGGTCTCAGGTACATATTTACCTCCAAAGTCACCGAATCTGCCTTTAACGTCTGGAAATACTTGCAACATTCCGCTCCACCTCTTTCGTAATCGCTTGTATTTTACTAAGATCTTTTTGTTCATCTTTTTCGATACCGCTTGATATGTCGATTCCCTCCGGACGGTAGGCGATTAATTCTGCCACGTTTTCCGGCGTAACTCCTCCGGCAATCAGGCAGGGAACTCCCTGCTCAAAAGCTATATCGCGATACTCGGGAATCGCTTCCCAGTCAAACCGGACACCTGTGCCGCCTGAGACTCCCTTTACCTTTGAGTCAATCAGGTAGCCGTCCGCTACCCCCTGAAATACTTCCATTTGATTTTTTCCATTTTGCTGATGATGAATGACCTTCCATACAGGAAGGCCGAAAGATTCCTTTATTTTTAGCAAATCTGAGACCTTTTCGTTTCCATGCAGCTGAATAACATCAAGTGGAACGAAATGAAGAACTTCCTCTATTTCTTCAATGCTTGGATCGATGAAGACTCCGACAAGCTTCTGCTTTGGACGTATCTGTCTCACCCAGCGGCCGGCAAGCTCCGGCCGTACGTAGCGTTTCGTTTTTCTGACAAAAATGAAACCGAGGTGTGTGGCACTGGAAGAGGCCGTTTTCGTCAAATCCGATAAGGAGCGGTTGCCGCAGAACTTAATGATAGGCTCCTTCATAACACATTGACTCCCGTCATTAGCTCATGAACACCTTTTTTAATATCCGCCTGTTTCATAAGTGATTCTCCGACAAGTACTCCTTCAGCTCCGTATCCGACTACTTCGCGTAAGTCTTCATTTGTAAAAATGCCGCTTTCTGAAACAAGAAGGGCTTCCTTAGGAGCAAGCTCCGCCATTCTTTTCGTCTGGGAAAGCTTCGTTTCAAAGGTATGAAGGTTGCGGTTATTCACGCCAAGGATTTCCGGGGTAAATTCCTTCAGCACCTTTTCCAGTGTTTCTTCACTGTGAACTTCAACTAACGCTTCCATACCGAGATCCTGAGCCTGCAGATAAAGTTCGTGAAGCTTCTCTGCTTCCAGTGCTTCGCCGATCAACAGTACGGCGTCCGCTCCAATATAGGCGCTCTCAGCAATTTGCATGGAGTCGATGATAAAGTCCTTACGTAAAACGGGAACGTCCACCACTTTTTTGATATCCGTCAAAAAGTCCCGATGGCCCTGGAAAAAATGCTGGTCTGTTAGTACTGAAATCGCCTGTACACCAGCCTGGTTATATTCATGTCCGATCCGTACAGGATTGAAATCTTCACGGATAATCCCTTTGGACGGCGAGGCTTTTTTCACCTCAGCAATCAGTCCTGCCAAGTGGGGAGAATTTTTTAAGGATTCCTTTAGTGAATAGTTTGTAAATGATTGTTCTTCCGGTAAGAAGAGGCGTTCTACCTCTTGTCGCTTCACAGCTAGAATGGTCTCAAGCATACTGGCGATCCTCCCTTTCCACGGCTACAGATTCAAAGTAACGACGGGTCACCCCTGTCTGGATAGCTTCTTGAACTTGCTTAACTCCATCGCGAAGGTTTTCGGCTTTTCCTGCTACATAAAGGCCGGCTGCTGCATTCATAGTGACGATTGTCGTTGCGCTTTCGTTCGCTTTGCCGAGCATAACCGCCTCAATCATCGCTGCGCTTTGTTCCGTTCTTTCTATTTGTATATCTTCGAGTTTCCCTCTGGTAAGACCGAGGTCTTCCGGAGTGACTGTCGTACGGCTGATAGTGCCGTCTTTCAGTTCAACCAGGTCGGTAACACCGGTTATCGTTATTTCATCTAACCCATCACGGCCTGTTGCTAACAACACATGTTTCGAACCAAGGTTGTGCAGCGCTTCAGCCATCTTCTCCGCATAGGCCGTGTCATAAATGCCGATTAGCTGACGGCGCGCATTCGCCGGGTTGGACATCGGTCCAAGCAGGTTGAAAACGGTACGGAAACCAAGTTCCTTCCGGGCAGGACCTGCGTGCTTCATCGCCTGATGATAAAGAGGAGCGAACATGAACGTCATCCCTTTTTCCTGAAGAGCCCTGGCGCCTTCTTCGGGAGTTGTATCGATTGGAATACCGAGTGTTTCGAGCACATCGGCACTGCCGCTTCGGGAAGAAACTTTACGATTGCCGTGTTTCGCTACCTTCACACCCATGCTGGCAAGAATAATAGAAACTGCGGTCGAAATATTAAACGTAGAAGCTCCATCGCCTCCTGTACCGCACGTGTCTACGACAGAATCATCCTGAACATCAAGCTTCGTCATGTTCTCCCGCATCGCCTGGACAAATCCGGTCATCTCCTCAACCGTTTCTCCGCGGTAGCTCATCACACTCAGCATGCTCATCAGCTGTCCTGTAGTCGCTTCTCCCTTCATGATGGCGTCCATAGTAGCAAAAGCTTCTTTCTCAGATAAAGTCTCTCCGGATACTACTCGTTTCAAGATGTCGTTCATTTGTACTCCACTCCTTCTCTGCTCGTCTCGAATACTTGCTCAGCTATTTGAATCGTTCTCTTAAGGGCGCTTGCTTTACTTAACGTTTCCTGAAATTCCGCCTCTGGATCTGAATCGGCAACGATCCCGGCTCCTGCCTGAATATAAAGATCTTTTCCAACCAGCGTCATTGTCCGGATCGTAATGCAGGAATCGATATTGCCATCGAATCCGAAATACAAGATTCCGCCGCCGTATAAGTTACGGGGGGTGGGCTCTAGTTCCCTAAGAATCTGCATCGCCCGCACTTTAGGGGCGCCGGATAACGTTCCGGCAGGGAAGGCTGAACTTACGGCATCAATAGGTGAAATGTCTGATCTCAGCTGCCCTACGACTTTACTGATAATATGCATAACTTTCGAAAATCGTCCGATGGTCATATATTCGGTAACATCCACGGAACCAAATTCTGCTACCCGTCCGATATCATTACGGGCAAGATCGACCAGCATGCGATGTTCCGCCAGTTCTTTTTCATCTGCTAAAAGTTCTTCAGCGAGAGCGTCATCTTCTTCCTGAGTAGCTCCCCGCTTTCTCGTTCCTGCGATCGGGTGAATTTCAAGTTTCCCTTCCTGCACTTCCAGTAAACGCTCTGGAGAGCTTCCAATTACTTCTACATCGTTAAACTTCAGAAAGAACATGTAAGGAGAAGGATTGACGTTTCTTAATACGCGGTACAATTCAAAACCGCTCCGCTCTGTGACGGTGTGAAAGCGCTGGGATAATACAGCTTGAAATATATCGCCAGCACGGATGTATTCTTTAATCTTCTCTACATCGCTCTTAAACTTAGCGGGATGGTAATTGCTATTGAGTTCCACACCTGCATCTTCTTCCAAGTCACCGGCAAGCATTAAATCCGGCAGTCCCTGGTGATTCATTAGTCGCTGCTGCACTTTTTTAATCCGCTGTCTAGATTGTTCATATATAGTAGAAGAGAGCGATTCGTTATCGACTCTTGCATACGTTAAAATGGTTACTTCCTTCGTTTTGTGATGATAGGCAATTAGTGTCTGGCAGAATAATAAATGGTAATTAGATAAGTTCAATTCATCCTGAATGGCACGAGGAACTGGCTCGTAATCGGAAATCGCATCATAACTGATGTATCCAACTCCCCCTCCTTTAAAAGGAAGTGGGACATCGGCCGGTTTTACATTCAAAGTGTTTACCACATGATTAAACGCTTCTTTAAAAGTAGCAGCCGATTCTTCGGTCTTTTTTTGAAAATCAGAGATCACAAAAGCAGCCTCGTCTTCTTTTATTTCCATCATCGGGTCTAAGCCAATGAAGGAATAATTCGACCAGGGTGATTCAGGGTCCTGACTTTCAAGCATATAAACAGCTTCATCATCAAGCGCATGAAACATGTGGATAGGGGTTAACGTATCGGTAAAAAAAGATTGGCTTACGGGAATGGTCTGATGCTCGCGGGCATCCTGGATAAATCTTTCGTACGTGGTCATAGGCTCACCTCTCCATATAAATTTATGGAGAATGAGACGTTAAGAGGATAAATATAAGAGGATGATAAATATAATTCTATAACGGCCAGGCAATCTTCCAGCTCCTTCGTCTGTTGATCCCTGTGCTCACTCAGCTATGCTCATCCTAGAAACCTCAACTCTACGGCTCTCATTCTCATCTCAACTATTCTATATTCTGATCACTTTTAAATAGTCTATAAAATTCAGACAATAATGTCAACCACCGGCGTTTGGCTTGGTATTCATCTATCGGGAAGTGGAGATTCTTCAATCCATTTCGGGACCCCGGTTTATGGTATAACCCCCGAGGAGGGCTTTAGCATGGGGACACCTTCCTTTATATTCCACCCTTAGAGTTAGCTTTGTAAAACTTTCATATAGATCTTAAGGTTAAGCTCCCTTTTCTGTAAGACTCAGTTTCGAGATAAACAAGTCCAGTACGTTTGATTGAGGAAAGGGCTGGTGGGGAAATGACTCGCTTTCCTATGGGGGAACGGTGAGCTTCCTCGCTCGTTTCACTCGCTGCGGGATCTCACCTGATTCCTTCTCCCATGGGAGTCTCCCCATTTCCCCACCAGCCCCACTTTAATGGTGTGAACGGATCCTTCCAGAAGAGAAAAATCCTCCTGCTTAATCTGGGTTAAATACTTTTATGACAGGCTATTACGAATCTTTATACCGTGAGAACAGGTAGAAAACCACATGGTCTAATGCCTCATTACGCTGACAATATTTGAAGTGGTTTCGAGCTTATGATTTGGCTAGGTCCGGAGGGGGACGATGCAGACTCCTGTGTGATGAACATGATCGGTAAGATCCCGGAAGGCGAAGCCTGAGGAAGCTTACCACATATAAGAAGTTCGACTAAGACCGCCACGTCCTGTGGCAACGTCGAACGACCCTGCGTCGTGCAGGGTCGGAAAGCAACTCGTTCCCCGCAGGAACTAACCCACTTAACAAAATATCTCGAAACTGAGTCTTCAAGAAACCGGCCCTTTAGTTTAATAAGGTTTTTTTGAAAAATAAACAATACACTTTAACAGAGCCTATGGTTAAAGGAGATGGCACTTTTGCAAAGGATAAAGTGGCGAGATTCCGGAGGTGAAAAACTGGTAAGATTTGCCGTCATCCGCAGGAAGGTAGTTATTTACCAACCTTCCATATTTTCACATGAAATACACAAAACCCAACTTACAGAATCACAGCTTAGCTGTAAAATTGATAGTAAGCAAAGATACTAGAAATGAATCGGCTGAAATAATTTTTACATAAACTTTGAACGAATTTTGCTGGCTGTTCGTCTTATAAGTAAGTCGGAAATGAGGAATGATGATGGACTCTAATGACATTCAACTTGCTAAGCACGGAGACCAACAACTTCTAGCTAAACGGCTCAAAGAAAATTACTCCTTCCTGGTTAAATACGTGTGGAAGATGAGTGGCGACGAGCAATTAGCTTACGACGTAACACAAGAGACGCTCGTAAAAGCGATCCAGAAAATTAGTCAATATAAAGGAAAGTCCTCCTTCTCATCATGGCTGATCCAAATTGCCACTCATACGTACCTGGACATCAAACGAAAACAAAAGCGAGCCCTCACTTATGAACAATCCGAAGCAGCACGCCTGAAACGGGAAGAAATGACCGGCTCCATGCCTGCCGAATGGTATGACGTGCAACAGGCCCTGCTGCAACTGGACGACCAATACCGCATCCCTATTGTATTAAAACATTACTACGGCTATGACTATGAGGAGATTGCTCAAATGACAAAGGCTAAAACAGGAACGGTGAAATCCAGAGTCCATTATGGGCTTAAACAGTTAAGAAAGGAGCTCGGCGACCATGAAGGATGACAAGAACATAGACAGCCTGCTGCGAAGAACCGCCCATCAAATGGATAAAGAGATCGAAGTAGAGGAACCTTCCCTTGCTTACTTTACTGATTTAGTTCAAAAGGAAACCGAAGCCTGGTATAAGAGGCTGTGGATTGAACTCGCTCTTCTCTGGCTGACGGCTGCCGTCTGCTTCAGCGTCTTAGCTGTTAGTGTGGTGTATGCCCCCCTTGTATTTATAGGGATTCAATTGCTTTCCGTTATCGTCTTATTCGGTTACTTCTTTAAGGAAAGCTCCAGAACGGTGGCTTGGCGATCATGAAGCATTATGGACCTGAAGAAATCCCATTATGGGGCATTATATTAATCGGGATTATATTAATTACGCAAAGCTCTATTCTTTATATTAAAGCAAGAAAAAGAGGCAAAGCCCCCTGGTTATGGGGCATTATAGGACTTATTCAATTTCCGATTCCAAGCCTGGTGTACTTGATCCTCACTAAAACCGTCTGGAATGAAAAGAAGAAAGGTCAAGGACAGGATCATTTATGAATATTCTGCTGATCACCCTCGCTATAATCGTTCAGTTACTGGGATATGGGCTCCTCTTTTTTCATCTGGGGACAGGAATTGCCCTTGTATTAAGTTCCTATTTATTATTAATCATCATCATATACAGATTAATTCTTGAAAGAAAAAAAGAAAAAAGAGAGGAAGATCAACGTGATTATCGTGACTACTGACTTCATTCCAGGTTATGAGATTAAGGAATTAAAAGGATTTGTCAGAGGCAGCACGGTTCAGTCTAAACATATTGGCCGTGATATCATGGCAGGATTAAAAAACCTGGTCGGAGGAGAGATTACGGACTATACAAATATGATGGATCAGGCCCGCCAGCAGGCCATCGGGCGGATGATTGAGCACGGAGAGTCTAAAGGTGCAGACGCTGTTATAGCGGTACGATTAGAGACTTCCAGCATATCAAGTTCCGCTTCTGAGATCATGGCCTATGGAACAGCGGTCACTCTAAATCCGTCTCCTCGCAACTAACATGAAAGGAGGGTTATTGTTATGTTCATGATGCAGAATGCTATCCAGCTTTTACAGGACAATCTAGCTATTATTGCTCCACTTATCGTTATACAAATCATTCTTATGGTTGCTGCTTTAATCAGTTTAATTCGCACAGAAGAAACGAACGGCCCGAAATGGGTGTGGGCGTTGGTAATTGTCATTTTCAACACACTCGGTCCTATCGCTTACTTTATTTTCGGCAGGAGGTTGGACGCGTGATTACGGTACAGAATTTATCCAAAGTCTATCAGAATAACCGGGCGGTTGATGATATTTCTTTTACATTATCATCCGGAAAGTGTATTGCTCTTCTTGGACCAAACGGTGCTGGAAAAACTACGGCTCTTAGAATGATGGCTGGATTAATCTCCCCTACAAGCGGCACAGTTGAACTTTTAGGGGAGCATTCCGGTGATATCCGCAGCCATATCGGCTACCTTCCTCAACATCCTCATTTCCACTCGTGGATGACAGGGAGAGAATTTCTTATCTACGCTGGTAAGCTGGCGTACCTATCTAAAAAAGAAGCCGCTTCCCGTGCGGACCAGCTGCTTACCAGAGTTGGAATCTTTGAAGTAAGGAATAGAAGGATTTCCAAGTATTCCGGGGGAATGGAGCAGCGCCTTGGTATAGCGCAGGCACTGATTCATAAGCCTGAGTTATTAATGCTTGATGAACCCGTTTCCGCATTAGATCCGATTGGACGGCGTGATGTACTTAATTTAATGGAAGAATTGAAAAAGGAAACAACCATCCTTTATTCCACCCACATCTTAAACGATGCTGAAGAATCAAGTGATGAAATTCTTCTTATGCATGAAGGGAAAATTGTAGAGTCAGGTTCGCTTTCTTCATTAAAAGACAGGCATCAAGTTGACAAAATTACTCTTCAATTTGAAGACAGTCCCGAATCTTACAGGCAGAAACTGGACCACTTGAACGTGGTGACCCGTACGGAAATCAAAAAAGAAACGGTCGACGTGTACGTTACGGACCAGGCGCTGGCTCGAGAAACTATACTGAACCTGGCACTAAAAGAACACTGGCCGCTTCTTCAGTTCGAAATGGGAAGAATAACACTTGAAGATCTGTTTATGAAGGTGGTGCAAAGTTATGCAGTGGCTGACCGTATTCAATAAAGAACTATTGGAGTCATGGAGAAACTTTAAATGGATCTGGGTTCCTCTTGTTTTCATTTTGCTTGCCATTACGGATCCACTCACAACTTATTACCTGCCTCAAATTCTGGAGGCAACGGGCGGTCTTCCAGAGGGTGCAACTTTCGAGATGCCGGAACCTCCTCCTACCGAGGTTTTCATGATGAGCGTGTCTCAGCTGAATCTTATTGGAGTCCTTATTATCGCTTTAATTTCGATGGGAACCATTTCGGGCGAACGTAAAAGCGGCGTTGCCGAACTGATCCTGGTAAAACCCATTGCTTATCATTCGTACGTTACGGCTAAGTGGGCCGCCTACACCTTACTCATCTGGGTATCCACTTTTATCGCTCTGTTGGCCAGCTGGTATTATGTGAATTTACTCTTCGGTGAAGTATCAGCAGGGAGCTTCTTACGCACGGTTTTCTTTTACGGTTTATGGATGACATTCATTCTTACCATCAGCATTTTCATGAATACATTTAGTAAAACAGCGGGTCTTGTCTTATTCTTTACGATAGCGCTCGTGATCGCGTTGAATCTTCTTAGCAGTGTTTTCGCTCATGTGGTGGAATGGAGTCCGGCTCTAATCAGTTCACACCTTAGAAACGCCTTAATCTCTGGAGAATTACCAAGCGCCCTGTGGGGAAGCGCCGGAACTGCCGTCCTATTTTCCATCATTCTGCTTGCAGCTGCAGCCTATACCCTGAAACACAAAGAGATCTCCTAATCATGAGAAAGAATAAACCCAGAATCTTCCACCTCAGGTCATCCAGTTATTGGGTATACTGTATGGTGGAAGATTGTCATTGGTCTGGTTCGGGTATAGACTGAGGGCAAACTATTATTTGCAGAAGGAGAGATCTCTTATGAAACCAACCGCTCTAATTACGGGAGCTTCAGGTGGAATCGGCTATGAATTTGCCCGCCTGTTTGCCAAATCAGGATACAATCTTATTGTTGTCGCACGGTCTGAAGATAAACTCATGCAGCTGAAAGAAGAATTAGGTGAACATCCAGTCACGATCATTCCTCATGACCTATCTGAACCTGGAGCCGCTGAAGTTCTCTATAGTAAAGTCAAAGAACTCGGGCTTACAGTGGAAGTACTTGTGAATAATGCAGGTTTTGGATTAAACGGTCAGTTTGATGAACTCCCCCTTCTCGATCAACAGAAAATGCTCCAAGTCAACGTAAATACCCTTACAGATTTAACTCATTTATTCTTACAGGATATTAAGAACGCACCTCTACCCGACATACCAAAAGGGGTCATCAATGTCGCAAGCACCGCCGCGTTCCAGCCGGGGCCTAAGATGGCTGTGTACTATGCCTCAAAGGCTTACGTCCTATCATTCTCTGAAGCGTTAGTGGAAGAACTTCGCGGAACAGGCATTACCGTGTCCACCCTTTGCCCTGGAGCAACCGATACAGACTTCTTCAAAACGGCTAAAGCGGAGCACACAAAACTAGTAAACAGCACAATGTCTCCTGTAGACGTAGCGAAAGCTGGTTTCCTTGGTTTCATAAAAGGAAAAAGAGTGGTCGTTCCCGGAGCAGCCAACCAATCGATGGTCTATGCTTCTAAGTTTATCCCACGTTCCACTGCAGCCAAACTGGCTCACTATATGGACCAATAGTCATTTCGTGTGACTCAGGTATACATCTTTATCCTCATAAAAACATGGAGCAAACTTCAAAGTTTGCTCCTTTTTGTGTATAATTGGAAAATCATGTTTATATCTTTCATGTAATATGAGGAGAGGGGCCTAGTTTTGAAAAAAATAATCGGATACACTTTATTAATAACCCTTCTGGTCGCAGGGGCAGGAGGATGGGTCGCACAAAAATATATCCTTACACCCGGTGAAGATAAAGAAGTCACCTCCCCAGAAGATCTGCGCGAAGCAGAAGAAGTGATTACAGGAGCTGTTTCAGAGGAAGAACTAGACCGTTATGAAGAAGCAGGTAAAAATCCATTTGGAAAAGACACGCCTGCTGACGAATTGACGGATCATCATTATAAAGAGTACATACATGGAATGTCTCATCAAAAAGTAGAAGCTTCTAAGAAGTGGGGGTTCTACGAAATCCATCCTGAGCGAATAACCTGGCTGCTTGAAGGTCTTGACCAGGCCGACGTAGAACACAAGCAAGTGTACAAGGATATTCTGGTTAAATGGAAGGAAGAGGACTTCTCCACCATAGATGAAGATCACAATGCCATTTGGAATTTACAGAATGGCACGATTGGAAAAGCCACCGGAATCCTCTCTCCGACTGAAGAGAAAGAATATATAGAAGGCAAAAAGTAAACCTAAAAAAACGCTCGGAGCCTTAGCTCCGAGCGTTTCTCATTTCTTCTGATGATTTCCTGAAACCATAAAATGGACGATAGCCGCGATTTTCATAATATTCATGGGAAGAAGTGGTTGCAAGCATCTCTACACGCGTACTTGGATAGCATTCATGAGCGGTCCGCACGAGCTGCTCACTAATCCCCTGATTACGATGACTTTCTTTAATCAGAATTTCGCAAATATAAAGTGTCACAGCTCCGTCCGTAAGTCCACGCAAATAGCCGACTACCTCCCCATTTTCTTCAGCTACAAGAGCAGGTTCTGAATTCAACCAGGAACAACACGTTTCTTCATTTCTTTCAACCAGTCCGTTCCATCCCTCTTTCTCATTTAATTGCTGGATGTCGTGAAAGTCCTTTTCTAAAAACGATCGTATTTGAACAGTCATCCAAATTCATCCTTTCCTGTTGAGTTGCCCCTCACTCTAGCGTCGTCGTCTATTCTCTTTGTAGGCTGAGTTCCCTTATTAGATCCTCCACAAACTAGAAACCCTATCCAATCCGTAATACTTTTGTGCTAAAATTACAAGGAAGAATTTTTACCTGAACATAAGGAGAGACACCCTATGAAAAAAATCATGATCTTTCTGGCTTTTCTAATTTTTTTAGCCGGATGTTCATCTGCCGAGTTAGCCTTAAGCGATTTAAAAGACAATTATCCTGATTCATTTGCAGAACCAATTGAAACTCTTCCGGAAAGTAAGCAGGAACGAGTCGGTCTTCCGGATGAGCTTCCTTTTGAGGTGAAAGCTGTGGAAGCTTCTGCCGAGGAAAATCAAGTAACGGTTCGCTATCATTCTGCCAAAACCCATGATTTAACCGTCACTACCTTATTTGATCCAGATGGAGAGATGGCGGAAACAGATTTGCAGATTCCATTAAATTCTGGATCCGTGGCCGGAGTACGGGAAGAGGAAGAACAAGTTTTCGTGGAATGGTACAATAGTGATGAAGATGTCATTTACCAAATTGATTACAGTGCAGTGGATAAAGAAAAGCAAACCCAGCAAGCCATGGATATCGCAAATTCCATGAATTAAGAAAACGTTCAGGTTAGGACCTGATCGTTTTTTTATACGCTTGAAAGGATACCCCGCCTTCTTCCTTGCAATTTGTTTCATAACAAGAAACTCTTACTATACTAAAATAACGTACAGTCGTAATTATCTCAAAATTTCATCAATTATACAAACGGAAAGCCGGAGTATAAAAAAGCCTGAATCTCATCCGATTCAGACTAACCAAGTTTTAACTCTTCCACTTTTCTATTATCTTCTCATCTACACTCCTAACATGGAGATCCCTTTGCGGGAATGGAATTTCTACACCGTTTTCTCTAAAGATTGCATCAATCCTGAAGTTTATATTGCTGCGGATTCGTATCACGTGCTGAGGATCCGAGATCCAGACAAAGAGCTCGAAGTTTAAAGAGGAATCTCCAAATTCTTTAAAATTAATAAAAGGCTCCGGCATCTGGCGAACGGTTGGGGAAACCCCCGCCTCATCTTCTGCGACCTGGAGCAGAAGTTTTTTCACTAAAGGTACGTCACTCCCATAAGCAACCCCCACTGGCATCACTAACCTCATTACTTTATCGCTATACGATCGATTAATCACGTGTTCTTCCAGAAAATACGAATTGGGAACAATAATATGCTCATTATCCAAGGTTTTAATAACCGTTGCTCTCATGTTTATACGCTGTACATCACCAATAATTTCGTCCACAATGACCCGGTCTCCTACTTTAATAGGTCTTTCGAATAAAAGAATAATTCCGGAAATGAAGTTAGAGGCAATATTCTGCATCCCGAACCCAATCCCGACTCCTATGACTCCAGCAAAAACCGTAAGAGCGCTCAGTTCGAACCCAACTGTAGATAAACTGATAATAATAGCCAGTACCATGATTAAATAGTGAAACGCTTTGTCGAACGTAAATTGGACGCCCCGATCCAGTTCATACCGTTTATATACTCCCGGAAACACATATCCACGGAAAAGCTTAGATATGCGATTTGTAAGAGATATAATCAGTACAGCTATAATCAGCAAGAACACAGATACAGGTTCGGATCCAATGGTAAATAGAGCACTGAACATCCACTGGGCACTTCGAAAATGAAACAGCGTATAGATAACAACTCCATATAACGCAATCCAATTAATAATACTTTGAACCATATAAAAAATTCTGGATCGTTCCTCTTTATTAGAACTCCATTTCTTCAAAGTGCCAATAAGAATACCTCTTACGACAATTACCGCAATTAGGACAACCGCAAATATTACAAATGAATTCATCCAAAGTTCATTGCCAGATAGATTCTTCACACAACCGGTCCTTCCTTTAGGATTCTGCTATTTTTTCGAGTTTCTTGAAATTCCTGCTGATCGGCCTCGGGGCCTTCAGCTTATCAAAGAACACCCGGTACGTATTTTTCTTTTCATCTATATCCACGATCTCGCCTTCTCCGAAAACAGGGTGTTTCACCCGGGTGCCCTTTTCAAACAAGACTGCAGGATCCTCTTCTTTACTATGATGGGTCGCTCGTATATATTCTTTCGCTTCTTCAATCAGAGCTTCATCTAATTCTCCGATTCTATCATAGAGATCATCTTCCACTTCAAAAATAAAACGGGAAGGATATTTCTTCTGGCCACCATTTTGAAACCCTTCAGATTCAGTTAAGTAAAGCTCTTTTTCAGCACGGGTGACCGCCACATAAGCAAGACGCCGCTCCTCTTCAAGCGCCCGCTCTTTTCTTTCTCTGAGCGCACGCACATTTGGCAGTACGCTTTCTGTCATACCCACTACAAATACATAAGGAAACTCAAGCCCTTTAGCTGTATGAATGGTCATCAGCTTAACAGAGTCCAACTGATCGTCACGTTCATTATCGGTGTACAGCGAAATCATTTGAAGATACTCTTCCAAATTAATATCTTCCCCCAATGTCTGCTCATATTGAACGATGGAATGAAGTAATTCAGTCAGGTTATCCAGACGCTCCTGGTCTCCATCCTCCCGTCGGTAGGCTTCATAACCGGTTTTCTGCAGGGCTTCCTGGAGTAATTCAGAAACTTTTAACTCATCTTTTCGATTCTTTACATATTCAATCGCCTCGATAAATGAATGGGCATCTGTCGATTTGAACCGATCGTGATCCTTATATTTTTTCAACGTTTCATACAAAGAGAGATTCTCAGCCTCGGCACGTTCACGAAGAAACTGCATTCGCTTTTTGCCAATCTGCCGCCTGGGAACATTTACAATTCTGGAAAATGACAGATCATCTGCGGCAGCAGTCATTCGTAAGTGAGCCAGAGCATCCTTTATTTCCAGTCGATCAAAAAACTTAAAGCCGCCAAAAATCGTGTACTCAATGTTAACACTAATAAGTTCCTGTTCAATAGAACGCGAGAGATAGTTTGCCCGGTACAATATCGCAATATCGCTATAGTTCGCCTTCCTCGCTTCCACAATCTCCTTGATCCGGTTCACCACCCACTTCGCCTCATCCACTTCATTCTTCCCGTGATAATGAACGACTTTCACACCAGATGGATTGCTGGTTTCCATATCCTTATCCACACGGAAATAGTTATTCTGGATGAGGGCATTTCCAAGGGAAAGAATCTCCGGGGTAGAACGGTAATTCTGCTTTAAAAAGATCGTCTGGGTGTCAGGAAAATACGTTTCAAAATCTACCATGTACTTAGGATTAGCCCCCCTCCACTCATAGATGGTCTGATCTGGATCCCCCACTGCAAAGAGGTTTCCATGATTCGCCGAAAGCTTTTTTACTAACTCAAACTGCTTCAGGCTGCTATCCTGAAACTCGTCCACTTGAATATAGAAAAGCCGATCCTGCCATTTCTCCAGTACTTCCTGATACTGGTCAAAAAGGACAAACACAAAATTAAGAAGGTCATCGAAATCCAGACCGTACACACGCTTTTGTTTCTTCAAATAGCGCTGGATAATTTGACCGTCCACATCTCCAGCGTCTTCTACAGCAGGCATTTCCCCTCGTAAAATCATTTGCTGTACGTAATGCGTGTTTGCCTTGAGAGTTCCGATCTTATCAAGCAGCCTCTTAAAAGTTTTATCGTTCATTTTTAAATCCAGATCCTCAAAAATTTCTCTCAGCAGAATCTTCTGGTCTTCCACATCTAAAATAATAAAATTCTTAGGATAAAATAACCGGTGGATATCCTCTCGAAGTACACGAACGCAAAATCCGTGATAGGTGGTAATAAAACCTGTATCCTGCTCCCCTCCGATCAGTTTCTTCACACGCCGCCTCATTTCATGAGCAGCCTTATTTGTGAATGTGACTGAGAGTATATTAGAAGGATCTACGCCTAGTTCATTTACAATAAATGCGTAACGATGGGTCAGGGCACGCGTTTTTCCTGATCCTGCTCCGGCAATAACCCGGATAAATCCTTCAGTGGAAACGACAGCTTCCTGTTGGGATTCATTTAATTCTGCAAGAAGTTCTTCCATAAAAAGTACTCACCTTCCAAAGAACATTTGTTTGTATTATAGCATATCAGGGAAG
The DNA here is from genome assembly GCF_020171985.1 of Halobacillus halophilus. Classification (GTDB taxonomy): domain Bacteria; phylum Bacillota; class Bacilli; order Bacillales; family Halobacillaceae; genus Halobacillus; species Halobacillus halophilus_A. Next base: position 148,710 of record NZ_JAIVAL010000002.1, read on the forward strand.
ATAATCAGCAGACCCAGCTGTTTAAAAAATGCGTATAGAGGTTATGAAATCCATGAAGGAGTTGAATAGTATGAAGGAACAACACCAACCATTGTTTGAAAGTAAAACGATAAATGACCGTACGTTTGCCAACCGTTATGTTGTAGCACCGATGACCCGTGTAAGTGCTGAGAATAATGGAATGCCAAATGAAACGATGAAAAAATATTATGAACGCTATGCTAAAGGCGGGTTCGGGACCGTCATTACGGAAGGAGTCTATCCTGATGAACGATTTTCACAGGGATACCCTAATCAGCCCGGCCTTGCAAATGAAGCTCACCGCGATGCTTGGAAGCCAATTGTGAAAAGCGTTCAGGAACATGGAGCACTTTTCATTGCGCAAATTATGCATGCAGGCGCGCAATCACAGGAAAATCCATATGCTGAGCACAATATCGGTCCCTCCCAGGTAGCCCCGAAAAATGATAAGCTTTCTTTCTATGGAGGAGAGGGACCTTTTCCTGAACCGAAGCGAATGAGTCACGATGATATACAAACAGCTGTGGAATCTTTTGGCCGTTCTGCTGAACTTGCTAAAGAAGCTGGCTTCGATGGTGTAGAAATCCACGGAGCGAACGGCTATTTAATTGATGAGTTCTTAACTGATTATTTCAACCGTAGAGAAGATGAATTCGGTGGCGATACCAAGAACCGCCTTCGTTTTGCACTTGAGGTTATTAAAGAGGTTCGTAAAAAAGTCGGTAAAGACTTTATCGTTGGAATTCGCATCTCCCAAGGGAAGGCATCCGATGCCGATCATCGATGGGCGCTTGGAGAATCGGACGCCGATACCATCTTCACCACTCTTGGAAGTGAATCTCTCGATTATATCCATGTGACGGATGATGATGCTGAGAAACCTGGATTCGGTCAGGGCTCTATGTCCATGGCTGAAGCAGCTAAGAAACATAGTGGCATTCCCGTCATCGCAAACGGTAAATTAGCTGATCCGGAAAAAGCTGTTTATATGTTAAACAACGGACATGCTGATTTTGTAAGTTTAGGTACCAGCGCACTACAAAATCCTGATGCACCGAAGCGGATTAAACAGGAGAAAGCTTTGGAAGAATTTGATTTCGGTTCAATTATGCTCCCACAGGCTCACATTAAAGAGCATGAATTGAACAAGCATATTCTCGTATAATTCCCAAAAAACCCCGCCTCTTACCATCTATCTATTAAATGGAATGAGGCGGGTTTTTTTATTTTATAGAACTTTGTAAAATTCCACTGGTACTATTGCAGTAAAGCTCCCGTTAGCGAAAGACTCAGTTTCGAGGTAAATGGGTCCATTACGTTAGATGGATAAGGGTTGGTGGGGAAATAACTCGCTTTCCTGTGGCCCTACATGACGTAGGATCGATCGACGTTGCCACAGGACGTGGCGAATTTAGTCGATCCTCCTTTTTTCCATGAGCCTCCTCAGTCGTTTCACTCCTTGTGGGGTCTCACCTAGATCCTTCTCCCACGGGAGTCTCGCCATTTCCCCACCAACCCCACTTTAATACTGCGAACGGACCCTTCTATAAGAGAATGATGCTCCTGCTTAATCTGGATTAAACGCTTTTATGCCAGACTTTGTGGCTTTTTACATCCTGAAAATAGGTAGAATCCTAATGGTCTAATGCTTCAACACGGAGGTAATGTATAAAGTGGTTTCGAGCCTCTTGTTCGGCCAGGTTCGGAGGAGGGCGATGGAGACTCCTGCGGGATGAACATGATCGGTGAGACCCCGCAGAGCGTCAGCTCGAGGAGGCTCAGCACATGCCCGCGGAAAGCGAAATCGTCCCCCGCAGGACCTACCCTCTCATCAAATATCTCGAAACTGAGTCTTCAACTAATCGGCCCTATTGTTTAATAGGCCGGTTTTTAAGATCAACAAAAGCTTTTAATGCAGTATCCACATTAAAAGTTTGCTTTTAAGCCGGTTTCTAAAAAGTATTTAGTCGCCTGGCGTATGTTCATAAAGGTTCGAACATCATTTAACATAATGTTATTTTCAGTGAACTGCCTCACCACTTTAGGACGCATACCTGCAAGCACCACTTCAATGCCAAGTAATTTTAAACTGTGCATTAAATTTCTAAGCAGCACCGCCCAATCCTGGTCGATTTCTGATATGCCGGAAAACTGGATGACCAGGCGGGTTACATTTTGTTCCTGACATTGAACAGGCACTCTTTCCAGGAGAATAAAGCGCTGCTCTTCTCTTAAAATCGGCTGCAAGGGTAACAGCGCGTATCCCTTGGCGATCGAGACCACATTTGCTGTCATCTCTTCAATCATATGTATCAGATGCTTTTCTGTCTGGAATTGCTCTGTAACATCCACAATCCTGCTTAACACGTACCATTCACCTTCATGAATAAACCGCTTCGTTTGAAATTGAAGGATCATCTCTCTACCGCGCCAATGAAATTCCATAGACTCTACTGTGATATCTCTTTCTTTTTCAAACGTATGGGTTACTACCCGTTTGGATTGAGGTATGTTGGGATAAATATCATGAATATGCTCTCCGATAACCCGTTCTTCTTCTAATTCAAACATTCGAACATAGGCAGGATTAACGTACGTCACTTTGAAATCCTTGTTTAGAATCAATACACCTTCATCTAATAGATCCATAGCGTTTCGCAAGAGCACCTTCATTTCCCCCTCGGTGTGTATCTTACTTTTATTATGAAGGTATTGAGGAGAAAATCAAGAACATTCGACTTAATTTTCAGAAAAAATAAACCAGGGGAATTTCCCTGGTTTCCATAACGGCTTATGCCTTTTCCATTTTATCTACTTTAGATATAATTTCTACGTGCTTTAAGTTCCCAATATTGTCAAAATCGATCTTAATAAAATCTCCGGGTTTGGCGAACGCTATTAAACGCTCCTTTAAAACAGATATTTCATTATTATGAGCATCCTCTTGAATCAGAATGGCATAAGCCCCTTCAAAGCGATCCAATTTGTAGTTGTTCACCTAATTCATCCCCTCTGTAATTTTGAAAAAATGGTGATAAGTACGTATATATATTCTCGTTCCCTTCTATTTTAATGAATAAACTTGTCGAAATTTGGAAGAAGCGCCTGGATAAAGGATATTGGTTTGTATTTTAGAACTCCCCTTGACCTGCAAGAGGAGTTCTTATCATTTCTTCGGTAAATCCAGTTCCCTATCGCTACCCCATGTATCCTCCAGGTAATCATCACGGCCAGAGTTACCGCGGTAAAAATCATACCGCACCTTATTTTTCTTATAATAATCCTGGTGATACTCTTCAGCCCGGTAAAATTCCTCTGCCTGCTGAATAGGGGTCACAATTTCACTTTCGAAACGACCGGATTCCGCAAGCCTCTGTTTGGATTCCATGGCAGCCTGTTTCTGTTCTTCATTATGATAAAAGATCCCTGTCGTATATTGAAATCCGCGATCAACGAATTGACCTTCATCATCGGTCGGATTAATCTGACGCCAAAATACTTGTAAAAGCTGTTCGTATGAAATAACTTCCGGATTATAGTAAACCTGTACGGCTTCCACATGTCCGGTTCCACCAGATGAAACCTCTTTGTACGAAGGGTTCTTCGTATCGCCTCCCGTGTACCCTGAGACAACTTCCTGAATTCCTTTCAATTTTTCAAAAGGCGGTTCCATGCACCAGAAACAGCCTCCGGCAAAAGTAGCAACCAGATAGCCTTCTGGAACCTGGTCCTTCGTAATAGCTTCACTTTCATAATTTCTTTTTGTCAAATAGGCATAAGCTTCTGGAATCGCAAAAATCCCAATGATCACGAGCACGCCGGCTATAATCAACCATTTTTTCCGCTTCATCATGATGCCCACCTTTATTGCTTTATTTACCTTCATCATAGCACGTGAACTCGATTATCTCCTAGAAATATGCAGGCCTCAATCTTCTTCCTCCAGGATCAGCCCCTCCACATGTTTCCTATCCAGCTGCTTCCTAATTTTTCGATATTCTTTAGACTTGAAAATAATATCGAAGTCGTAATCCTCTGGATATAAATCTTCAGCACGAATGTGGAGCTTAAGTCGTTTGTGATTGTAGGTGAACTTTTCACCTTTTACCTGAACCACATAGTTGCCCGTTTGATCTGGACCTTTATATACAATGGCAGTTTCTCCTGTAGCTTGAATAATGACATTATCGCCCATTTGAAAGTGCGGTTTTTCGGTCGCAGGCTCCCGGGGAGTTTTCCCCCTTCTATAACGGTTTACGGCAGCCTGCCGTTTATACTCGGCTTCCTTTAATTTCTGATCACTGACCTGAAAATCTCCCTCCTGCTTATACGTGATCGAGTACGCCTGGTTTAAAATTTCAGGGTGAAGACCTAATTTATGAGCAATATCAAAAGCCTGACTTCTGCCCGAAGTTCCAAGGTGAAGCCGGTAGGTGGGTTGAAGCGTTTCAAGATCAAATTCCATAGCCCCATTCATAAAGCCTGGCTTGTGCCGGGCGTACTCCTTCATTTCACTATAATGGGTGGTCGCAAGGATCGTTGCTCCCTTTTCCGAAAGTTTATCGAGTATGGCTGTCGCAAGCCCCATGCCTTCCCCGGGATCCGTCCCTGAGCCAACTTCATCCAGTAAAAGCAGAGAATGATCATTCGCTTCTCTTAAAATATCGATTAAGTTAACGAGTCTTGAACTAAAGGTACTTAAGTTCTCCTCTATACTCTGCCCATCTCCAATATCCACAAATACCTGCTGAAAAACAGGTAGGACACTCCCCTTTTCTGCCGGAATCGGAAGACCGGATTGAGCCATAAGACAGAGCAGCCCGACCGTCTTCAGCGTTACCGTTTTGCCTCCTGTATTAGGCCCCGTAATGAGTAAAGCCTGATCTTCAGAATCCATTTGAATACTTAGAGGCACAGCCTTCTCGCCAAGCATGGGGTGTCTCGCCCTGCTGATACGAAGCGTAAAGTCTTCGGAGAACTCCGGTGCCGTCCCATTGATCATGCGGCTGTATTTCCCTTTAGCAAAAATAACATCATACTCATGCATAGTTTCCATAGCAAGATTCAATTCAGACTCGTTGTCCAGCACTTCTGAGGTCAAAGTATAAAGGATCTGTTCGACCTCATGTTCTTCATTCATACGAAGTAACTGCAGTTCTTCCTGTAGATTGGCAAGCTCTTCTGGCTCAACAAAAAGGGTTGCTCCTGAAGCAGACTGATCGACAATGCCTCCTTTGATCTTGTTCCGATTCTCCCTTTTTATCGGTAGAGTCCATCGTCCATCTTTCTCTACAGGTCTTGGTTCCTGCATAATCGTTTTATATTTCTTTGCCTGAGCCTCTGTCCTCTCCTTCAATCGGCCTTGCTTCGTTTGAATCTGCTTTCGGATTTTAGCTAAATTCTTAGAAGCATAATCATCTACCTGTCCGTGACGAATTACCTGATGGATATCCTCTTCCAACCTGGTTAAATCAGAAATAGAGGATGCATACAGACTGATTGTGGGGGCAATAATCTCTTTGTCCTTCATAAAACGCTTCAACTTTGTACAGTGATCCAGAAATGAAAGCAAAACTGAAAATTGGTTTGCCCGAATGAACATGCCCTTTTTCCCTTGTTCAAGCATATCCGTTACATCTTCCAGAGTGTGGATGGGTATATTTCCACTTGTGTTTAAAATAGCTACGGCCTCTTTTACCTCTTCATGCCAGCGGTTCATTGCTTTTATATTACGTACTGGCCTCAAGGATTCAATTGTTTCTTTGCCGGCCTTTGTAAAAGCCAGACGGCTCACGGTTTTCAATATCTCAAAAAATTCTAAAGTGTTGTACGTGCGTTCGTTCATTGGTGACTCCTCCTCTTAAGGGTTAAATTTATATAGGACGATCGGGCAGCTGCCTGGATGGCAGTAGGCGTCCAAAGACGCTCAAGTTTATGCCGGCACTCCTTCTCTGCCCATAAATAAAAAAAGCCACGGCAAGCAGATACGCTCGCCGTGGCTTGATTAGAACAGACCTCACTTATAAGTGAAGGCTTCTATTCCGCCAACAGAGAATATAAAAAAAGCTATGACTGAATAAGCCAGTCATAGCTTCGTTTCTATCCTCAACGTGCTACGCTTATGCTTGTTCTTAACTGTTCCTGAAAAATGGGTTCACAAACCAGACGTGTTAATTCCACGCCTTTTCCCATTCCTTTAATCAGGACTTTATCCAATTACGGATTAGTTAAGAACAACCACACTCATAAACCATTCTCCTCTTATTGAAAGGATATTGTTGGCGGAACAGAAGTCTGTTCCTCTTTTTAATATATGTCCTGAAGTTGGAAATGTCAATCCTCAAAAATGGACTGATAACTTTCTTCAGTGGTTGGTGCTGTACTCGTAAATAAGGAGCGCTCAATAATTTTGAGGGCATTTTCATTGCCTTCTGATTTTTCTGAGGCCGTGCAATCTTCCGGAACCCACAAGTTGTATTCCCGCATGTATGCATCATTAGCCGTAAATAAAACGCAAATATCTCCTGCAATTCCAGTTAAAATAAGGTTTTTCACACCTAATTGATTGAGCAGGATATCAAGCTGAGTTCCAAAAAAACCTGAATGCTTCGGCTTAATGATGAAGTAGTCGTCTTCATCAGGAAGAATTTGATTAATAACAGTTTCTCCCTGTCCACTCCTGCATTCATCAATCAAGTCAGATACATTATCCTGCCAAAGACCAAAGTTATCGTTAACATAAATGACAGGTAAGCCTTCTTTTTGCATTTCCTTTTTAAAAGATTGGAGGGTTTCAACCATAGGCCTTGTATTCTCAAGAAGGTCTTCGCCTCCACTAAAATCCATTTTATTGATCATATCAATGATAATGAGCGCTGTATCGTTTTTCATATAACAACACTCACTTTCCGCTATATTTTTCCGGACCTGCTGGAATCTGGCGCTTGTGCTCTGTTTTTTCATGCAGATCCTTCAAGAGCTTTTCATCCTCTGGGTCAATTTGTTCTCCGCGTAAGTAAGCATCTATCGTGTCATAGGAAAGGCCAAGCTCTTCTTCATCAGACTGTCCTTCCCATAGCTCTGCACTCGGTTTCTTATGGATAATGGCATCGGTCACGTCCAGGGCTTTTGCCATTTCCCTTACTTCTTCTTTTCTCATATTGATAAGAGGAACCAGGTCCACTCCTCCGTCTCCGTACTTCGTAAAGTAGCCTGTATAATCTTCTGGCGCATTATCTGTACCTACGACAAGATAATTATAGTTGTTCGCTACAGCATAAAGCGTGCTCATACGCAGACGAGCCTGAAGGTTGGCTCCACCTAATTGAGATTTATCACTATTCCAGTCACCCTTTTTTTCGAGTTCTTCCTGAATAGCGGCATATGTCGTTTCATAAGAAGACGTCAGATTAATTCCAACGTAATCAAGACCAGAGCCCTCTACTACATTCAGAGCATCCGTCTGATCTTCTACTTCTTTGTTAATAGGGAGCAGTACCCCTAACGAATTTTCTGGGAACGCTCGTTTAATTAAATAAGAAACTACAGCTGAATCGATTCCCCCACTTATACCTACGAGAACTCCATCCGCTCCTGCTTCTTTTACTTTACCTTGTAACCACTCTGTTAAATATTCGATTCTTTCCTTCATTCTAATTTCCCCCTTCATAATTTACACTATATGGGTTCTGTTCCTTATTCCGATATAATATAAACCTTGTTTATGATAAGCGAACAGGAATAATATAATTTCCAGTATAATAAAAGGGGATGATAGTCCACTTCCATTATAAAAAAGATGCACGCCCAGGAAAGAGCGTGCATCTTTGAAGAAACTATAATTTTACGTTCCAGTACTTCTATTATCTGTAGAAACTTTTGGAGCTTCCAAAATTGAAGGTGCTCTTCTAGGAAGTTTTCCAAATAGTAAACCAGGCCGCACGAAGTACTTATGCGTGAACCAGATGACCAAGTAACAAAGGATAATCGTACTTACGTATCTAAGAAGAATGAACAAATGGAACCAATAACCTTCAGGCGCAGGAATGAATTGAGCCACGACTTTCAGGATAAAAGGGTGAAGCAGATAAAATCCAAAAGAATACACAGCCACTCGCTGCACATACGGAATAATGCCCGGCCACTTGTCACAGATAACTTCGGTCAATCGGAACAATAGATAGCTTCCACTTAGAATATAGGAAAGGTTCATAATTAAATAAACATACCCTGGGAGGGCGAACGTAGAAACCGTGTATAAATGATAGTGTAAGAACACGGTCGTCACACCGGCTGCCAGTGCAAAAACGGCCCAAGCGACGTTCGTTTTTCTATAGATGAGCGAACGCTGTTCTTTATAATATGCTCCGATCCACGCTCCAAGCAAATAAGGTCCCAGAGAGCTTAGGAAGATGGAAAACGGAATCAATTGGAATGTCTGGTCAAAGAAATAGTATCCGATTTCTATAGCAATTCCAAATACCCACATGTATTTTTTAAACACTGGAACCTTCTGGGCAATAAACAGAATAATAGGAAACACCAGATAAAATTGCACTATTAAGAATATAAAATGAAGCTGGTAAAAGGATTCTCCTTGAATTATTCTCCAGGTCATCTCTGCAAAATTGAGAGGAACCGCGCCAATGTAAAGAGAGAAAGCTTCATAGAATAAAGCCCATAAAAGGTAGGGAACCACAATATAAAGCGCCCGCTTCTTATAATAGTCTTTCAGTTCCGGTACTGTCATTTTTTTATCCATATATTTATAGAAAAACACCATGGCTGTAATCATGATGAAGATACCAGCTTCTAATCGTATAATTCGATTGATAAAGTGATAGACTCCAAACTCCATACTACCTTCAGTAAAGACGGATTGGAAGATACCTGTAGTATGAACTAGTACAACCATCAGCATGGCAAACAGCCTTAAAAAATAGATAGATTCAATTCTATCTTTCTGCATAATGATCATCCTTATTATTATATAATTTCAATAAACCTAAGTTATCATACCACAGATCTACAAAACACGTCTTTTTGTTACAAAAACTTAAACAATTCGTGATGTTATCTAAACAAACCTGCCTGGACCTGGCAAACGTGATTATTAAAAAATTCATCACGATTTGCCCCTATATCAAGAGGTACCAAGTGTCATGCCTCCATCTACTACAATCTCCGTTCCTGTACAGTATGAGCTTTCATCTGAAGCAAGAAAAGCTGCCACTCTTGCTATTTCTATAGGCTGTCCAATGCGTCCCAACGGGATATTTTGATAGGATTCCGGAACTCCTTTACCCTGAGTAGCCATCTGCGTTTCAATACCCCCGGGATGAATCATATTGACTCGAATGCCTCTTGGTCCTAATTCAATTGCCGCAGATTTAGACATCGCCACCACTGCCGCCTTGGTTGCGGCATAAGCTGAGGAACCGCTGATAGGAGCAAAAGACGAAATGGACAGGTTATTAATGATCGCGCCCTTTTTCCGTGATTCCATGTAAGGGGTCACGGTTTGCATGCCGATGAACACCCCAAGCTGATTTACATGAATTAATTTTTGATATTCTTCTATTGTAAGTTCACTGAAAGGTTTACGGGTAAGGATTCCTGCATTATTAATAAGCGTATCAATTCGGCCGAACCTCGTAATGATCAGACTTACTGCTTCTTTCCACTCTTCTTCACTCGTAACATCCAACTTTACTGGAAAAGCCCTCTCATTTCCGATTTCTTCAGCTGTTTCCATTGCTTGAGAATAATCACGAGCGGCAACCACTACACGGCTTCCCAGCTCAGCTAAATGTTCGGCCATCGCTTTCCCCTGGCCTCGATTAGCACCCGTGATTAAAGTTATTTGATTTGTTAAATCGGGCATATTTCATTCTCCTAACTAATTATCTTACATCCTGTCACCTGGAGGATTGTTGGTAATCTTGCCTGCATCGATTTGCTTTAACAACACGTAGACTGGCTTCTGAATTTGATGATATAAGCGTGCTTTTTCAGTTGGCATCTCTTTATCCCCCATGGCTCCACTAGTCTATACTGATTTACAGGAGTGGCGCAACTGCCAATCCTTCCCTTGCCAACCGTTCCTCAAATAAATTCAGGCGTGTCCGATGAAAGAATTTTCAAAAAAATAAATTGACAGAGTTGGAAAAATATAATAATATATAGTTACAGTTAGCGAGTAAAAAACTGTGCTCTTAATGAGCTTATTATACTCCAAAGGGGAGTAGCTTACAGTTATGTCGACAATACGTGATGATTCATCACCGGCTTAACTGGCAACATTATGTTGTTTGCGAGACCTTTGCCAATTTGGTAAAGGTATATTTATTTGGATATCCCAAACCTTTACCAGAGTGATGGTAAAGGTTTTTTTAATGCATAAAGAAGGAGTACCACTCAATGAAAGTTGATTATTCATTAAACCCCAAAAAAACTAAGGAGGATCCAGGTTGTGATTCAATCATTATTAAACTTATTTAAAATCGGTTCCCCGAAAGTAGATTTAGTGCTGCAGTCTCATCAGATTGTTCCCGGCGCTATAGTGAAAGGGTCTTTCCACATTTACGGAGGATGGCTTCCGCAAAAAATCAAACGGCTGGAATGCGATTTTGTAAGAGAAGCGAAGGATCGTAAAATAGAAGTCATTGCTCCTGCCGCTACCGTATTAATGTCTCAAACAATCGAACGGAAAGGAAAACGGGAAGTACCTTTTCACTATCAGATTCCTGAAGATCTCCCTCCTACGTCGCATGCATCTTCCTATCGTTTGCAGACGAAGATTGTATTCGTCGATGATGTTAAACGTTTCGATCACGATGAACTTGTTGTTATAAATTAAGGCTTTGTAATAGATTAGATTCTTCGTAAAAGACTTATTGCGCAATAGGGCCGGATTGTGGAAGGCTCAGTTTCGAGATATTGGTTATGAGGAAGGTCCTTCGGGGGACGATTCCGCTTTCCTGCCCTGCATGACGCAGGAAAGCGAGTTGTTTCTGCAGCCATGCCTCCTCTATATGAAGTAACGGACCCAATTTATCTCGTAATCAAGTCTTCAAGTAACGGGAGCTTTACCTTAAAGCCATCACCGAAGTTTAATAGAGTCTAAATTAAAAATAAATAAGTAAAAAGGGGATAATGGAATGGAGTTTTCATTATTATTGGAATACGGCTGGGTCTTACTTATTCTTATTGGATTAGAAGGTATTTTGGCCGCAGATAATGCACTTGTTATCGCAACTATGGTTAAACATTTACCGGAAGATAAACGGAAAAAAGCATTATTTTATGGTTTAGGTGGCGCTTTCGCTTTCCGAATTGCTTCTCTGTTTATCATCTCCTATCTGGTCCAAATTTGGCAGGTTCAAGCGATTGGTGCTTTGTATTTAATCGGGATAGCTGCTTACCATTTGTGGAAAAAACATGTGTTAAAACCAAAGGTGAAGAAATCATCCTCAGAAAGCAAAGGCTCTGGTTTCTGGATGACCGTTGTGAAAGTCGAACTTGCTGATATTGCGTTCGCTGTAGATTCTATCCTGGCTGCAGTCGCTTTAGCCGTCATGCTCCCAGCAAGCTCTCTTCCTCAGATCGGCGGTTTGGACGGAGGACACTTCGCGGTTATCCTTGCGGGTGGAATTATCGGGCTGATTATTATGCGTTTTGCTGCCGGGTACTTTGTAACTCTGCTCGATAAGCGTCCTGGTCTTGAAACAGCTGCTTATCTTATCGTAGGCTGGGTAGGCGTTAAACTTGCCGTCTACACACTAGCCCATCCTGAGCTTGGTCTATTAGCAGATGGTTTCGCTAAAAGCCTGACCTGGAAACTTATCTTCTGGTCTGTTCTCCTGGCTATCGGTGCCGGTGGCTGGTTCCTATCAAAGGAAAAAACAGAACCCGTTGTTAAAACTGAAACAGCTCTTTAAAAATAGATAAAACGCAGCTTTGGATTATTGATAAAACTTTTACACTAATAAAGACGAGAGATCAACAGTGATCTCTCGTCTTTTCCTAATACACTTTTATTTCTTCTTCATAAGCCGTTAAAGCTTCATCAAACATCTTCAGTCCCGCGTCAATCTGTTCTTTACTTATCGTTAACGGAGGTATCATACGAATGATGTCCGTCTGATTGCCGCCAAAGTAAAAGAGAACTCCATTTTCAAGAGCCTTGTCCAGAACGTTAAATAAGCCTTCGCTATTGGGCTTTCCAGTAACAGGGTCCACTATTTCAATACCGATCATAAGACCGACAGACCGTATGCGTCCGATTGATTGGTGCCGGCTTTTTATCTCCTGCAGCTTCCGAGCAGCGTAAGCTCCAGCTTCCTTTGTATTTTCAAGCAGCTTCTCTTCCTGAATCACATCCAGAACCGCATTGGCTGCAGAACAGGCAATTGGATTTCCACCGAAAGTAGTGGCATGGCTTCCCAGCGGCCACTGCTTCATCAGTGCATTTGGAGCCACCGTGGCACTGAGTGGCATTCCATTAGCAATGCCTTTCGCAATCGCCATGATATCCGGTGTCACATCAAAAGTCTGGGAGGCAAACCATTCACCTGTCCGTCCAAATCCTGTCTGAACCTCATCAAAGATGAGTAATAAACCGTAATCGTCACATAGTTCGCGGACCTTTTGAAGCCAAGCTTTTGGCGGGACGATATAGCCCCCTTCTCCAAGTACGGGTTCAACTAAAATAGCCGCTACCTCATCTGATGTCACTTGATGGGCAAAGAGACGCTCGAAATCTTTTTCTAATTGCTGCACTACATATTGTTCTGGATCCGTGCCTTCAGGAGCATCTTCCACCTGGGCGTAAGGAATCTGATAAGATCCGGTCGGATTCAGAAACTTACGGTATTTACTTTTCGAGCTGGTTACACTTAGAGCGCCCATTGAACGCCCGTGAAAACCGCCGATAAATGATACAATGTAAGGCCGTTCCGTCACATGCTTTGCTAGTTTGATAGCACCTTCAATGGCTTCCGCTCCGCTATTTCCAAAAAAGAAGCAGTCGAGATCTCCGGGCATAATTTCAGCCAGACGATCCGCAAGTTTCAGAATTGATTCATAAATAATCACTCCAGATGGCCCGTGCCCAAGCTGATCTGCTCCTTCCTTAATAGCCTCCACCACTTTGGGATGGCGGTGGCCGACGTTGGTAGTGGCAATACCCGAAGTAAAATCCAGATACGTTCTGCCATCTACACCGTAATAATAGCACCCTTCTTCTTTAAGTACCGGCAAATTAGGGTGGTCCTTAGCCATGCTTGGCGCCAGCCGGTTTGACATATTTTCCACAAGATGATTCCAATCGTTCCCCATTACAAACTACCTCCATAAAAAACTCTCTCTATAATAGCACGCGGTTTAAAAGAATAATAGATGAGCCATCAAAGCTGCAATAGGCAGCGTAATAACGGTTCTCTGCAAAAAGATAGTGAATAATTCTCCAATGTTCAAAGGAATTTTCGATTTAATTAATAGAATACCAATCTCAGACATATAAACTAATTGAGTCAGAGACATGACTCCGATGATAAAACGGGTCAACTCTGATTCGATTCCCGATCCTATAACAGCTGGCAGGAACATGTCCGCAAAGCCGACAATCATTGCCGGTGCAGCTGCCTGAGCCTCCGGTATTTGCAGTACGTTCAAAAACGGAATAAAAGGATAAGATAAAAACGTGAAAATCGGCGTAAACTCAGCGATTATAAGTGCGATCGTTCCGAGTGCCATAACCAGAGGAATAAGGCCGAGCCAAATATCGGCGACATTGAAAATCCCTCTATTGATAACATTACGAGCGCTTTTTACCTGGTCGGCCTTGCTTACAGCCTGTTCCACCGCCCATTGGAAGCTTGAATATCCTGAAGGGACAGCCTCATCAATTTGTTTTCCTGCAGGTCCATAGTACGTACTTTTCTTCCGGGAAAGCGGTGGAAGACGCGGACAGATCACCGCCGCTACAATACCGCATACGGCTACAGTAAAATAAAACTGGACGAACATATGGTCAATTCCTATAAATCTTGCAATAACTAAACTGAAGGCGATCGATGCGATGGAAAAGTTAGTCGCAACCACGGCCGCTTCTCGTTTGGAGTAATAGCCCCCTTCATACTGCTGAGTAGTCAGCAACACTCCAACCGTTCCACTGCCCATCCATGAAGCTAAAGCATCGACGGAGGAACGGCCCGGCAGTTTGAATAATGGATGCATAACTTTACGGACCATCGTCCCAATGAAGTCCATTAAACCAAATTCCAACAACAACGGCATGAACAAGCTGGCAAATAAAAACCAGACCATTAGTACCGGAATTAGATCAAACAACACAACCTGACCCGTTAATTCAGAAGACACTATTTCAGGACCTGCACCAGTGAGTGTCATGGTAGCAAAGACAGCTCCCAGTAAACGCAGAACTATCCAGAATAAGCCCACATCAAATAAATTTGCGATAAATGTATGATTGCGAATAGCGGGCTGGCTGATTCCTTTGATTGCAATAGCGCCGACCGCTGAAATCCAAAGTACACTTGTCATAAATAATGGAATGTAATCAGAAATAGCAGCCTGCAGCCCATCGGCCATTACCCCGAGCCCAATCGTGACCGTACCATCTACTGAGATGGGCACGAGGAACAATAACACCCCTATGATGGACGGGATTAAGAATTTAAATAATTGTTTAGCTGTGTATTTCTTTTCCATCTGTAGTTCTTGCTTTTCTAACTCCATCTTCCTTCCTCCACTTCTGAATATGAATGCATATTTTTTCGAATTTTAAGGTTATATATCCTTTTCAATTTGTTAATCATACATTTTATTGCATATTGATTCAATGGTTTTTAAGAAGAAAGTTACTCCTCTGTTTCATTTTCTGATACCACCATCCATATTAAGGAATAAATATACATAATCATCTAGTTTTCTATAATGACCACACCAAACGCTTTTGAATAGTCCTCATCACTTTTATTCCACTAAAGGGCCGGTTTCTTGAAGACTCAGTTTCGAGATATTTTGTTAAGTGGGTTAGGTCCTGCGGGGAACGAGTCGCTTTCCACAGGCATGCGCTGAGCTTCCTCGGGCTAACGCCCTGCGGGATCTCATCTGTCATGTGCATCCTGTAGGAGTCTCCCCGTTCCCCTCCGGACCTTGCCGAATCAGTGACTCGAAACCACTTACAAAAGCCGTGGCTGGTAAAAGAAGTTACAGACTTTGTGCCATCATAGATGAATTCAGAAAATGTTCGATTATACGATGGATATTGGAGGATTAATAATCATGTATTCTTGTTAGGAAATAAGGACCGGGATAGCGTTACGAATGGGTTTTTGCCCATATTAACATGATGATTAAAGCTAGCTTAAGTTAACGACTGGTCTACGAGGCAGCACCTAAGAAAAGGGTTATAAAATCCATCTCTATATAGGCGTTCCATAAACAGGAAATGGTCGAACGCTAGACATTTCTTCCGTCTTTCTTTATTACGAAAAGGGGTTGGGGAAATGGGGGAGACTCCTGTGGGAACAGAGAGCAGGAGAGATCCCGCAAGGCGTCAGCCTGAGGAAGCTCGCCGTTCGCCCACGGAAAGCGACTCCATTTCCCCAACCCCGCTTCCTCTCATTTTGGTGACGGAAAACACTAGATATCTCGAAATCGAGTCTTCAGCTATAGGGAGCTTTTCTGTAAGTATTGTCACGGTGGAGATTTGGTAAGATTTCCATAAAAAATAGAAGCTGCGTTTTGCAGCTTCTATCATTCTAAGTGATTGGTTTTTCAGTAATGATGACCCCTCTTTTGCCCATTTCTTTAATATAAAGATCGCCCGGAACTATTTGCTCAGGAGGGCAGACACCTTTTTTAGTGATGGCCTGACTGCCAATCATCTGAGCGACTACTGATATCGTATTCGCCGTCGCTCGGGCCATCGCCGTCACATTAGTAACCCGATCCTTATAGGTGACCATTTCATATTGATAGGTGGCCTGTTTCCCATCCTTTTCTCCGCCCACGTTTACTCGCAAAAGGACCGCATCCTCCTTATTCTTTAAGCTAACAATTGGGTCGATCGTCTTTAACAGCACTTCTCTGGTTTTAATCTTCACACCGCCGACCTCAACTTCGCTGTTATTATGCGTTAAATTCAAGTCGACCAGCAGCTTCATCTTTTCGGCATGGCCCGGGTACCGGATGGTTTTGTATTCCAGCGTACGAACCTTTGGATAGGACTTAATCAATGTCGATGTTCCTCCGGACGTATGGAACGCTTCAAGCGGACCATAACGTTCAAAATAGATAGGTTCTATTTCTGAAAGAGAGGAGACTTCCTCAAGCTTACCGTTTCGAATAATAGTAGAAGGATCTGTATAATGATCAAGCAGACCTTCCATCGAAAAAACGTGATTGTATTCTAAAGGAGGTTCTGGCTGGACAGGGATACCTCCGACAAACAAACGCAGGGAATCCAGTTTGTCCAGTTTACTAACTCCATAGCCTGATAGAATATTAATCATTCCAGGAGCTACACCAAGATCAGGAATAATAGTGACTCCTGCAGCCTGGGCTTTCTCATCTAATTCTAATACTTTGTCCGTGATATGACCGATATGCCCTCCAAGATCTACCGAACTTACACCTACCCCTATGGCGGTTCTGGCAACCATTTCATTGAACGAATAGAATAAAGCATTAATGACGACATCATAAGATTTCATAAAAGCAGCCAGTTCAGCAGCGTTTCCTGCATCCACTTTATAAGCGTGGATTTTAGGAGAGTTTATGCTCTGACAGACCTTCTCCGCTCTAGATAAATCTATATCAGCGAGTCCCACGTGCTCGACTCCTGGACTATGGACTAAATCCCTTGCTGCTTCTTTCCCCATTAGACCAGATCCAAGTACTGCTACTTTCATCATCCGTCCTCCTCTTCCCTCATTACCATACAATCTACTCCACGTCGATTTGAGCACGCTGTAATTTACCGCTGAAATCCACATACACGGATTTCCATTCCGTAAACACATCTAAAGCAGCGAGACCGGAATCCCGGTGACCATTGCCCGTTCCTTTTGTCCCGCCGAAAGGAAGATGGATCTCCGCGCCTGTTGTTCCTGCATTTACATATACAATTCCTGTGTCCAGATCGCGCTGGGCTGCAAAAACCTTATTGATATCTTTCGTAAAGATAGAACTCGAAAGGCCAAACTCCACTCCGTTATTGATCTCAACAGCTTCTTCGAGACTCTTTACTGGAATCAGGGAAACAACCGGTCCAAAGATTTCTTCCTGGGCGATACGCATATCGGCTTTCACATCTGTGAATAGTGTAGGGGCGAAATAATGACCTTTTTTATGTTCTCCGTTTTCCAGTACATAGCCACCTGCAAGCAGTTTGGCCCCTTCTTCATTCCCTACTCGAATATAACTTTTTATTTTTTCAAGTCCTTTTTGATTAATAATAGGACCTACCTTAATCGATTCATCTAATCCGTTACCTATGGTCAGCTTAGCCATTTCATACATCAGCCGCTCTTCTAATTGATCCTTTAAGCTTTCATGAACCAATACGCGGCTGCAGGCGGTACAGCGCTGTCCACTCGTTCCGAATGCGCTCCACAAAATACCCTCTACGGCTAATGAAAGATCAGCATCATCCATCACAATGACCGCATTTTTGCCTCCCATTTCAAGTGAAACTTTTTTCAGTTTCTGACCGCACGTAGAAGCAATTCCGCGCCCCACTTCATTAGAACCAGTAAACGAGATGACCCGTATGTCATTTTCTTCAAGCATAGCTTCCCCGACGGAAGAACCTGAACCGAATACGACATTGATGACTCCTTTAGGAAGGCCCGCTTCTTCAAATATTTTAGCTAATTCAAAAGCCATGACCGGTGTTTCGGAGGCGGGTTTCCATACAACCGCATTCCCTGCGACGATGGCCGGGAACGATTTCCAAGTAGCTATGGCTATCGGAAAATTCCAAGGTGTAATTATCCCGACCACTCCCACGGGGGCGCGTACACTCATAGCGAATTTATCCTTCAGTTCGGATGGAGTCGTCTGGCCGAATAACCTCCGACCTTCCCCAGCCATGTAGAAAGCCATATCGATCCCTTCCTGCACTTCCCCGCGTGCTTCTTCCAGCACCTTTCCATTTTCCATCGTCAGCCAGCGAGACAAGTACTCTTTTCTTTCTTTCATAATTAAACCAACCCGGTAAAGTACTTCCGCACGCTGAGGAGCAGGCACAAGCGCCCAGTCCTTTTGAGCTTTCTTTGCTGCCTCTACAGCGGAAGCTACTTCTTCTTTACCAGACAAGGGCACTTGGACCAGCGTTTCCAGCGTAGCCGGATTGGTTACATCCGCATACGCGCCACTTCCTGGTTCCACCCATTCCCCATTAATGAAATTCTGCAGTTTTTCTTCCTGGTTCAACTTTTGACTCACAGGTAATCTCCTCCTCGAACTAACTTTAATCTGCAGCTCGCTGCCTTATTTGTTGAATCGTTGAAGACACAGATATCTGTTCTGCATCACTTTCTATTTCAATGAGAGCCGGCTCCTGGCATTCCAGGGCTCCCAGCAAGGCTTGTTCAAACTCCTCAGGATTCTTCACGTAGAAACCCATGGCACCTAACTGAACGGCCATGTCCGCAAAAGGTACGTTCCCAAGATCCGTTCCAATCGTTTTAAATGGATACCGCATTTCCTGGTGCATACGGATCGTTCCATACATACAATTATTAAATACAATACTAATGACCGGAATGTTATATCTTACAGCCGTCTCAAGCTCCTGCATCGTCATGAGGAACCCGCCATCTCCAGAGAGAGAAACGACCGTACGCTCCGGATGAGCTAACTTAGCTCCGAGTGCTGCGGGCAAACCATATCCCATCGCTCCGGATGTAGGACCAATATACGTTTTCTTAGAGTTGAACTGGTAGTACTTATGGAGCCATCCAGCAAAGTTTCCGGCATCATTCGTAAGAATCGCATTATTGGGCAAATGTTCTTGAAGAAGTGCGATGATCCTCTGGTTACTAGTGTTATGAACCGATCGATTCAACGAAGATTGATAGAGTTCTCTCCTCTTCGCCGTCCATTGCTTCCATTTTGGCACAGCATTTAAAGTTAAAAGCGCTTCCAGTCCTTCTTTCGCATCGGATACGATCCCCACATCAGGGGCATACACTTTCCCCAGGGTTTCATCATTTATATCCATATGGATCAAGGTCTGGTCTTTATTGAATATCGTATAATCCTGGGTGGTAATCTCGGATAACCGTGTACCTACTGCCAGGATGAAATCTGCTTCCTTCACCGTCTGCACGACAGCTTTCTCCGTTCCTAAACCGAGATGTCCGGCATACAGCCTGTGGTTATTTGGAAAAACATCCTGCCTCCGAAAAGCCGCCATCACTGGGATCTCACATTTCTCTGCCACTTGAACGAGTGTCTCTTCTGCACCTGCCATTTTCACGCCGCCACCTGCAATAAGGAGAGGACGCTCCGCTTTTTGTATATGCTCTTCTACAAGCTTGATTTCTTTTCGGGATGGAGCAGGACAAGGCCTGGCCGTTGGATTCTGAAACTCCATGTTGGCTTCTTTTGGCAGTAGATCTTCTGGTAGAGAAATCACCACAGGTCCCGGCCGTCCGGTTTGTGCGATTCGAAAGGCCCGCTGAACCAGTTCGGGAGTGCGGACAGGGTTATCGATTTCCACCGTCCATTTCGTAATTGAACTAAAGAAGTGAGCCAGGTCAATTTCCTGGAACCCCTCTCTCCCTCTGAATCCGCTATGAACTTGTCCTAAAAAAACTACCAAGGGAGTGGAATCCTGATAAGCTGTATGCACGCCAATCGCAAGATTCGATCCACCCACCCCTCTTGTAGCCATTACAACACCAGGCTTTCCAGTTGCTTTTGCATAACCTTCAGCCATAAATGAAGCCCCGCCCTCATGCCGTGCAGATATCAGCTTCATAGACGGTTCATCAAGAATCGCATCCATAACCGGAAGGTAGCTTTCTCCAGG
Organism: Halobacillus halophilus; assembly: GCF_020171985.1. Lineage (GTDB taxonomy): Bacteria > Bacillota > Bacilli > Bacillales > Halobacillaceae > Halobacillus > Halobacillus halophilus_A. The sequence continues at coordinate 168,799 of NZ_JAIVAL010000002.1, forward strand.
TACACAAAACACTTTATCGATGGCTTCTATTTTCATGCATTCTATAATTGCCCGGGCACTAGTCATCAATCGCGATTCCTTATGGACCATTCGAATGCTCTCCTGCCTTCATGATTTTCATGCGATTAACCGCTTCCTGCAGACGCTCTTCAGGGACGGATAAGGAAATCCTGAAATACCCCTCTCCCTTCTTCCCAAAAGCCGTTCCTGGTGTTAAAATCACTCCGGCTTCATCCAGTACTTTTTCAACGTACCCTTGTGATGTATAACCCTTCGGCACTGGTGCCCAAATAAAAAAGGTGCCTCTTGGACGATCTGCATGGATGTCCATTTCCGATAAACCAGTCAGCATCCGGTCCATACGCTTTTCATAAATCCTGTTATTTTCTTTCACTGTGGAGAAGTCACTGTTTAGGGCAGCCGCTCCAGCTTTTTGAATAGGCAGAAACTGACTGGTGTCTGTGTTACTTTTCATGACAGCTAACGCTTGTATTAATTCTTTATTGCCTACCGCATATCCAATTCTCCATCCAGTCATATTAAAACTTTTCGATAAAGAACCAAACTCCACCGCTGTCTCTTTCGCGCCTGGTATCTGCAGAATACTAGGCGCCTTATAACCAGAGAACGTTACTAAATCATAAGCTGCATCGTGAGCTACACACAGCTTATGCTGCTTCGCAAATGCCACAGCTTTCTCAAAGGTCTCCATCTCTACTGTTGCCCCGGTTGGATTTCCAGGATAATTTAAAATCAACAGTTTCGCTTTCTCCACGTCTTCCTCTACCAGCAGTTGATAATCGGGGACATACCCATTCTGTCTGTCCAATGGATAAGGAAGCGCCGTTCCGTAGGCCAGGTGTACGGCTGACTGGTAAACAGGATAGCCTGGATCAGGAATCAGCACACCGTCCCCTGGATCAATGACCGCCCGGATTAAATGAGCGATTCCCTCCTTTGAACCAATTAAGGCCAGAACTTCTGTCTCCGGGTCGAGGTCAACATCATAATGCTTTTTGTAAAAGGAAGCGACTGCCTGTTTAAATTCCTCGCATCCGCCGTAAGGGGCATATTTATGGTTGTCAGGATTGGCCGCTTCTACAGTTAAACGATCGATAATAAAGGACGGAGCAGGCAAATCCGGAGCTCCTATTCCTAAATCAATAACGTCTATCCCCTGCTGCTTTAATTTCTTCTTTTTCTCATGAAAGATGGAAAATAAATAAGGAGGCAGACTTTTCACCTGTCTTGAACCAAATTCCATTGTAAAACCCCCAAGTCACAAATCGAGTAATCTTGATTGCTAAGATGTAAATGAATGGGCCATTTCTGGTACCTGTCCTGATTTTCTCAGAATTGTCCCACTGCTCTATCCTATTACGATAGAAATTATTTCATGATAGGCATTTATTCATTGAATGAAAATGAAGAAAGGGTTCATATCCACCACACCCTTTGAATAAGATGAAGTGTAACCCTTTTAGGACAGACCTTATTACAATCATGACCACCGTTCCCAAGCCAGTTGGATTCATACTACGTATGGGTTCTTCTGGCTTTTTACTTGTTAGAAAGGAAGTGATCCAATTGGCTGGGGCTCTTGAAGGAATTCGTGTACTTGATTTGACCCGGGTGCTTGCTGGTCCTTATTGCTCGATGATTCTTGGAGATCTCGGGGCAGATGTTATTAAAGTGGAAGCGCCCGGGGGAAGCGATGACACCCGGAAGTGGGGGCCGCCGTTTCAGGAAGGAGTCAGCGCTTATTACGCATGTGCCAATCGTAATAAAAAGAGTCTTACCATTAATTTAAAGAATGAAAAAGGAAGAGAGATCATCCGACAGCTCGCAGCTGAAAGTGATGTTGTTCTTCATAATTTCAAAACAGGTACTATGGAGAGGCTCGGGATTAGTTATGAGCATTTGAAAACGATTAATAAAGAGCTTGTTTACTGCTCCATTACCGGATTTGGTGAAACAGGGCCTTATAAGCATCTCCCAGGGTATGACTTCATCATCCAAGCAATGAGCGGGCTGATGAGCATTACAGGAAACGAAGAATCCGGGCCTCAAAAAACGGGGGTTGCCATCACGGACATATTAACGGGCTTATATGCCTGTATCGGTATTCAAGCTGCTTTACTCGAACGGTCTCGCTCAGGTTACGGCCAGCAAATTGATTTATCACTATACGATGCGGCTGTCAGCTCACTAGTTAATATAGGAAGCAATTATTTAATGTCCGGGGAAATTCCAGGCAGACTCGGCAATCATCACGCCAATATCGTCCCCTACCAAACTTTTCGCACCAAGGATGGGGATATGGTGATCGCTGTTGGAAATGACATTCAATTTGCTTCTCTCTGTCAGATCATCCAAAAACCCGAGCTTGCTGCAGATATTCGCTTTCGCACGAATCCAGATCGAGTCTCCCATAGACAGGAACTTGTTCCGCTCTTACAAGAAGGATTTCTTGAGAAACCTACAGATTACTGGAAAGAAAAATGTCAGGGAGCCAATATTCCATTTGGACCAATCCATACACTGGATGACTTGTTCCTCGACCCACAGCTTAAAGAAAGAGAGATGTTTCTAAAAGCCGAGCATCCGAAAGCAGGTCCCATAAAAATGATCGGAAGCCCCTTGAAACTTTCCCGGTCCAAGGTGAAACTAAAGCGCCACCCTCCTGAACCAGGAGAACATACGGAAGAAATCCTAAAGTCACTGGGCTATAAGAAGACGCAAATTGAAGAACTGAGAAAAATGAGTGTTATTTAAGGAGAGATCTTATGGATTTTGATTTCAGTGAAGAACAGGTCATGCTCCGCAAGACAGTGCGCGGATTCGTGGATAAGGAAATCATGCCGTATATCGGAGAATGGGATGCGAATGGAAAATTTGATCCAAACTTGTTAAAAAAACTGGCTGACTTAGGTTTGATGGGCGTATGTATTCCAGAAAAATATGGCGGCAGCGGCATGGACTACAATTCCCTGGCTATCGTGTGTGAAGAATTAGAGCGTGGAGACACGGCTTTCCGAACGGCTGTGTCTGTTCATACTGGCCTTAACAGCATGTCGCTTTTGCAATGGGGAACAGATGAACAAAAACAACGCTACTTAGTTCCGCAGGCAAAGGGTGAAAAAATAGGCGGATTTGGACTTACTGAACCCGGGGCTGGCTCGGATGTCGCCGCACTTCAGACAACCGCAAGGCTGGAAGGCGACGCCTATGTGCTCACCGGACAGAAGACGTGGATATCCCTTTGTGATACGGCAGATTATTTCCTCGTTTTCGCTTATACCGACAAAAGTAAAAAGCATCACGGCATTTCAGCGTTCATTGTGGAGCGATCCTTTAAAGGATTCTCATCGAAAGCAATCAAAGGAAAACTGGGCATACGTGCCGGAAATACAGGAGAATTATTTTTCGACCAAGTCAGGGTACCTAAGGAAAACTTACTCGGCTCTGAAGGCGACGGGTTTAAGATTGCGATGGCCGCTTTGGATAATGGCCGTTTTACTGTGGCGGCTGGAGCTTGCGGTCAGATCATGGCTTGTCTCGAGGCAAGTGTTGATTACTGCCATGAGCGGCATACGTTTGGAAAGGAAATCGGAAGGCATCAGCTGGTCCAGCAAATGATTGCGAATATGGAAGCTGGACTCCAAATGAGCCGCCTTCTCGTCTATCGGGCCGGGGAGATGAAGAATCAGGGTATTCGTAATACGCGGGAAACGTCACTTGCTAAATGGCAGGCCTGTAATTTTGCTAATCAGGCTGCGGATGATGCTGTGCAAATTCATGGAGCTTATGGTTACTCTAATGAATATCCTGTCGAAAGGTATTTACGGAACTCTAAAGCCCCGGTTATCTATGAAGGTACAAGAGAAATTCACACCATTATGCAGGCTGAATACGTCCTTGGCTATCGGAAAGATAAGCCGCTAAGCCAAACGCTCCCTGCCTGGAATTCTAAATCCTGAATAAAAATAAGAAAGGCGCCTATTCCTAAATAGAATAGCGCCTCTCTTTTTGGTTATCTTCAAGATATTAATAAATGGCCTCTTCCACAATAGAACCGGTTACTGTAAGACTCGACTTCGAAATATATTTGGTCCGTTGCTAAGAAAGAGAGAAGGATGGCTACGGAAACAACTCGCTTTCCTGCGGCCCTACAAGACGTAGGGCCGGAAAGCGGAATCGTCCCCCGGAGGGCCTTCCTCATAACCCAATATCTCGAAATCAAGTCTTCAAGTAACGGGAGCTTTTCTGAAACATCATACTTGTTATTTTTATGAGAAGGACTCTGCTTTTTCCCAGATTAATTGTGTATTCTTTTCCTGGCCCTGGATAAAAACGGGCTGGCTGTTAATAATCAATCGGTCCCCTTCAAATTGAACGTATCGAGGCTGCGTATCGCCTTCCCAGTTCGGATTCAAGCTTACCGTCATATAGTGCTCCACCATGCTTTTCTCAGAATCTATTTCGTAGGTCCCAGAGTAGGCAAGATATCCCTTGGCCGCTGCTGCGACTGCCTTGGTAGGACCCGTATGGATGCCGCCTGCTGCATAAGCAAGCCGGCCTGCACTCATAATTTGAACAGACATATATCCATCTTCGTGGTAAATAGCGATTCCAGAGGCATCTTCACCCATTGGATGATTGGATACGCCCCTTGAATCTGTCACCTGATAATTAACGAGTTTCCAAACGCCAGTCAATTTCTCTTTAAGTGTCCGCGCCTCTTCGTTCATCGTCAAACTCTCCTTATAGTATGGTTTGTTTATTATTTAGCCCATTGTTTCATTTTAACAAAAATAGTAGGAAAAATTTTAAAATACGCCTTGTCTTAAATTAAAAAGACCCAGACACGTGCAAAGCGTCTGGATCTTTCATTTATCCTTGTGCAGCTTGGTTTTTGCTCGTTAACGTAAAGAAAGCTATCGAACCAATAGAAGCGGTAATAAATAACGTGGCCCCCATTGGTACGGCCGTACTCTCATCCAGACCGACAAGCGGAGAAACCATCGATCCAAACAATAGTGGAAGCATTCCTAAAACAGCACTGGCGCTGCCTGCTCGATGCCCCTGATGTTCCATGGCAAGCGTAAAGGTACTGGTCAAAACCATCCCCATAGCCGTCATATATATAAAAATCGGGATAACAAGCGAAGCCAGCGGCCCTTCAATGATTGTCATAATCAGAAGAAAAGAAGTGGCACTTACCGCCGTTATAACCGCTGCGCGAAGCAGGCTTCTCTCATGAATAATACCTCCCAGGCGGCCGATAAGAAAACTGCCCGTAATAATCGCCAGACCATTGATCCCAAACAGTACACTGAAAACCTGAGGAGAGACACCGTAAATACCCTGATACACAAATGGAGTTCCCGACACGTACGCAAAGCTCCCGCCGTGAACAAATCCGATCGTCAATGCGTAACCAATAAAGGAACGATCTTTTAGAAGTCTTCCAATCGTTTTAATGGACTCACGAATTGAACTGGGAATTCGCTTTTCAGGCGGCAGGGTTTCTGGCAACTTCAGGGCTATTGTCGATACAATGATCAAACCTAGCAGGCAGAGAAAATAAAAAATCGTATTCCACGTTGCAAATGGTAATAACAATATGGCTCCCCCTGTCATGGGTGCGATCATCGGAGCTGTAGCATTAATGACCATTAATAGAGCAAAGAACTTTGTAAGCTCCCTTCCATCGAAAACATCACGCACAACCGCGCGTGAGAGGACAATACCTGCAGAAGCAGTGAAGCCTTGGATAAAACGCGCTACTATTAATATGTAAATATTAGGAGCGAGCGCGCAAAGCAGGGAAGCAACCGCGAATAAGAAAATGAACAGAAGTAAAGGCTTCCTCCTGCCCTGGGCATCGCTGATCGGCCCCACCACAATCTGGCCGATCGCAAGTCCTATTAAGCACGCCGTTAAACTCAACTGGACAAGCGAAGCGGTTGCGTTTAAATCCGAGGCAATCCCCGGGAAACTTGGCAGATACATATCTATATTGAGCGGACCTAGAATTCCAAGCATGCCTAGAAGGAAAGCCAGTCCCAGACGTTCTTTTCCTGTTGGATTATGTAGCATTTATCTCATACACCTTTCTTTACATTCGTTTATTTCTCCCTGCTGTATATCCCCCACTGTAAGAAACTATTAAACTATGATTTTATCTTTCTTTACACGATAAATCCACTTTTATGTTTGAAAAGCTTAGAGTCCTGCCTGTATCCCCTGAACTACACAGCAGACTAGTAAAAATAATCCATATAACTCCCTCTATTGACGGCTGGCATCACCGCTAATAGAATAGCCGGAGGAAAAAAGCCAAGGCTTTACGTTTCAATTTAAGAGAAAGATGAGGATTCACAATGCTATACCGTATGTCTATTTATATTCTTGGCATGTTTGTTAACTTTTTTGGTGTAGCCCTTTTGATAAAAGCCACATTAGGTGCAGGATTCTGGACCGCATTATTTGTAGGATTATCTGATCGGCTGGGTTTTACTGTCGGAATCTGGTATGCCATTTTTCAGTTGGTATTTATTTTTGTTAATGGCTGGCTCATGAAGCAAAAGCCGGAAGTGAGAGCCCTGCTCCCGCTCGTTTTGGAAAGTCTTATACTGGACTTTTGGGTAGAAATTGTATTTAAAAATATGACGATGGCATCTGCTCCATTTCTCGCTCAGCTAGCTGTACTGCTTATAGGTGTCACTTTCAGTGCGCTGGGTGTCTCGATTTATATTTTACCTCAGCTGCCACGGGCACCTGTGGATCAATTATTTTTGGTGGTCGCAAAGAGATTCAATCTCAGCTTACGAGTGAGCCAGACGACTATAGCCCTTACAACTTCCACCGCCGCTTTATTCGTCGGCGGACCTGTCGGACTAGGAACCGCAGCTGGTGTGGCTTTTGCCGGTATAATGATCCAGTACTTTTACACGTTTGGTTATCCTTTATATTATCTATACCACCCCCACTACCGCGAGCGGTTTACTCCCGTGCTATAAAGCTCAAGCCCTCTGTTTTGGCAGAGGGCTTGAGCTTTATAGTTTCAAATTTTTTACATATATAACTTTGTTACTAGTCTTTGAATGAGTATTAATAAGGAATATTTATCCAAAAGTCTATCTTAATTCCATATATTGCCTAATGATATTTTCATCTCACTGTAAATATACCCATACCATTCAGACGCTTTCTTCATCTACTATAGTAGGTTCTTGATAGAACCAAATTAGAAGGAGTGATAACATGCCTAAGTTGATAGCTTTGGATGACGGTCATGGAATGAATACAGCAGGTAAACAAACACCCTTTATACCTGAAATCGGAAGAGCCATCCGTGAAAATGAATTTAATAGGGCCGTAGTCAACCTGTTGAAAGTAGAGCTTGAGAGATGTGGTTTTAAGACGTTATTAGTGTCTCCTACAGACGAGGATACCCCCTTAAAACAAAGAACAGATACAGCCAATAGAAACAAAGCTGATGCTTTTATTTCTATCCATTACAACGCTTTTGACGGAACATTCAGCGGGGCAAACCCAGGCGGAATGGAAATCTACGTGTATAATGGACAGCTGAATAAAGAATCTGGCAAACTAGCCAATTCTGTAGCCAAGTACTTGCGACAGGGTACACCTCAACGGTTTCGAGGAGTGAAAGAAGCTAATTTCCACGTTTTACGAGAAACGAATATGATTGCTATCTTGACAGAGAATGGGTTTATGGATAATAAGAATGAAGCTCTTCTAATGATTGATAGAAACTTTCAAACCGAAGTTGCTGTCGAACACGCAAAAGGAATCTGTGAATACTTCAATGTAGCCTATGTACCTGCATCAGTTCCAGGAGACACTGGATTTAAGGATGTACCTAATGATCTATATTCGGCTTCTGCTATTAAACGAGCTAAAGCCCTGGGTCTATTGGAAGGGTACCCCAACGGGAACTTCGGCCCCAATGATTTCCTAAAACGCGGAGACTTTGCTATTGCTCTCGTGAAACTGTATGATCTATTGAAGTAAATCTAACAGCTTTTTAGCAGGATATATATTTGACACCTTCCCTTCTCTGCACAAACAAATAGCTTTAAAATTAAAGCAAATTACGTAATAATGTTAAAATAGGAATCCTGCAAAAGGAGTGAATTAGATGATTGAACAAGAACGGCACGTCCTCGTTATTTTTCCTCACCCTGACGATGAAGCGTTTGGAGTGTCAGGAACGATTGCGTCCTATATAAAACAAGGAACTCCCTTAACTTATGCGTGTCTTACACTTGGTGAGATGGGAAGAAATCTAGGCAAACCTCCATTTGCAACTAGAGAAACTCTTCCGGATATTCGACGCAAGGAGTTAAAAAAAGCAGCAGAAGCTATGGGAATTGAAGATCTCCGTATGATGGGGCTTCGGGACAAAACTCTGGAGTTCGAAGATGATACAGAGATGAAGCAAATGGTAAGAGATCTAATTGATGAACTGGAGCCTTCTTTAGTCATCAGTTTCTATCCTGGCTTTGCCGTGCATCCCGATCATGAAGCCACGGCGCGAGCAGTAGTCCGAGCACTTCGTGAGATGGAACCGGACGAACGTCCAAAATTTCATGCAATTGCTTTCGCTAACGACACAGAAGAAAAACTAGGAGAGCCGGACGTAGTGAACGATATACAATCGGTCCAAACAGAAAAACTGAACGCAATGCGTGCCCATATCTCTCAAACTGCGCGGATGCTTGAGATGCTGGAAGAAGGCATTAAAACGAAAGATCCTGAAGCTATGAAGTGGGTCACTAATGAACGTTTTTATACGTATAAAGATTGGTCCATAGACCCTGGGAGATAAAAGAGAAGGAAGGTTGGCTCTATAAGAGTGCAGCCTTCTTTTCTTGTTGTCTGGCTATAAGATGCGCAGGTAGTCCCTTCTGTCACAGGAATGTCTAAAAACGCACATTTTGGTTTAAGATAGAAATGTTATGATGGAAGACAGAAACTACGGAAAGGAGTCTGATCATGAATCGATTACGATGGAGTTTACTCGTATTTATATTTATTTTACTATTAGCTGCTTGCGGAACGAATGAACAAAGCCAGCAGAATAGCGAAACAAGCTCTTCGGAGGGTCAAGTAGCTGAAATTCCAGAAGTAGAGGTAAAGTTTGGAGAGCAGCCACTTCCCGTAAAAGAGAATACAACCATTAAAGCTGCTGTCACACAGGGAAGTGAACCTGTAGAAGACGCTGATTATGTAGATTTTGAAATTTGGAACGATTCAAAAGGTCAGGAAAGTTCCAAGACCATTGAGGCAGAGCATACAAGTGACGGAATTTATACGATTGAATATACTTTCGATTCTTCAGGTACCTATCAAGTTATCGCGCATACACAAGTAGATGATCTGCACACTATGCCTCAGGTTGAAGTAAAAGTTGGAGAAGAACAGTCTGCTGATTCTGAGGACAGCAGTTCACACAGTGACGATGACTCGCATGCTCATGACGATATGAATGAGAAATTCATGGTTCATTTTATGAAGGAAGAAGGCTTTAAAGCTGGAGAAGAAACACTGCTAACCACCCACATCAATCAGATGGAACAGCCATTTGAAGATGGTCTGGTGCGCTTTGAGATCAGTTCCGAACAAATGGATAAACATCTTTACGTGGATGCCAAAGAGCAGGAACCTGGAGAATACACAGCCGCCCATACTTTCCCGGCTGCTGGTGCCTATACGATTACCATCCATTACGAAAAACCGGACCAGGATATTCACGGCCACCAGGAAGAGACCATTGAAGTGATAGAGTAAAAAAAGGCCTGAGCCTCTTTAAAGAGGTTCAGGCTTTTTTGTATTAAATATCAGCGTTTTGCAGTTTCTTCTGCTTCGCCATTTTTTCACGTTCGTTTTTGTTCAAGTATTTCTTACGAAGTCGTACGTTTTCAGGCGTTACTTCGCAATACTCATCGTCATCCAGATACTCAATCGCTTCTTCAAGCGTCATTTTACGAGTTTTCTTGATGGTATTTGTCGTATCTTTGTTAGCAGAACGCACGTTAGTTAAATGTTTTTCTTTAGTAATATTAACTGTAAGGTCGTTTTCACGGTTGTGCTCTCCCACAATCATTCCTTCATAAACTTCAGTACCCGGCTCTACGAAAATCGTTCCGCGGTCCTCAAGATTCATGATGCCGTAAGTGGAAGCTTTTCCTTTATCAAGGGAAACAAGCACACCTTCACGACGTCCGCCTACTTGACCTTTTGTTAATGGAGCATAGCCATCAAACGTATGGTTCAAAATTCCGTATCCGCGCGTCTGAGTCATAAATTCAGTAGAATATCCGATCAAGCCGCGAGATGGTACAAGGAATTCAAGACGAACTTGACCATTACCGTCGTTGACCATATCCTGCATTTCACCTTTACGGTAACCAATGGATTCCATGACACCGCCCTGATATTCTTCAGGTGTGTCAATTTGAACGCGTTCAACCGGCTCACAAACCTGACCATCGATCTCTTTCAAGATAACTTTCGGCTTAGATAATTGAAGTTCAAAGCCTTCACGGCGCATGTTCTCTACCAGAATGGACAGGTGAAGCTCACCACGGCCGGATACCGTAAAGGCATCTGGAGAATCCGTAGGCTCAACACGAAGACTGACGTCCGTCTCCAATTGAGTCAATAGACGCTCTTCAATCTGACGGGAAGTTACATATTTACCTTCACGTCCAGCAAATGGGCTGTTATTGACAAGGAACGTCATTTGCAGCGTCGGCTCATCAATACGAGGGATTTCCATCGCTTCCTGGTTATCAGGAGGGCAGACGGTTTCCCCTACGTTAATGTCCTCAAGTCCTGCAAGAGCAATAATATCTCCCGCTTTAGCTTCTTCGATTTCTATACGCTTAAGACCAATGAAACCAAAGAGTTTAGACACTCTGAAGTTTTTAACTGATCCATCCTTCTTCATAAGGGAAACCTGCTGTCCCACTTTGATACTGCCTCTGAACACGCGTCCGACACCAATACGTCCAAGATAATCGTTGTAATCCAAAAGCGTTACCTGGAACTGTAATGGCTCTTCTTTCGTATCTAAAGGAGCCGGGATGTTGTTCATGATCAATTTGAAAATCGGATCCATTGTATCGTTCTGTTCTTCCGGCTCATCACCTGAAGTACCGTTAAGAGCAGATGCATATACAACAGGGAATTCAAGCTGTTCGTCATCCGCACCAAGCTCAATGAACAGATCAAGGACTTCATCAATTACTTCACCGGGACGGGCATTCGGACGGTCAATTTTGTTCAATACAACTACGGGTGTTAACTTTTGTTCCAGTGCTTTTTTAAGCACGAAACGTGTCTGTGGCATACAGCCTTCATAAGCATCAACCACTAGAAGTACGCCATCAACCATTTTCAGAATACGTTCAACTTCTCCACCAAAATCGGCGTGACCTGGTGTATCAAGAATGTTGATCCGTGCATCATTATAGTTGATCGCGGTATTTTTCGCTAGAATTGTAATTCCGCGTTCTTTCTCTAAATCGTTTGAGTCCATTGCACGCTCGTCAACGTGCTCATTATCACGGAATGTTCCGGAGTAATGAAGCATCTGGTCAACCAATGTGGTTTTCCCGTGGTCAACGTGAGCGATGATCGCTATATTGCGAATATCATTTCTGTGTTGCATGAAGCACACACCTCTTTCGTTTCACTAATTATTCAACCCATCTATTATAACATAGTTATGCAGATGTCGATACCAGTCCACAATTCTTTACATAATCATCATAATAACCATTTTACTTCTCTTATAAACTTAACAAAAATGAATGCATTGGGTAAAATAGCCATTGCGTGAAGAAGACCATCATGGGTACAATAACGAGAATACCAAATGATATCAATTAATGAAGTTAGGTGTGTATATGAAAACAAAAAGAATTGGAGAATGGCTGGAGGTTACTATTCCAGAAAAATGGAACGGATATACCATTGAACGGGTGATGAAAAAAGAATGGTTTGTTCCGAGAAAGCTGGTCCACGAATTCCGCTCCAACAAAGAATTGACTTTAAATAATGAAACCGCGAATTGGAAAGACACAAAAGTACAGACAAATGACCTGTTAAGAATTCGAGTATTCAAGCCTCGCCAGCTTGAAGTCACTCCTGCGTATATGGACATCGACGTCGTCTATGAAGATGATCACCTTCTGGTTGTTAATAAACCGGCTGGATTATTCACCCACCCTAACACACCGGACGACCATCATACGCTCGTTAATGGAGTTGCTTTTTACTTTCAGATGAGCGGGATCGAAGCCACGCCGAAGTATGTTCACCGTCTGGACAAGGACACCTCGGGTGCAGTCCTTTTTGCCAAACACGACCTGGCCATCGCTATGCTTGGGAAAGAACTGCAGGATCGGAAGATTAAAAGGACATATATAGCGTGGGCTCATGGCCGGTTAAAGCCGAAAAAGGCTACAATTGATCAACCTATCGGCAAAGACCGGCACCACCCGGTAAGACGTCGCGTTTCTCCAAATGGCCAGCCGGCTGTTACGACTTATGAAGTGCTTGAATATGATAAATCAAGAAAGGCTTCGCTGGTTACACTTAATCTCCAATCGGGGCGTACCCATCAAATTCGTGTGCATCTGAGTTATTTAGGCCACCCTCTTCTTGGCGACGAACTATACGGAGGAGATGAAAAGAACGGACTTTCTCAGGCACTTCATGCCGCGCGTCTTACATTTATCCACCCTTTTACACAGAAAGAAATTCGTTGTCTGGCGATGCCTGCGGATGATTCTCCATTCTTTACAAATGAACACGTAGAAGCTTTGGAAACTTAGTATTAATTGTCTGCTTTTTGTCATAGATTTCGAGAACAAGGTGTGCTACTCTTGGCTTGTTAACCTTTTCATTAAAAGAGAAAATGAACTAATAGATATAGAATGATTCGACGTCGGGACGAAGGGTTAACTTAACATCACTGCAGAAAGCCGCTCTTAATTAAGAGCGGCTTTCCTGGTTTGTTGAGGATTTCCCTCGCATATCTCAGCTTCTTCTGATTAACTACCTTTCAGTCAAGCGTAACCTCAAATATTCCTCTTCTGCTATACGTTTCAGATTTTCTGACCGGCGGGCAAGAAAGTCCGTCATATACTTTTTTAGAAACAACCGATTAAAAGCTTTTCCAATAGGACCAAATGGAGATTCGAATTGTAGAATGTCCGTCATGAGCGTGCCTCCGTTCTGCTCTTTAAAGAGATGGACATGGATAAGGGATTGAAAAGCACCTTCTTCCATGCGGTCTACGAATTCAAAAGGCGGATTCATGGAAATGATACGAGCCGTCAAGGTCTGCCGTATCCCTAAATGAACGGCTTCCCACGTCACCGTTTCTCCTTCATGTATTAATCCTTCCGTTACGCCAGCCACTGCCTTCTCTTTTGTATGGGGAACGGACTGAGGATGAAGGCTGATATTTCTAGCGATATCAAAACAAAACTCGATCGGCACGTCGATCCATATCGCAATTTTCACCACCGTCATTCTACTCCCTCCTTTACCATATATGTTCAACGTTGTTGTTAATTTTTATAAGCTAGTTCATCCACAATAGGGCCGATTAGTTGAAGACTCAGTTTCGAGGTATCCAAGGTCCGTTACGTTATAAGGTCAGGGGGGTGGTGGGGAAATAACTCGTCTTGTTCTATCACCCAGACACTCGAGACATAAGCCGTTCATCAACGGACGGAAAGACCACCGTCCTTTTGATGCTCGGCTTATGCTGGTCGTGTCTTGCGGGGTGATGCCACATTTGAACACTTTCCTATGGGGGAACGGTGAGCTTCCTCGTTCGTTTCACTCACTGCGGGATCTCACCTAGTTCCTTCTCCCATGGGAGTCTCGCTATTTCCCCACCAGCCCCACGTAATAAGGGAAACGGCCCCCTCGGGAAGAGAAGTTCTTGGCTTCCATCAACTGAGTGGAATGCTTATATACCAGGCGATTAAGCCCAATTATCTGCTTTTAAAGGCTTATCACCGCACCTCGTAATGCTGATACGTTTTTGAGTAATTTCGAGCCTCTCATTCGGCCAGGTCCGGAGGGGGACGATGTAGACTTCTGCGGGATGAACATGATCGGTGAGATCCCGCAGGGCTGTTAAGCCCGAGGAAGCTCAGCACATGCCCGCGAAAAGCGAAATCGTCCCCCGCAGGACCAAATTCTCACAAAAGTCTCGAAATCGAGTCTTCAAGTAATGGGAGCTTTTCTTTATGAGGCTGTGGGGTTTATTGAACATTCTGCTTCATGAACTTACGAACTGTTAGTGTGGATTCCTCTATCAAAGAAAGACCAGTGCGATTATCACATTCCACTGGTCTTTCAAATCCTTACTTTATATGGCTGTATAGAATATCATATTTTTCTGCGCATGCCAGATCAAGCTCCGTGAGCCCTTTGGCATTCCATGAAGTGAGCTTCATGGTAACCACTTTGTAATCGATACTGATAAAAGGATGGTGCTGAATGTCTTCTGAATATTCGGCGACGAGATTAACAAAACGGATGCCGGAAAGAAAGTCCTCAAAGCGGTAGCGTTTAACAATAAACTTGTTATCCGTCAATTTCCAGCCTTCTAGTTCTTCTACTCGCTGCTGCTTTTCAGCTTCAGGAATAAGCTTCTCTTCCATTTGAATCCCTCCTGGTTAATCGTACCTGTTATTTTGCGCTAAGCTCCATAAAATCATTTAGGTCTTTCATACAAAGATCCAGAGCCTGCTCCCAAAATTCAGGTTTCTCTAAGTCCACACCCAGGTGCTTAGCGGCTAGATCTTCTGTCGTCATACGACCCGTATCCTGCAACAGGGCAATGTAGTCATTTTCAAAATTACTGTCCGAGTTTAGAGCTTTTGCGTAAATACCCATACTGAACAAGTAACCAAACGTATAAGGGAAATTATAGAATGGTACATCTGTAATGTGGAAATGAAGTTTGGATGCCCAGAAAGTTGGGTCGTACTCGTCCAGCGCCTCTTCATAAGCTTCCTTCTGTGCCTCAACCATAAGTTCGTTTAGACGTTCAGCAGAAACCACTCCTTCTTTACGTTCTTCATAAAATCTGGTTTCAAACAAGAAACGAGCGTGGATGTTCATAAAGAAAGCAATACTTCTCTGAACTTTATCTTCAAGCAGCGTCATTTTTTCGGTGTCGTTGGCCGCATGCTTCACAGCTGCATCAGAAACAATCATCTCTGCAAATGTTGAAGCCGTCTCAGCCACGTTCATGGCATATCCCTGATTCAGGACAGGGAGATCATCCATGACGTGCTGATGATAAGCGTGTCCCAGCTCATGAGCCAGAGTAGCCACATTAGATGGTGTTCCGGAATAAGTCATAAAGATCCTTGTCTGTTCACTGTCGGGAAAGCTGGTACAAAAGCCTCCAGGTCTTTTGCCCGAACGATCTTCTGCTTCAATCCACTGTCTTTCAAAAGCCATTTCTGCAAAGTCTGCCATTTTCGGGCTGAACGAACGGAATTGCTGAGTAATAAACTCAGCCCCCTGTTGAAAACTCATCGTCTGTTCGGTTGAACCTACAGGGGCTTCTACGTCGTAAAAACTTAAACGCTCTATACCAAGCATATGTGCCTTTCTTTTTAAATAAGGAAGGTAATGCTTTTTGTATTTGGTGATCGTCTCCCACATCGCGTTCAAGGTTTTTTCACTCATTCGATTGTACTCAAGCGGTTCTTTCAGTACCCGCTCCCAGCCTCGATATTTATAGGTTTGTAGTCTGAAGCCTGACAGATGATTCAATGTTTCACTGAATAAATCCGTCTGTGCTTTCCAAGTGTTCTGCAGCTTATCAAAAACTTCCTTACGAACGGCGCGGTCGGGCGAGTCGAGCAAATTTGAGGCTTGGCCAACGGAAAGTGTCTTTCCTTTATGATTTATATCTAATTTCCCCACAATGGCATCATACATTTGCCCCCAGGCATGATATCCATCAATACCCAGATCGTTAATTAGGGATTCTTGACGGAGTTCTAATTTATCCTTGGCAGCTCTTCTTCGTTCATCAAGGATAAAGTCCAACTGACGAAATGGAGCATTTTTCAACAACGATTTCCATACATCCTCGTCTGTTTGTACTAATCTCTGATCAAATTCGGTGAGTAGATTTTCAAACGCAGCGCTAAGTTCATTCTGTTTGGATTGCCAAGCTCCTGCTTTTTTATCATGTACATCTTGAGCATTCAGACAGCTGATGAATGCCCCGATTTCTCCCAGCCGTTTTGTTACCAGCTGAATTTGCTCCACAACTTCGGAGAGTTCCTTTGTCTGGTCGGTATTTTTGGGCGAAGTGAATGAGTGTACAAGACTCTCAAGCTTGCTGATTTCCTCTTCTGTTTTCAGCACATAATTGCGAAACTCTTCAGATTCACTGCCTCCTTCAAAAATCGTTTCTAAATTCCAGGTTTTTTGGAGAGTATTCATAACGTTCCCCTTTCTTTTATGTAAACATTTTCACCTATCTTATTGTATCAGAATTTTCACACACAAGTTAAAATAAGCGGTTCATAAAACGATAGATTGCTTTTTCAAGAATATTTTGGTATTTTCAATGAAACGATGTCTTAGCCAGAAAGGTCGATTTAATGCGATACCGAAGAAATGAAACATTGCGATATACCTTTGAGGAGCCTCTCTCCGCTGGCTTTAAACTAATTAAGGTAGACAAGAAACCTGTCAATTCCTCCATGGGAGCAGGCAGTGTCATAGACATTAGTCCTGGAGGTATGAGACTAGCTTCAGATGTACATATCCCCACTAACAAAAACGTCCACTTGTTTGTCGCCACCTCGCTAGGCGGTCACGATCTTTCTTTTACAGCGGAAGTCATATGGATGAAACCGGCTCGCGGACAATATCATTACGGCCTAGATTTTATCGGTGATCATCAGGAAGAAGTGATTCAGGCTTTAAAGAAACACAATCAAATAAAAGATAAAAAACCTCCGAAGGATTAAATTTCCTCTGGAGGTTTTTTAGTAATTATTTGGCTAAATGATGGACCTGCGCTTCAACAGCTTTAACGAGTCTATGGTCTTTATCCAAATCAGCAATTTCCTGAAAGACTTTAATTCTTCCTTCTTCATCGATACGTTTCTGCAACTCAACAGCTTCCTGATCCTGCTCGTTCTCGTAGAATAAAGCAGCAGCTATAACCTCTGCAAGATGTATCGGGTCTTTTTGTACGTATTCCAGATAAGAAACGGCCGGCTGTACCAGACGGTCATTTGGCCCGAGTTTTCGTATTGGCGCTCGTCCCACACGAGTAACTTCATCTGATAAGTCCGGGTTTTCGAAACGGCTGAGAATTGTTTCAATATATTCGTGGTGAACTTCCTCATCGAATTTATATTTTTCGATCAGAACCGCTCCTGATTCCTGAAGGGCCCCTCGTATTTTCTCTTTAATAGCCGGATCGTCCATAACCTGCTTAATCGTCTGGTAGCCATGGAATTTCCCTAAATAAGCAGCCACAGCATGTCCCGTGTTTACCGTGAAAAGCTTGCGCTCGATGTAAGGAGTCAAATCATCCACATACGTAATTCCCTTGATTTCCGGCCGATTTCCTTGAATACCAGTCGTTTCTACTACCCATTCAAAATAAGGCTCTACTTTTACCGTTAATAGATCATCCTGGTGCTGGTCCGGCACAATCCGATCCACAGCTGAATTCGGAAAGCCGATATTCTCTCTGATCCACTCTTTTTGGTCAGCACCTCTGTTTTCAAGAACATGTTCTTTCAGAATGTCACTGCCGCCTACCATATTCTCGCAGGCAATCACGTTGGCTTTATCTTTTTTCTGTAGAAGACCCTGGGCTAAGACAGGCGCAATCGCAGGCAGAATATTGGGCCCGACAGCTGTCGTAATAACCTCAGCTTCTTCGATTGCTTTCATGACTGCCTGCTCATCGTTAATGCTGTTTAGCCCTGATACATTCGTGACTTCGATCGAACGATCCGTGCCGGCAAGGTCCACTTGATAGGTTCTTTTCTGGTTTAGTTCATCGATTAACTCACCATTTACATCTACAAAAATGGTTTCATACCCCGCTTGAGATAACAGTGCTCCAATAAAACCTCTGCCGATATTTCCCGCTCCAAAGTGAACAGCTTTCATGATTAATTCACCTCATTAAAGATGCTGATAATTTCTTCTTTCGATTGGGCATTGAGAATGGTATCGATGTTCTCTTCTTCTGAACACACAATAGCAATTTGGGAAAGAATCTGCAGATGCTCGTCTCCTTTTCCAGCAATTCCAATAAGCAATTTCACGATATTACCATCACCAAAATCAACACCATCTGGAACGGTAACGACAGCAAGTCCTGTTTCTTTCACTGATTTCTTTGCATCTTCCGTACCATGAGGGATGGCTACGTAGTTTCCCATAAAGGTAGAAGTCACTTCTTCTCTTTCCATCATTTTATCAATATATGCTTCTTCTACATACCCACCATCATGTAGCAAACCTCCTACATAGCGGATCGCTTCTTCTTTAGAGCTGAACTGTGCATTCAATTCGATCGTGTTGGACGTTAAAATATTATCAGACATTTTCATTCTCCTCTGTAATTAAGATATTTTCTTCTTAAAGAATTGGTGAAGCTGGTTAGATACATAATTCTTGATCTCTTCTTCTTCCTCTTTTTCAAACACTCTTATAATTTCAGGCTCCTCAATAAGCAGGGAACTTAAGAAACTGATAACTTCCAATCCTTCCTTACTCATGTCCTGAGGGGCAAGCATAAGGATAAGAACGGACGAAGACATCATTTCACCATCCATCCCGACAACCTGGACGGCTTCGCTCAGCTTGATGATAGTGAAAGATGGCTCATAAATCGCTGGCTTCCTGGTGTGATACAAAGTAAGAGTGGTTCCAGGAATCCCGAGTCCTCCCACCGTTTCTCTGTTCACTAAGGCTTCCGTTATGGATTCCGCTTCTGTCAGCATGTTTTTATTCTGTAACGTGAGGCATGCATCATAGAGAATTTCTTTTTTTGATAAACCTGAATAACTAAATACACCTAATCCGTTTAATAACTGTCCAACGGTTGCAGCGTAACGTTGAATTCCGCCTACAGAATCCTGTATGGTCTGCAGTGTTTCATCTTCTTCTGGCACATTTTCTTTAAAAGGCTTCATACTATCCATAATCTTAAGTTTACGGATTCGGTGTTCCAGCCGCTGAGTATCTGAATTCGGAAGCATCGGATTCACTAGTACATAATCCTCGATATTATCGAGCGGAATTGTAGATACGACCAGGTCATAATCCTCTTTAGCAATCTCATCTAAGTCGAATAGAGACTGGTGATCCACTTCTTCAATCTCCAGAAATTGTTTCTTAAGCTTAGCGGCTAAGATTTTCGCGGTTCCTATACCGCTTGAACAGACCACTAACGCTTTAAAACCGCGTGAACCCTCCATATTTAATAACGCACTCGCAAAGTGCATGACAAGAAATGCCGTTTCTTCTTTAGGAAAACTAATTTTTGGGAAAACAAATTCCGTGGCTCGTTCAAGTGTTAGAAATAATTCTGGATAGTCTTGTTCAATTTGTTCTCTTAGTGGATTTTTAATATCCATTCCCTGATGGATCCGGTATAAACTTGGCTTTAAGTGAACCACCAGGTCATTCAATAACTGATCAGATTGATGAAGATTCTGCTGTAAGGTATTCGAAACAAATTCAATCAGCTGCTTCGCTTTAAAGGCAACACTCAAACTGCTGTCTTCCAGAATATAATCCTGATTGTACCGGACTTTCGCCCCCATCAGATGCATCGTAATATAGCCGGTTTCCGCTTTAGGAATCGATAACTCAAAGATTTCTTCTAGCTTACTTATTAATTTTCCGGCAATATCAAACTCTTTTGTTGACTGAAGACGAGCCAAATACTCATCTTCCATTTGAATAAATTCACCTTGCTGTAGACGTTCTATCGCTAAGGCCAAGTGAATAACCAATCCAATATAAGCACTGTCAGCCAAATGATAAGGAAGCTCCGCCCGAATAGAATTCACCGTCTGTTCAATCGTACTAATGTTTTGACGGTCAACGAGACCAAGCAAATGATCGGAGACGGCATCCAGCGATGGTGCCGCAGGAGATTGGATGTTCTCCCTCAGCATTTTAAGAAAATCATGCTCATTCATATGCTGCATAATGATATATTGGATAGCTTCACGGATGTTGCCTTCTTCTCCCTGAACTTCCACTCCGTATCCACGCTTACGGATTAGCTGGAGTTGAAACTTAACAAGAATCTCTTCAATCTTATCCAGGTCATGACTAATTGTGGCCACCGTGACACCAAGTTCGTTTGATAAAGTCATGAGTTTAACTGGATCCTGGGATTCAAGCAGCCAGGAAAGAATAAGCACATGACGTTCTTCAGGTGTATAATCAACAGAGTTTTGTTCATTAATCGACATTTTTAAATCCCGGCGTCTTTCTTCTTCTCCAAAAATAGCTATTCCTTTACCGGTTTTTTTCTCTAAGGACAAACCGTGGCTTTCCAGTACATCTTCTACGCCTTTTAAATCTCTGTGAATCGTTCTAGCACTTACATCTAAAGATTCCGCCATGTCTTTAATGGTTAGATCTTGAGAAGTCTCAAGCAGCATCTCAATAAGTCTTCTTTCTCGTGCTGAGACATACATACATCCTTCCACTCCTCTCTGTCCGTGAGCCATTGGAATAATAATTGGACAGAAAAGAGTCTGGTCAAGCAGACTCTTTTCTCCTTTTCATTATTTCTGCAACTCTGCTACTAATTCATCGTACTTCGGACTGTTTAAGAAATTATCGACGGACACATGATAAGCACTTGGAACTTTCTGCTTCGCTCGCTCCGTTAAGTCTTTATGAGTAATAACAATATCAACGTCCTGCGGCAGGTCATTAATCGCCATGTTCGTCACGTTAATATCAATTCCCGCTTTCTTGAATTTGTTTTTCAACAGGGATGCACCCATAGCGCTGGAGCCCATTCCGGCGTCACAGGCAAATATGATTTTGTCGACTTTAGCAGCATCCACTTCTGGTACTTCTGCGGTGCCGTCAGTTTTTACTTCCTCGGAAGCGGTTTTGTTTTGTAATTCTTCTGCGAGCTCATCGTATTTCGGACTGTTCAGGAAGTTATCTACAGAAATGTGATGAGCATTCGGAACTTTCTGCTTCGCACGTTCTGTTAAGTCTTTATGAGTAATGACCACATCTACATCCTGCGGCAGATCGTTAATGGCCATATTGGTTACTTCAATATCAAGATCCGCTTTTTTGAACTTATTTTTTAATAAGGAGGACCCCATGGCACTGGATCCCATACCGGCATCGCAGGCGAATATGATTTTATCGACTTTGGAGTAATCAAGCTTAGGAACCTCATTTGTATTACGGTTTTCCGTTGAAGTTTCTGCAGACTGTTTACCAGATAGTTGGCCAGAAACACTGCTTTTCTTCCCTTTCATGCCTTCCATCTTAGCTGTTGCTTCTTCTATATCTCCCTCATCTTCATCTTTGCTCGCTTTCAAAATAATCGAGGATACAATAAATGAAACAGTAGCAGCTACAGCTACACCAGCAGCAACTCCAAGATAGTTACCTCTTGGGGTCATCCCCATAATAGCTATGATACTTCCAGGTGAAGCAGCGGCGGTCAGTCCAGCATTGAAGAAAGCAAAAGTAGCTGTACCTGAGATACCACCAGCAATCGCGCCTAATATGACAAGTGGCTTGGATAAAATATATGGGAAGTAAATCTCGTGAATCCCACCAATGAATTGAATAATCGCTGCACCTGGTGCTGTTTGTTTAGAGACTCCTTTTCCAAAGAACATAAAGGCGAGTAATACGCCGAGACCAGGACCAGGGTTTGCTTCAAGTAAGAATAGAATCGATTTTCCTGTTTCTACAGATTGTTCTGTGCCAAGCGGCGTTAAAATACCATGGTTAATGGCGTTGTTCAGGAATACCACTTTGGCAGGTTCAATGAATAAGTTGGCTAAAGGCAATAAACCAGCTGAAATTAAGACATCCACGCCTACACCCAGAAGATCTGTGATACCTGAGAAGAGAGGACTTAACGTAAAGTAAGCAAGAATAGCCAGTCCTGCACCCAGAATTCCGGCTGAGAAGTTATTAACGAGCATTTCAAAACCTTGACGAACTTTTCCTTCAAAGAATTCGTCCACTTTTTTCATGCAATAACCAGCAATTGGACCAGCAACCATGGCCCCAAGGAACATTGGCGTGTCTGGTGAGCCTACAATTACACCCATGGCAGCCGTTGCGGCGACAACTCCTCCACGCAACCCATGAATCAAGCGTCCACCTGTGAAAGCAATTAATAATGGCAATAGATAATAAATCATTGGCTCAACCATAGCGGCTAGATCTTCGTTCGGGAACCATCCGTCTGGAATAAATAAGGCTGTAATAAGTCCCCAGGCAATGAAGGCGGCAATATTCGGCATAATCATACTACTTAAAAAGCTGCCGAACTTCTGTACTCTTGCCCTCACTCCCACTTTCTCTTGTTGTTCACTCATTTTGTTTCCTCCTTCGTCTCTCAACGCTTTTTCTCTTTGTCTGTAATTTTATTTTAAAGCGGTTACAAGGCTGAAAACAATATAATCTAAACGCATGTTTGTCAGATTCATTGTTGACATTATTAAACAAAGACTATGTTTCAGTCATTTTTCATCTGGCCAATCACCTTACATAGATATAGTTATGCCGCCAGATTTTTAATTTATGTTCTACTCATAACCCTGGCTGGAGTCTGATAACCTGCCTTGAATGTTTGTTGTTCGCACTTATTCTCTTTCCTCTTTATAATAGAAATCATCACAATTACTGTAGAGGAGGACCTCTCTCTTGTTCGAATATCATAAAGGCTTCCAGAAGATGCTTAACAAAGATGAAATTTCATTTGGCGTGAATGTACCGCTTGAAAATTACGATAAAGAACCCCCTCAAATGCTTCATCAAGTTGAAAGAGCTCAGCTTGCTGAAAGAATGGGTTTTCAATGCTTATGGTTTCAGGATGTACTACTTGAAGACCCTACTTTTGAAGATCCGGCTACCGGACAAATTTTCGACAGCTTAATTTATCTTACTTATCTGGCCTCCCAAACCTCGGCCATCAATTTTGGAACAGCGGCTCTGGTCACCTCCCTGCGTCATCCGCTTCGCACAGCCAAAGAAGCTGCCAGTATTGAGCGACTCTTTCCTGAACGCTTAATGCTCGGAATTTCTTCTGGTGATCGAAGGAAAGACTTTGAAGGTCTTGGGATTGATATTATGAAACGAGGCGAGTTGTTTCGAAAGAGTTTTCATTATTTCAATGAAGTTATGGCTGAGGAATTTCCTAAGCTGGACTCAGAGTTCGGAAAGATTCACAAGTCTAATCTGGTTCCAAAGCCCACTCGCAAAATCCCTGTTTTTATGACAGGCTATTGTCAGCAAACCCTGGACTGGGTTGCTGAGCATGGAGATGGCTGGATGTTCTATCCCCAGCGTCCCGAGAAGCAGAAAGAGACCATTACAGCTTACAGGGAAAAAGTTAAAGAATACCATGGTCCCGGTGTTTTTCGTCCCTTTTTCATGCCACTTCCCCTGGAATTAATGGATGATCCCGATTACCCGCTTGAGAAAATACCTGCGGGCTACCGAACAGGGAGAAAACGTGCTGTCGAACTGCTTGAGGAATATAGAAAAGCAGGTGTGAACCATATCATGTTTGGTCTTTCCAAAAATAAACGCCCCGTTCCTGAAATCCTGCAGGAGTTGGGAGAATATGTACTCCCTCACTTCAACACATCAACAGAATAGTCATGGTAAACCCCCCCACCTCAGGTCATCCATAATATGGATGACCTGAGGTGGGTAAAATTGGGAGAATGTTAGGAGAATGATAAATGAATAAACCTGAAGTTATGCTTCTCGGTACATTTCATATGGCAATGGAACCCCAAACCGTTAATGAGCAGCAGGATCATATCCACGCGCTCGTCGAAGCTATGAAGAAATATAAGCCGACTAAGATTGCTGTGGAAAAGTCCTTTCTCATTGAAGAGGAATTAGACCGTAAATATCACGAATTTCTATCCGGTAAATTGAACCCCACCTACGATGAGGTCGAACAAATTGCTTTCCGATTGGCTCATCAACTGGAGCATCCTCGGGTATATCCCGTAGATGAAGTAGTAGATATGAATACACCTTCTTTAAATCAAGTATTCGAATGGGCGAAAGAACATCAGCCTGAATTATTTCAGGAGATTCTTGAAGTTCAGTCGGAAATGAAGAAAATGGAAAGTGACGAAGATCTGCTTCATTCTCTGTCTTATATCAATCGGCCTGAATATATTCAGGAGCTGCAAAGGGTGTACATGAAGCTTGCAAGAGTGGGAGACCGGCAGCATCAAGTCGGGGTTCAATGGTTGAAACAATGGCACCATCGCGATCTAGCCATCTACGCAAATATTGCCCGGCTAACCGGGCCCCTTGATCGAATTTTGGTATTAATTGGAGGTGATCACCTTCACTTGCTGAATCAGTTCTTAAGTGACAGCGGAGACTTTAACATTCAATCACCTCTTTCCTACCTGCCAAAATAGAGTCATACAAAATATCCCACCTCAGGTCATCCAATATTTGGATGACCTGAGGTGGGAAGTAATGGCATTATGTTTGTGGTTTTTCATTTGGATCTTTTTCTTCTTCCTGGAGGAAGTCTTCTTCTTCATGGAACTCCTGACTGGTTTGTCCGGTTATATAGTCAAAAGGAGTGTAAGAATGGGAAGTGTCTATTGACTCTTTCTTAATAAACAACTTATAAGCTACAAGGATCATCAATATACATAAAGCTGCCCCAACAATTAATATTCCAAAAACATTTAATATCATAGGACCTCTCCTTTTGATCTATTCTAACACGAAAAACCTCCGCGTCATGCACGGAGGCTTCTCTTACTTATTTGTCATCTTCATCTTTATTTTTTTCTTCAAGTACTTCGAGGGCTGATCTTCTGCGCTTCTTGCCTTTCTTCTTCCAGCGTTCGATATGAATCGTAGAAGATTGATAATCATCAGAAGCCCGTATATCTTCGTTCGAGGCTCTCATAAAGGACCAGGCTAATAAAACCATAATGAAAATCAGCGGAAATCCTCCCACAATACTTGCGGTCTGGAGTGTGCCTAAACCACCCAGGAACATGAGCGCAAGCGGCATTAGACATAGAGCGAAGGCCCAAAATAGTCGATTCCAGCGCATCGGCTCACCCTCTACACTCTTCTGAACAACAGAAGCTAGGATGTAGGAGGAAGAATCGAAAGTCGTCGCCAGAAATATGATCGCAAGGACCGTAAAGGCCAGTACCATAAATTTAGCAAGCGGCAGTTGATTAATAATAGCAATAATGGTTGCGGGAGCTCCATTTTGATCCATAAAACCAACTACATCAAACGATCCCGTCAGCTGCATGTATAAACCGAAGTTACCCATGATTCCAAAGAAAAGGATACAGCCGATGGTTCCATAGATCATAGTTCCAAGAACCATTTGACGAATGGTTCTCCCTCTTGAAATCCTGGCCACGAAAAGTCCAACGAATGGAGCATAAACAAGCCACCAGGCCCAATAGAAAATGGTCCAGGATTCAGGGAAATTAGTCTCACCAAACGGACCTATTCCGGCAAAAGGCTCCATCCATGTAGCCATTTTAAAGAAATTATCTGCAAGTATTCCAAGTCCATTAACTGTCGTTTCGCTAATAAAACGTGTAGGACCAAAAATGAAAACAAATGCAAGAATAAACAAGGCTAACCAAAGGTTAATATCACTTAAGACTTTAATACCTCTTTTAAGTCCGGAATACGAACTAATCGCAAAAATCAATGTACACAACAGCATGATGAAAGCTTTCAAGCCAAGATTCGCCGGGATGCCCGTTAAGCTATTAACACCTTCAGCAATCATAGGCGTACCAAGCGCAAGGGTTGTCCCCGCACCGCCCAGCAGTCCAAACATAAACAGAACATCAATAACAGTTCCAAGAGGCCCGTCCACTGAATTTCCTAATACAGGACGCACCGCCTCACTTACTTTAAGTACCGGCTTCTTCCTTACATAATAGAAATAGGCGATTGGTAAAGCAGGAAGCGTATAAATTGCCCACGCAATAGGACCCCAGTGAAAAATCCCGTAAGCAGAGGCCCACTGAATGGCTTCTTGAGATTCAGGAGTTACCCCGAATGGAGGCCCCTGATAATAATAAGCCCATTCAATAACCGCCCAATATAGAATACTCGAACCAATCCCTGCAGCAAATAACATGGCCGCCCAGGAGAACGTATTAAATTCAGGCTTTTCTCCTTCATCTCCTAGTTTAATCGACCCGTTTTTACTGAACGCTACAAATAATAGAAAAGCAAAAACCACAAAACCCATGATCATGTACAGCACACCGAAATTACCTGTCATAAAACTATTGGCGTCTGCTACAAAAGCCTTTCCGGCATCTGGAAACAAAATTAGTGGAAGCGTAACCGCTACCAGCAAAATTAATGCGCCTATAAAAGTAGGCCAA
The DNA here is from genome assembly GCF_020171985.1 of Halobacillus halophilus. Lineage (GTDB taxonomy): Bacteria > Bacillota > Bacilli > Bacillales > Halobacillaceae > Halobacillus > Halobacillus halophilus_A. Next base: position 195,510 of record NZ_JAIVAL010000002.1, read on the forward strand.
TCAATCAATCTCGTCTTCATTCCAAAACATCCTTTCTGACTTATCTGCTAGTTGTTAGTTTGTTCCTAAGTAAGCAATCCAATCCGTATGGAAAAAAGAGGGGATTTAGAGGGGGGGAGTTATAGACAAGCTTAAGCTTAACAAGTAGATACACATATGCCAAATCCACAAAACGAGACTTATGTCTAAATTCAATAAAAACACACGCTCTGGCAGATTTAACCTATGTAAGTTGACTTTTTACTTCTATTCTTGGACGATAATAACGAGATGCTTAAAATCAGGGGAGTTTGTTCATGGAGTACACATATAAGCCAATTTCAAAAGCCTGTTTATACACTAGTTTCATCCTTTTTTACCTATTATCCCTTTTTTTGGATAATAGTTACATAAATTATTTATTAGGCTGCAACGCGCTGGTTATTTTTCCAGTTTCCTTTAAAGGAGCGAGCCGTACGTTTCAAATCATTTCTGCTATATTTGTTTTTGCCGGATTCCTGATCTTTAGTCTCTCCGGCGAAAACTGGCTGACCCTCCCCTTACATTTTACTTCTACGGCATTGCTTCTCAGTCTTTTATATTTTCTGCCATTCATTAATAACCTGATGGTGGTGGGGAAATATGACAAAGAACTGCAGAATCTGCTGCAGCTAAGATCAAAACATCTAGGTCAACTATATTACCGAAGTTCATTAATTGCTTACATACTCTGTCTATTTGTATTTTTTTCAGCGATTACTATTGTGCAGGGAGTAGTTAAAAATTCAGCACATAAAATCAGTGAAGCACGTCTAGATCCATTTTCCAGCCAATCCATCCTTCGCTCCTTTGCCCTGGCCAACGTGTGGAGTCCTATAGAAATTTTTATAGTCCTGACGGTTACCATTACAGGAGTAGCATACTTTGAGTTGCTGCCGTGGGCTCTATTTTTTCTATTTCATTATTGCTCATCGACTGGTGCATCGGGTGGTTCACCTACAGAAAAGAAGTCTATGAAGCACCAGAAACTTCTTCAGATATTTCCGGCAGACAATTAGTGGTGAAAGTCAGCTACTTACTCGGCATGCTGTTTCTATTTATTTTGCTCGCTTTTGGTGTACAGAAGCTTTTGAATATCACATATTTTAATGCTGTCATCCTATTCATTCTGCCTTTCACTCTGATATGGGCACTTACGATAAAACAACTAAAAGAATTTATGAGCTATAACAAAAAATACTGGGTCCCCCAGGTCAACGGCTTACAGAATTTAATGCTTTTGTTTATTTCACTTGGTTTCTTCAGTGAAATGTTTGAACAGACGAAAATGATTCATATGATTCAAACGCCCTTATTGCATCTATCTACCTTGCCTTTACTGCTATTCATAGCTATTCAGCTGGTTTCCTTACTCTTCTCATTAATAGGCATCCATCCCTTAGTAACCATTAGCCTTATGGGAACATTAATCCAGCCTTTGCTTACTGAATTAAATCCTCTAAGTCTCGCTATTGTACTGTTAACCTCCACCCTGGCAAGTGACGCTGCTGGTACATTTAATACGACCGTCACGATCATGAGCCAGTTAACAGGCAGGAATCCTTACCGCATCACAAAATGGAACATTGGTTTTGCTATATGGTTTGGAACAGCAGGAAGTCTGCTCGGCTGGCTTCTTCTCTAATAATAGTGCTATCCAGCTCCAGCACCTAGCGGCTCCGTTTTTCTTCCTATCGTTGGGTTGGTGGGGAAATGGCGAGACTCCCATGGGAGAAGGGACTAGGTGAGATCCCACAGGGAGTGAAACGAGCGAGGAAGCTCCTGGTAATAAGGAGGATCGACTAAAGTCGCCACGTCCTGTGGCAACGTCGATCGACCCCACGTCGTGTAGGGCCATAGGAAAGTGTTCAAATGTGGCATCACCCCGAAAGACACGACCAGCATAAGCCGAGCATCAAAAGGGCGGTGGTCTTTCCGTCCGTTGATGAACGGCTTATGTCTCGAGTGTCTGGGTGATAGAACAAGACGAGTTATTTCCCCACCAGCCCTTTTCCACATAAAGTAACGGACCCGTTTATCTCGAAACCAAGTCTTCAACAAACGGGAGCTTTACTTTAAAATCAATATTGAAATTTTACAAAGCCATAAGAATAAGGAGAGGTATTATGTTCAAGATGAAAAAAGAATGGGGAGATTGGATTAATCCTCTTTATCTCCCTCTTTTCACAGCCATTCCAATCGATTTATGGCTCCTAATAAAAAAAGGATCCTACGCAAGCGTAGAATTATCCATGTATATCATAGCTATTTTATTTCTTATCTTTTCAGGAGCTGTAGAAACCAGCCAGGAGGAAGTTAAGCACCGATTGTTCGGGTATATTTACCTTGTCTCGGCGCTTATTTTTGGAGCTTGCGGTCTTATCATTTGGCTTGGCTAATCCTTAATTATATAAAGAAAAGCCAAGGGAGTATCATGGGAATCGTAATTATAATGGTGACAATCAGCCACGCACTTGGATTTTGACTCGTTAATTGCTTCCGATAAGACATTCCCCACGCTAAAAGTAACAAAAGGGTCATGATGATACTGCGAAAATGAATGTCACCATCTTTATTGTTTACAAAGATGTAGACGCCTCCCTCAATGAGAATGAGAATTCCAACCAGTATATTAAAGACATGAGTAAATATCCTGCTCATTGTATGCACTCCTCGTTGTTGTCTTATTCATTTTAACCTCTTCAAGTATATTACATTCTTTTTATTTATTTGACTATCCTAAGCGTTCTATGGAGTATTTATCAGATAATTGCTTTTAAATTTTCGACTGATTTACATAAGATCCATCCTTCTTTAAAGTTCAGCTTCAACCCTGCCCGACTGGATGTGTCCAGATTGGGAATTGTCTCGAAACTCATCAGCGTTTTCCAATCAGCTATCTGAGTGATGCAATCAGACAAGATATGCTTAAGCAATAATTCTTTTTCTAACAAAAACTAGCCAGCCCGGAAAAATAAGCTGACTAGTACTTATTAAATAATTGCTCAAGTGGTTGAGTAATCTTGTAAATGGCACCTTTCTCCTTCAAAATCTTCCAATGATCCGCGTAAAAGTAAATCTCTAATAAAGTGTGCTTATTACTTGAAAGCTTTAAGGCGCCCTCGACATCTTCTGACAGTTCCGCATCCTCTTCATGTGGAGATTCTTTTAATGTTCTTAATAAGGTTTTAATCTCTTGTTCAGTATCAATCGTTACAGTTTGTCTTCCATCCTCTAAATTATAATAAGTCAGAGTCATCGGACGTTCATATTCATTCCAATCATGAGGTGTAACTGCATCTTGGCTGAATTTCACCGGATTAAAGAAATACCTTTGATCTATGTAAACTAGAGACAAAATTACCGTAAATAGGATACCCGTTATTATAATTATTTTCTTTGCCATTTGCTCACCCCGTTAATTATTTTAACAATATTAGTAATATCTTTCCAATTCAGCAAGTACATTTTTTAACTATTGAAATTATGTTAATATAATATTTAACTATCTAGCATAAATTGTGTCTCTGTAATTAACATACGAATATAAGTTGGTAATAGTTTCATTTATACTCAAAAAATGTTTATCTGCTTTTATGTATGGTTATGTTTCACTGGAAGGTATATTGAAAGGAGAGAACCATGAACACAAGTATAGATCGCATCTTACTGAAAGAGGATGGCTATTATCCTAATCACCCCTATTTGCCAGCGTTAGTCTATCGTCAGGCGATAGATATGCCAACAAAGGACGCTGAAAGATTATTTAAGAAAAACCGGTGGTCCAACACATGGGTGGGCGGAATATTTGATTATCACCATTACCATAGCCGAACCCATGAAATTCTAGGCGTGATAGCTGGATCAGCCCGCTTGAAGCTAGGTGGCCCGCATGGACAAATTCTGGAGGTTAAAAAAGGAGATTTAATCATTCTTCCTGCCGGTGTAGCTCATAAAAATGAAGGGGCCACTGTTGATTTCCAAGTTCTTGCGGCCTACCCATTTGGAGAATCATTCGATTTAAAAACAGGAGATAAAAAGGAATACGAAGAAGCGCTGGCTCAAATTCCTGATGCCCCGGCTCCTGCAGCAGACCCTCTTTTAGGAGAAAATGGCCCGTTAATGGAATTATGGAACCGTTCATAAATAATAAAATCCGCTTTAAGAATTTTTCTTAAAGCGGATAATGATTAGAAATTATAACTTTTTATAGAAACCAGTAGCTTTTCCGACAAAACCAAATCCCTCATATATTTTATGAGTTATTTCACGTTCTTTACGGTTTCCACTGTTTAATTGAATCGTTTTGGCACCTTTACCCTCTGCCCAGTGCTCTGCCTCATTCATCAGTAATCTTCCTATTCCTTGTTCTTGATGGTTTCCATCTACTACAAAAGCAATCACTCGTACATGAGGACTATCGGTATGATAGGCATAACTGAAACTCATCCCAATCATGCCAATTACCCCTTCACTCGATTCATATACAAAGGTTTTGAAATCCTCATGATTCAAAATCACTTCCAAGCGCTGCCTCATCTCGTCTTCTGTAGAAGGATAACCTAATGTCTTCATAAGATCTGCTAGATAATTAGCATCACCTATGACCGCTTCTCTAATCATTGATACACTCTCCTTATCCATTTCCCAAAAAAAAGACCCATTGAAGAGTTTTCTCAGCAACAGGTCTTGTCTTTCAGTTATAGTTTCACAAAAAGCTTCTTAACAGAAAGCCTATTTGGAAGCATTTTCTTTCTTACGAAGCTCTACGCGACGGATCTTTCCAGACGTCGTTTTAGGAAGCTCCTCGGTGAACTCGATTTTTCTCGGATATTTGTAAGGGGCTGTGGTGTTCTTAACATGGTCTTGTAATTCTTTTACTAAACTGTCCGTTGGCTCATAGTTATTCTGAAGTACAATAAAAGCTTTAACGACATTACCACGGACCTCATCAGGGCTTGAAACTACAGCACACTCCTGTACAGCTTTGTGCTTCACAAGGGCATCTTCGACTTCAAAAGGTCCAATAGTGTAGCCAGAACTGATAATAATATCATCACTGCGGCCTTCAAACCAGAAATACCCATCTTCATCTTTTCGCGCCTGATCCCCTGTTACATAATAATGTCCACGATGAGACATTTTCGTGCGTTCCGGATCCTTATAATACTCTTTAAACAAGGCAGGAGTATCCAGATGCACAGCGATATCTCCAACTTCTCCCGTTTCTACAGGTTCAGCAAGTTCATCAATAATTTCAACTTGATTCCCTGGTGTAGGACGTCCCATGGAACCTGGACGTACCTCCATGTCTTTCAAAATTCCTACTAAAAGCGTGTTCTCTGTTTGACCATAACCATCCCGAACCGTTACGTTGAAATGATTCTTAAATGTATCAATAACTTCTCTGTTTAATGGTTCACCTGCAGATACAGCGCTATGAAGTCCTGAAAGTTGGTAATCATCAAGATTATCTACTTTAGCCATCAGACGATATTCAGTTGGAGTACAGCATAATACATTAACGTTATGTTCATCCATAAGGCTTAAATAGGTTTTAGGATTGAATTTACCTTGATACACGAGACCTCTAGCACCCGTGCCCAGGACAGATAAAAACGGGCTCCACACCCACTTTTGCCAGCCTGGCCCAGCTGTTGCCCATACTGTATCGCCATCTTGAATAGCAAGCCACTTATAAGCAGCAGTCTTCAAATGAGCGTATCCCCAACCATGAGTATGAACCACTCCCTTTGGATTGCCTGTCGTTCCAGAAGTGTACGATAAAAAGGCCATATCATCGCTGGCTGTGTCAGCTGTTTCAAGTGTAGAACTGTAATCCTCTAATAATCCGTCAAAGTCAAACCAGCCTTCTTTCGACCCTCCTACAGAAAATTTAAGAAGTTGATCACTTTCTTTTACTTCATCCAAATGTTCAGTAAAGGGATGGTAACTGACAACCGCACGTACGTCCCCATGAGTAATCCGGTACTGCAGGTCTTTTGCGCGCAGCATTTCTGAACTTGGAATAATAACTAAGCCAGCTTTTAAAGCAGCGATATATACTTGATACGCTTCAATCAAGCGAGGAATCATGACAAGGATTTTATCTCCCTTTTGCAAACCATGGTCCAAAAAAGCATTTCCCATCTTGTTTGCCTGATGCATCAGCTGTTCATATGTAACTTCTTTTCGGCCTCCGGCTTCACTCAGCCACAATAAAGCCTTTCGGTCAGGATCTTCCGCGAACTTCTCCATCTCTGAAACTACGTTATATCTTTCAGGGGCAATTAATTCTTCACGATCCACTTCATATTCCTCCTCTACAATAATGAGCGTCTGTTCATTTTTTACAGCAAACTAATTATATCAAATATTCTTAATTATTCAATCAATTTAGTTTTACCCAGGGCAATTCTATTGAGTTAAGTAAATTGACAGAAAATAATCCTGTCATGTATGATGTAACATAATATGTTCGTTCGTGAGGAGTGAAATCTTATAATGGAAAGAAAAACCTGGAACATGATAAGCTCATTACCGCTCTTACTTATCAGTCTTTCCATGATGATTATTCTGTTATTTTTCTGCTTTTCTTATCTAACAGGCAGCTATAACTACACCATAGCCTCACTTATCGCAGTGAGCTTTATAAACGTCTCTGCTTTATTAGGCTTCACACGTATTAAAAAACCTTATAAAAAAGCCTTCAGATTAAAGTAACTTCTGAAGGCTTTTTTTCATATTCTTATTTTTTAAGCGAGACGTTTGAAGTTCTCTCCCAATATTTCGTTCATAGAATGAACCGTTATAAACGCTCGTTCATCTACAGATGACATAAACTTTTTCAAACGAGTATAATCTTTTCGGTTTAAGATTGTCGTAATGACTTCCTTATCTTCCTGATTAAATGCACCTTTTGCGTGGTGAATCGTTGCCCCGCGTCCCAGCTGCTGAACGATGAAATTACGAACCAGATCACTTTCCCGGCTGATAATAACAATTTCTTTATTGTTATCAAATTGCTGAAGCGTATAGTCTATTACTAGACCATTCAAAATAACACCGAAGAAAGCATACATACCGACTGTTGGACCGAATATGAAGATGGAAGATGCGGCGATTGCTATGTCAGAGAAAAGCACGCCTTTACCTACTTCAATAGAAAAGTATTTATTAAGAATCATCGCAATGATATCAGTTCCGCCTGTAGAGGCTCCTTGATGAAAAACAATGGCCATTCCAGATGCGGCAATAATTTGACCGATAATTAGTTGAATCAGTAAGTCATTACTTAATGCTTCCTGCATTGGAACATAGGTTTCCAGTCCCCAAACCATGAAAGAAAGAGCAAAGCTTGCATAGATGGTTTTCGCTCCAAATTGAAAACCTAAGAATATAAACCCAACAATAAACAGAACGATATTTAAGCAGATCATTATCATTCCTAAAGATAAATCAGGGATAACTTTATTCAATACGATTGATAAACCACTGACTCCCCCGGTCGCTAGATCGTTTGGGGAAAGGAAAAAGTGAACATTAATCGCTACGCATAAAGCACCTATATTCATCATTAGAAAGGACCATATTTTTTTAAGCATCAGTAAGCCTCCTTTATTTAAAATATTGAAAAATATTGTCGAACGAATGAATAGTACAATCGGGATTATAGAGCCCTTTTTTGCGTTTGTAAACAGCTTTGACTGTAAAAAAACATTTTATTTTATGTAAGCGATTGAAGCTGAAAAATTCACAATTTTTACTTATTCCATTGTCTTATTTGCTGTTTATATCTAAGTCAAATTTCCTGGCCGTCTATTTACAATGAAGGTTTTCAACCCGATACAATAATAAACCCTCAATAAAAATAAACCACCGCATAAATATGCAGTGGTTCAGTAAGAGGTCTATTATTTTAATGATTTTTTCACTTAGGCAATCTAACGGTTACCCTAGTTCCTGCTCCTTTTTTACTTTCATACGACATCGTGCCGTTTAGATCAGAAACAATTTTCTTCGTAACCATAACTCCTAACCCTGTACCCTTTTCTTTAGTAGTGAAGAATGGCTCCCCGATTTTCGCCAGTTCTTGAGGGGTCAAACCGGGCCCCTCGTCACTAACGGAAATCGTTAGTTCGTGACTCGACATTTCCGCATCGATTACGACTTCACCGCCATCCATCGCATCGATTGCGTTTTTAATTAAATTGATGAGGATCTGATTTAGACGCTTGGGTTCCGTATCGATCTCTTCATCTAAGCCTTTATGTTGAAATACAAGCTTCACACCTTTATCCTTAGCTTCCTGCTCCAGTAAACGAATGACGTAAGATACGATATGGGCTGGAGCTACTTGTTCTAATTGGATAGATGATTTTGGTTTGGACAGCATCATAAAATCCTGAACAATAGCTTCAATCCGGTTCACTTCATCCAGAATGATATCTTGATAATTATCCCTTAATTCTGGATTAGCCGCTCCAATTTGCAGGAATCCTTTTATTGCCGTCAAAGGATTTTTAATCTCATGAGCAATTCCAGCCGACATTTGAGTAATAGTAGAAAGCTGCTGGGATTTTTCTTTCAACTGCTCCATTTCTTTAAACTCAGTTACGTCTTCATGAATTCCTATCACGTAATCGGTTCCAACATTTTCTACTGGAAACCCTCTAGTCCGTATCCATCTCTCTTCGCCATTACTGCTTTTCACCCGATATTCTACCTGATCCTTTGTGGTGCGCATCAGCTTCATAGACTCTTCAACTTTTGAATGATCTGCCTCATTAATCACGCGCAGGATAATGGACGGGTTCGAATAAGCTTCACGGCGGGAGATTCCAAATAAATTCTGGAAAGAAGGACTGATATAATGGATTTCATTAAACTGAGGATCACAAATCCAAAAAACATCTTTAATATTGTTAGCGAGCAAAGCGAAACGTTCCTCTGAATCTTTTAACGCTTGAAGCTGCTTTTTATATTGAGTAATATCCTGGGCAAATACCGTTATTCCAAGCTCAGTAGGGTGAACCGTCATCAGTACGACCGTATTAGTTTTTTGAATGAAACCTTCGAATTCACATGTCTCCTGAGTTTCCATTGCCCTTAAATAATACTGAAAAAAATTATAATATTCATTGATAGGATAAACATCCCATAATTTACGATTGCAATTTTGTTCAAACGAAATGCCCGTAATCTGTTCCATCTTCTGATTGGCATAGGTAATCTCCCAATTGTGGCTGATAATAGCTAATCCGTGAGGAAATTTATCTACCAGATGGGTCATTCGATGTTTCAACTGTGCGTTTTTAGAAGTTGAATAACGGATGCTCTGCTTCTTCGGTTTTTCAGCTAATTTGCCTTTAAAGGATCTCCCAGCGGACAATTGCTCCTCTTCCTTGGCCACTTGTACAGAATCTTCGGAATGAAGACTCTCATTTCTAACTCTCTCCTTTAAAGAAAACGCAATCTGACCGTTAGTAAGATGAACCATTTTACAATCGCATGGTCGAAAGGTGTTCCCGTTGTTCACCTGTAGGGATATGTCACGTAGTCCTTCTGTTAATAACTGGTGTAGAACACGCTGCAAAGTATTTTGACTGGATGAAGGGAAGGATTGAAGCCATTCGGTGAATGATAATTCAACATCTTCCAGCTCAAGTGTCCTTTGCATCTCAGGATTGAGTATAACCTTCTGTAGACGCAGATCCAGCAAGCAGGCAGGTGTGCCATTCATACTAAGGACATCCAGAATTTCATTACTATGGACTTGGTCAGAATACCTCTCTCTTATCACCAATATTAAGACCTCTTTTCCTTTACCGTTCAAGATTTTCCAATACGTGTTTTATTATAACGCATCAGAGGAAAATTTTGAATATTTTCAAACAATTATTCTTAAAATTTAGGATTTTATTATCTTTACATTTTATTTAATTAAATTTTATAATATGACTTTATTCTACTTTGTTTATTATTCAATACTTCTCCATAAAGTTAGAGAAGCGTAGCTTTGATAAGGGGGCCAGCTTTCACTAAACGATTCCATCTGTTCTTTAGAGGGCTTTTCTTCCAGTTTAAAATAGGATTTTAGCGCATTTTGTATTCCGATATCTGCTTTAGGAAGCAAATTCTCTCTCCCCACTCCGAACATCAGCCAATTTTCAGCTGTCCAGGGACCAATACCTCTAATCTTAACAAGATGCTTCATTACGTCTTCGTCTGCCTGACGGGCTAACCACTCCAGGTCCAAATTACCTGCAACTATTTTACGGGAAGCATCGATTACGTATTCAGCCTTACGCTGACTGAATTGAAGCTTCCTCAACTCTTCGTAAGGAACATCCGCAACGGTTTCAGGTTCAGGATAAAACCAGACGCCATCCTTTTGATAACCCAGCCGCTCGACAAAACGAGTACTCAACGTATGAGCAAATTTCATATTTAGCTGCTGATGTATAATGACTTTAACTAAGCAGTCGTACAAGTGAAAGTCTTTGACGATAGGTGTACCAGGATAAGCTGAAAATAAATCTTGCAGGTTGGTGTTTTGAAAGTGTCTCTGCACCTTTTCAAGATTACGATCCCATTGAAATAAATCACGTACGTGCTGAATCAAAGCTTCTTTGGCGTCTTCATCTTCACTGGAAATACGAAAGGATGGACGAGTAGTAGTGCCTTGGGCCTGCACGCGGACTACATGGGAACCGTTCTTCAGCTTCACAGGAACATCTACCCACCGCTCCTCTTGATCTAACTTTGTTAAAGGGTCAAATGACCATCGCTTCAATGTGTAATCAAAATCATAATAACTATTGGCTGTAAGTATTTCTTCCCACACCCCTGTAACCTCCTTCGTTCCAATCAATCCACTATAATGTATTTCTTTACCTTTTCCCTTCTCCATTAAAGCCTAATCAAAATTTAATATACTCGCTAGATTCGTTTTGAAATAAGGTCTTACATGATGGGGATTACAACTGAAAAACACATCAAGTCTTCAATAAACGGGAGCATATCTTTATTATTATAAAAAAAGCATAAGAAAGCCTCTGCACGCGTTGCGTGCAGAGGCTTTTGGTTACAGACTCCAAATTGGAAAAGGAAGCAGTTTTTTAACCATTAAATCGTTAAGGCTGCCGAAATGGTATCCGCGTTTTCTTAGTTCATCAATTAATTGCTCTAGAGCTTCCGCATTATCCTGCGAGACTGTATGCAAAAGTATGACAGCACCAGGATGGATCTGATCGAGCACACTATGATAAGCATACTCCCAGCCTTTTTGGTTATTTGTTTCCCAATCCTTAAAAGCCAGAGACCAGAACGCATGGGTATATCCGAATTCTTTTGCCCACTTTAACGTTTGTTCATTAAACGTACCACGAGGTGGACGGACAAATGTCATGGTTTCCTGATCTGTTAATTTCTTAACTTCTCGATTAACTTTGTCCAATTCCTGTTTCATTTGTTCCTTGGAAACTTTCGTAAAATCAGGGTGGCTCCACGAATGGTTACCGATTAAATGGCCTTCATTGGCCATTCGCTTTAACAGATCAGGAGCACTTTGAATGTAATGCCCGGTTACAAAAAAAGTTGCAGGCACCTCTTTTTCCTTTAAAATATCTAACACTTTCCCTGTATATCCCTGCTCGTATCCATTATCAAAGGTTAAGTAAATAACAGGAGCTCCAGAAGGATCGACATAGAAACCATCTTCTTTCTCCAGCATAGGCCCGTAACGGCCTACATCCGGAGCTTCTCCATTATTGCTTTTTTTGTATCCCCATCCTTCTGCCTGTATCGTTAAAGGCTGTAGAAGAAATGCACAGGATACGAATAAGGCTAGAATAACTTTCCACATGACTACCACTCACTTTTTGCTTAGTATGCGTGAGTCACAAGCTAAATATAAAGAAAGACAAGTGGGAATATTACCCACTCGCCTTTCTTAAAGAATTAGGGCAGTTGCCCATCCGAAAATGAATAATGGAATATTATAATGAAGGAAAGTCGGTACACATGTATCCCAGATGTGGTTATGCCTGCCGTCCGCATTTAAACCTGAAGTAGGTCCAAGGGTACTGTCGGATGCCGGCGAACCGGCATCGCCCAGGGCACCTGCCGTTCCGATCAGAGCAGCTGTAGCCATCGGTGAAAAACCGGCACTGACACATATAGGAACGAATAAAGCTGCGAGAATTGGTACCGTCGCAAAGGAAGATCCAATCCCCATTGTAACCACTAGTCCCACAAGCAATAAGATAAAGGCAATCATAGCCTGATTATCTCCGATATAATCAGAACTAATTTCCACTAACGCACTTACAGATTCCGTTTGGGTTAACACATTGGCATAACCTGATGCTACAAGCATAACGAAGGCGATGAATCCCATCATGCCTATTCCATCGTTAACCACTTTGTCACCTTTAGTGAAAGGAACAACACGAAAGATGAACATAATGATTATTCCAGCTAAAGCAGCGAGGATCAGGTTCTGCCAGAAAGCCTGGATAAATAAAGTAACTAAAATAGCAAGAATTGTCCAAACATGTTTAGTCTGAAAGCTCTGGCTTTTAACGGGTTCTTCCACCACAGATTCAGCTTCTGCCAAAGCCGGGGCTTCCCGCTTTTTCCTATATGTGATCAACACGGCTATGAACAACCCGACAATCATCCCCGATCCTGGAATGATCAGGGACTGGGCAATTGTTCCGATTCCAAGACTTATTCCATTTGCATCCATAGCTTCCTGAATCGTCTCATGAAAGAGAAAACCGAAACCTACAGGAATCATAACGTAAGGAGCTTTCAAGCCAAACGTTAAAGCGGCAGCAACCGCGCGACGATCCAGTTTCATTTCATCGAAAAGCTTTAATAACGGCGGTATTAATATAGGTATAAAGGCAATATGAACTGGTATAACGTTTTGGGATAAACTCGCTACGAAGGCAATTACAAACACAATCATCGTACGTCTGCTCTTCAGTGCACGAAGCAAGTAATTTACTAATAATGCTGTAATACCAGAATAACTTATAGCAACCGCAAATGCGCCTAACAATACATAACTTAAAGCGACACTTGCCTGTCCCCCCATTCCATTTACTAGTATTTCCACAGAAGACTTAAGCGATTCACCGTTCATTAAGCCGGCAGTTAGTCCGGCAGCAATAATTGCGATAATAACATTAATTCGTAATAGACTTAAAATCGTCATTACGAGGACAGATACAATGACTGCCCAGGCCATAATCCATTCCCCTCTCTATTCTATCTTTTATTTATTAGCGATTTACCATAATAAAGTACAATATTAAAAAAATCAACCCTCTTATCCGAGAGTTAACCTAGAAAAAATTCACATATATAACAATAGCTGTTATAGCCATACTTGAGCCCATAAGAATCTTCTTTTGTGTATGTTGAATAGAACGTCCTGACGCTTTACGATACAAAGCCATAATAAGGGTCAGCATAAACAAAAAGCCGAGCACAGGGGAAATATAAAAAATCACCAGATCCAATTCATTCCCCTCCTTTTTTTTATTATTTGTTCATTTTATTCTCTAGTTCTTCAAGCATTGAAATCAAATGGTCAATATCTTCTACAGAAGTTTCCTCAGGCTCTAATTCTTCAATTCGTATCATGAATTCAGATAATCGTGTTTTTAGATCATCGATTTTCTCTTGCTGGGTCATAGTAACGAACTCCTTTTTATACTTTTTCAGCCATGCTTATCATAGTACAAGCATAGACTTATGTCTATCATGGACTTACTGGAAGATAAACCCTTTAATCCCTATAGTTTATAACCTAAAATTAACCTTTCGAGCTATTGGCATAAACTTCCACCTCAGGTCATCCATATTATGGATGACCTGAGGTCACAATATAGGTGATCTTTTTATTACATTGGATGATGAGGTAAGCCATCACTTCTGTTTGAGGGTATTTATATCATTAAAAATAGAAGGGATCCTATCGAATATGAAGATTAAGATAAGCATAGCACTACGTCCATCGTGGACATACTGGTAGATAAACATGCTATAATACTTGCCTAAGAGGAGGTCAGATTCTATGGGTTTAGATCATATAGATTTAAGTAAATGGGCGGAAGATCCTGGTCCCGCGGTTGTCATTATAAGCAGCGCCATCCTGCTTTTCTTATCTGTTATTATTATCCGAAAGATAATTCAATCATTCTTCAAAAGAACTTCCTTTATCGAGGAGCGAAAAGAGCAGACATTAGAATCCATGTTCAACTCCATCATAAGCTATGCTGCTGTGATTGGGTTTATTTTTATTGTTCTCGATCAATTCATTCCTATCGGCAGGCTGCTGGCCGGGGCTGGAGTCATCGGTATTATTGTTGGTTTTGGTGCCCAGAATCTGATTAAAGATTTCTTCGCGGGTTTGTTTCTCCTATATGAGAAACAGCTTCATAAAGGTGACTTTATTACCTTAAATAACACTTTTCATGGAACGGTAGAGGAAATCGGACTGCGTTTTTTAAAAATCAGGCAATGGAGCGGTCGTCTGCTTACCATAAGCAACGGACAGATAACGACAATTGAGAATTATAACTTTGAACATATGCGTGTGATTGAGAAAATCACGACGAACTTCAAAGAAGATCCAAAACGCATGTTCGAAGTTTTAGAGGAAGCCTGTGTGCGAATGAATGAGGAATTGGCTGTCTATTTGAAAAAGGATTTAGCAGACAAACCGATTGAACCTTTCCAAATCTATGGTATGACTTCCCTGAATGATCACTATCGAGGTTATGAATATACAGTAACTGGACTAGTCTATGACCTGGTTTACTGGACAGCTGCCAAAGAGACACGTCGGATTCTTGCTGAAACCATGCATAAACATGAAATCGCTATGGCTGAGCAGCGTATTGAAATGAGGACTTATTCTTCCGAAACGGGAGAATAAGTCTTCTACTCAGCAATCAATCGAAAGCTTATGTGATTCTCTACGGGGATCCAGGCTCCGATTTCCTGCTTGGTTATGTTTTTTACCATAACTTTTTTATCGCTTCCCTTTAGCTGAATATAAACATCCCCAAAAACGGCTTCTCCTGTTTCCTTGAGAGCAGGAGCATATGCCTCCAAAACACCTTTATAATCTACAGCTACGTCGTAAGCCTTACTATGAGACGTTCCCCTCCCGATTACGGTTTGATAAGCAAGTGGAAGGTCTGTATTCTTTTGAGCTTCAAGCAAAATCATTTCCCTCAATTGATCACTATGACTGGTTTGAGTAGTTAAACCGCCCTGAACCTGCTTCTCTCCGATTTGCTCATAACCTATTTTTTTAGTCTTCACGCCATTTACATTGTTAAGTTCATTCTCATTAATTTTTTGATATTTCCAGTTCACCGTTGTCTCTTTAGAGTTATAAGCAAGCGGCCAGCGACCAAGGAAGATCTCCCCTCTATAACCGATCGCAAAGGGGGAAGGAGTGATCGACGTTTCATTGAACATCTCGATTAGCTTCGAGTTCGTAATTTTCACTTTTGTATCTTTGAGAAGCTCGGGAGTTCTGCTTTCTTTTTTCAGCTTCCTATCTTCGCTGTTCTTATTCGTGTAGGTATTATTTTCAGAAATGTTAATCACATGTCCTGGCACTTTGGTATCGTTTCTATCTTCCTGTTTCGCTTCAACTGCGATTCCTGATAAATAAGCTGCCATCATCCAGACCACTGCAGCAGTTAAAAGGACCTTTTTTACCTCCATCTTCCTGACCGCCTTTCGTTTTTCTTAGTGTGTGGAAGATAGAGTTCTCCTATGCTGGAAACCTCAGGAAAGCAGCTTATTCATCGCCCATTGAGCTTTTGTATCGAAAAACTGAATAGCCGGGCCAATTCCTATTAATATAACGAGTGTTCCAAAGCCAATCGGCCCTCCGAGTATAAGAGCTCCTACCAATGCAAATGCTTCGGTCAGTGTCTTGGAAAGTGTCAGACTGAAGCCAAATCGTTTTTGCAGCGCTACCATAAACCCATCCACCGGATTTAAAGAAAACTTCGATTGCAAATACAAAGCGACTCCAATGGCAATAGCGACAATCCCACTCAGAAGGATAATCAATTGGTCCCAGAACATAGAGAACGTAACCGTATTCAATGCTCCTAAGAGCCAAAAATCGATGACTTTCCCGAGAATTAATATAGTGATAACCGCAAGTACATCAGGGCGCTCTTTTGCGATGAGAGCGTTGCTGACAATTAATAATGCGCCGATGATAATAACCCAGTTTCCAACTGTAAGTCCAAAAGATTCTGTTAAACCAACGTTCAACGCATCCCACGCTCCTGCTCCTAAATCAGCTTTAATCGTTAGGGATATACCAAAGGCAATGATCACAATTCCAACTAAATAGAATATGGCTTTTAAAAGCATGCTTTTCATGTGCTGCTCCCCTTTTTTCCATAAGTAATGTATAACATTGTTATTTCTTTTCTTGTTGAGATATTGGTTCACCGTGAAGTTCCTGCGGGGTATGCCTCGCTTTCCCCACTAACACTAGTCTACTTTCAAAATCAGCCCCATCTGTATCGAAACTGATTCTAAAACAATCTTAGAGGTTGAGTGGAACAAGTTCTAAAGCCGTTTATAAAAACTTTATCCATAAAAAAAAGAGCACTTATCCTTCATAAGAATAAGGCTCTTTTATATTACTAGCTTAGTTCGATGCACTCAAGTGTTTCTTCTACTTCAATACTGTTTTGAACGGATTGTACCATGGAGCAATTGTTCCTTGATATATCAAGATTTTTCAGCAGTTTATCCTGATTAAGACGATAGCCTTTCACAGCATAATGGAGATGGATTTTTTCAATTCGATTCGCCTTCTCCGGGTTGCGCGTAACATCCGCTGTAACTTTGATGTCTTCAAACTCGATCCGCTGTTTGTCCAGTATTTTACGGAAAACTCCGATGCTGCAGCCGGCAATGGATGCTACCATTAATTGATACGGCCTGAAACCGAATGCTTCATCTCCTGAAATATTTAATTGCCCATAATCAAATGATGTCCGTACCCCATTCTCTTTTAAATAAAAATCCATGTTCCCCACTCCTTTCGAATTTTTCAAGCCTTTACTTATATAGTAACCGTTTTATTCCTCGTCATAACGTGTTAAGTAAAAAGACTTGCCCTATTTATTGAGATTCCTTTACGATAATGAAGGTATCATATATTTGGAGAGGAGGGAATTCATTGGTCTCCACTCGTACAAGATTTTGGATTTTAATTGGATTGGTTACGATATCAGGCTTTTCACAGGGAATGCTTCTACCCCTGCTCGCTGTTATTCTTGAACAAAATGGGGTTTCCTCTTCGATCAACGGCCTCCACGCAACTGGGCTCTATATCGGGATTCTCATATCCTCTCCCTTTATGGAAAAACCGCTTCAGAAGCTCGGCTACAAGCCCGTGATTATGATTGGAGGAGCCCTTGTGTTCCTCTCTCTTGCTCTTTTTCCATTCTGGCAGGCTTTGTGGTTCTGGTTTATATTAAGAGTTGCGATCGGAATCGGTGACCAGGTGCTTCATTTCGGGACACAAACGTGGATTACCGCTACTTCTGCCTCGCATTCACGGGGCAAAAACATCGCTTATTATGGACTGTTTTTCAGTTTAGGGTTTACCATTGGCCCTTTAATGACCAATTTACTTGAGTTTAATATCTACTTGCCATTTCTTGTATCTTCTGGTCTCAGTTTGATGGTCTGGCTTATGATGTGGAGAGTTAATAATGAGACACCTCCAAATGATCAGGCCACCGCTTACGGCACCAGTTCTTACAAGCGGTTCCTTGGGGCAATTAGAATCGGCTGGGCCGCATTTCTTCCACCGATGGCTTATGGATTTCTGGAGGCCACTCTTCACGGGATTTTCCCTGTATATGGATTGAGGATAGGACATGACGTGAACGTGTTGTCCTTTATTATTCCTTCTTTCGCAGCAGCCAGTTTATTATCCCAAATCCCACTCGGAGCACTTAGTGATCGCGTGGGTCGTAAGATTGTTATCCTGACCGTAGTATCAGGCGGGATTGCCGCCTTTATTCTTGCGGCCATTTTTGAGGAATCCACCTTTGGCTTATTCGCTACATTTGCGATGGGGGGATTGTTTGTCGGCTCTTTATTTTCGTTAGGAATATCCTATATGACCGACTTACTGCCACGGGAACTTCTGCCGGCAGGCAATATATTATGTGGAATGGCCTTTAGTATTGGAAGTATCCTTGGTCCTTTTCTGTCTGGAGCCTTCTTAGATTTTATGCCAGGTCTGTCTTTCTTTTATATTATTGTTGCACTTTTAGTCATTGTGTTTGCTGCCACCGCTTTATCCAGCGATCCTCAGACACAAAAAACTGCGGACGCTTAAGTCCGCAGTTTTCTTTATTCAGACAAAGCTTCACTTAACTTCTCCAGATTCTGCTTCATCAGACTGATATAATTTTCCTCGTTCTGAATATCTTCTTCTGTCAGCACCGAAAGGTTATGAATACGAAGAGGTTCAGCACCAATTTCACTTTGAACAACCTCCGCAACTTTAGGGGTTACGTTCTGTTCGAACAGAACGTGGTTCAAGTCATGAGCTTCGGCTGTTTCAATAATGTTCTCCAGTTCCTTTTGTGAGGGTTCATTGGATGGACTTAAACCGGAAAGCGCAATTTGTTCAATTCCGTATGCCTGCTCCCAGTATCCATAGGCAGCATGAGAAACAATAATTTCACTTTTGGGTTTGTTTTCCAACTGTTTGTGAAATTGATGATCTAAGTCCATAAGCTTCTGTTCCAGTTCTTTAAAGTTTTTGTTAAATTGCTCCTCTTGCTCAGGCTTTAGCTCTATTAGCATGTCTTTTATATTTTCAGCCAACTGAATCGAACGGATCGGATCCAGCCATACGTGAGGATCATTTTCTCCATGATCATGGCCTTCATGATCACTCTGCTCTTCACCCTCATGCGAAGTGCTCACTTCTTCGTCAGCATGATCTCCGTCTTTATGAGCATGATCACTTTGCTCAGCCTCTATACCATGGTTGTGCACATGCTCTTTTAAATCCATTCCTTTAGCCGCTTCCAATACTTTAACATCTTCAGGTTTCAAAGAATCAGAGATTTTTTGAGCATAACCTTCCAGACCTGCTCCATTATATATAAAAGCGTCCGCCTCAGCCATATTCACCATTTCCTTAGTCGTTGGCTCATAGGTATGAGGATCGGTTCCTGGGGGCAGAATGGTTTCCACTTCAGCCGCTTCTCCTGCTATTTGTTCTGCAAAATACTGTAAAGGATATACAGTTGTGTTAATCTGCAATGCAGACTCATTGTTTTCTCCAGAAGTATCATCTTCCTGACTTGAAGTATCTTCGCTGCATGCCGTCATGACGACAGTTAAAATTGTTATAAATAATATAATTGCCAGTTTCTTCACCATTTCTCCTCCTCTTCCATTTCATCGAAATTATATCGTAATGATTACACTTTGTAAATAGTAATCATTACTTTTTGAAATATTTTAAAAAAAAGTCTGCGATGCCTGGCACCGCAGACTCTTAATGACATTGAGGACACTTTCCGTAGATTTCAAACTTATGATTTTCGACGTCATAGCCTTTTAAATTTTCATTAATACTGTTCATCGGACAGAATTCAATAGGCTTCGTTTTCCCGCATGTGGTACATATAAAATGATGGTGATGGCCATGGGTCTCACACCCCAGCCGAAAGTGTTTCTCTCCACCAAGCTCTGTCGTCTCGAGAATTTCCTCTTCCGTAAGCAGGTACAAATTTCGATAAATCGTATCATAGCTGACCCCTGGGAAATCCTCCTGTATGGTTTTTAAGATATCCTTCGCAGCAATATACTGATCCTGCTGAACAAATATCTCAACAATCCGTTCTCTTTGTTTCGTCCGCTTATAACCTTTTTCTTTCAAACGCTGTAAAGCCGTCTCGACATTCATTATACTTCACCCTTTATCCATTGTTGGGTTCTAACCTTTTTGAAAAGAATCGTCATCACAAGAATAATTACGGCAACCATAACAATTGTTCCGCCAGGAGGCACACTCAAATGATAAGATGAAAATAAACCGATCAATACGGATGTCTCACCAAATGCAATCGAAAGTCCGATTGTTTGCTTGAAGCTCCTTGCCAGGCGTAAAGCGGAGGCCACTGGAAGTGTCATCAGGGCAGAAACGAGCAATATACCTACCACCTGCATGGAAGCAGCAATAACGAGCGCCACCATTACGATAAACAGCAGATGAATCCAACGGCCGTTCACTCCGGAAATCGAGGCCTGTTCTTCATCAAAGGATAATACAAACAGTTCTTTATAAAATAGTATAACAATAGCAATAACCATGATGGTAATAATGAGCACGGTCCACATGCTTGTTCGATCGACAGCCGTTACACTTCCAAATAGATAGCTGAACAGATCGGTGTTGAACCCGTCTGCGAGTGATATAAGAATAACCCCAAGCCCTATTCCACCTGAGAGAATAATCGGTATAGCAAGTTCTTCATAGTGCTTATAAAGTTTTCGGAGTCTTTCAATTAAAATAGCGCCGCCAACCGAAAAGACCATTCCCATATAGACGGGATTCCAGTCATTAATACCTGTTACCTTCTTCTCGAGGAGAAGGCTGGCTGCAATTCCGGTTAACGTAATGTGGGATAGAGCATCCGCAATCAGCGAAAGGCGTCTTACCACAATGAATACACCGAGAAGAGGGGCTACAATCCCGATCAGTATCCCGGTAATGGCTGCGTTCTGTAGAAATTCATACTGAAAAAAACTTTCAATCATGATGGATTCACCTCATCATGGTCGTGATTATGAGTCAGCTGCTGGACAGAATGACCATACAGACGATTAAGATCTTCATCATTGAATTCTTTGTACTCTTCTGTATTTCCGTGGAAATGAACGGTTTTATTCATACATAATACATGGGTTGCGTGCTCTGTAATAGTCCCGATATCGTGCGTTACCATTAGCAGGGTGATCCCCTGTTCTTTATTTAAACGACCCAGCAGATCATAAAATTCTGTCACGTGCTTAGCGTCAACCCCTACCGTTGGTTCATCTAAAATAAGTAAAGAAGGATCGCTGACCAGAGCGCGGGCGATAAATACCCTCTGCTGCTGTCCTCCCGATAATTCCCCAATATTGGAATGAGCATAATCTTCCATTTCAACAGTACGCAAGGCCTTTAGAGCTTTGTCTTTATGCGTTTTATTAAAAAATTTAAATGTTCCAATTCTTGAAACCAATCCTGCTTTTACAACTTCCAGTACTGTGGCCGGAAAACCAGAATTAAAACTGTTGGCCTTTTGAGACACGAAACCAATTTCCTGCCAGTTGCTGAAACTTTTAATTGGACGATCATAAAGAGTAATGGAACCCCTATCCGGTTTAGCAAGTCCAAGCATGAGCTTGATTAATGTCGACTTCCCTGAACCATTAGGACCTACCAGACCCAGAAACTGCCCCTGCCTAATGACCAGGTTCACATCTTTAACAACCCATTCCTTTTCATATTTAAAGGAGACCTGCTCCATCTTCACAATTGGATGATTACTCATATTAATCCCTCTCAAAAAATAATAATGATTACGATTTAAATTATATAAGACATGGAGCTTTAAGTAAATGAGAGAGCTGTGCCACTTCTATTCACCTAATTCATAATGGTTACGATTTAAAACGCAATCTTCATCATAAAACAACATAGCTATTCACGCAACACTTATCCATTAGAGAAACTTTACTATTACTAAAAAAATGGTCCGTTAGACTTCCATGCTGATCTTAAGGTTAAGCTCCCTTTACTTGAAGACTTGATTTCGAGATATTAAGTTGAGAGGACAGTCCTTCGGGGGACGATTTCGCTTTCCGGCCCTACTGCGTAATAAGTCTTCTTATGAAAAATAAACAGGATTTAACAGAGACAAAAAATAAAACCGCCAGAGAAACATTTCTTCAGGCGGTTTGTTGGAACTATAAGTGTCTGTTGTATCGCTTTTCCAAATAATCCTGTAAAGCAGAAAACAGCATCGTCAGCGGCCAGTAAACTAAAGCTGCGGTGATATACATCGTTAACGAATCAATCGTACGTCCTGCCGCAATTTGAGCTTTATTTAAGATTTCCGGTACGGAAATCATAGCTGCAAGCGACGTAGCTTTTAATAGATCCAGAAATACATTGCCAAGCGGCGGGATGGCAATCCTGGTAGCCTGAGGCATGATAATCCGCCGGATGGTCTTCCAATAAGAGAAACCTAGAGCCCTTGCAGATTCCCATTGCCCATAAGAAACACTATTTAAGGAAGAACGATTGATTTCTGCAATATAAGCGGCACTATTTGTACCAAAGCCTATAATAGCGGCCATAATCGCAGAAAACTCTATACCAATTAACGGAAATCCATAATACAACACAAATAAATAGACGAGAATTGGTGTTCCACGCATGAATGAGATATATAAGCGGGCGGGCCATCTGAACCAGATTTGATCCGCCCCTCTGGCAAGAGCGAGGAAAAAGCCAATTACCAGTCCAATGGCCATGCCTATCACTGAAATAAGCAGTGTGAGCGGAACCCCTTCCAATATGAAAGGAAGGTTGTTCCAGGCGGTTTCCGTATCAAAAAGCTGGTCTAATTTAATCTCATCAATTTGAATACCTAGCATAATAAACCCTTACAAGTCGATGCCTTCAAGCTCACGAACATCTTTTTCAGGTTTCTTGGAAGCATCCTTCCCTCCGAAGAATTCTTTCGAGATCTCCGTAAGCGTACCGTCTTCTCTCATTTCCTGGAGTGTAGCATCCACTTTCTCTTTCAGCGTCTGAGCGTCTTTAGGCATCACGATCGCTGAAGTGGTTGGATGGAACTGAAGATCCGGATGCAGCTGTACTTCAATCTCAGGAAGAGCTTTTAAAGCCAGCGTCTGCAAGTAATAATCATTAATGATGAAATCCGTACGGCCATTCGCTACATCACGCAGGTACACATCATTCGCTACATTTCCGTAACTCTTGGTTTCTGCACCAAAGTGCTCGGCAATCTGAGAGTATACCGTCGTAGCTCCTCCTCCGTGAACCTTACCTTCCAGATCTTCCAGCGTTTCAATTCCAGAAAGATCAGATTCACGGACGACCATTGTAGAATATGAATACTTGTAAGGTTCACTAAATGCGAATTTCTCTTTACGATCCTTCGTCGGCTGGAAGTCGTTAATAACCATATCCACTCGTCCACTGTTAATAGAGGATAATAGCGCATCTACCCCGTATTCTTTAAATGAAAGCTCAAGATCCAGCCTTTTGGCTACCTCTCGCATAATTTCAATATCATAGCCCGTCAATTCATCGGAACCTTCCGGGTAATAAGAGGCCGGAAATAATGTCCCAGCTGTACCGACTACAATTTTTCCTTCTTCCTTAATCTCGTTCCATTTTTCTCCAGAGGCTTCCTGGCTGGAGTTGTTATCTTCACTGCTTTCAGTGTTTTCCTCTCCACTTGAACCGCAAGCGGCAAGTAGCACAGAAAGCGTAAGCATAAGTATAGTTAAAAGTCCTTTACGCATTTGTGGATATCCACCTTTCTAAAATTGTTTACGCACCTATCCAATATAGCAATACAAGCACCTCAATATCAACCAGCTTGCTCGGTTATTGATTTCCTCCATTGTTAAAAAATAGTGCTTGTTTTGCACTTGACTACGCACGATTTAGTGATATATTAATAATATGTATTATATTATAATTATTTTAATTTGAGACACTTATTATTCTATAAAATCCTGTCTTACAAAAGGTTTTTTTGATAATCATTATCAATTAAATTAAGGAGTTGAGAATTATGTCCTCTGAATCACGCTCTTTTCCTATGCAGAGCCATTTCGTTCGCCCATCTTTGGATTTTATGAAGACACATGGAGAGCTGTTGGCCGCATTACTAAGCGGAGTCCTTGTCTTAACCGCCTGGCTGTTATCCAGTTCCATTTCTGAAAGTGTTTTTGTTTTTCTACACCTAGCTGCTTTCGTGATCGGCGGTTTTGCTAAAGCCAAAGAAGGAATCGAAGACACCATCCATGAAAAAGAACTGAACGTTGAACTGCTTATGATTTTAGCTGCCATTGGTTCTGCTGCTATTGGCTATTGGACAGAAGGAGCCATTCTCATTTTCATCTTTGCGTTAAGTGGAGCCCTGGAAACGTACACATTGAATAAAAGCCAGAAGGAGATCTCTTCCTTAATGGACCTGCAGCCCGAGGTAGCACTTAAGTTAACGGAAGATGGGTACGAAGAGGTATCCGTTACCGATCTCTCCGTTTATGACCATATTTTAATAAAACCAGGGGAACGTATCCCGGCTGATGGAACGATCATTAAAGGGTCAAGCGCCATAAATGAAAGTACCATCACGGGAGAGTCGATTCCCGCTTCAAAATCAATTGGAAAAGAAGTGTTTGCGGGTACCGTAAATTTGAATGGAAGTCTTACGGTTGAAGTAACCAAAAAATCAAAAGACACGCTATTCCAGAAAATTATACTCATGGTTCAATCCGCACAAAGCGAGAAATCTCCTTCTCAGCTTTTCATCGAGCGTTTTGAAAGTACTTATGTAAAAATTGTACTTGGAGTAGTTGCGGTGATGTTATTCCTTCCCCATTTTTTATTTGGCTGGAGTTGGATGGATACGATTTATAGAGCCATGATTCTTCTTGTAGTTGCCTCTCCATGTGCTCTTGTAGCTTCCATTATGCCGGCAACGTTGTCCGCCATTTCAAACGGCGCACGCCATGGGCTGCTTTTTAAAGGAGGCGTACACCTGGAGAACCTGGCTCATCTGAATGCGATTGCGTTTGATAAAACGGGGACGCTGACAAATGGAACGCCTGAGGTAACCGATGCTTTATATAAAGAAGAAGACAATAAAGAGGCAGTCCTTTCTATTGCAGCATCCATCGAACAGGAGTCGAACCACCCTATAGCACAGGCTATTGTCCGGTATGCTTCACATCAAGGAGTACCTTTGAACTCAGTTGAACACATGCAGGATATAAGCGGAAATGGTGTAAAAGCTTTTCATGAAGGAAATGAATGGAAAGTAGGAAAACCTGAATTTGTAGGAAAAGAAGAAGCCTATCTATTTCAGAATGGGATTGCTGAAACATTAGCGAAACAAGGTAAAACTGTTATTTTTGTAAAAAAGAATAACGAAATTGCTGCTGTTTTTGCTATGAAGGATACGGTCAGAGAAGATACTAAAGAGGCAATTGAAGAGTTAAAGAAACAAGGCGTTTATACCATTATGCTGACAGGCGATAACTCAGCCACCGCTGAAGCTATCGCATCAGAAGCCGGGGTTGACCACTATATTGCCGAGCTGCTCCCAGAGAAAAAAGTAGATGAAATTAAAAAGCTAAAAGCTCACTTCACGCAGGTAGCCATGGTAGGCGACGGAATTAATGATGCTCCAGCCCTTGCTACGGCTAATGTGGGGGTAGCAATGGGTGGAGGCACGGATGTAGCTCTTGAAACGTCAGATGTTGTATTAATAAAGAATGATCTTTCACGGATTTCACAGGCAAGAAGGTTGTCTTCTCGTATGAACCGTATTGTTAAGCAGAATGTGGTCTTCTCCATAGCCATCATCATGCTGCTGATTATTAGCAATTTCCTTCAGGTTATTGACCTTCCCCTTGGTGTAGTTGGACACGAAGGGAGTACCATTTTAGTTATTTTAAACGGTCTTCGTTTATTAAAATAAACAGACATTCCCGGTTCAACGTTGGATCCGGGAATGTCTGTTTTTCATTTAGGTTCCGGAATATTTCTTATCTCTTCGACGCCGGCGGAACATCGCATTAATTTCCCCGCCTAAAATAATGACAATACCGGACAGGTAAAACCAGATCATTAAGACAATGACGCCGCCTAAACTCCCATAAGCAGCTGAAAAGTTCCCCAGGCTGCTTACATAAAAGGAAAAAAGCAAGGACACCAGCTGCCACCCGACAGTAGCGAAAACAGCACCAGCAACTGCGTCCCTGTATTTCAAACGGAGGCTTGGGGCGGTTACATATAAAAAGGATAATACCATGAAAAAGATGATAGACGAAATGGCCCATCTAAGCGTTCCCCAGGCCTCAATAAAGCTATCCGACAAGCCAAAAGAAGAGAAGATGAAAACTCCTGCCGTATGCCCAAGAACCGGCAGTAAAAAAGCAATACAAATAACGAGAACCATTGCAATAGTCAGAATGATCGCTATAAACCTTGATACAAGAAAAGGACGGTTTTCTTCGACGTTATGAGCACGATTGAAAGCACGCATAATCGCACTCACGCCTACAGAAGCTGCCCACAAAGTACCAAGGATACCTATAGATAAGAGACTTCCGCTACCGCTTTTCAACAGAGAAGTCACATTTTCTGTGATAAGATCGTAGGTTTCAGGAGGAGCGTAAGTACTAATGATAGCGAGAACACGTTCTTCATCAATATTCAAGTAACCAAGTAAAGTAAGCAGGAAAATCATAAATGGAAATAAAGACAACAGGAAAAAGTAAGCAAGTTGAGCTGCCAGCCCCGCAACATCATCATCTCTAAAACGGGTCAGCAGCTCTTTTCCAAATGTTAAAACGCTATTCATGATTTTCCATCACCCTAACTTAAGAAGCTTCTTTTGGATCATCTACTGCTCTCAATTGCTGTTCAACTTCTTGATTGATCTCTCCTACTCTATTCAGTATGTCCTCTGCTTTATTCAATATTTCAATTAAATCTTCTAATCCTTTGCTTACCCGTTTAGAAAACTGTTCATAATTTACCCTTACCGAATGGATAGCATCTGATGGATTGGTCACATAACCTTTATACTTACTCCCTGCTTCTCGTGATCTCACACCTACGTACTGCCTTGTATCCTTGTCAATTAGTACAAGAGCTCCGCCCACCAAAGCTCCGACCAAAACACCTTTCCATAACTTCTGCTGTCCCATAACGACTCCTCCTTATATTTGGTTATCTTTTTTAATTTGTTCAAGTAAACGGGAGCATCCTTCACTCACCAGTTCATACACGTATTGGAAATTACCGGTGAAATAAGGATCCGGCACATCTGCTTCTTCGTGAGATGTATAATCCAACAATTTAGCTACGGTCACTCCGTTTTTCTCGCGGATAGAATGGAGATCCTGAATGTTTTTACTGTCCATAGCAATAAGATAATCATAATCGTCCCAGTCCGCTTCTGCAACTTGTCGAGCTCTTATTCCTTCATAGGAGATTGAATGCTCTTCTAAAATAGCTCTTGTCCCTTCATGAGGAATGGAGCCTTCATGCCAGTGCCCTATGCCAGCGGAGTCGACTGAAATCTCTTTTTCCAGTCCTTCCTTTTTCACCAGATCCTTAAATATGGCTTCAGCCATAGGAGAACGGCATATATTGCCTAAACAAACAAAAAGTACACGGATCATTTCCAAAGCCCCCAAGTATAGTATTTCATGTTTAATAATTTCTATGAATCCTGTCTAATTCCTGCATTAAATCGACAACTACAGTGCATATTTTCCCTCAGGTTGTGATTGTAAACCAAGATTTATTTACCCTAAATTTGAAAATTCCTTGACTTTTAAACATAATTTTCGGAATATTTTATATATAGACATAATTTGCTAAAAATTGAAGGGGGATATTTATGGAGGAACAAGGGGCATTGTACAATTTTTTTGATGCAGCAAGCGCGATTGTCTGGGGACCAGTTTTATTAATTCTTTTAGTTGGTACTGGCGTATACTTAACTTTACGGCTTGGGTTTCTGCAATTTAAGACTCTTCCTTACGCTTTAAGGCTGGCTTTTAAACCAGCTAAGGAAAAGAAAAATGAAAAAGGTGACATCTCTCATTACCAGGCATTAACTACGGCACTTGCCGCGACAATTGGAACGGGTAACATAGCAGGGGTAGCAACAGCCGTTTTTCTTGGTGGCCCTGGAGCTGTGTTTTGGATGTGGATTACCGCCGTGTTCGGGATGGCCACTAAATATGCGGAAGCCGTGCTGGCCGTTAAGTACCGGATTACCGACCACAACGGAAATATGGCCGGCGGGCCCATGTATTATTTATCCAGAGGCTTAAAAACAAAATGGCTCGGGAAACCTCTTGGAGTTCTTTTCGCTATATTTGGAGCCGTGGCTGCCTTTGGAATCGGCAACATGGTTCAATCGAACTCGGTTTCTGATGTGATGGAAACAAGTTTCAGCGTTCCCCATTGGGTAACTGGACTCATATTATTATTCTTTGCAGGGCTTGTTCTATTAGGCGGAATCCGCAGTATCGGGAGAGTAACAGCATTCTTTGTGCCAATCATGGCCATTTTTTATGTTGTCGGTGCTCTTATTATTATCCTGATGAACTTAAATTTAGTCTTGCCAGCTTTCGGAACAATTTTCAATGATGCTTTCACCGGCAGTGCGGTTGGCGGAGGGCTTCTTGGAACAGCCATTCGTTTCGGGGTTGCCCGCGGAGTTTTCTCCAACGAAGCCGGTTTAGGGTCAGCTCCTATTGCGGCCGCAGCAGCACGGACGGATTACGCTGGACGTCAGGCACTTGTTTCTATGACCCAGGTATTTATTGATACCATCATTGTATGTACGATGACCGGGTTGACGATTGTTATGGCCGGCCAGTATAAAGGTCAGCTGGATGGAGCTGATCTAACCACCGCTTCATTCGGAGTTTTCCTTGGTGATATCGGGTCATACATCGTTACAATCGGTTTGATTTTCTTTGCTTTCTCCACCATTGTAGGCTGGTCCTATTATGGAGAAAAATGTTTCGGCTACCTAACCGGTCAAAGAGGATTAGGATTATACAAGATTGTATTTGTATTATTCGTATTTATAGGAGCCGTGGCCCAGCTGGATACAGTTTGGAAGTTTGCAGACGTGATGAACGGACTGATGGCTTTTCCAAACTTAATTGGTTTACTGCTTCTATCGGGTGTAGTAGGGGCTGAAACGACCAAATTCCTTAAAGTGGCGAAGAAAGAACGCGAGCAGGAAAAACAAGCACAATATACTAATTAAACAAAAGCAGGTCCGGTATTTTGCCGGCCTGCTTTTTTGTTTAATATGTAAAACTTCGCTGTTGATTTGTCCTACGATCAGGCCGGATAGTTGAACACTTAGTTTTGAGATAAATTGGGGTCCGTTTAAAATAAAGGAAAATTTTTAAGGAATTCCTCTAGGAGCAGGTGTGCTTTTTGATAAGCAGCCTTTCCATCTCGTGAGGAGGCAGTGGTTTGCTGAAGTTTACTTCTTCCAAAAGACTGAAGGAAGCAGGGTCTCCTGCCCTTGAGGCCAGCTGATCACAAATATGGGTGATTCTCTCTAAATCAATACGGGCATTTTTATTCACCACATTTTATATCTACAGGATATAAAAAGAAAATCACACCACATCATCATACTAAAGGCTTGATGCATTCCTCCCCCTCATGCTGGGCAGCGTTCACGTAATCACTCACTTCGTATGCTTCCAATTCTTCTGATTCCACTTCATCCACAAAATCGTGAGCTTCTTCAGGTGTCCATTTAAAGGGTTCAATCCATTTGTCCTGAGCGTGCTTCGGCAGGATCACCGGCATTCTGTGATGGATATCTGCCATAAAATGGTCCGCTTCCTGAGTTAGTATGGTACATGTAAACCGTTCCTCTTCATCCGTTTTCCATTGATCCCAAAGTCCCGCAAAAGCAAACAGTTTACGGTTTTCCGGATAAATGCGGAGTGGCTGCTTTCCATTCTCGGTTTTTTTCCATTCATAAAAGCTGTCCGCAATAATCAGACACCTTTTCTTGGCCATTAAATGCTTGAAACTTGGTTTTTCGTGAGCCGTTTCACTCCGAGCATTAATCATTTTATAACCAATCTTAGGATCTTTCGCCCACGATGGTACCAGGCCCCAATACATAAAGCCCGCTTTCTTTTCCTTACCATTATGGATAACAGCGAGTACCTTCTGACCAGGTGCAATATTGTATCTTGGCTGGTAATTCTCAATAGAATGAGCAATTCCAAATTCCTCTGTTATCTGGTCTTCTTGTGAAAATAAAGTGTATCTCCCGCACATTTCTAATCCCTCCAGTACCGTTTCTACTTATTATACCCAGAGCTGATTCTTGTTTAACCGAGAAAGCTGCCGCACTAAATAAAAGGTTCAGCAGATTATTAGCTGAACCTTTCGCGTTAAATATTATTTTCCTCCTAATCCATACATAATAAAATGAATGGTCCGATCTAATTCTTCTTCGTCCTCCCAATAACTTTCAGGAGCAAGAAGAAAGCGGGTCACCAGGAAACCGACAACCGTAGAAATAATCATCCGGATAATCGAACGATTAGGGAAATCGATCACGCTCCCCTGCTCTTTCAATTCATTTAATGCACGCTCAAATTTAGGAAAAACTTCCTCAAGAAATACAGATTCGTAACGGGCTTGGAGTTCAGGCTGAAAAGCGATTTCCTGTAACACAATCTTTAGTAAGGGAGCATTCTCCTTTGCAAATTCAAACCTATTCTTAATAATTTTCTTAAGGAATGGTTCGAAACCTTCCGGAGGTTCGTCAAAAACTTCTTTTGTAAAGTGACTCGCTAATAATGGAACAGTAAATTGGGTCATAAAAGGAGTCACAATGGAAAATAATAAATCCTTTTTTGTTTTATAATGACGGAAAATTGTCCCTTCAGCCACTCCCGCTCTCGCTGCTATCTCGCTTGTAGATGAAGATGCATATCCTTTTTCAGCGAAAATTTCCACGGCCGCTTTTAAGATTTGCTCCTGTTTAGGGGTTAATTCCTTTCCATCCTGGGCTTCATGTATGGCATTATAGATTTCTTTAAATTCACTCACGTGAGTCCTCCTCGCTTCTCAAACTCTCCAGTACCATTATAGACGTCTATGCCGCTTTAACGCGAATATATTGAGAAGGGTAAAGAGAACCACGAAACCGATTAATATATACATAGAAAGCTGAAATTCTGCGATACCTTCGTCACGCAGCATGATCCCCCTTAGTGCCTCCGCTCCATACGTAAGCGGCATAATCCGGCCTATAGCTTGCAGCCAGACTGCCAGCCCTTCAATTGGAAAGAGACCAGAAAAGAAGACCTGAGGGACAATTACAAGAGGAATGAATTGAATCATTTGAAACTCATTTTTAGCGAATGCAGACAGGAGCGTTCCCAGACTAAGGGCAGTAAGAGCTAATAAAAAGGTAATGATCAATACGTAGACCAGCGAACCAGTCATATACACTTTTAAAACATATATGGAAAAAACGGCAATTAAAATGGATTGGAGAATCGTGAATAAACCGAAGCCTCCCAGATAACCAAAAACGACCTCACTTCGTTTAATCGGCGAAGCTAACAAACGTTCCAGCGTACCTTGAGTCCGCTCTCTAAGGAAAGATACCCCACCGACAATAAACACAAAAAAGAAAACGAAGAAACCAATTAGTACGGGACCGATGTAATCAAACAGCTCCATATCTTCCGAACCATGCCAGAAACTTACATTCATTTCTTTAGTTGGATCATTTGGCGCAGCTGCCTGAAACTCATTTCTAATGGCTCCCGCAGTATTAGGATCACTTCCTTCTAATGTCAAATAAGGTTTTTGTTCTTTCCACTGAAGGAATGCATCAATTTCCCCGTCGTCTATTTCTTTCTGCGCCTTTTCCAAACTCATGGAAGTTAACTCTAGTTCTGTTTTCTCAAGCGTTTCCTGGAAAGGAGCCGGCACATCAACAAGTCCCACATTTAGCGTTTTACTATCCCCATCGAGTACAAGCCACATCAGCGTAAGTACAAAGATTGGAGCTGCAATCATTAACGCCATGCTTCTTTTATCACGGCGAAACTGCTTTAGTATTCGCTTCATTAACGTCCACGTATTCATTGTGCAGCACCCCCGTAATGCAGAAATACTTCTTCGATAGTTGAAGCGCCAATCCCCTCTTTTAAATGGTCAGGGGAATCTACGGCAATAACCTTTCCATCACGCAGCATTGCCAGGCGATCACACTTTTCTGCTTCATCCATAACATGAGTGGTGACAATGATGGTTACACCATTATCTTTTAAACGGTATAATTCCTGCCATATGGATTGTCTTAACACAGGATCAATTCCCACCGTTGGTTCATCCAGAATGATGATTTCTGGTTCATGAATAAGTGCGGCTGCCAGAGAAAGCCTCCTTTTCATCCCGCCCGAATAAGTTTCGACTGGCTGATCAAGATGTTTCATTAAATCCACCATATCCATAACCTCCTGAATACGATGTTTCCTTTTTGATTTAGATAATTTATAAAGTGAACCAAAAAAGTCCAAGTTCTCTCTCGCTGTTAACTCCTGATACAAAGCATCCGATTGAGCCATGAACCCGTATCTCTTCATTTGTTTAAGTGAAGGCATCAACTCTTCATTTAAAAACACTTCGCCTTCTCCAGGTGACAGAATCCCTGTCATCATTTTCACAATCGTTGTTTTTCCGGAACCTGAAGGACCTAGCAACCCAAAAATCTCTCCTTTATTAATGGAAAGATTAATGTCCTGAAGAATGGTGGTCTTTCCGAACTTATGTGAAATATTGTTCATTTGTACAACACTACTCATACGCCCGCCTCCTTTTTTGCGAGTGATTACTCACTTTTATTAAACACTACTATTACGAAAAAGTAAAGTGAGTAATCACTCACTAATTCTTCACTAAAAAACCACAGTCTTTATAAACTGTAGTTTTTAGAATCCAAAGTTCCTATGAATTTTATGACTATATTGACGATAGGCTCCTGATTGATTAAACTTCCTCTTCTCCATCATTAAATCAAATCGGATTCTCTTCTCGGACAACTCTTTTTTATAACGCTCTGCCCGTTCTGGATCCTTGATTTCAGCAAGAAGTTCTTCCAATTGCACGATTTCTTTTTTTAACTGCATTTCTTCAGGAAGCATATTAGCATTTTTTAATATACGGTATCCATTCCTAAGTTCGGCGGGAACGTAAGCAAGATCATCTTTCGGTAAAGGCTTCCCCTTGCCAGGCAGGTCTTCAAAATCTCCGCGTTCCATAGACTGTTTAATTTTTTCTTCGATAATATGACCAAAATCCACCGCTTCGCCTCCCCTTATTCGGATTCAGACTTCTTCCTGGAATACAATTTCATCGCATCCAAATCAGCATTTTTTACTGGATCGTGGACAAAGTTTATTTCTCTTGCTTCTTTAGGTTTTGTTAACTCTTCATACACCTTCCCCGATAATGATAACCCTGCTTGCGAAGCTTCTTCCACGGTTTGTGCATAATGGATCTCTTTAATACCAGCGAAGTAAGCAGCGGTCAGACACATGGGGCACGGTTCACCACTTGCATAGAGCGTACAGTCGCTTAAGTCTGTCGTCTGAAGATGATCCTGAGCTTTTCGTATGGCTACTAATTCAGCATGTGCGCTTACATCCGTCTTTATATGCAGTTCATTAACCCCTTCGGCTACCGCTTCTCCACCTTTAACGAGTACTGATCCAAAAGGATGACCGCCCGATTCTACGTTCTTTACGGCAAGCTTTAATGCTTCTTCCAACCATTCATTCACAGCTAAAGCTCCTCCTTTATCTTATGCAGGTGTTCGTTCAAGGAATCACGTAAACCTTTGGCCAAGACATCAACTTCAATCACTCGCTTAAGCTTATCGGGATTATTTGTATCATGATAACGCACCTCATTCACGTCAGCTACGGTAACTGCTGATGGGTGCCGTTCCACAAGAGTCATATCGTCTCCTGGTGTAACTTTTCCTTCTTTCAATACACGCAGATAAAAGCCGGTATAACCCGTTTCCATGACTTTTGCCGGAAAATCTTTAATACCGTGAGTACGCGCAATAATATAACAGGGCTTTCTAGGTTCTGAAATCTGTAAAAGTGCGTCTCCCAGTTGGAATTGATCTCCAATATGAACCTCACGCTCATCAATTCCCTCAACCGTCAAGTTTTCACCAAAGGCTGGAAAAGAAAAGGACTGCCCATAGTGCTCGTCCCAGTGTTTATAATGCTGAGCTGGATAAAGACAAACAGCCTTGTCTCTTCCACCATGATTCTGCTTATCAGCCTGCTCATCACCTTGAAAATTATAATACGTTAAATAAGCTGCTTCCTGAACAGGGGTCTTCCGGTAGGCACTTTCCAGTTCTCCCTTATCTGTCTCATATACTTCAGGGCGTCCTACGTTCAAAGATAAGAGTTTATATTTCATTCAATGTCCCCTCTCTATAGCTTTTCACCCACGCCGGGAGATAATCATAGCTCCACGCATCACTTGGGTAATCAACAAATACATCTTCACCATTTTCATACAAAGCCTGAATTAATTCATTGATCGCTCCAAAATAATAAGTGTATAAAAATTCGTAGCTGAAAGGTTCTTTAGGCATGTGGTTCTCGGCACAGACATTAGGATCGCTGTAATTTAAATAGGTACGGCAAGGAATAGGCCGTACTTCATAAGCCATACACAACTGCGTTTCCGGATCAAGCATCGGGCAGGGAAGGTTGAGCTTTTTGTATTCAAGTTTCGTAGTTGGATCATCCGGATCCATAGCAAGCGCGGTTTCAAGTTTCCCCGCCTGCTGGTTATAATAGCGTTCCCAGTGCTCAAAGATCGCATTCTTTCTTTGATCTGAAAATTGTTCAATAGAACGGAACATCATTTTCGCTTCCATACGGCTGAGAACGATTGGAAAGTAGCAGCAGAATGCACAGCCCTTAAAACAATTCGCCTCCATTCCACTGAATGATTCCATTCGGTTAATTTCATGATCAACCTCTTTAAGAAGATTTTGAAAGCCTTGCAGAATTACCGTTTCAGTCTCAGCCTCACTATCTAGTAATTCATCTATGATGTTATCAAAAAACGCCGGGTCAATTTCGTAGGATTGATTGAGCCGTTCACATTTTTCCAGAATTTCGTGATGTTTTAAAAAACGGTCCATTATAAAACTCCTTATTTTTCGTTGACTATATTATACATGGAAGTAGGCCTATAAAACTACATTGTCAGAAAGATTGATTTTTGTATCGACCTTCTGTGAAAAAAACGTTACTATTAGTTTATAAAATAAACTAGAAAATGCCATCTTTGGAGGTACGCCATAATGTTTTCAAATGCTGAAATTGGAATTGATCTTGGTACAGCCAATATACTTATCTATTCTAAATCTAAAGGTATGCTTTTAAATGAGCCTTCTGTGGTAGCTTATAACACAGAGACTCAGACTGTCGTAGCCGTTGGTAAAGAAGCTAAAGAAATGGTAGGTAAAACCCCAAAACATATTATCCCTGTGCGTCCTCTGCGTGATGGAGTTATCGCTGATTATGATTTAACCGCTCAAATGTTAAAAGAGCTGTTGAAAAAGGTATCCAAAAAATCTGGCATGTCCATGCGGAAACCTACAGTGGTCATCTGTACTCCTTCTGGTTCAACTTCTGTAGAACGACGCGCTATCCATAACGCCGTTAAGAGTTATGGAGCAAGAAATGTTCATCTCATTGAGGAACCTATAGCTGCTGCTATTGGGGCCGATCTGCCTGTTGATGAACCAATTGCGAATGTCATTGTTGATATCGGCGGAGGGACAAGCGAAGTTGCCATTATTTCGTTTGGCGGCGTTGTATCCTGTAAATCGATAAGAACCGGCGGAGATGTAATGGATGAAGAAATTATCCATTATGTAAGAAAAGAGTACAATGTATTAATAGGTGAACGGACAGCAGAAGAAATAAAAATGGAAATCGGCTATGCTTTAATTGACCATCCTGAAGTAACCATGGACGTTCGCGGGCGCGACATGGTTACCGGTCTTCCGAAAACGATCGAGTTAAAATCGACTGAAGTTCAATCCGCCATTAAAGAGTCCCTCGAACAGTTATTGGAAACCATTCGAGCTACACTTGAGGACTGCCCGCCGGAACTAAGCGGCGATATTGTTGATCATGGCGTTATCCTGACAGGAGGAGGAGCGTTATTGAATGGTATGCAAGAGTGGTTATCCAATGAAATCTCGGTACCTGTTCATATGGCTCCAAGTCCTCTCGAATCCGTTGCTATTGGAACAGGAAAATCGCTTAAAATGATCCAGAAATTGCAAAAAGCGTCTACAAATTAGTCCGTTACCATTCATCAGAAGCATTCTGCATTAATTTCCATTTGATCTCTTTACAGCAGCCAGATACGTGGAATAAAAGTGTGCCTTGCGATGTCATAGTCGCAAGGCTTCTTTATATGTGAAATCTTTTTCTTCTTGCTATAACTTACTTTTATGGACAAACGCGTCTGATTTGATAGAATAAAACTAGGACTTCAGCTTAAGATGCTGCTGCACGAAACCGATTAGGACAGATAATTTGATAAGGAGCAGGATCTCATTATGAAAACATCCACACTATTAAAATGGATAACAGGAGCCTGTGAAGCATTTTTGGCCATCCCGATTGCCGGTGGTGCTTTTGTATTAGGGAATGGCTGGGCTCCCCTTCTATTCATGTTTATTTTTCACTTAATTACCTTAATCGTCTCTATTAGGGAGAATCGCTTCTTCGTAGGAAGTATCCTTGGCCTTGTTACAAGTGCCATAGGAGTCATCCCGTTCATTGGCTGGATTATGCATACGACGACAGCTATCGTACTCTTAATAGATGCTGGAATATCTTCTGGCACGGATAAAAGAGCAAAGCTGGCTAAATAATAGCAGCACCTATTCACACTAGTAAATGTATTTATCAATCTTTCTATAACAGAGGAGGATGCGTCTATGTATACAGTACTTTGTTTCTTTAGAGTCAAGAAAAAGAACTTAGAACAATTCGTAAAGATGACTAGAAAAAGCGGCGACATCTTGGAATCTCACGGCACCATTTCCCATCATGTTTACTTTTCCAACATGCTTACCGGCAGACAAGGTTCTATGGGAGTACTTAACCTAATGGATGTCGATGACGATGAAGAGTTGCTTATGGCGCAATCTGTTTTCAACAGCGAGGATCATTATTATGAAGTGATGCAAAGTGTAAAATCGAATGATATGATCCATTACCTCGATGAATATATTAAGGATTTAGTAGAGATGACTCGTGTAGTCACTTCTTCTTTCACCACCAAAAACCCTCAATAAAGTTTGAGGGTTTTTTAATTACATAGCTTTCCATATTAAGTGTAGTCAGCAAGCATACGTGCTATCATAGAATTACAATTTATTGGAGGTGGAGGAAATGAAGATCGTTGTATTAGGAGCAGGTGCTTTAGGGGCTTACTTTGGTGCTCGCTGGCAAGAAGCTGGACATGAAGTCGTAAATCTTGTAAGAGAAGGAAGAGCAGAACAACTGGAAGAACACGGATTACAATTACATAGTAAGATGGGAGACTATACCATTCCCGATCCGGTCATTGCGAGAGATCCCGAAGAAATTGAAGATGCTGACTTAGTCTTCCTTGCCGTCAAAGGTTATCATCTTCATGGCACTCTTGATTGGCTTAAGCAGCTGGTTCAAAAGGGTGCCAAGGTTTTTCCTGTACTAAACGGTATGGAGCATATCAGTATTCTCCAGAAAGAACTGGGGGAAGAAGCCGTAATCGGCGGGCTTTCCTATATTATCGCAACGCTCGATGAAAAAGGACACGTTGTACATTCCAGCGAATTTCACGACCTTGTGTTCGGACCATTGCACCCTTCCCAGCAATCCATATGCGAAGAACTTGCTTTCGCTTGTAATCAGGCCAACCTTAACGGAAGTATAAGTCCTAACATTCTAGAGGATATGTGGAAAAAGTATATGTTCATTTCTGCTTTTTCAGGTATTACGACGGCTGTTAATCAACCAATCGGTGAAATCCGCTCCTATCCTCAGACTTTACGTATTGCGGAACATGTACTATATGAAATGAAGGAACTTGCTAATGCTCACCAGGTGAACTTAACAGATGAGCAGGCTGCTAAGGCGTTTGAAAATCTGCGCAAACTTGACCATGACATGACTTCTTCCATGCATCAGGACCGGAGAAAAGGTCTGCCTCTTGAGGTAGAACACCTTCATGGAGGAGCTTTAAGACTTGGAAGTGAAGTCGGTTTGTCCATGCCTTATACGGAAACCATTCACGCCATGATAAAACCATACGAAACCTACCAGCAATAAACAAAAAGCAGTGTCTCCCATGAGGAACACTGCTTTTTATTATCGCTCAATTATTGCTGAATTTTATATAAAGCTTATTAAACAATAGAGCCGATTAGTTGAAGACTCAGTTTCGAGATA
Source organism: Halobacillus halophilus (assembly GCF_020171985.1). Lineage (GTDB taxonomy): Bacteria > Bacillota > Bacilli > Bacillales > Halobacillaceae > Halobacillus > Halobacillus halophilus_A. Next base: position 233,958 of record NZ_JAIVAL010000002.1, read on the forward strand.
TTTTATGAGAGGAAAGGTCCTGCGGGGGATAATTCGCTTTCCGGCCCTGCACGACGCAGGGTCGTTCGATGTTGCCACAGGACGTGGCGATCTTAGTCGAACTTCTTATATGTGCTGAGCCTCCTCAAGCTAAAGCTTTCCGGGGTCTCACCGATCATGTTGATCCCGCAGGAGTCTTCATTATCCCCCTCCGGACCTTGCCCAGTCAGAAGTTCGAAACCACTTTATACATTACCTCCGTGTTTCAGGATGTAAAAACCCACAAAGTCTGTCATAAAAGCATTTAATCCGGATTAAGCAGGAGCATCATTCTCTTATAGAAGGGTCCGTTCGCAGTATTAAAGTTGGGTTGGTGGGGAAATGGCGAGACTCCCGTGGGAGAAGGATCTAGGTGAGACCCCACAAGGAGTGAAACGACTGAGGAGGCTCACCAGTTCCCCCACAGGAAAGCGAGTTATTTCCCCACCAACCCTTATCCATCTAACGTAATGGACCCATTTACCTCGAAACTGAGTCTTACACAAACGGGAGCTTATCTTTAAAAATGATAATGCAAATTTAGAGGGGCCTTAGTATATAAATTTAAGCTTCAATAAAAGTTTATTTATCTGCATACTCAGCTACGTTCGGGCGTTCCCCATATTTTAAATCACGGATCGTTAAACCAAAGTCCATTTGAAGGTGCGGATAATCTTTAAAGTTCGACCAGTCCCCTCCCCATTCAAAACCAAGATCCTTCGCAATCGCCACGACTTCCATCCAGTCTGATTTTCCGTTTCCGTTGCCGTCTCTTTCCATATCCCAAACCACACCATGATCCGTCTTTAATGCAAAATCGATGGCCAATCCATAATTGTGATAAGATTCTCCTCCGCGGGCATGAGTAACGACCTGTCCTTCCTTGGAGCGGCCGCGTTCGTAAAGCTCATTTTGGCTTTCAACCGAGCGATGTCCTTCCGTAATAGCAATTTCTATCCCACGTTCCGCAGCCTGAGTTACAAGCTTGTCTTTATATTCTTCTACTCTGGGATGAAGCTCCTCAGGCACAGGTACCTCTTTTTTCGCAAAAGGAGAACCCGGCCATTGCTTTTCAAGCTCTGGAATCAGGATATAGACTACCAGCCCGAGAGTTACTATGAAAACGGTAAAACTTATTAGCTTCGATAGGATTTTCACTTAGTTGGCAATCCTTTCATCAAGTATCTAGTAATTTAAGAATACCATATGAAAAGAACATGAAGCACTTTTTTTGATAACAGACGATAAGGCGTACGATAATTTACTCAAACGTACCGTACACCATAATTTCCCCGTCCGCTATCATTTCCTGCCCTTTAGAAAATACTGTATGAACTTTAAGACTCTCCGGATCCATTAAGACAAGATCAGCATCTTTTCCAGCTTCAACCATTCCTTTATTAGGAAGCCCCAGAATTCGGGAAGGATTCGCGGTAATTACTTTTAGAGCATCCTCTAACGGGACCCCGTTCTGCTTCACCGCATCTTTAAATGCTTCATAAAGAGATTGGATTCTGCCCACTTTCATGCCAGTGAGATTACCTTTCTCATCAAAGTCCGGGAGACTTCCCTGCGCGTCGGATGTAAATGTGATCTGCTCCACAGGAACACCACAGTCGAGCATCCTCTGAAGCGCCTCACTGCTTTTTACTTCACCATCTTCAATAAACTTAGGAATGGTACTGGTAGTAAAGTCCACAAACCCACCTTTAAGGGCATAGTTAATCCCCTCTTCAAATAACCTCGGCGTCCGGTTAATATGGGTAGGATAAAATTGAGTGATCGGCATATCCGTAGTGGAAACGACCTCTTCAATTAAAGACAAGCCATCTTTGCTGTCTCCAACGTGTACGTTGACTACCCCTTTTTTTCCAGCCAGCATTCCACCAATTCTTGCCTGGGAAGCTATTTTAGCCATTTCCTCTACCGTCGGCTGGGAAGATCGATGATCGGCGATGGCTATTTCACCCGCGCCAATAATAAGATCTATCAAAATAATGTCATCCTCTATTTTACCCGTTAGGGTCTTCACAGGAACCTGATAGGATCCGGTATGAACATAGCAAGATAGTCCTTCCTCCTGCAGAGCCCGCGCTTTCGCTACTAGATTAGTCATGGTCCTGGTGGTTCCATCTGTGCCAATTACACCAACCACTGTGGTAACTCCATTCTTCGTAGCATCCGTCAGTTTCAACTCAGGAGTGCGGGAGCGGAAACTTCCTTCTCCGCCCCCTCCTGTAATATGCACATGACCATCTATAAAGCCAGGTGTTACTATTTTACCTTCAGCTTCAATAACCCGCACGGAATCAGTTTTGCTGGATAGATCGATAAAATCCTCCACTGCTGCGATACGCTGATCTGCAATAAGGACATCTTTCTTTCCTGAAAATTCAGGAGTATATAGGACTGCATTTTTAATTAGTGTAATCATCATAACTACCTCCTGTTTACTATTTGTCTTTAAGTGAAGTTAATTAGTACAGCCGTGATAATGAAAGCACTTGCCAGACCGAACATGATTAACTGAAACTTAATGATAAACGTAAACCATTTTCCCCAGTCCAGGCGTGCAGCACCAAGTGTTCCCATTAAAGCAGCAGATGTTGGCACAATTATGTTCGTTAACCCGTCTCCCAGTTGGAAAGCAAGTACAGCGACTTGACGGCTCACTCCAGCAATGTCGGCAAGTGGTGCCATTAGAGGCATCGTTAGGGCTGCCTGCCCTGAACCAGATACGACAAAGAAATTGAAAATGGATTGGAAAAGGAACATAAGCCAAGCAGAAATGACTTCCGGCACCCCTTCAAACAACTGCCCCGCAGAGTGGAGGATTGTATTAAGTACAGAAGCCGTGGTTGGATCATCTCCGCCCAAAATGATGATAATACCTTTGGCCATTCCAACGACCAGAGCTGCTGGAAGCAAGTCTTTTGCTCCTTGGGCAAATCCTTCGGCAATATCATTGACTTTCATATCATTTAATTTAAAAATGACTCCAATGATCCCTGCCACAAGACCAATTGTAAAAAACTGACTGGCTATCTCAGGAATATAATATGCGTGCTGAATAACTCCCCAGATAATCCATCCAATACCTGCTGCAACAGTCAGCAGTACTAGGACATGTCCTGTTCTGAATTTCACGGTCATATCCTGGTGATCAAAATCATCACGGAAATATTGATCGGAATCGTAGGATAAAGATTGAGTCGGATGTTTGCGGATTTTGCTTGCATATTTCCACGTATAAAATGTCCCTACTGCCGTAAATACCAGCCACATAACAAATCGAAACGGGGTACCCGATAACACAGGTACATCTGAAACACCTTGAGCAATAGCCACTCCAAATGGGTTCATCCAGGATGTCCCAAAGCCGATCTGTGTGGCTACGTACGTAATCATGATTCCGGTAATCGCGTCATACCCTAAAGCGACAACCAGAGGCACAAGAATCATAGCAAAAGCTATAGCTTCTTCTCCCATTCCAAAAACCGCTCCGCCTAAAGAAAATAAAAAGAACATAACCGGAATAATTAGAACTTCTTTCCCTTTCGTCCGATCAATAACGGATAGAATCCCTTCTTCAACCGCACGAGTTCTCATAATAATTCCAAAAGCACCGCCGATAATGAGTATAAAAGCAACGACTCCTACTGCAGAGCCCCACTTGTCTCCAGAAACCAGCCCTTCAAAGACATAGTTTAATAAACCAGCCCCTCCCCCTGGCTCAAATAGGCTAGTACCTTGACTTGATCCTTCTTCTACATTAAAGCTCCCAGGGATTAATACCGTCTGCGTTTCTTCAGCACCAGAATGCTCATACGTAACTTCCTTTGTTTCAAACATTCCTGCGGGTATGAGATACGTAAGGACCGCAGCCAGTAATACGACGAAGAAGATAATTACATACGTATGCGGCATTTCGAATCCTTTTTTCTTCTTATCCATTAAATATTCCTCCTCTATTTTTTTCCTCTCTCCTATTTACATGCAAAAACCATGCCAACTCTGAATTCTGAATATTTAAGTATTTCATTATGTAAATATTGCTTATTTGGTTGTAATTGGGTGTTATAATAATAAACAACAAAAACCAAAAGGAATGTTTCCATGAAAAATCATCTAACGCTGATAACAGGAACACCAGAAACTAAATTGACCCTGCATGAACAACTTGAAGATATATTAGGGGAATTTATTCAAATTTCAAGCTATGCCGTCGATGAGTATGTACCGGAGCAATTGAATGACAACCTTATCATTTTTTCCTCCTACTTGGTTGAAGAAGAAGCCTCTCCTAAGGTTTCACCTTCATCTCCCTGTATGACGGCACGCAGGACGATGAATTATCAGCACATTGACCGTTTATTTGAACTTGAGAAAGGAACTTCCGTCCTCTGCGTAAACGATACACGGCAAATGGCGGAAGAAACAATCGATACTCTTAAGAAAATCGGGATGAATCACCTGTCCTACTCTCCCTACTATCCTGGTAAAAAGATTGAAAGAAACATTGAAACGGCTATTACCCCGGGAGAGATTACTTTCGCACCTGCCTCCGTAAAAACGGTCATGGATATAGGGGTTCGATTAATTGATATCACTACTTTAATCGAGGTTCTGGACCATTTTGAACTAAAGCAGCAGCTGGGTGGCACAATTTCCAGCCGGTACACAGGTAAAATTATCGAACTTAGTAAAAAGCTAGCTGAGATGAATCGACAGACCGAGTTATTGAACCATCACCTTCAACAGGTTGTGGATGGAGTAAATGACGGCGTTATGGCTATTGATCGCCACGGGAAGGTAACGGTCTTTAATCCGTTTATTCAAGAATACAGCGGGTTATCAAGTACTCACGCCATAGGTAGAACACTGCCCCAGTTATTCAAAGATACGAAACTGCTTCAATTTCTAACGAATCCGCAAGAAGAAGGCAAGTATTTTACGATCAATGGGTATAATCTGATGATCTACCGAGTGCAATGGGAAGAAAGCGATAACGTGATCTTCATTTTTAAGAATACGGATGAAACCATCAACATGGAGAAGGCTGCCCGTAAACAGCTCCTGAAGACAGGATATATCGCTAAACATTCCTTCGATCATATTCTGGGGAACAGCCCCGCTATCCAGCAAGCCAAAAAAATAGCCAGGCAATTAGCCAGCACTGAACTGCCCGTATTGATTCAAGGAGAAAGCGGCACGGGCAAAGAATTATTTGCTCACGCTCTTCACCACCATTCAGATCGAGTCTATGAACCTTTTCTTGCCGTAAACTTCAGTGCTCTGCCTGAAGATTTACTTGAAAGTGAATTATTTGGATATGAAGAAGGATCCTTTACTGGAGCTAAAAAAGGCGGAAAGAAAGGATTATTTGAACAGGCGGATGGAGGCACGATCTTCCTGGATGAGATTGGAGACATCAGCTTAAAACTGCAGGCAAGACTACTGAGAGTTATTCAGGAGATGGAAATCAGGAAAATTGGCGGCACTAAAACAATCCCTATTAACGTGAGAATTATTGCTGCAACGAATAAAAATTTATTGGACTTAATAGAAAAAGGAGAATTCAGAGAAGATTTATTTCACCGGCTGAAAGTGCTTTTTTTAACAGTGCCTCCTTTAAGGGAACGCAAAGCCGATATACCTGCGCTTGTAAGACAATTTTTACAGGAGAATCAATTACAAGATCAGCAGTTTGATCCAGCTTTAATGAATGAACTAATCCGTTATAACTGGTACGGAAATATTCGAGAATTAAAGAATACTATCTCCTATCTGATCACCGTATCCGATCAGCCCGTGATCACCATGGCAGACTTACCAGGTAAAGAGTTCTTCCAGAAACCGAAGGCAGACTCCTCTGCTTCTTCAGAGAGTGTGATGGATGAGAGACTAAACCACGCCATTTTGAGGGTAGTGAAGGATTTGAATGACTCATTCACCAATGCCAGCCGGAGAAAAATCTACGAGAAACTCGATCACAGCACCCTTTCATTATCAGAACAGCAAATTAGAAGAGTGCTCGAGAACTTGAAATCTCGTGGATATGTAACGCTTAAACGCGGACGCTCCGGCACTCAAATCACCCCTGAAGGACTTGCCTTCTTATTAAATTCTTAACTCTATTAAATCTTTGGAGTGAATCTTACAGATAAGATCCCGTTTGTTGAAGACTTGATTTCGTGATGTTTGTTGATCAGAAGGTCCTGCGAGGGATTTTCGCTTTCCGGGGCACCCCTCCCCTATATTAAGTAACGGACCCAAGATATCTCGGAACTGAGTCTTACACAATTTGGCCCAATTATGGAGGGGTTCGTGCGCCGTGTTCCTTCTCCCTAACAAATGATATACTAAGGATATTATTCGACAAGTTTCAAAGGAGGACCTGAGAAGGTGAAGTTTCTAAAGCGAAAACCATCTAAAACATTTTATGAAATTTTCATGGTCCTCCTTGCTGGACTTTCGGTGGCCACTATATGGCAGGAAACAGGTTACAATAGTATTATTGTCTGGAGTACGTGGGGGATTTTTTTCGTAGACTTTCTCTACAGGCTTTATAAAAGTGAAAGTAAATGGGGCTTCGTTAAGAAACATCCATTTATCGTAATTGCAGCCATACCGCTCGATGCTATTTTTCAGTTCGCCAGGGTAGCGCGTATTCTTCACTTACTTCGACTCAAATCGATTACGAAGTATTATACTCTGCCTTTTATCCGTTTTTTAAAAAAACAGCACCTGCTTTTAGTTACCGGGTTCACGTTTGTGCTCATTTTTCTATTAATCATTCCTTTAAATTTGATAGAAAACGGATTGGATTCTTATAGTGACGCCTGGTTCACAGCTATCCTTTCTCTTACATTCTTCGGAAGATCCGGGTTTGAACCTGAAACGGCCGGGGGCTATACGATTATCGTCATCTTTACGATTCTTGGGGTTATTATCCACGGACTTGTGATCAGCACAGCTTTTGATTACATCGTTCACTCTTCTCTTTTTAAATCCATAAAAAATAAATTAGTCAATCACAAATAGACTCTTCCTGATTTAAAGGAGGAGTTTATTTTTTGGTTTCCAGAGGAATAGAATCTGTGTGCCATAACCGATCTCCGGTAGTTTAAGAAATGGGTAAAAAAGGAATATGACGTATGTATCCTATTTAACGGAGGTGCCATTATGGCTGAACAAGATAAGCGCAAACAAGAAAGAGATCAGAGTTTTGAAGAGAAATTAGAAAAAGAAAAATTAATTGATGGCATGCCCACAGAAGAAATAAAAAAAGAAGAACGAGAACAGGAAAAAGGCGAAAAGTCTAAAAATGATTCGCTTACAGAAGAACAATATAATGAAGATCTTCGAAATAAAGACAAAAAAGATTAAATGAGGTGTAAAGATGACAACCTTTCAAGCCTATAAGATCGATAAAGATGGAGACACAATAAAAGGAAGGATGGAAAATCTTTCAGCCAAAGATCTTCCATCCAGTGATGTGTTAATCAAGGTTCACTACTCCAGCGTGAATTTCAAAGACGGCATGGTTTCTCAGCCTGATAACGCCCTTGTGAAGGATTACCCTATTATCCCCGGAATTGACCTGGCCGGTGAAGTGGTCCGCTCACGTGATGAACGGTTCAAAGAAGGCGATCAAGTCATTGCCACAAGTTATGAAATTGGAGTATCGCATGATGGTGGCTTCAGCCAGTATGCCAGCATTCCTGCTGACTGGATTGTTCCTCTTCCCGACGGTCTGACACTTGAAGAGTCCATGATTTATGGAACGGCAGGTTTCACTGCAGCACTGTCGGTCTATCGCCTTGAGCAAAATGGTCTTACTCCTGATCAGGGCCCGGTACTCGTTACAGGTGCGACCGGCGGTGTAGGAAGTATGGCCGTAGCCATGCTTGCTAAGCGCGGATATGCCGTGCATGCAAGTACAGGAAGTGAAGAACACACCGAATACTTAAAAGATCTGGGTGCTGATAAAGTACTTTCCAGAGAAGATGTTTATAATGGCAAAATCAAAGCACTAGCAAAGCAGGAATGGGCTGCTGCCGTCGATCCCGTCGGCGGCGAACCGCTAGCTTCAGTTCTTAGCAAACTCCAGTACAATGGAGCAGCTGCAGTGAGCGGTTTAACTGCGGGCGTTAATGTGCCTACACAAGTTTATCCTTTCATACTTCGGGGAATTAGTCTCCTAGGCATTGATTCCGTATATTGTCCAATGGAAACTCGGAAAAAGGTATGGCATCGAATGGCGAACGACTTAAAAACCAAAGAAGTATTTAATCGCATGAAAGTAGTTATTTCTTTGGATGAAGTCGAGGAGAAATTACATCAGATTCTTAAAGGTGAAACAAGAGGCCGTACGATAATTAAGTTGCAAGATGACGAATAGGTAGTTGCATTCAAAACGCACCGGATTGACAAACGTATCCTTGAATACTATAATAATTAATTAGTGCCTTAGAAAAGGCAACTCGGAAAATGAAAGAGTGATATGTATGAGACTGGCATTCTGCTACGTTTTGATACGACTTAATCACACTGGATCAGCTTCGGAGCTGTAAGGATGCAATAGAGGTAGGGATTGCGTCGTTTAAGTTGATAAAACTACCATGTAGAACTAATCAACCGCGGCAAAGGTTGGGATTCAACAACCAACGCTTGTAATTTAAAAAAACAAGTTTAAGAAAACTTTATTTTTTCCGATGTAACACAAAAGCGGGTCAGACGACGGTCTGATCCGCTTTTTCCAATTTAAAAAGGTTTATCTTATATAGCTAATGGTAATATAACTCGTATAGAAATAGAAGGAGGTACGAACATGGCTGAATTCACAAATCGGTTAGAACCAGAAGAAGTCCGCTTCTTAATGGATTTCTCTGAGCTGAAGGATTTTGTTACTGAAATATTGGGTGAGGCTAACGATCTAGTTAACGTGGAGATAGATTATGATGAAATTGAAGAACCAGGCGGTACGACCACTACCCGTCCTATGGTTAAACTGCAAGAAATCAGCAGTCTTACAGAAGAAGATCGTCATAAGATTCTCTCATCTGGATTATCCATTGACCGGGAACCCTTCGATAATGGAGATCACGCTATGGAACGAATTTTCGGAACTTCCTATACTGTCCTGGAAGCTACTAGTGATGCAGACGGGAATTTCTTCACAATAGAAATGCCTTTCCGCAGCTATATAGAAGAAACCAGATCCTAGTATCAAAAAACCAGCTTGAGAAAGCCTGTTGCTTTTTCGAGCTGGTTTTTAGTATCGTTTACGTATGAATATTCTTTACACGGCCGACCTGTCCATCTTCCAGTCGGACTTTAATTCCATGAGGATGGGAAGGCGACTTCGTCAATAAATCTTTCACAATCCCTCTGGTCACATTCCCACTTCTCTGATCTTTTTTTAGTACGATATCTACCTCTAAACCCGGCTTAATATCACTTCGCTTCTGTCCGTTCATGGTTCATCCTCCCTCTATCATCGTCTACCTATCATACCATATTTCCATACAAAAAGAGCACCCCGGGAAAGGGTACTCTAGTAAGACTCTCTAATTTATTCAGAATAAGAATATTGATTCTGGATCGTGCCATCCTGCTTATGGATAATTGCACTTGTACCTTTATTCTGAGCAATCTCTTTTGCTCTGTTAATCGCATCCTGTTTATTTTCATAAACCTTCGTTGGTTGATCGGCACCTTCTGCCTTCACAGCCCAACCATCTTCGTGAGCTACTACATGTTCGGATTGATTTTTACTATCTGCCATTGCAATACCTCCTAATTATTGTATTAATTGGTATATATCACTGAACTCTTTGCCTTAAACCTCTTTTTAATAATCCTTTCTTTCTTGGATACTTCCATCCTTCTTATGGATAATCACTTGAGTTCCTTTGTTTTCCGCTACCTCTTTAGCACGGGAAACAGCTTCTTCTTTTTTCTCATAAACATTGGATGGTTTCTTTGCATCTTCTGCCTGAACAGCCCACCCATCTTCATGAGGCACCACGTGCTCCCCTTTATCTAATAGCTCAGGGCGGCTTTCATACTGCTGATCGTCCTGGTCTCTGCTTTGTAATTCATCATCACCCATCTGCTTCGCTTCATTGATTTCATCTTTTGTTGCATTCTCATACCATTCCTTAGCCTGTTCAGTTGCAATCGGAATGGCCCTTCCTTCATCATATCCTTCATCGAGCATAGCATTTGCGATATCAATTGCTTTCTTTTTTACTGGCGTATCCAAATTTTTCAAAGAGCTAGGATAATCATTCATATTCCAAGGCATCGTGCGCCCTCCTTTTAACCAATGATATAATTATATTTACCGCATTCCGCTTTTCTGTAAACGAAAATAACTTCTTAACCCCCTAAAATTTTGAAGAATAAATGTCTATTCAAAGGGAATAGTTTAATAGGATAGGTGAAGGAATAGTTTAATTAAGGAGGCTTACTGATGAACTACGAATTTCAACCTCTTGGAGATCAGGCAGTTGTCATTGATCTAGGAAATGAGATTTCACAAGCAATTCATGAAGAAGTACAGTCGATTTCGAATTTATTAGACGAACATCAACCAGAGTGGATCATCGAGTACATACCAGCATTTACTAATATAACCATTCTATACAGTCCTTTTTTAGTCTATCAGCAGATAAAGCAAACGGAGACCCTCCCCTACGACTGGGTGTGTGCCCAATTAAGACAAATGCTCACACAGAACAAGCGCGAAAAAGTACCTGAACCTCGTACGATTGAAATACCTGTCTGTTATGGAGGGGATTACGGTCCTGATTTAGCCAATGTGTCCAAGTACACGGGCCTTAAAGAAGATGAAGTGATCAAAAAACACATGAACGGAGATTATATTGTGTACATGATCGGATTTGCTCCAGGCTTTCCTTACATTGGTGGAATGGACGAGACCATTTCCACTCCTAGAAGGGATGATCCAAGGCTTGAAATTCCTGCCGGATCCGTAGGAATTGCTGGAAGTCAAACAGGAGTTTATCCGATTACTACACCGGGAGGGTGGCAATTAATTGGGCAGACTCCTCTGCCGTTATTTCAGCCTGAAGAAGACCCTCCTTCTCTTTTGCAACCAGGGGATAAAATTAAATTTACGTCCATTTCAGAAAAAGAGTACCTCGCAATTAAGGAGGATAAATGATGCTGAAAGTTCTAAAATCAGGTCTATTGACTACCATTCAGGACCTGGGACGTTATGGATATCAGAAATATGGAGTCATTACGAGTGGAGCGATGGATCCAGAAGCCCATCGAATTGCTAATCTGCTTGTAGGAAACGACCAGCGTACTCCTACAATGGAAATAACCCTTAAAGGCCCTGTCCTTGAATTCCAGGAAGATGCACTGATAGCCGTCTGCGGTGGAAATCTCTCTCCTATGATTGATGGAGAGACTGTTGGGCTATGGCGTCCGATATATATCAAAAAAGGAAGTGAACTTCGATTTGGAAATCCTAAAAAAGGGTTCAGAGCTTATCTGTCTATCGCAGGAGGTTTTGAAGTAACCTCCGTAATGGGAAGTGCCTCTACTTACCTAAGAGCAGAAATAGGGGGTTATAAAGGCCGGGCTTTGGATAAAGGAGATACTATTAACTTTGGCGAATTATCAAATTCTTCTCAAAAAGCCTTTGACGAACTCAAAGATATGGCAGGAAGTAAGCCTTATCAGACGATGGACTGGTTCGTGGCTACTGAATTCAGCGCCCCTATACAAGATGAGCCCAAACTTAAAGTAATGGAAGGCCGAGAGTTCCATCTATTTACCGATGATAGCCAATCTTCATTCTTTGAAGAACAATTCCAAATTGACTCTCAATCAGACCGAATGGGCTACCGCCTTCAAGGTAGTAAATTAGAACTTACTAAGCAAAAGGATATGATTTCAGAGGCCGTAACATTTGGTACCATACAAGTGCCAGCAGAAGGCAATCCGATTATTCTGCTGGCTGATCGCCAAACTACAGGAGGGTATCCTAAGATTGGTCAAGTAGCCACCGTAGACCTCCCTCGTATCGCCCAGTTAAAACCCGGAGAGCAAGTGAGCTTCGAACAAATTAGTCATAAGCAAGCTCAGTATTTATTACTCGAACGCGAAAAACAAATTCAACAGCTGGCACAAGGGATCAGATTTAAAAACCGTTAGGAGGAACGTATATGCCTATTGTAGATATTAATTGTGACATGGGAGAAAGCTTTGGTACCTATACAAAAGGCAGAGATGAGGAAATTTTGAAATATGTAACATCTGCTAATATTGCTTGTGGCTTCCACGCTGGGGATCCATCCGTCATGAAGAAAACGGTCCAGCTTGCTGCGGAAAATAATACAGGGATTGGGGCTCATCCCGGTTTTCCCGATTTAGCCGGGTTTGGACGCAGAAAAATGGATGTTAGTCCTGAGGAAGCTTATGATCTTGTGGTCTATCAAGTAGGAGCATTAAACGGATTTGTAAAAGCAGAAGGGCAGTATCTGCAACATGTTAAACCTCATGGCGCCTTGTTCAATATGGCTGCTCAAGATAGAAAGCTGGCTGACGCTATTGCCCAAGCCGTTTATGATGTAGATCCTGAACTTATTTTGTTTGGCCTGGCAGGAAGTGAGCTCGTTCAAGCCGGTCGCCAGGCCGGACTGCGAACAGCAAGTGAAGTCTTTGCAGACCGTACCTATCAACAGGATGGCAGCCTTACCTCAAGAAGCGACTCCAACGCTTTAATTACCGATCATCGCTCAGCGGTAAAACAGGTTATCCGTATGATCAAAGAAAATAAAGTTACTTCCTTGCAGAATGTAGATATTGATATCGAACCGCAAACGATATGTATTCATGGAGATGGAGAAATTGCTGTAGAATTTGCAGCGTATATTAACGAAGCATTGAAAGAAGCCGACATTGAACTATCTAAAATCAGCAGCTTTCTCTAATGAAGGGTCACTTTTAAAAATTACTTGATTTTTCGTAAGCACGTTATTTCACAATAGGGCCGGTTACTGTAAGACTCGATTTCGAGATATTAGGTTAGAGTGAAGGTCCTGCGGGGGACGATTCCGCTTTCCGGCCCTGCACGACGCAGGGTCGTTCGACGTTGCCACAGGACGTGGCGGTCTTAGTCGAATTTCTTATATGTGGTAAGCTTCCTCAGGCTTCGCCTTCCGGGATCTTACCGATCATGTTCATCCCACAGGAGTCTTCATCGTCCCCCTCCGGACCTTGCCAGATCAGAAACTCGAAATCACTCTGAATCTTACCTGTTTCGTTATCATGATATCAGGGAACTATTTCCTACTTTCTCCTTCATTACAGTGGAAAACGTTGATATAAAGGCGTTTACTGCAAATGAGTTATGAACAATTCCTCTTTTTCAAAAGGTCCGTTTTTCTTCCTATCGTTGGGTTGGTGGGGAAATGGCGAGACTCCCATGGGAGAAGGGACTAGGTGAGATCCCGCAGGGAGTGAAACGAGCGAGGAAGCTCTTGGCCAAAAGGAGGATCGACTAAAGTCGCCACCTCCTGTGGCAACGTCGATCGACCCTACGTCGTGTAGGGCCATAGGAAAGTGTTCAAATGTGGCATCACCCCGAAAGACACGACCAGCATAAGCCAAGTATCAAAAGGGCGGTGGTCTTTCCGTCCGTTGATGAATGGCTTATGTCTCGAGTGTCTGGGTGATGGAACAAGACGAGTTATTTCCCCAACAGCCCTTGTCCATCTTACGTAACGGACCCATTTATCTCGAAACTGAGTATTCAAGTAATGGGAGTTTTTCTTTAATAAGCAATGCAGAGATTTAGCTCTACCTAATCCATAAAATAAGGAGGTCTTTTAATGAGTACACAGAAAACCTGGACCGAGGTGGATGACTATTTTAATAGCCAGCTCGTTCCTGAGAAGGACGCAATGAACGAAGTATTAAAATCTAATTCAGAAGCAGGTCTCCCTTCCATTGATGTCTCAGCGGCCCAAGGTAAAATGCTTCACGTGCTGGCTAAGATCAAAGGAGCTAAGCGGATTCTCGAGGTTGGGACTCTGGGTGGATACAGCAGCATATGGCTGGCAAGTGCTCTTCCAAAAGAAGGCCGGCTTATTACATTGGAAGCAAGTGAAAAACACGCTCAAGCAGCTAGAAGGAATATAGAAAATGCTGGACTTAAGGAGAAAGTGGAGATCCTGGTCGGTCCAGCAAATGAATCCTTTCCCTCACTCGCAGACAAAGAAACGGATCCTTTTGACTTTGTCTTCATTGATGCTGATAAAAGAAACAACCCTTCTTATATCAAGTGGGCGATAGAGTTATCAGCTCAAGGGGCCTGTATTGTGGTAGATAATGTGGTCCGCCATGGAGAAGTAGTGGTAAAGGATAGTCAAGATCCAGATATAGAGGGTATTCGCGACATGATTGATATTCTATCAAATGAACCACGTATTGATTCAACAGCGATTCAGACAGTAGGAAGCAAAGGATATGATGGATTTCTGTTGGCGATCGTAAAGTAACTCAATCAGGAATAGACTTATAGCCGGTAAAGGTCTATTCCTTAATGTCCTATACATTAGTAAACTGGGAAATTGTAATCCAGATAACCTTTCACCTTTCCTCTTACTATTTGATCATAAATAGCCTGAAGCTGTTTCGTGAGTGATCCCACACGGCCATTCCTAATCATCCGCCGATCCACCTCAATTACCGGTTTTATGCCTATTGCTGTCCCTGTAAAAAACACTTCGTCGGCTTCATACACTTCTACCCTTGTGAAGCTTTTCTCTTGAACAATAATCCCAAATTCATTCTTTAGAATTGTACATACCGTGTCCCTCGTGATGCCCGGAAGGATATCATCAGAAACAGGTGGCGTAAGCACTTGTTTATCACGTACGATAAAAATGTTTTCTGTAGCGCCTTCGCTAATATTTCCTTCCTTCGTTAAAAAAATGGCTTCATCAAACCCATTTAGCTCGGCTTCGTTGATCGCGAGAGCAGAGTTCAAGTATCCACCCGTTGGTTTTACTTGAGGAGGAATCATATTACTCCCTATTCTCGTCCAAGAGGATATGCATGTTTTTAAAGCTTCCTTAGGTTTATAGTCTAAGTCTGTAGTGAAAATGCCCAGATGATTATATGGATCACTCAAATTAGGGCGAAGAGTATCTGAACCTTTAAAGCACACGGGGCGTATATAGACATCAGCCATTTCTTGATTCAATACTAGGAGTCTGAGAATGATTTGTTTTAAATCGGGGACTGAATAAGGGATCGGAATAAATAAACTTTTTCCTGATTGATGGAATCTTTTTAAGTGATCTTCCAAACGGAAAACAAATAACTGCTGCTGTTCTTCATTCCAAAACCCTCTGATTCCTTCAAAGCAGCCCAAACCGTAATTAAGTCCTTTATTTTTTATACTTACCGTCAACACACGCTCATCTACAAATCGGTTCACGTCAAACAGATACCTCATCATGCCCCACCTTTCACGTTTACAAATAAAACCTACTTAGCATCTTTAGGGAGGGAGCGCCCTCCCTAACGTTCATTATTTATGAGACGAGGCAATGAACGAATCGACAACCTTGTTAAACCGTTCTGATTCTTCTAGAAATGGACAGTGGCAGCTCGATTCAAATACCTCCAGCTTTGAATTGGGGATTTCGTTTTTTAAATGTTCTCCTGCAGCTAATGGAATCAATTTTTCCTCTCGGCCAAAGCACAATAAAGTTGGAACAGTTATCGAAGAAAGATAAGGACGGCAGTCAATAATGGATTGATCAAATAGAATAGCACTGGCTATTGAAGCTGGAACTTTGGTTGTCTCTTCTATCATCCAGTCTAAGTCTTCCTCCCCAACTTCTTCCTTGAACATTAATGGGAGAAATCCTCTCAGGAGACCTACTTGGTCCGTTTGGATCTCACGCATCATTCCTGTCAAAGCAGGAAGGTCAAAAGCTCCGATCTCAAAATCTTCCCATTTAAAATCAGAAGCGAGCTCATCGACAATAACGGTAGCTTTCACCTTTTCCTCACCAAATTGATGGATATATTCCCAAATAACGAAGGCTCCCATCGACCAGCCTAGTAAAGTAACATCCTCAAGCTTAAGCATGTCAATTACCTCAGCTACGTCTCTCGCATATTGGGCTACCGTATGACCAGCTTCCGTTTTCGACGATTTCCCATGGCCTCGAAGATCCAGATTTATCACTCTGTATTTTTGTTGAAAAAAAGAAACCTGTTCTTTAAAGAAGCGGCTGCTCATCCAAACCCCATGAATCATTAGTAATGGCTTGCCAGACCCCTGATCTTGATAATACAACTCGGTTCCGTCTTTAAGCTGCAAAAAAGGCATTTATTCTCCTCCCATCTATTTTTCTATTTCAGTTTATGTGGCAAAGTATCATTCAGAATAAAACGAGTTAAAAGTAATACGAACTGCCGTCCTGTCGTCGATCGGCAGGACGCGCTTCTCAAGAGTTTTGGTCAGTTCGTTAATATAAGGGGTTAAACCTATAGTTTTTATCTGCTGAAAAGAATCCATAAGGTCATAGTCAGGGTGGAATAAACCATCTGTAACAAGCAGTATATCAGTTAGATCTTCAGTGGAGATCCTGCCCGTTTGAAGATATCGATTTGCATCTTTCATTCCGTTTGCCACTGTGTATCCATCTGGCTGATTGGCCAACGAACGATTATAACGTAATTGATTCAATTTATTTTCATAATAATTTTCGTTGTATACATCGATTCCATTAGTACGGTCGGATGCACGTTTTAATTTTGCTCTTGAACTAATTCCTTTAACGGTATCCTTAGTGAGCAGCTTGGCTGACTTGTGTGTGTACCCAGCCACAATCATGGAATCACCAAGTGCGCGTAATTGACGTGCGTTTCTTCTACCTGGACAAGGGCCACACATGTCGACCAGCGTTTGTAGCCTTCAGAAAGATCGATCCCATACGCAAGCATTTGGTGATACAACTTTGAATTAGCCTCTCTAACTTCTTGGGTAAGATCTACATTAGAAGCAAGACTTTCAAAATGTTCTTTGAAAATTCGAGCTGCTAAAAAAGCCCCATTGTGACCTTGCTCATCTTGAAAATCATCTAAAGGAGTTGCTCCGTCCAGGACTCCGTAAATACCTGCCTCATGGTTGATAACCCAAGCATCTTCACTCTCTTTTTTGTCAGGGCTTGTGTCATTTACCGTCTCTACTTTCAGCTTACGCTCTCCCATTTATTTCACCTCAACTAAGGGATTTATTAGCTTTTGTCAGACAGCCAGTCTTTGGCAAGCATTCCATAAACCACGTGATTCACATAGCTGCCGTACATATTTGCGGCATCCCTGATGGTTCCTTCCTGAACAAACCCTAATCGTTCAGGTATTGCACGGCTTTTCAAATTTTCCTCAGCTGCTCTTATTTCAATCCGGTTCAGTCCGAGATCTTCAAATGCATACGTGAACAAGTGGCGGCAGGCCCTGGTCAGCAATCCGCGGCCCGTGTATTCCGCCCCCACCCAGTAACCGATACTGGTTCTTTTATGATTCCAATGTATTTCATGAAAATCTACCACTCCAGCGATATTCCCTTTTGAGAGAATACATACTGTTAACCCGTCATTACGAGCATGCCTTTCAAGACTTGCCTGGATGAACTTTTTTGTATCTTCGGCTGAATGCGTAAAGTCAATCCAGGGCAGCCACACCCGAAGATGCTCTCTGGAAAGATTTGATAACGTAAAAAGCTCATCGGCATCTTTGTGTTCTATTAATTTTAATGAGACTTCTTCATCAATTTTATATGTAAACATTCAAACATCTCCTAAACGATCGTCATATCATTAAACAAGTAAGGTTCCTAATTGGACTGATGTTTTCATTTCGATCTTTACCTACAAATATCCTTCATAATCTTCTACTGTCTTAAAATTCACTTGAGCAGCGGGTCGAATTGCATAAGAATCGCCAGAGATTATAAAATCCCGCAAGAGGTGTACTCCTGCGGGATTCCAATCCATTATAAACTTAAGGTTTTAAAACGAGTTTTCCTTTCGTTTTTCTAGCCTGGAGAATTTCGTGGACATGAGCGGCTTCATCAAGGTTGTAAACTCCTCCAACCGTGAGCTTCAATTCCCCTGTGTTCACAAGCTTTAATAAATCTTTCAGGCTTTTTTCAAATAAAACAGGCTTCTTCATAATCTGAGGAAGAAAGAAACCAATAACAGAAAGATTTCTGTTCATTAATCCAGATGGATACATTTGTGGCGGATTTCCACTGGCTACGCCATAGACTACTAAGCGCCCGAACGATCTCATGCACTTAACGGTTTCATGAAATATGTCTCCGCCAGCCATCTCGAGAGCGATATCAACTCCCCTTCCATCTGTTGCTTCCATGACTTCATCCCGCCAATTCGGATTGGTATAATTCACAGTATGGTCGGCTCCTAATTCTTTAGCGAGGTTCAGCTTTTCTTCTGAACTGGCTGTTGCAATGACCTCAGCCCCATAGTGCTTCGCCAGCTGTACGGCGAGCGAGCCGACTCCTCCGGCTGCAGCGTGAACAAGAACGGTTTCCCCTTTTTCCAAACGCCCCATTGTTGTCAGCAGATGATAAGCCGTCAGCCCCTGAAGAGGGATCGCTACCGCATTCTCATCATCGAGTTCTTCCGGCACGGGGATAAGATTGCTCTCTTTCGTTACTACATATTCCGCGTATCCCCCTGAACCAACTAAAGTGACGACACGGTCTCCTTTTTTGAATTGGTCCGCACCTTTGCCGGTTTGTTCCACCACCCCGGCTACTTCAGCCCCGGGAATAAAAGGTAAAGGCGTTGGAACTACATAAGCCCCTTCTCGTCGAGCTGTATCTGCATAATTAACGCCAATAGCCGTGACTTTTATTTTCACTTCGCCTTCCCCTAATGCAGGGTCATCCACTTGGACAGATTCTAATACTTCTGGTCCGCCGTACTCTTTAAACTGAATAGCTTTCATCACTGTTTCCTCCTATCGGCCAGTAAAGGCTGGCTTGCGTTTATCTTTAAATGCCTGTACTCCTTCTTTATGATCCTCGGTTGTCACCATCATCGTCTGTGTAATGCGTTCCTGTTCAAGAACAGCAGCCAGATCCTGATTCTCAGCCTGATCCACCATTTTCTTCATCATACCCATAGCACGTCCCGGGCCTTTAGCAAGACGAAGAGCATACTCCATTGCCGACTCCTCTAATTCTGATAAAGGATAAACGCGATTGACAAGTCCCCATTCTGCAGCTGTTTCCACAGGAATTGGTTCTGCACGGAATAACAGCTCCTTCGTACGATATGGTCCTAAGATTTTCGCTAAGAAGTAGTGCCCCCCTCCATCTGAGACTAAACCGACCTGGGCGAAACTAAGAACGAATTTGCTTTCTTCTCCAGCTAAAATTTGGTCGCAAGCAAGAACTAAATTGAAACCGGCCCCTGCTGCGTAACCGTGTACAACGGCAATCACTGGCTTAGCAAGGTCTTTTATCATAAGAATCAACTCGTTGAGCTTGCCGATATGGTCGTAAACTTCCTGGGAAGAACCAGACCCCATACCTTTCACATCACCGCCCGCTGAGAAAGCTCTCCCCGCTCCTGATAATACAACAACTTTAATGTCATCATTCTGTTCAGCTTCTTTAATCGCTCCCTTTAATCCGGATATCATATCGTCTGAAAATGCATTTAATGCATCAGGACGATTTAATACACATGAAAGTACCGGTCCGTTAAGCTCCACACTCAAATGATCATTACCTAGTTTCATACGATCCATCTCCTTCTAAGAAATATATTGTTTTTCTTCCATCATCACTTCAGCAATCGTACGGTTGCGTTCTATCGAATCTTCCCATTGATAGTTACTTAAAAGAACGGACACATTTCTCATAATCCTTATTCGTTCTTCTCCTGTCATCAAGTTAGAGAATAGAAAGGAAGAAGCCCGTTGTATTTCTTGAGCTGATTGCTCTACCACGGTGTAAGCGAGTTTCGTTTTAAGTTCCGCTTCCTGATCGGAGCTTTGAATTGCTTTAAGCGTTCTCAGCACAGCTGATTCGCTTGAATATAACGCGATCGCTATATTAGCAAGCTTCATCATAATTTCCTGTTCGTGCTGAATGGTCTCACCGTGGACTTTAAGTGCTGTGCCTGCTGCTACAATGTATAAATTTCGAAACAAAGCTACAGCTTCCTGAAGTTTATCTAAAGGACCTTCCACTTGTTTGAACAAATTGTTTTTCAGAGAATGCTCGGCCTTTTCCAAAACTGTACGGGCATCAAATTCTCCTTTGCCCAGCTTTTTGAAAAAGACGCCCGGAATCAGCAAGCGATTAATTTCATTGGTCCCTTCGAAGATACGATTGATACGTGAATCCCGGTAAGCTTGTTCAATTGCGTATTCTTTAATGAAACCGGCTCCGCCGTGAAGCTGCAGAGATTCATCTGCGATTTCGTCTAATGTCTCTGAACCTTTAATCTTACATATAGCAGATTCCAATGCATGCTCATTCATCGCCTTGGCAACTGCTTTTGGATTATCACTATCGTAATAATTACCAAGAACTGATTCTATATGACCCGCCGTTCTGTAAAGGAGGGATTCCGTTTCATAAATACGCGCAGCCATACGAGCTACTTTTTCTTTAGTAGCACTGAAATCAGCAATGGAACGGCCAAACTGTTTTCTTTCTGTTGTATGTTCCAAGGCCAACTTGAAACAATGTTTAGCTGCTCCATTCGTGGCAAAACCCAGATTGAAGCGGCCTAGATTTAATACATTCAATGCAATTAAATGCCCCTTGCCTACATCTCCAAGTCTGTTCTCTACCGGAACCTTGCAATCTTCCATAATGACGGAACACGTGGAAGAACCTTTGATCCCCATCTTATTTTCTTCAGGTCCGATCGACAGCCCTTCAAAGTCTTTCTCTACAATAAAAGCTGTAAAATCCTTCCCGTCTACTTTTGCATAAACAATAAAGGTATGTGAAAAAGATGCATTCGTGATATAGATCTTGGTTCCATTCAACAAGTAGTGGGTGCCTTCTTCATTCATAACAGCAGTTGTCTTGGCTGAAAGAGCGTCCGAGCCAGCGTCAGGCTCCGTGAGACAATAAGCTCCTATATACTCGCCAGAGGCCAGTTTGGGCAAATACTTATTCTTCTGTTCTTCTGTGCCAAAATAGGTTATGGGCAGCGTCGCGATACACGTATGATTGGAGTGAGCTACACTATATCCACCCCCGCTTCCCAGAGCCTCTCCTACGATCCCTTTACTGATTTTATCGAGTCCTAGTCCTCCATATTTTTCTGGAATACTGTGACTCAGGAGCCCCAAATCCCCTGCAATCTTCATCTTCTCTGAAACGAATTCATAATTCTCTGCTTCCAGCTCATTTCTGTTCGGATGTATTTCCCGGGAAATAAATTGTCGAGCCGTGGAAGCTATCATTTTATGTTCCTCACTGCGGTCCTCAGGGGTGAATACGGTTTCTGGACTGCTCTCCGTAATTAAAAATTCCCCACCACGGACATCATGTTTTACGGGATTCATAATCCCCCTCCTTTAGTTGCCCTGATATCGGGTCATAGGTTGGTATGGTATGAAATAATCCTTCGCTTGCAGCAAACTCAATTTCTTTACGATTCAGTCCTGCTTTAAGGAGAATGCGGCCGATTCTGGATTCACATAACAGATCAGCTTCGGACAGATGGTTTCCTTTATAAAACAGCCATGCGGTTAAAGCTGCATCTGATAAATTCCAATTCCCCTCTTCCTGTAAGTAATGAATGAGACTTCCAGCTCCATAGAAATCTTCTAGTGTATAATGGCCGCTTGAACCTGAACATACGAGCATAATCGTATCGTTCTCGTGTCGCTCAGATAGAAAAGCAGCCATAGCCGGATTGTTAAGTAAGGAGGATGCGTACAAACGATCCGCCTGACTGGAACGCTGTAACGCGACCGTTCCATTAGTAGTGCTTAATATAACGTGTTTTCCTTTGACTACCGGCTGTAAGTGAGTACGTAAAGGATGATGGAACCCTTCGATGACCTGTCCCTGATCTTCTCCAGCTAAAATGTAAGGTTCCGAGAAATTTTTAGCTCTTTCTTCAGCGTGAGCTGCATCATAGACCGGGATGACGGATGAGGCGCCATCCGCAAGGGCTGCTGTTATCGTCGTAGTAGCGAATAAAACATCAAACACAACCGCTACTTTCCCCACCATCAGTTCCTCTTTAATATCTTCTTTTTTGAAAATAACGTGAATATCTCCCATGCTTAAATACCGGCCGTCTCTTCAGCATGTTTAATCAGGTTGTTTACAAAAACATTCATGTTCGCAAATCTAGGATCATTCGTCTGCCCCTGTTTGTACCTGTAATAAATCTGCTGAATAATTCCAGCCAGCTTAAAGTAGGCAAACGTGAGATACACGTGAATATCCTCTACACTTCGACCACTTTTTTCAGCGTATCTTTCAATAAATTCTTTCCTTGTATAAAAACCTTCCGTAACGGTGACTGGCGGTTTACCCAACCCTGTTTTCAATAGTTCAGGATCGTCTGCTTCAATCCAGTAACTGAGAGCAGCCCCCACATCGGCCAAGGGATCTCCAACTGTGGTCATCTCCCAATCAAAAAGTCCTACCATTTTCGCCGGATCATCCGGATCAAACATAGCATTGTTTAACTTATAGTCGTAGTGAATGACGGCGGCTTCCTCAGAATATGGGACATGCGCTATAAGCCACTTTTTCAATCGCTCTCCGCTGACCACGTCATCCGTTTCAGCTTTTTCATATCGCTTGATCCACCCATGGATCTGCCGCTCCATAAATCCCTCCGGCTTTACCATCTCCTTAAGCGCAGTCTCCTTATAATCAATGGAATGAAGTTCCACGAGACGGTCTACCATGGATTCAGAGATCCTTCTTCCCAGATCCCGACTTGGTTCTATCCCCTCTGGAAATTCTTTATCGAACACCAGTCCGTCTCTCCGTTCCATGATGAAAAAAGGGGCTCCTAATACATCTCCGGAATCAAACAAATATGGCTTCGGTGCCAATGGAAATACTGGGTGCAAAGCTTCTAAAATTTTATATTCACGTTCCATATCATGAGCTTTAGGAGCGACAGGGCCAAGCGGCGGCCTGCGAAGTACGGCGCGCCAATTATTTACGGCAAGTTCATAAGTTAAATTAGAATGGCCGGCGCCAAACTGACGAACCTGTAACTCGCCATCTGGAATAGAGAGATTATTCCGCAAGAATTGCTCAATTGCATAAACATCGATCTCTTCTCCCGCGCGAACGGTTCTTGTATCATTCGTTTCCTGCATGCTGAGGCTCCTTTCTATTTTGCTGTTAACTGATATGAGGAAAGCTTAGCTTTCATCTCCTCAGTCAATGGAGAGCTCTTATGGTTTTTGAAATCAAATTGAACAATTACCGAGTAACCTCTGGCTGTCACTTCACCACTTTCCTTCTCATATAGATCCTGCTCTAAGTGAAAACTCGAATTTCCTATTTTCGTAACGCTCGTTTTTATCGTGAGCGTTTGATTAAAATAGACCTGCTTCAAGAAATCGCATTTGATCGAAGCAAGAATGAAATTCCAATCATCTCCCACAAGCCCCAGATCCTCGAAAAACCGGATACGTGAATCTTCCATATATACAAAGAAATTATTGTTGTTTACATGCCCTAACAAATCTGTTTCACAAAACCGTACGGTGATTTCATGCTCATGCATATTCTTTCCCCCTCTAGTTCCTGACTTTGTTGTCGTACGTGTAAAATCCTTTTCCGGTCTTTCTGCCAAGCTCCCCTGCTTCTACTTTTTCGGTCAAGGTTTTAGATGGCTTATCGTTCGGATCTTTGGTTTCTTCATACTGCTGCTGCATAACGTAATAACCGACATCAATGCCAGATAGATCCATCAGTTCAAAAGGACCGATGGGATGGTGAAGCGCTTTTTTAGTGATCTTATCGATATCCTTAAAGTCTGCGTACCCACCTTCATACAGACTCATCGCTTCTTTCTGAATAGCAAAGAGAATCCGGTTTGCGATAAAACCTGAAATTTCCTTCTGCAGCAGCACAGCCGTACGGTTCATCCGTTCACAAACCTCCATAGCGACAGCTGCTGTTTCTTCAGTTGTATGCTCGCCCTTCACGACTTCCACACAATCCATAACCAGAGGTGGAAAGAAAAAATGCATATTGCACACGTTTCCTGGTCGTGATGTTGCGTCTGCTATCAGCGAACTTACGATAGTTGAAGAATTTGTTGCCAGGATCGCATGAGATGGCACAATCTCATCCAGTTTGCTGAAGACTTCCCGTTTTACTGCCAGTTTCTCCACTACTGCTTCAATCACAAGATCCGCCTCGCTCGCAGCATCTCTTAAGTCAGTCGTAAAAGTAAGACGGCTGAACGCTTCATTTCGATCAGCTTCTGTAATTTTTTCTTTCGCCACCCATTTGTCCATAATGTCAGCCAGTTTATCTTTTGCCTGGGTTAACGAATCGTTACTAATGTCCTGTAAACTTGTACGAAACCCTGCTAATGCTCCCAGCATAGCGATTTGATGACCCATGGATCCTGCTCCAATAACAGCTATCTGTTCCACCTGCATATTGATTCCTCCTTATTAATTGTTTCGTGATGTCCATTTAGCAAGACGCATGCATCCCGCCGTCCACCACTAGAACGTCCCCGGTGACATAGTTAGATGCTTTGGAGGCTAGAAATAGGGCAGCCCCTTTTAAATCTTCATCTGTTCCAAACCTTCCCATAGGGGTACGGTCGAGGATAAGATCGCCTCCCTGATCGAGTAAGCCTTGAGACATTTTGGTAGGGAAAAACCCTGGAGCAAGAGCGTTAACCTGAATATTATGGCTTCCCCATTTTACGGCCAAATCTTTTGTAAAGGTAATAACGGCTCCTTTACTTGCGTTATAACCGACAGTGTCCATAAACCGGGGGTCTGCTCCGCCAAGTCCAGCAACTGATGCAATGTTAATAATTTTTCCGGACTGCTGCTTAACCATGACCTCTCCCACTTTTTGCGCCATTAAAAAAGTGCCGGTAACATTCACATTCATAACCTTCTGAAAAGCCTCAAGCGGCATTTCCAAAGTCGGGGCCCCCCACGTAGCTCCGCTATTGTTTACGAGGATATCAATTTGGCCAAAGCGCTCCAGCGTCTGACCGACAACATTCTCAATATGAGAAGGATTAGTAACATCACATTCTAAAGCCAGTGTGTCTACGCCAAGTTCACTTTCCAATTTGGAAGCCATCTGCTCGCAGGCTTCTACTTTTCTTGAGCATAAAACAATGTTAGCTCCTGCTTCGGCTAATCCTTCCGCAATTTGTGCGCCTAAACCTCTTCCGCCTCCTGTTACGATGGCCGTTTTACCGGTCAAATTAAACAATTCATTTACATGCATTTTCTCACTCCTCGTATTTGGATAATTCCAGCTTAGCGATTTGTCTGCGGTGCACTTCATCTGGTCCGTCAGCAAGCCTCAGGGTTCGGGCTCCTGCCCACTGGGCAGCCAGTGTAAAGTCCTCACTTACCCCCGCCGCTCCGTGAGCCTGGATAGCTCTGTCAATGACTCGAAGCGCCATGTTCGGGGCCACAACTTTAATCATGGCAATTTCCGTTTTGGCTTGTTTGTTCCCAACGGTATCCATCATATGAGCAGCTTTTAATGTAAGAAGCCGAGCCTGTTCCAGCTCAATTCTGGAATCTGCAATCCACTCTCGTACCACTCCCTGCTCTGCAAGCGGTCTATGAAAGGCTGTTCTATTCTGAACACGCTTACATAATTCTTCAAGCGCGCGCTCAGCGGCACCAATCAGTCTCATACAGTGGTGAATTCTCCCCGGCCCCAGGCGTCCCTGCGCAATTGCGAAACCTTTTCCTTCTCCCCAGATCATATTGCTAGCCGGGACACGCACATTTTCAAAAGTGATTTCGGCATGTCCATGAGGTGCATGATCATAACCAAATACGGGAAGCATACGCTCAATTTTGACCCCTTCTGACTCCAAAGGAACTAGAATCATAGATTGTTGATCATATTTTGGAGCATCTGGATCGGTTTTCCCCATAAATATAGCAATCTCACAACGAGGATCACCGGCTCCGGAAGACCACCACTTTCTACCGTTTATGACGTATTCGTCCCCCTCACGCTCAATCCGCGCTTCAATGTTCGCAGCATCTGAAGACGCCACATCCGGTTCTGTCATAGAAAAACAAGACCTTATCTCTCCATTTAATAGAGGCTCCAGCCATTCTTTCTTTTGTTCTTCACTTCCGTAACGAGCAAGCACTTCCATGTTACCTGTATCCGGTGCGTTACAGTTAAATACCTCCGGACCTATAAGAGAACGTCCCATCATTTCACAAAGAGGAGCGTACTCCAGGTTTGAAAGTCCTGCTCCATATGTAGAATCCGGTAAAAATAAATTCCACAGTCCCGCTTCTTTTGCTTTGGATTTTAATTCCTCCATTATGGGCGGTACAGAAGACCAGCGTGTTTCCTGCTGGTTTAACTGCTCTTCATACAAGCGCTCATTTGGATATACTTCATCTTCCATAAAGCTTCGGATCTGCTGCTGATATCTTTTTACATTCTCCGAGTAATCAAAATTCAACGATTTGCCCCTTCCCCGGAAGCATACTGTCCGGTTAGTATATAATATCCATTTTATACCGATAATTCTGAAAATTCAACAGAAATGAGTGAGTATTCATTTTTATCTGTCATATTATTCTGCTTTACCCATATGTATGAGATGTAGGACACTTTACAGGAGGGATGCAAACATGCGTAACCATCAGAATGAAAACTCCGCGAATGATAGAAAGTCCTCAAATGAGCAGAAAGAAAGCTTGATTAAGAACGTGAGTAAAGAAGCCAATCAGGTTGTTCACAACACAGTGGATACTTCAGGTAAAATAATAAAATCGATCACAGGTGAAGGAGGCCTTCTCGGTAAAACGATTGATTCATCCGGAAATATTATTAAAAAAGTAGCTGATAAAGGCAATGAAGCTATTGATAAAACTTCCGATACCTCTTCTAAAGCCTGGAAGACTATAAAAGATAAAACCGTGAACCGAAAAAAATAGGACCATACAAAAAGAGCTGTCAGTTAGACTGACAGCTCTTTTACTTTACCCAGAAAATCTCGAAACTGAGTCTTACACAATTCCGCCCTATTGTTTAATAAACTATTAAGTTTCCATGCAATGCTTATGTATCTTTCCAGGAACACAAAAAAAGACGCAAGTGTACGACTTGCGTCCAAACGTAGGGAAAATGTCACGGTGTGGTAAACCATGCATCTATAACTTTTAATTATAGATACCCTATTATATGTTGTCTTTTCCCTTTTGTATTGGTGGATGCCCTATATAATATAGAAACTTTTAAACCTTATTGATCTTATAGAAAATAGACAGATGTACAGGCGCATACCTTTATCCTACATAGAATGATAAGGAATGATCAATAATAAAAGGAGAGATATTTAATGTCATGTCATTCAAGAAAAGGAAACTGTGTTCGTGATATTCTAGAAAAAATTCTAGCTGCTCAAGAAGAAGTGGCTTTGGCTGACGAATGTGATGTCAGCTGTGAGCGGTCTATTCGTGATCTAGTAGGTCCTGCTACAGGAGGAAACGGGGATACAACCATTCCTTTCATTCTTTACTGTGAAGATTGTAAACCTTTCTTTGCTAGTGGTATTAAAAAGATTAACGGAACCTTCTACTGCGTAGAGACACCAATCTTCAAGGCTATTAAATTTACAGATGACAAGAGAAACTGCATCAAACTTGAGCTGCTTAAACCAGACAATAACCACGCTTCCTGGAGTAAGCACTGCAGTAAAAAAGACGTATGCGACTTAGTAAACGGTATAACTGAATTTAAATCTACAGGAATCTGTATGACGTTCGACCTTGACTGTATCTGCGGAATCACATGTCTTGATACCACTACACCTGTCCCTGTATCAGAAGCAGACTTTACTCATGGGCATGTTCACGAAGGTTAATAAAAATAATCCAGGCTAAAGCCCTGGATTATTTTTGTATTTTAAATGGACAACCTGTTTATGCACGGTCGCTAAAAGAACAACAGACTTATATTGCAAATTTTTTAACCCCTAACCACAGGAGAAAGACTCCATGTGCCGAATTGTTTGCGGATATGAACGACCTGTCCAATATGATAGGCATTATGAATAAAAAGGTGTGACAGAGTAGCAGCCCATTTCTCAAGCTTTTCGTCACTGCACCGTTTAATTTCTTTACGAAATTCGGCAAAGACAACACTGTTATTCACAGCTACCTGTCTCCATGACAGGCTGCCATGACTGTGGAACGTGTCGTAGTATCTGGGAAGTTCATCTACTTCTTCCCCCCTGAAGCGACATAAATAGCGATAGTTGTAGAAGTAGAGATGATTGAGGAGTTCTGCAATAGAGTGGGTTTGATGGTCATCTGGTCTTTCATGAACCTGATAATCTTCTAAATCCTGAATAGATATTTCATAACAGACAAACCAGTTGTTTTCGTCATAAATGGCGGCTAGTTGTTCTAATAAAACGTCTCTTATTGTCATGCTATTTCGCCTCCAAATATTAAATTAATATTATATTCGACAGATCTTTTATAAATCCTTTTAGTTTTTTCATGAATTGCTATTAAATTTACCGATTGTTCTGCATTCACTTTTTAAATGTATTATAATTACTCCATAAGGTTTCCTTGTTTTTCCACACACGAGAAATGATAACAGCTTAGCGACAGGAGAGGTGATATAGAATGCAAAGAAATAGAGAACTGCATGACTTTTTGCTCCACAAAGCAGAAGATTTAACTGAGCAATGGTACGAATCCTTGGATAAAAGTGATCCTAGAGGGGTTTACGCTTCCAAAGATCCTAAAGTCATTGAAACGTTAAAAGGACAAAACTTTGAATTTCATCAGCACTTATGTAAGGTCTTTATTCAACCAATGGATCAGTTTCTTGAAGAGTTTGACGATTGGGTTATGAAAATAGCCAGTGATCCGGAACATCTGAGTACGCCTACCTATCTTATTATGAGAGAATTCTTGCGAGTGCGTGATCAATATTTGTATTTTATCAAAGAGTTTATTGCTGTGTCCGATAATGATTATACTCAAGAACAGATCGATCGATGGAAAGAAGTACTTATCAAAGCATTTGATATCGTAACGATGCGAGTTGTTGAAGAAAAATCCAACCAGCTTGACACACGGATAGACAAACAGCAAAAAACAATTAATCAACTTAGCTCCCCTCTTATTGACCTTTCAAATGGACGAGCTTTGCTCCCCCTTGTTGGAGATATTGACTCTTCACGGGCCAGTGCAATTATGGATAACACCTTAAAAGGGTGCACTGATAAAGGCATTGACCAGCTTTTTATTGATCTGTCAGGTGTGTACTTAGTCGATACAATGGTAGCTCACCAAATTTTTCAATTGATCAGCGGCCTGCAGCTGATCGGAGTTTCTACAACCCTTTCAGGTATTCGCCCGGAAATTGCTCATACTGCTGTCCAGCTGGGCATCGACTTTGGTCAAATATCAATAACCCCTACTCTTGCTCAGGCTATTGATCGTGATCCTATATATACTTCTAAACCCTCTACGAAATAGAGGGTTTTTTTAATAAACCGCATATGTATATATGAAAATACAATTTACCGAAGTACATAAAGCGATTGTGAATAGTAGCTCCATCCCAGTCTAAATATAAAAAGGAACTCCTCATTAGGAGTCCCTTTTCATGTCATACTTTATTTTACCTGATTTGACCCGAACCTTTCATAAGGAACTTCACAGTCGTAAGTGCGGGAAGCCCCATTGGACCACGGGCATGTAATTTTTGTGTGGAAATACCGATTTCTGCGCCGAAACCGAGAGCGCCTCCATCCGTAAAACGAGTCGATGCATTGTGATAGATCGCTGCTGCGTCTACAATAGCTAAGAATTTATCAGCTGCCTCCTGATTTTCTGTAACGATCGCTTCGGAGTGCTTCGTACCGTAAGTTTCAATGTGCGAGATAGCATCTACTACATCATCGACCGCTTTTACAGCGATGTCTGTGCTTAGATATTCGTTTTTCCAGTCATCTTCACCGGCTGGCACAGCGTCTGGAATAAGATCAACGATATACTCATCTCCATGGACATTGATATTTTCCTTTTTCAAGGCAGCAATTAACTCATCACTGTATTGCGCAAGCCATTCTTTGTGAACAATTAGTGTTTCTGCTGCATTACAGACAGCAGGACGGTCTGTCTTAGCATTTACAAGTATGCTGATGGCTTTTTCCACATCGGCATCTTTATCAATATAGATGTGGCAGTTTCCTACCCCTGTTTCAAGCACAGGGACAGTTGCGTTTTCCACTACTGCCTGAATCAGTTTTCCTCCACCGCGTGGAATGAGTACATCGACGTGTTCTTTCATAGTGAAAAGCTGGTTCGTTGCGGCACGGTCTGTGGACGCAATAAACTGCACGGCTTCTTGAGGTATTTTTGTTTCCGCAAGTGCTTTGTGGATAACTTCTACGATAGCCTGGTTAGAATTAATAGCTGAAGATCCGCCTTTTAGCACGATTGCGTTGCCGGATTTAAGTGCCAGGCCTGTTGCATCTACCGTTACGTTTGGACGAGCTTCATAGATCATACCAATTACGCCAAGAGGCACGGTAACTTTTTCAACTTGAAGTCCGTTTTCAAGTGTCCAGTCTGAGAGCTTTTTGCCAGTAGGATCTTCAAGTTCGGCAACGTCACGTAGTCCTTGTGCAAAGTCACGAATTCGCTCTTGTGACAAAGAAAGACGATCCATAAATGCTTCTGTAAAGCCTTGTTCTCTTCCATTTCGTAAATCCTTCTCATTTGCAGCAAGAATTGTTTCGAAATCGCGTTCCAGAACATCCGCGATATGGTGAAGAGCATCATTTTTTTCCTTATCTGAAAGAATCATTAAGCTCTTAGAAGCTTTCTTTGCTTCAATCGCTTGTGCTTCAACATTCACATTATCTTTTGTTAGTGTCATCAAAGACCTCCTTGATATTTTTAAACGCCTACGGGTAGAGCTACATCTAAATGACAGACAAAATCTTTTCGTTCAATCGCCGCTTTTTCATAAGATTCAAGTTCAGGTTCTGTAAGAGTAATCATTTCCTTCATTTGCTCTGAAGAATAATTTACGACTCCAAGGCCGATTTCTTCGCCTTCTAAATCATGAATACGCACAACGGCACCTTCTTTGAAACGTCCTTTTACATGGTGCACATTCGTAGGAAGCAAACTTCTCTTCATTTCTACAATAGATTCTTTAGCGCGATGGTCAATAATAACTTCGCCTTCAGGTCCGGAGTTAAAAGCGATCCATTGTTTCTTCTGATCGAGATTCTCCGTTTCCGGTGCGGTTTCGAAATAGGTTCCTCTTGCGTTGTGGTAGACAGCATCATAAACAATGTTGTCGGTACCTGCTTTTCCTAAGAAAGAAGATATACCAGACGCCATAGAGATCTTGAAGGCGTCTATTTTGGATTTCATGCCTCCTGTACCGACGGCGCTTCCTGGGTCGCCAGCTGCTGCTTCAATCTCTGGGGTGATTTCGTGGACTTTATTGAGAAGTTCAGCATCCTCATTTTTTCTAGGATCTGCATTATATAAACCATCAATATCGGATAAGATCACTAATTGGTCTGCATCGACAAGGCCAGCTACTTTAGCGGACAATGTATCGTTGTCACCGAATTTCAACCGGTCGATGGTAATGGTGTCATTTTCATTTACAATGGGGATAATTCCGCGTTCAAGCAATACGTTAATAGTATTACGAGCGTTGTTATAACGATCTTCATCAGAAAAATCACTGCGCGTGATTAATATCTGGGATCCAATATAACCATTAGACAGGAATAGATCAGAATACGATTCCATTAGTAATCCCTGACCAATTGAGGCGGCGGCTTGTTTTTCAGGTAAAGTGCTTGGACGCTCCAGGCATCCGAGCTTACGATAGCCAGCCGCTACTGCACCCGAAGATACGAGTAATACTTCGTGGCCATCGTCCTTTAATCGGACGACTTCATCTACTAGTTTTTCGAGTTTCCGACGGCTAATCTCGCCGTGCAAACTGGTTAAAGAACTGCTTCCTATTTTTATAACTACTCTTTTTTTATCTTGAGTCAACATATCACTCCTATTTAACGTATTGCGTCGAGTTTATTATTTACTTCCTACTAACAGGCCTTCTATTTCTTTACTGAGCTCTTTTGAGCGTCCGGCAGCACCTTTAACAGCTGCTGAGATCGCGTCTCCACCGCCGCTTTCTTCCAGTGCATCAAGGCCAGCCGCTGTCGTTCCGTTTGGAGAGGTAACTTTTTTACGAAGTTCTGCTGGGCTTTCTTCGCCCTCAAGCATCATTTTGGCTGCACCGAGTAAAGTTTGTGCTCCAATTTCTCTAAGAGTTTTGGAATCCATACCCTCGGCACGGCCAGTTTCCTCAATATGCTCCATTAGATAGTAAAAATAAGCAGGACCGCTTCCGGCAATTCCGGTAAAGACATCCATTTTATCCTCTGGAATAATGAAAACTTCTCCAATAGACTGTAGAAGAGCTTTAGCTACTAGAACATTTTCCATATCTGTATAATGCCCTGGACACATCGCGGTTGCTGATTCACGAAGCGCGCTGGATGTGTTCGGCATCACTCGAATGACTTCTTGACCATCATTCAGACGATCTTCCATATATGAAGTAGAAATTCCAGCAAGGACGGAGACAAGTACTTGATTCGGAGTTAATTTATAACGTAAGTCTTCAAGTACAGCATCAATATCTTTTGGCTTCATAGCCAGAATAAGTTGATCCACTTGTGAAAAGTCTAAATCATCTTTTAATACCGTACGTACACCATATTTATCATTAATCTCATTTAATCGATCTTGATTACTTCGATTGGTTACAATGATCTGATCTGCTGAAATGTTCCCGGATTCAACCATACCTGAAATCATAGCTTCAGCCATAGAGCCTGCACCTAGAAAAGCAATCGTTTGTTTGATCATTTGAGTTAATCTCTCCCGTTCGTATTTTTTGTTCGCTTTCTTTATGACGTTTTTCATCATAACACTGGCAAAAATTGAATCAAGGGGTATTTACCAAATGATGTCTATAAAAGCCAATTAGTTAGTGTAAACGGTTTCACAGCGAGATATTTTCATCTCATCGCTTCTCATCGCAATTAATGGCTTCTCATGGCTGTATTTGCGGACTGATTTTTTACGAATTTCCATATAAAACCCAATAATATGAATTCAGTAAATATTCAAAAAACTTATCACAGCAAGGGTTATAGCATTTCAAAACCTCTGGGATACCTACAACATAGTGTTAAAGAGAAGTTCCCTTTTCTTTAACACTATGTTTCAAGATATTTAGGTTGAGAGGACAGTCCTTCGGGGGATGATTTCGCTTTCCGGCCCTGCACGACGCAGGGCCGCAGGAAAGTGTTCAAATGTGGAATCACCCTGAAAGACACGACCAGCATAAGCCGACCTTCAAAAGGATTGCAGTTTTTCAATCCGTTGATGAGCGGCTTATGTCTCGAGTGTCTGGGTGATGGAACAAGACGAGTTGTTTCCGTAGTCAGCCCATCTCTATATCAGCAACGGACTAAGATATCTCGAACCTGAGTCTTACAGTAACCGGCGCTTTAGTGGAATCAATAAGATCGCACAAAAAAACTTACGGGCTTGTGGGGCCCGTAAGTTTCCGCTTAAGATTCGTTAATAAAATGATTATACTTCACCAGCTGCTGATTCAGTTCTCCTAGAGGTACGAAGCGCGCCTTTCTGAACAGTTCCTTACCTTCTGAGAAAACAAGGACCGCGGGAACAGAAAATACAGAGAACTGCCCGGCTGCTTCAGGTACTTCGCTTGCGTCCACATGGATAGAGGATATGCCAGGGTAATCTTCAAGCAGCTCCTCAACCTGAGGTTTTAACGAGTGGCAGACGGAGCAATTCGGTTGTGATATATAAACAAGTGACAACCGTTCACGGTTAATAAACGATTGAATAGATTCTAATGATTGTAATGAATTCAAATAACTCACCTCTAATTAATCTTGTTTCTATTGTACCAAGATTTAACCAGGGTTTCTTTCATTCTGCCTATGTGTAAAAAAACACCATTATTGAAGGCGGTCTGGAATATCCTGCTGGTTTTTTTTCGTTTCCACTTCTTGAAAAATGTTTACCGATTGTGGTGTCGGTGGCGCCTGGTAAGCGGTATTCGACCCTAACAGGTTCTTTAAAGCAATTAATTCTTTTCGTACTTCTTCTACATCCTGTTTAGTAGCTGGTTTATAATTTTCCTTAAGTTCTACACCAATCTGACCATTCGGTTCGAGGGTCGCAGACTTTACGTCCTGAATGGAGGTAACGCTCTGCTGTCTCAATTTCATTTCCAACTGGTCAACGGTCAGCCTCATTTTCTTTAAGTTCTGATCATTTAATTGACCATTTACGATCACTGGCTTAGATTTCCCAGTTAAAAAGTTTTCCATAAAATCAAATTTCACTTGCATGAATTCCATTGCAATTAAGGTTAAAACAAGCACTCCGCCTACACCAAAGGTAACCCAGACATTTTTCCCGGCCACCGGCTGAATTAAAAGGGAGCCGATCGCAATCATAATGACGGTCTGAGAAAGCGTCATTTGAGATATCGATTTACGTCCTGCAATTCTAAGGATGATCGTGCCCACGATGATTATCAGTATCGCTTTCCATATCCAGTCCATAACTCTCACCTCATTTCCCTGATATTTTTCCCAGCCTATCCATTGTTATTCCATAATCATGTTGCAAATCCGGCCTCCATCCGCTATACTTTTCTAAAATTAATTAAATTCCATGAAAAAGAGAGTAACTTATGTGTGAGGCCAAGCGATTCAGGGACGGTGAGAGCCTGAACCAATACCCGTAAGTGAACCGGACTTTTGAGAAGCCTGCCTGAAACAAGTAGGGATTGGCCGGGGCCACCCCCGTTAACAATACCGAGTGGCTATACAGCTATAAGAGTGGTACCGCGAGTTTAACCTCGTCTCTTTCAAGAGACGAGGTTTTTTTATTTGAAGGAGGAATTATAAATGGAAAAGCACATTCTGGCTCTACAGCTATCCCATATTTTAGGTGAACAGTTTTCAAGAGAATGGGTACTAGACAAAATTGAAATTCCCAAGCAGCCGCATTTAGGTGATTTAGCTTTTCCCTGTTTTTCATTGGCTTCTTTCTTCAAAAGAAATCCCAAAGAGATCGCTTCTGAGCTTTCATCCCAACTCAAACATGATATCTTCAATGAAGTACAGACAGCAGGAGGATATATTAACATTTTTCTAAATCAAGCTTTTGTAACGGAGCAAACCATTAAGCAAGTGCTTACGGATCCATCTCATTATGGGAATCACGATTTCGGCAAAGGTAAAACGGTCGTACTGGATATGTCTGCACCAAATATCGCAAAACCTTTTTCTATGGGGCACCTCCGCTCCACCGTTATTGGAAATGCTCTTTCGAATTTGGCGGGAAAATGTGGCTATACTACTGTGAAGATTAACTACATAGGAGATTATGGCACACAGTTCGGAAAGCTTCTTGCTGCTTACCAGCACTGGGGCAATGAGGAGAAGGTACGAGAAAATCCCTTAAAGGAACTTACGAAAATATATGTCCAGTTTCATCAAGCCTCAAAAGACGATCCCTCCTTAATTGAAGAGGGACGGGAATGGTTTAAGAAACTAGAGCAGCAGGACGAAGAAGCGCTGAAGCTCTGGAAATGGTTTAAAGATGTATCCCTGGAAGAATTCGATAAGGTTTATAAACTGCTCGGTATTGAGTTCGATCTCACTCGAGGAGAAGCTTACTACAATGACAAAATGGACAAAACAGTGAAGCTGCTGAAGGAAAACCAGCTGCTTGAAGAATCGGAAGGTGCCCAAGTGGTTCGTCTTGATAATGAAGGGCTGCCTCCCTGCCTCATCCAGAAAAGCAATGGAACATCTATTTATGCAACAAGAGACTTAACAGCTGCTATTGACCGTTATCAGACTTATGAAACTGAAGAAGCTCTTTATGTTGTGGGACATGAACAATCGTTACATTTTGAACAGGTGAAGCATGTGTTACGCAAACTTGATTTTGACTGGGCTGATCAGCTCAAGCATATTTCTTTTGGTATGATGCTTACAAATGGAAAGAAAATGTCCACACGCCAGGGGAAAACGATCCTGCTTGAGGAGGTACTGGACGAATCTATACAACAAGCAGTCTCCAATATTGAAGCGAAAAACCCCGGATTACAAAACAAAGAGGAAATTGCGAAACAAGTGGGTGTTGGAGCCGTGATCTTCCACGACCTAAAGCATGATCGCCGCAGTGATGTAGAGTTCTCACTTGAAGATATGCTGACTTTTGAAGGGAACACCGCTCCGTACTTACAGTATGCTTACGTCAGAGGACGCTCCCTACTTGAAAAAGGAGCATTTCATATAGAAGAAGCAGACGCTTCACTTATCGAAGAATCTTCCTGGCAACTTGTGAAATGGATCCGTCAATATCCAGAAACGATTTTAAAAGCTAAAACGGACCATGATCCTTCACACGTCGCTAAATACTTACTCGAGCTAACCAAGGCTTTTAATAAGTATTATGCGGAAACGAAAATTCTACAAGGTGAGCAACAGAATGCGCGCTTAACCCTTATTTACGTCTTTACCATTGTATTGAAAGACGGTCTGAGTTTGCTTGGAATTGAGACTCCTGAACATATGTAAGGATAAAGGTTTTTTACTATCGCTTCCTCTTTTCTTCCTTTATAATATTAGGTTGTGACTGCTAAATAAGGAGGCTTACTTGTGGACGATAAAACCAAATATGAATTTTTAGCCGACGATCCTGACTTTAATGTAAAACCTGTTATGATTTCACTGATTATTGGAGCGTTCTTTGCCATTTTAAATGAAACGCTTTTAAATATTGCTTTGACTACATTAATGGAACAATTTAATATTACAGCTCCTGTAGTGCAATGGATGGTTACAGGATTTATGCTGGTGATGGGAATCCTGATTCCTGTTTCCGCTTTGCTGCTTCAAACATTTACAACAAGACAAATGTTCCTTGGCACGATGACCATATTTACGATGGGAACAATCATCTGTGCGGCTGCTCCTTCGTTTGGTGTTCTGCTTGTGGGAAGACTACTGCAGGCGGTTGGAACAGGATTATTAATTCCGATAATCTTTAATACATTCCTACTTTTATTTCCACCCGAACGCCGAGGGGCCATTATGGGCATGATTGGACTTGTCATCATGTTTGCACCGGCGATTGGTCCCACGTTATCAGGGATTATCGTTGAGTATTTAGGATGGAGATATTTGTTTATTACCGTTGTTCCATTTGCTTTATTTTCAATTGCGTTCGCCTATAAGTTTTTGAAAAACGTAGGAGAAGTAACGAAACCAAAAGTTGATATTCTTTCTATTGTACTATCCACTGTAGGATTTGGCGGAATAGTACTTGGGTTTAGTTCGGCAGGAGAAGGTGAAGCAAGTTTTCTTGATTTCCAGGTACTTGCCATGATCATTGCAGGGGCGGTGTCCCTCATCTTCTTTTCAATTCGCCAGCTAAGGCTTGAAGAACCGCTTCTCGACATACGCGTATTCCAATATCCGATGTTTACCATCGGTCTTGTGTTATTTATTATAGTAATGGTTTCAATGTTTTCATCCGAAATCATTTTACCCATGTACATGCAGGGACCACTCGCCATACCTGCTGCAACAGCTGGGCTGATTCTGCTTCCCGGGGCTTTATTGAATGGGCTCATGTCTCCAGTGATGGGAAAACTCTTTGATAAGTTTGGTCCGCGGCTGCTGATCATTCCAGCGACAGCTATTCTGATGGGAACCTTGTTCTCCTTAAGCCAGGTAAGTATGGATACACCGATTTGGCGGATTGTACTCAGCTATCTATTGCTTATGCTCTCGATATCAGCAGTTATGATGCCGGCTCAGACGAACGGTTTGAATCAGCTCCCTAAACGACTCTATCCCCACGGCACGGCAATTATGAATACTTTACAACCGGTATCCGGTGCTGTAGGGGTCGCTGTGTTCATTAGTTTGATGACTACGAGAGAGGAAAGCTATTTAAACAATGCACAAAATCCTGAATCTGAAACGGTCATGAGTCAAGCGCTTGTCGCCGGTGTTGAATTGGTTTACTTTATTGCCTTTACTTTAGCTGCCATTGGATTTATCGTTTCCCTTTTCGTTAAACGAGCGAAACAGACAGAACACGAAACGTCCGAAGAACAGGGGGCAGCTGTAGAACATTAAGGACTTAAACGATCTCCCCCATCCGTAAAGACGGATGGGGTTCGTTATATAAACGGGTTGAACCTATCGGAAGACCATTCTATTCAGAATACGTACTAGCGCAAAACTTCCCCTTTAGATTTAACGGAGAGGTTCACGGGAATGATTCTAGCATCCTGAAAGATGAAGATACCCCCTCCTTCTTGTAAGGATGCATTATGAAAGCATACTGGAGAGCGTGTATGTTTCGCAGCAAACCTCAGCATAATTTATAATAGTAGTAAGTATGAGTGATAGGAGCGGATATCTATGTACCCGATTTATTATGCAGTGGTGATCATCGTTTCCATCATAGCCCTTGTCAGTACCATCATGTTTGCTAAAGAAATGACAAAACAGGAGAAGAAAAGCTCCTCTAAAAATGAAACCGATAGTCTGAAAAATGAAACTAAAAACTCGAGCATTCCTATGCTTACGGTTATTTATTCCATTACTTTTGTCATCTCTATTATTCTCATTTGGATTTTTATCTTATAGCACAAAAGATAAGGAACTCTTCCCCCTCAGGAAGGTTCCTGTTTTTATGGAAGTTATTTAACTTTGGAGGAACGATTCAACCATTGTTAACAAATTGAACATTTTAGAGAGAGTGATTCCTATGTTTAAGACTAAATTAATTATTGGAGCGTTTACGCTGGCAGCTTCTGCGGCTGTCATCACCCTGACGCTTCAGAATAACAGCTTTAGCAGAAGCGTTTCTTCCGTGGAGTGTCCAGCAGAGGGGGATCGATTCTGCACTTTTGCAGAGTTAAGTGAGGTCTTCGAAGAAAGTGAGGATTGGGAAATCCAAAAACGTGAATCGTCAAATAACCGTGTACTCGTAAGTGCCATTCACGGAGGAGGAATTGAGCAGGTAACTTCACAGGTGGCAGACGCTATCGCCGGCAAAAAATACAGCTTATACACCTTTAAGGGAAAGCTTAGTAGAGGGAATTTTAATAACTTACATATAAATTCTGTTAATTTTGATGAACCTCAGGCTCTTTCAATGGCGAAAGAAGCTTCAATCCATATTTCTATCCATGGGGCTGAGGGGGACAAGAAAAAAACGCTACTAGGTGGATTAAATGAGGATTTAAGAGGCTTAATTTCTGATCATTTAGAAGCAAACGGCTTCCGTGTTAAGGAAGCCCCCAAGCATTTAGACGGCGACCATCCCAATAATATTGTGAATCAAACCAAAACCGGACAGGGCGTTCAACTAGAATTAACCCGAGCGCAAAGAAAAGCTTTTTTTGAAAATGGAACGATTAACTACAGCTCAAGAAATGATGCTTCTAACCAAACGGAAGTTTTCAAGCAATACACAGCCGCCATCCGTGCGGCATTAATAGAGTATGAAGAGCGAAATCTTTAATTTCGCAATGTTGCGGCGATTACATCTTCCTGTCATTTAATCCAAATTGGCACATAAACTGTACTAGCTCCAGGCTGTCCCGCCCCTGGACGATGGAACAGCAGTGAAATTAACATCACAGAGTAAAGGAGATCATCACATGAAACTACTTGGTCTGAAGTTAATTAATTTAGCCAGCTTTATGTATCTGCTCACCGCTTCCTTCTTCTTATCACAAGATTTCATGAATCCATCTACCGCTAATGTATATGTTATGCCGGCCCCTTTTGCCTTTTCGATTTGGTTTGTTATTTACTTCCTTCTTCTCGTCTTTCTAATGAAATCTTTCTTTGCAAATGAAGAGCTTAATCGTGTCGTTGAGCATATCGGGCTGTGGTTTCCTTTAAGTATGTTCCTATCCGGGACTACCGTTATCGTTGGAACCACTCCTTCGCTACTATTCATTACTTTATCGTTGCTTACTCTCTCTGTGGTGTACACGAGCATTCAAAGACTTCACCTCTCTACGCATAAATACAGAACCCCCTTTTCCATTTACCTCGCCTGGACCTCTATAGCTACTATCGTGGATACCTTTGTCGTTTTGAAAGCAAATGGAGTACAAGAACTATTTGCCATTGGAGAACTGGGATGGTCCGCTTTTATTCTTGTAGCGGGAGGTCTTATTGCTCTTGCCTTTTATTTTATTCAGAAAGATACGTGGTTTCCTCTCGTTTTCATATGGGGATACGGAGCTATCTTTGCTTATCAGGAAAACACACTAATCACATTTATTACAGGTGCTTTTGTCGTCATTCTCTTATTTATTATTTTCTTCAACTGGTTCCAGAAGAATCGTGTTTCTTAAAGTAGATGACTATTTAACTTTCTTTGTCCCCCAATTACTAATTCTTCATTAAATTCTTACATAATTTTATAATAAAGGAGGGATACTCCCGTTATATACATGATAAAGTTAAATTACTCCTGCACCTCATCTGAATCCGCATTCCAGTAGGACTTAATGAATATCCTATAGTAAGGAAGGCAGCATATAATGTCCTTTCTTAACAAACAAAGGGGTGACTGAGATGGAAAAGGACCTCAAGTTCCAAAACATAACCCACAAAAAGATGGACTTTGATCAAGTATTCGACCATATCCTGACCTTTATGAAGAAGGACCCGCTCGGAAATTACCGTTTAATGCTTGGCACTGATTCTCAAATCCACCCTTCTCACACCATTTTTATTACAGGAATCGTTATCCAGCGTGTTGGAAAAGGCGCGTGGGCCTGTTTCTGCAAGAAACTTATCTCAAGAAAAATGACTACACTTCATGAACGCATCTCTTATGAGACATCACTGACCGAACATATTGCTTCTTTATTCACCGAAGAAAAGAAAAATGAAATGATCGATATCATTCTGCCTCATATTTACAAAGGTGCTACTTTTACAATGGAGGGGCATATTGACATTGGTTCAGGAGAGCGGAACCGGACAAGACTGTATGTAAATGAAATGGTAGCCCGAATTGAATCGCTTGGGATCGAGCCGAAAATTAAGCCAGATTCGATTGCCGCAAGCAGCTATGCTAACAAATACACGAAATAAAAAGCACAACCCCAGTATAAATGGAGTTGTGCTTCCTTTTTTATACTCGTACTTTTTTTAATTGCTCCAGTACTTCTGAAGGCTCTGCACGATCTTTGTAATCCTCTTTGGTATATTCATAAACGATGGTTCCATCCTGGTCAATTACATAAGTTGCGGAAACCGGAAGGGTCCACGCTTCATCGCCATTATGCTCGTCTACTCGCAGCCCTTTTTCTTTGTACACCTCAATCAGATAATCTGGCAGCTGATAAATGAGATTATACTGGTTGGCCGTTTCATTTCCAACATCACTTACCACATGAAACTGCAGATCATTTTTCTCAGCAGTGGATAGAGAGTGATCAGGCTGTTCTGGACTGATCGCAATAAGTTCGCCCCCACTATCGTGAATGTCATCGAGAATTTCCTGGTAAGCCCGGAGTTCCATATTACAATAAGGACACCAGCCTCCACGATAAAACGTCAATATGACAGGTCCTTCTTCCAGCTGTTTGTATAATTCTATTGTATTCCCCTTCGCATCAGGAAGGTTGAAATTGGGAGCTTTTTCACCTTCGGATAGACCTTTTCCATCAGAAGATTGCTCCAGTTCTTGAATGGCCTGCTTCATTTTCTCTTGCACATCACCAGGAGCCGTCGCTTTGAATTTTTCAATATATTCGCTGTAGCGCTCTTTCATTTCTGTCTTCACAGTAAAAAAACTCCTTTTTGGTTAGATTCACGTTGATTATAGCCTAGTTAATTACTTGGTTAAAGTCATCTGCTCATACCTTCTTGTTAAAAGCAAGGCAATACCTACAGCGAGTCCTCCAGCGATCAGCTTGCCCACCATAACAGGAACAATCATATCTTTCTCAATCCCTGCTACAAAAGCAAAGTGACTGCCCAGTACAAAAGCTCCACTTACCGCAAAAGCCGAATTCACGATTTTCCCCCTGCTATCCATGTGCTTCATCATGGCAAGCATGGGTAAATGATGGGCAAGTGAAGCGAGGAGGCCGGTCATAGCAGAAGCATTTAAACCAATCTTCTGGCTCAAGCGATTCCATATCTTTTCCCCTTTTTGATTCAAAAAAGCGATTAAAGGATAAGCTCCTGCAAGGGTAACAGTAATCCTGCCTACAATAGAGACCCCTTCAGAAAGCGGGGCCATGCCTGAAATGATGGTAAAATCCGTGAGCGTTTCAATCGTAATGGCTGCAAGTCCAGTAATAATAAGGATTTCGACTCCTTTTCCAAACCAGGCAAACACCCGTATAGCCCCATTCGTAAACAACCATAAGCCCATACCGATGAGAACAGAAAGAAGAAGCGCTGGCAATAAGTTCTGCATCATCCATAACCATTCATATCCTGCGATTGCTCCGCCTGCCAGACAGCCAATCGGAATTGTCACTATTCCGATGAGGATCCCTTTGGCGAAATAAGGACGATCTTCTTTTTGAATAACAGTAAGGGCGACCGGTATAGTAAAGACGAGCGTTGGGCCCATCATTGTCCCTAAAAATGCCCATGAAAATACAGCTGCTTCATCCGTTAAGGCTAAAGCTTCGGCCAGGGAATATGCTCCCATATCAATCGCTAAAATCATAGAAGCAAACATAGAGGGATCGGCACCCACTCCTTTAAAGACAGGACCAATAACCGGCGCAGCGATCTCTGACAAGACGGGAGCAAGTGAGATAATTCCTACCATGGATAAGGCGAGCGGACCCATCATCATAAAAGCATCATAGAAATGCTTTCCTAAAGATAAACGTTGATTAAGAACATAGTAATCCAGTGCCCCTGCCACCATAAACAAACACATGATAATTAATATTGATTCATTGATCCATAACAATTCCGCTCCCCCCTTTTCACGAAATCTGTCTCTCACTCATTTCGCTCTGGTCAAAGGTTTTCCCTTCCTGGTTTGGTGCGTAACTTCGCAGACCTAAAAAAAGCACTCCGAGTAAATACTCGGAGTGCCTTTCAAGGATTAGCAGTGTTAGCCGATTCCACATGCTACTGATCCGTTCTTCTGCAAATACTTCTGATGATGCTCTTCCGCTTCATAGAAAGTGGTGGTCTTAACAACTTCTGTTACAATCGGGCGCTTGAAAGTGCCTTTCTCATCCCATTCTTTAATTTTCTCTTCAGCAATATATTTTTG
This sequence comes from Halobacillus halophilus, assembly GCF_020171985.1. Lineage (GTDB taxonomy): Bacteria > Bacillota > Bacilli > Bacillales > Halobacillaceae > Halobacillus > Halobacillus halophilus_A. The sequence goes on from NZ_JAIVAL010000002.1 coordinate 277,683, forward strand.
ACTGGCATCATTGTAAAAAATCGCTGAGCGGTATTGGTGGCCAATATCAGCACCTTGACGATTTTTTGATGTTGGATCATGCGTTTCAAAAAAGATATTTACAAGTTCAGAATAAGTAATAACAGTCGGGTCATACTCTACTTTCACAGCTTCTGCGTGACCTGTTTCACCTGTTTTCACCTGTTCATAAGAAGGGTTTTCCAGATTACCGCCAATATATCCGACTCGTGTAGATGTAATGCCTTCAAATTTTTCAAAGAATGCTTCTACTCCCCAGAAACACCCTGCTCCAAAAATTGCCTTCGCCATGTCTCATCTTTCCTTTCCTTTTTAACGCAACTTCTATCGAGAGCCTTCACGGGTATATGACAACGAAAAGACCCCTTTTCTTATCCAAGAAAAGGGGTCGTATTATAGTCCGTACGATCCTCTCATCTCTTAGGATGTCACCATCCTACAGGAATTGGCACCGTTCTCGTCAATCCTTGGATTGATTCGATGGTTGCCGGGCATCAAAGGGCCAGTCCCTCCGCCTCTCTGGATAAGAAGTTTCCGTTATTTATTTTTAAGTTATCTCATATCTTACAACGTTTTAGCAGTGAAGTAAAGGATGAAGCTTGAATTTTTTTTGAAAAAAACATATTCAGCTCTCGGTCTTTTACTTTATTCAGATTGCCATGAGAAAATGCCAGTCTATATTGAATTCTCCATCATTCGACAAATCTTTATTTGCCGCGCTCGCCTGAAGTATTAATCTCTTCAAATGGCTGGACGATGACAAAGCCGTCGCCATTGAATTCCATTTGGATCGATTCTCCACTTCCCCGTCCTATGAGAGTTTTAAAGCTGATATCTGTACGAAATTCAGGCTGCAAATGACCCGACCAGGCGACCGTAGCATTTGGATCGGTAATTACTGGCTGACCCGGACGCACCATAATGGTAAGCGGTTCATAATGAGACGTGATCGCCACTTTTCCTCTTCCCTGCAGTTTGACGTTGAACAGACCGCCAGACATCATTCCGGCAACTTTTTTCATCAGTTGAATATCCCAATCTACACCTGGTTCGAAGGCGAGAAGATCATTGCCGTTCACTGTAATTTCTTCGTTATTCAGTTCCAGAATCGTAATTTTTTTACCTTGATCGGCTAAGTAAAGGCTGCCGCGTCCGGTAGCTTTCATTAGAGAGCTTCCTTCTCCGCTCATGGCTTTTTTCACGAAACGACCTACGCCGTGCTCGAGGAATCCCTCTCTTTCAAATTTAATCTGCCCGTTGTACGAGATCATGGATCCTGCTTTAGCCCACACTTGATCGGTCAAGTTCACTTCCAGGATCCTTGGGGTTTCCAACTCGAAGTATTCATTTTCTGCGTCGTCCTGCTTTGTTTCTCTAATAAATTGTTCAATAGAATATTTGCTCATTCTTCTCTCCCCTTTTTATCGCAAAGTTGGTTCCTAACTAGGATATTCGCTCTATTCCTATGGTACTCCTTCTTCACACAGGGAAATTTACTAGACTGATAAGGTAAGAAATACTAATAACTACCCAGCTCTTGTACTACCCTAAATCTCTTCATTAAAGATAAGCTCCCGTTACTTGAAGACTCAGTTTCGAGACATTTGTTGAGCGGAAGGTCTGCGGAGGATGATTTCGCTTTCCGGCCCTGCACGACGCAGGGTCGTTCGACGTTGCCACAGGACGTGGCGGTCTTCGTCGAACTTCCTATATGTGGTAAGCTTCCTCAGGCTCCGCCTTCCGGGATCTTACCGATCATGTTCATCCCGCAGGGAGTCTACATCGTCCCCCTCCGGACCTGGCTAGATCTGAGACTCGAAACAACTTTATCTCTTACACGCTTGAGGAGATAAAAAACATGGGCTTATGGACATTTTCACAGGCTGAGATATGTAGGATACCCTGTTATATAAGCATTTCAGGCCGTTTAAGAAGGGAAGTATCCTCTCTTTCCGAAGGGTCCGTTTTTTTTATAAAATTGGGCTGGTGGGGAAATGGAGAGACTCCCATGGGAGAAGGGACTAGGTGAGATCCCGCAGCGAGTGAAACGAGCGAGGAAGCTCACCGTTCCCCCATAGGAAAGTGTTCAAATGTGGCATCACCCCGAAAGACACGACCAGCATAAGCCGAGCATCAAAAGGACGGTGGTCTTGCCGTCCGTTGATGAACGGCTTATGTCTCGAGTGTCTGGGTGATAGAACAAGACGAGCTATTTCCCCGCCAGCCCTCCTCCAAATATCGTAACGGACCCTATTTATCTCGAAATCGAGTCTTACAGTAACTGGCCCGTTTGTTTAATATACTGCTTTGCTCAACCTAAGAATAAGGCTCCGTAGATGAGCGATCCTAGGATTACAAAGGCGGGGTGCAGTTTTACTTTTTCAAGTAACAAGAAACTGGCAGCGATGAGAATTGCTGTTTGCAGGAACCCAGTGTCTTCATATGAGTTCCAGAAAAACTGGTACGCCATAATTCCAAGAAGCACAGCAATCGCCGGACGGATTAAATTCGTCATCCGTCTGACCCTTGGCGAATCCTTGAATTTATATAGAACACTAAGCAGGACAATCATTAAAATAAGCGATGGAGCTACGGTTGCAAACACACCGACGACCGCTCCCAGGACCCCAGCCTGCTGATAACCGATAAATCCGGCCATTTTTGTAGCAATCGGTCCGGGCAGTGCGTTTGCCATAGCAAGCATTTCACTGAATTCCGTCACACTCATCCATCCAAATCGGCCCACGACCTCATTTTCTACTAAAGGGATTGAAGCAGGACCGCCACCATAACCGATAATTCCAGGTATAAAAAAGGCAACAAATAGTTTCCAAAAAATCATGATGACTGCTCCTGACTTTTATGAGTTGGTTTATCTTTAGCTTTTACAGGTTTAAGTAAGGCATATAGTAACAGCGCAAAGATAAGGAGACCAGGGTGTAAGCCGATCCACTCAATCAGTAAGAGAGAGACCACCGCAAGAGATAGCGAGACCATCCAACCCAGATTCCCTTGAGCTTTTTTTAGAAAATCATAAGTCAGCTTGGCAAGCATAACACCTACCACCGGAACCACCGCTTGTGTCATGCCATTGACCCAGGACTGATCACGAAAACTGTTTAAGGAGGTAATCAGCACAATCATGATGACAATTGTGGGTAGAATAGTTGCTAATACAGCGTTAAGCATGCCTATCATCCCTGAAACCCGATAACCTATGTATCCCGCCATTTTTGTAGCAATAGGGCCTGGCAGGGAGTTTCCTAAAGCCAGGACATCGCCAAATTCATCATCCGTAAGCCATTCGTACTTTTCCACCACTTCCTTGTGGACCAGTGGAATGGAAGAAGGTCCTCCTCCATAACCTAGCATTCCCACACGAAAAAAGGCTATAAAGAGATTCCATTGCTGCATTCCTTCTCCTCTCCTTCCAATCCGGATCTCCTCTTCATTCAGTAAGCGGAGATCGTACCATCTGTTCTCGATTCCGTGCCGCCATATAAAACCCCTGTTTCCGGATCACGCCATATAATCTGGCCTCTACCGAAAGCACCTGTTTCCAGCTGAACGCTGATTTCGTGGCCGCGTCGTGCGAGAGCTTCCGCGACATGCTTAGGGAAATTCGGCTCTACCCATACCGTTTTATCTTTCATCCACTGCCAGCGTGGGGCATCCAGCGCGGACTGAGGATTTAAAAGAAAGTCAACCGTGTTCATAACGACCTGGACGTGACCCTGTGGCTGCATAAATCCGCCCATGACCCCAAATGGTCCAACTGGCTGATCCCCTTTCGTTAAAAAGCCAGGGATAATGGTATGATATGATCTCTTATTCCCTTCCAGAGAGTTTGCGTGCCCTTGTTCCATGGTGAAGTTGTGACCACGGTTCTGAAGAGCAACGCCAGTTCCAGGCACTACTAAGCCAGAACCGAATCCCATGTAATTGCTTTGAATAAACGATACCATGTTCCCATCGCCGTCCGCGGCAGCCAAATATACGGTTCCGCCTTTCGGAGGTACGCCCGCTTCCGGTTCGCCAGCTTCTTCTGTAATAGAAGATCTACGTTCAGCTGAATAATCATCATTTAATAAATCATCGATGCCTACTTTCATAGAGGAGGCATCGGCAATGTATTTTTCTCCGTCTGCAAAAGCGAGTTTCATAGCTTCTATTTGCTTATGATATGTAGAATCACTTTCTTTTTCAAGTATGTCAAACCCTTTCAGCATGTTCAAAGCGGAAAGAGCCACAAGACCCTGGCCGTTCGGAGGGATTTCCCAGACATTATAACCACGGTAATTCACGGAAATTGGATCAACCCATTCCGGTTGATAGCTGGCTAAATCTTCTTTAGAAATAAAACCGCCGTACTGTTTAGAAAAAGCATCGATTCGATCGGCTGTTTCTCCATTATAAAAGTCATCCGCATGGGTTTCTGCTATCTTTCTCAATGTATGGGCATGACCTTCCGATTTCCAAACTTCACCAATTCCAGGAGCTATCCCATTAGGGGCAAAGGTATCGAACCAGTGAGTGAACTCCTCTCCTTTTAACGTTTCGCGAAACTTCTTCGCAGCCATCCCCCAAAATTTTCCCAACACCGGAGAAATTGGGTATCCCTCTTTTGCATACTGAATAGCGGGAGCGAACAATTCTTTAAATGGAAGCTTACCAAAACGGTGAGATAGTTCTGCCCATGCCCCGGGTGCTCCAGGAACAGTAACAGGCTCAAAGCCAAACTTCGGAATCTCTTCGTACCCTCGCTTTCTAATTTCTTCAGAAGAAATAGAAGAAGGTGAATGGCCGCTTCCATTCAGTCCATAAAGTTTATTTTCTGTCCATACGAGAGCAAAGGCGTCTGAACCAATTCCGTTGGAAGTAGGTTCAACAACCGTTAGAGCGGCGGCGGTTGCTATGGCTGCGTCTATCGCATTTCCTCCTTTTTGCAGTATGGACAGCCCGGCTTGAGACGCAAGCGGCTGAGAGGTTGCAACCATTCCGTTTTTTGCAATGGTAGTATTTCTTGCGGTTTCATAAGGATGATAGAGGTAATCTAAGTGCTGCATTTAATCGTGCTCCTTTCACTTGTAAGAAAAGTAGAAAAGTAATTTTTTTCAATCTTCCCATCATTTTACTATGTCTTCTATTAAAAGAAAAACCGTTTACATATTTAATAGAGGAAAATAAGCGGCTACATATGGTAGACTCGAAATATCCTATACTTGGAAAGGATGGTTACTAGATGTACGGAATAGAAGAAAAAAGAAACGAATTACTAGCTTTTGTTGAAGAGGTATCTGACGAAGAAGCGCGCACGAAACCAGATGAAAATTCCTGGTCGATTTTAGAAGTCTTAGAACACTTATACTTAATGGAGCAAATGATTGTCCATCAGATGAATCAGGCTATCAAACAGGGTGATGACCAGCAGGTAAGTGAAAAGCCTTTGCATAAGACTACCAACCGTGACTATAAAGTGGAAGCACCGGAAACTCTGAAACCAAAAGGAGAATTCAATACGGTGGAAGAGGCGAAAAAAGGTTTGGAACATACGCGTGAGGCCACTTATTTTCTAGTTCATAATAAGGATAAGGAAACGCTTCAAAATCGCGCTTTTCCTCATCCCTCTTTCGGTGACCTGAATCTTGAACAGTGGGTCGAATTTATTGGCTGGCACGAACTTCGTCATTTGGATCAGATGAAAGAAGCAAAAGCTCATATTCAATAAAAAAATCCTCCCTGCGGCTAACCGCTCAGGGAGGATTCTTGTTTTACGAATGTTTTGCCGGTTTAACTTCTTCCCCATTTTTTCCACTATAACGTAGTCCCCAGCCGGTCATTGCTGCAACAAACATAACGATGAGCAGCCCCCAGCCCTGGAACACATATGGGAAGACTTCTGTCGGGCCAACAACTGGAAGGAAGTCATACTCTTCCGCAGCTCCCTGAACCGTAGCCCATGCAAGAAGCACTCCGCCACTCCAAGGAAAAATGTAGCCTAATGATGAAGTCACCGTATCGAGGAAGTTGGCCCTGCGATATGGATGGATATTCATCTCTATGCCAAGTTTTCTGACAAATGGTGCAGCAGCAATTTCTGCAGCCGTGTTAATTGTAATAAATACGTTTAAAAAAGCTACAATTCCGAATATCGAAAGTTCCGCTCGGCGCACCACGTTATTAATGATTCCAAGGAAGAAATTTTTAATAACTTCCATTGTGCCTGCGACCTCAAGTAAATGGGCGGCAGCCAAAATTAATAGAATCAGAATGGCCATATTGAAATAACCACCAATCCCATTCATCAAGGCTCCCTCTACAACAGCATCTCCGGAATCATTTTTATAAATGTGGAGAACTTTTGTTAAGGACACACCTGAGACAGCAATCAGTCCGATGGAAGTGACGATTCCCCACGTCAATGAGGTAAGCAAGTGATGCCCGCTCAGTGCCAGATAGAGAACGAGAATGAATGGCAGGAGCATAATCAACCCGTTAGGAGCCACTTGCGTCTGCAGCTGGTTGATAACTTCTGTACTTCCCTGTTCTCCGCCGCCGCCAAAGATAATAAATAGAATAAGAGCCGGAATAGCAGCTGTAATAGAATATTTGAACCTTGAGCGTACCACTCCAGGCACATCTGCTTCTTGCGTAGTTGCAGATACGATAGTGGTATCAGATACGGGTGCCAGATTGTCTCCAAACACCGCCCCACTTAAGATAGCAGCAAGTAATATTACGGGATCCGCCCCTAAAATAACACCAGCAGGATACATCAGCACGCCGAACGTAGCAACTGTTCCATAACCTGTACCTACGGCCGTGGCGAACAGCGCCGACAGTAAGAAAGTAATAGCTACAAAAGCGCCGCCTTCCAATCCTGTCTGAAATCCAAACCAGATCAGGCCATCTACGAGTCCTCCGGCCGATAGTAACTTCGCAAACATACCTGCCCAAAACCAGGCGATAACGGCAATCACACCTACGGGCTGAGCCATACCTGAGAATAAACTTTGAGCATAATCTGCCCACTGGGATTTACAGAAAAACAAACCAATGGCTATTCCGATAACCATCCCAAGTACAAGCGATTGCTCGGTTACCAATTCCGTTACACTTAAAGCAATTGCCCAAATAATGAAAAACACCAAAGGAATCGTTGCAGCAAATACTCCACCACGAAATTCTAACCGTCGAATGTCTTTCTCTCCTAATGCTTCATCTATGACTTCGTTACTTTCCTGGTCAGCCACTAGACTCCCTCCTTACTTCAATCTGAAACTTCTTATCTACTTTATCATTGAATAGCTCTTGTTAGAAACTAAAAAATTTTGCCACTTTAAAGCGAAAGGGTTTTACCTGTCAGGACGCTGTAAATATTTTATTGTTATATGTCATACAATGGTGTATGATATACACTATAAAGAGAGAGCGAGGTGGCTCATTGAGTAAATTGTTAACTTCCTTAATTACTGAGATGAGAAGAGGCTCTTTGACACTTGCTGTGCTCAGTCAGTTAAAATCTCCTCAGTATGGATACTCACTCGTCCAGCGTTTGGAATCTTCAGGTATTGTTATTGATCAAAGTACTCTTTACCCTTTGCTCAGACGACTGGAAAAGCAGGAATTAGTAACCAGCACCTGGGATACATCGGAAAGCCGGCCTAGAAAATATTACGTGCTGAGTGATTATGGTAAGGAAATTTTTAATGAGCTGAAAGCAGAATGGGAAAGGACTTCTTTACAACTTCATAATTTATTACAAGGAGAGGAAAAGGATGGACTTAATTAAACCGTATGTTTACGAGGTCACTCGAAGACTCCCGGATAAGATGCAGGATGATGTTGCTCTTGAACTCCAATCCACTATCGAGGATATGCTTCCTGAGCATCCATCAGAAAAAGATGTAAGAGCAGTGTTAACAAAACTGGGAGACCCAGCTGTACTTGCCAGACGCTATAGTGATCGTCCTTCCTATTTAATTGGTCCTGCCTTATATGATCAATATTTGAATGTTTTAAAGCTCGTTCTTCCTATTATTATGATCATAGTTGTCATTTCCGTAGTGGCTGAAAAAATTCTTTCTTTTACTGGTGAAACAAGCCTGCTTTCCATTATTCTATCTATCTTCATTCAAGCTACGTTTGCTGCAGCCTCTGCCGGAATTCAATCTGTGTTCTGGATTACAGTTATTTTTGTTATTGTTGAACGGTCCACGAAATCAGAGGAGGAACCTTTCGGAAAAGCCTGGACACCAGATCAGTTGAAGAATAAACCAGCCATCCCAAAGAAACGATTGATATCGAACTGGGAACTGGCAGGAGGACTTCTCTGGACTGCCGTTGGCGTAACGCTTTATCTGAATGCTTCCAGTCTGTTTGCTATATACGAGCAGGAAAATGGTGAAGGTTTAAATAAGGCCGCCACAATATTTAACTTAGAAATTCTGGCTTCCTTCTGGCCTTACATTGCCCTACTAGCAGGAAGCTCTCTTACTTTAATTATTTATAAATGGATCTTAAAGCAATGGACAATAAAACTGGCTGTAATGAATACGCTGTATAACGTGCTTTGGGTTATTCTTTTAAGCATTATGATCAGCCATCCTGATTTGTTTAATCCAGCCGCCGTCACAGAGCTTGAAGGAGCTCTCCAGTCCGATTTATCGAATTTAACTCAGTGGGTCAGGCTAACGGCTATAATAACCGCTGTCGTTTTTTCTGGAATTGATATATTTGAGGGATTTAAAAAAGCAAGAAAAGGAAGGAAATACAACAAGTTAGAGGTGGAACAAGTTGATTGAATTACAGCACTTCTCGAACGAAGATTATGATCAGCTGATTGGCTGGATCCCTACAGCTGCTTTCTTAATGAAATGGGGAGGTCCAATTTTTCAATTCCCCCTGGACCACAACCAGCTGGACTCCTATACGACTCGGCCAGACCGTATCGTATATAAAGCATGGGATTCTAAAGCTAAAGAAGTGGTCGGGCACATTTCTTTAGGGAGAATTGATAATAAAAATGAATCTGCCCGAATCGGTAAAGTACTGGTAAGTCCAGAACATCAAAACCGTGGAATCGGAGAACAAATGATTGCCCAGGTTACAGCTATTGCTTTTGAGGATCTCAAGCTTCATAAAGTGGCCCTTGGGGTCTTTGATTTTAATCAGCCAGCGATACGCTGCTATGAAAAGGCCGGTTTTCAAAAAGATGGACTGCTTAGAGACCACCGGAAAGTTAACGGATCATTTTGGAACCTATTAGAAATGAGTCTGTTGCGAACAGAATGGGATCCGTACTTCTCGCACAACCAAAAAAGGGAAGCTTCCTCATACTAGGAAGCTTCCCTTTTTATTAATCTCTAGACTTCACCCTTTAAATGGATAAGACGGAAGTCCACGGACTTTTGTTTTTAATTTAAACAGTCCACCTGCTTCCGGGTACTTCTCCAGGTCCTCATCGCTCATATCTTTTCTGGCTGTCGTAATGTAGAGTTCATTCATATCCTTACCGCCAAATACACAACACGTGACGTTTGCAGCAGGAACATCGATAAATTCTACACATTCTCCTTTTTCAGGGTCCCATCTGGAAACGCCTGCTCCGCCAAAATGAGCAATCCATAGCATCCCTTCTTCATCAATAGTCATGCCATCCGGCGACCCTTGATTCTCTGGAATGGTTACCACGGTTTTCGGATTGGTAATTTCCCCTGTCTCCATATTAAAGTCGTATCTCATCACTTGTTTGGTGGGCGTATCAATATGATACATATAATTATGATCAGGTGACCATGCGAGACCATTGGATATGCTGAGACCATTCAGCTTCTCAGTAACTTCAAGATTCGTATCCAGCCTGTAGAGCGCTCCTTTGTCCTGCTTCTCCTCTAAATTCATAGTTCCTGCCCAAAATCTTCCTGCTGGATCACATTTGCCATCATTAAACCGATTACCTGGCAAGTGGTTTTCTGGATCGGTTATAGGTTCCAGAGTTTCTGACATCCAGTTATAAAAGTAAAAGCCATTTTGAAGCGCAAGAATGACTTCGCCATCCTCCCGCGGTTGAATGGTACCAGGATACTGCTCCAATTCTACCGTCGTATTTTCATGCTGGACGGGATCATATCGGTGAATCTTCTTGCCGACAATATCTACCCAATACAGAACTTCCTTTTCTGAGTCCCAGCTTGGACCTTCACCTAATGTTGACTTGGAATCAAGTACTAATTGTACAGACATGGAGATCCTCCTAAAATTTAATTGCTTACTATAATAACATTTCTTTCCTTTTTTTAACGGTAAGCAAACCATTTGTAACTCATTCTTAAAAAAAATTACAGAAATAGGTCCTTCTTCCCTCCGCTCAAAAGATAACGCTTACATCACTTATATTCTATACTCTTACCAATTTAAGCCTGTCTAAAATTACTCCATCCGCTGTCATCGTTACGGTTCAAAGTATTTGACTATGCACATTATTCTGATAACATTATGAAAACATAAGGTAACTTTCAAGTAACTATAAAATAAATGTAATTACAGGAAGGTGAAAGTGTGACTAATCAGCCAAAAACAAACGATCATACAACTCCCTTACGCCGGGACATTAATGAACTTGGTAAAATGCTCGGTAATTTACTTGTCCATCACGGCGGAGAAGAGTTATTAAACAAAGTTGAAACCATTCGTCAATTGACGAAAGATCTTCGAAACAATCATAGTACATCTACTTATAATCAACTGAAAGAAGAAATTCAAAACCTCAAGCCTCCTATGCGATCCCAGGTGATCCGGGCTTTCTCAATTTATTTCCACCTCGTTAACATAGCTGAACAAAACCACCGTATCCGCAGACGCCGAGAGTATCAACTAAGAGAAGACCACGGAGCTCAGCCTTTCTCACTAGAAAGCGCCGTACTAAATTTAAAGAATAATAATTTTTCAAAAGACGTGATTCAAAAGGTGCTGGATCATCTCTCTCTTGAACTAATCATTACCGCACACCCAACAGAAGCTACCAAAAGAACCGTGCTGGAAATCCAGAAGAGAATCGCTACTATTCTGCAGAAACTGGATAATCCTCTACTTACTAAAAATGAAAGAGACAGCCTGAGGGATAGTCTTCAAAACGAAGTCAGCGTTCTATGGCAGACGGATGAATTGCGTGATCGTAAACCGACTGTAATGGATGAGGTGCGAAATGGCCTCTATTACTTTGACGAAACGCTTTTCGATGTGCTTCCAGAAATCCATCAGGAACTGGAATATTGTCTCGAGGAGAACTATCCGGAAGAAGATTGGGATGTGCCTAACTTCCTTCGTTTCGGTTCCTGGATTGGTGGCGACCGTGACGGAAATCCGAACGTAACCCCTGATATTACGTGGCAGACTTTACAAAAACAGCGTAACCTTGTCCTGAACAAGTATGAAGAAGTGCTTGTAGAGCTAATGAAACGTTTCAGTCATTCTTCTGCTCAAGTAACCGTTACAGACGACTTAATGGCATCCATAGAGAAAGAAGAACCAATGCTTCCTAAAGGAAAGAAATGGCGTGTGGAAAAAGAAGTTTATCGCCGTAAATTCGCTATCGTCCTGGAACGTTTGCGCCAGGTCGGTCAATCAGATCTTGGCTATAATTATGCGGATGAGCTGCTTGAGGATCTACATCAAATCCAAACAAGCGCCAAAACTCATCAGCCGGCTCGACGCGAATTGAAGAAACTGCGCAAACTGATCCGACAGGTTGAATTGTTCGGCTTCCACTTAGCAACTCTCGATATACGGAACCATAGCGGTGAGCACGAATCAGCTGTGGACGAGCTGTTGCGCAAAGTAAGTATTGAAGACAACTACAGCGAGCTTTCAGAAGACAAGAAAATTGAGGTTCTGCAAAGCGTATTGAAGGATCCACGTCCTATTTCATTATTAAACGAAGATTATTCGGACAGTACGCAAGAAATGCTTACCGTCTTCCAAATGATCCGAAATGCACATATCGAGTTCGGGAAGCGTTCCATTGAAGTTTACCTGATCAGTATGACAGAATCCGCAAGTGACCTGTTAGAAGTGCTCGTTCTTGCTAAAGAAGCTGGTATTTACCGTCTGCATGCTGACGGAACGGTGGAAAGTAATATTAACGTAGCTCCATTACTTGAAACCGTTGATGACCTTGTAGCTGGACCTGAAATCCTGAAGACGTTATTTGAGATGGATGTATATGCCAAACATCTTGAGCACCGTAATAACCACCAGGAAATCATGCTGGGTTATTCAGACGGCAGTAAAGATGGCGGTACATTAACAGCTAACTGGAGATTATACAAAGCCCAGCAGGAAATTCATACAATGGCCCGCGAGTATAACATCGGCCTGAAGTTCTTCCACGGGCGCGGCGGTTCATTGGGCCGCGGTGGCGGTCCTCTCAACCGCAGCCTCCTTTCCCAGCCTGAAGAAACACTGGGTGACGGTGTGAAAATTACCGAACAAGGCGAAGTATTATCTTCACGTTATTTGATAAAAGATATTGCTTACCGCAGCCTGGAGCAAGGTGCATCCACCTTACTCGAAGGGGCAGCCAACGTTTCCCAGGAATCAGAACAAGCGCATAATCGTGAAGACGCTTGGGAACAGGCGATGGAAGAAATCGCCGAGATTTCTCTTAAGAAATATCAATCCCTGGTATTCGGAGATAAAGACTTCCTGACCTATTTCAATGAAGCAACACCACTAAAAGAAATCAGTGAACTGAACATTGGCTCACGACCAATGAAGCGTAAGGACAGTTCCAAGTTTGAGAATCTGCGTGCAATCCCTTGGGTATTCGCATGGTCCCAGAACCGTCAGCTGATCCCTGCCTGGTATGCAGCAGGTTCAGGTCTTGCGAGTTATGTTGAAAATGATAATAACAGACTTGAACAGCTTAAGCAGATGTATATGAACTGGCCGTTCTTCCGCTCCACCATCAACAACTTACAGATGGCTCTTACCAAAGCGGATATTCAAACAGCGCAGGAATATACACAGCTGGTTAATGACCAGGAGCTTGGCGAACGAATCTTTAATAACATCGTCGACGAATACGAGCGAACTAAAGACATTCTTCTGAAGATCTCAGGTGATGAAGAATTACTCACTCATCAGCCGACGATCAAAGAATCCGTACGTCTGCGTAACCCTTATGTCGATCCGCTGAATTTCCTTCAAGTGGAACTGATTAAAGAGCTGCGCGCATCGGAAGATCAAGATGATGACCTGCTCACCGAAGTCCTGCTGACCATCAGTGGTATTGCAGCTGGTCTGCGTAACACAGGCTGATTAAAAAAACATTATGCCCGATAGAAAGAGCCCACAGCGATAAGCTGTGGGCTCTTTAGCATATCTGGACATTAGTTTTTCTTACCCGTTATATTTTCCATGTGCTGTTTAAACTCTTTTATTTTTTCATCAGGCTGCAAGTTCAATTCTTTTTCCTTACCTTTCCAAGTCCGCTTCGCATCCACAGTAACCCCCGCCTGCAATCCTTTGGAATCATTGATTATTCCTTCCCTCTCCCCATCAGGGTGTGGTGAAACCTCAGAGTGAACGTTTTGTGAATCCTTCGACATGAACTCTTCCTCCTTTTTTATTAACTTGAGTGTACTAGGTTGAATTTATTCTCCTAAAGGGCTATATAAATTCATCTGCACCCTCCAGACGGATTGAATAGGACAAAAATGGCTTCACATAAATATGGATTAAGGATAGGAGGAACTCTATGGAAATCCTAATAACCGCCGGATGCTCCATCCTGGCAAGCTCTTATATTACGTATAGGTGGACAATTAGGCAAAAGAAAGAGACGTATTCCCTTTCATATTTTCTATCCAAAACGAAGCGCTCTCCTTTAAAAGAGATCATTGAAACCATTCAAAATGCTGAGAAAACCATTGATGTAGCCATTTTTCTTTTTTCCAACAACAATATAGCTGCTGAGCTGATTCAAGCGGCGAAACGAGGCGTTAAAGTGCGCGTATTTACTGACAGGGAACAGCTAAAATCGTTCGGAGCTCAGATCAAAAATATTAAGGAACTCACGGACAACGGGGTTGCCGTCCGTACTAACACCCACGACGGAACGATGCATATTAAAATGCTGATCTCGGATCATATGCATGCTTTAGTGGGCTCTTACAATTTCACTTATAATGCCGAAAGAAAAAATGATGAAATCCTTCTTCGAGTAGATGATGAAAGGATGGGACAGCAGCTGTGTTCAGTGTTTGAGGATTTATGGCAGGACGGAGTGAACTGGCAGTTTTATAAAAACCATCCCGAGGAGAAGATTAGTTGAATGGGATTTTCTAATTCTCCAAATTGTTCATTAGAAATATGAAGCATGCACGCAATGAATAGAAAAAGGTGCTTTCCCTTTAACGTGGAAAGCACCTTTTCTTATGTTATAAATTGTTAATCCGTTTCACCTAGCATACTTTCTATTTCACTCATAATCGTGCCCGCTTCTTCCCAATTTCCATTGGATAACGCGCTTTGATAATCTTCAAATAAAGTTGAAAGCTCCTGAAGTTTTTGTTCGGATTCCAATAAGTCCTGAGTATTTTCATTTCCTGCAGGCTGCTCTTCTTCCCCTTCACTCGGCTCAACATCTGGATCGGTACGAGCAAGGAGACTTTCAATCGCCTTGTCAAATGTAGGTTCCATTACAATCTGATCCCCGTAAGCCAGAATAATCTGCTTCACTTCTGGCAGGGACGTTTCGTTGGAAGATTCAATGTAGATTGGTTCAGCGTATAATACCGTATCCTGAATCGGTATGACAAGCAGATTTCCTCGAATAACTTCCGAACCGCCCTGAGACCAGAGATTCAATTGCTGAGAAATGTTACTGTCCTGGTTAATTCGATTTTCAATTTGCTGCGGACCATAGACATTCTCTTGTTTAGGGAAACGGTAGACAAATGTTTCCCCATAGTTGTCGCCATCGTTCCTTACACCCATCCAGGCAATCATATTCTGCCTGTTCCTTGGTGTATAAGGAGTCATGAGTACAAATTCTTCCTCATCACTTTCAGGAAGCTTCATCGTGATGTAATATGGCTCCATCTCTATATCCTCATCAAAGTACTTTTCAGTAGGAAATTCCCAGTAGTCTTCCCGGTTATAAAATACTTCCAGGTTGGTCATGTGGTACGTACCATACATGGATGCTTGTATTTTAAACAAATCCACCGGGTAACGGAAGTGGGACTGGATATCAGCCGGTATGTCTTCTGTAAAGAGGTCCGGAAACATTTTCTGATACGTTTGAAGCAGGGGTTCATCAGAATCAACAGCGTAAAAGTCTACTTCACCCGTGTAAGCGTCAATTGTTACCTTTACAGAGTTCCGGACATAATTTTCTTCCCCTTTATGCGGCTCTGAGTAAGGATACCGTTCGGCTGTTAAGTATGCATCAATCATCCACGAAAGACTGCCGTCTTCACGAACAAAGATATATGGATCCTCATCGTAATTTAGAAAAGGAGCGATTTTTTCGACTCTGTCCATAATATTTCGTTCAGCCAGCAGTTGACTGTCCCCTGTCACTTGATCGGAAACAAACATCCGAAAGGATCCAGCTTCTAAACTGAAAAGTGCCCGATTAAGCCCTGATAGCGGAATGCCAGTGTCCGCTTCAAAACGTGTGGACTTATTCTCCTCACCGGATGGATAGTCAAATTCATCCACTCCACTATTTACGATCACATTTTGATAATTTTCTTCACCAAAGTAAATTTGCGGTCGTGAAATATCCATTACACCTTGGGAAGGCAGGTTTTTGAGCATATACTCCGGCTGTCCCTGAGCCGTAATTTCATTAACATCACTCATAGCTATACCGTAACCATGTGTATATCTTAAGTTCTCGTTCACCCACGTTTTAGCCTGAGAAGGCAGATCCTCCGTGTTCAATTCTCTGGCTCCAAGGAATACCTGTTGATATTCTCCATCTACCTGGTACCTGTCGATGTCGATATCATTAAATTCATAGTAAGTCCTAAATGTTTGAAGCTGGTTATAAATGTCAAGAATTGGTCTAGCATCGTTAATTCGAACATTGTTAATGGTCAATTGATTGCTTTCAATCAACGATTGATCAAGTGTTTCATTTCCTGGATGCTGCCGTTCATCAATCGATTCCAGATCATAAGCGGTACGAGTAAAATTCAAATTGTGTTCAAGATAAGGACTTTCTTTTGAGAACTCATTTGGAGATACTACATAGTTCTGGACGATAAGAGAAGCCCCCTGGCTCAGCAGGACTATTCCTATATAAGCAATTACAGGAATAAGCATAGCTCTATATTTACCACGCATCAAAGCAATTATCATCCAGACAGCCCCGATAATGGCTGCGCCTGCTAACGCATAAGAAGCGGGGATATTTACGACATCATCCGTATAACTTAATCCGTGCACCACGCTGGTTTGAAAGATATTGACTTCATTGGTAAGGAGCGTACCGAATGGAGCTAGTACATGCTCCATAGCTAAAAGCAGCGCAATTACTGCCAGAGTCCCCCCCATATGCAGCTGAGCAAAACGGCTTTTTCGATACATATTAAATGCGGAGTAAAAGCCGATCTCCACAAGAAGCAAGAAAATCCCTAAGCCCATCAGAGTATTTAAGGCAAAATTAATAAAGGGAAGTTCAAACATGTAAAAGGATATATCCATGGAGAAGTGAGGATCATTTACTCCAAAAGAAGAATGATTTAAAAACTTCAGCCACAGTTCCCAGCCTACACTTTGAACGATACTGCTTCCAAACAAACCAACCAATGCCGAAACCCCGAGACTGATGAGGCGTCCCCACTTCTTATCCCGGATTACGGATGGCAGTTCATCCCTTTCAAAATAACGGATGTATCCTTTTCTGATTAATGAAAGCGTTACATATGTCAGTGCGAAATAAACAATGAATCCTATAATACCAAGTAAGATCTTAGTGCTGAATATGGTGGTGTACACCGATTGAAATCCCAATGAATCCATCCAGATGTAATCGGTAATCCAACTTAGGGTAAGCCATAGCAGAAAAGCAAGTACGATCAAAACTCCAAAAATTTTCCCTGCTAAGCCGAGGTACTTCTTTTGTTTCTTATTCTGCAGTGGTCGAATGTTATTTGTCTGTTTATCCAACTTTCTCCTCCTCCAAGTCTATTCGGGACCTACCTCCCCTGTAAAGCAGTGAGCCAAAAGATCCTATAGACTAACTATATTCTATTCTATAGGAATCCGTAAAATTTCAAGTCGTTCGAAACCTGGCAGGTTATTCCTAACGTTCTAAATAGTTATACGTCTCCCCCGGTCTATAAGTTTCAGTTTTATAAAAAAACCAGCCAAATAGATTGGCTGGTTTTTCCTGATTAATACAGTTTTCCTTGACGATACATAATCGTAGATAATTTCATGACCGAGTGAATGTAACAGTTCTGTCTAAGCGGGAATGGATCCCCAAAGAACTGTGGTAGAATTGTGTCCATTGTATATTTCATTTTATCAAATAAACGCTCAAAAACCTGGTCCTCTGTCATAAATTGCGCTTCACGGCCTTGAATCCATTCATAGTACGAAACGATAACCCCTCCTGCGTTCGCAAGGATATCCGGTACAATTAATACACCTTTGTCAGCAAGATACCGATCAGCATCTTCTGTAATTGGACCATTTGCTCCTTCTATGATCATAGAAGCCTGAATCCGTTCCATATTATCTTCATGAATCTGATCCTCAAGTGCAGCAAGCAGAAGAACGTCACAATCCATTTCCAGCAGTTCGTCACGCTCTCTAATGTCTGCTTTTATTTCATGCTCTTCCAACTCTTCTTCCGTTGTTGGCAGATCCCCATCTGACTCTTCCGTGAACTTGATGAGGGCAGGGATATCAAGCCCGTCATTATTGTGAAGCATAACATTGTGATCACTGACTGCTACAATTTTATTCTGAAGATAATCGCACTGATAGGCCTCAAGAGCAGCTACAGAGCCGAGGTTTCCAAATCCCTGTATAGCCATACTCAGCTTCTGATCATGATGATTTAAAGCCGTATTAGCGAAAACATTATCAGTTTCCGATAACCACTTTTTATTTTCATTTAAGAAGTTGTGCATCATATAACGGAATGTGAAGTATACACCCTTACCGGTAGCTTCACGTCTTCCTAGTGATCCGCCGTTAACTACACTCTTTCCTGTAAAGCTGTTGCGGTAAGGTTCACCAGGATGAATGTTTTTGAATTCTCCCATCATCCAGTCCATTTCACGCTCACCGGTTCCTACGTCTGGAGCAGGGATGTCTTTATCAGGACCTAGTATATCATCGAAATACTGTACATACTTCTTACATATCAGATTGAGTTCTTTAATGTTGTACTCCTGAGGTTTAATAACGACCCCGCCTTTACCTCCGCCAAAAGGAAGCTCATGGAGTGCGTTTTTCAAGGTCATAAGCTTGGCCAGGTTCGACACTTCTCCTTCATTTACGGATTCGTGGAATCGTACTCCGCCTTTATATGGCCCTACTGTATCACTGTGCTGGACACGGAATGCGGGAATACGCACAATGGTGTTGTCATCCAGCGTCACCCTCAAAAAGGATTTATGTATATGATTGGGGGTGGAAAGTAAAGCTACTAGTGATTTAAACGCCTGTTCGCGTGTCTGCGCCTGAAGATCAGGCAGGAATGATTCATCTTCCATTAAAGCTTTCATTGATTCTTCAATAATGGTCTGTTGTTTTTGCATCTTACTGATCCTCCATTCTGTACTTTTTGTCCTGCGTCATATTTCCTTGTCTAATGTTTTTCTTTCCCTAATTTAGAAGTATGAAACGTTTTCTTTCCAAGAAATAACTTCCCATTATGTATAACCTGGCTATTTTTTACTGAAGTTTCACGCCCTTTCACATACCAGAGCCATTCAACTTTAAAACTGAGCCCTACACACACGGAAGTTTTATTTTTGTAATTAATTATGAGTGTTATAAACCTTCTGGATTCAGAACCTCTTAAACTCAAAAAAGTCCGATTCTCATTGGAGAATCGGACTTTTTTACAAGCTATCCAAGTATGTTATAACCTGAATCTACATATACAATTTCACCTGTAACCCCTCTGGAAAGATGGCTCATCATGGCAAGCGTCATATCTCCAACTTCTTCCTTGGTTACATTTTTGCGAAGCGGGGCAGTCTCTTCAATCTTATGGAGTATTTCGTTAAATGAAGGGACCCCTTTAGCTGCAAGCGTGCGGATCGCTCCTGCTGAAAGGGCGTTCACACGGATGTTATGCTTTCCTAAATCTGCGGCTAAATATTTTACAGTAGATTCAAGCGATGCTTTTGCCACTCCCATTACATTGTAGCCCTCTACTACGCGCTCAGCTCCGAGATAGCTCATGGCTGTTATCGCGCCGCCTTCTTTCATATACGGATGAGCTGCTTTGGCCACGGCAATCAGGGAATAGGCGCTCGTATCCTGTGCAAAGGCAAAACCGCTTCTTGACGTATTAAGAAAATCACCTTTTAAGTCCTCCGCGTGGGCAAAAGCAATAGAATGTACCACACCGTGAATACAATCCACTTTTTCTCCAATCGTCTGAAAAGCTTCCTGGATACTTTCATCATTGTTTACATCACAGGAAACGACCGCTGCCGCTGCCATATCATTCTCTTCCAGCAGCTTCTTCAGCTTTGAATAAGAACGATCTTTTCTATATGTAAAGATGAGGTTTGCCCCTGCTTTATAAAGGGACTGGGCGACACCCCAGGCCAAACTGCGGTTATTCGCTACACCCATGATCACTACATTCTTACCTGTCATTTTTAATAAATCTTCCATAGTAACCTCCATAATAAAGTGATTAATAACTGATATCATTACCATCCTATCATAGTTTATATACCGCTATTATCTTACCAATAATAAAAATAATAGGACAAACCGGTAATGAAAGACACAATTGTGATCAGATTGCTCCCTTCTTAAGAGTTGATTACATTATTCCTTCAGCTCTATATGAACAAACCGCTCATTCATAGTCAAAAAAGAATCCCCTGTTTTTATAGAGATCGGTTGATTAAATATAGGTCCGTCGAAAACAAATGTATGAAATTCTCCATATTCACCGCAAGGATCCACGGATACTGGAAGCTGTCTTAAGAAATCTTCATTGTACATATGACCCACAAACTCTCCAGAAAGCTGGTCAGTATCTACCGTCGTAATCACAGCCTTAAACCCTTGCCTTAGAAATTCATGTGCGATTTCCCCGGAATCTGTACCCCAGAGTGGGTAAACGCCTTGCATCGCCATCCTTTTCATTAGTTCATCACGGTAGTTCTTTATATCATCTAGAAATAGATCAGCATACACAATAGACGTAACTCCTAGTTTTTTAAATTGATCAAACTGCTTATGGAGCTCTCTCTCATAAATTTCATTTGATGCCTGGGAGGGCAATTCTAATTCGTAGTGAGGCAGACCAATGGCTTCCGCCTGCCTTGTAAGCCAGGTTCGCTTGACTTCATGCATTGGCAGGCGGTGGCTTTCAGAAGAAACGGTAGAAAATAAACCTTTGACTATACAATTTGGGTCATTCAGCACTTTAAACAGCGCAAGGGAGCTGTCCTTACCTCCGCTCCAGGAGACCATTATATTCTTCATAAACTCTCTCCTTTTACACTTTCTTTAAGTTTAGCGGATGAAGATATTATAAAAAACCTTCTGCTCGTGTAAGCAGAAGGTTTTCCTTATTTTTTACCTGTCCAGTAAGCCCCGTCTTCCATATGGGCGAACGGAATATCCGTATCGACAAGTCCTGTTATCTTTTCCAGTTGAATGTCTTGCCCTCGCAGCCATTGGTTAAAATCAAATTCTACTGGCGGCTGGTCTCCTCCAAGGGAAAACCAGGCTTTCATTTCCTGTGGAAGGTACCCCGCCGTATGGATGGTACCGGCCCAGCTGCTGTATAGTTTAGAAAACACGCCTCTTGTAGTTCCATTCATGAATTCAAATGCTTCTTCCGCATTCTGTAAGGAACTGCGGTTTGTATGGATCGCACTTTCCCGCTTCTTAGAATCAACAAGGTGGTTCCGATTTTCTTTGGTCAAAATCTCAAAGTGATTGGTGCAGACATTCGACTGCCTCACCTCTACTCCTCTAGGTGATGCTTCCACCACGAAGGTTTGGTTACTTCGGTCAAAAACGGTATAGCTGAATGAATGACGGTGAGGAATTTCTTTAAGCATACCCACCGCTTCTTCAACAGTGGCACAGGATTCGAGTATCATACGGCCGATTGCACAACATATAAACCCGTCCCCCGGACGTTTCCTGTGCATGAAATTATAGCCGAGTACAAGCCCTTTTTCATTCATACCGTCCATGCGTCCTGTAATTCTTTGAGTCGGTCCGATAATCGCATATCCTTGATCTAAAGGCTGAAAAAGAGAATAGCGACCTTCATAGGTTTTTGGCATATAATCGTAATTTCGAATGAAATATCCTTCCCCTGTCATGATGGAACAACCAGACCGTTTGTAATCAATTCGATACCCGCCAAACTCCTTCATAATTCTTTCCATAGGCCAGCCGAGAGCATCTCTAAGTCCAAGAAGTTCCTCCCATAGACCAGGAGCAAAACGCGTGATCGCTTCTTTCACTTCTTGCTCTTCTACGGTAAAACGAGGTTTTCTCACTTTCCATTGCTTTTCTCTATTTTTCACAGACCAGGAATTTCGTAATAATTCACCCTGATGATAGCCAAAACTATAATGACTGCCCCGAAATTGTATAATGTCACTATGTACGTGTTTCATGCAGAATCCCTTTCTACGGTGGTTTTATGTAATAACCTTACCATTTTCCTTTCACTACCATAAAGATATTTGCACCATATCTGGTCAAAGAAAAAATTAGCTGTAATAGAAGTAGTTCTTGTACTAAAGGGCCGAGGCTGAAAGACTCCGTTTCGATATATCTTAGATCCGCTGCTGATATAGAGAGGGGCTGGCTACGGAAACAACTCGCCTTGTTCCATCACCCAGACACTCGAGACATAAGCCGCTCATCAACGGATTGAAAAACCGCAATCCTTTTGATAGTAGGCATATGCTGGTCGTGTCTTTCGGGGTGATTCCACATTTGAACACTTTCCTGCGGCCCTACACGAGATAGGGACGATCGTATTGTGACTTAATAAATCTTGATTATAACGATGATATTTTTAGAGAAATTCTCACAAAATAGGAGGAACTCGTGAAACTTGTCACGAATTGCTCACTTCTTCTAGTTTTTCAGGCAGAATTTTGATAATCTTAAAATAGTGAGAAAACCGTAAGCGTTTTCGACATAAATCGGTGATGCACCTGAATGTGAGCAGCTGAGAATGAATTTAAAAAGGTGGTGTTGATGCATGAAACGGTTAGTTATATTAGGGGGCGGGTATGGTGGTCTCAATATATTACATGGTCTTTTAGAAGATTTACCAAAAGATGTACATATCGTTGTCGTTGACCGTAACCCTTACCATTCACTAAAAACAGAATTTTACACGATCGCTGCCGGTACAGAATCAGATCGTCATGCTCGTGTAGATTTTCCTGAACATGATCAAGTGGAGTATGTATTCGACGAGATCGAAAAAATTGATGTAGAAAACGAAAAGGTACTCATGAAAAATTTCGCCTATGATATCGAGTATGATTATCTTGTAATCGGGCTTGGATGCGAGGACAATTATCACGGAATTGAAGGCGCCAGGGAGTTTACGGAAAGTGTACAATCTTTTTCCCAAGCCAGAAGTGCCGGCTACTCCATTAATAACTTGGGAGCCTATGGAAAAATAACGATTGTTGGTGCAGGATTAAGCGGTATCGAAGTGGCTTCCGAAGTACGGGAAAGCCGTGCTGATTTAAACATTCGTTTACTCGATCGTGGTGAAACTGTACTGAAAGCATTCGACCATAAAATTCAGAAGTATGTAGAAAAATGGTTCCACGAACATGATGTGGAGGTCATTCACAACGCAAATGTAGAATACGTTGAAAGAGACGGTGTATGTAATAACGGTCTCTGCTATATGAATGACGTCACGGTCTGGACAGCGGGAGTTCAGCCAAATTACTTAGTTAGAGAGCTCCCTTTTGATAAAGATGTCCAAAATAAGATTATCGTTAATGACTATTACCAGGTTCCAAGCCACCAAAATGTTTACGTGGTCGGGGACTGCGCATCTGCCGAACATTCTCCAAGTGCTCAATTAGCAGGTCAGCAAGGAGAGAAAGTGGCGGAAGTCATATTGGCCTTTCTTAAAAATCGTGTTCCGGTTCCTCCAGGCGAGGTTAAACTTAAAGGCGCCTTAGGCTCTCTCGGTAAGAACGACGGATTTGGCAATATGCTTCAAAAACCAATGACCGGAGTTTTACCTAGGCTTGCTAAATCAGGAGTTCTCTGGTTAAGTAAACGCCATTAATTTTCTCGTGTCGTGAAGAGTTCATCTCTTCACCCGTGCAGAATTCTATAAAAGAAAGCCATTTTCCAAAGAGGAAAATGGCTTTTCTTATTAAACGCGGACTGGATCCAGCAGGCGCCCTAAATACTTAGCAAGTTCAAGCATCCCGTACACACCGGCTTTTTCTTCCGCATCCGTATTATAATTGGTATTTGTGTTCACATCATAAGCGTATAAGTTCCCTTCTTGATCTTGAATAGCTTCAATAGCGGCAACTTGAATATGATTCGCCTGTAGAAAGGCTTCGAAGTCGTCAATAATGGCTGGACGATAATTTTCCAGAATTTCAAATTTTGCTTTTTCCTGTGATTCTTCTGCATCGGTTGGGCAGAACTGGTCTTCAATTGAGCAGGCATCAGCCGGACATAACTCAAACCCTTCCGACGTGTCCACTTTCACTCCATAGAGAAACTCCCCGTTTACGAACTCATGACGTACGATATACGGTTCGGGAGCCTCAATATACTGCTGAATTAAAGTGATACCGTCGACAGGTTCTTCAAATTCAGCTCCTTCCACATATTCCTGAAGTGCTTCTTTAGAATGAAACAACTGCACGCCCTGCCCTTTACCAGCGCGGTTGTGCTTTGTAATAAATGAATTCATTCCCAGTTTATCTGCAGCTTGTAAAATATTCTCTTTCCCGACAGCGGAGATCGTTTTTGGAGTACGGATTCCTTGTTGATTCAGTGCCATATATTGATTCACTTTACTTATTTCAAGGTTTAGTGCAGATGTTCCATTTACGACCGTCCTGCCGTGGCGTTCCAGCCAGGAAAGGACTGCCCCTGCAAACTCAGGAGCATAGCGATGGTTTCTCGTGTGAGAGGAGGCGCTGATCCGATTATAGAAAATCCCTTCCGGTGGCTCTTCTGTTAAGTCTAATGTACCTTGATCCAGATGCCATAATTCAAATGGCAGTTCTAACTCTTTTAAACGTTCCGTTAAGTGAACGGTCCACTCGTCGTTCTCGTGGAGTACATAAATTTTGCTCATAAAAAGGAACTCCCTTTCTGTAATAACGATTTCCTTTATCTTAACATAAAAAGCCTATCTGTTTACTAGGAATAAGATTCTAGTACTTGCTAAATCTATTTCGTTATGGCACAGTAAAATTATAACGTTGTTCATCAAATTGAATAGTTTGAATGTAGGGGGACCAGTGTAGCTGGTTGAGATTGTATCCTTTTATGATACTGACCCTTAGAACCTGAACTGGTTGATACCAGCGTAGGAAACATAAGTAGCCGATATATCTGATCGATTACTATATATGCACCCTAGGTTATGGTACCAGGGTGCTTTTTTGTATGGATAAAACTCTAAAATTTCTTACGCCGGTTCACCCCTATACTCTATTAATCTCTCTGATGAACATATAATCGGGAGGGAATCAATTGAAAAAAATAATCATCCTATTCATGACCGCTTTAGTGGTAACGGGGTGCTCATCCAATGCCGGAAAAAGTGAAGAAACTTCAGCCAAGCAAGAGGAAACGAACTCGGTTAAATTGGTACTCGACTGGACTCCTAACACCAATCACACCGGAATTTATGTGGCTCAGGCAGAAGGTTTTTTTAAGGAGCAAGGACTGGATGTGGAAATTATGCTTCCAGGTGAAGCGGGTGCCGATCAGCTTGTCGCCTCCCAAAAAGCAGAATTTGGGATCAGCGCTCAAGAAACATTGACAGAAGCTCGTATACAGGACATTCCTGTGGTGTCGATCGGGGCTATCATTCAGCATAACACCTCAGGTTTTGCCTCACCTACGAATAAAGGCATCACCTCTCCAGCTGATTACGAAGGAAAAACTTACGGAGGCTGGGGAGCTCCTGTAGAAGAAGCAGTCCTTTCTTCTCTCATGCAGAAAGAAAATGCAGATGTTTCTGAGGTTGAAATTGTAAATATGGGAAATACCGACTTTTTTACGGCCGTGGAACGGGATATCGATTTTGCCTGGATTTATTACGGTTGGACAGGAGTGGAAGCAGAACTTCGAGGACAAGAGCTTAATATGCAATACCTAACGGACTACTCGGAGAAACTGGATTATTATACGCCAGTATTAACGACGAGCGAAATGATGATAAATGAGAACCCTGAAACCGTACAAGCATTTATGGATGCTGCAGCAAAAGGATATGAATATGCAATCGAAAAACCCGACCAGGCAGCTGATATTCTCATCGAAGCTGTGCCGGACCTCGACCCAGAGCTGGTAAAAGCCAGTCAAGAATGGCTGTCACCTAAATATAAAGATGATGCAGATCAGTGGGGTCTTCAAAAAGAAGAAGTTTGGAGCAGCTACGCCGAGTGGATGTACAATCATGACTTGCTTGAAGAAAAATTAAAGGCTGAAGAGGCATTTACGAACGAATTCTTACCAGAATAAAGGAGGAAAAAGTGTTGTCTAATTCACTTGTCAGTATTCAAATCATTCCCAAAACGGAGAAGAACGAGGATGTTATCCCTTATGTGGATCATGCGATTTCACTCATTCAACAATCGGGGCTGAAGTACGAAGTCCATCCTCTGGAAACAACGATCGAAGGAGAGCTTTCGACAATTTTTGAGTTAATCGAAACAATGAACGTGGCTATGGTTGAAAAAGGGTGCAGCAACGTCATATCTCAAATTAAAGTTCTTTATCAGCCATCAGGAGCTTCGATGGATGACTTAACATCGAAATATCGAGCATGACTCAAAGATTCATCAAAGGATGGAGGCCCGTTGCGGTTCTCCTCCTTTTCATTCTTTTATGGGAGCTCTGCAGCCGCTGGTTTGACATACCGGAATGGCTTTTACCACCTCCGACTTTAATTATGGAAACCGGCATCAACAGCTGGTCGGATTATGCTCCCCACCTTTTTTCAACTATTCGTTTAACATTTACAGGATTTATGATTGGGGTTATGTTCGGGTTATTACTCGCGGTCTTTCTTCACCTGCTTCCATCCGTAAGAGAGGCTTTATATCCCTTACTCATCTTGTCACAAAACATCCCGATCATCGTTCTTGCCCCCTTACTTGTCATATGGTTTGGATTCGGGGCTTTACCTAAATTGATTATTATTGTACTAGTATGCTTCTTTCCTATTGCGATAGCTGCCATGGATGGTCTTCGTCAGACAAACCCTGAATGGATGCATTATATGAAAATGGCAGGGGCTACGAAAGGACAGATTTTCAGGAAACTGGAATGGCCCAACGCCCTGCCGTCTATTTTTTCAGGGGTGAAAATATCAGCAGCCTATAGTGTCATGGGTGCTGTGATTTCAGAATGGCTGGGAGCGAATAAAGGGATAGGCGTCTATATGACGCTCGCTTCTTCTTCTTTCCGGACAGACCGGGTTTTTGTGGCCATTTTTTTGATAATGAGCTTAAGTCTGCTTTTTTTTCTTCTTATTAATTTACTGGAAAATAAAATGACCAGCTGGCAAAGAAAAGGAGGTGGTGCTCATGAATAAACTAGTAGTCGACCAGCTCACAAAATCATTTGATTCCTCTATTATTCTTCAAAATGTAAGCTTCTCTATTCAAGAGGGAGAATTCGTTTCCATACTGGGTCCTTCCGGAAGTGGAAAAAGTACGCTGTTTCATTTGATCGGTGGTCTCTACCCGCCCGACTCAGGAGATATTTATATTAATGGAGAACGGACTACGGGCGAAAAAGGCAAAATTAGTTATATGCCGCAAAGTCCTTCTCTCCTCCCCTGGCGCACTATTATGGAGAACGTGATCCTTGGCAGTGAAATTATCGAAAAGCCAAATAAAGCAGAAGCTCTCAAAATGATTCAACAGGCGGGACTTGAAGGGTATGAACAGGCCTATCCCTCCCAATTATCCGGTGGGATGAAGCAAAGGGCTTCCTTCATCAGAAGCTTACTAAGTCCGCAATCCTTAATTTGTTTAGATGAGCCTTTTTCCGCTTTAGATGAGTTTACCAGGATGGATATGCAGGAATGGCTGCTGTCGATTTGGACAGAACATCAGAGGTCGATTTTATTTGTTACCCACAACATTGAAGAAGCTATCTTTCTATCAGACCGGGTCATTGTATTATCAGACCGTCCGGCTAAGGTCCAGAGGGAGTTCAAGATCCCGTTCGCCAGACCCCGGAATTCTTCTCTTATGCTGACCCGTGAATTTTTAAACTGGAAGAAAGAGATTTTTGAAGAATTGAAGGTGTTGGTATGAACGCTTCCATCGTAGATGCCCATATTCATTTTGATCTTTATCAAGAAGAAGACCGAAGAAAAATCCTTAAAAGTCTCGAAGCAAATAGGATAGAATCCATGGTTACTGTGTCCAGCCACCTCACATCGGGAATCAAGAATCTTATGATCGCTCAAGATGATAAGAGAATTAAGCCGGCGCTTGGTTACCATCCCGAGCAGCCGCTTCCTTCAAAGGAGGAAATCGAGGGTATTACTTCACTCGCTCGAAGATATAGCAGCAGCATCTCTGCCATTGGAGAAGTTGGACTTCCCTACTACTCCAGAAAAGAAGATCCATCTATAGATGTGGAAGCTTATGTGAACTTACTTGAACATTTTATTAAGCTTGCGGCAGAGTTAAACAAGCCTATTGTTTTACATGCTATCTATCAGGATGCTGAAATCGTCTGCGATTTGTTAAAAAAACATAATATCAGAAATGCCCACTTCCACTGGTTTAAAGGAAGTGCTGCTACAACCCAGACTTTAATAGAAAATGACCATTATATATCTGTGACCCCTGAGTGTGTTTACAAACCTAAAATTCAGAAGTTGATCGATGTATATCCTTTGAACCGGATTATGGTTGAAACGGATGGTCCCTGGCCGTTTAAAGGACCTTTCAAAGACAAGATGACTCATCCTGCCATGATGCACGACTCGATCGCTAAAATCAGTGAAATTAAAGGTCTGCCTTTGCAAATGGTGTACCACATCATTCAGCAAAACACGGTAAAATTCTTCCGTATCTAGAGAAGCGTCCAAAAAATAGCAGCTCCGTAGCAGCGTGTCCATTATATAATGGACACTTTTACGGAACTGCTTTTCTCTAAAGCTTATTCTGTTGTGTTCCCTTCTGCGGGAATAGGATGATTCCGGTAGATTTCAGCCAGGTGAGTGGTGTTGTATCCAAGCATTTTAACTCGGCTTTTAGTAAAGTCATTTTGTATACCTTCCGCTTCCATATATGATGGTCCTGGACCTGCTTCCCCTACCCAGTAAGCATCCACATTTGGCGGTATGGTAAACCCAAGAGCTGCAAGCCGGTAAAGAATGCTTTCGGCTACCTTCTTAGCACCGTCTTCATTTCCCGTAATAACTATTCCAGCTACTTTGTTATAGAAAATAGGCTGACCCTTTTCATTGGTTTCACTTCCACTGCCGTTTAGTCTTTCAATTAAAGTGGTGGCAATGCTGCTTTGCTGCCCCAGCCAAATAGGAGATCCAACGACTAAAATATCTGAGGCTTTTATCTTTTCTAAAACTTGCGGCCACTCATCTCCACCGCCTAAATCCGCGCTGATACCTGGTGGTATATGGTAGTCCGCCAAGCGAAGAGATTCATATTCTACGTCTTTTTTATCATAGATTTTCTCTACTTCTTCCCACAAGGCTTGTGTATTGGATGGTTCTTCCGACTTCTTTAAAGAAGTATTAATAAACAAAGCTTTTAGTTTACTCATCATTATTCCTCCTTCTTTCTTAATCTTTACTACACATTCCCACTTCCATTTTATAACAAACCTTGTGTTAGGCTCTGTAAGAAGGGGTGTCAATTAGATCCAATAAGGAGAGCCAATCATGAGTCCAATGAACTTAAACAAACAAATTCCGGATTTTACACTGCCTTCCGTTATGGGAAAGGAGTTCTTATCTAAATAATATAAGAAAAAACCTAAAGTGAAAATATTCCATAAAAAGAGCCGTTCCTATTGGATAGGAACGGCTCTTTGTTAAGATTATCCGGCTTTTTTAGCCACCACTTCTTCATTTATCGTTTGTTTCTGTTTAATTAGCTGTCTAACGAACCATAAGGCCACAGCCGTCCATATAACTGCACCGATAATCATGGAAGTGGAGTAAGCAAGCCCAAAACCTTCCGGTGCATAGAAAATGTAGGAACTCACGACGGCTGTCATGAAAAAAGCAGGTACACTGCAGATCCAATGAAATTTATGATTATTGAGTAAATACATAGCACCTGTCCATAGCATTACTGTAGCTACAACCTGATTCGACCATCCTACATAGCGCCAAAGAAAGCTGTAATCCATCTGAGTTAATAAGAAAGCTGGAATAGCTACAGGAATGGCAAATAAAATCGGTACCCATTTCCCATTCAGTTCCTTGCTAAGAAGAGGTCTTACCGCATCTACAAGCATCATCCTTGAAGAACGCAGAGCGGTATCTCCTGTAGTGATCGGAAGAATAATCACACCAAGCACGGCAAGAACTCCCCCAAAGGTTCCAAGTGTAGTACTGCTGATCTCGTTCACGACACCGGCTGGTCCGCCTGCATCAAGCGCTGCTTGCAGGGCACCTGTACTTCCGAAAAACGTCATTCCAGCTGCAGCCCATATAAGGGCTATAATTCCTTCAGCAATCATGGCTCCAAAGAAAACTTTACGTCCTTCGCTTTCTTTTTTCAATGTACGGGCAAGGATTGGACTTTGCGTACTATGAAAACCGGAGATAGCCCCGCAGGAAATTGTAACCATCAGCATTGGCCAGACCGGCAGTTCCTGAGGATGCAAGTTACTTAGGGTAAGGTTAGGAATCGATTGGTCAAAAAAGAAAATCCCGATGCCTATCGAAACAGCCATAAAGATTAAAACTGCACCAAAGATCGGATATACCTTTCCAATAACTTTATTAACAGGCAGCACGGTAGCTACCAGGAAATAAGCAAAGATAATAATGATCGATGTAAAGAATCCAAGGGGCGTAACCTCCGCCATTAACTGGGCAGGTCCTGCCGTAAAGGCTGCAGCGACGAGCACCATTAGTGCGATGGAAAGTAAATTAATGACTGTTTTTACCGGCTTGCCTAAATATTTACCGACTAATTCCGGATATTGAGCGCCTTTATGGCGAAGGGAAAGCATCCCGGAGAAGTAATCGTGCACTGCCCCTGCAAATATGGAACCTATAACAATCCATATAAATGCTACAGGGCCGTACAATGCGCCTAATACAGCGCCAAAAATAGGGCCAAGTCCAGCAATATTAAGCAGTTGGATTAAGCTCGCTTTCCACCAGCTCATAGGCATAAAATCGAAGCCGTCATTTTTGGTATAAGCAGGAGTTTCCTGCTGATCATTTATACCAAAGATTCGCTCCACCACCTTCGCATAAACTATGTAACCGACAATAAGTAATAAGATGGAAGCGATAAATGTGACCATCGCTGAGCCTCCTTTCAAAAATGAATGTAAGGAGTATTCTAGCGAGACCAAGTGACAAAGACAACCCAAATTCCGAAAATTTATTTTTTTCTCTTTTTTTTCTTATCATTAAAGCGTTTGCATTAAAAATTGCTGTCATATAAGGAATGAAGATGTGTAAATTTTATTAGTTTATGAACTAATACTCTTAATATTCACCTAAGAAAGCTTCTTACTTTCAAAAATTTTTTCATTTTCTTACTTTCTGTCTCAGGTAAACGTTGTTGATTGCTTAGAGAATACTTATTACGCAATAGGGCCGAATTGTGTAAGACTCCGTTTCAAGATAACTTGGGTCCGTTGCCTAAAATCGATGAGGGCGGCTGCGGAGGGGGATGATGGAGACTCCTGTGGGATGAACATGGTCGGTAAGATCACGGAAGGCGGAGCCTGAGGAAGGTTACCACATATAGGAAGTTTGACTAAGATCGCCTCTTCCTGCGGCAACGTCGAACGACCCTGCGTCTTGCAGGACCGGAAAGCGAAATCATCCCCCAAAGGACTGTCCTCTCAACCTAAGTATCTCGAAATCAAGTCTTCAAGTAATGGGAGATTTTCTATAAATCAAGGTTGGGATTTTTCAGTACCTCCTTTTATAAACAGGAACACTATAATTATTTCGGAGTTACTCATAAAAAAGAACCTTTCCAGACTGGAAAGGTTTTGTCGATAAATAAAGAAACTGCCACTTCAATGGAAAATGGTTAAGTTTCCCGCAGTCGTTTTTATACGACCATTGAAGTGGCATTAACCTAAACCTACCACAGCTCATTCTGTACATCAAGCTTATTAGGCAAGGAATGTTTCCTACTCTTGATTGGTTGGAAGATTGCGTTTGTATTTTCCGAATTTATTTAATAAATCATCCAGCTCTTGCGAGATTTCAACAAGCTCATCGTCGGTAGGATTCTGATTATAAATTTCATACATACGAATTCTAAGTTCTTCAATCTGTTTCTCTAAACGGGCTTTGTAGTCCAAACTTCCACTCCCTTCCTGAAATTAATTTTCCCCAGCGCCTTCCCCTTAAACTTCCTATTGTACGATTTTATATTAAGAAATGATTGCAAATGATACTTTGCCGCAAACGTGAAATTTGTCGATTATTGCCCAGGTAATAAATAGATCTATTTCTGATTTTTTTCAACTCGTGTTAGGATAGATTCATCTTTACAGTATAGGAGTGACTTTTATGTTTAAGCCCATTCAGACAGATCATGCGCCCGCCGCAATTGGTCCATATTCACAAGCTAGTGACCTTGGTAATTTAGTATTTATTTCAGGACAGATTCCTCTTGATCCTGTTTCTATGGAATTTGTCTCAGATGACGTTAAGGATCAGACTCATCAGGTAATGAAGAATGTTGGAGCAATCCTTGAAGAAGCTGGACTGTCTTATAAAAATTTAGTTAAGATGAATATTTACCTGGATTCAATGGATGACTTCGCAACAGTCAATGACATCTATGCAAGTTATTTAAGTGAGCCTTATCCGGCGCGTGCTGCCGTAGAAGTCAGTCGACTTCCTAAAGGGGCTAAAGTAGAAATTGAAGCTATAGCATCCCGTCCATAAAGCAAAAGCAGAGCTCTGAAAGCTCTGCTTTTTTAATCCTCATCTTTTACATCAGGGTCTTCTGGAATAGGTTCATTTAAATAATCTTGAATCATTTCCCTGTATTTCTCCATCTGTTCAATATGAGTACTAAATTGACTTTTATTAACAAGATACTGTTCACCATCATAAACGGCTCGGATTTTATTCCCCCTGATCATCTTTAACACATATTCCTCTGGTAAATCTAAAAATTCGGCTGTTTCTGTTAGGGTTAAATACACTTTTACACCTTCTTTTCTCTCCTTTTATTATAAGGCATCAAACGATAAACCATAACCCTCTCCCACTCTTTTTTGAAAAACGGTTCCGTGTCTTTTTATCTCAGCACAATGCAGCAGTTTGGACGGAATCCCCTTTAGAATGCATCTCCTTTGCAGGACATCCATTTACATTAGCAGGTATGATTCAATGGCAAATATTAGATTATTATTTTATCACCCTTTTTAGTTTCTATATTACAATAATAGGGAAACTCTTATTTGAAACCATAGAAAAATTACTAAGTGAGGTGTTCGATCATGAGTACTACTGCATCTTCAAATGCGCAGAAAGCTAAAGATGCTAAAGAGGAAATAAAACCGTGGATCCGACGGCTGGCACGATTCGGTTATATGGCTAAAGGTGTTGTTTATGCCCTCGTAGGAATCCTTGCCTTTATGGCTGCTATCGGCGTGGGCGGTAAGACGACCGGTACCTCCGGCATGCTGAGATCCTTAGCAGGGGTACCTTCAGGCAACATCATTTTATGGATTATTGGAATTGGACTTATATGTTATATTGTCTGGGTTTTTATAAAGGCCATCAAAGACCCTACAAATGAAGGCACAGGTGCCAAAGGAATTATTTCCAGAATCGGTTATATGGTGAGCGGTGTCGTATATGGAGCCCTTGCACTCAACGCAATTAAAATTGCGTCCAATGCTGGAAGCAGCAGCGGTGGAGGTTCCAAGCAGACAATGTCTGCCAAACTGCTGGCTCAGCCATTTGGGGCCTGGATCATAGGAGCTATTGGAGTTATTATTATTGGATATGGTCTTTATGAATTTATTGGCGGGGCTACACAAAAGTTCCTAAAGAAATTCAGAACGGGCGAAATGGATCACCACGAATACAAAGTTGCTAAAAACTCCGGTACAGTAGGACTGATCGCGCGCGGATCTGTCCTGGGTCTCATCGGGTATTTCTTTGTACAGACGGCCATTACTTCCGATCCAGATCAGGCAAAGGGGCTTGACGGTGCTCTTTCTGAAGTAGCTTCAAACCCGTTTGGTCAATGGATACTGGGTGTAGTAGCTGCAGGATTAATTCTTTACGGAGTTTACCAGATTATTCGAGGACGCTACGAGCATATGAGCTTCGGTAAAAGAAAATAAACATTAAAAAAGCCTTCCCATTCAAAATGGGAAGGCTTTTCTGATATATTGCTGCGAATATACCGACGACCACATTCGTCGTTTAGCATTAAAGCTTATACTCCGTCTTACGCAAACAGCTCATCGCATAACTACTATACCACTGATCACCGAATATGACAATAGCCGTGCTTTAACACCATCTCATATGCTATACTAAACAAATTAATAAAGGTTCAGGAGGCTCTCATGCTAACATTTGAAGAAAAAGTATCCATTATCGAAGAATTTGATGAATTGGATAGAAAAGAAGTTTCATTAGGACGTTTAAATTATCATTTCGAAGAAAGTAAATATGATAAAAAAATTGTCGTTTACCGTCTTCACCCCAATGGAAATGGTTTTGTATATACCGGAGAATTAGAAGATTATCCGACAGACCAAAAAGGCATGACCAATATTAAAGATTTTGAAGCAGAAGACTTAAGAGCCATTATCCGGCAATCCATTGACTCCCTCGCGATGAGTCAGGCAGAGAAAAACCCAGTCATGGAAGAATGGTTAAATCAGCACGATCAGGCTCTCGTACTTATGAGAGAAGAAGACGGGTATAACGTCTACGCAGAAGAACAGCTTGAAGGTACCTTCAACTCTTACGAAGAAGCCGTTAACTTTTTAGAGCAAGAAGGATTCAGCCGCCTGTAAGATGGGTATTTGAAACTGAGGGCATGTCTGCCCGGAAAAATAGCACTTCCATAATCTTGGGCATACACTATTCTACATTCCGTAAAGCCCAAAAAATGGAGGAGCATATGAATAAACACGTGTATAACCATAGTGAATGGCGGTCAGGATACGGATATTTTATCGCAGCTCATGCCCAGGGGGATGTGAATGGTGATAATATCCAGGATCACATCTACCTGACAGGACAAAAGTTAAAAGACAGCCCTTATGTTACCCACATTACTTTAGTGATTCAGGACGGGTTTTCAAACCAGCTTTACTACATTCCCCTCTCAACCAGTCAGGGTTACCAGCCCAGGATTTTCCTTGGAGATTTCACAGGTAATGGAATAGACGATATTTTAATAAGTATGAACTCTGGCGGCAGCGGAGGATTCGGTTATTTCTACCTGTATTCCTTCGTAAATAATCAAGCCGTCCTGCTGTTTGATTACGAGAAGTTTAATGAATGGTTTGAATATACCGTTACCTACAAGGATCAATACCAAGTAGAGATTGTGAATCAAACTCTTGAGCTATCTTATTTAATTGACCTAAGTAATCGTGATTCAGCATACTTAGCAGAAATCTATAACGAAAACGGAACATTAAAACAGCCTTTGAACGGTTGGGTATCGGGGTTGAATCAACTCTATCCCATTGATTTTGACGGCAACGGTGTATATGAACTCTATGCTTTGCAGCGACTCATCGGCAGGTATAGCGCCGACCAGCTCGGCCTGATTCAAACACCTTTAGCTTTTAAAAATGGACAATTCGAACTGCTTCTTCATAATCAGTATGCTGCTGTACCTGGTGTGAAAGGGAGATAATCCTCCCCTTTTCACCTCTGCATCAGTAACTTATTTTATTTACAAACGGGAGGAAAACGACATGGCAAATTTAAATGAAAAAATGGCCGATTATTTCAAAGAACATCAAACTATACTCGTCAACGAACTTTTACCTCGCACACTTGATCAGCTTGAAATTGACTATTCGGAAAGAGATTTAAATTACCACTTTGATATGCTTCGCAGATTGTTAGACCGTGTAGCCAAAAGTTTACTTAGAACGGATGAAGAAACAACAGCTGCAGAGATCGGTTATGACTCTGAAAATTATTTCTACTCAAAAGGTGTCTTACTAAAACAAACCATCGATGTCCTCAGCGTTTTCCGCTTATCATTACTCAAACATATGCGTAAAACCGATTTGGTTAATGAAGGAAGAGTGGAAGAAGGTTTCATGGTATCGGAACAAATAGTGTACGCTTTTGATGCAGCAATCCGAGCAACTACCGAAAATTATAATAAGACAAAAGAAGAAGAACACGCTAAGATGGAAAAACATCTGAATGCGATCTCTACTCCGGTAGTTCTAATCAACCATCATCAGGCTGTCCTTCCTCTGGTTGGAGAATTTTCACAAGACAGGTTCGAGGTAGTCATGGATCAAACGTTACATAAAGTTAAAGAGCACAGTCTTCATATCCTTTTCATCGATTTTTCCGGTATTGCGGACTTTGACACCATCTTTATTAATGATCTGTTCAATCTAACCAGGACCATTGAACTTCTAGGGACACGTACGGTATTGACAGGCATCCGAACAGAAATGGCGATGGCAGCCATTCAGGCAGGAATGAATTTTGATCAGTTGGAAACATACAGCGACCTGCGCCAGGCGCTTGAAGCAATAAACCAGGCAGATTAAGTTAGTTCTGAAGTGTAAGGAGGGGAAAGTATGTTGCGAGTAGCTCTATTAAGTAAATGGCATGTACACGCTGTCGATTATGCGGCGCAAGCTCAGGAAAATCCCAATATTATAATCTCATCCGTCTGGGATGAAGATCCCACTCGAGGGAAAGAATGGGCAGACGAATTGGAAGTTCCTTTCGTTCAGGATCTTACAACCCTTCTTTCTGATTCAAGCATTGATGCGGTGATTATCGCATCTCCTACGAACCAGCACAAAAACCTGATTTTAGCGGCTGCTAAACATGGTAAGCACATATTCACAGAAAAAGTATTGGCTTTTACAATAGCAGACTGTGAACAAATCTTCTCCGCAGTAGATGCTGCAGGTGTTGAATTGATGGTCTCCCTACCTCGTTTGGCTGAAGATTATTTTATTT
Organism: Halobacillus halophilus; assembly: GCF_020171985.1. GTDB lineage: Bacteria > Bacillota > Bacilli > Bacillales > Halobacillaceae > Halobacillus > Halobacillus halophilus_A. Next base: position 314,527 of record NZ_JAIVAL010000002.1, read on the forward strand.
ACGCAGAGCAAGCCGTGAATCAGGGACTCCTCGGACAATTAACGATGGTAAGATGCCGTGCAGCTCACAATGGAGCTGTCCCAACTGAAACTTCTCCCACAGGCTGGCTTCCTGAAACATTCTTCAACTTTACTCAATGTGGAGGTGGAGCAATGATTGACCTTGGTGCCCATCCTATTTATTTAGCAAATCGATTATTAGGTACGCCTTCCGCGGTTACTGGACGTCTCCAGCAATTAACAGAACGGGGTGTCGATGATCAATCGGTAGCTATAGTTGAATATTCTAATCAGGCTATGGCTATTCTTGAAACCAGTTTTGTTTCTTCAAAAAGTCCGTTCCAGTTGGAGTTATATGGAACGGAAGGTACGCTTATGGTTGAGAACAAAGAAATCCGAATTAAGAGTACAAAACTGGAGACAGAAGAATGGACGAAGCCCGCCACAGCTCCGGACCTCCCCCTCCCTATCCATCAATGGGCAGCAGCAATTGAAGAAAACACCACCCCTTCCATCACTAGAACTGATGCTTGGAATTTAACTTTAATCAACCAGGGAGCAGCTTTATCACAAAAAAGAAACAGACGGGTTGATTTGCAAGAACTGAACCTGTCGAAATGAAAAATGCTCTGGCCCATGCAACCGGTACATGAGCCAGAGCTTAATTTTTATAGATCGCGCACAAGAGTCACTAATTTCCTCAGCTGATTTTTGTACCATTCATCCGAAGATTCTCCTGTATAGAGGAATCTATTCTTTTGAAAGAAATGTAAACTCCTTTCATTATCATCATAGACTTCCACATACACACGGTCTACGTACTTTTGCTTTTTAACTTCTTTTAAGAATTGATTCAGAGCTCGGGTCCCAATACCCTGATCTCTCTTAGAAGCTAGTACAATTCCAAGGTAATGCTTATCTCCATCAAAAAAAAGCTCAATTTTTCCAAGAAGTTCACCATTGACTTCCACTGCTTTTATAAAAAATTGGGGCTTCTCTCCACGAAAGTATTTCGCAAAAGAATTTAAAAAAAGTTCATATGTTCTCGGGTGTTCAATCCCGGTATTCATTTGGATCTCTTTATCAAGCTCCCATAAGTACATAGACTGCAAATGAGATTTTTTGATATTTACGAGTTGGACGGTTTCAAGCACTTCAGGCACCTCCCAAAATATGGAACTGTAACTTTTTTTAATGTAACACGAAATTCCTCCTTCATCTACCAGTCTTCACCGACTAATAAATGGTTTGATTAGGAGGTCGTTAGGGAAGCGATAGATATACTTATATAATATTAGGGCTAGATTTATACACTTACCAATACCCTACATACGAGGTGACGATATGAAAAACGTAACGACTGTATTTTGGAGTGCGCTGGCTATATGTGCACTGGTAGTAGGATGGGGTTCCGTAGCTCCTGGCAACTTAGAGTCGGTAACAACTGAAACCACTACCTTTATTTCTGAACGGTTCGGCTGGTACTATTTATTAATTGTTATGGTCATTTTTCTATTTTGTGTCTATTTAACTTTCTCTAAAATTGGACACCTGAAATTAGGAAAGAAGAATGAAAAACCAGAATTTCCTCTCCCTACCTGGTTCGCTATGCTCTTTAGTGCAGGAATGGGTATGGGGCTCGTATTCTGGACAACTTCTGAACCTATTGCACATGCCTTTAAAAGTGCGCCTGAAGCTGAATTGGGTTCAGATGAAGCCATAAAGGAAGCACTGCAATATTCTTTTTTCCATTGGGGTATTAGCGCTTGGGCCGTTTATGGTTTAGTAGCACTTGTGCTCGCCTATTTTAAATTTCATAAAGGGTTTCCTGGTCTCGTAAGTGCTACTCTTATTCCCTTGCTTGGTGAAAAAAGCATGAAAGGCATACCGGGTAAAACCATTGATACGTTAGCTGTAGTAGCTACTGTATTCGGTGTTGCGGCTACACTTGGTTTTGGTACCGCTCAAATTAATCAGGGACTTTCCTTCTTATTTAATGTACCTGCAAACTTTACAGTTCAGTTAATTATCCTTACGATCTCTACCGCTTTATTTATTTTCTCTGCCTGGAGCGGAATCAGTAAAGGTATAAAATACTTAAGTAACATCAACATGGTTCTTGCGGTAGCTTTATTAATCTTGTTATTTATAGTGGGACCAACTCAGTATATTTTGAATATGTTCACCAATACGCTTGGCGGTTATATTACCAATTTCGTTTCCATGAGTTTCAATGTGGCTCCTCTTAATGAAGGAAACCGCACATGGATTAATAGCTGGACCATCTTTTACTGGGCCTGGTGGATTTCTTGGTCACCATTTGTGGGCATCTTTATTGCAAGAATATCACGCGGACGTACCATTCGGGAATTCATGACAGGAGTGCTGCTGGTGCCTTCGCTGATCTGTTTTGTCTTCTTTACGGTCTTCGGTGTCTCGGCGCTTAACCTTGAACAGTATGGTATAGCCACAATCTCGGATTATTCATTGGAAACAGCTACTTTCGCTGTTTTACAAGAGTATCCTTTAGGTGTACTTATGTCGTTTATTACGATTTTTGTTATCGCCATTTTCTTTATAACATCTGCCGATTCTGCTACCTTTGTATTAGGTATGTTATCCACTTCAGGAGCGCTTAACCCTTCAGGAATAGTTAAAATCACTTGGGGGCTGGCTCTTTCCGGTATGGCTGCTATCATTATTTATTTCGGAGGGACACAGGGACTGCAAAATATGTTAATCATAGCCGCTCTGCCCTTCTCTATTGTTCTGCTCATGATGGGGGCCTCCTTCTTCAAAGCAGCCCGGCAGGAGACAGCCGGCGAAAAGAAAAAAACTTCATCTAAAAAAATGAGTGCTACTTCTTAAGCCTCTTCATATTCTCTCCCAGGTAAGCATAAACAAGTTTGCCTGGGATTTTTTATGTTCAACTTTTCAATTAGTTATGGTTAAACGAAGCTGCTTATTTTTTAAAGGAGCCTTATTAAACAATAGTGGGGGTTCCTGTAAGACTAAGTTTTGAGATAATTTGGGGCCGTATCAGTATGTGGAGAAAGGGTGATGAGGAAATAGCTCGTCTTGTTCCATCCAGCCAATCAAGACATAAACCGCTCTTCGTGATGTCTGTCATTCCGATGACCATTGTTGGTGTCATTCTCGGCCTTTTCTTAACCCAGCGAGAACTTAGCGTCATGTCAGGAATGGGAGTTGTGATGCTGATTGGGATCGTTCTGAATAACTCAATCCTATACATTGATCGCACCAATCAGCTTCGCGGAAAAGGGTATGAAGTTGAAGAATCTCTTATAGAAGCAGGAAAAATCGTATACGTCCCATATTTATGACCAGCCTCACCACGGCAGGCGGTATGCTCCCTCTCGCTCTCGCTACAGGGTCTGCTGGTAACTATCAGGCACCTATGGCTACGGTCATTATTTACGGATTACTTTTTGCTACCATCACATCATTACCCTGGTGCTTATCCCTGCTGTGTATCGCCTATTCTCAAAAACCGAACGTAAGGAACAGAATGATATGGAGATTTCCCCAATTAATACAACAGCAGGTTAATAAAGGCTATGTATAGAGGCAGGCGCGGATGAGACCGCGTCTGCCTCTCATCTTTCCTTCAGAGAAATGCATCGCAATTACCAGCTGGCTTTTTTAACACCAGGAATTTGACCTTTGTGAGCCAGTTCTCTGAAAGCAATACGAGACATATCAAACTTTCTCATATACCCTTTAGGACGGCCCGATAGTTCACACCGTCTTTTCACACGGGTTGGCGATGAATCACGAGGAAGCTTACGCAGGGCTTCATAATCCCCTTTTTCTTTAAGCTCCTGTCGCTTCTCAGCATAAAACGCTACCATCTCTTCACGCTTTTTCTCTTTAGCGATTTTGGATTTCTTAGCCATATGGTTTATTCATCCTTTCTTTTAATAAGTGATTTCTATTAGATTAATCATTTTAACTTTGGCCACCTGGTACGACCCAGGCTTCCTGATACAGTTATTAAATAGTAACGATTACGATTTTAAATGTAATCTTACTCATAGTCAAGATATTGAACTCTACTACTCCACTTTTTAACAAATTAGTCTCTTAACTGGTTTACTCTGTCTGTTAAAAAGGAATCCTTATAATTACACCTTATCGAAAAGGAGACTACATATGACGGTAAAAGTACCGAAAGACAGAACAATAGATAATACACTCGCGATATTCAAGGATGGATATGAATTTATTTCTAAACGCGTTCAAAACAATCATCTGGATGTTTACGAAACAAGGGTTCTAGGGGAAAAGGTCGCCCTTCTAAGTGGTGAAGAAGGAGCTAAGCTCTTCTACGATACTAATCGAATGAACCGTAAAAATGCTCTTCCAGGGCGCGTTCTAAAAACTCTTTTTGGAGAAGACGCTATTCAGACAATGGATGGAAAAGCCCATACTCACCGTAAGCTTTTGTTTATGTCCTTAATGACCCCTGAAGCACTCGCTTCTTTAAAAGTTATCACAAAAAAACATTGGGATGAGTTCGCCAGCAAATGGGAAGGTAAGAAAAAAGTAGTACTGTACGATGAAACTCGAGAGCTTCTATGCCGTACAGCTTGTGAATGGGCGGGTGTGCCTTTAAAGGAAAAGGAAGTGGAAAAACGAACCCGCGATTTAAGTAACATGATTGATGGTTTTAGCGCCGTCGGGCCTAAACATATAGAAAGTCGAAGAGCACGAAAACGTACGGAGAAATGGATTGAAGATTTAATTCTCAACGTTCGTGAAGGAAAACAGCAAGCCCAAAAAGGGACAGCTATCTACGAGATGGCTATGCACAAGGACTTGCACGGAAATCCTCTGGATGCTCGAATGGCTGCCATAGAATTAATCAACGTGATCCGTCCTCTGGTTGCAATTTCCAAATTCATTGCTTTTGGGGCCCTGGCTTTCTATCAATTTCCTCAAACTATTGCAAAAGCAGCCAATGAGGATGACTATCTCTTAAGATTTACTCAGGAGGTCCGTCGTTATTATCCTTTCGTGCCTTTCCTCGGCGCAAGAGTAGATCATGATTTTACATGGCAGCAGTATGATTTTAAACAAGGGCAGCTCGTTATGATTGATATTTACGGGACAAACCACGATCCTCGATTATGGGAAAATCCTGATGAGTTTAATCCAGATCGTTTTCTGAATTGGAATGGAGGCTTATATGATCTCATTCCTCAAGGAGGCGGTGACTATTATAAAGGCCACCGTTGCCCAGGAGAGCAACCGACAATAGAAATTTTAAAAACCAGTTTTCGTTATATGACGAATCACCTGGATTATGAGGTACCAAAACAGGATTACAGCTACAGTTTAAGAAAAATGCCAGCCTTGCCGAAAAGTGGATTCGTCATTAAAAACGTCCACCGCCAATAAAAATAAGCCCGGGTTCCTTGATAAGGAAGCCGGGCTTATTTCATGCATTCGCTCTATTAAATTTCCGCGTTTCATTCAAAGATAAGCTCCCGTTACTTGAAGACTTGATTTCGAGATATTAGGTTATGTGGGACGTCCTTCGGGGGTCGATTTCGCTTTCCGGCCCTGCACGACGCAGGGCCGAAGCCAACCTCCTCTCTAAATGAGCAACGAACCTAAGTTATCTCGAAACGGAGTTTTACAGTAACTGGCCCTTTTGCTTAATAAGTCTTCTATGAAGATTACCAACAAACCCTATGCTTTAAGTCCTTTGTCTACTTTATAGAACTTATAGAGGTCTTTTATTACAACTTTAACTACTGAGTACAACGGAACAGCGATCAGCATTCCTATAAACCCATACAATGGGGCTGCTACAACCAGCAGCAGAATAATCGTTAAAGGATGGATGTGAAGCCGGCTGCCAAGTACGATAGGGGCCACAAGATTTCCTTCAAGCTGCTGTACGATGATTAACGTGAGAATAACATATATGGCCATCTGTGGATCCTGCATAAGCGCAACAACTATTGCCGGAATCGCACCTATTATCGGACCAATAAATGGCACAATGGCTGTTACAGTAACAAAAATACCCAGTATTAGCGCATAGTCAAGTCCAATAATTAAATATCCAATGTAAGAGAGAATACCATCCACCAGAGCTACGGTCACCTGCCCTATAATGTAAGCTGCGAGTGTTCGATCCACGTCCCTTAGCAGACCTTTCCCTTCTTTTTGATGCCCTTTCGGAAGTCTGTTTCCAATAAACGGGATTAATTTATGACCATCCTTCAATAAAAAGAACAGAACGAAAGGCACAATGATCAAAACTGTTGCCGCACCCGTGACTGCAGACACAATCCCCGTAATATTATCCAGGATTCCTTGAATCATATCCCCAAAGAATTGATTGGCCTTATGGGTGAGAGATTGACCGGAAAGCATCCCCATATCATTCTCCTGAATCTTTTGTTCAGCCTCTTTGGCAGCACTTTTCATCTTGTCAGGCAATTGAGAGATGTTGTTTACTTGTTTTTTTAATGTTCCCGCAAGTAAAACATAAGCCGCATAGAGAATCCCTGCTATTCCTGCAAAAACCGTAAGAATAGAAACAGGCCGAGGGAGAAATTTACTTTTTGATAATAATTCTACCAGCGGACGTATCAGATAAAACAAAAATCCGGCAATTAGAAATGGGTAGAAAAGAGTTCCGATCACGGTTCGGATCGGTTTAAAGAATTCTAACAAATTCAAAAAGAATATACATATTAACACTAGTATAATAGCGGTTAAATATTTGAAAAAAGGATGTTTAATCCACATAGGCACTCTCCTAACATTTTACTAGTATATCTTCCTTTAACACATTCACTAATTCAGGCCGAGATAAACAGCTAAATTTAAAAGAACCCTATTTTTTTGAGGTTCTTTTCAGAAATTATGTTTTTTTAATAAAAAATGGTTAGAACGATAATTGAAAAGTATGGTTAGTGATGGAGTGCCATTTATGGTATGTCATTTTTTCTAACACATCTTATAATTAATGTTAGGTTTTCTGACACATTAAGTGACAAAAGGGCATTAATGTTTTATCCTAAGGATAATTCACGAAAAGAAAGCAGTATTAATCTTCAATTATTTACTGTTTCTTTTCAACCGTAAAGCTTTTAAAAAATATTCCAAATTTGAATGTTGAGGTGGGCCTTATGAAAAATCATTTACGTGATGCAGTAGAAACCATGAAAGAGCATTATATCCAGAGGTTAATTCATTCAGGGGTGGTTCAGTCTACAGATGAGGCTTTACAGACGCTGACATTAACTCAGCTGGAAGCGCTAGTAAAACGCCTCGACCAGCCACGTCCCTGAATTCACAGCAGCAGGCCTTTGTTTAGAAACGGTCAAGGAGGAGAAAAGATGTCTTCTTACAAAGATAAGAAAGTAATCTCTATAGGGACGGTGAATGAATTAACGGGCTTATCCCTCCGGCAGATACGATACTACGAGGAACGAGAGTTAATCTTCCCTGAAAGAACTAAAAGAGGTACTCGAAAGTATTCTTTTGCTGATGTGGAAGTTCTGCTTCAAATTGCAGACAAGCGCGAAGAAGGCGTTCAAACGTATGAGATTAGAAAGGATATGCAGCGTGCCGGTGACAAGGAAAAGGTAATTGAGCGTATGCTGCGGGGACAGATTAACGCTCATTTCAAAATGAAATAGCCGATTCAAAAGCGAGATAATGACTGGATGCTCCTCCAAGTGTTATCTCGTTATTTTTGAACTTTACTACTCTCCAACTCTCTGATTAATAGCCAAATAATTCTATTCCTCATACATAGCCTCAAGTATATAAATCAAATCTTTTTCTCTTATACCGAAAACTACCGGGATAGACGGCTTTAAGATTTATAGTATTTATTCGGATAAGCGCCCAATATTATAAGAACGGTTATTCATTAGAATAAAGGCTTTGCAGGTGATTGATTGAAGCACGAATCAACTCTTTTAATACTTCCTCGTTAATGTCCTCCACTTTATTAATATACACACAGGCTTTCCCAGTCGTATGCTTGCCAAATTTCTTTAAAAGTTCTTCCCGCAGGGGCTCTTCAGGTGAAAAGTATAAACTGATTTTCGCCTTACGAGGGGAAAATCCTACAAGCGGAGCATCACCTTCATGACCAGAGGCGTATTTGTAATGATAAGATCCAAACCCAATAATACTACTCCCCCACATCTTCGCTTCATACCCAGTGGTTTCCGCAAAAATATCCAGCAGCCGGTAAGCATCTTCACGTTTTTTTTGCTTCTCTACAGTTCCAATAAACGCTAGCACACTTTCATCATTTTCCTTGGTTTTTAATTCATACATCCTTTTTCTCCCCTTCTATTCGATTTCGTTCATTTTATCATAGCCTGATGGAATTCCATCTTTCATGGACATCGCTTTCTATAAAACTTTTGTAGTTTATACCAGGATGGAATAAACTACTAATAGATCATACTAGTTTCGCTTGTATTTTAGAGCAGTCCATTTAAAAGGAGTGTAACTATGGAAAGAATAGCTTATGGAACAAACGAAAACCAGTTTGGAGAATTGCGCCTCCCAGAGAGTGACGGACCACACCCAGTGGCTGTAGTCATCCACGGTGGTTTTTGGAAAGAGCATTTCGGTCTCGATATTGTGAAGGATGTCGCTGAAAGTTTAACTTCACACGGTTTTGCCACATGGAACATTGAATATCGACGGGTAGGTCAGGAGGGAGGAGGTTGGCCTGGAACTCTTAAGGATGCCGCAGAAGCCTGCGACTACCTTCTTCAGCTATCCGATTCTCATTCTCTTGATCTCAATAAAGTAATAACCATCGGTCACTCGGCAGGAGGGCACCTGGCTCTTTGGCTTGCAGGAAGACCTCGTCTGCCAGAAGATAGCGAACTTGTTACAAGCACTTCGCCCCTGCCTATCGCTGCCGCTGTCAGTTTAGCAGGGGTAAATGACTTACGCAGCATGTTTGAGGTTCATCATAGAAGAGACTCTTCTCTTTCCCTGCAACCTGCCAATCCAACAGCGGACCTGCTTGGAGGCACTCCCGATGAATACCCGAAACGATTTAAGGAAGCCAATCCTTTAGAACTTCTGCCCCTTAATGTACCTCAAGTCATTGTACATGGTTCTATGGACATTAACGTTCCCGTAGGTATTAGTGATCACTACTACCAGATGGCGGAAAATTCAGGAGATTTTATTAAGTATGTAGAACTTCCTGAAGATGAACATTTTACGCTTACGGATACTACCTCTCAAGCATGGGAGACTATTTTGGAAGAAATGAACCTGCTTAAAAAACATCTATAAGCCTATGAAAAAGTCCGCCTCCTATTCCGAGGCGGACTTTTTTAAAATACTTTCTTTCATTCCTTTTGGGCTGCAAGTTCAGCTTGTACAATAAACCGATCAGGGGCTGATCCAATAAAATCAAAAGGGTAACATGTGGTTAGTGTAAGCGTCGATGACGTTTCAGGCACAATGACTGATCTGTCCTCCGCATCTGTGATCCAGGTCGATTGAATGACATATTCGTACTCCACCTCGTTTTCCGTTAGGTAGATCGAGTCTCCTTCAGACAATTGATCCAACCCCACAAATGTCGTTTCCCTGTGTCCAGCGAGTGCGGTATGGCCTCCTTCAGACGGGAGATTCGTGTAAGGAGTATCATACATCCCTACTCCTTTAGTAAGCGTATCCTCATCTGATCCGTAGTACACTGGATAGCGTTTCCCAAGTTTAGGAATAGTAAGTTCTCCAATATTTTCACCTTTTTCATACCCCGCAAAGGTTTCAGCTGAAACGCTATCAGGAACTGGTGGCGGTTTTTGTACATCTGCAGACACTGGTGATGTTTTATGAACCTCATTTTTCAATTCCGGTTCATAAGATACCACTCGGCTTTGATTCCACCACTCCACCGCATTCCAAGCTGTTACGATCATACCCAATCCTATTAGGAGGATGCTCAATTTTTTTATCATTGGAAAAAGCTCCTTTAACCTGCACCTGGTGGACTAGTTTTTAGCTTTCTTTCTTCTGAACACTAGTAGCGCAGCACCGCCGGCAGCGATCAAAGCACCTGCAAGCATGCCAGCTGGATTAGAAGTACTTGTGTCCGCCAGGGGAGCTCCATCTTCCGTTTTAGAAAGACCTAGAAGTTTAAAGATGTTCTCAGCGTTGTCTGTATTATCAATAAAACCAGAGAACATGTCAGCTCCAGGCCCATACGCATATACAGGTACGTCTACACCCGTGTGTCCACTCGTAGTCCACCCAGTGCCGGAGCGCTCATTAAAGATCGCTTCAATGGCATTATCAACTTCTACCATTTTCTCTTCTTCAGCCGCATTTTTCATAGCATCTTTCACGGATTGAATCTCTTTATCTTTCAATTCAAACTCTACATTATCTTGAAGAACCGCTTCTACCTCTGCGCCTTCTTCAACAATCTGGCGAGCCATATAGTCCGGGGTATGTTTCGCTGCCTTGATGGCTTCCGGATCCCACTTGTAAGGTCCGCCTTCTCCAATGGAGAAGCCGCCCGTAGAGTGGTCAGCTGTAGTTACTACGAGAGTTTCTTCATCCTGTTTAGCAAATTCAATCGCTTTTTGGAAAGCTTTATCGAAATCTTCCATTTCACTCATGGCGCTTACGATATCATTATCGTGACCAGCCCAGTCTATTTGGCTTCCTTCTACCATTAGAAAGAATCCGTCTTCGTCCTTGCTAAGCGTTTCAAGAGCTGTTTCTGTCATTTGTTCAAGGGAAGGCTGCTCTTCCGGACGATCAATAGCTTTCTCTAAGCCGACAGGAGCGAATAAGCCAAGGATTTGATCGCTTGATGTATTCATAAGCTCGTTCGTAGATGTTACATAATCGTACCCATCTTTCTGGAACTCCTTCGTCAAATCACGGTCATCTCTTTCAAAAAAGTCTGTTCCTCCGCCCAACAGCACATCTACTTTATGTTCTCCCTGAATCATGTCATCATAATAATCATCGGCAATATCATTATAGTTATTTCGGTCTTCATCATGTGTTCCAAAGGCTGCTGGAGTCGCGTGATTAATCTGAGAAGTCGCGACAAGACCGGTAGCCAACCCCTCTTCTTTAGCACCTTCTAAAACTGTTTTCGTTTTTTCTTTCTCCAAATCTACCGCAATAGCTCCATTATATGTTTTTTCACCGGAAGACATAGAAGTAGCTGTAGCTGCAGAGTCAGGGATATTTTCTTTCTCGTCATCTTCACCGCCATCGTGATAAGGGTCCGCTGAATAGACAGATTGCATACCTGCTAAATGAGGATCAAAGGCCGTATCTTCCATTTTTATGGTTTCTGGATTATCCTTTAGATAGCGATAAGCCGTGGTATAAGAAGGACCCATGCCATCTCCAACCATAAAGATTACATTTTTTACATCTTTCTCCTCATGCTCAGAGGCACTTATGTAATTTGCGTCGACCCCTGCACTTGACCCAAAGAATAGAACTGACAGAGCCGTCACCGACAATACTTTTTTCGCTAAACCGTTCTTCAAATTGATCCCTCCAGATTAGAATTTTCTTACATTTTTCATGATAGTGCCTAAATATTAACAGAAAACTAATATTCTATGACATTGTTGTAAAAAAAAGTTATCGTTTTGTGAAGAAATTAGTAGTTTTTTACCAGAATCTAATAAAATATGTATTATTTCACTCCATTCATGACTCCCTTTTGACACACAAATGTTTTACAGCATGCAGAGGAGTCGACAATCGATAATTCTTACAACTTAGATCTTACAATACAATTAATCAGTACCAGAGCATAAAAAAATCCCCGTTATTAGACGGAGATCGCTTATCTATTTGGAACCAATCAGCGGATATTCTTTTACATATTGAGGATTTTCCAATTCATCCAGCATAAAGTGTGCTACATCTTCCCGGGAAACCATCGGCTTGGTAAATTTAAAATAACCCGTTTGATACTCTGTAGTGAGTTCACCTTCTGTCAGCCTAGGCGCTCTAACAATGGTCCAGTCTAATTCCGTCTGCGCCAAGTAATTCTTCTGGTTTACAGAATCCTTCCATAGATCTCTAGCCACCCACCTTAGGGCTCTTCCAAACAGCCGGCTCACTACTCCCTGTTTCACATCCTGTTCGACAGTAACTCCAGCCCCCGTTAAGCTTATAATCCGATTGATGCCGTGTGCTTGCATCGCTCTTATCATGTTGGCCGAAGACTGAGTGAGCAAATCTTTAGGGCTGTTTTTGGTATGTCCCAGCACACTTAAAACTGCATCCTGTCCCTCTATAGCCCGCTCTACATCTTCGTACGTAAGAACACTTCCTTCCAGTATACGAAGATTTTCCGAATAAGGAATAACCAGTTTGTGCTTTCCTCTTACAAAAGCTGTAACCTCGTGGCCTCTTTCAAGTGCCTGGCTGACTAAGGGATGCCCCGTACGGCCGCTCGCTCCAAAGATGATTATTTTCATGAATGTTCCTCCTTCGTAATCCATTCAGATTGATAATCCATGATATATCGACGTAAAGAGGCAGGCTGCTGGTGGGTTACTTTTTCATAATCGCGTTTAATTCCTCCTGCAAGTCCTAATTTAGTCGGAGCATGCACACCAACAACTATGTTTACAAACTTTTCATCAACGCCTCGGCTCAGCATCGTCTTCTTAAATTGTTTAACTGTAGGGTTCTCATAATGAATCGGAACTTTCAGTATTTGAGTCATTTGGGAAGCAACTTCAAAAAAAGTAAGAGACTCAGTTCCAGTAACCACATATTTCTGAAAGCGATGTTCATCAGAATCGTTAAGGGAAATAGCGGCTATATGAGCCACATCCCGTGCATCTACAAAACTGGTTTTTCCTTTTCCTGCTGGTACAAAGACTCGGTGATTTTCCCTGAGTTCAGTGCGAAGAAAATCGTTAAGATTCTGCATAAAATATCCGGCTCGCACAAAGGTGTACGGAATTCCAGATTTCTTGATCGTCTTTTCATTCTTATAATGAGGAACAAAAGGCATGTACTGGACGTCCTTTAAAGAAAGATAGACGATATGCTGGATATGATTCTGACGTGCAGCTTCTACAAACTGTTCAAATTGGATGCCTTCTCCAGGAGGATACATAAGAAATAGGCGATCTATCCCCCTAAGGGCGACTTGAAAGGTTTCGGGCCTTGATAAATCCAGCTCTACGAAATCATATTCGTCCTCATATTGTTTCGTAGCTTTTTCCACATTTCGAACGGCACATCGAATAGATAACTCGAAGACTTTCAGCTTTTTAGCTACCTCCTGTCCTACCTTTCCTGTAAAACCTGTTACCAAAATAGTCATAGTATCCACGCCCTTCTATCAAGTCAAAATATCCTCATTACTTCAGCAGCACCGGTATCTGTTCTGCCACTAACCGTAAAGGATTTTTACTTTTTGTTGTGAACGACACGAGAAAAGCTCCTTCAATCATAGAGTTAATCAGAATACCCAGTTCCTCTGCCCTTTTTTCTGGATAGCCATTGACCTTTAGTTTTTTTGCAAACGCGTGTTGGAATTGCTCATAAGCGGCCTGACAAGCCTGCCTGATCGGCTCGCTTGCGTGTGTGGTTTCAAGAGCAACGGCGGCTACTGGGACACCGCTCGTCTCTCCATCCTTCACGGCTTGATCCGCCAAATCTTTTATCAGGTGCTGAATTGCTTCAACAGGATCATCCTGCTTTTCAAGCCCCCTTTCAATCCTATCCGTTACTTTAGCTGCTGTAAGATGAACGGCTTCAATCGCCAGCTGCTCTTTTCCATTTGGAAAATAATAATACAACGATCCTTTAGGTGCACCACTCTCTTTTGTAATCTGATTCAAACCGGTGCCGTGATAGCCCTGAAGCTGAAATAACCTTGAAGCAGCTTGAATTAACTTAGTCCGGGAATTTCCCTTCTTATTCATAAACGTACCACCTTTTAAATTATACCAATCGGTCTATATATTTATTATAACTCTTTTTATTTTTTTAGCCAGTAAAAAAACCTCTGCCTGTTATCCGCAAAGGTTTCTGTAAACAATATGGTGAGTGGAGAGAAATTTAAAATTGGATTCTATCCTTATATCTTTCTACAAGGGCAGTATTATGTTCTTGTACACCTTCTACGTTACCGCTCTTAAAGATGGGCGGGGTTTCTCCAATATCCCTGAAACTAAGTATTACTCTGGCTAACAAATCCTGCAGTAAAGCGGCTCCGATGACGGATGACATAGGGGCAAAGGCATGAGGCACGCCTTCTGCTTCCTGCGATGTGTCTCCTGCCCGTATGTGAGTATCCACAACTTCCTCAACGTATTCTTCCAGTCGTTTACCTGACGGGTGCCGGGAAGGAAAGTTATTGGCGTAATCCATAGATAACATCCCGATCACATAAGCCCCTTTCTCCCGTGCATAAATGGCCGCGTCTATGGGAGCGGGGTTACGGCCAGATGTTGAGATAACAAGAAAAATATCTCCTTCACGAATATCCTCTTTTTCTAAATAACTTTGAATAAAGCCTGGCTGCTTCTCATATTGACTGGATTTCACTGCTCCTTCATGAAGCATCAGCGGCTCTACAATTATAGGACGAACCGGCACCAGACCACCAGCTCTGTAATACGGTTCCTGTGCGATAAGACTGGAGTGGCCGCAGCCAAACACATGAATAATTCCTTTATCCTTCAGACGATGAGCGATCTCTCTACTCATGGCATTCAGTTGATTGCCTGTCTCTCTATCCAAACGTTCCAATAGTTCCGCTGCTTGTAATAAATAAGTCATAACCAGCCTCTCCTTAACCGCGGGTAATATCACTTGAGAATTTATAACGGTCCGCACGATAAGACGATTTAACTACTTCAAATGGCGTGCCATCTTCAAGAAAGCTATGTCTTTCTATATGAAGAACTGCAGAGCCAGGAGGGATTTCAAGTAGGGTAGCCTGATCTTCATTGGCAATGGTTGCTTCAATGATTTGACTGGCCTTTCCTATTTTCTGCCGTTTATTTTTCTCTACATAATCATAGAGGGAGCCCTGTACATCTTCTTTTTTCAGATCAGGAAACATAGTCACTGGCAGGAAGTTGGTTTCAATAGCCATAGGCTTTTGATCAGCATATCTTATTCTTTGAAGACGATAGATCTCTGCATTCTCTTCGATTTCCAGTTTGCGGGAAATCTCTACGCTTGCCGTGACTTTCTCAAAATCCAGCAGCTTACTGCTGGCTGTCATTCCTCTTGTTTTCATGTCCTCTGTAAAACTTGTTAAACCTTTTAGAGATTGTTCAATTTTGTTCTCGGCTATGAATGTTCCTCTTCCTTTTTCTCTGTAAAGAACTCCTTCATTGACCAGATTGGTAATCGCTTGCCTGACCGTCATTCGGCTGACAGCGTAGTTTTCTGACAGAATACGTTCAGATGGAATCATATCGTTGGGCTGATACTCCCCATTTGAAATCCTCTGTTTAATATTTTCTTCAATTTGGTAATAAATCGGAAGCGGCGACTTCTTATCAATCATGACTCTATTCGTCTCCTCTCAGGTACTCTACCTTTTTATAAGCTTCTTCATCTACGAGTAACGTAACATTTTCATGAAAGCAAAGGGCAGACGCTGGCATTTCTTCACTCGGCGGATCTTCTAATAAACTTCTTATAGCTTCCGCTTTATTTTCTCCAGAAGCAAGCAGGAGAATTTTTTTGCTTTTTAAAATGGACTGAATCCCCATAGTTATGGCTTTCTTTGGAACATTATCGAGCGATTCAAAGAATCTGGCATTGGCTTTTCTTGTGGATTCAGCAAGTTCGATCACATGGGTTTCACTTTTAAATGACGTATGGGGTTCGTTAAATCCAATGTGTCCATTCTGCCCGATCCCTAAAATCTGTAGATCAGGTGGTCCAATATGGTCAATCAACTGCTCATAACGGCTGCACTCGTCTTCCAAATCTTCAGCCAGCCCATTAGGAATATACGTGCAGACTGGATTGATATTAATCTTATCAAATAAATGCTTTTTCATAAAAAAATGGTAGCTTTGCGGATCATTTTCGCCAAGACCCACATATTCATCTAAATTGATCGTCGAGATTTGACGGTAATCCACCGATCTTCTCTTATAACCTTCCACCATTTCGCGATAGGTTTGAAGAGGGGTACTTCCAGTAGCCAGTCCAAGAACGGCTGCAGGATTGCGAGTCACCTCATCTTCTATCATCCCGCCGGCTTTCTGACTTAAAGATTGGTAGTCTTGAGAGACCCATATTTCCACGGTTAACTCTCCTCTCGTTGATAGGCTATCTCACCGTTACAAACGGTTGTTACCACTTCCAGATTTTCGTCTAACAGGACAAGGTCCGCATCTTTCCCTTTCTCAATTTTCCCTTTTTGTTCAAGTCCTAATTGTTCTGCTGCATTGAGAGAGGAAATCCGCACAAGGTCTTCCCACGGTACCTCCGTATGTTGACGCATGTTTTTCAGGGCTTCCTGAAGAGTCAGTACACTGCCCGCGAGTGTACCATCGTCTAATCGAGCCTCTCCACCTTTTACATCTACCTGTTGACCACCCAAATCGTACCTCCCCTCGGGAAGACATTTAGCTCTCATGGCGTCCGTGATTAGAATGGTCCTTTCAGCTTTAGTATGATGATAAGCCAGTTGCACTGCTTCCGGTCTCGCATGTACATGATCCACAATCATTTCCACTTTGAGGTGTTTATTCAGCAAAGCAGCTCCAACCACACCAGGATCGCGGTGATGAAATCCGCTCATCTGGTTGTATAAATGAGTAATGTGACGTGCTCCAGCGTCCACCGCTTCTTCTACCTGATCGAATGTCGCTTCACTATGACCGATAGAGGCAATCACTCCCTGGTCGGTTAAGTGCTTAATAAAATTCAAGCCCCCGGGAATTTCTGGAGCTAAAGTAACTAAACGAATCTGGCCACCGCTTTCGTCCTGCCAGCGATCAAACTGTTCGGGTGAAGGAGGAAGAATGTGTTCATGCGGCTGAGCGCCTGCTTTATTTATCGATAGGAAAGGTCCTTCCAGATGGATACCAAGTATCTCCGCCTGGCTGCCTGTTCTTTTATTGCTCATATATCCTCTAACGTTCTTTAAGGCCCTGGTAATACTCTCGGGGGACTGAGTCATGGTCGTCGCCAAAAAACTGGTGGTGCCTTCCGCTGGCAGACTGCGTGCCATTCCTGTCAGTGCTTCATTCGTACCGTCCATTACATCGTGACCATCTGCTCCGTGGATATGCATATCTATAAATCCAGGGACAAGGGTCCACCTTTCCCCTTTACCATCGATAACTTTTTCCGCTCCGCCAACAGGATTCTCAGCAACAGATTCAATCAAGCCATCCTTAAGGTACACCGAACCAGAGGGAATAACTTCATTATGACAAACGATAGTTACGTTAATTATCTCTACACTTTCCGCCATGGGCTTTCACTCCTTCGTAAGAATTCAGGGGGAGAAGATCCCCCCCCTTTATTCTGTCGTAAAATCACGCATCTTTTTGGTCCATTTATTGTCCGTACTCTTTGAAAAACCTAACTGGTACTTCTTCAAACGAAACCCCAACTCCTTCCGATTCCATACAAAACCATTTTTGTTTAAAGCCCCATTTTTGTATCGTTTGAAGTACAAGGATCTATTAATGACGTTTGTCGGTATCTCTTTGATCCATTCTCTTTCGGATCGCTTCAGCTAGAAACTCTACAGACGTTCCTACAACCACTTGCAAGTTTTGTCCGCCTACTTTCATCACTCCGCGTGCGCCGGATCGTTTCAGAGCATTTTCATCTGCCTGTTCCCGGTCTACCATTTGTAAACGTAAGCGAGTGGTACAATAATCCAGTGATTTAATATTCTCCGCACCGCCGAGAGCTTTCAAGTAGTCTGAAGCTTTGCGGTCATAATCATTCTCCGATTCATAAGAGGGCTGACCGACTTCCTGGGTTTCTTCTACAAAATCTTCATCCTCATCTTCACGTCCCGGAGTCTTCAAGTCCAGTTTAATAATTAGAAAGTAGAAGACTAGGAAATAGATAAAACCAAGGACCAGTCCGATTGGAATGAGCATTAGAGGATTCTGTGCAATTCCATAGTTTAAGGAATAGTCAATAAGTCCAGCTGAAAAGCCAAACCCGTGGCGAATATCAAGCATATAGGCTGCCACCATAGACACTCCAGTCAAAACGGAGTGTACCACATACAAGAGCGGCGATAAGAACATAAATGAAAATTCAATAGGTTCTGTAACACCTGTCAGGAAAGAGGTCAGGGCGATACTTAAGAACATCCCGCCCACCATCGATTTCCGGTGCTTTTTCGCAGCCGCGTACATGGCCAGACAAGCTGCGGGAAGGCCTATCATCATGACAGGATAGAATCCGGCTAAAAAATAACCTGCGTCCGGATCTCCATTTAAGAACCGGTTAATTTCACCTTTCACAACTTCCCCTGACTCCGTCGTAAAGGAGCCAAAGTCAAACCAAATAAGGGTGTTCAACACATGGTGCAGCCCAACAGGGATGAGCAGCCGGTTAAGTACGCCGTACACTCCTACTCCCAATTCTCCAGCATTTAATATCCAATTCGCCGTAGCGTCAAGAACGTACTGGGGATAAACCCATAAGTACCCGAGCACAAAAGAAAGAGCGACCATAGTCAGCGAGGTTATGATTGGCACAAATCGCTTCCCTCCAAAGAAAGACAGGAACTCTGGAAATTTAATATCATAGAAGCGATTATAAAGCATTCCGGCAATCACGCCGGCAATTATTCCCGAAAAGACTCCCATATCAATATCACTATTAATCGCCTTAATTCCTTCTTCCAGAACAAGAACTCCAATTGCTCCGGATAAAGCTGCTCCTCCGCTTCCATCTTTAGCAAACCCCATCGCAATACCTATGGCAAAAATAATGGACAGGTTAGTAAGGATCCCATTTCCGGCTGCAGTCATAAACGGAATATTAAACAAATCCTCCATACCTAATCGAACAAGTAACGCGGCAGCCGGCAGTGTAGCGATTGGAAACATTAATGACTTCCCAATTCGTTGCAGAAAACTTAACATGTTTCTTCCTCCTCTATATTTAAGTTGTCGATTTTGTAACCGCTTTATAATTAGAGAATATCACTATGTTATATAGTTGTCTATACCAATTTAAGTAATTTACATATAAATGTTTGATAAAATTGCAGAAATTCAATATAAAAAGTGGAAAAATTAGAACTTTGTACTACAGGAAGGAGTTTCCATGAACCTCATGGAATATAGAAATAAACATTTTGAATGGAGTTGATGTTTTTGTTTACTAAACATCTATCAAAACCTTATTATCTCGATCAATTGGAATCTGCTTCCAGACGCATCGCGATGACTCATCATAAACATTCAGAAATTGTACATTGGCGAACCCATTTATCCTCCAATTTCTATGGGGAAAAAAAGATTTTACCTGTATTGACCCATATACCCTCCAAAGAATCCCGCATATTTTTTGACCTGCGTCTCCCGCTTCCTGATCACTCCTATTGTCAGATCGATGTACTTATTATCACTCGAAATTTTGCCCTTATTTTAGAAGTAAACCATTCACCTTTACAAAGCTTGCCAAAGGACTACAGATTTATGCATGTAAACGAACGGATGGAAGCAAGGATGCCAGACCCTCTGTCTCAGGCAGAACTTCAGGCCCATCAATTAACATACTGGTTATCAAGGACCGAATTTCAAAGTTTACCAATCAACTATTTTGTCGTTTTAACCAGTCCAGCCTCCTACAGCCATCCATCTTATGGATGTAACAGTCAGGTGGTACATTTAGACCAGTTGTTAACAGCCTACCATTCACTTAATAAAGTCTACACTTCCTCTCCCTTAGAAGAATCTGAGTTAAACCGATTGTGCGATCAGCTGGTAACCGGAGATGTCCCCTATCAGCCGTTTATTTTAGACCGGTTTCATCTTAAAAAAGCAGATGTCCTGCAAGGTGTTATCTGTCCGGAATGTAGTGCTCTTCCAATGAAAAGACTTCACGGACGATGGTATTGTAAAGCCTGTCATCATACATCAAGAAATGCTCATGTAGAAGCTTTAAAAGACTACCAGTTTCTTTTCGGTGAACGAATTACGAACCAGCAGGCCTGCGCCTTTCTTAAGCTTGACTCCAGTACGGCAGCTCTTCAAATATTAAATGAAGTAGCCTCTGAAAAGTCAGGAATGAATAAAACCCGTTATTATGTATTCAACCAGTAAACATCCAATCTCCTCATTTTTGAAGACTTATCTTTGTTAAGCATCTGATCAAGAACCAGTTTATTTTCTCCTTCTGTTTAACTACTGGGATAAAGTGGAAGAAGATTTCTGACAAACGTTTTACTTCGTTTGCCTTTCTACAAATACTTCATAAGGAGAGGTTCTAGCATGGGTCGATTAGATGGCCAAACTGCTGTTATTACTGGTGGAAGCGGCGGCATCGGAAAGACCACGGCGCGCTTGTTCTTACAAGAAGGAGCCAAAGTATCACTCGTAGACGTCAATGAAGAGGCTTTGAAGGATGCAAAATCTGAACTTGACTCCTATGGTGAATTGATTACCATCACCGCTGACGTCACGGATGAAAAAGATGTACAAAATTATGTAGAAAAGACGCTCGACCAATTTGGTACAATCGATATCTTCTTTAATAATGCAGGAATTGAAGGAGAGGTTCGTCCGATTACCGAGCAGCGAGTCGAAGATTTTGATAAAGTCATGAATGTAAACGTAAGAGGAGTTTTCCTTGGCTTGAAGCATGTGATGCCTGTGATGACTGAAAAGCAGGATGGCAGTATCATTAATATGTCATCGGTTGCCGGCTTAATGGGTTCTCCAGGAGTGGCCCCTTACGTCACTTCCAAGCATGGAGTAGTTGGACTGACAAAAGTAGCCTCTTTAGAAGCGGCACCGTCCAGTGTGCGGGTTAATTCCGTTCACCCATCTCCTGTTAACACTCGTATGATGCGTTCTCTTGAAAAGGGATTCAGCCCTAAAAATGCAGAAGCAGCTAAAGAGGAACAGACTAGCGCCATTCCATTGAATCGTTATGGTGAAACGGAAGACATCGCAAAAGTCGTCCTTTTCCTTGCTTCTGACGACAGCCGATTTGTTACCGGCAGCCAGTACCGTGTTGATGGCGGCATGGGTGCAACTTGATCATAAAAAACGGAGCCTTCCAGGCTCCGTTTTTGTGTAGGTTCTTATAATTTCATAATCCTAAACTAAAGCTTCCGTTTGTGGAAGACTCAGTTTCGAGATATTTGAAGAGGGGGAAGGTCCTGCGGGGGACGATTTCGCTTTTCGGCCCTGCACGATGCAGGGTCGTTCGACGTTGTCACAGGACGTGGCGATCTTAGTCGAACTTCGTATATGTGGTAAGCTTCCTCAGGCTTCGCCTTCCGGGATCTTACCGATCATGTTCATCCCTGCTTACCCTTTAGTAAGTTGCAAATGTCAATTATGCCCTAAACGACATGTAATGCTATCCAGCTCCAGCACCTAGCGGCTAGTGAGACTTCCCTCACTTCTGTACGATAAGGCAACATAAAATCGCTCCGCTCTTCGTGTTTTCTTTATCTCCGCCAGCTCAGTCCAGTCCATACGCCGCTGACCGAGGTGCTTCCGCTTTTAACCTGGGAGTCTTCATCGTCCCCCTCCGGACCTTGCGATATATGGAGCTCGAAATCTTGTTCGAAACGCACCGGTTTATGGTGGAGATTAACTATTAAAAATAAGCGTACATGGGTGGATAATTCCCGCTATAGAAGCATTTGCGGCAGATCCAAACACCTCTCCACCGCCTATAGAAGGGTCCGTTGACCAGATATTGTTGGGGTGGCGGAGGAAACGACGAGACTCCCACGGGAGAAGGAGCTAGGCGAGACCCCACAGGGAGTGAAGCGACCGAGGAGGCTTGCCAGTTCCCCCGTAGGAAAGCGAGTTGTTTCCGCAGCTGCCCTCATCAATTTTAGGCAACGGACCCAAGTTATCTCCAAACTGAGTCTTCAACTAATCGGCCATATTGTTGAGTAAAGCTTACTCTTATACTCCTTCAAAATATAATGGATAGTGGTAGCTGCATTTTTCGTTAAAGGGATGGGTACATTCTGGACATTGATGCACCTTCATATATGTTTGAATAGAAAATTCAGTCCAGCAATTTCCGCACAAAATTGCTTTTTCTTCCCAATGATCCTCAGGCCATTTCCTCGCACTATGATCCGCTTTTTCTTTGTGGCAATAGTAGCATCCATAATATTCCTGACAGCAGTAGAATTTGACCGCGACGATGTCGACGTTACTATGATAATGTGCACATCGCGTATGTTCATCTACACCTGTGCCTTTCACCTTAATTCTGTTCATACTTACCCTCCTGATTCCTTTTAAATACCGGCAAAGAGATAAAAATTAAGATAAAGACAAGAGCGGTACTGATCACGCCCAGCCAGCCCCATGTCTCCCATAAGGTTCCGACAGCTGTACTTCCTACTGCAACACCTACATAATAACTGATCAAGTAAAAACTTGAGGCTCCGCTTCTGTGATGGTTCGCTGATTTACTCACAAGAGCAGCAGCCATGGAATGAGCAATAAAAAAGCCGGAACAAAGAACACCGAGCCCTGCCATAATCCATGATACCGATTGTAAAGAGGTGAAACCAGCTCCTGCAATCAGAATAAATAATCCAGAGAACATCACTTTTGTTAAACCAAACAGATTAGACAGACGGCCGGCAAGTGGAGGAGCAAGCACCCCTAGAACATAAGCAAAATACGTAAAGGATATCCATTTTAACGGCCACTGATATGGGTCTGATTGCAAGTAGAAAGGGATATATGTCCATATTGCTGTAAAAACAATTTGAAGTAGCAATCCCATTAAGAACAACACTAGCATATAGCGATCTTTCAAGTGGACAAGCATTCCCTGAAAATCCTCCCGAAGCGGCTGGTCTCCTTTTGTAAAGTAACGTTCGGCAGGCAGCAGTAAGAAGAAAAGAAAAGCAGCAGTTAAACCAAATGCAGAGAGTATGAACAAGGTTTTCTCCCACCCAAATACATCGGTTAAATAACCCCCGGCCACTCTCCCTCCCATACCGCCAAGTGCGTTGCTGGATATATACAGCGTCATAGCCATACCTAAATGATTAGGGTCTACTTCTTCTCCTAAATAGCCCATAGCTGCTGCAGGAATTCCGGCCAGGAAGAAGCCTTGCAGCAATCGTAATACTACCAGCCATTCAAAAGAAGAAGTAAACGGCATTGCTACAAGCAGCAATACCGTCACTCCAAGAGATATTTGCATCAGCCGCATTCGTCCGTAACGATCCGCTGCAAAGCCAAGAAGGAAAAGCCCAACAACCATCGCGATAACAGCAGCAGACATAAGAAAACTGGACTCGGTAGCCGATACTTGAAATTCATTTACAAAAATAGGCAGTAGCGGCTGAAATACATACAAAGTTGAAAAGACGAGTAAGGACGCAAGCATTAAAGCTATTGTAACGCGCCAGAATCCGGACTCGTCCGGGGTATAGGGCTTAATAGCCGGCTGACTTGAATCCATGGTGTTCATCCTTTACTTATTGGCTGAATTTTTGAGGGAACGTAGTTAGATCGATATCCCATGCGAATGGTAAATAGAAATAAATAGCCAAGGTGACCAGTACAATGGCAAAGACGTTTAGCAAAAACCCGGCCTTAGCCATATCTGGTATACGTAAATATCCTGATCCAAACACAACCGCGTTAGGCGGTGTGGCGACAGGCAGCATGAACGCACAGCTGGCTGCAACTCCTGCCCCAATCATCAGGCTGTACGGGTGCACAGATAGTGCAGAAGCAAGCGAAGCCATAATCGGGAACATCATGGTGGCTGTAGCCGTATTTGACGTGATTTCGGTCAGGAAAATAACCATAGCAATGACGCATGCGAGAATCAGGAACAAGCTGACCCCTTCTAAGATAGTTAATTGGTTACCGATCCATTCTGCAAGTCCAGTTTCCTGGAAGCCTGCTGCAATTGCAAGACCTGCACCGAAAAGTAGTAATATGCCCCACGGGAGCCCTTTCGCCGTGTTCCAATCCAGTATGAAGTCTCCCTTTTTACTGATTGATGGAATGAGGAAAAGAATGATGGCGGCACTCATGGCAATAACGGTATCATTAATGTTCTCATTCACATAAGGAACTAAAACAAATGACCTTAAAATCCAGGCAAGAGCCGTTAAGCTGAAGACAGAAAGCACAATTTTCTCTTCAGTCGACATATCACCAAGCGTTTGACGCTCGTTATTAATAACTTCTTTTCCTCCCGGAAGCTGCTTAATTTTCATAGGAAAGGCTACTTTCACAAGATATATCCAGGCAATTCCTAAGAAAAGAAGAGCTAATGGTACACCAAACATCATCCACCGGGCAAAGGAGATCTCAAGCCCATACGTTTCTGAAACGACAGCTGCAAAGATAGTATTCGGAGGTGTACCAATTAACGTGGCAAGACCTCCTATCGAAGCACTGTAGGCTATTCCAAGCATAATGACTTTTCCAAAGTTAAAGGAAGAGTGATCGACTTGACCTTCCCCCTCCTTCTTTAATTGTTCAGATGCCTGGTAAATAACCGCAAGGCCGATCGGTACCATCATCATAGAAGTGGCTGTATTGGAAATCCACATAGAAAGCAGTCCGGTCGCAAGCATAAATCCAAGCACAATCATCTCAGTGCTTGTCCCTACCAGTGAAATGATAAACAAGGCGATGCGTTTATGTAAGTTCCACTTCTGCATCGCAAGGGCAATAAGGAAACCACCCATAAATAAGAAAATGGTGTTATCTCCATAAGATGATGCCGCTGCATCACCGGAGAGCCCTCCTGTAAGCGGAAACAAAATTAAAGGTAATAAAGACGTAGCTGGAATCGGTACAGCCTCGGTGATCCACCACGTAGCAATCCAAAGGGTACTTGCAAGAATCGCTACTGCACTGCCGGAAAGTCCCTCTGGATCAAAGAATAAAAGGGTCACAATAAATAAAAGAGGGCCTAAGATGATACCAACTTTTTGACGGGTATCAAAGGAAGAACCGGAGCCGCCGCTCCCATTTTCCGGCTGATTCGATTCCGAATCATTCCCCGCCTGCTTACGATCGTTTTCTTTCGGTTTCACTTTCTCAGGATTTCCCGTCACAGCAAAGCTCATTAAATCTTTGGCTTGATCATGCAACTGCCACATCCAGTTCCAGAAATTTTTTATTCCGGATTGTTCCTGCATTATGATGCCTCCCATCCAAATTTGTTAGTATTGCAAGAATATTCTCATATATTAACAAATTCTATCATAGATTTGGAAGCCAAGGTAGAAATCGACACCACCCCCCTTAAATAATCCCATTTATTGTCACCTCAGGTCATCCATTTTATGGAATTTTAAGGAATGAACAGGTTTTTTATAGAGGTTTTCTGGATAAAGAGAAGTATGACAATAGAAAGAGGTGGAAGGTTTGACAACTGTACAGGATAAAGTATTCATCGTTACAGGCGCTGCTTCCGGTATGGGATATGCGGCTGCTCGCAGACTTGTAAATGAACAGGCAAATGTAGCCCTATTAGATATTAATGAAGATCGATTAAAAGAAGCTGAACAGCAGCTTCAAGTCAGAGCCAATCGCACGCTGTCCCTGACCACTGATTTGTCTTCTCCGGAAGAGGTGAAAAAAAGTATAGATATGGTCCAAGAACACTGGGGCCGAATTGATGGGGTATTCGCCAATGCCGGAGTCAACGGTAAAGTTATGCCTATCGAAGACATGCCTCCAGAAGAATGGGACCATACCATTGAAAACAATTTAAAGGGGTCTTTCCTGACTCTGAAATATGCCATCCCCCACATGAAGGAAAAAGGAGGAAGTGTGGTACTTACCAGTTCTATTAATGGTAACCGTACCTTTACGAATAAAGGTTTTTCTGCGTACAGTTCTTCTAAGGCCGGGATTATGGCCTTCGGCAAGATGGCTGCTGTGGAGCTTGCTTCCCAGGGAATTCGCGTTAACATTATGTGCCCTGGTTTCATCGATACCAATATTGGTGAAAACACGCGTCCCGATGAGCAGGAGCTTGAAAAAATTGATATACCAGTAAAAAAAGAAGTAGAAGGCTCACCACTGAATGAAGAAGTAGGATCACCTGAACAAGTGGCCGATCTGGTACACTTCCTGCTGTCTGATGCTTCTTCCCACATTACAGGGACCGAGGTGTTCATCGACGGCGCCGAGTCACTCCTATGAACATGTAAAAAAATACCACCTCAGGTCATCC
Organism: Halobacillus halophilus; assembly: GCF_020171985.1. Classification (GTDB taxonomy): domain Bacteria; phylum Bacillota; class Bacilli; order Bacillales; family Halobacillaceae; genus Halobacillus; species Halobacillus halophilus_A. The sequence goes on from NZ_JAIVAL010000002.1 coordinate 340,935, forward strand.
ATATTTTGGATGACCTGAGGTGGATATTTATTCCTTTTAATCAGGATTCGGTTATGGGTGTGAGCAGTGATTTTCCTTTTTGATAATATCTTTCTCTATCCTGTTCCGGCACCAGGGAACCGCCGGTGGACCAGGTTAAATGAACCGAACGGCCCATTTTGTCCTGCCAACCTTTTTCTTCGAGCATGCCCGACTCTTTAAGTCTTAACGGTCCGGAAAGTCCCGAAGCTGCGGATGGTTCTACGTACACGTTTTCTGAATCAGCCAGCAATGCAAGCAGACGGTACATTTCATCATCTTCCATAGTATAAAAACCGCTAACCAAATACTGACTGATTTCTGTCGCAAACCTGGAAGGACGTCCAACCGCCAGCCCATCTGCCTCTGTAAGATTATCAAGACCAAAATCCTGAACGGACACTTTTTCGTGTTCTCCAGTCATTACCCCGAGCAGTACGGACGGAGAATGCGTAGGTTCTACGAACAGGCAGTGGACATCATCCCCGAACACTTTCTTCAAACCAAATGTAATCCCTCCCGGAGATCCTCCTACGCCGCACGGAAGATAAACGAACAGCGGATGATCCTTATCTACCATAATCCCCTCTTCATCCAACTGTCTTTTTAATTCAAGGGCAGCTACACTATATCCCAGGAATAAGGCCTTTGAGTCCTCATCATCTACAAAATAGCCAAGAGGATCGTCCATCGTAATCGAACGCCCTTGCGTAATGGCTTCACTGAAGTCTCCTTTATACTCGTAAACTTTGGCCCCTTTTTCCCGGAGCAGATCCTTCTTCCACTGCTTTGCATCAGCCGACATGTGCACCTCTACCGTAAATCCGAGTTTAGCACTAATGGTGCCGATACTCAGCGCAAGATTCCCTGTCGATCCCACTCCGATCGTGTACTGACTGAAGAACTTTTTGAAAGAAGGATCAAGAAACACTTCATAGTTATCTTCCTTTGAGACCATATTATTTTCAAGCGCCAGCTTCTCTGCATAGCTCAGGACTTCAAACACCCCGCCACGTGCTTTAATAGATCCCGATATAGGAAGATCATGGTCACATTTTAAATAATACTCTCCTTCAAATGGCTGACCATAATAGGCGCTCAGGTCTTTTTTCATTTCTTTTATTGGTATTACAGGCGACTCAATTGCCCCATCTTTCGTTCCTGCAAACGCCTTCTTAAGAAAAGGGGCAAACCGTTTCCACAGTTGTTCCGCTTCATAGATGTCATCTTTAGTTACCGCAAACTCAGGTACCTTATCCATCTCCAAGGCAGATGTATTGATCCAAAACACGGGCTCACATTTCATAACTTTATCTAATAAGGGAAGACTCTCCACCCATTCGAATAAAGTTTTTCCTGCTTTCTTATCCATTGAAGCACCTCCATGACAGAAATCATTCTATCCTGATTTTTCCCTGAATTCGAATAATTAACCGGATTGACGGGCAGACCCCGCTTTCCCTTCCCGCATGTATCCACAGAAAAGGGAGTCCATTCGTTCATCTAAAAGAAACTCCAGCTTTCTGGTGGTTTAGGGTTTTGAAATAGCGTAACAGCCTGATCAAGGCACTCTCCTGGTTCCGCTTCTGCATAACCTGCCAGCAGAAGATTGTCCAAGGTTACACATCCCATCATAAGTGATGAAAATTCAGCTATTCCAAGGTGTATCTCTACGTCAGCCAGCTGATCCGTTGCCCTCGGAACCCCCTCCGTAAATTCCCATACATAGGAAAGCTGTTCGTCCATAAAGCTATCGGATATCTTCCATCCGATTCGAATAGATTCCTTTCCAAAAGAATGGTGGCTAAGATTTTCCAAGAATAATGGGACATTCACAATCCGGTACATCAGCCCTTGCCCCTGCTCACTTATTTTATGATAGATCCTGAAGATAAGTGCGTCATCTGTATGACAAGGGTTTTCCAGCATATAAGAGAATTGCTGGTTGAAGGTAGGGAAATAAACGGAGCGCACCTGATCCTTCTGATTATGCAAGAATTGAAGCAGCGATTGATAGGCTTCGGTTGTACATGCGATAAATTCAACAATATGTAAATCATTCAGAAGCATGTGGCCCCCTGGAGCCTGCTTGAACTGGAAAACCATGTACCCGTCTAATTTCCCTTCTTTTTTCAAACCAACCACATGATAACCATCCGTTTCCAATGATCTAAATTCGTACAATGGCTTCTCACATGATCCATGCGTTTGCTCAGCCCACAGGTGATAGCAAGAGGTCATCTCATACTTATCAGCTGGATCAAGCATAGTAACGGATGAACTTTTCGGAAAAACAGGAAGCTGTGAAGGATGGAAATGAAATGTATGTAAAAATGGTCCTAGTCCAAAGCCCATCTTTCTATAAAAAGAAGGCTGGAAAGGATAGAGCTGCACGAGCGGTATGCCCTGGTTACGGGCATCTTTAATAAAGGCTTGAATAATTTGCTTGGCGAATCCTTGCTTTTTATAAGGCAGGTCCACAGCTACCATACCTACGCCGCGGGCATCCATTTTCCGGGAATAGAGGTTCAAGGTATGATCATATTGGACATACCCTCCGACTAACCGGTTATTTTGATAAAGACCAAAATGCTGGACATTGGCTTCTTTGTCCAACTTCTTCTGCCGTTTGCTATGATTTTCTTTCGCCTCCTCGGAATCGAGCTTCATTCCTGGATAACAGCGGCCGCAAAGATCAGTGAATGCTTTAAAATCGGTCAGCTTTTGTAACGTCATTAGATTCTCTCCTTTCTACCTCTCTGTATGATCCATTATAAGGGAATCGATAAAGGATGTCTTATCTTATAAAGCAAAAAATGAGAGGAGATCTCCTCTCATTTCAGCTATTTACTTATATTCTCCAAGCACTTCGACCGCTTTTTCAGTCATAGATGTATCTATTGAGGTTTCAAAATCGAACTCGCCGCGTATGGCGCCATTCTCTTTATACATTTCATACTGTTTCTTAATATCCTCTGTAAACATCCGGCCATTAGGATCAAGTCCGGTAATAGCTACTTTTTCCCACAGATCAGGGTCTTTCAATGCCGTATGTTTGGTCATGATATTAATGACTTCCTCTTTGCCTTCTCCTTTAATAAAGGCATCGTTGTAATCACGCACACCTTTTAAATAAGCGGCCATAAAACGAAGGGAAACATCGGTTTCCTGCTCGATAAACTTTGGAGAACCAAGCACCATTGCAATCTGGGCGTTCGGAGCAAAGTCTGTAGCATCCCCCAGTCGTTTATGGAGACCCTTTTCAATTCCCTGCGTAATCAGCGGTTCAATTTGAAGCGCTGCGTCAATAGAGCCATTCCCCATAGCGGCAAGCATATTTCCAAAGTCAGACATTAGTACGAACTCTATATTACTTTCTTTTAAACCGGCATGCTTCAGCATAGATTGATAGATGTAATCATCTACAGCATTTTGAGAGGAAACAGCTACTCTTTTCCCTTTTAGATCCTTGTAGGTTTTGATTTCATCCTTTAAGTCTTTCCGAACCACAAACGAGAAATATGAATCTCCTTTGATGTAGTGTCCTTTATCCGCAATAATCTTCACATCAATCCCCTGTGCGATCGCATTGAAAAAGGATGCTGTGGAAACGCCTCCTGCGATATCGATTTCACCAGCAGCAAGAGCTGGCAGCATATCATCACTGTTCGCAAATTGGGTGAACTTTACATCAATATTGTAATCATCGAAGTAACCTTTTTCCTTAGCAATATAAAACCCTGCCCCAGACGCTGCTCCATCTTCCGCAATAATAACCGTGGCTTTCTTATCGAGTGGAGCCATATCCCCAGAAGGATTGTCACCGGAAGTTTCAGGAATGCCTTCCTGTTTTTCTGGAGTGGTGTCAGAACCACACCCGCTGATCAATAACACAAAAACCATAATTGGAATAAGTAATAGGCCCAACTTTTTCATGATGTTTCCCCTTCCCTACATTCTTGATCCTTGAACTTCATCCTGAAGGTGCGTCCAGATTTCCACAAAACTTGAGGCAAGATCAGCGTTTGCCCGCACCTCTTCCATTGTACGAGGCCGCGGCATGTCGATCCTTTTTTCCGTCACAAGTGTACCGGGCTGTGAACTCATAAGCACAATACGATCGCTCAATAATAAAGCTTCGTCAATGCTATGGGTAATAAATAAGACCGTCTTTTTGGTTTCACTCCAAATACTTAAAAGCTCTTCCTGCAAAATGAATTTGTTTTGTTCATCTAAGGCAGCGAACGGTTCATCCATCAGCAGAATTTCCGGATCATTAGCAAACGCCCGTGCAATACTGACCCGCTGCTTCATCCCACCGGAAAGTTCCTTTGGATAAAGAGTAGAAAATTGCTCAAGCCCTACTTTCTCTAAGTAGTAATCCGTCCGCTCCTTCACGTAGGCTTTGGGTAAATGTCTCATTTTCAAACCGAATGCTACATTTTCTCTAACAGTCAGCCAGGGGATTACGCCCCGTTCCTGAAAAACCATAGACTGAAGCGGGCGCTCCTCTTTTTCCCGGGAAATGATAAACTCCCCAGTGCTTGGAGTTTCCAGTCCTGCGAGGATCCTGAGCAGGGTCGTTTTCCCACAGCCACTTGGACCAAGAAGACAGACAAATTCCCCGTCTTCGATATCCAGATTCACCCCTTTTAAAGCAGTAACACTAGAACCTTTTTTATAAAATACCTTCGTTAAATCTCGAATTGAAATCTTTGCGGGGGTATTCATAGACCTCCTCCTTCATTTATCTCCATGGCAGTAGTTTATTTTGGAATCCTCTCAGGATTAAGGAGAACAAGTAGCCAAAGAATGAAATCAGAACCAGCCCGACATACATTTCTTTTAATAGAAAAGCGTTGTAAGACGTCCAGATTAAATATCCAATCCCTGAATTTGCCCCCATCATTTCAGCAGCTACAATCGTAAGCAGGGCAATGGCCTGCCCCATCTGAATTCCTTCAATCATGACAGGCAGAGCTCCGGGAAGGGCAATTTTAAAAAAGAACTGGCGGGAATTTGCTCCATAGTTCCGGGCTACATCTAAATAAATACGATCAATGGTAATGACCCCAGCTACGGTATTGATAATAACCGGAAAAAATACACTTCCAGCGATGGTAACAATTTTTGATACTTCTCCTATGCCGAACAAAATTAAAATAATGGGTAATAAGGCAAGCGTTGGAATGGGCATCAGGGCCATAATTAACGGGGAGAAAAAGTGTCTAAGTGGAGAATACAACCCCATCAGCAGTCCTAGAATGATAGCCGGTATTACGCCAAGTAAAAAACCTGCCATTATGCGAAACAGCGATATGCCTATATGTTCAAATAGTTCACCACTTGTCCCCATCGTAATAAACGTGCCTACGATTTCTGTAGGAGGCGGGAAAAATCGTGCATCTACCAAGCCGGTTCGTGATAAAAATTCCCATAGAATCAGGATGAATATCGGGGACGATATGGTAAGTAACTGCTTTAACCTGCTTTTCAGCTGCCGCCTTTTCCATTCTTCTTTTTCAACCGTGAGCGGATCGTGTTCTATATTGTTCATTCTTTCCTTCATTCTTCACCACCTCTATGGCAATCATATGTGCCTGTGCCTACATGTGTGAAAAAAGAGAAAAGATTCACTGCAATATCTCTGCTTCTCATAATCTTAATGGCACTCCACCACTTTTGAACTACCTCCATGGTGGACACACAGTAGGTTACTCAAAAGAAAGCCGGGGTACATAATAGGTAACAAATTCACCACCTTTCTCACAGCTTATTAAACTAAAGGGCCGGTTACTGTAAGACTCGATTTCGAGATATTAGGTTAGAGTGAAGGTCCTGCGGGGGACGATTCCGCTTTCCGGCCCTGCACGACGCAGGGTCGTTCGACGTTGCCACAGGACGTGGCGGTCTTAGTCGAACTTCCTATATGTGGTAAGCTTCCTCAGGCTTCGCCTTCCGGGATCTTACCGATCATGTTCATCCCACAGGAGTCTTCATCGTCCCCCTCCGGACCTTGCCAGATCAGAAACTCGAAATCACTCTGAATCTTACCTGCTTCGTTATCATGATATCAGGGAACTATTTCCTACTTTCTCCTTCCTTACAGTGGAAAACGTTGATATAAAGGCGTTTACTGCAAATGAGTTATGAACAATTCCTCTTTTTCAAAAGGTCCATTTTTCTTCCTATCGTTGGGTTGGTGGGGAAATCGCGAGACTCCCATGGGAGAAGGGACTAGGTGAGATCCCACAGGGAGTGAAACGAGCGAGGAAGCTCAACGTTCCCCCATAGGAAAGTGTTCAAATGTGGCATCACCCCGAAAGACACGACCAGCATAAGCCGAGCATCAAAAGGGCGGTGGTCTTTCCGTCCGTTGATGAATGGCTTATGTCTCGAGTGTCTGGGTGATAGAACAAGACGAGCTATTTCCCCACCAGCCCTCTTCCAATTAAAGTAACGGACCCAAATTCATCTCGAAACTGAGTCTTCAATAAACGGGAGCTTATCTTTAACAAGCTATATTAAGATTTAGAACGGCAATTTCTAAAAAAGAAGAAATTCTGAGGATTTTCGTCACCTTCTCCCTTTACCAGAAACTTCAAAATGGTAGAATATGATCAGATAGGAAGGTGTTGTAACGTGTGGATTGTAATTTGCTATTTGATTGCGAATATAAACGGAGCTTATTTGGTGACCAAATGGCGAAAAGGCGGGGATATCCGTACACTTGGAAGTGGTACGGGCGGGGCTAAAAACGCAGGTCGAATTTTGGGGAAGCCGGCTTTTGTAATGACCGTGGTTATCGATGCACTAAAAGCAATCCTGGCTTTAAGCCTGCTCCTCTACTTATCGGTAGCTCCAACCATCATAGGTTTCTCAGCAATCGCTTTGATTGCAGGACATATATGGCCGCTTTTCCTTAAAGGAAGAGGAGGCAAGGGTGTAGTCGTTTATCTGGCAGCCCTCCTCATGCTCGAACCTATCGGTCTGCTCCTATTCGGTCTCATTGCCTTTATTGCAAACGTCTCACCTTTACCTTTTTCGAAAGTAATGATGATTGCGATGGGAATCCCCCCTCTTTTAACCCTCTGGCAGGAAAGCCTAGGGGTTGGACTATGCCTGGGGATTGGATATCTCCTGGTCGTTATTGCCCACACCTTTCCCATACATCCCCGTTTGTTGACAAAGGAGGAACAGATATGACAAAACAGTCTATTCACTATAAAAACGCTGACTCGGAAGAAGAATATCGGCAAATACATGAATTAAACTATCAGACATTTGTAGAAGAAATCCCCCAGCACAAAAAAAACGATACCCGCAAGCTGGTGGATCGTTTTCACACTGAAAATACATATATCATCGCTAAAGAAAGCGAAAGAATTATCGGCATGATTGCTGTCCGTGCAACGCGACCGTTTTCTCTTGATCAGAAACTCCCTAACCTTGACAGCTACTTACATGAGATCGATTCTCCCTGTGAAATTCGTCTGCTTTCAATCCATCCGGATTACCGAAAGGGTTCGGTTTTCTTTGGACTAATTGACCAATTGATTCGATACTGTCTTCAGGAAAATTATAATGCAGCACTAATCTCAGGGACGGAGCGTGAATGGGGGCTGTATCGGAAGCTAGGGTTTGAACCTTTTGGCCCCATGACAGGTCAGGAAGGGGCTAAGTTTCAGCCGATGAAACTGACCAAGGACCGCTTCGTCAAGGCTACTCAAGCCTTCCACCGGATCTTGGCCCGATATGAACCGATATCGTTTTTATCCGGCCCTGTAGCCGTAACAAATGAAGTGAAAGAGGCCTTGGCAGCTTCTCCTCTGTCTCATCGATCTGACTCTTTTATCAACCAAATGAATACCGTTCGCAACTCGCTTACGGAGCGCACAAAGGCTAAATACGCCTCGGTCTTAGTTGGAACCGGAACACTTGCTAATGACGTGGTCGCCCAGCAAATTAAACAGTTAGGCCGGACAGGTCTTATTCTCTCAAATGGTGAATTCGGTGACCGGCTGATGGATCATGCCCACCGGACCGGGCTTGATTTTTACAGAATGCAGAAAGCTTGGAACGAACCGATCAATTTAAACCGTGTACGTGACTTTCTGAAAGAACACCCTTCTATTGGATGGATATGGTGTGTCCATTGCGAAACTTCGACCGGGTATTTGTTTGACGTCGAAGAACTCAAAAAAATAGCAGACTCTGAAAATGTAAAACTCTGTCTGGATGCCTGCAGTTCCCTCGGTGCCGATCCGCTTGATCTTTCCGGTGTTCATATCGCCTCCAGTGTGAGCGGTAAAGCGCTTGCCTCTTATCCTGGACTAGCGATCATCTTTCACAATTATGTACCGGTACCTGATCCTGATATTCCGAAATACCTGGATCTTGGAGTATATGACTCTAATCAGAGCATCCCGTACACACACTCTACCAACCTCGTTCATGCTCTTGAGGTATCTCTGTCTTCCATTGATGAACGGCCTCTTGGGGCTTTTATGATGGAACTTAGAAATGTGCTGGGTAACCAGGGGTTGAAGGTTCTTGGTGATCACAGCTACTCAAACGGGATTGTTACGATTGCCCTGCCGGATCACATTTCCCAGAAGGGTTTTGGAGAAAGATTAAAGAAAAACGGGATTTTCATAAACTATGAAAGCAGCTATTTGGCTAGACGAAACTGGGTGCAGATTGCGCTTATGGGTGATGTAGATTCAAACCATCTCCTTCGGCTCGGGGAAGTTATCAACCGTGTCTTGAGCTCTGAAACCTTATCGAAGGTGAACCAGTCGTGAAAAAAGTTTCCTGGATTGCTTTATTTTACTGGCTGAAAACCACAGCCGTTATGTATGTTTCTTTTCAAATGTCACCTCCCGGAGTGACCGACCACTTATTGTTAATTTTCAGCTCGCTCGGACCTCTGCTGCTCTGGTTCGGGTTCTCGTTTTTCTTTTTTAAACACCTGCAACCATGGGCATTAATTATTCTAATGTTTTTAACGACCTTCTTTCTTTATGCTCATTTAATTTATTATCGTTTTTATGAAGATTTTCTCACTCTTCCTATTCTCCTTCAGGTAGGAAACGTAGGAGGATTGAGTCAAAGTACGTGGACGCTTCTTTCTCCATGGGACTTGTTATTCCTTATTGATTTAGTGGTAATTGGCTGGTGGCTGATTAAGAGAGGATCCTTCACAATTTCGCCCAGAGAAAAAAAGCAATACGCAGGAAGTGCAGTGGGCATTTCACTTGTGATTCTGGCAGCTGCGTGGTGGCATTCTCCCCACCTTTTCCAGGAAAACTATAACCGTGATAAAGTCGTGACTTCCATCAGCATCTATGCATATCAATGGTTTGATATTGCCTACAGCATAACAGCACCACTCCAGAAAACTATGGCAGACCAATCCGCCGCTGCACCTGTAGAGAAATATGTGGCAGAGAAAGATCCTGTAAAGACAAAGTGGTTCGGTCAGGCAAAAGGAAAGAATGTGGTTTTCATTACACTGGAATCCGTCCAAAACTTCGTCATTGGTGCAGAAGTAAAAGGCGAACCGGTGACGCCATTTTTAAATCAATTGAAAAAGGAAAGTCTTTACTTCTCCAACCTGTACGATCAGGCTTCTCAAGGCAAAAGCTCGGACGCAGAGTTCATGGTGGATACTGGATTGTATCCGCTCGACGGTGGGTCTGTATTCGTACGCAGGCCCCATAACACGTTCAACGGGCTGCCAGAACTTTTGGAAGACTATCAGACGACCGTTTTTCACGGAAACGTAAGAACGTTTTGGAATCGGGAACAAATGTATGAGTCCCTTGGATATGACCAGTTTATATCCAAACAAGATTATGAGATTAACAAAGAAAACCGAATTAATTATGGAATAGAGGATAAATCCTTTTTCAGCCAATCAATCCCGTATATGAAGCAGTTAAACGAGCCTTATATGGCGAAGTTTATTACCCTTACAAATCACTTTCCGTTTTTATTGGATAAAAAAGACCGCAGCCTTCCTCTTGCGGAAACCTCGGAACCGGTGGTCAACCGCTACTTAACTACGGTCCGGTACTTGGATGAAGCGATTCGTCAACTGTTTCAGTCGTTAAAAGAAGAAGGGATGTATGAGGATACAATGTTTGTGCTGTTCGGGGACCATTACGGTATCTCTAAAGAATATGAAGACGGGGTACATGAGCTTCTCGACCAGCCTGATACGGCACTTTCTCATACAACGAACCAGCGCGTCCCGCTGCTTATTCATATTCCAGGAATGGAAGGGAAAACGTTTGATACGTTAGGTGGGCAAATTGACATCCGCTCCACTGTTTTTCATCTACTAGGCAAAGAAACTGAGAATTACATGAGTTTTAGCGAGAATCTCCTGGCTGAGGACAAAGAAGAATTTGTAGCTTTCCGTGATGGCGATTTTGTAACGCCTTCCTATCTCTTTCAAGACGGCATTTGTTACAAAACAGACACCAGCCAGCCGGTAAATGGCTCCCATTGTAAAGAAGGCCGGGAGAAGGCACGGGAAAAGCTTAAATTGTCCGATCATATAATAAAAGGAGACCTGCTTCGTTTTAAATAATGATTCTATAAAAGACCAGCGAATATATTATAGTTAAGCTCCCGTTTGTTGAAGACTTGATTTCGAGATAAATCGGGTCCGTTACTTAATATAGAGAAGGGATGGCTGCGGAAACAGCTCGCTTTCCTGCGGGGGAACTGGCAAGTCTCCTCGCTCGTTTCACTCCCTGCGGGGTCTCGCCTAGCTCCTTCTCCCGCGGGAGTCTCGTCGTTTCCTCCGCCACCCCAGCCATTTCACATGAACGGACCCTGGCAGTAGAAAAAGCAGGAAGCTTTAATCGTCTTAAACGCTTCTATAGCGCCGCTTATACCTTTGATAGACTCCGTATTTAGCGTTAATCATATAGGTTATTCTTCCTCATATGAAGGCCATTACGTAAAGGTTCGTGCTCCCCATAATCGTAAAGGGGCGGAAGGGAACGGTGAAGACTCCTAGATTAGAAGCGGAAGCACCTCGGTCAGCGGCGTATGGACTGGACTGAGCTGGCGGAGATAAAGAAAACACGAAGAGCGGAGCGATTCGATGTTGCCTTATCGTACAGAAGTGAGGGAAGTCTCACTAGCCGCTAGGTGCTGGAGCTGGATAGCTCTCCTTGTCGTTTATGTTCTAATATTTGATTAAGACTAAAAAAAGATAAGAACGAGATGAACATGATCGGTGAGATCCCGCAGGGCTGTTAAGCCCGAGGAAGCTCAGCACATATAAGAAGTTCGACTAAGATCGCCACGTCCTGTGGCAACGTCGAACGACCCTGCGTCGTGCAGGGCCGGAAAGCGAGCCGTTCCCTGGAGCCCCTTTCTCCACACAATATCTCGAAACTGAGCCTTCAACAAACCGGCCCTATAACTTAATAAGGCTTTTTCCGTTTAACAAAGCCTATATAACAAAAAGCCCCGATAATCCGGGGCTTTATTGCTCTACATATTCAACAGAATAGTAATCGGAAGATACAGAAATCGATGAAGGAACGCTTACGTAGAGGATGTAGGTTCCCCATTCCATATCAGCTTCCATCATCCCATCCTTTTCCTCTGTAAACTGCGTAAATGGAAACGACGGGCTGAACATAGTGAACGTCCTATCCGTTGTTTCAGTCAGCATAAGATTCAGTCGTTGATCTGCAATCCCAAGTTTCAGTGGAATTTCATGATTCAGTTCGAGTCCCTGAAGTGAAGCAGGAGTCGAATAGAAAGCAGCTTTAACTTTCTCACTATCGTTTGTTTGGTCAATTACAATTGTGAGAGCGCTTGGTACTTCTATATCATCGCTAATTTCCAACCGATCTTGATCATAGTCAAAGCTCCACTCTTCTCGTAAGTATTTCTTATCCATATCAACTATTTCACCGGCTATAGCTTTTTGGTAAAGCTGCCGTCCTTCTTCTATAACCGTTCCCTCTCCGTTCCCCGAGCTTGCACTCTGATCAGGGATAAAAAAGTAGAGAATAAAGCTAACGAGCAGGAGACACGCATAGCCCCCAAACACCCACACTGGAGTTTTAGAAGGCAAATAATAGGGACGAGTCCCGGCTTTCTTTCGTTTCATTTGCGAAACCAGCCAGATTAAAACCCCAATAAAAATAATCGGAAGGAATCCAATAAACATAGCAGTCGTCATTTCTTCACCTCCAGTTGATCGGATATCCAGAGAGCAATGGTAAAGACAAGAGCTGCACTTGCCACTACTTTAGCTGCAAATAGTAGAAAAAAAGATTCTTGAAAATAGAATTCATACATGAACGCAGGAAGGTTCCAGTTTTCTGTGCTGGATAAATACTGCAGACATCCAAAAAATAGGACAGGAAGTAAAACCACAAACACACGGTGAACCTGAACGATGATTCCGGCTAAATAGCCAAGAGAACTGAACAGGAAAACGAGTAGAATCATAGCCAAAAGACCCTCCGTAAACATTAAAGGTCCGGATGCGAGCCCTGTTCCTATAATCTCTTTGTTTCCTAAAATGAAATAGACCACTACTTTAAGTAAGAAACCGGCCATAATTGCAGTCAGGCCGCCAATAACACTTACAGTAGCGATAAAAGCAACGGAAGACATGTTGCTGCTGAAGCGGTTGGTTATAAAAGCAAAATCATCTTCTCGATAAGCTTTTGTGGTCATAAGAAGAGCGCTCATAAATCCCCAGAAGAAAGTAAAAATGATAATCATGTCCGCGGAATAATAGTTAATATCGAGGTTAATACCAAAAGTTCCTGTCCCCCGTGACCCGACTCCATTTAAGGAAAACAGCAGCCCTAGCAATTGTACAGTGACAAGAGAGGTGAGAACCCCCATATAGGCTTTCAGCTTATATTGATATTGTTTAACAATAATTTCACTGGTACGTACTTCAGTTAAGGATGTCATCTAAAGTCCCTCCTTTGTGAGATCCCGAAGAAGTTAAGTAGATACATAGGTCGCTTGCAGAAACCCCTGAAAATTGAATTCCTTCACGCTTCATATCCTGTTTCTCTTTCTGGGATAGGTTATTCCTGGTAACGATATACTCTTCATCCATACCAAAAGCTTCTGTATATATGGGCTGGCGGTCAGCTAGATACGGTGCGAGCACCTCACGCTTTCCTTTTAATCCTATTGCAAACTCTCTCAATTCTTCGATCGACATATGAAGTACTTCCCTCCCCCGGTTCAGCAGCAGTACCTCTTCCAACTGATCCTCCACTTCTTCTAAATGATGGGTGGATAAAAGAATGGTACGTGGATAAGCGAGATAATCTTTCAGCAGAATCCGATAAAAATCCTTGCGAACGGCCGCATCCATACCTGTAGTAGGTTCATCGAAAATTGTAAGCGGACAGCGGGCCGCAAGTCCGACAATCATATTGAAGGTACTCTCTTTCCCTTTTGATAGATTTTTATGGTACTCCTTTTTATGAAACCCGAAGTAATCAAATAAATGCCAGGCCAGCTCCTCATTCCAATGCTCGTAAAACTTGGAGGATTCCTCGAGAATTTCTGCCAGGGAAAGGGCGGTTGGAAAATTCATTTGGTCATCAATAAAGATAGAATTAGCAGATACGAGCAGACTATTAAACGGGCGGTGAGAAAACACCTTCACTTCTCCGGATGTTTCCTTTAGCATGCCGCTTAACACCTTCATAAGTGTGGTCTTCCCCGCACCATTTCTTCCGACCAGTCCAACAAGCTTATTCTCTTCAATTGTGCAGGAAAACTGATCGAGAGCCTTGAAACCTCGATAAGCTTTCGTTAACTGCCTGCATTCAATGATGTTCATTCTTCTCCCCCTTTGTTTCTATTTTTCGTTTCCTTTATCAGTGAAATAAGTTCTTCTTCTGACATATCGAGCCGTTCAGCCTCTTGAACAAGGTCCTCCACCATACTTTTAAGTGTATGATTTTTCCGTTTATCTTTGATGATTTTTATCGCTTCAGAAGAGACGAACTTTCCAATTCCTCGCCTGTCGTACAGAATTCCTTCTTCTGCAAGCTTCGTGAGCCCTTTGGCGGCTGTCGCCGGATTAATGTTATACATATCCGCAAGCTTATATTGAGAATATACTTTCTCATCCGCCGCCAGACCGCCGTTCAGGATTTCATTTTCAATCCAAGCAGCTATCTGTAAGTAGATCGGCATCGTTCCGTCGGTGTTAAGGATCACGTGCTCCCCTTCCTCTCTGAATTGGTGCATTAGTGTTGTAATGTAGTATATTACTTTCCGTTAGAAAAATCAACTTGTCCTTTTACATTTTTTATGAAACCAATACGTTAGAAGCAACGTATTACTACGAGGAAAGAAGGTGGATGATTATGAAAAAATTACTCCCCATTCTATTTGCCGCAGTTATTCTTCTTGTGCTTCCTCACCAGGCACTTGCGATCGAGTATTCTATTCCACAGACGATCATTGAGGCCAAGCTTCAGATAAATGGAGATGTAAAAGTAAAAGAACAGCATACGTATGCTTTTGACGGAGAGTTTAACGGCATAACCCGCACCTTATATGCAAAAGAAGGAACCAGAATTACAAATGTGCAAGCATATGAGAATGAACAGAAATTAAAAGTGGATCGCGAAGATCAGACTTATAAAATGTACCGTAGCGGTATGGATGAAACCATTACGGTTGACTTAACCTATCTGATTGGAGATGGGGTAGAAGTTTATAGTGATCGAGCTCAGTTTTACTGGTCTTTCTTTGACGAAAATAATGAGTCCGCGTATGAAAATTTCACAGTCAGCGTCCATCCGCCATCCAAAACAGAAGATGTATTGGCACTTGGCTACCAGACTGCTTATAGGACCGAACTTATTATGGAGGGAGGAGTGGTACAGTTTGATATGGGCTATATATCCAGTGGAGAGAATATGAAGGTAAGGGTGGCTTATCCCTCTTCTCTGTTTTCTGTCGCACCAATCTCGGACAAAGACATAAGCGGAGAAATTCTGTCCGAAAAGGATAGGTTGGCAGCTGAAGCCGATGCAAAAGAACAAAGGAGAGACACGTTAAATCGTATCACTCCTTATGCACTGAGTTTATTTGTAGCTGCCGGACTATTGCTTACCGGCTATGCGGTCCGTCGGTACCGTTCTAACCAGCGTGAAGTGAACCGCCAGCTGAACTCACTTTCCTTTATTCCTGAAGAAGAAATGAGTCTGCCGGCCACACTGTATTTCCAAAACCACCGTCGCCTCACGATCCGTTCTCTCACAGCTGCAATCCTTGACCTTGTCAGAAAAGGATACGTCAAGCAAAAATCAGATCAGGAATTCCTGATTATTCATCGGAATACGGACTATGAACACGAGGTGATTCTGCTCTCCTGGCTGTTTGATGAAGTAGGCGGAAACGGCACATTCCATTTCGAGGATATCCAAACGTACACCGCTGACAAGTCCAACCACGGCCAGTACCAGAAAGATTTCAACTTGTGGAAAAAGGCTGTCAAACAGGAGGTTGATACTCATAACCTTTATGAGAGCATGATCAAATGGAGAGGATTTACCGCCCTTGTTGGAACGCTTGCCATTCTATTTGGTATATATCAACTGTTTCCCTGGATGATCCTATATATCATTCTTGGATCCCTGGTGCTTGTAACAGCCTTTGCTTATCATCCCCATACGGTTGAAGGGAAGAAGATTCAGCTTCAATGGAAAAAACTGCTGCACACCGGCAGCGACCCAGGTTCTTTAACAGATAATGAGCAACTTCGCCTTTTTCTCTATGAGATTGGCACTGGACATAGAAAAGTAGAAAACGAGCCCGAGGTTCGAAACCGTTCATCCTTCAGTACAGACACAGGTACAACGACTGCCCATAACGATATGATGCTCTTTATTATTCTTGCTGCTTCCCTGCAATCAAACTTCAGCGAGGCGGAGCAAACTGTCTCGGCCGCAGCTGCAGCCAGCGCAAATGCTGGTGGAGGTGGAGCCGGTGTCGGCGGCAGCGGCGGAGGATCAGGAGCATTTTAAATGGTAGCAGCACCAAATAAGCTCGGAGTATTTTTTACTCCGAGCTTTTCTTATGGATGTATGGATCCATAAGAAACATGGACGCCTTCTCTTGCATACGATAAAAAAGTTATGAAATTTATACCTTCTGGAGGTTATGTATATGCACGCGAATACACCATACTACGGCGGGCAAACCCAGGGATCGTCGCCCATGTCTGTATTAAACACGGTTCAAGAATGTGAAGCTTTATGTGAATACACGGAACACTGTGTGCTGCAAATGAAACAAGCAACTCGCCGGAAAGAACAGCTGAGATTGCTTAGGGATTGCGCGGATATTTGTACCTTAACTGCAAAGTATATCGCTCGCTGCAGCATGTTTGCCCCATCCACGGCAGCCTTGTGCGCCTATATTTGTGAAATTTGCGGCAATCATTGTCTACAGCATTCCGACGAATTATCACAGCAATGTGGACGCATGTGTTTACACTGTGCCCAGCAGTGCCGCAGCTTTGCGATGACGGGATAACGGATAAGACTATTTAATAAACCAGTATTAATTAAGTAGCTGAACGTCCTTCCTACTTCCCTATTCTACTTAACCATAGGCGCTGTGCTCCCCCTACCAGTTAAAATAAAAAAAGTGAACCAATACTTGTCCAAGGGGCTGGGTAGCCATTAGGGCAGTTCTGGTTCACTTTTTTTATTCTTATTCTCTTTCGATTGAGTTTTTCTTCGGAGGTAGTCCTGAAGAGCTTTCTCTATTTCAGCTGCAGTGGCATTATCTTTAAGCTCACCGGAAGCTTTCAGCTTTTCAATGATTTTCTCATCGTTAGCTATCATACTTTTTCGAGAATTTTCTCCTGGTAGATTCGTGGAAGATTCTTTATTCTCTAATACCTCTTCTTCCATGTTTTCTACCGGTTCCTCCTGAGGCGGCTCAATTGGCTGTCTATTTTCGCAGCCGTAACTGCCAGCCCCGAGCAGGATTCCGACCATCAGCAACCTTAACTTCCCATGTATCATTGAACGCCCTCCAGTACATGAATTTTGATCTCCTGTATAGAATTAGACGTTTCGTCTGGAAAAAGGTTACTCGGAAAAGAGTTGAACTTCAGTTAAACCCCAAATGTGTTGCCTCCATTAACAGAGATGGATTGGCCAGTAATAAATTGAGAATCGTCAGAGGCCAAGAAAACAACTGAATTAGCGATGTCTTCAGGTTTCCCCATACGTCGAAGAGGCAGCTCGCTGCTGTAACTCTCCAGGGTAGACGGATCTACTTCTCCGTGTCTCTCTACTGGAATAAAACCAGGATTGACAAGGTTCACATTTATACCGTGCGGTCCAAGTTCATTTGCCCAGGAACGGGTCATGCCAATCATGGCTGATTTAGCTGTTACATAGTTTGAGAAATTGGCGTTTCCAAGCTGGACAACTTCACTGCCAATATTAATAATACGGCCGTATTGCTTCTCCTTCATACCTGGCATAACTGCTTTTGTTAGAATTAATGGTGCTTTAACAAAAAACTGAAGCTGATCCATGTACGTTTCCCATGTATTTTCCTCAAGGGAGTACTCCGGCTGAGGACCGGAAGCATTATTAACCACAATATCCATGTTCTCACCATATGATTCCTGAACCTTACGAACTAGCTCGTCCACAGAGTCCTCAACGGTTATATCAGCCTGCACAGCGATGGCTTCCCCGTCTTTTTCCCTTATTTCTTCCACGGTTTCATTGGCCGGATCCGGACTTCTTCCGTAGTTCACCACCACTCGTGCTCCTTCAGCCGCAAGATGTTTACTGATGACTTTACCCAGTCCTCTTGATCCGCCTGTAACTAGTGCTATTTTTCCTTCTAATTTCATCTGCCTCATCCTTTCTCCTGTTCCGTTCCCTTTTATACAGCCAGGTATTCTTAAGATTTCATTAGTTTAAGAGCTGTAACATCTCAGACATATTTGTAAAAAAAATAAGGATTTAAGACCCCTGTCAACCTACTATTTTCGCTAATTTATACTACAAGATGATAAAAATTCCAATAGAAGATTTATTTAACTATGCAATATAAAAATACATAAATTTCGCAAGAATTAGAGATTTATTTACTGACGCATAAACAAAATTTCCCTTAAGGAGTTTTCAGTGTTCCTCTCTTTTCTCGTTTACCAAATAGATCCAAAATTATTACAAAAACAGGATGATAGGATAAAGTTGTTCCAAACAAAACGTCTAAGGAGGAATTCGAACATGAAAGGAAAATCACTAATTCTATCAGGAGCTCTCGTAGTATCATTACTAGCTTCTCCAACAACTTCTCTCGCATCTTCAGGGGATAGCGAGTTTTATAAATTCCAGCAAGGAAATATCCATGTAGAAGGTGTTGTGAACTGGGTTAAACAAAATGAAGAGGCCTTAAAGAATCAAAGTCTCCAGCAAGTAGATATCCAGTCTCTTCTAAAACAATTCCAAACTCAGGCTCCACCGGAACAAAAGTATGAACAGCCAACTGAACCCGTTCAGGAACAACCAGTAAAAGAAGAAACGGCAGAACCTAAGCAGCAAGCACCTGAAGCTCAGCCGGAAAAACAGGATCAGGCATCCGAACAAGCCGCTCCTCAAGAAAATGCTGCGGATCAATCCGACCAATCTGAAGTCTCAGCTTTTGAACGTCAAGTTGTCGAACTGACTAATCAGGAACGTGCGAAACAAGGACTAGCACCTCTTACACTTGATACAGAGTTAAGTGGCGTAGCGGGAGACAAGTCTCTTGATATGCAGAAAAATGACTACTTTTCTCATACAAGCCCAACGTACGGATCCCCGTTTGATATGATGAAAGACTATGGTATTGATTACCGTACCGCTGGTGAAAATATTGCCATGGGTCAGACTTCTCCTGAACAAGTGGTTGAAGGATGGATGAATAGTGAAGGCCACCGTAAAAACATTATGAATCCAGACTTCACTCATATTGGAGTCGGTTATGTAGAAAACGGAAACTACTGGACTCAGATGTTCATTGGTAAATAAATAGATTTATGCATAAAATCCACCGGGCTGCTTATCCCGGTGGATTTTTTTGATGGGGACTCACCTGCCAATCGAGCGTTCTGCCTTCCGAAAGAAAGTCTTCAACAATCCACCTCTTTAGCTACAGCTATCTCTAAGTAAAACACAGG
The DNA here is from genome assembly GCF_020171985.1 of Halobacillus halophilus. Taxonomy (GTDB): domain Bacteria; phylum Bacillota; class Bacilli; order Bacillales; family Halobacillaceae; genus Halobacillus; species Halobacillus halophilus_A. The sequence continues at coordinate 360,175 of NZ_JAIVAL010000002.1, forward strand.
GATAGCTACCACATCCATTTGTAAATTTATAGAATAAAGCGATTGACTACATATACACACCCGGGGTATATTCTATCTATATCTATTAAACGTTTTTTCTTGAAAGGGGAAAAATATGAAACGTTCAACATTCGCTTTAGGGAGTCTCATATTTGCATCAGTTATACTATTAGGAGCTTGCAGTGAGGGGAACAGTGATTCAACAAAAAATGCGGAAAGTGTTTCTTCAGAATCCAGCCACAATGAACATGAAGGCATGGACCATTCTGGTTCAGCTGAAGTGCCTGAAGGTTTACGAGAAGCAGAAAAGCCAGCCTATCCTCCAGGGAGTAAAGCCCAGATCAATGCTGACCATATGCCTGGAATGAACGGAGCAGAAGCAATGATAATTGGAGCCTATCAAACCACCGCTTACAGCCTATCTTATACATCCTCCACCACTGGTGAAAAAGTGCAGAATCATAAATGGGTTATCTATGAAGAATTAAAAGATCCTCCTAAGAAAGGGGTAAAACCCGGTTCAGAAGTAACCGTGAATGCAGACCATAGTGATGGAATGAGTGGCGCTAAAGCTCAAGTGGAATTTTCCGAAGAAACGACGGTTTATATGGTGGATTATACAGACACGGATAACGGAGAAGACGTGACCAATCATAAGTGGGTCACAGAATCAGAATTATCAGCTACACCGTAATTTAAGAACCCCGACACTCGGGGTTCTTTTACTATTCCACCCTTTTAAACCCTGTGCCCTCCCTTTTCCCATGCATGTTCACAATATCTTCACAAATCATCTGAACCCCTGTACTAGCGCATCTCCTGACTTTTTTTCTTTTTTATATTTGGAAAAAACAGAAAATTACCTTGCAAATAGACTGAATATTACGTAAAATCAATCATAATTTATACTAATAAACTATAAGGAAGTGAGCGTAATGCAGACTCAATCGGTGAGTACTCTATATAATGTATGCCCTCTCTGTCACGGATCTGGAAAGTATAAGGAATATGATGATGGAAAAGCCAATTTAATTGTAGACCATTACCAGCGTGTAAATTATGCGAATGAAACACTAGCCTGGAAGATGGCCATCGAAGAAACCAGTTATGTGAAGGAATGCTCGAAATGTCACGGGAAAGGTAACGTCCTGAACAAAGAAGGAGAACGAATGTATAAACAGCTTCAGCAATATGCATAAGTTCAATCCCCCCTGTCGTTTAAAGTGACTGGGGGGGTTAAATGATCTCAGATTAAGTTAGTAGTTTTAGAAAAATGATTTTTTTCTGAAAACTCTATTGATTCTTTAATCATTTTCCTGTATTGTAAATCGCAAGCGAAATGATAACCGCCTAATTTTTTGAAAGAAATTTTTAGTAATTTTTAATATCATTCTTGATTTAAGCATACCTTTCATGTAAAGTGTTCAACAGTTGCTTTTCCAAAAATTACATAATAATAAAACTTATCCAGAGAGGTGTAGGGACTGGCCCTTTGATACCTCAGCAACCAGCCATTGGCACGGTGCTAAATCCAGAAGGTAGTAGTTATACCTTGAAGATAAGGAGACTCTTTATACATAAAGGACCTTCTTCTTCAAGGAGGTCCTTTTTTATATCCATTTTTTTACGAAGGAGATGATCACCATGGCACGGAACAGGATTGAAACAATTTTAGCCCAGCTAGGCAATAACAGTGATGAAAAGACAGGGGCTGTGAATCCGCCCATCTATTTATCTACCGCTTACCAGCACAAATCACTCGGAGTATCCACCGGATATGATTATACCCGGACCAAAAACCCGACACGCCACCTTCTCGAAGAAGGCATGGCCCAGCTTGAAAACGGCGATCAAGCCTTCGCCTGCAGCTCAGGAATGGCAGCCATCCAGTTGATCCTCTCCCTGTTTCGTGCAAATGAAGAATTGATCATTGCGGAAGATATCTACGGCGGCACGTACCGTTTACTCGAACATTATGCTGATGCTTATCAAATTCATTCAACCTATTCTGATTTCACGGATGTTGAGAGTGTCATTACGGAGAAAACGAAAGCCATCTTTCTTGAAACGCCAACCAATCCGCTGCTGCAGGAAGTAGATATTGAAGAGGTTTCAAAGATTGCTAAGAAGCACAACCTTCTGCTCATTGTCGATAACACATTCTTAACGCCTTACCTTCAGCAGCCGCTGGACTTAGGAGCAGATATCGTGATCCACAGCGCTACCAAATATATTGGCGGGCACAACGATGTATTAGCCGGTGTCGTCGTCGCGAAAGGAGAAGAGGTTTGTGAAAAACTCGCCTTTTTCCAGAATTCATCAGGTGCTGTCCTCTCCCCTTTTGACTGTTGGCTGTTAATCCGAGGATTAAAGACCCTGCCGCTTCGTTTCGATAAACAGCAGGCGAATGCAAAGACCATTGTTGAGTTTCTAAACAACGACCCGGGCATAAGAGAAGTCTTTTACCCTGGAAAAGGAGGAATGATTTCATTCCGTGTGGAGGATCCTTCCAGCATCCCTGATTTTCTGGAGAATTTGTCGGTCATCTCTTTTGCCGAAAGTCTGGGAGGAGTCGAAAGCTTCATTACGTACCCGGCAACACAGACGCATGCGGATATTCCAAAAGAAGAACGGGAAGAACGCGGAATCTGCGACCGGCTTCTTCGCTTCTCCGTAGGAACAGAACATGAAGACGATCTGATTGATGATTTGAAACACGCTCTCTCTGCTATTCAAAAGGAGGAAATACAATGAGGCCAGAAAACGATCAGTTGGAAACCCGTTTCATCCACGGCTCTGCGAATAATCGAAGTCATCACGAACCGGCTACGGGTGCAGTGAATGTACCAATCTACTTATCCTCAACCTTCCATCAGGAAAGCTTCGATACGATGGGGCCTTACGATTACAGCAGATCCGGAAATCCAACGAGACAGGTGCTTGAGGAGACGATCGCTAACTTGGAAGGCGGCGCAAGAGGACTCGCTTTCTCATCTGGGATGGCAGCTATCTCTTCTGCTTTCATGCTGCTTTCCGCCGGTGACCACGTACTCGTTTCCAAAGATGTCTATGGCGGGACATTCCGGTTGATCACCGAAATGCTTGGCAAGTACAACATCGATCACACATTCGTTAACATGACCGATCTCAACGAGACCAGCCGGGCGATCCAATCCAATACAAAAGTTATCTATGTAGAGACACCGTCCAATCCTTGCTTAAACATCACAGATATTGAAGGAGTAGCAAAGCTTGCTAAAGCCCATGGCTGTTTAACCTTCGTGGATAATACATTCATGACGCCGCTTTATCAGAACCCGCTTGAGCTTGGAGCCGATATCGTTCTGCATAGTGCCACCAAGTTTTTATCCGGTCACAGTGACATCATTGCAGGTCTTGCCGTAACTAAAAATGAAGAACTTGGAGAGAGACTCGCTTTTATTCAGAACTCCTTTGGTTCCATTCTCGGCGCTCAAGACTCTTATCAACTTATTCAGGGGATCAAGACACTAGGAGCCCGGCTGAAGCAGTCGTCAGACTCAGCACTTAAAATTGTCTCTCATCTGCAGGAACACTCCCTGGTGGAAGAAGTTTACTACCCGGGACTCACTCACCACGCCGGTCATCCGATTCATCGGAGACAATCTACCGGAGCAGGGGCCTTGCTCTCTTTCCGGCTGGCGGATAAAGAAGCAGCCAAAGCATTTGTGGAGCAGATTCGCCTCCCTGTCTTTGCTGTAAGCCTTGGGGCTGTGGAATCGATTCTATCCTATCCAGCCACTATGTCCCATGCAGCTATGCCAGAAAAAGAACGAACGAAGCGTGGTATTACCGATGGTCTGCTCAGGCTCTCTGTCGGACTTGAACACCCTGGTGATTTAATTGAAGACATTGAACAAGCTTTACAGGCAGTTGCCCGTACCAGAAAGAAAGTCAGCGTGTCCCTTTAAAAAGGGCATTAGCTTTCAACTAATATAAATTCGATTACAGAATGGAAAGGTTGTTGAATGAAATGAAACGATCATTAGAACAGAGATTACAGGATGGACCCGTTATTTGTGGAGAAGGATATTTATTTGAACTGGAGCGTCGCGGCTATTTACAGGCTGGCTCCTTTGTACCGGAAGTCGCCCTCGACAACCCTCAGGCACTAAAACAAACGTATCGTGACTACATGCTCGCAGGCTCCGACGTCGTCTTAGCCTTTACCTATAACGGTCACCGCGAGAAAATGAGAATCATCGGTAAAGAGGAGTTATTAGAACCGCTTAACCGCCAGGCGATCCGTCTAGCTAAAGAAGTGGCCCAGGAACATCCAGAAGAAGAAGCGCTCGTAGCCGGAAATATTTCCAACACGAACTTGTTCAACCCGGATGACCCGGAAGCTATTGAAAAAACAAGAAGCATGTTTGCAGAGATGATCGGCTGGTGTAAGGAAGAAGGAGTAGACTTTGTGAACGGTGAAACCTTCTATTACTATGAGGAGGCCCTCATTGCTCTTGAAGAAATCCAAAAACAAGGTCTCCCCGCTGTGATCACGTTCGGCCTGATGGGCGAGAATATCCTCCGGGACGGCTATGAGGTAGAAGAAGCCTGCCGTCTGTTAAAAGAAAAAGGCGCTCTTGTCGTCGGCATGAACTGCTTCCGTGGGCCAGCTACAATGCAGCCATATGTGGAAAAAATCCGTAACACGGTGGACGGATACGTAGGAGCCCTTCCGATTCCTTACCGCACGACGGAAGAACACCCTACCTTCTTCAACCTGCCGGATGGCGGCTGTGCTTGTACACTGCCGACAGAAACGACATTCCCGACGTCTCTTGATCCACTTTACACCAACCGCTACGAGCTCGCAGAATGGGCTAAAGAAGCACACAGCATTGGTGTAAACTACCTGGGACTCTGCTGCGGAGCTTCTCCCGCTATGCTTCGTGAAGTAGCAGAAACCGTAGGACGTACAGCTGTAAACTCTACGTACTCCCCGGATATGGAGAAACACTTCCTGTTCGGCAAGGATGATTCATTGCAGGACCACATTACATCCTACAAAACGAAAGCATAATTCAAAACGCCTGTCCGTCAATCCGGACAGGCGTTTTTTAAAGTTTTATTTAATTTTGGCTTTGTTAAAGTTTATTGTTGATTATTTATAAGAGTCTTATTACGCAATAGGGCCGATTAGTTGAAGACTCAGTTTCGAGATATCTAAGGTCCGTTACGTTATAAGGTCAGGGGCTGGTGGGGGAATAACTCGCTTTCCTATGGGGGAACGGTGAGCTTCCTCGCTCGTTTCACTCCCGGCGGGATCTCACCTAGTTCCTTCTCCCATGGGAGTCTCGCCATTTCCCACCAGCCCCACGTAATAAGGGAAACGGCCCCTTCGGGAAGAGAAGTTCTTGGCTTCCATCAACTGAGTGGAATGCTTATATACCAGGCGATTAAGCCAAATTATCTGCTTTTAAAGGCTTACCACCGCACCTCGTAAAGCTGATACGTTTTTGAGTAATTTCGAGCCTCTCATTCGGCCAGGTCCGGAGGGGGACGATGTAGACTCCTAGGTTAAAAGCGGAAGCACCTCGGTCAGCGGCGTATGGACTGGACTGAGTTGGCGGAGATAAAGAAAACACGAAGAGCGGAGCGATTCGATGTTGCCTTATCGTACAGAAGTGAGGGAAGTCTCACTAGCCGCTAGGTGCTGGAGCTGGATAGCTCTTCTTGTCGTTTATGTTCTGATTTTCAAGTAAGACTAAAAAAGTGTAAGACCGGGATGAACATGATCGGTGAGACCCCGCAGGGCTGTTAAGCCCGAGGAAGCTCAGCACATGCCCGCGAAAAGCGAAATCGTCCCCCGCAGGACCAAACTCTCACAAAAGTCTCGAAATCGAGTCTTCAAGTAATGGGAGCTTTATCATAAAATCAACACGGAAATTTAACAAAGCGTTATTTTTTATAAGGAATGTCGTTTTCTTCGCACCATTCGATGGCAAGCAACCGGTATTGCTCATCTTTGAACTCAAACCATTGATCACGAACCCCGTAGGTCACAATTTGATCTTTAAATCTACGAAAAGCTCCTTTTCCACGGATGGCTCTCAGTAAGTCGTTATGGATCTGTTCGTCCTCAAGAGAGTTAATGAATGCTTCCATCATCTGATACTCGTTCACTTCTGAACAATCCGGCAATTGGATGTAGCGAGTCTCATTCTCTAAGATATGCTGCGCTAAATGGCGTTCTTCCCTTTGCCATTCAAGTAAATGAGAAAAGTCCTCCCCATCTTCTACGTCAACTAGCGCTTCCTCACTTACCTGAAAGACCTTGCCACCGATTTTATCAACAAGGACTCGCGTATCTTCCGTTTGCAACTCAATTTCCTCAGCCACTTCACGTATGTTTACTTGATTCATAATCTTCCTCCAACTATTGATGCGGATCTTCCGCTGAATTTTTAGATGGGTCTTCCAAATCATTCAGTACGGACTCTCCAAACAGACTGCTCACACGATTACGAGCCTGCTCTTTCACATTCTCATCAATATGAGAAATCACTTGATAGACCGCATACACGATAACAGCACTATCATCCGTGAATCCGACGACTGGAATAAAGTCTGGAATTAAATCCACCGGAAGGATTAAATAACCAAGCGCACCGGCTATTGTGAGCTTAGCTTTCTTCGGTGTATTTTCACTCTTAAATGCATAATAGAGTAAGAGACTATAGTACACAATTTTCGATCCGATCCGGCTGCTATTCGTTCGGATTTTTTCACCATATTCTTTCTCCGAAAAATGCTTCCTGCTTCGTTTTATAGCTTTAGCTGGATTCAGCTTTTTTAATCTGTCTCGGTAGCGTTGTTTTTCTTTAAGTTCGCTAGTCATTATTCATCACCCTTTTGGGGTACTTTTGACAAAAAAGCCCTTGCTTAAACCTATTTTGAGAAAAATGGTAGATTTGCCATGCTTATATAGGTGGGCAAGCCCTGACACGTTACAAACTGGTTCGACAGAGCCTTCTTTCCCTTCAGTGAAACCTTCGAGAGATCAATAACCTCCATACCGCTATCGGTCCCCAGTTTTTTCACCTTACCTATATTAAAATGAATATGTAAAGGAAAGCAGGTGCAATCCCTTCTTAAAGAATTCCACCTGCGCCCCAATCAGTTCGTTTGTAAATTCCCCTCTGTTTTTGCTGCTCGTTCGTCTTGAGATGGTTTTGGCTTCCCTTTAATAAAGAAGGACAACACAATTCCTAGAATCGCAATAATGGTAGCAACCATGAAGGCAACATTGATTCCATGGATCATGGCGTTGGACATAATCTGTTGCCTGGTTTCACCAGAAGAAGGTACATAGTCTTTGGAAGCGTTCATCATAACAGTTACCAGCAATGCTGTACCAATCGATCCTGCAATGGTACGCAGCGTATTATTCATCGCAGTACCGTGAGGAATCCATTCTGTTGACAACTGGTTCAATCCTGCTGTAGATACTGGCATCATGACCATAGCGATCCCCATCATTCGAATAGCGTACATCACCAGAATAAACGTATAAGTCGTAGTCGCTGTTAAAGTCGATAATTCAAAAGTAGTTACGGCAATGATACTCAGGCCTACAATAGCTAACCAGCGTGCCCCAACCTTATCAAAGATTCTACCGGTAATCGGGGACATGACTCCCATAACGATCGCCCCTGGAAGAAGCAGTAATCCTGATTCAAAGGCGGTGAATCCGCGCATGGTCTGCATATATATAGGAATAAGAAGCTCCGCACCAAGCATGGACATCATCACGACCATACTGATAACAGCGGCTAAAGCATAAATTTTGTTTCCAAATACGCGAAATTCAAGAATCGGTTTATCCAGCCTGAACTGCCTTAATATAAAGGACGTCAAGGAGATGACTCCGATGATTACGGCCACATATACATTTGCACTATCCCAACCGTCGTTTCCCGCACTGCTTAATCCATATAGCAGTCCGCCAAAACCAAAGGTTGATAGAATAATAGAAAGAATATCAATCTTAGGATTGGTTTGCTTTGTCACATTCTTAAGAGCAAATGCACCAAACACAAGTGCTGCGATTGCAATCGGAATAATCACCATAAATGGCACACGCCAAGAATATTCTTCGACAAGATACCCTGACAATGTTGGACCAATAGCTGGACCAAAGGCAATAACAAGCCCCGCCATTCCCATGACCGTCCCCCGTTTTTCAATTGGAAAAATCATCAGCATAACCGTTTGCATAAGCGGCATCATAATTCCAGCTCCACTCGCCTGAATTAACCGCCCAGATAATAATACTGGGAAGTTAGGTGCCAGAGCTGCAACCACTGTACCAATCGTAAACAAGGTCATAGCTGTGAAAAATAAACGTCTCGTCGTAAACTTCCCGATTAAAAAGGCCGTAATTGGGATCATAACCCCATTTACCAGCATGAACCCAGTCATCAACCACTGTGAGGTACTGGCTGAGACATTTAAACTATCCATAATATTTGGTAACGCCGTGTTGAGGAGTGTTTGGTTCAATACGGCTACAAATGCACTGACTAAAAGCACAGACACAATGGCAATCCGATTTATGGGCTGCTCACCTTCCACTTTAGCCTGTTGATTTACTTCGGCCATTCCTATTCCTCCTTCCCTCTACGTAGAGAGGCCTCTTTTTATAAGAGTCATTTCGATCGTAAAATTCTTCATTGCTCTTTCTCTCGATAGTCCTTTGGCGAAATGACTAACCAGATTATTCAACATTAAATTTCTCAAGAGATGAACAGCGTGATAGAGTTCTTCTTCACCTTCAATGTTTAATTGACTTTGATCGATATACTCTCTAATCTTGTTCAAATGCTGCAGAAATTTATCCTCCGTATCCCCGTTCGTAATGGTGCTCTGAATTTTATGGTTCATATTTAAGAACACATGCTTAAAAAAAGATCGCTTCTCGTCGTTCTTGAATTCCTCTAATGTAGACTGAAACAATTTTGCAGTTGCTTCGAAAAGGTCTCCTTCCGTTTCCTTTAAGAAAGAAATAAACATCTCCTGCCTTCGCTTCGACTGCTCTTTTAGTAAGTGATAAAACGCATCTTCTTTATCTTCGAAATATTGATAAAAGCTTCCCCGGGAGATTCCTGACATTTTAATAATGTTAGAAATCGATGCTTCATTTAAAGGGGCTCTTGAAAACTCTGCACGAATTGATTCCATTAAGGTTTGTCTTTTATCTTCTGGTAAATTGAAAAATGTTTGTTTTGGCATACTATGCTCCTCCTCACCAATATGACAAGGTGTCACATCCAGGTAATACTTTGCTATCTTAATTCAACCAGCGGTTAAAGTCAATAAAAAAAGTGACACTGTGTCATAATTATATTTTTCAAGATTTAATTTGATGTATCTTCATCGTAAATAATCATTCATTAAAATTTTGTAAATAGGTTTATTATTTTCAAATTGTTGGTATAGATGGTCATTATCAATCTACGTGAACAAACTTAAGTACCCCAGCATGCAGTGTAGAAGAAGCACGACTTTTGACTTTGATTGTCGAATCCAATAATAATGCTTACAGTTTTTGCTAGACTTTGATACTTTTAAAATGATAGAGACCGTTCATAACATAAGGCAGGATGATGCGGTTTCATATTCCAGAAAAGTCATTTTAAAAGGAGAGCGATGAGATGGAACTTGATCAACTTGAATTGAATGCAACTGTAGAGGATTCGGAGAAAACAAAACCTTATTACACGGCTTTAATTGGATGGAGCGTGCAGGCCATAGAAGCTGCCGCGAAAATGAATCGGCCGTTCATTGTAGTGGGTCCGCCCGATTTTGAATCCTATGCTGAGAAACACGAAATTCCGTTTGTCGGATGGGATTTCAACAAGATCAATGAAAGCTCTGATCACCTCTACATGCAGCTGAAAGAAATGGGCGCAGAAGTAGCCGTTCCTTTATATGAAGAGTGTGTCGAGTGGGCTGGAGCCTTAAATGCCCGCTTCCGCGAAGATCCGCGAGTATTTAACCGTTCCTTATTGTTACGTGATAAAGGAATGATGAAACGTAAAGCGCAAATATCCGGTATTAAAGTAGGCGTATTTGAAGAGGCACGCAGTAAAGACGATGTGGAACGTTTTCTGAAGCGCGTAAATGAAGCTCTGCTTAAATTAGACGGCGATCATCTTGATCCCATCCATGTAAAACCACTGGACAAAGCTGGATCCGTTGGTCACCTGGCTATTAATACCGCAGAAGGAATTGAACAAATCCAGGATACAGACTTCCCGCTCTTAATGGAAAGTCATTTGGATGGACAGGAATTTTCATGTGAAGCCTTTGTTCATAAGGGCAAAGTCCGCTTTTTAAATATCACGGAATATATCCGTTTGGGTTATTCCAATTTCGTCCCCGCTTCGCCATTACTGGAAGAAAAGAGACCTCTGATTGAACGAGCAGTTCAGCAGCTGGTGGATGCCTTCGAAATCGAATACGGCGTGATCCATCCTGAATATTTCCTCACTCCAGACGGAACTCTTCATTTCGGTGAAGTGGCTGCCCGTGTGCCAGGCGGACACATCTTCGAACTGATTGAACGTGCCTATGGATTCAGCGCTTATGAGGCCCAAATTCTATGCAGTGATCCAAATACGACCGAAGAGGAACTGGAGGAATTCTTCCCGGATCCGTACCAGTATGAAGCTTACGCAGGCTGTCTGATGGTCCATCCAAATACCGATTATGTAAAAGACCTCGAAATACCTGAGGAACTGGAACATCATGCCTACTTCGAAAAGCATGATATGTTTACTCCACCTCAAGGTAAAGTAGCAGAACGTGTCGGTTTTGGGAACCATTATGGAACCATCTTTTTCTATGGAAAAGACAGTGAGGAAATGACGAACCTTCTTAAACGTTACGAGGAGCATGATTTCTATATCTAGATTAGTGAAGTTTCTATAGAAAGGAGAGGTGAAATGCCTCAACCTACAGGTGTTATTATCGAACGTTTCTCTCAGGCCCTGGCTGCTTTAGAAGAAGCACCACCTTTTGCAAAATCAAGATACCAGACCGATGTTTATCAAGAGGCAAACCGCCTCATTGAAACGGAAAACGGACTGGAGCACCTTTATGGATACGCCGACCGATTTGAACAAACCGGAGTCTTCCAGGATGGCCCATGGGAGGAAGCGAATAAGCTTCAGCCCCCTCTTGTTGCCGGGTCCTTAAAAGCAAAAGGACTGCCGATGATCATCGAGATCTTAAGTGAATTGCGCATGCTGGCTGTTGCGAAAGAGCGGTATGTCAATCCAGCTGTTACACCGCAGATGGCAGAAGAGTTTCTAAATGAAGTGATGGTTCTCAACTTGAATCTTCTATTCCCGGATGCTTCGGAAAGCGCCCGGATTGAAAAGCATGAGAATGATGAAAAAGCCAGTGAACTTTTTCAATTCTTAGCGAACCACCTTTCATCTGACGCACTCATTCAAACGCTGATTGATGAAATCAAACGTCTTACCGCACAGCGCCCCATTATGATCAAGCGGACTGTATCTATGATTCGAATGGCTAAGGAAATGTTGGAAAAAGAACATGCAGAAAACGATCAATCTGAACTTATTCGTTTTATCGCTGCGATCGAAGGTCCTTCTGAGATAAGTAACCGTTATAAGGATGTGCACGCTTACCGCGCGCAGCTCAAAGGGCTTTCACGGTCGGAACTGATTTCAGAAAGCGTTTCTTTCGCTAAGTCTATGCGTTCCACCGGGCTCGTTGCACCGCACCATGCAACATTAATCCGCTACCTGTCGAAACGCATGCCTCAATTGCTGCCTCATGCACTCGATTTGAGCAGCAAAGGTGTTGCCAACCTCGAGGAAAATAACGAGCTCGTCATTCAATTGATTCGCGCGTCCGTTTTTCCAGCAACCCGTCAGGCGATTTATGGGCTCGCACTTATGCTTGAGCGAGGTGTCCTTTCTCACTCTCCTGTTCCACCAGGGTTGCGGAGATTAATCGAGCTTGATATCCGTCCTGACGTCCGGAACGCTCTTGCGCAGACCACTAGCGTTGGAGAAGGATTAACGGCTAATAATATTCTCGTTGCCGCGACGATCCAGGTGCTGGGCCAGCCGCTCGGCATCGGGCAGGGATTCAATCCAACCTGCCAGGCTGCCAGAGGTATCAGCTTATGGGCGCAGCATGCTCCGGGATTCTTACTGGAGATTATCCCACGCGCAGCGCGGGATGGAGACATCGATTTTATGTTCGAAGGGCAGGCCATTCACTCGAAAGATCTAAGCGGCGGACTCGCTCCCGAGCTGCATAAGGAACTCGATCCGATCTCACTCATTCTGGTTCCGCATTTGGACAGGATATACAGTGAAATGATGTCGCGTGTTGCTTTACGCGGAGACGACGGACACCGATGGGTCAACCCCGCCTTTTACGGCAACTGGGTTCAAAAAGGTTTCGCCAATATTATCGATCCGCTCACGGGTTATGTACAGGACTACCCAGGATTTGTACGTCTGTTTTACGCTACCCACCATACCGAGTACAATGACGATTACGAAATGATTTATCCAAACCCCGTTGGAATTTTTATAACAAATGTTCACGGGAAGCTCCTGGGACTTCATGCCGTATCCATTACAAGAATCGGCGTAGACCCTGAAGGGAAAGACAGGATCTATTTTTACAACCCGAATAACGACGGTTCCCAGAACTGGGGGCAGAATATTGAACCAAGCGTAGCTGGAAATGGAGAAGAAGAAGGCGAAAGCTCCCTTCCATTTCATGAATTCGCGTCCAGGCTTTATGCTTTTCACTACAATCCCTATGAACAGGGTGAAGCCTACGCTGTCGATGATTCCATTGTTCAGAACGTTCAGCAGCTGGCGAAAGAAAGCTGGGGCAAGGATTATACGTGGGTATAAGGTTGATAGAAGCCAGACTCTCTAGATGAGGGTCTGGCTTTTTTAGTTTGGGGTGCATGCTGCTGGCTGATGATTGGTCGATTGGGCCGTGCTCCTCCTCATTCGGGTCGTCCACCACTCCACCCTCCCCTGCCCGCAAAAAGAGGTAATTTTCCGCAATTCATCATTAGTTTGTCGAAATAAATACACAAACAAAATATACCCATTATTACAAAAATTTTACGTTTAAATAACGTAGAATTCCGAAACACATATAATGTAAGCCATTTCATATCTCTAAAGGAGGGGTAATGTATGAAAAAAACAAAATATCTTGCACCGGTATTAGCTTTAGGAATGACCTTCGGCTTTGGCGCTGGCAGTGTTTCGGCTGAGAAGACCACTGTTACTTTTGATAAAGGAGATACGCTTTGGAGCATTGCCCAGCAGTATGAGGATGTTTCGGTGAACGATTTATATGAATGGAACCCTGGTATAGACGCGCATAACATTCAGATAGGTTCTGAGATTAGCTTCCAAACAGGTGAGGATACAGCAGATGACATGCCCAATGAAGTCTTCCACACCGTTACCCCAGGCAGCACACTGACGAGCATTGCAAACTTGCATGCCGGCGTCACGCTGAAAGACTTATATGATTTGAACCCTGGTATTGAACCTCGTAATTTACAGCCCGGGCAGGAAGTAAGAGTCAGCCGCAGCGATGGCTACAGTAAAGAATTTCACACTGTACGCCCAGGAAGCACACTTACAAGTATCGCGAACCTTCACGCCGGTGTAACGGTTGAGGACTTATACGACTTAAACACTGGCGTTGATGCACGCAATCTCCAGATCGGATCAGAAATCAGAGTTAAATAAACAAAACAATCCCCCGTCACATTTTGAAGTGGCGGGGGATTTTCTATTAATAGTCAGATGCTGCTTTCTTTAAGGTCAGGGTCTTTCGATTGTAAAATAAATAGAATTGCCCTAGCGACAATAGAATAATAATAGAGAAACCTAAGAAAATGTTACTGTAAATCGCCGTATCTCCATTGAAACCCAGCCAATTGAGCGGTCGGTCAGGATCGAACAGGTCCAGTGTTTTACCGATGACGGCTCCGCTTAACGCACCGGAAACAAAGTTGAGCAGATTGAACACACCCATGCCTACTCCGGTTTCTTTTTTATCAAGCAGATTGGCTAGAATATCAGCCGAAGAAGCCTGCACAAGTGGAAAGCTCATATAGGCAACGATAATAGTTGCACTTACGATATACTGATTTGCTCCTACAATCATGGAGAGCAGGAAGAATCCTGTAGCAAGGAGCGTCATCGCCAGATAAAGCACAAAGGTATTCCCTTTAGAATCTACAAGATTCCCACCTTTTTGCCCCATAAGTGCTGCACTCAAAGCTCCTGGGAAGAGCACAAGCCCAATGGCCATCGTACCCAGTTGGTACGTATCCCGAAACATGATCGGAAGCATGAACATCATACCGAATAAGCAGGTAATACTTAGAAAACTTGTTATAATGGTAGATCTGTATTTAATATTTTTAAATAAATGCGGAGGAATAAATGGTTCGTCGATGGCTTTCATTCGCCATAGGTTTGAAAAGAAAAACAGAGCCGTTAATCCGAAGATCCATGGTATTCCAAGTGTTATCCCAAGCAGCAAGGTGGATATAAATCCAGCAATCAAAGCCGCTCCTATATAATCAATGTATCCTTTATTCGTCTCTTCCTGCGGCAGATTTCTTCTAAGAAAAGGCAGTGTGACAATTATTAAGGCTGACGTCAAAAATAAGTAGCGCCAATCCAGGAATCCGGCTATAAACCCACCTGCAATCGGTCCTATGCCAGAGGCAAACGCCATAACTGAAGATACAATCCCAAGTACTTTTCCTCTTGTTTTAGGAAAGTAACGTATGGGTGCTAAAAATACAAGCGCAGGAATCATGGCGCCTCCTACGGCTTGAATCACGCGGGCCACAAGGACCATCCCATAATTCTGAGCAAAGAAACCAAATAACGATCCCGCTGCAAAAATGGTCAGTCCAACCGTGATTAAAGTACGGAAGGGATAAAAGTCCGCGAGCTTTCCATACGTTAGCGCCCCCACCGCATATACCATAATATAGCCGGTCATGACCCAGCTTACTTCTGAAGGCATCAGCTGATACGTCTTCGCTATATCCGGCACAGCAATATTAAACATCGTTCCGTTCATCACGGAAAGCATAAGAACTGCACATAATGAGACTAATAGTCTCGTCGGATTAGGTACAGACGATTCGTGTTGCTTCTCCATTCTAATGCCCCCTTTTGTTTCGTATCTCGAAATGAATCCTAACGAATAAGAGAGCACATTGCAAAGATAATGAACTGGAAATCGAATCTTTTTTAAATGGATTTCTTTTTTCAGCTAAAACACCTGTCGCTTTTTTTATAATCAAGCATGCAAAGGTCTCGCCCACACGAGATGAACGGAGTTAAATAGCGAGCTTTCCACCCGCTTTATTTCTAAGGTTGAATCGTTTAATAACTTCAACATATCCCTGTTCACATGGCATCCAATCCGATTTTTCACCAATGGATCCATCAGGTGTTGAAAACTGGAAACCAGGCGGTTTGTACTCACGCCGTGTTCCAATAGAAGGATTTGCCCTTCTTCCTTACATAACGTTCCGAGCTTATCGAGTACTTTTTCCGGATTAGGATAGGAGCACATCGACAGGGTGGATACGACCGTATCAAAAGAACGGGCAGGCAAGTCGAGTTCCTCAACATTTTCAACCATAAAGTCCACCTTCAAATTCCGTTCAGCCGCTACTCCTTTGGCCTGTTCAATCATGGTCGGGCTAAAATCCACTGCCGTTATTTCAGCATCTTCAGGGTAATATTGAAAATTTGTTCCTGCTCCTACCGAAATTTCCAGGATGTTCCCTTCTGCTGAGTGCAGCAACTTTCTTCGCCATTTATGATCCACGGTTTGTTTTCTTGCTCGTTTGGCATATTTTCCGGCCTGCTTTTCAAAGAGTTTAATCTGTCGATTGATTTCCAATGAAGGTCTCCCCTTTATAGTAAAATAGAAAATAAAAAAGTTTCTGACCTCCTCCTAAATTCCACAGAGCGTCAGAAACCTTTCTCCTCAATCTACCCTTGCTTGACCATTTCTTTTTGAATCTTTTCCTCATTCACTATTGACTGAACCAGCTGATCAATTCTTTCGATTTCTGCGATGGAATCTTTCCACCAGTTCCTGCTCCAAATACGCGTAAGTGTCCACCCTTTACTTTCCAGAAATCTCTGCCTGTAAACGTCCCGTTCTCTGGCCGTTAGGGAACTGTGATACATTGCTCCATCACATTCGATTCCTATAATATATCTATTTTTTTCATGCGGATGAACAATTGCCATATCAATCCGATAACCGGACATTCCAACTTGAGTATCCACTTCATAGCCAATTTCGACTAACTTATTATAAACCTCTTCTTCAAAAGGAGAATCAAAGTGTAAACTTTTTTCCTGTCGTTTGGTGCTCATTTCTTCATTCAATCTCTGTAAAACTGACTCCGATTTTTCTTTGTGCAGAGCGGATACAGCCTGGGCATATTCCATGTAACTCTTTAAATATTTAGGCCCATCATTTTTTGTACCTGCCACATTTAATTCGTAAGGCTCAATACTGGAAACAAGGTGAACCTCTTCTTTTGCCCGGGTTATCGCTACATTCAGACGATTCTCTCCCCCCTGCTGATTTAAGGTTCCAAATCTGTTATGAACGCGGCCTTCCTCGTTTTTTGCATAGGTGATTGAAAAGATAATAATATCGCGCTCGTCCCCTTGAACATTTTCAATGTTTTTCACGAAAATCCTTTCGTCTAATTCTCTTCCCATCACCTGTTCGTAAAGAACACCAAATTCTTTATCTTCTTCCGCACGACGCTCAATAATTGATTCGATGGTTTCTTGCTGCTTTGAATTAAAGGTGATGATTCCTATGGTTTTGGAAGCATCCTCGATGAGTTTTTGTTTTAATAGAGTGACCACTTCTTCACCTTCTACCCGGTTGCGCTGGTCGACCCACTGACCTTCAACTTTATGCCATTGTACGGAAGATGGGGATTGTAAGTGATTCACGTTCGGTGCAATTTGAATATTTCCGTTGTAGTAAGCGTGATTGGAAAAGTTGATTAACTCTTCTGATTTGGAACGGTAATGCCATTCAAGCAGACTGCTTGGCAGGACCCGCTTCGCCAGATTTAGTAAACTCTCGGACTCTTCGAAATCTTCCTGCTCTTCATCCTCATCCTCCTGCACACTTCCTTTAAATAAGGAAGATGGAGGAAGCTGTTTCTCATCTCCAGCAACTACTACTTTCTTACCTCTGTAAATGGCTGGGATCCCGTTTTCCACCGTGCACTGAGAAGCTTCATCAAAGATCACAAGATCAAACATTTCCTCCTCTAACGGAAAGATAGCTGAAGCCACTTCGGGTGAGACAAGCCATACGGGCATTACGTCAAGAAGACCGTGTAAAGCGTATTCATTTACTAATTTCCGGACCGGCCAGATTTTTCGTTTCTTGCCCGTTTGGTGGGTGATTTCTTTTATAGCCTTAGGGTACGTGCTTCTTGCATCTAAAAGGATTTTCTTTCTTTTATTTTGAAGCATTTGAATGGAAAGTTCTTTCTTTTCAACTAGTAAATCCTTCAATTTATTACGCAAATGGTCAAAGTCATCTGTGCCTATTTTCGTTAAAGCGGGATATTTTCTTTCTACTTCATCGATCCAATAAATGTACGTAGATTGCTCAGCAATTTCTTTCCAATGCTCCGCTACATTTTTATCAACCGCTGGATCGCTCTTTTCTTTTAATTGGTCTATAATTTTTTTCATTGTTTTAGAGCTTTCATCATAAAGGCGATCCATCTCTCTTAGGTCTTCAAAATCTTCTTTCAAGAAATTTTGCTGTCTTTGAATACTAGAAAGAGGGATATCTCCTGTAGAAATACGATTTTTGTAGTGTTCAATCGTATTTTCCGAAAGATAATCTTTCATATCATTTAAGTTCTTGGACATATCTTCTGAAACATTGGCTAATTCATACAGAATGCTCAAACTCTGCTTTAACTTGGGCCATTCTTTGGAAGACATCCCTCTAAACTTATCTCCGCCTAGCAGGTCTTCAACGATGGTTTTACCCGTGAAAGTGGTCCACATCCACAACCTGAGCTTTTGCAGGGTTTTCTTATCATCCTCATTTAAATCGTCATAGATCTTAGCAATTTTGTCATCGACTTCCCAGCTATAGGCAGGAGTAATGTCTTTTTCTTCAAAATGTTCTAAATATCCAATGCTATTTTCTGCTTCTTGAATAACCCTGTCTAATAGTTCTACAATTTTGACCCGGTCTTTCATTTCCAATCGGCCAAATGACTTCCTGTCTTTCAGAGGATAATCTCCTGCTCCAAAACGGCTGTAATAGCGGCCGTAAGAGAAGATTTTGATCAAGACATCATTTAAATTATCTTTGTTTAATTCGTCTAACACCTGGTCGAGTTCTACAATTTCTTCTTGTTCCTTTGCTGGTTTTCCAATCGCATACAGATCGTATGCTCTGTATCCATGAGGCTGAACTTCATAGAGTCCTTGGGCAATATTGTCCAGTTCCTCCTCTGTTTGGACAATCCTCGCTGAAAGGTTTTCTAGTTCATTTTCCAGATCTTTATAACTTACTTCATTGGATAGCTGTTGATTTAATTTACCATAGAGTGCATTTCGATCATTCTTCTCATCGTGAAGAAGAGCAGCGTTTGCCGATAGCCCAAGACTGTCCAGCCGCTGATAAACGACATCCAGGGCTGCCCTCTTCTGTGTAACTAGCATAACTCTTTGTTCATTCGCTACAGCGTTCGCAATCATATTAACGATAACCTGTGACTTTCCAGTACCAGGCGGCCCGTGTACCACGATTCCTTTTTCATGCTCCAGCGAATCAATAATATGTTCTTGAGAGGCATCGGTATCCAGAACCAGGAATTTAGATTTCTCTTTACTCACTTTATCTTTGGAAACATCCTGGGCAGCCGCCAGGAGACGATCAACACCTTCAGCATCCTGATCTTTGCCAATATCCAGTAATTCAGATACCAGTCCTAATGATTCATCCTCATTATCCAGCTTCTCCATAAATTGTTCATAATCTTTCAAAATAGCTGAATTGCCTTGTGGGAAATGACCAATTACCGCCTGATGATGCAATCTAAAACGTCCCTTAGGAACTACGGGGATACCCTCTTTTTTATAACTCCCAACCTCCTTAATACTTTCACCAACTAGAGGTTCGACTTTCATACCGTAGCCCTCCAGCCACTCTGCCAGATTCTCTAAGTCCATGGAAGCTGCCTTCTCTTCTGCTTCTTCATAAATAAGTTCAGGCACATGCAAATCACTCAATTTTTGCAGGGCAAGGAATAAAGAACGATTCAGTTGGGGAGCTTCCTCAGGAATAGGTTCGACTTTCCATTCAATTCCATGCTTTTTTTCTTTTTTTAATCGAACAGGGTACAGGAATAAAGGTGCTCTTATATATGTACCATCTGTCATGGTTCCATCGATAAATGGGTAGCCTGCATATAAATCGTACAGCCCTGTTTCTTCTTCAATGGCACTTAAATTCCTAAACAACGTCGTCAGTTTTTTAGAAAGAATCTGCGCTTCTTCCTGGTCGTGACTTTGTTTAACAAACGTTTTTTCTTTATTGTTTAATAAGTCTCTTACGTAATCTCCTGGGCTTACATTTATCTTTTTTAACTCACTCATATCAAAAGTCCATTTATCATATACCTTAAGCATCCGTATCGATCGGTTCCGACGGCTGAGGTCGTTTAAACGATCCCTCAGTAGAACCATTTTTTCCTTCACAACGATCACCCTAATTCTAATTATTTATTGCCTCTATTATACAATAAAAACCATATTCCCTTAAAATATCCTCTGATTCCATAAAAATTTTCTACATAAAAAGACCTGAACCACAAAACCTGCCTGTGATTCAGATCTTTTACCATCAAGAAGACACTTGTCCCTCTGCAATTAATCGTTCCGCCCATTCCACTACCTTACGATTACTACTCACATACATCTCCTGATCACCTCTGCCAGAAGTCTGCATTTCAATCCCGTCAGCTCCTTCATTCCATACTTTAATATTATGGGTGAACTGCTGCTGTTCACCTTTGAAACAGGAAGGCAGTTTCCATTGGGTACGATTTCTCGCTCCTTCTTCAGTTAATACTAACCTTTTATCATAACCGAACGTTCCCCAGCCTCTTTGACCCGGATTCTTTGAAAAGTCTGCAGCAGCTGCGTAAATACAATTACGTTTGCTCTTATTATCATCTTTTTCCTGGATATGCGGATGATATTCTGCCCACGACGGCACCTTATCCTTATGCACATCCCATACCTCTTCTACTTCCATATAGCCAAAAATCACATGAAGATCAGGAGCGTCCGGCACATAACGATACTTCCCGTTTACTTTTTCAACTTCTTTAAACCAGCCGAAAAAAAGAAACAGGTCACCCGGACCAACGTCACGATTGTGCAAGGTTCCCTGAGAAATGCCGCTCTGACCGAACAAGCCCCGCCATTCCTTCGGGCGATTCTTCATCATGGTGGACTCCAAATCCGGGTCCAGATGCGTCTCAGAGTATTGCCTTATCCCTAGATCTTTCATCATTTTAAGGTAGCTTTCTGTGCTGGTAACCATCAGATCTTTATAAAAAATGCCGGTATCCGCCCTCGGGATATGAAAAGGGAGAAGCCGATTGTTGTAAATGGGACTGGGCTTACCACCCGCGCTGCCATCAAATGCCTTACGACTGAGAATTACTTTTCGACTCAATTTCCTCCGCCCCCCTTATATTCTTCATGATTATGTTGAAAAAAAAACCAAAAATCATCCTGTGATTTTTGGTTTGTACGACTACCTCTCTCTATTTTCAAATTTCGCTGAAATAAAACCAAGAGCAGACCCAAACAGAGCACCACCGAGCACTTCAACTGGCTGATGGCCTAATAGTTCTTTCAGCTCTTTCTCCCGCTCCACAAACTCAAAACTTGGAAAATCGCCTGCAATTTCAGCGAAACTATCCTCTAAGTCATTCACCAGCTTAGCAATTTCGCCTGTATGACGGCGAATCCCTTGCGCATCGTACATGACAATCACACCAAATACGGTTGCCAGCGCTGTTTCAGTGTGGCGGGATCCTTTATTGGAAGCTATGTAGGTCGTTAACGCCGCAACTCCTGCCGAGTGGGAACTTGGCATGCCTCCGGTTGTCGCCACCTGTTTCACATCCCATTTACCTGTCATTCTTTTGTAAGTGACAATCTTGAGTGCCTGGGCCACCCCTATGGCGGTTAATGCGGTTAATATTCCTCGGTTCATCTTCTGCATTTCGTTCACCCTTTATTTTACAGTCATTCTACTTCCTTATACTCATTTCATTACCCTAAATGTAGTGTTTTAATTCATTAAATTCTTTTTATGGGGTACGGTTTCTTTCGCTTGCACGATTATTCGAACAGGTCCAGGGACAATTGCTCTTCTGTCTGCTGCTTTCGTTTCTTTTCTCTCCGCTTCCTGCTTCCATGCTTTTTCAGCTGCTTGTGCGCCCTGGATTTTGCTTCATCGGTCTGCTTGACAGACCACAACAAGTCCCTGGCCTTTTTATTAGCAGAAGGTATATCAACAATAGGAGCCGGGTAATCCAGTTCACTAAAGTTCGGCAGTTCCCAGGGCTGATGAATGAAGGATACGGGAATAGCTCGAAGTTCAGGTACGAACCGCTTGATGAACGCCCCATCCGGATCATGATCCCTACCCTGTTTGACTGGATTATAAATACGGATCGTATTAAATCCGGTCGTTCCAGACTGCATTTGAATCTGACTGTAGTGAATGCCTGGTTCGTAATCCAGAAAAAGTCCTGCAAGTGCATGACCCGGTTTTCGCCAGTCCAGCAGTAACGTGTTGCAGACAAACGATACCACCATCGCACGCGACCTGAAATTGACCCAGCCGGTTTCATGCAGAGCCCGCATGGCTGCATCGATCATCGGGATGCCCGTCTGCCCGTTGTACCAGCGCGTAAAGGCTTCTTCATTCCACTCGTTTCGGATCTGATCAAATGCGGGGTTAATGGCATGCTCTGTAATGGTTGGATCGTCCTCCAGCCGCTGGATGAAATGACAATGCCAATGAAGCCGAGACATAAACATCTTTAAATGCTTACGTCCCTTTGGAGAGTCGTCCATCTTTTCACGCGTTTTCTGTACCGCATAGCGCATCGATAAATTACCCCAGGAAAGATATGGCGAAAGCCGGCTGCACGATTCAGCTGAAGCCATTGGTTTTGAAATATGAAAATGGTAGCTCTCATAACGATTGTCTAAAAAATCATTAAACGTGTGATGAGCACGACGTTCCCCGCCCACCTGACCAGTTGCAATCCGCTCCCCTTTGACTTCAAACTTTTTCAGTACATCAAGGTGGTCCGTCAACGAATCTGGCACTTCATTGGTTTCCACACACGGAATTTGATCCGAGACTGGAATTAGTGGCTTATTCATAAACTGTTCCCAATAAGCTTGAAAATCATCCCTGGACTTCAATCTTCGTACTACACCATAATGCTGGTACTCCTTGAAATCTAATCCTCGCTCCTTCATCCAATCATGCACACGCAGGTCACGTTTATACGTATGAGGTGTCCCATTCTCTTCATGGGCATGTAAAATGAACTCACCAAAGGTACGATGGATGTCCACTAAAACTTCCTCCATCTCGCCAATCGCTATAAACAGATTTCCGCCTTTTTGCCGAAAACTTTTCTGAAGATCCATAAGGCTCTCTTTCACAAACTGAAAATGGCGTGCCGAGAGTTCCTGCTCCAGCCATATGGAAGGTTCTGCTACGTAGATAGGTAGAATCGGTTCACCACTTTGAACCGCTTCATAAAGAGGCTGATGATCATATAAACGTAAATCCCGCTTCAACCAAACCACGTGCAGCATACCATCCACTCCTTGTTCGTAGTGTATTCATTGTATAATGTGGGAGGAGGCTTTGCACGAATTGATGTTCCCCTATTTGGAGGAGCGTTTCGGTCTCATATTTTTCAAAAATTTTTTAAGTAGATGGATGTTTGATCATGGTACCCCAATGTGCTCTACCCATTCTGTATCAAGGACTCGTACAAAAATATATAAGTAAGGAAGCTGCTCCGCCAATCAGAACAGCTTCCCACGGATTCGGGCCGAAAGCCTTAAAATTTGTAACCAAATACAGCCACATCAATTGCACTCACCCCGGAATCAGACGGTACCTCTGCTTTGATTGCCAAGTCAAGACCAGGCGCATGGTAAGTTCGAGTCAGATGTTCACCTGGCTCAAGGATAAGTAGATCCATCACTAAAAAGTTAACCTGATCAATTTTCGTAATTAGTTTCAGGGTTACAGTTCCCTCTGAAACAATCCGGTTCCCTGCAATAACCCGTATCGTATAAAATGGCTGAACATGTATTCCATCAGTTTGCGTTCCTGTAACTACTATCGATTGTCCTGCTTCAATCGCCTGCCCGGCTGGTTCTGTCATAAAAAGAAGGTTATTTCCTCGTTGAGCTCGTTGAGACATGTAGCTCCCCTCTCATCCACTTTTTATATCCTATGAAGAATGAAGGGGAAAAGGAATGATTAGTTTATGGACACTGACCTTTTTTAGAAACTCCTCCACTCGGTAGATCCCCCTGGTTTGTATAGCGGGTCTTCCTTTTTATAGCTTCTTAAGCAGACCGTTGCTCAAACAAACGTCTAAAAGCAGTTCCTTGTAACCACCCTCTTCAAACTGAATCCCAATTTGATCTCCACCATACTCTTTAATCACACCTGGCCCAAACTTACTGTGAACGACCTCTAGCCCAAGATCAATATCATCGAACTGAAGCAGACTTTCATCCGACAAATCTGATGCAGCATACTTAATCTTCTTAGAGGCTGAGGTTTCGACTGCGGGCTGAACAATCTTTTTCACATTTGTTACAAAAATCGATTCTGTCACGCGCTCACTGCCTTTATAGTGGTACGTCAGGAGTTCCAGGTTCGTCCGAGCCCGTGTCATACCTACATAAAACAGTCGTACCGCTTCTTCCATGGGACCGTACTCTTTATTACGATAGCGCTCCATATCATTCTGGGAAGGAACGACTCCATTAATGAGATCAATCATATATACCTTGTCATACTCTAAACCTTTAGCACTGTGAAAAGTGGTGAGCGTCAAATTACTTTTATTCTTATTGAATTTAGACGTTTGCACGAGATGCTCCAATTCCTTCAAGCGATGGGCAAAGTCTTTTAACGTCCCCAGACCTTCCGCGATCTTTTCCAACGTGTCAATGATGCCGAAAAGATGCTCCGCGTTAAAGCCAAATTTCTCACACATTTTCTTGATCGCGTGGTCGTACCCTAGCTTTTCACGGATCGTTCGAATAGCTTGGTCCGGCGGCATTTGATTGATGGATTGGAACAGCTTCTGTGCTTTTGGAATGGCCTTCTTCTGGTAGGAAGGCAGCTCGCTTTCAAGCAATGTATCGAAGACAGAGGTTTCAATCGGCAGCTTTTTCAAATAGGCGATTTGCCGCTTCGAGATATAGGCATTGAATTTCATATGGATTCTTTCGAGGATATCAATTCTACGGTCATTATAAGAAAAGCGCATGAAATTCAGCATATCTTCAACGATCCAGTGTTTGAAAAACTTCGGATCAATATCTTTCATATAAAAATGGACTCCCGCCTTGTCCAGCTTATCCGCAAGCGGCACCGCAGAAGCGTTATTCCGATAGAGGACAGCGACTTCCTCACTGACTCCGCTCTTTTTTATCTCTTCTGTCACGTACTTCAACTGATCCTCATAATGATTCATCGTCTTGATAGCGACTGGCTGATCGGATGAATTGGCCGTGAACATTTCCTTTGGATAGCGATTCTGGTTACGTTTGATGAACTGGTTGGAAGTCTGGACGATCTCCTGGGAGGAGCGATAATTCTGCGACATCGTCATCACCGTGGCTCCAGGGTACTCCTTCTCGAACTGCAGCAGCTTCGTCACATCCGATCCCCGCCACATAAAGATGGACTGGTCATCATCTGCCACCACACAAAGATTGTTTTGAGGCTGGGATAACAGCTTCACAATCTCATGCTGAACGACGGAATTATCCTGGCTCTCATCTGTTAGAAGATACTCGAATTTCTTCTGATATTTAGACAAAATGGCGGCATCATCTAATAAATACTGATAGCCATACGTCAGCATATCGTCGAAATCCAGTAACAGCTGAGCTGTATGATTTCTCTTGAAGCGTTCATAGGCTTGATAGATGGAGACCGCATTTTTAACGGTGCAGGTGATTTTGTCCAATTCCTTCCCCGAAGCCATCCGGTTTTTCACAAAACTGATATACGTCATCAATTCGTCCATCTCGTCATCTGTCATTTGGGTGCCGTTTGTATCTTCGTAAATCTTTTTCAAAATAAATTTCTTATGCAGGGGTACCTCTGGACCGTCCCAGCCTTTTTTCCATTCGTCCTGTGGAACCTGCCCTTCAATCAGCTGAAACTCCTGATTTTTCTTTCTCAAATATTCCCGAACGACCTGGAAGGCAAAGCTGTGTATCGTGGAAAAATGGACTTTTTCATTCGTTAATCCAAAAAAGAATCGATCGAAACGGTCCGACATGTCCCGGGCAGACGCCTTACTAAATGTGATCGCCATAATTCTGTCAGCTCTCACCTTTTTCTCCAGTAATAAATAGCCAATCTTCATATTAAGTGTAGTCGTTTTTCCTGATCCCGGGGACGCAAGCAGTAAAAGCGGTCCATCCGTGTGTAAAACGGCTTGTCGCTGCACGTCATTCAAACGGACACCCGTAGTTTCTTCCATGAATGCAAAGAAGTCCTTCGTCATAGGTACGTCCCTCCTTTCTATCCTTGCTACAAAGAAAAATAGATGGAAGAAAGGAGAAACCCCTCTTCCATCTATTCCTATCAACCGATTGAGTGATCGCCCACCCAATATCCTTATCACATTATATCTTCTATAGGAGTTGGATTCCACCTCTAAGGAGTGAAATTTAATCAAAAGAGGCTGCCAGTAACTTTTCCTCCTAGGATTGGACGATCCTCTCTTGTGATGGGGCCTTCCTCTCTCGCGATTGGGCCATCCTTACTGTATTCCTTCATTCGTATAAATTCTGCACAGGATCTTATACTAAACCTGAAAAGGAGGCGATACTCATGGCGAAAAGAACGAAGAAGAACGACCCGGAGCAAAAGCACAAAAACAGCTTCGATCCTAAGAAAGCTGACACGGAATTTGCAGAAGGATTCGGGAGCGCAGAAGCCAATCGAATCCATAAAGAAGAAGCTAAACGCGCTAGAAAATCACATCGTCCTAACCAGGCTAACTAAAGATATACAATAGACTCCTTCCTATGGGAGGAGTCTTTTCCTTTCCCTGTTTCGAAAAAACCGCCCTACTCCCATCTTTCCTCTATTAATTCTAACGCTTGCTTCCACGATCCCTATGTTAAAATAATAAGGAAGGATTATAAGCTTAGGAGTGGACGATTGATGGACAAAAAAGATATTGCAGATATCCGCAGACAGTTCAAAGTGGATAACGATCTGATGAAAATATCAGATATTTTTAACGTATATATTATGAAGGAAACGACAGATATTTATCACCATCAGAGCCAGCCATTTGAAATGCTCGACCAGGACCAGCAGGAACTGTTTATGAACAATTTCAAGAAGGTTTTGACTGGGCAGCTGGATGAAAAATTATTTGAATTGAAATTTGTGCGCGAAGCCGAAGACCATAGTCAGCTTATTTTACATAAAGGGCTATTGAGCACGAATCTCGAGGACTGGAAGGAACAGATGCTTACGATGACCGAAAAGATGATTCGGGACAACCCTTATGAAAAGGATGTGGTCATCACTTTCATCCGCGGCGAGTATTTGAAGCCGGCGAAGCGCCGTAATGACGAAGCAGAAGAAAGTGAACGGGACGCTGTTTATTCCAATTCCTTTATACTGTGTAGTGTTAATCAGACACAGGAGCCTAAAAAAGAGATCCAGTTCGACTACGTGGAGAAAGAATTCAAGTATAAAATTGAGGTAGATCCCGTCATTGACCTCAAAAACCCGATGACCGGATTTCTTTTCCCAACCGTGACCGACGGGGCTTCTGATGTTAACCACGTTCTTTACGCTTCGGGTAAAGCTAATGAACCAGACTACCGCTTCATTGAAGACGTATTAAACGGCGAAGAAATCATGACGGCCAAAGAAGACAAGGCGGTGTTCGAAGAGGTCATTAAAGATGTCGTCGGCGACCAGCTTAATCCTTCCACTCTTGCCAGTGTATACGGGGAAATCAACCGCGTCGTGGAAGAAAATGAAGAAGATGAACCGCCAAGACTCGATTATAAAGATGTGGAGCGCGTGCTGAATCAGAGCGGAGAACAGGTCGACTCTGAAAAAGTGAAAACTGCTTTCCAGCGTGTAACGGATAATGAAACGTATGAGCTGAAAGCAAGCAGCATTGTTCCTAAATACAAAACTAAATCGATCAAGATCAACACCAAGATCGCTAACATTTCCATCAGCCCTCAGGATCTGGAATATGTGAGACAGGTCAACTATAAAGGGAAACGCTGCATTATGATTGAAGTAGAAGAAGATGCAGAGATTGATGGATTTAAGATGCTTCCAGAAGCTTTTGGAGAGTAATACCTACTACTGGTCCAGATAAAAAAACAACACGAAGATTGATTTCGCTCAATCTTCGTGTTGTTTTTTACTTTTAAGCAAACCTAATGGATCTCCTGTAAAAAATTCTTCCCGGCTATACTACCCTTACCAATTTGGATGAAGGTGAAGGGCTTCAACGACCAGTTGCTCACTATTTAAGCTCAATTATTTTTGGATCAAGCCTTGTATCACATGACCGAGGCCGTTATGCCGCTCCCCTTCGTTTCGCTCAACCTCTCCATAGTAGAAATGAAGACATTTATAATCTTTGATCCATCTTAGGACATCTTCTGGGGCGTACAGCATTTCCGTTGTTTTAGGTCCACCTGTCCCATAGGTTAATTGGTTTTCAGAATAAACTTCAAAGAGGATATGTCCTCCTGGTTTTACAGAACGGATCATTTGTTCCATCAGAAACGATTGATCCTGTTTAGGCACGTGACCAAATACCATAACGGCAGCATTAAATTGTTCGGGCTCCATTTCCATTTTGGTTAAGTCGCCTTGAAGCGTTTCTATACTGACGTCTTCTTCTTTTGCTAGCTGTTGCGCTTTTTTCAGACCTTGATCGGATTGGTCCAGTATCGTCACGTCATGGCCCATTTTCGCTAAGTACACGCCATTACGCCCTTCTCCCTCAGCAAAGCATCCGATTTTGCTATCTTTAGGGAGCCGTTCGCTCATCTCTTTAATAAAAGCATTGGGCTGCTTTCCATACGCGTAATTGGGTTCGGAAAATCTTTGATCCCACATTTCTTTCGACATATTACATACCCCCTGTTGTATAGTTCTACGGCAAGTATATCACGTTCATTTACCTTCATATAGGAAAGGAATGTAAATTAACCTCTGCCAGTCATTATGAACATGCGATCCCCTTGAAACCCTTATAAAACTCTCAAATATGTAAACATATATAAAGACGGAAACCGCAAGATCTGGCTTCCGTCTTAACATATTAAGCATAGACGAGCCTTTATTTGATGCGATCGTCCATCTGTTTACTCGTTTTGTTTATCGTGATTCTCTCTTCTCCTGTACTCGGCTGGACAGCATCTCTACCTTTTTGAATGTTACGTTTCGACTTGGACTTTTTGCTCATATTCATTCACTCCTGTTTTAAATAATCGATCAAGCTTAGTGTGATCTTTCAAGACTTTTTTATGTGCTGTTTAAAGGCAACCTTTAATGAAACCACTATAGCGATAAAAAATCTTATCTATTTAAAAACGATAAAATCTACTTTCAATTCAGTAAATTTGTTAAAATAAGAGTTAAGAGAATCTCAAATCCTCCATGATAAACATCAGTTTATTATCATTCCGCTGTGCCCGCACCCCTGATTTTTCGCTTAATTGAAAAAAATCTTTTCAGAATCTATGCATCTCGCTTTCCATTTAAGTAGTAATTTATTATAATTATAATCTAAGATAGATTATAATTAGTTTTTCCAACATAAGAAGGGAGAATTTATACATGGATAAAAATGAAATGAATAACAATCAGCCCGAGAAGTGTCCGGTTATGCACGGAAAAACAGAGGAAGAGAACGCCGTTACGACAACTAAAGTTGGTACGACCAATAAAGACTGGTGGCCAAACCAGCTGAACCTGCACATATTAAATCAGCACGATAAGAAGACGAACCCAATGGGTGAAGATTTTGATTACGCGGAAGAGTTTAAAAAGCTGGACTATAACGCCCTGAAACAGGATCTTGAAGAACTTATGACAACGAGCCAGGACTGGTGGCCTGCTGATTATGGACATTACGGCCCGCTTTTCATCCGTATGTCATGGCACGCAGCCGGTACGTATCGTACAGGTGATGGACGAGGCGGAGGAGCCACTGGCTCTCAGCGTTTTGCACCGCTTAACAGCTGGCCGGATAATGCGAACTTGGATAAAGCACGCCGACTATTATGGCCTATTAAACAGAAATACGGTAACAAGATTTCATGGGCCGACTTACTCGTTCTTACCGGTAATGTGGCGCTTGAATCCATGGGCTTAAAAACCTTTGGCTTTGGCGGAGGCCGTGAAGACGTCTGGCACCCTGAAGAGGATATCTACTGGGGGAATGAAAAAGAATGGCTTGGTGACAACCGTTACTCAGGCGACCGCGAGCTTGAAAATCCGCTTGCTGCCGTTCAAATGGGACTTATCTATGTAAACCCTGAAGGACCAAACGGACATCCAGATCCAAAAGCAAGTGCCCGCGATATCCGAGAAACCTTTGCAAGGATGGGAATGAATGATGAAGAGACTGTTGCGCTCATCGCCGGCGGTCACACCTTTGGTAAAGCACACGGAGCTGGCGATGCGGAAGCCAACGTAGGCGCAGCACCAGAGGCCGCGGATATTGAAGCGCAAGGATTAGGCTGGCAAAGCAGTCATGGCAGCGGTAAAGGCCGTGACACGATCACGAGTGGCGTAGATGGTGCCTGGACCCCTAACCCAACGGTATGGGACAACGGTTACTATGATCTATTATTCGGCTACGAGTGGGAACTTACGAAGAGCCGCGCAGGGGCCAACCAATGGGCTCCTGTTAACCCTAAAGAAGAAGACCTTGCTCCAGATGCAGAAGATTCATCTGAACGCGTGCCTACTTTTATGACAACAGCCGATATGGCGCTGCGTGAAGATCCAACTTATGAAAAGATTTCACGCCGCTTCCACGAGAATCCGGATGAATTCGCTGACAAATTCGCTCGTGCCTGGTTCAAACTACTTCACCGCGACATGGGACCAAAAGCGAGATATCTCGGCCCTGAAGTTCCAGATGAAGACTTAGTCTGGCAGGATCCAGTTCCAGACGTGAATTACACTTTAACGGACACTGAAATCGCTGACCTGAAGGAAAAAATTCTTAGCTCTGGACTGACTGTGAGCGAACTCGTGAAAACAGCATGGGCTTCTGCCAGCACATTCCGTAAATCCGACATGCGCGGCGGCGCGAATGGTGCCCGCATCCGTCTAGCTCCACAGAAAGACTGGGACGTAAACGAACCGGAACAGCTGGCCAACGTCATTTCTGTTTATGAAGACATCCAAAATGATCTTGATAAAAACGTGAGTCTCGCTGACTTGATTGTACTTGGCGGTAGTGCAGCCATCGAAAAAGCAGCCAAGGATGCAGGTGTTGACGTAACCGTTCCATTTGCACCTGGACGCGGCGATGCTACTCAAGAACAGACCGATGTAGAAAGCTTTGAAGTCCTTGAGCCAATGGCCGATGGATTCCGTAACTATGAGAAGAAGAAATATGCGTGGAGTCCAGAGGAACTATTAGTAGACAAAGCTCATCTACTAGACCTTTCGGCACCAGAAATGACCGTTCTAGTAGGCGGTATGCGTGTACTTGGCGCTAACTACAACGACACGGAACATGGTGTATTCACTGACCGCGTCGGCACACTTACGAACGACTTCTTCGTAAATCTGCTCGACATGGGAATCGAATGGCATCCAACCGAATTCAACACCTACGAAGGCCGCGATCGCCAGACAGGCGAACTCGTGCGCACAGCCACACGTGTTGATCTTGTTTTCGGTTCAAACTCTATCCTGCGTTCCTACGGGGAAGTTTATGCACAAGACGACAACCAAGAGAAATTTGTGCGTGACTTCGTAAATGCCTGGGTGAAAGTTATGAATGCAGATCGTTTTGATTTGAAAGCAAATAAAGATTCTTTGGCGTATCATAACGCATAATTGAAATAAGCCCCACACTTGGATGCCGTAATGGCATTCGGTGTGGGGCTTTTTAGATGAAATTTTCTACTTAATCTCTAGTACAAATTTGGCAGTCAATATTAATAGGAAGATATTGAGCTCCACTAACCAGTCCACATAGGAGGCAAGTCAGTCCGATCGCAGCTAGTTCTCCGTTGCAAGAACTTACATTGCTTTATGTCTTGCTAATCCACTCATAAGATCACTGCATGATTCATAAACCTAGAGAAAAACATCAAACCAAGAATAACCTTCCATCGCTTTCCTAACCTGCTCATTCCTCTCCTCTAACCAGGTCCGATCGAAAGGTTCTTTTTCTTCCAGCACTCGGATGGTCTGTTTGATAGCCGCACGAACTTTTCTGTAATCTTCTTTTTCCCATAGCTGCAAATAAGGAATAAAATCTTTTTTTCCGGTTGCTTTTATTTTTTCAAGCATTAATAGAATCATTCCCCTGTTCCTATCCTTCAAATAGGTCATATCCGGAGTCTTCTTGCCGCTGCTAAGCCACTCTTCCCATTGGTTGATAAATTCGTCCGCACGTTGATCAGACTCAATCAACCACCCTCTCTCTGAGAAGACAATCAATGGAAGCTTGCCAAAGTTCTCTAACTCGAGGTAATCATAACGAATCATCCAGTTAATCTTCTTGTTAACTTCTTCGAGTTTTTCCTTCTTAAAATATCCATAAGAAGGACAAGTATCTAATTTATATTCTAGAACTTTCTTTTCTTTGGAACCTTTTAAAATCTTAGCTAGAAGTGTCCTTCCTCCTTCAGCAATGATTGGATCTGCAGCTCTCAATATCGCTTTGATTTCTTCATGACTAAGTCGGGTTGGAGGCATGAATACTCATCTCCTTATGATTTTAACCCTATTATTACATGCTCAGTTGCCCCGTCAAGAAATGATTTTACAGACCTATTATTCTATTTTCCGGAAAAATCTAGAACCATCTTTCACTGCGCTAATAAATTTTGTTTATTTATTAAAGCCAGATACAAAAAAGAGCAGGGGAATTTCCCTGCTTTACCTTCATTCATCCCCACGACCCTATTAAGAATAACTATCAATGAAAAATCTCGCACTCAAAAAGAGGAGCACACTTGATCAGCGTGATCCTCTTTCTGATATATTATTATTGTTAAACTTACCTGTCGCGGCGTTCTTTAATGCTGTAGTTTGTATGAGCCACAACGGTTTTTTCGAATTCTAAATTGCGCTCGTGGAAATCTTCCATAATGGTCATGTCGCAAACAACAGAGTTTTGTAATCTAGTAGAAGTTACGACAGCCTCAATCTGTTGGCCATCCATTTGGAAAGTAATGATATCGCCTTCCGTGGCTTTGTCTTCCTCTTTTACTTTTTGCTCTTCTTCTGCCTCTTTCTTTTTAAACGCAGCATCCATTAAACTCTTGCTTACATTTTCATCAGCCATGAAAAAATCCCCTCCTAGTGAATGTAAATGTTCATTTGTGTCATGATTCAGGCCATGAGTTCCTTTATCTATACCCTTATTTAAGGGCTCTCATTCTTCTTATAGTATTACGTTAACATGATTCTTTTTTAGAATCATGAGGATATCGCTTCCAACTAAAGGAGCAGGTTTCAAATACAAATAACAAAAAAGCAGGAGCATTCCCCCTGCCTTTCCTTCATTCATCCATTTCCACTACTCTTACTGCCTTACTTCCACAGTTTTTGCATTTCCCCTCCAGCATCACACCCATAGGATGATCCGTGATGATAAAATCTGTTATGGTGACTTCATCCATACAGGAGCGGCAAAAAACGTTTGCTATGAGTTGCTTTCTGTGATCTTCAGGTATGGCTAACCATTTTTTGTTTGCTTCCATTCAAGCACCTCCTATAAGAATGTCTATCAAGTCTTACTTATCTTTTTTCTCAAGCCACGTCACACACTCCACGTGTCCGGAGTGTATGTGGCAATACAATGGGATGTTGGTGAGTTTACACTCAAAAAAAAAGACAGTTGAATTCATACCAACTGCTTAGAACTTGAATTTTCTGCTCTATCATATTGAATTAATTTTATTGTACTACCAAACTTCTGCAATCGGATATTTCCCTTTATGGCTTAAGTTTAAATCATCTATTACTTTTTTCACTTTTAGTAAGAGTGACGATTCAAACTCCTTATAAGTCTTTCTAACATGTTCTTCTAATTCTTCTCTAATAAGATCCATATCGTGGCATTGTTGATCTTTAGGTGTTTTAGATTTGCTATGAATTAAGTCTAATTCAATTGGTCCTTGAGTTTTCGTGCTTTTTTCGATAATAGTTTCAATAATTGGTTCGTGATAATTCAAAAACACTTGATAAGCTAACCAAGCTAAGCTAGGAGTACCAAAGGTTGCTTCGTACATATATACATTTGTCACTCGTCTTGTAAATCCTTGTGAATCTTCTTTATGCATTTCAAATAAAGCATTATCTAAATTTATCTCATAGTGCATATTTCCAAGAATTTTGACTTTACCTTTTCCCATTTTACCACCCCATTGTAATATGAATCAGTTATTTAATAATATTTTCTTCTCTTGCCTTAAGAAACAACTTCTCTAATTGTTCAGGGGTAACATCTAGCGGTCTAAGAATTAATCTCAATTTCTCATTCGGTTCTTGTTTATAATAAGCAAACCTAACCTCTTCCTGATTTAATTCCTTGACCGTAATTAATTCAATAGCTGCTATTCTATCTTCTTCTATAACGATAGTAGCACGCTTCCATATTTTACAATATTTAGTTTCATGGATAGGTTTTGATTTAGTACTAATATCGTTGTTTTTTTTCTCTGATTTCTCTCTAAGTTTCCTGTCACGCTCCTCTCTCTTCTTTACAATTGCTTTGGCTTGTGGATCTTTATCGTGCATACTGTAATTGTATCCCATTTCTTCCCTCCTTTTCCCGAATATTTAATAATTCGCCAAAAGGAAAAAAAAACCTTTATTAAAGTATAAAACCTAAGCATTTTTGCTTAGGTCGAAGAGAGCCTATTAGATTATAGGGCTTAAGTTTATTAAGAAATAGTCTTGAATGAAAGACGTATTACGATCTAAGATATGGACAGTCTAATTCTATTAAAGTTCTATCCCGTCTTTTTCAACTCGAATAGCTCGTCCCTACCCACCAACAAGTATTCACTAGTTTTTAAATCCAGGCTTAGCTCTTTTAAGCGATATTCGGTTAAATCTTTATTATCTAAAGTAACTAAAAAAATGACAAAAGGTACTTTACCAGTGGTAAGTTCTGCAGCCAGTAATTTCAGGTACTTTACATCCTTTGTTTGGTAACTTCTAGGACTCAGTTTAATCTCAACAAATTCACCATTTGCCCCATCCCAAAAACCTGCATCCACGGATTGTTTTGGCTTGTCTTCATCATTATTTTCTTTGTCAATCATCACACTGGCTGGTCGATATTTGATTTCTTTTCCATCTAGCACTACTTTCACTCCGTAACCAGTTTTGCAGATTTTATCTTTATGTCTTTCTTCAAATATTTTTTCGAATAGCTTCTCTGGTACTAACCCCCTCATTTTTAATAGTTCATCATCTGTGGAGCACACAGAAAAAAAATCTTCTGCTAAAGCAGCTAACTTCTTGACATCCGCAGCTGCTTTTTTCCTTCTTCCTACCATTTTATCAGACCACATTTTCAATACAGGTTTATAATTTTGTAAATTTCGGGGCTCACTAATCCTCATTAAATCCGCAAATTTCTCAACTAAAAAACTAGAAGAATACAATAAGTCTGCAATCTTTTCTGCAACAGGATCCAAAGTAGGGGTAGGCCAATCGGAAGTTGCAAAACATATTTTCTTCATACTCATCTACTTCTCTCCTGTTTCTTCAGGCATATTTTTTCCTATAGATTCCAATACATCTACGGTAGGAAGATTAATAGGTTCTATATCCATCTGAGATGTTAGAGAAGTTATTAAGGATCTATTGTAGGAAAGTAACTGCGGAACCAATTGAATATCCACCCATCTTTCTAAGGCTGTGGGTTCCATGTAATCGTCGGAATAAAAAACCCCACTATAAGTAACTTCTATATGTACGTCAACTTCATCAGTTTCCAAATTTCTGCTTTTCACTTGGGTCCTTAGATAACCCTTTGCAGAACTTTCTTCTTTCAATTCGATTTTCTTTTGAAAAGTGATTTCGTTTATATAGTCACCTTC
The DNA here is from genome assembly GCF_020171985.1 of Halobacillus halophilus. GTDB lineage: Bacteria > Bacillota > Bacilli > Bacillales > Halobacillaceae > Halobacillus > Halobacillus halophilus_A. The sequence goes on from NZ_JAIVAL010000002.1 coordinate 395,955, forward strand.
TAGTTCTTCATTTTCTTTTTCTATTGTTACATCTTCTAGATAAGTATTTTTCATTTGAATTTTCATACGAGAATATTTATAATCTTCAAACAGTTTTTCTTTATCCATTTTTTTCAACTCCTTTATTCCTAATAATAACAAAAAACCTGCTGATGTTCAGCAGGTTTTTCAAAGTGTATTTCCCATTTTCCTTCATTACGTGTTTTTGACTTTGGTTGAAAAGGTTCCTTATAACCTTTGGAGGAGGTTTTTCCTTCACTAGCAGCAGACTCTTCTAGATATGCCAGAGTGACCTCTCTAATCGCATAAAGTGTATCAGCAACTGAAGTAAAGTAACTACTCAATATACCATTCTGTACATCAATTTCTAATAACATTTCACGATACTCAAGTAAATCCAAGACATCATCATTATCTGGAAGGCTATGTCGTAAAATAGTTTTCAAACTTCCTTGCCCTTTTTCATCTAACCAGTCCCAAAAATAACGTTGTTTTCCTCCATTTACCTTTGCATCGTCTATCAAATCTTGAAGGCTATCGTAATCATTTAACTCAAATCCAGTTAACTTCTCTATTGATGTCATTATTTGCTGTACGATTGCAACAAATTTTTCATCAGCTTCAGTGTTAATATCCTTGTGAACCCCTATGAAACTAAATAATGTGTTGGTCATAGTAGTTCCTCCTTTTTGGTCACCCTAATACTATGTATTCCTGAATTAAAATATTACCAAACATTTCTATTGTACTCAATAGGTCAATGTTTTCATTAATTCTGCCCAATTGTTATATGAATATGCAGTAAGCAAAAGATAATGTTTAAAAACCCATTGTTTCTTTATAAACTTATTCTACCCATTACATTAAATTTCTGCAAATATTAACTACATATATAATATCGTCAATTTCACCTTAAATATTTAGACTCAATTCCATATGTAATTTTGACTTGGGGGCAAAAAAAGTAACCTCACCTGGGTAAGGTTACTTTTTTGTCGCTAATCACTTCTCCATGAAAAGCCACTGCTCTTTATAATATTAATTATAACGTAATTTAAGCTTTATATCCAATCTTTAAGAAAAAGAAAACGTCTATTCTTCTTAGCTAAAATATACAAAGAACAATATTGCATTAATTGATTTAAAGGGTTTAATTAGATACATAAATTAATCCTCATTGGGTCAGAGATGAAACCTCTGTCAAAACGCTGTCGTTTTGTAGTTTGACAATAAAAGACTACTAAAAACAATAAAGTAACACGTCGCATTCGCCCTGAAAGCGACTATAAATAAACAGGTAAGGTGAGCTGAGCCGATGCAGAAAGTCAGCGTAGCAATCATTAGTCAAGGTCTTTTCTGCTGTTTTCAGACCGGATTGTTAGCCTCAAAGAAGTGGGAACGACTTCTTGCAGTAACAGTTCGGTGGAGTTTCGATTGATTATGGTCAATGGTACTTGTGATGATGTATATGGGCGAAACTATATACGCTATTGTTAAGCGCATGACAAGTTGAAGAAATTCAGGTATTAAATAGCAGCATCATTCAGGTTCCCAGTTTGTACTAAAGTACTGTATCCAAATACCACTTCCTCTGTCCTAGAAATCTTTTTAATTCTAGAGACAGGGGGGGTATTATCATAGTTAATAACCCGATTACCTAAAAGCATGTATCCCCAACATCCCTGCCTGCTAGTTATCAATTCGCCATATCTCTTCTTAACTTTTCAAATAGTCGCTTCGTTATATTTTTTGAACAAGAAATCTACTCTATCCTCATCTGATTTGAACGTCTTTCCATATGCTTTTTCAACAGCTTTATCCAATTCACGATGTGCTCTTAATAATTCCGGAGGAGTTGCAACTAAATCATAAAGATCGGCTAGTGAACTATCAGGATAGCTTGCTCGTATATCTATAATTTCAAGTGCTTTCTTTTCAATCGTATGTCTTAACTTTTCTGTAGGTTCAGGAAACACAAAATTATTATAAACTAAGGTATTAGAGTAACGATAATCACCTTTTAAACGCCCAGCTACAGTACGTAACCAAGCCATATGCATCGAAGAGTTTAAAATACCGAACAAGTATTCATCTGCATCCAACACTTGAAATGCGGAATCACTGCATACTGTTGGATATTCAAAATACCCAATAGGTACAAATTTTCTATTTTCAGAAGTTACTCTTGGAATAATCAATATATCGCTATCGACTGCATTATCTTGTTTGAAACGTGCAGGATATTCTGCCCATTTTTGAGTAGAAGGTGCATCACTATCTAATCGCATTTTTCTCACGGATTCCACTCTTTCCCTAACCAACGGCATCTTTCGAAGTTCCGCTGGCGGACAGTTGGGCAAATATAAGCAATAACGTTGATAACCATTTACTAACTCGTGAGCTCCTACCCATGGCCGAAAATATTTTTCTGATAATGGTTCATTTTTTATAAATTCTTCCATCTCATCTTCATTAAAAATTAAAAACCCTCCATCAGTAGGTTTTGTTCCATAAATCATAGGTGGTGTACTACTAATAGGTTTCTTTCTACTTTCTATAAAAACAGTTGCTGCATTTAATAAGTAATGATTGATTTCCTTAACTGAAACTGCTGTAGGCTCTCCCTTTATGTCTGCATAAGTAAAGAGCTTTTTAGGTAATCCTTTAATTGAGCTGAAACCAATAATTACACAATATACTGCAGCCTTCTTTTTTGCTTCACTATTCCATTGAAATGTTTGATGAGCAAAATGTATCTCTATGTCCATTTGATACATCAGATATTTCCAAATATTAAGCGCCTGCTCTCCTTGCACAATCGAATTCGTGGATACCAACCCAACCTGAATGGATGTAAAACGTATATATTTTGCAGCTTTCAAATACCACGCTGCGACAAAGTCGAGATGGCCAGATTTTTTCAACACTTTTGTTACATCTTTCAAATCAGCTTTTTGCTCAGGAGACAACATACTGTTGCCTACAAAGGGAGGATTACCTAAAATATAATTTAATTTATTACTTGATACTACTTCTTCCCAATCCAATTTCAGAGCATTACCATGTACTATATTCGGTCGTTTAGTGAGTGGCAAACGCACAAAATATTCACCAAATTCATTACTTATTTTCATATTCATTTGATGATCCATTAACCACAAAGCAACCTGTGCGATTTGAGAAGCGAAATCATCTATTTCTATACCATAAAACTGGTCTACATCCACACGTACCCAGTGATCAATATCTAAAATAAACTCTCCCCGTAAAAACTCTCTGACAATTTCTACTTCTAACAATCGTATCTCCCGATAAGCAATAATCAAAAAATTACCACATCCACAAGCAGGATCAAGAAATTTCAAATCTCCAATTTTATTATGAAAAGCTTCTAAACGCTTTCGTCTATTCGTTTTCAAATTTTTTATTTTATTGAATTCTTCCCATAACTCATCCATGAATAGCGGTTTGATCACTTTTAAAATATTCTCTTCACTTGTGTAGTGAGCCCCCAGCTCTCTACGTTGCCCTGCATCCATGACGCTTTGAAATAGAGAACCGAAAACTGCTGGAGAAATTTGCCCCCAGTTCAACGCAGAGCTTTCAAGCAAAAGCTCACGCATTTCTGCGTCAAATGTAGCCGGAGGCAATCTATCTTCAAATAGTTTCCCGTTTACATAAGGAAAGTTGTTAAGTGTTACATCAAGGTTTTTAGTTCGATTCTTTACTGGTGTGTTTAATGTTTCAAAGATTCCAGCCAAATGAAGCCCTAAATCACTGCCATCTTCACGTGTTTCTTGATCAATGTAGTCTTTGAAGATATTCTTTTCAAAAATCCCTGTATCATCTGCAAATAAGCAAAACAATAGCCGCACCAGGAACACTTCTAAGTTGTGCCCGTCATATCCAATGGTCTTTAATTTGTCGTGTAATTCTCCCATTTGTTCTGCAGCTTCAATATTGACTGGATCCTGTTCTTTGATCTCCTGCTTTTGATAACCTGCAATGAATCCAAACAACTCAATGTTCTGTGGTAACTGGCTTAATTTGATGCGACGTTCTCCGCCATCTTCCAAATCATAAAGCACAAAGTTCTCAAAATCTGAAACTAATATGTATCTAGGTAGCTCTGACTCTTTTAAACCAGGAAAGTAATCTTTTGCTTGGTTGTACGCCTTTTCTAAATCACGTCCTCTGGACTTATGTTCAACCAGTAGAATGCCTTTCCAAAGTAAGTCAACGAATCCTTGCTCTCCTCCGGCTTTTTTAACGCTTTTTTCAAATGTTGCTACTCGCCTACGCGAGATGCCAAACACATTAAAAAATGCGTCCCAGAATGATTTTGCATCTGCACTTTCATTAGATGCGTCCTCCCATTCATTTGAAAATTTGACTGCTCTTTCTCTAATTTCGTTCCAACTTAATAGAGACATGATTTAATTTGTTCCCCCTAGTATGTTCATTGCCGAATTAAATCAGCCTTTGGAAAATTTTATAAACCAATCTTATCATAAGCAATCAGGTTGAGAACAGGGACTATGGTCATTTTGTCCTATCGAGTAATTATATTACATAATTAATATCCACTAGTTACTAGAGTTTTAAATTTTGTTATTGACTTTTTTCCTGAAATGGTTATGTTTCTTCTGCCGGTGTATGAACTACCGAACAAAATCACAATTGGAGGAAGCAAACACCATGAATAATTCCCTATCTAAACTTACCCAGCAACTGCAACAACCTTTACAGAAAGGTACACTATCACCATTTTTATTTAATAGCTTCATAGAATATCAGAAAAAGAGGAAGAGCAACCATGCCCCCGCAAAAAGATAATACTCTTTTTCCAGGTCAAGAAAGAGGAATAATTCGTATCTTAATTAAAAAAGGACAAGAAGAAGGAGCCGTTCAATTACGCCTGAATTTATTTGATGAAGAACCCCCTGAAAAAGAATAGCAGTATAAAGAACACCTCCATCGGTCAATGATAATTAGATGGAGGTGAAAGTATGAGAAGACGTGTTCAACTACGTTCAATATCAGAAGATAACAATACTACAACTATCTGGGTTCAGCATTTAACTGTACGTTTAGTCATTGAACAACTACAGCTGCCACATCGATTACAAGCAAAACTGCTTCACGAGACACTACCCAAAATTAAAAATGAGGTGAAATAATGGAAAAAGCTAAACTCCATGTGTTCTTTAGAAGAGTCAGTACTAAAGGACAAGATATAACCATTCAAGAAGCCGCAGACCTTTACTATAGAGAAAAGCTTCAATCAGAAAACATTATGATCATTAACGAAAATGCAATTTCAGCCAATAAAAAGTCTATAAATGAAAGACCTGAAATGCAGAAGTTGATTTCATTAATCACAAAAAATAAAGTTTCTGCTTTATATGCTTTTGACCGGAGTCGCTTATTTCGTGACCACTATGAAGGCATGGAATTTAATGACTTACGATTGGCATATAATGTGAAACTCATTTACACATCTACAGGAAACGGCCACATCCAAGCCAGCAACGATATATTCGTGGAAGGCTTATTGAATATGTTTAGTGATATTGAAGGAAAAAACATTGCCCGTAGAAGTGAAGAAACTAGAAGAAGATATCCCCCTCAAATAATGGGCTATAAAAAAGATAAGGATACAAAAACATACAGTAAAGATCCAAATAAGAAAGAATATATCGATCAATATTTCACTGCATTAACTTATGTAAATACAATCGATGAACTACGAGCTGTAGTTAAAGAGTATCAAAAGAATCTAAATTGTAGCTCAGAGTTGAGTCTAATTAACATGGCGTCTAACCCATTTTACGCAGCCTACGATCTTGAAAAAGGGACGAATAGACTGAGTCATGTAGATCCGTACATTACATTAGAAACTTTTAATCAACTGCAGGAAACTAAAAGCGAATTATTTAAAACCTACGTAAAACAAGTGGAACAACAAAAATTGCAGGTGGCTATGTATGCGCCAATCTGCGGGTATTGTAAAAAGCGATTAAATTACCGACATAATAAAGACAGTAATCAGGGATTTTTTACTTGTTCTCGAAAAGAGCACGCCAAAAACAAAGTTAAAATTCCTTTTTCGGAGTTAGAAAAGGTTATTGATTTTGCTCTACAGGAGATCGTCCACAAACTGGACTATAAACTGCTCTCTCTTCACTCAGTAAAAAGCTTTAAAAAAATTAAAGACCAAACAGAAGCAGAAATATCAGCCATCAACTCTAAAATCAAAGAATTAACTGAGGAAATCGTATTATCAAGCAGACATTACTCAGAGGATTGGAAGAATGACCACCGCTACAAGAAAGTGAATAGTTTAAAGATGGAACGGAGAAAATTACTAGAAGAAATCACTCTAAAAGAAGAATTCCTACAGAATAACAAAAAGTTATCGGGGATTGTTCAGAGTTATTTAAGCGACAGATCAAAGGTCAGCTCAACACTACTGTATTCACTGTTTATCAATCAAGTCTTTATTTATGAGGATGAAGTAGATATTGAAGTTTTCACCTTCAATTATCTTCGAGACCTTCACACAGAAATGATTTATGTAGGAGATGAATCAGCTTGGAATTAGCATTCGGCTATATAAGACGTTCTTCTTACAAACAGCAAGAAAATAATAGCGTCGAAATACAGAAAGCACACATACAAGAATTTGCGCAGCGAAAGGGGTTCACCGTTCCAGAGGATTTTATTTATATCGAAGATGTAACCAGCGCCTACTCTAAAAGAGCCAATCAGCGTAAAGAGCTGATGCGGCTCAGAAATATGATGATAGAATCCAGTATCGCCCGTGTGATTTTCTTTGAAGAATCTCGTATGGACCGTACAGGTTATACTTTTGTTCTGGATTTTTACCGTCCACTGCAAGAGGCACTTCCTAACCTTGAGTTGTACACAACAAACTCGGACGCCCCCTTCAATCCAGATAACCCACAAAACAAAGTGGCTCTCCTTCTCTACCGCCAAGAATCAGAAATTAAATCAGAACGTGCCTTGGCAAGTTTAACTGCAGACCTTGAGAATCAAGACCCAATCCGACCAGGCGCAAAAGTTCCATTCGGCTACAAACAAGTGGACAAAAAACTAATTCAAAATGAAAAAGCAGAGATCGTCACTTTCATCTATTACCTTCAAAGTTGGGGAACTTCTATGGGAAGGATTGCCGAAATTTTAAATGAAACTGAAATCCCCGCCCCCAACGGTGGATTATGGGGAGCTAGCTCAATAGAAACTATCTTAAAGAATCCGGTATACACGGGTGATTTGACTTGGAATATTCGGAAACACAATAAAGAGAAAAAATATGAATTCAAGAAGATACACGAACCGATCGTCGATCCTTTCCTTATCCATTTGAATGATAATAATGTAAAACTGCAAAGCAAATTTGGAAGGCTCGATACTCCGTTTCTTTTTTTAAACCTACTCCACTGTGGAGAATGTAAAGAGCTTTTAAAAACTCAAAATGCATCCACTACTAAAAATGGTAAGAAATATTGCTATCAGTATTACGTCTGCAAAAAATGCAATTACAAGCTGGATATCAGTAGCACGCACGAAACAATTCTGCCAGTCATCTTAAAACACGTTCAGTCGTTGACTTCGCATAATACAGTGAAGAATTCTACTGAAGCTTTCCTTACAGCCCTTCAAGAAACAACTAAAGAAAAAATAATAAATTTAGAAAAACATATTGACAACTTGGACTCAAAGGGTTGTATTGCTAAAGAACAAGAGGATGAAGATTTCGAACAGATTATCAATGACTTGCTAATAGAATATCAATCAGATTTAAAGTGCTTAGCCCGAAGCTTATGCATTCAAAGTGAATTACTGGGAGCTGTTAATTCTGGTTTGTATTTCTCACGCTTTAATCATGTACTTGAACATCAGCTCAGTCAACAAGAACAACGATTAATAACTCTTTACTTCGTAAATGAAATCCTCGTTTCACCTGATCAGGCACCTCAAATAGTCTTCCGTTCAAATGCCTTCGAAAACTTTTATCCTATTCAAGTTGGACAAAGTACAGAAACAGAACAGTGAATGACTGGATGGTTAACCGAACACTTTTACTTCATTTATACAAAAAGTAAAACAGATCATCTCAAGCCCTTTGCTACAAGGGCTTTTATCAAGGATTTGTTCGGTAATCTATCCATATTGGTATACCAATGTAGATGAATAACAGAAATATATACTTCTATTATTGGATAAAAAACAGAAAATTATACTCATCAAAAGAACAACATAGGAGAGGAAACAAATGAAAGTCAATCGTATATATGCTGCCCCAGAAAAAGCAGTAGATGTTAAAAACCTAATCCAACAACTTGTCACTATAGAAATAGAAAAAATGGTTAATAATAATTCTGTAAACTCACCAGCATCTCATGAAAAAATTACACTAGGTGGTGATTGTGCATGAGATGTGCAGTATACGCTCGTGTTTCAACAGAATTAGATTCACAAAGGACATCCATTGATAATCAGGTAGATATCTTCAGAAACTATGCTTTTCAAAACAATTGGGAAATTGTAAAAGTCTATACAGATAAGCAATCTGGCACCAAAGGAAACCGTCCGGGTTTAAAAGCTTTAATTGAAGATGGAAAAGCGGGAATGTACGATGTTATTTTGGCGAAAGAGCTTTCTCGTTTAGCTAGGAATGGAAAGCTTTCCTACGAACTTAAAGAAATCTGGCAGTTCAATAACATTCATCTTGTTTGTTTGGATAACTCCATTAATACTCTAGAAGGTAATGATCACAATTTTGGTTTATACGCCTGGCTTTATGAAAACGAATCAGCTAATAGCAGCCGGCGTAATAAACAAGCCAAACGTGTAAAAGCTCAACGTGGTCTCTTTGTTGGTTCGACCCCTCCATATGGCTATCAGTCTGAGAACGGTCATCTTGAACAATCGACATTACTGCGGGGATCTCGTACAAAACAGATCGGAAACGATCTCTGTTACGTCTATAAAAAGACGGGAAGTAAATGAGGAAGATCAAATCGTAATGGAGAACTCTCATGTGCCAATCATCCCGAAAGAAGCTTTTGAAGCTGTACAAGCAATGATGAAAACCCGGACAAAAACTTCTACGGCCCCCAAGAAACATATTTTCACGAATATCCTTTATTGTGATGAATGCCATAAAGGAATGTGGTACAAAGCCAATCAAAAAGGCTACCGATGCGGAGGTAACATTAAACACGGCACTACATTTTGTCTAAATAAAGCTCCTATTCGCGAAAAAGAGTTAACCCACGTTATTTTAGAGGATTTAGAGGTGCTCTTTGATACTTTAAAAGACAAAAACTTCATGAATACGTTGGTAATGAAATTAGATAAGAAAAAACAACTTATTCAGAAGGAACTCCTTGCCTCTCAATATGAACTAGGTAAACTTAAAGACAAAAAACTGGAGTATGTGAATTTGTATACTGAAAATGTGATATCTATAGAAGAACTTACGGAATACAGAGGATTAACGGATGAGAAAATAAAGTCATTACAACTTCAACAAGCTCGCCTAGAGGAAAAGATGCAGGAATGTAAAAGTGAGGACTTCGCTTTCCATATCGGTAACAAATTAAAAGAAGTTCTTGGATTAAAAGAGCTAACTCCGAAAATCCTACATTCGCTTGTTGAAAAAATAACATGTAACCAAGATGGCAGTGTCAATATTCAGTATAGCTTTGTTAATCCGTTGCAAGTCAAATAAAAAGGCAACACCCTAAGGGTTAGTTGCCTTTTCTTCTAATGAGTTGCGAGACGCACTCCACGTGACTCGTCTGCGGGAACATATCCACCGGCTGAACCTCCTGCGTCGCATATCCCCCATCCTCAAGCAAACGCAAATCACGCGCGAGCGTTGAAGGGTTACACGATACATAGACAATACGTTCCGGTTCCATATCAAGCATAGCTTTAAGCAGCTCTTCATCGCATCCTTTACGCGGTGGATCGACGACGATCACGTCCGGGCGAAGCCCCTGGTTGCGCCACCATGGCATGAGCTCTTCGGCTTGTCCGACGTAAAATTCCGCATTGTCCATCTTATTCAGACGGGCGTTTTTCTTCGCGTCGGTGACGGCTTCAGGAACGATTTCGACACCGTACACTTTCTTTGCTTGCTGGGCAAGGAAAAGAGAGATCGTGCCAATGCCGCAATAGGCGTCAATGACGGTCTCGCCCCCGTGAAGGTCGGCATATTCGAGCGCTTTGTCATATAGGTTCTTCGTCTGGGTCGGGTTGACTTGATAGAACGATTTTGGTGAGATCATAAATTTAATATCACCGATCATATCGTAGATGTATTCGTCGCCCCAGATGACTTTTGTGTCTTTACCGAGGATCACATTGGTCTTCTGATTGTTCACGTTATGCACGATCGACTTCACGCTTGGGAAGGCGTCGCGGATTTCATCAATCAGCTTGTCCTGTTCAGGCAGGTTCTTTGTTTTCGTTACGAGCACAATCATAATATCTTTTGTCGTCTGCCCGGTGCGGACCATAATATGACGCAGCGTGCCGCGGTGAGTCTCTTCGTCATAAGCTGAGATTCCCAGTTCCGTGGCAATACGCCTTACGGTTTCCACCATGCGATCATTCAGTTCATCCTGAATGATACACGTGTCCATATCGATAATGTTGTGGCTGCGCTTCTGATAAAAGCCGGTCATGAGCTGGCCGTCTTCTTTTTGGCCGACGGGGATCTGGATTTTATTACGATAGCGCCACGGATCAGCCATTCCGATCGTTTCGTGGACGGGAACGTGTTCCAGGTGTCCAATTTTTTTCATCGCGTTTTTCACCTGATTGTGCTTCATCTCGAGCTGCATGCTATAGCTCATATGCTGGAGCTGGCAGCCGCCGCACTGGTAATACACATCACATGGCGGCTCCACACGGTCTTCGCTTTCTTCTTTTACTCCCAAGAGCTTGCCGAAGCCAAAGTTCTTTTTCACTTTGACGACTTTTACTTCAGCTTCTTCCCCGGGAAGACCATATGGTACGAAGAGCGGATAGCCATCCACTTTCCCTACCCCATTGCCTTCATGGGTTAAATCCTCAAACGTCAGGTTTATGGTCTGGTTTTTCTGTACGGGCGGCTTTGGTTTTGCCATCATTGATCCGTCCTTTTCTACTTAGACTCTGTGTTCGTAGTTTATCACAAATCCTAGTGTTTCATGAAACATTAGAAAACGCCGCTGCCCCGGTAAGGGACAGCAGCGCTTCAAGATTATAATTCTCCCGGGAATTTTTCCTTTGGCAAGAAGAACTCCAGGTGGCGGTATAGATTCACAAATTCTCCCGGCATCATGCCGCCGAACTCACCATCAATGTTCAACTGCATTTTCTCATCCGTCTTCACTTTCACACGGCTAGCCGTAGTGTGTATGAACTTCGGATGATTCAAATGGTTGCCTTGAATCGCGAGTGTGGCGAGACGGACGAATTCGGCAATGTTCATTTTTTCAATAATCATTAAATCGAACAATCCATCATCCATGCGGGCTGATGGAGCCAGTTTCTCAAGGCCGCCGACGGAGTTGGTATTAGAAACGAGAAATAACATGATCTCTCCTTCGTACCACTTGCCATCATACTCGATTTCGACCCGTGTCGGTCTGATCGAAGGGAGCATCTCAATTCCTTTAAGATAATAGGCAAGCTGCCCGATCATGGTTTTCAGCTTGCTCGGGACTTCATAGGAAATCTCAGTGATCTTTCCTCCCCCGGCAATGTTCATAAAATAATGACCGTTCACGCGGCCGATATCAAGCGGCTGAGTATGCTCTTCCAGAATAATATCGACGGCTTTATGAATGTTCCTTGGTATATTTAATGCACGTGCAAAATCGTTGGTTGTCCCGACTGGAATGATGCCGAGCTTCGGTTTGTGATCCTGTTCGGCAATGCCATTAATGACTTCATTAATCGTCCCATCCCCACCGGCAGCTACAACTACGTCAAACTCCCGATCTACAGCATATTTTGCAGCTTTAATCGCATCACCGGCACAAGTTGTCGCATGTGTCGAGGTTTCGTAGCCGGTTTGCTCAAACCGCTGCAGAATATCAGGGAGGACCTTGCGAATGACTTCTCTCCCAGAGGTCGGGTTATAAATTATTCGAGCACGTTTCATGGTATGACCCCCTCATCCAGGCTTGTTCCATAGAACATCATAGCTCTTTTTCCTGAATTTGAAAACACTTTTTATAGTATATGATGGGTTTTCCTCATCCATACGAAAGCACGCACCAATCGCCGTGCGTGCTTTCGTTAACCTATTAGCAGGCTTTAACGCTTCTCCATTTCAGCCAAAATAATTTTATTTACCATCGGCGGGTTTGCCTGACCTTTGGTTTCTTTCATTACTTGACCGACAAGGAATCCGAGTGCTTTGTCTTTACCATTCTTATAATCCTCAATAGACTGTGGATTATTATCGAGAATCGTTGTTACGATTTCGGTCAGCTGACCTTCATCGGAAATCTGGACAAGTCCTTTATCTTTAACAATTTTCTCGGGATCGCCGCCTTTTTCAACCAGTTCGCTGAAGACTTTCTTCGCAATCTTGGACGAGATCGTGCCGTCTTCAATCAGCTTGATCATCTTCGCAAGGGAAGCTGGTGTAAGAGCGAGTTCATGAAGTTCTTTATAGTTTTTGTTCATATAGGCAGAAACTTCACCCATCAGCCAGTTGGAGGCCTGTTTAATATCTGCACCCTCCGCAATGGTTTCTTCAAAGAAGTCGGATAGTTCTTTGTTATTGGTAAGTACCATCGCATCATATTCTGGAAGATCAAGTTCTTCAATATAACGCTTCTTACGGGCTGCTGGAAGCTCAGGAATCTGATCGAAAATACGCTGCTTCCAGGCTTCATCAATGTGCAGAGGCACAAGGTCAGGTTCTGGGAAGTAACGGTAGTCATCAGATCCTTCTTTAACACGCATAAGGATCGTTTCCTTAGTTTGCTCATCATAACGGCGTGTTTCCTGAAGAATCTCTCCACCGGAAAGCAGTTCCTTCTGCTGACGCACTTCTTCAAACTCAAGTCCTTTTTGAACGAAGGAGAAGGAGTTTAAGTTCTTAAGTTCCGTCTTCACACCGAATTCTTCCTGACCGATCGGGCGGATGGACAGGTTGGCGTCACAACGAAGTGAACCTTCTTCCATTTTACAATCCGAAACACCCGTGTACTGGATGATATTTTTCAAAGCTTCCAGGTAAGCATATGCTTCCTTCGGTGAACGGATGTCCGGCTCAGATACGATTTCCACAAGAGGTGTACCCTGACGGTTGTAGTCTACAAGGGAATACCCATCATCACTGTGAGTCAGCTTACCGGCGTCTTCCTCCATGTGAAGACGCGTAATGCCGATCCGCTTTTTCTCGCCGTCCACTTCAATATCGATATAGCCGTTTTCCCCGATTGGCTGATCAAATTGGGAAATCTGATACGCTTTCGGGTTGTCCGGATAGAAATAGTTTTTACGATCGAATTTCGTGTCCGTCGCGATATCACAATTCAGAGCCATCGCGGCTTTCATCGCATAGTTGACAGCTTCTTCGTTCAATACAGGCAATACGCCCGGGTACCCGAGATCAATCGGGTTTACGTTCGTATTCGGCTCGTCTCCGAACATGTTCGGGGACGGGCTGAAGATTTTAGATGCCGTTTTTAATTCAACGTGGACCTCTAGGCCAATTATTGTTTCAAAATTCATGAGCGCGCACCTCCAAGGGACGGGCGTTGTTTATGGAATTCAGTAGCCTGTTCGAAGGCATGAGCAGTACGATACACGCTGCTTTCATCAAAGTGGTTTCCGATGATTTGCAGACCGATTGGAAGACCATTGGATGAGAAGCCGCATGGAATCGAAATACCAGGCACGCCTGCCAGGTTTACAGGAATCGTCAGGATATCGTTCGCATACATGGTCATCGGATCATCAACTTTATCACCTATTTTGAAGGCTGGTGTAGGCGTTGTCGGTCCGATAATTACATCGTAATCTGCGAATACTTTTTCAAAATCGTTCTTAATCAGCGTACGCACCTGCTGCGCTTTTTTATAGTAAGCGTCATAATATCCTGAGCTTAGCGCAAAGGTTCCAAGCATAATCCGGCGCTTCACTTCGTCACCGAAGCCTTCAGCACGGGAGCGCTTGAACATGTCAAGCATCGTCTCGGCATCTTCCGCGCGCTTGCCGTAACGGACTCCGTCAAAACGGGCAAGGTTGGCAGAAGCTTCGGAGGATGCGATCAGGTAGTACGTGGATAGAGCATATTTAGAGTGCGGAAGGGAAACTTCTTCCCAGGTTGCTCCAAGCTCTTCATATTTCTGAAGGGCTGCCTGAACGGCTTCCTTCACTTCAGAAGAAACACCTTCACTGAGGTATTCTTTAGGTACGGCGATTTTCAGCCCTTTAACATCACCTGTCAGAGCTTCACTGTAATTTGGAACTTCTACGTTCGCTGAAGTTGAATCCATGTTGTCGTGTCCGGCAATGGTTTCCAGCAAGAACGCATTGTCTTCCACGTTGCGTGTAATTGGACCGATTTGATCCAAAGAGGAAGCAAAAGCGACTAAACCGAAACGGGAGACACGGCCATATGTTGGTTTCAAGCCGACAACCCCGCAGTAAGCAGCTGGCTGACGGATCGACCCGCCGGTATCGGAACCAAGTGAATAAGGAACTTCTCCAGCTGCAACAGCCGCTGCTGAGCCACCACTTGAACCGCCTGGAACGTAATCCGTATTCCAAGGGTTACGTACCGCGTCGTAGCTAGAGTTTTCATTAGAAGAACCCATAGCAAACTCGTCCATGTTGAGTTTACCAATGGTAATGGACTTCGCGTCATTCAACTTATTGACGACCGTAGCATCATACAATGGGTCGTTAAAATTACTTAGAATCTGACTTCCGGCTGTCGTGCGGAGACCTTTGGTCACGATGTTGTCCTTCACTCCGATAGGCAGACCGAACAGCTTAGCCGAGCTGTCGCCTCGCTGCTGATCGAGTTCTGCAGCCTGGGCGCGGGCGGCTTCTTCATTTAGCGTTAAGAAAGCCTTCACTTGCCCGTCTACCTCTTCAATTCGTTTATACGACTCATCTACAAGATCCGTTACTCGGATCTCCTGATTATGTAGCTTCTCTTGAAGCTCACGTAATGTATAGTCAAATAGAGACATGATCAAACCTCCTATTCCAGTACCGATGGCACTTTGAATTGTCCATCTTTGTGCTCGGGTGCGTTATTAAGTACGTCTTCTTTGTTCAGCCATTCTTTTGGCTCGTCTTTGCGTAAGACATTCTTCAGATCCAGTACATGGGTGGTAGGAGCTACTCCCTCTGTGTCGAGTTCATTCAGCTGCTCGGCATACGTAATAATATCGTCGAGCTGTTTGGTGAATGTATCGGCTTCGTCCTCTGTGATAGCAAGGCGTGCCAGGTTGGCTACGTGCTTCACTTCGTCTTTACTAATTCTTGACATAATGCGACCTCCATTTCGATCTCACATAATATATGATCATACCAAATATACGGCTTATGAATCAACGTGCGCTATTTTTACCCTTCTTATCTTAACATAAATGGTATCCGGCTGTCTTAGCGTGCACCGCTCTTCATCAAATTAAACCTTTCCTTAGCCCAGCTTGTCTAACGAACCTTTTGAGCTCTCCTTAATTTGCATTAAATGCTTTTATGACAGGCTATTGGAATTCGTTATACCTGAAAATAGGTGTATAACCATATGGTCTGCTACCTCAACACGCAGGTAATGTTGGAAACGGTTTCGAGCAACTGATTTGGCTAGGGCCGGAGGGGGACGATGAAGACTCCTGTGGGATATACATGATCGGTGAGACCCCGGAAAGCGAAGCTTGAGGAGGCTCAGCCCATGCCCACGGAAAGCGGAATCGTCCCCCGCAGGACCTTACCATCTCAACAAAATATCTCGAAACTGAGTCTTCAACTAATCGGCCCTTTTCTTTAACAAGTCTTTTACTAAGATTCAACATTAGACTTAAAAGAGCCAAATAAAAAGGACCCCCGGAAGACCGGAGATCCTTTTAGCAGGCTTATCGAATTAACGACGGGCTGCTTCATCAAATTCTTCAATAATTTCTTTCGGCGGTTCACCTGCAGCACTGACTGCAATAGCTACAATCAGGTTCAATAGGAAACCAGGTACGATTTCATAAAGATCAAAAATACCGCCGCTCAGGAAGTCACCCCATACGACAACGGTTACCGCACCGACAATAATACCGGCAAGTGCACCGTTACGGGTAATCCCTTTCCAGAACAAGGACAAGATGATGATCGGACCGAATGCGGCACCGAAACCTGCCCAGGCATATGATACAAGAGAAAGTACAGAACTGTCCGGGTTTCCGGCAATCAATACGGCAATTAAGGCGATACCGGCAACCGCAACACGTCCAACCCATACAAGTTCACGCTCAGTTGCATTAGGACGGAACAGCGCTTTATAGAAGTCCTCTGCAAGGGCAGAAGAAGATACAAGCAGCTGAGAGTCAATGGTACTCATGATTGCAGACAGAATAGCTGCAAGCAGGATACCTGCAATAACCGGGTGGAACAGAATCTGTGAGAAGGTAATGAAGATCTTCTCAGCATCGGCAAGCATCTGGATGCCGCCTTCACTCATAACCTCTGCATTGAACGTGCTCAAATCACCCACATCAGCTGTATTAATGTAAGCAAGTCCAACAAGACCTGTGAAGATTGCACCATAAAGACCCAGAACCATCCAGCCTACACCGATAAAGCGGGCTTTCGGAACATCTTTAGGTGAACGAAGGGCCATAAAACGTACAAGAATGTGAGGCTGCCCGAAATAACCAAGACCCCAGGCTAGAGATGAAATAATAGCTAATGCGCCTACACCCTGTACCATGTTCAAGTGAGCCGGATCAATTTGACCAACAGCATCGACTGCATTGTTCCAGCCGCCCATTTCAGAAACAGCTACAATTGGCACAGCAATTAGAGCCAGGAACATAAGGATACCCTGTACAAAGTCTGTCCAGCTTACAGCCAGGAATCCTCCAAGGAATGTATATGATATCGTTACAATAGCTCCAAGCCAAAGAGCTTGTGTATAACTTAATGCAAAGGAAGCTTCGAACAGCTTCGCGCCGGCAACCATACCGGATGAGGTGTAGAATGTGAAGAATAATAAAATAACGGCTGCGGAAATAACACGCAGAACGTGGGATTTATCACGGAAACGGTTTTCAAGATAGTCCGGTACCGTAATGGAATCGTTCGCCACTTCTGTAAAGACACGCAGGCGGCGGGCTACAAACTGCCAGTTTAAATAAGCACCAATAGCGAGACCTACACCAATCCACGCTTCTGATAAACCGGATGCGTAAATAGCACCTGGAAGACCTAACAGCAACCAGCCACTCATATCGGAGGCCCCGGCACTAAGTGCGGCTACTCCTGGACCGAGACGGCGGCCGCCTAATACATAGTCAGATAAATCACTTGTTAAACGATATGCGGCAAAACCGATACCAAGCATACCAATTAGATAAATAATAAACGTTATTAACGTTGCTGTACTCATGTTTTTTTAGTCGCTCCTCTCAGTAAATAATGTAATAATGGATAAGATAATTAAGATAGGCATAGGGACAAACAACCAGAACCAGGTTGCCCCTGAAATGGAATATGAAGCAGCTGCAGTCGCTAGTTCAAACACATTTTCACCTCCTGTATGTCGTAATATGCACTCCTATGCAATAGTTTTTACTTGTGATACATAAGTCATAGAAGTCTCAAAAGTCAAACACAAGTACAACTATATCATAGTATAATTACAAGAACATTGCAAAAATTGAGACATATTATCGATTGTGAATTTATATGCACAAATATTGTATTTATATACATATATTAGCTGAATTGACTATAAACATTCATTAATTTTTTTAAATTTATTTGGTGTCTTTACCATTTTTTATCTATTCTTTAATATTTGCGCCTACATGTAGTATGCTCCATTTTCAAAAATAAACCCATTCTCTACTATTTTTAACGCAGAGAACGGGTTTATTTTCAGGTTTACAGCATTTCAGATGTGGTTTTACCTTGCATGTGATGGTACAGATAGTCAGGTCCACCAGCTTTGGAGTCGGTGCCGGACATGTTAAAGCCTCCAAATGGATGATATCCGACAATCGCAGCCGTACATCCACGGTTAAAATATAAGTTTCCAACGTGGAAATCTTCTCTGGCCTTCTCAATATGCTGACGGTTATTGGTAATAACAGCACCGGTTAGCCCATACTCTGTGTTATTGGCAATTTCCAATGCTTTATCAAAAGAAGAAGCTTTCATAAACCCTACCACGGGACCGAAGATTTCTTCCTGCATAATCGTACTGTCAGGATCAAGATCTGCGAAGACGGTTGGCTCAATGAACCAGCCTTTACTGTTATCGCCTTTTCCTCCCGTCATCAGTTTTCCTTCTTTTTTGCCGATCTCAATATAGTTGAGAATCTTGTCGTAAGCGCCCTGATCAATGACCGGTCCCATGTAAGAGCGGTTATCTGCAGGGTTACCATGACTTACTTCATTCTTTGTTTTCTGGACGACACGCTCGAGCAGTTCATCGTACACAGCCTCATGGGCCACTACGCGGGAACATGCTGAACATTTTTGACCGGAGAACCCAAAAGCAGAATAGGTAATGGCGTCAGCGGCCAGTTCCAAATCCGAATCTTCGTCTACGATGATCGTATCTTTTCCGCCCATTTCGATAATGGTGCGCTTCAACCACTTTTGACCTTCATGAACTTTGGCCGCGCGTTCGAAGATTCTGGTACCGACTTCGCGGGATCCTGTAAAACTGATAAAACGGGTTCGAGGGTGGTCAACCAGGTAATCACCCACTTCTTTTCCGCTGCCCGGGATGTAATTGATTACTCCGGCGGGAAGCCCGGCTTCCTCTAGTACCTCCATCATTTTATAAGCAATAATAGGTGTGGAGCTTGCCGGTTTAAGTAAAACCGTGTTACCAGATACCATCGCTGCGGTGGTCGTACCGCACATAATCGCAAACAAGAAGTTCCATGGAGAAATAACCACGCCTACGCCAAGCGGGATGTAGTGGAACCGGTTATTTTCGATCGGACGGGAATTGATTTCTACACCTTTATCAATCTCAAGCATCTGACGGCCGTAAAACTCCATAAAGTCGATAGCTTCCGCTGTATCGGCGTCTGCTTCTTTCCAGGGCTTACCGCCTTCTTTAACAAGATGAGCCGTAAACTCATGCTTACGCCGGCGGACAATGGCTGCGGCACGGAATAAGATGTCAGCGCGGAACGAAGCTTTGGTTTTGCGCCACCAGCTAAAGGTCTCGTCTGCAATTCTATGTGCTTTTTCTGCGAGATCCTGATTCGCTTTTGCGACGTACCCAATCACTTCTTTCTTATCAGCTGGATTAACAACTTCGATTTTGTCATCGGTCATAATCCGTTCGCCGCCGATAATCAACGGGTACGTCTTTCCTAACTCTGCTTCCACCTGCTTAATAGCAGATTCAAGTGCTCTGCGATTTTCTTCAATACTGAAATCGGTAAATGGTTCGTGTTTGTAAGGGACCACCATGGTTACCCGCCTCCTAAGAAATAAATACTACAGACGCCGAGTAATTTTTCTGAAAATTACCACGGCTTTTCCAAAGCTTATTTTACCGCAACTTCTTCTCTTCTACAAATCAAATAACCGCAAATAATCTGATTTAGCTTAATTTGAATACGTAAACTAAATACAACTCTTCACACAGCAAATTTTTGTCCATATAAGTATAGTAAATCGAATTTGCTCGAAATTTGAAGATATCTAAATATAAAAAAGCCGCGTCGATGTTTAGCATCCACGCGGCTCAAGATATTTATTCATAGATATGAACGAAAGGTTCCTCTTTGCCAGCCTGCTGGACAATGAGGCTTTCCTGTTGATCCATGCTGTTAATTTTCACTTCTACATCATAGTGGTCCGGGAACATTTCCACTACCAGACCATACACATACTGAGTGAAGCCGACGACTTCGGACTGTGAACGAAACTGGATCGGAATATCAATAGACACTTGCTGAAGTTCATTATCCACATAAAATCCGTTGGCAATCATCCCTACGAAGTTCGGGAAGTAATCGGATACTTCCTCTCTGAAATCAGAAAAGATCTGCGAATCTTCAAAGTAGTCATTCTCTGCTTCCTTGGAAGGAAAAAGCACATGCTTTTCTTCGATATCTTTCCAGTCACCAATCGATGAGGATGAGCCTTTCACCATGGTTTTGGTTAAAAATTTCCCAGGAACTTTGGAGCTTGCTTCCTCCTCTTCATAAAGAGAAAACACCACCGGCACGTTTTTCAGCTGCTCCTGTTCCCGCAGCCGCTTTAGAATGATTCCAGCATACTCTTTTCCCTTTTTCAAAAGTTCTTCTGTGGAATGATCTTCTTTATAATTCCTTCCTTCAGCTGTAAAGTTATAAACGGTACGCAAGGAAATACCTATGGTTAGTCCTTCCAATTCCACAACATCGTCATCTTTTTTAACAAGGTAATCCTGCTCGACAATGTTCGATATATATTTAGGGTTTTTACGGAACTGCTCTACTGAAGCTTCATCTTCTTCAAGCTCAGGATTCAGTCCTTGTTCATTCTTTCCCTCTTCATACCTGGATAGCCAATTAATCAGTGTATCTCCAGTCAGAAACTGGCCTGGCTGAAAAAAATACTCCTCGGGATCGTAGTATTCCTTAGAGTGCCGCCTGAGGCCTTGCTCAAACTCGGAGATGTCCATCCGGTTCCCCATTTGATTTACCGTGACCGAGCGGGCTTTCGATACTTTTGAACGATCTTCCGATAATATCATGCGGTACGTTTCTTCCGATATGCTATGATTCGGAACAATTGAGGCCTGATTACTGTCCTTATCTCTCGTTTCCTGAATGACTTCATCCTTATTATCAAACACTGGCGTACACGCGCTAACCAAAAGCAATGAACCAACCAACAGTGCATGCCACTTCCTCATGTATCCCACTCCCCATGTAATAACGTGAAACGATGATCTTCCGTGAATTGCGCCGGGCTTTCCTGACTGTCCCAAAGCTCCACTCGTTTACATTAGAGGAGTGGCGCCTTTTACTCCGGCTGAGATACCGCTTGTTTAAACTGCTCTTCGTTCCATATCTCTACATCCAGCTCTTGTGCTTTTGTGTACTTCGAGCCGGCATCTTCTCCGGCAATCAGAATATCCGTCTTCTTACTGACACTTCCCGTAACGTTTCCGCCCAGCTCTTCCACCATGCTCTTAATATCTGAGCGTTTGTATTCTTCCATCTTTCCTGTAATGACGACCGTTTTGTCTGCAAACGGAGAGTCGGCAGGTGCTTCCTGCTTCCTTGCTCCTTTGTATGCCATATTAATTCCCAGTCGTTTTAATTCTTCCAGTAACTGGATGACCTGAGGTTTATCAAAATATCTTGCGATCGAGTCCGCCATTTTCTCGCCGATTTCTGGAATGCCTTCGAGCGCTTCCGCATCAGCCGCTGCTAACTTATCCATATGGCCGAACTCCTGGGAGAGCGTATTGGCTGCTTTTGTTCCCACATAGCGGACACCGAGCCCAAATAACAAACGTTCCATTGAATTTTCTTTCGAGACTTCGATGGAATTTAATAAGTTCTGGACCGATTTTTCACCCATGCGTTCGAGCTTCAGCAGTTCTTCTCGTTCCAGCTTGTACAGGTCTGCGATCGTATGGATCAGCTTTTCTCTGAACAGCTGAGCGATCACCTTCTCCCCAAGACCTTCAATATCCATCGCATTGCGGGATACGAAGTGGATGAGAGCCTCCCTGAGCTGAGCCGGACAGTTCGGGTTGATGCAGCGTAAAGCTACTTCCTCTTCTAAGCGAACAAGTTTGCTTTCGCATTCCGGGCACAATTCTGGCATATGGTATGGTTCTTCTTCACCGCTACGTTCATCCTCTACGACACGAACCACTTCTGGAATAATGTCACCGGCTTTTTTAATAACCACGGTGTCGCCGATGCGAATATCTCGTTCACGAATCAGGTCTTCATTATGAAGAGAAGCACGCTGAACGGTGGTGCCCGCTACTTTTACCGGTTCTAAAATCGCGGTAGGCGTCACAACACCCGTACGGCCGACACTCAATTCAATATCTTTAAGCGTTGTAATCGCCTCTTCAGCCGGGAACTTATAGGCCGTTGCCCAGCGTGGGCTTTTCGCGGTAAAGCCAAGCGCGTCCTGCTGATCAAGACGGTCAACCTTAATGACGATACCGTCAATTTCATAATCGAGGTCCTGTCGTTTTTCTACCCAGCTATGAACATAGTCGATTACTTCCTCAATATCGTTACACTTTCTCCATTCTGGATTCGTTTTAAGCCCGAGCTTCTCCATTTGCTCAAGACGTTCACTATGTGCCTCGGAGGACTCATTCTGCCATTGGCCAATTCCGTAAAGGAAAATATCCAGATTACGCTTCGCCGCAATTTTCGGATCAAGCTGGCGCAAAGAACCTGCTGCTGCATTTCTCGGGTTGGCAAAAGGCTCATCTCCGCGCTCTTCACGTGCTTCGTTCAAAGCGTTGAAGGATTGTTTTGGCATATACGCTTCGCCCCGGACTTCAAGCGTCTCCTGCTCCTTAAGCCTGAGTGGTATATTCCGAATCGTGCGTAGATTTTTTGTAATATCTTCACCGGTCGTGCCATCGCCTCGTGTTGCTCCCCGGACGAACACGCCATCCTCGTAACGGAGGGAAACAGCGAGCCCGTCAATCTTTAATTCACATACATAGCTCACTTCTTCATCTGTGCCTCCGCGCACCCTGCGGTCAAAATCGCGCAGTTCCTGGTCGTCAAATGCATTCCCAAGACTCAGCATCGGTACGTCATGCTGCACTTTTACAAATGCATCGAGCGGTGCACCGCCGACACGCTGAGAAGGAGAGTCAGCTGTTTGAAAATCCGGAAACTCCTCCTCAAGCTCTATCAGCTCCTGCATCTTTTGATCATATTCGTAGTCAGGAACGCTTGGGGCATCGAGCGTATGATATTCATGGCGGTATTGTTCTAGTTCTTCTCTTAGGGAATCTATCTTTTTCTTTGCTTCATCTGCGTTCATAACCATCCACTTCCTTACGCTTTCGTAATCGGTGCATACCGGGCGAGTAGTCGCTTAATACCGGTTGGAGCTGGAAAAGCAATGTCAAGCTCCATTGCATCTCCTTCACCTTGTACATTTACGACGGTTCCTTCGCCCCATTTTTTATGAGCGGCCTTGTCTCCAGGGTTCCAGGTGATTTTTTCGCCGCCTGTAGATTCTTTCGGCTGTGTTTTCTTAGCGGCCCGCTTCTTCGGCTGCGGTGCAGAGCCCTGCGCTCCTGCAGGTTCGCGTTTTTTGTTAAAGAATGGCAGCTCTTCCGGCTGTTCTTTACCTTCTACGAGGTCCTCTGGGATTTCATTGATAAAACGGCTGATCGGATTCATATTCGTACGGCCGTATAACGTACGCATTTTTGCATGGGTAATGAACAGCTGTTTCTCTGCCCTGGTAATCCCTACATAAGCGAGACGACGCTCTTCTTCCATTTCCGATTCTTCCATCAGGGCACGGCTGTGCGGAAACACATTCTCTTCCATCCCTATAAGGAAAACGAGCGGGAATTCAAGTCCCTTGGCAGAGTGAAGCGTCATCAGCGTAACCGTGTCATCACTACTAGGGTCTTCATTCATGGAATCGATATCCGCAATTAGGGCAAGATCTGTTAAAAAGGCGATAAGTGTCTTATCTTCACTGTTTTCTTCAAAGTTCTTTGTGACCGATTTGAATTCTTCTATATTCTCAAGACGGCTTTGCGCCTCTATACTTTTCTCATTCTTCAGCATCTCTTCATAGCCGGTTTTTGTTATGACATCCTGGACCATATCGGTGGCAGACAAAAATTCCTGCTGCTGGGTCCAGTTCTGAATCATTTTACGGAAAGCCATGATCGCCTTGGCTGCCTTTGCACTAACACCAACGAAATCGACTTCCGCTGCTGCTTCATATAGAGATATATCATGGTCAGCCGCGTAAGCCATCATCTTATCCATACTCGTCTTACCAACACCGCGCTTCGGTTCATTGACCACACGCTGGAAACTCAGATCATCATTTGGATTCGCAATTAAACGCAGATAAGCCAGCATGTCCTTAATCTCTTTACGATCGTAGAACTTCGTGCCGCCGATCATCTGGTAAGGTACCCCGGCTTTTACAAAGGTTTCCTCAATGGTACGGGACTGGGCATTGGTACGGTATAGAATAGCTGCATCTTTATATTGAAAGCGCCCCTGTCTGATAAGATCCTCAATTTTGTCCGTCACAAACAAGGCTTCCTCACGCTCAGTATTCGCCTGATGGTAATGGATTTTATCGCCACCGTTATTATCCGTCCAAAGCCGCTTCGGCTTGCGGCCGCTGTTATTATCAATCACGTTGTTGGCTGCGTTCAGAATCAGTTCTGTGGAACGGTAGTTCTGTTCAAGCAGAATTGTACGGGCATTCGGATAATCACTCTCAAAATTAAGGATATTCTGAATGTCCGCTCCGCGCCACGCGTAGATCGACTGGTCGGAATCCCCTACCACACACAGATTCTTATACCGGCTGGCAAGCTGCTTCACCAACTGATACTGGGCGTGGTTCGTATCCTGATACTCATCGACGTGGATATACTGGAACCTGCGCTGGTAATATTCCAGCACTTCCGGTACTCGGTCAAATAGAGACAAGGTCTGCATGATCAAATCGTCAAAATCGAGCGACTGATTTTTGCGAAGCTTCTTCTGATAGCCTTTATAAATCTTGGCAATCTGCTCTTCGTGCATGTTGCCAGCCTTCTGTTCATAGTCTTCCGGCGTCATCAATTCGTTTTTCGAGTTACTGATCGCCCCAAGCATCGCCCTTGGGTCCCACCGTTTGGGATCAAGGTTAAATTCTTTCAATACCTGCTTAATCACGGACAGCTGGTCACTCGAATCCAGAATCGAAAAGTTCCGGTCATAACCAATCCGGTCGATGTCGCGTCTTAAGATCCTTACACACATGGAGTGGAAGGTAGACATCCAGATCTTTTCTCCATCTTTTCCAACGAGAGACTCCACTCGCTCCTTCATTTCACGGGCAGCCTTATTCGTAAAGGTAATCGCGAGAATATTTCGGGGAGCTACATCTTTTTCGCTTAATAAATAGGCAATCCGGTGTGTGAGAACTCGGGTTTTCCCACTTCCTGCCCCTGCCATAATCAGTAAAGGTCCTTCTGTATGAGTCACTGCATTTCGTTGTTCTTCATTCAAGCCTTTAATCAAGGCATTCATTGCTTGTGCCATCGTACACCATCCTTAATCAAAATTAGAATTCTTCGCTGCGCTGACGGTCTTCAAGGCAGCATTAAGGTCTTCGTACAGTACATTACCAACGACAATCACGTCTGCACAGGCACTCATTTCCTCCGCCTGCTCCCTCGACCTGATACCGCCGCCGTAAACGACTGTTGTATGTTGTAATTCATTGGTTATTTTTTTAACAAGTTCAGGATCTCCATAAGTGCCGCTGTATTCTAAGTAAAAAACCGGCAAATGAAACATATGTTCAGCCATCCTTGCATAGGCAAGAACATCCTCTTCATCAGGGAGATAACATTCAGCATGTTTGAAAACTTTAGCTTCTTCATTTAAGACGCAGTAGCCTTCAACTACCATCTGATCCCAATCCACTATGTCGCCATATTCCTTCACCGCTTGATGATGAATATCGAGCATCCACTTTTTCTCACGGCTGTTCAGCACCATTGGAATGAGATACCCATCAAACTCAGGAGCAATTACTTCTATATCTGAAACTTCCAACAGACACGGCACATCATAGGGCTGGACACGGTCAAACAAATCACTCACATTTTCAAAGGTCACACCGTCGGTACCTCCGATAATCACAGCATCCGTACCTGATTCCAAGATCAATTGCAGGTCATGATCCGACAACGTCTTTTGCGGATCCAGCTTGAAGACATGCTTCCACTCGCTCAGTTTGTCCATTTCCGTCCTCCAAAAAAACTTTTATCCATTCACTTATTATAGCAAACTTTGCTTACTGGGTTGAATGGATAAGGGAGATAAATTAGCGAATGTTTTATGTCTAATCTGCTTAAGAGGAGAGGCCTCCGTACTCAAGGACTTTCTGACCCAAACAAAAAAGCCGTTCAATCTAAAATTGAACGACTCGGAAAGAACCGCGACGACGTGCACAGCATCGTCACCAGGCCCACACTTAATATAGTGATGGTGGATAACAGCAGCGTTTCCATGGAGAAAACATAGCCGCTTATTCCAATAATCATAAGGTCGATGAAGAAAATCACAAAACCTACATTCATTCGTGATATATCCGCTATCATTTGGGCAAGGAGGTCAGTTCCTCCGGTGCTTGTCTTATGCCGGAGCATTAGTCCAATCCCTCCCCCTACGAACGCGCCGCCTACGATGGAACTGAGCGCCGGATCAAGTGGCAGGTGATAGGCTCTTAGCCCATGAAGAACATCAATGAAAAAGGAGGAGATGAGCAGTCCATGGAGACTATTATAAAAATAGGCGCGGTACCTGAACCAGGCTATCGTAAAAATCGGGATACTGCACAAAATGATGGTGAAACCGACTTTCAACCCCCACACGTAATTGGCAATCAGGCCAAGTCCGATCATACCACCATCAAGCACATGATCCGGCATGAGGAAAAAGTTGATACCAAGCGAAATAAATAAGCTTCCCAACAGGATCATCAGGCCTTTTTTCAATAAGGATTTCATCATAAAAATCCCCTTTTTGGACAGGTTTCTTCTAGCCTATGCCTGTCCAGCCCTGCTTAGAAGCTATTTTTTCAGCCCTGATCCGCACAGCACCATCACAACCGTCTCATCGGGATGGACCAATTCTGCTTTATGCTGCTGATAAGCCGCGTACGTAGCGGCAGTTGTAGGCTCTACATAGAAACCTTTCGCTGCTAGTTCCTCTCCTGCAGACTTTATGTTTTCCTCAGGTGCAGTCACGATGGTTCCCTTCGTATCTTTAACCGCCTCTATAATTTCTGGCCCGCGCATGGGAGCAGCAATGGCGATCCCTTCCGCCAGCGTGCCCCTGTTTTCTGCCGGGCTCACGGGTTCATCGTTGGTAAAAGCATGGGCAATCGGTGCACAGTTCTCGGACTGCACTCCAATTATTCTTGGCATCCGGTTGATGGCGCCGGCCTCTTTTAAATTCTGAAATCCAATATATGCTCCCAGAAGAAGTGTCCCATTCCCGACCGGGAGAATGAGGGAATCCGGCACCTGTTCCCCCAGCTGCTCCCAGACTTCAAAAGCAAATGTCTTCGTACCTTCATAGAAAAATGGATTGTACACATGACTTGCGTAATAGAGGTTTTCTTTCTCCACTGCTTGCTTTGCGGCCTCAGCCGTGTCCTCACGTGATCCGGGAACCTTATGGATACGAGCCCCGTGGGCTTCAATCTGAGCGAGTTTTTTCTCAGAAGTGGAAGCGGGCACATAGATATGGCAGCTCATACCGGCTCTAGCGCTATACGCGGCAATAGCTGTCCCGGCATTTCCGCTGCTGTCGGCAATGACAGTGGATACGCCGAGTTCTTTCGCCTTTGCGATTAAAACCGCAGCCCCGCGGTCTTTAAAAGAACCCGTTGGCATCAGGTAGTCCATTTTCATTAAAAGGTTAGGATGATCACCATCCAGAGGGACGAGCGGGGTCATCCCTTCTCCCATAGTTATAGAGGTATATGTATCTGTGCTCTCAAAAGGCAAGGCTTCCTGATACCGCCACATAGCTGCCTGTCTCTCTTTAATCTGCTTCATTGGAAATTCCACCGGATACGGCTTCATCCGAAACATACCTTCTTCCGGCTTCCAGTCCGTTCGATTCGGCATATATTCATTGTTCCACTTATCTACAAACAAAGCCTTCACCATCTACACTCCTATCTTTATATATTCAAAAGTTTTCGTCCCTGCATGACACAGGGTCGTTCGACGTTGCCACACGACGCGGCGCTCTTAGTCGAACTTCCCCCTCTCAAAACTTCCAGTAAAACTTCCGATACTTTTAGATTTGATTTCGAGATATTGGTTTGGGCGGAAGGTCCTTCGGGGGACGATTTCGCTTTCCGTGGGCATGTGCTGAGCCTCCTCAGGCTTCGCCTTCCGGGGTCTCACCGATCATGTTGATCCCACAGGAGTCTTCATCGTCCCCCTCCGGACCTTGCGACATATGCAGCTCGAAATCTTGTTCGAAACGCGCCGGTTTATGTTGGAGATAAACTTGTAACTATAAGCGTGTTCGTAAGGATCATTCCCGCTATAGAAGCATTTTAGGAGGATCAATCACCCCTATCGCCTATAGAAGGGTCCGTTCATTCTTCAACCATAGGGTGGCGAAGGAAACGACGAGACTCCCGAGGGAGAAGGAGCTAGGCGAGACCCCACAGGGAGTGACAGCGCCCGAGGAGGCTTATGGTAAAAGGAGGATCGACTAAGGTCGCCACGTCCTGTGGCAACGTCGATCGACCCTACTTCGTGTAGGGTCGCAGGAAAGCGAGTTGTTTCCGTAGCCAGCCTCTCTCTTTTTGCGGCAACGGACCCATAATATCTCGAAATCGAGCCTTACACAATCCGATCCTATAGGAT
This sequence comes from Halobacillus halophilus, assembly GCF_020171985.1. Classification (GTDB taxonomy): domain Bacteria; phylum Bacillota; class Bacilli; order Bacillales; family Halobacillaceae; genus Halobacillus; species Halobacillus halophilus_A. The sequence continues at coordinate 424,819 of NZ_JAIVAL010000002.1, forward strand.
AATAACCCTTTTATGAAAATCATCAAGGTTGTCTAAACCCGACCATACAAAAAAACAGCCCAACTTAATACACGAATTGGACTGCTCCTGCTGGTTTATTCCGTTTTCTTCTCCTGAACACGATCAAGCGCCTGAGTGTAGGCGTCGTTTCCATAGTTCAAACAGCGCTTCACACGTGAAATGGTCGCCGTGGACGCACCTGTTTCCGTTTCGATTTTATGATACGTATATCCATCTCTAAGCATACGGGCAACTTCCAGGCGCTGTGCCAGGGATTGAACCTCATTCATAGTCGCCAGGTCATCAAAAAACTCGTAACATTCTTCCACATTCTGGAGAGAAAGAATCGCTTCGAACAATTGATCCAGCGTCTTCCCGCGTAGTTTATCAATCTGCATGTGTCAAGATTCCTCCTTGGTTACTTTCTATATGTGGTTTCTATTCTAGCTTGTTCCGGGATAATATTCACCCAGGTATTGCCCGGGGTGAAGCGAATGGGGTGTCCATCTCGATAAGGCAGGATCCGCCCGTTCACGTTTTTCCATTCTGCCTCTATTATTTTCCCTTTTCGTAATAGATACCCGTTTCCGCCGGAAGTTAAATCTATAGCCCTCCGGCCTTGTGAATCTATAATGGTATGTCTTGTTTCAACAATCCAAACGTTATCTACAGCTAACCGCTCGCCATTCTCGTGATCGACTGAGGGCTTCCCGTCGCTGGAACGCTCGAAGTTTCCGTCTGACTCACGAAATGAATAAGTAACGGTTTCTTCGGGTCGCTCGGAGTAAATAACGTTTACTTTATCAATGGGCGTACCTTCCGAGTTTTCCCTGTTTTCCTTTTCAAAAGGTAACACCTCGATGCTGCCTGAGGTTGTGTATCCCTTTTCTTTCATAAACCGCTCAATACCCTGCGTCAGCAAATAGGAGTTGTGGGGAGCTTTTCTCTCAGCGGACCTTTCAAACAGCCAGCCATTGTTATCATAGCCTGCTGCGTCCAGGTAAGGGATACCGCTTTCAGCGACGTGACGGTTGATCGCTGTAGAAGCTCCGTGGTACACATACAGTGCGTCGAATCCAGAAGCCAACTCATTAAAATATGGTCTGGCGCTTCTCACTGGTCCTATTGTATCAGGTAGCTGACTATGAAATAAAGCTAAAAAACGGGTGATCTGACCCTCTGCCAACACTTCAAAGACAATATCTGCCTGGCTTAAGCCGGATTGAGGCCGGGCTTTTGTATGATTATTAATCATCACAGAAACCACCCGGCGATCCACCCTGCCCTCCGCCGGTTCTCCGGTTAATGGAAAAACATGATCATCCTCTTCAAGTGACTCGTTCTCGGTAGAAACTCCATCAGGAGCTTCTGGTGAAGGGGCCGGCTCCTGAGGGGACCCGCCCGCACAGGCCTGCAGAGGCATCAGCACACAACCAAATAGCAGCATCCAGGTTAACCTTCTCATCTCGCACTTCCCTCATCATTTTTTTCATATCATTCTATACTATCTCATGATGGAAGGATAGAGTACTTCTTTCTTTTTCACATCCATAATACCAAGCGGTGTGATTCGGATATAGGGTAAATGCATGGATGATAAGAAAAGCAGCGTGTACACAGGATCGGAGAATGAAAAACCGTACTGCTTCAAATATTCCTTCAGTTTGCTTTCTTCCTCCATTAAATCTTCAAGCGGCAGATCAGACATGATCCCGCCAAGAGGAAGTGGCAATTCAAAGAGAATCTTCCCTTGATCTACAAGAACGATTCCACCGCCGATTTCTTTCATTCGGGCAAACGCTTTTTCAATATCCGACCGCGACTTACCAATCAGGATAAGGTCTCCTGTATTGGAGTAAGAGCTTGCAAGAGCCCCAAGCGAATCCGTAAATCCTTTAAGCAGAGTGTTTACGGTCCATTTACCTTCCCGGTCCATGAGCATGAGGAAGGCTTCATCCGTATCGGCTGGAAGCTGTGACGCAGATGCATCAATATCAACCGCATAAGGTTTCATAATCACGTCATTAATCATCTTCATTCCAATCGGCATAGAGAACTGCATATCCTGCTCGTTCATTTCCCAATTAAGATTTAAATGATCAATGCCGTTCTTCTTCCACTGGATAGAGTTCCTAGACTTAATATCCTCTCCATCGCGCTTTATCCACTCTCCTTTAGCGATCACGGAATGCGGAGTCGGGTCCTTGGGATCTGTTAAAAAGTTCAAGTGAGCCACGCGTCCGGAATTAATACTTCCTACCCGGTTTTCAATATTAAAGTGACGTGCCGGCTGATAGGTGGCCATCATATAAGCATCGATGACGGGAACACCTGCCTCTATCGCAAGTCGTATGCACATATTGATCAGTCCTTCACGATAAAAGCCAGGCGTTGATCCATCGGTCGTGTACATCAGGTGATCATAGTGTGTATGATTCTTTTCCTTGAGACCTTTAAAAATTTCAGGAAGATCCGGCCGTATGGACGAGTAGCGGATTCCTGTCTGATAACCGACCGAAAGCCGCTTTATTACATCATCGGCGTTCATGGACTCATGTTCTGAATCCATGCCTAAGAGACGCATTTTTACAAGCGTTTTTTCACTGGCCCCGGGTAAGTGGGCTTCAAGCGGCTTACGGGCACGTTTCGTCTCCTGCATCCAATGCAGGATTTGTTCATCACCATTATACAAGACATCCGTCCAGGCTGTGAGTTCCCCGCCCTGAATGACAGCATCGTGCTCAATCCATGAAACCACCTGCTCATCAAAGGCTTCACGCTCTTCATCCTGCAGGACGGACTGTGGATCGAAACGAGCCCACCAGTACATCGTAGCCGGTAAATCCATGAATTCTTCCAGCAGCGAAAACGCTTTCTCTTTTTTTGTTAAAAAAAGCCACATGAGATTATCGTTGATTAATGATGTGGTACCAGTGCGCGCTGCATATTCCGCTAAGCTTCGGGGATTATATAATTGAAAAGGATGGGCGTGGGGTTCAATATACCCCGGGACAATGTAACTGTCCTTTCCATCAATGATTTCTGTTCCTTCTAGATTGGCAGGAAGCTCCGAACCGGTATAAATGATGCGGTCTTCATACAACCATATATGTCCAGTCATCCATTGTTTTAAATAGACATTTAAATAAGTGGTATGTTTAATTAATTTGGTTGGCGCATGCGTACCATCCATGACGCTTGCGTGTTCACGCAGCTGCCGGTTACGCCAACGGAATCGTGTTTCATTCATGGAGCGTCCTCCTATCGAGTCAATATGTACTATGGTAACACAGGAAGTCTTTATGTGGTAAGGAGGAAGCCGACCATGAAACCAAATATTGGTATCATCAACTCAATGGTTCGAATTACAGCTGGATTAAGTATGCTGACATTACTGACCATTCGAGCAAATAAGACAAGAGAAGTCCATCCTATGCTTGTGGTTCTCGCATCCATGAAAGTAGCGGAAGGTATTGTCCGCTACTGCCCGTTAACCGCAGCCTTTGAAGAAATGGCTGAGGAAACAGACGGCATTGAACAAGGATGGCAGCAGAATCTAAACCAGTTCAGCAGTTAATGATGAAGAAATCGGGTTGATCCCGAAATAAAAAAGGACGGGGCACTCCCCGTCCTTCTTATAAAGGATGAAATCAATGGACTTTATGGAATATTTAACAGACGTCGGATTCGTTGTCATCACGATCATCGGTTCGATCGCCGCCTTATTTTATTTAGGTGTCCGTCGAAGAAATCGATGAGTGTCCGATGTCACGACGATAGAAAAAGTCAGAGAACCCTTCAAAACAGGTCAAATAATCATAAACGCCATCCAGTGCCCGGGCGAGAGTTTTATCTTTAGCACCTGCAAGCAGGACACGCCCGCCGCTGGATACATATCCTTCCTCGTCTTTTTCCGTACCGGCATGTACCGTAAACGCCTGATCGTGTGCTTTTAAGACAGGTAACGGCCGTCCTTTCTCATATCCCCCCGGATATCCGCTCGAAGCGACGACCACCCCTGCACAAACCTCTTTCGACCAGGTAAGCTCAGGGTCCCTTCCTTCCAGAACATCCAGCATTACTTGCACAAGATCATTTTCGAGCAGCGGCAGAACGACCTGCGTCTCTGGATCTCCAAAGCGCGCGTTGAACTCAATTACTTTAGGTCCATCGGGACTTTCAATTAGGCCGGCATATAAAATGCCGGTAAAGGAACGCCCTTCTTTTACAAGAGCTCGCGCCGCCGGCTCAAGAATAGAAGAAACCGCCGTCTGATAGGCTCCCTCTTCTAATTCAGGTACAGGTGCATAAGCTCCCATTCCACCTGTATTCGGACCTTCATCACCATCGAACGCCCGCTTATGATCTCTTGCAGGAATCATGGGGAACACATTTTCACCCTGGACGAAAGCCATCAAGGAAAACTCTTTTCCCTGCAAGAATTCCTCTACGACAACCTCTTCACTAGCTTCGCCAAACTGACCGTCCAGCATCTCTTCTACCGCTTCGATCGCCTGCTCTTTTGTTTCTGCTACGACCACTCCTTTGCCAGCAGCGAGACCATCTGCTTTTACGACAATTGGTGCGCCTTTTTCTTTAATATAGGCAACAGCAGGCTCAGCTTCGGTGAAGGCCTGATAGGAAGCGGTAGGAATCTTATACTGCTCCATGATCTGTTTCGCGAAATGTTTGCTGCCTTCGATCAGCGCAGCTTGTTGAGTAGGTCCGAAAACCTTTAAGCCTGCTTCCTGAAAGGCATCGACAATCCCTTCAAGCAGCGGATTTTCAGGACCGACTACCGTCAGGTCAACTTCGTTTTCTTTAGCAAAACGTACTAACTCCTGCTGATCGGTTTCCGGTATAGCTACACGCTCCGCCAATTCTTCCATACCAGCATTTCCAGGTACGGCATAAAGCATCGTTGCCTGTTCACTCTCCGCAAACTTCTGTATGAGGCTGTGTTCTCTTCCACCTCTTCCGATGACCATGATTTTCATGCCTGTCCACCTCTTCCTCTAATGTTTGAAATGACGCATTCTAGTAAATACCATGGCGATGCCGTGCTTATCGCAGGCATCAATCGAATCCTGGTCACGCTTCGAACCACCCGGCTGGATGATCGCGGTAACACCTGCTTCAGCCGCTGCTTCGACTGTATCCGGCATTGGGAAGAAGGCATCAGAAGCCATAATGCTCCCTTTCGCTTGCTCATCGGCCTGCTCGAGAGCAATTTTCGCAGCACCTACACGGTTCATTTGACCCGCACCGACGCCCAGTGTACGGTCGCCTTTAGCAATGACAATCGCGTTCGATTTCACATGCTTCACCACTTTCCAGCCAAGCTTCAAATCATGCAGCTCCTGATCGGTCGGCTTCCGGCTGGTCGCTACTTCAAGCTCCGTTACATCAACAGAACCTTCATCCGTATCCTGAACAAGCAGACCTCCGCTTACACTCGTCAGCTTATGCGTCTGCTCCTCTGCTTTTTTCATTTCAACCGTAAGCAGGCGCAGGTTTTTCTTTTTCGTCAGAATATCGAGAGCTCCCTGACTGAAGGAAGGGGCAATGATGATTTCAAGGAAGATCTCTTTTAACTTAGCGGCTGTTGCTTCGTCCACTTCTCGGTTCAAAGCTACAATACCACCGAAAATAGAGACTGGATCTCCTTCGTAGGCCTTAACGTATGCGTCGTAGATGTTTTCACCCACGCCTACGCCGCATGGGTTCATATGTTTCACGGCAACCGCTGCTGGCTGTTCGAATTCAAGTACGACTTCAAGCGCTGCATTAGCATCCTGAATATTGTTATAGGATAGCTCTTTGCCATTCAGTTGTTCAGCCTGCGCAAGAGAAGCACCTTCATAATTCGCTTTTTTATAAAAGCTTGCGGATTGATGAGGGTTCTCTCCATATCGTAAGGATTGAACTTTCTCATACGTAGCGGTGTACGTTTCCGGGTAAGCTTGTTCCGTCTTAGCGGTAAAATACTCCGCAATCATAGCATCGTAGTTTGCCGTATGGCGGAAAACTTTCGCCGCAAGGTTACGGCGTATCTCATAAGTTAGTTCATCTTGTAATCCGGCAATTACTTCATCATAGTCAGCCGGATCTACGACAACTGCTACATCTTCAAAACTCTTGGCTGCTGCCCGCAGCATCGTCGGTCCGCCGATATCTACGTTTTCAATAGCGTCCGCTTCTGTGACGCCAGGGTTCGCGATCGTATCTTTAAATGGATATAAATTAACGGCCACCAGATCAATCGTCTGGATATTCAGTTCATCCAGCTGCTGCATATGGTCTTCATTGCCGCGCTTGGCTAAAAGACCGCCATGTACGGCCGGGTGAAGGGTTTTGACACGCCCGCCCATGATTTCAGGGAAATCGGTAATTTCAGAAATCGACAGCACCGGAATACCTGCTTCTTCAATCGTCCGCTTTGTTCCTCCGGTCGAGATTAGTTCGTAGTCTAGTTCATGCAGCTGCTTCGCAAAATCTGTTAATCCTTGTTTGTTTGATACGCTGAGTAAGGCGCGTTTCTTCATTTCGATTCCTCCTTGACCAGTAAAGACTGAATAACTTCCGGGTACAGCCGATGTTCGACCGCCTGAATTTTTTGTTTTACATCTTCTTCGGTATCGTCCTCTTTAATGCGGATAGCTTCTTGATCGATAATCGGTCCGGTGTCCATACCATCATCTACAAAATGAACGGTCACACCCGTAACTTTCACTTTTTTATCAAGTGCCTGACCAATCGCATCTTTCCCTGGAAAGGCCGGCAGCAGAGATGGATGAATATTTACGATTCGGTTCTGATAGGGTTTAAGCAGCGTCGGTCCAAGCAGCCTCATGTATCCAGCCAGCACGATGTAATCAATACTTCTTGAGCGGCAGTCTTCAAGAAGAGCTGCTTCGTAGGCCGCTTTATTTTCATACACTTTCGGTGTAAACACGACGGTATCAATATCATGACGCTGGGCTTTTTCAATCACAGGAGCCCCGACACGATCACAGATCAAAAGAGAAATATTTGCTTCAAGATCTCCTCTTTCAACGGCTTGAACGATGGCATCAAAATTCGAGCCTGCGCCTGAGGCAAAAATCGCTATATTTCTCATACCCAGTGAATTCCTTCCTCATCTGTAACCTGCCCGATAACCACCGGTGTCTCCCCGGCTTCCTGTAAAGCAGCAAGTGCCGCTTCCTTATCTGCTTTCGACACAACCGTAACCATTCCGATACCCATGTTAAACACACCGAACATGTCCTCTTCGGTTAGGTTTCCGTGATGCTGTAAGAAAGAGAAAATGGAAGGAGCTGACCAGCTTGTCCGGTCTACTTGAGCCCCGAGCCCTTCAGGCAGCGCCCGAGGAATATTCTCATAAAAGCCGCCGCCTGTAATATGAGCAATACCCTTAATGGTAACAGCCTGTTTTAACCGCTGAATCGCCGGGACGTAAATTCGCGTTGGTGTAAGAAGCTCCTCTCCAAGCGGGCGCTGGAATTCAGGGTACACTTCGTCCAGCTGCAGCTCGCTTGATTCTATGATTTTTCGAACTAGAGAAAAGCCGTTAGAGTGCACACCTGATGACGATAGACCAATAAGCACATCTCCCGCTTGAATCGATTCCCCGGTCACCAGCTGTTTCTTATCGGCCATCCCTACGACAAAACCGGCCAGATCATATTCTTCAAGCTCATACATCCCTGGCATTTCGGCCGTTTCTCCTCCGATAAGAGCCGCTCCCGACTGTTCACAGCCATCCGCAATCCCTTTGACGATCTGTTCGATACGCGCCGGTTCATTTTTTCCACAGGCGATGTAATCTAAGAATAAAAGGGGATCTGCTCCCTGTGCCGCAATATCGTTCACACACATCGCAACCACATCCACCCCGATCGTATCATGTTTATTCATTTCAAAGGCAAGTTTCAGCTTCGTGCCTACGCCATCCGTACCCGTGACGAGAACCGGTTGCTCATACTTCATTTCACTAATATCGAACAGCCCGGCAAAAGCGCCAAGGCCTCCCATCACTTCTTTACGCATCGTTCGCTGCACATGTTTTTTCATGCGCTCGACGGATTCATAGCCAGCTTCCACGTCTACACCGGCCTGTTTATACGATTCACTCATCGAGGTTCCCCCATTTCTCTACAGCTTTTCATATGGATGTGCGGTATTCGGATAAATCTCTGTCGGATAATTGCCCGTGAAGCAGGCCATGCATCCTCCGTGTTCGATCGATTCTTCTCCTTGATAGATGGCTTCGTTCAAACCATCAGGACTAAGGAAAGTCAGACTGTCGGCGCCGATCTGCTCTTCAATTTCTTCCACCGAGCGGTTAGAGGCAATCAGTTCGCCGCTGTTCGCCGTATCGATCCCGTAATAACAAGGATTTTTAATCGGAGGAGAAGCGATGCGCACATGAACCTCGCTGGCGCCCGCTTCTTTGAGCATTTGGACAATGCGCCGGCTGGTTGTTCCGCGCACAATGGAGTCATCGACCATAACCACTCGTTTTCCTTCGACAATACCTCGGACGGCTGATAGTTTCATTTTCACCCCTTGCTCACGGAGTTCCTGAGAAGGCTGGATGAATGTACGGCCTACGTAACGGTTCTTAATGAGACCAAGCTCATAAGGAATTCCTGATTCCTCCGCATAGCCGATAGCCGCTGATATGCTTGAATCCGGTACACCTGTGACTACATCCGCTTCCACTGGTGCTTCCTTGGCGAGCGCTTTACCCATTCGCTTCCGGGATGCGTGAACGTTTTTTCCGTCCAGGTTGCTGTCCGGTCTTGAAAAGTAGACATATTCCATCGAGCAAAGGGTTCGCTGGATCGGGGAAGCATAGCGTTTCGCTTCTACTCCCTCATTTGAGATGACCACAAGTTCACCCGGTTTCACTTCGCGTTCGTGTGTGGCCCCGATCACGTCGAATCCACACGTTTCAGAAGAAACCACCCAGGCGTCACCCATTTGACCAAGACTGATCGGGCGGAGCCCCCTCGGATCATTTGCGACAAACATTTGATCTTCTGTCATTAATAAGAAGGCATAGGCTCCCTTAATCATGGATAGAGCCTCCATAATGGCTTCATCGAGAGGCAAATGACGTGCTCGTTTAATTAAGTGGGCCACTACTTCTGTGTCAGAGGTGGTTGTAAGGATACTTCCCTGTCCTTCAAGTTGACTTTTCAGCGCCTGAGCGTTGACCAAATTACCGTTATGAGCAAGAGCAAGACTACCCGTCTGAGACCGGAAGACCAGCGGCTGAATATTTTCGTAACCGCCGTCGCCTGCTGTCGCATAACGGACATGTCCAGCAGATGCATGACCTTTTAACTCCTGGAGCTGGTTCTGGGAGAAGACCTCATTGATCAACCCGTGTCCTTTATGGAGCTTCATTTGTTTCCCGTCTGTTGTAACAATTCCGGCACCTTCCTGACCGCGGTGCTGCAAAGCATGCAATCCGTAATACGTCAGCTGGGCAGAATCAGGATGCCCCCACACGCCGAAAATACCACATTCTTCATTTAAACCTTTGATTTCACCAGGCATGGGATCGCTCCTTTCCACGTATGTTTAAGCTTCGTTGTCTGATCTTCCAAAATGACTTGATCGTTCGACAGGATGCGATACCCCCCGTCCCCTTTAACATTTCCGATTACACGGCCTTCAGGGACCAATTTCTCAAATGCTTCCCGATCTTCCGGCTTGACTGACAGAAGGAAACGAGATTGGGTTTCTGAGAATAAAGCGGTGGTTGGGTCACCTTCAATGGTTACTTCACAGCCTAATTCCTGCTCAAATAAACTCTCAGCCAAAGCCACTCCAAGTCCGCCTTCTGCAAGATCGTGGGCCGACTGCACGAGACCGGAACGAATTGCCGTCAGTACCTGGTTCTGACGCTGCGCTTCTATTTGTAAATCAATGGCCGGAGCCGGTCCGAAGTGACGGTCTTCCAACAGTCCCTGAAGTTCGCTTCCACCAAACTCAACTTTCGTTTCTCCAATGAGATAGATCAAATCACCATCTTGTTTCATATGGGAGGTGGTAATCTGTTCGGTATGCTCAATTAACCCGACCATGCCGACAACGGGAGTAGGGTAAACGGCCTGACCTCCAAATGATTCGTTATATAAGGAAACATTGCCGCTGATGACCGGTGTCCCCAGTTCATTACAGGCTGCGCTCATTCCGTCTACACTCTTTTCCATTTGCCAGAAGATTTCCGGGTTTTCCGGAGATCCGAAGTTCAAACCGTCTGTTAGTCCGAGAGGTCGGCCGCCGGAGCAGACAATATTCCGGGCTGCTTCCGCAACAGCAATTTTGCCGCCGACTTCTGGGTCCACATAGATATAGCGGGAGTTACAGTCAGTCGTCATCGCAAGAGCTTTATCCGTGCCTCGAACCCGTAATACGGCTGCATCTGAGCCAGGAGATACAACGGTGTTCGTCTGGACCATGGAATCATACTGGTCATAGACCCATTCTTTACTGGCAATAGTCGGCTGACTTAAAAGATTATGAAGGGTGTACCTATGGTCCGTTACGGTTGGGACGTAAGGCTCCATTGCCTGGAAATCGTTATAGTAAGCCGGAATCGCAGAAGGCTGATGATAGACAGGAGCGTCCTCCGCGAGGCTGTCCACCGGTACATCCGCCACCATCTCTCCTCGATGCTCGAGGCGGAAGCGCTTCGTATCCGTAACTTCTCCTACTGCCACAGCATCCAGATCATATTTACGGAAGACTTGTGCGATTTCTTCTTCGCGTCCTTTTTCTACAACAAGCAGCATGCGTTCCTGAGACTCAGACAACATCATTTCATAAGGTGTCATGTCCAGTTCGCGCTGAGGGATTAAATCAAGGTTCATCGTCATGCCCGTCCCGGCTTTACTGGCCATTTCACTAGCTGAGGAAGTAAGTCCTGCAGCTCCCATATCCTGAATACCTACAAGAGCTTCGTGCTGAATAACATCCAGACAAGCTTCAATCAGAAGTTTTTCCATGAATGGGTCTCCGACCTGTACCGAAGGACGCTTCTCTTCAGATTCTTCGGAGAGCTCCTCAGAGGCAAAGGTTGCCCCGTGAATACCATCCCGCCCGGTCTTAGCTCCAACGTACATCACTGTATTGCCGATCCCGGCTGCAATTCCTTTTTGAATATCCTTGTGCTCGATCAACCCTACACACATAGCGTTTACAAGCGGGTTGCCGTTGTAGGCATTGTCGAATTGGACCTCGCCTCCTACTGTCGGGACGCCGACACAGTTGCCGTAGCCCGCGATTCCACGGACTACTTCTTCGAACAAATACTTAACGCGAGGCTGTTTCAGCGATCCAAATCGAAGGGAATTGAGTAAAGCAATCGGGCGTGCCCCCATGGAGAAGACGTCTCTTAAAATACCGCCCACTCCAGTCGCTGCTCCCTGATAAGGCTCTACAGCAGAAGGGTGATTATGACTTTCAATTTTGAAAACAACCGCCTGATCATCGCCAATATCGATGATGCCAGCGCCCTCTCCTGGACCTTGTAAGACTTGCGGGCCTTCTGTTGGAAACTTCCTCAGAAGCGGTTTGGAGTTTTTGTAACTGCAATGTTCCGACCACATAACAGAGAATAGACCGGTTTCTGTATAATTCGGACGGCGGCCGAGAATCTCTTTAATGGAAGCATATTCTTCATCCCGCAGGCCCATTTCACTGTAAAGCTTTTGCTGTTCGATCTGTTCCGGGCTGATTTCAAGCTTTGATGGCATGGTTATTCCTCCAATGTGTCAAAATAGACTGGAACAAACGCAGTCCGTCTTCATTTCCAACGAGAGCTTCCACCGCTCGTTCCGGGTGAGGCATCATGCCAAGCACATTACCTGCTTTGTTTGTAATCCCAGCGATGTCACCTACGGATCCGTTGGGATTGTTCTCATATGTGAAAGCAATCTGGCGATTATCTTTCAGCTCCTGATAAGTGGCTTCATCACAATAATAGTTTCCGTCGCCATGAGCAATCGGGATGCTGATTTTTTCCTGTGGTTCATACTCACGGGTGAACATGGTTTCCGCATTTTCCACCTTCAATGTTTCGAAATGGCACATGAACTTCAGATGCTTATTGGATAACATAGCTCCTGGTAAAAGCCCCATTTCAAGGAGAATCTGGAATCCGTTACAAACACCAAGTACCGGTTTGCCCGCTTCCGCTGCTTCACGGATCTGACCAATCACATCCGAAGTAGAAGCGATGGCTCCTGAGCGCAAATAATCTCCATAAGAGAATCCGCCCGGTAGAAGAACGGCATCATACGAGCTCAACTCCGCTTCCTGATACCAGACAAGATCGGCTTCTTCTCCGAGGGCGTCTTTGACAGCGAAGTACATATCACGATCACAGTTGGAGCCTGGAAATACGACGACAGCAAATTTCACTTAGACAACCTCCTCGATCGTGTAGGTGTAATTTTCAATGACTGGGTTCGCAAGCAATTGATCGCACATCTTATCTACCTGCTCTTCAATATCGTTCGTGTCTTCCATCATAACTTCCATATACTTGCCAACACGTACCTCGCTGACGTTTTTATACTCCAGGGAATGAAGGGAGTTCTGTACGGCTTTCCCCTGGGGATCAAGAACCCCTTCTTTTAATGTGATGTAGATCTTTACTTTGCGCATGCGTTTTCCTCCAGTCGTTGTAATATGAGTTCGTATGTTTCGATCAGGTTCCCAATGCCCTCGCGGAAGACATCCTTATCCAATTTCTGTCCGCTCTCTAAATCCCAAAGACGGCAGGTATCCGGGGAAACTTCGTCAGCCAGGACAATCGTTCCGTCTTTTAAGCGTCCGAATTCCAGCTTGAAATCCACTAGCTGCAGTCCAGCCTGCTTAAATAGTTCGATTAAATGTTCATTGATCGTAAGGGCCATTTCTTTAATGCGGGTTAATTCCTGTTCGCTGACATCTGTCAGGTGATAGGCATGAACGTCGTTAATGATCGGATCATCCAGTTCATCTTTTTTATAAAATAATTCGACAATGGGCGGGGTGAAGGTTGTTTTTTCTTCGATACCAAGCCTGCGTGTTATGCTGCCGGCAGCGACATTACGAACAACCACTTCGAGAGGAATGATGGTCGTTTTCTCAACTAATTGTTCCGTATCGTTCAACGCTTCAATAAAGTGGGATGGAATATGTTGCAGCTTTAAATAATCAAATACTCGCGAGGTAATCAAATTGTTCAGCCGGCCTTTGCCTTCAAATTGATCTTTTTTCTTGCCGTTAAAGGCGGTGGCGTCGTTCTTATAAGATAAAATTAAATGTTCCGGCTGATCCGTCACGTGATAAACTTTCTTGGCTTTTCCTTCATATAACAGCGAACCCTTCATCAATAGACACCTCACTCAAATATAGAAATAAAAAGATCTGGCAGTTTAATAAATTGATAGTTTGGTAATTTATGTATGACCTGGTCTGTAAATACTTGGAGGACCAGGTCATACAGTTATTGGTAATTTACAGGCCGATGCGGCTGAAGATGCGATCGACGTTTTTCAGGTGATGCTTGTAATCAAAGCAGGCATCCAGCTGTTCTTCTGACAGCGTCGCCTTGATCTGCTCATCCGCTTCTACCAGTTCACGGAATGGAACACCACGTTCCCACGCTTCCATGGCTTTGGGCTGTACCAGATCATAAGCTTCTTCACGGACCATGCCTTCATCAATCAGCGTCAGCAGCACTCTTTGAGAGAAAATCAATCCGTACGTTTTCTCCATATTCTCCTGCATCCGTTCCGGGAAGACCGTCAAATTCTTAACGATTGAAGCGAAACGATTGAGCATGTAGTTAATAGCAATCGTCGCATCTGGCAGAATCACGCGCTCGGCAGACGAATGAGAGATGTCCCGCTCATGCCAAAGAGGCACATTTTCAAAAGCAGTTACCATTTCTCCGCGCAGTACGCGAGCCATGCCCGTCATATTCTCCGATCCAATCGGGTTTCGTTTATGCGGCATTGCAGACGATCCTTTTTGGCCTTTCGCGAAGAATTCTTCTACCTCCCGCGTTTCTGTCTTCTGCAGGCCGCGGATTTCTACGGCAATTTTCTCGATAGATGTCGCAATCAAGGCCAATGTAGATACGTAATGAGCATGACGGTCACGCTGCAGCGTCTGCGTGGATACCGGTGCCGGTGCAATGCCCAGCTTTTCGCACACATACTCTTCAATAAAAGGATCAATGTTTGCATATGTTCCAACGGCTCCAGAAAGCTTCCCAACTTCAATGTGCTTAATCGCAAGATCCAGGCGTTCCAGATTACGCTTCATCTCTTCGTAATAAAGAGCCAGCTTCAATCCAAACGTGGTAGGTTCTGCATGTACACCATGCGTACGCCCCATCATCACTGTATGTTTATGTTCGCGTGCCTTCTCCCCTAAAATCTCAATAAAGTTTACGAGATCTTTGCGGATAATGGCGTTTGCCTGCTTTAACTGATAAGAAAGGGCCGTATCTACGACATCCGTTGATGTCAGGCCATAATGGACCCATTTCCTTTCTTCACCGACTGTTTCAGAAACAGCGCGGGTAAAAGCAACCACATCATGACGAGTTTCTGCTTCAATTTCATGAATTCGCTCCACGTCAAAAGAAGCTTTCTCTCTCAATTTCTTCACGTCATCCTTTGGAATATTTCCAAGTTCACTCCACGCTTCACAAGCCAGCAGTTCTACCTCAAGCCAGGCTGCATAACGGTTTTCTTCTGTCCAGATAGCCCCCATTTCAGGCCTTGTATATCGTTCTATCATCGTCTTCCTCCTCGGTCTCTACCATAAATGTATTTGATTTTCTTGAATTCTCTCGTCAATCTCTTCCAGGCTTGTCCCTATGAACGTGAGATGACCCATCTTGCGGTTCGTGCGTGCGTCCTTCTTTCCATAATCATGAAAATGGACATTACGGTAGTATTCCAGCTTATCAATCAGAATTTGCCGATGTTTACCCAGAACATTCACCATAACGGCTGATGGAAAAGAATGAACCGGCAGCAGCGGAAGTCCGCAAATCGCCCGTACATGCTGTTCAAACTGCGAGACATTACAGGCTTCAATGGTAAAATGACCAGAGTTATGCGGCCGCGGGGCCATTTCATTAATAAAAATGTCGTCTCCGCTCACGAACATTTCGACGGCAAACGTACCTACAATTCCCATCTGTTCCGATAGGCGTTTTACCGCTTCCTGCACCTTTTCCACCAGGGTTTCACCTAAATCCGCAGGCACTCTCGATTCATGTAAAATATGATTCTTGTGAATATTTTCAGGGATAGGGAAATACGTAATCTCACCGTTAGCAGCACGCGTAAACACTTGTGAGATTTCCATATCGAATTCGACCCACTGCTCCACGATATACGTGCGTCCTTCTTTAATAAATTGCCGCGCCTTTGCTGCTTCATCTTCATGTTCGACCTTCAACTGACCTTTTCCGTCATATCCACCGCTGGTCGTTTTAATGACCGCGGGATAGCCAGTCTTATCAAGAGCCTCCAGGAACTGCTCGTAACTATTGACAATGTCGTAAAAAGGAACTGAAAGACCAGCTGCGACGGCTTCCTGCTTTTCCTTGGCGCGGTTTTGGGTTACTTCCAAAGAGTAAGCACCTTGAGGTAATTTTCCGTTACTTTCAAACAAACGGGCCACTTCAAGGTCTACATTTTCAAATTCATACGTAATGACATCGCTGCGCTCGCTCAGCTGTTCAGCCGCTTCCACATCATCATAAGCACCGACGATGTGTTCATCAGCCACCTGGGCGCAGGGGCAGTCTTCGGCAGGGTCAAGAACCGCAATCCGATACCCCATATGTTTGGCAGCTACGGCCATCATTCTTCCGAGCTGACCTCCACCTAAAATACCGATCGTTTGACCTGGTCTAATTACATTAGGATCCATTTAAATCGCTCCTCATATCTTCGACCTTATTTTTCATCTGCTCGCGATACGCATCCAGACGCTCCGCTGTCTCCGTATCAAAAGCTCCGATCATTTCCGCCGCCAGAATCCCTGCATTTTTCGCTCCGGCCTTTCCAATAGCCACTGTCGCAACAGGCACGCCGCCTGGCATTTGCACAATAGACAACAGCGAATCGAGTCCCTGAAGTGATTTCGATTCTACTGGAACTCCAATGACAGGCAGGGTGGTTTTTGCCGCCACCATCCCTGGCAAGTGAGCCGCTCCACCAGCTCCTGCAATAATGACTTTCAATCCTTTTTCCCTCGCCTGTTCCGCATAGGTAAACATATCCTCCGGGGTGCGATGGGCAGAAATGATTTCTTTTTCATACGAGATTTGTAACTCATCTAATACATCACAGGCATTCTTCATCGTCTCCCAATCGGAGATACTACCCATGATAACACCTACTTCAGCCATGTTTATCCCTTCTTTCATTAAAAAAACCTGCTCAAGCTCCCTCAAATCATGAGAGGAGTTGAACAGGCATACGTGTCGACTGTTGATTGATATAGAATGCTTGGACTCCCCTCATAGTCCGGGAATTCATGGTTCCCAGGTAGAGACGAACGGGCCGTATTCCCGTCCTATATGAGGTTCCTTTTATGCAATTTCTGCTTCCATCATATCAATAGCCGTAAACAAATGTCAACGTAAATGACGAACATTAAAAAAATATAAACTTAGTATCGTTCGTGTTTATTCCTTCACCGCATGAAATACAATCCGTTTACTCACGGGTTCCATGACTTTTTCACCATTTTTCGTCTCTTCACGAAATATCGGCTCCTCCGCCCGGCGCACAGGAAGATAGCCTTCCTTCTTCATACGATCCAGGCATTGACCAATGGTTTCATGCTCTTGCACTTCAAAGCGCTTCTTGTTGTTGTTTTTCGGCATCTTCGCGGATCTTTCCTTTCCTAACGGATTTAACCCAGAATCCGCCATGAATCTGCTTAGGTTCATAAGCTATAATAAATGCTTTAGGATCAATGGTGCGGATGGTTTCATACAAAGAAAGTTCATACTTTCTCGGTGTTAAAATCTGCATAGCCAACCGATCGCCTTCCATCCCATAAGCATACCAGCTCGTAACTCCGTATCCTTTCTCACGAAGTCTGCGGGTAAAATCAATATCCGGGTCTGAAGAAATAACGTTAACCGTAATATACCCTAAAGCAAGCTTCTCTTCAATCTTCATACCTACGATGACACCAAGACCGTAACCGATGGCGTAAGCAATAACATTTTCGATCTGATCCAAACGCTCAAGCACAATCCCTAAACCATATATATAGGTAACAATTTCAAACATGCTGAGGAAAGCTGCCGTGTAACGGCGGCCTTTTAAGGTAAAAATCATGCGCATCGTTAAAAACGATACATAAACAATATTAACAGCCAAGATAATTCCAATCAGCAATAACGGATTTTCAAACATCCAGCACCCTCCTGCCTCTGCCCCTCTTACTATTCAGGATATTCACCCATGGGCTCTTTCTTGCATACACTATAAACTATGAGAAGTCTGGGACACAATCATTTTTCATCGCAAATACTGACAAATTATGGAGGGTGATGACATGAATCAATTTAAAGACTGGAAATCCAATTTAGACCGGTTTTTCGGCAATGAGTTCTGGGGCGACTTTGAGGGAATGATGAAGCCTTCTATCCCTCATATCAATATGTATCAGTATGATAACGAGCTTTTATGCTATGTGAATATTCCTGGAATGAGCCATCCGAAAAATGTAGAAGTACTCGTCGATCACACCACCCTCACGATAAAAGGAAAAATTGAGATCAACCATCGCGGTGGTCACCAGCTAATGTCTGAAATCGCCGACGGAACTTTCGAACGGAGCATTGATCTGCCTTTCCCTGTCCGGAGCGACAAAATGGAAGCCACCTATAAGCATGGACTGCTTGTTATCCAGCTTTATCGACACGTTACAGACAAAACGCTGCAGAAACCACTAAGCATTCGCCATCTTGAAGATGAATAAACACGACAGTCACCACGACTGCCGTGTTTTTTATAAAAGACTTATTAAGCTAACGGACCGGATTGTGTAACACTCGATTTCGAGATATCTCGGGTCCGTTGCCTAAAATCGATGAGGGCGGCTGCGGAAACAACTCGCTTTCCTACGGGGGAACTGGCAAGCCTCCTCGGTCGCTTCACTCCCTGTGGGGTCTCGCCTAGCTCCTTCTCC
>NZ_JAIVAL010000003.1 GCF_020171985.1 Halobacillus halophilus
GATCATGTTCATCCCGCAGAAGTCTTCATCGTCCCCCTCCGGACCTTGCGAAATAGGGAGCTCGAAATCATGTTTGAAACGTCCAGCCTTATGACTCAGATAAACGTATAACAATTAGCCTATACGTGTAGATAATCACTGCTATAGAAGCTTTTGAGGCGGATCAAGCATCTCCCTACCGCTTATAGAAGGGTCCGTTCACCTTTCCATCATAGGGTGGCGAAGGAAACGACGAGACTCCCGCACGGGAGAAGGAGCTAGGCGAGACCCCACAGAGAGTGATAACGACTGAGGAGGCTTGTTGTTAAAGGAGGATCGACTAAAGTCGCCACGTCCTGTGGCAACGTCGATCGACCCTACGTCTAGTAGGGCCGCAGGAAAGCGAGTTGTTTCCGTAGCCAGCCCCTCTCTAAATCAGCAACGGACCTAAGATATCTCGAAACTGGATCTTCAACTAATCTGCCCTTATGTTTAATAACCACCTCTTTATTTTCATGCACTTTAGAAATAAGAAAGTCGCACGCTGGACGTGCGACTCTTATTTTTACGCACTCTTTTGTACAGAGTCGCGATCATTCTTGAATATAGCTGAGGCAGCTGTTAAGAGAATCCAGAAAGTGAAGACAAGTATGATGGCTCCAAACGTAAACAGCATCCAGTCACTGCCTTCAGCCCATGGCGCCCATTCTCCAAGTACCTGAGTAATCATAGCCCATAAAGTCATGAACATGAGGAAAACCATCGGGATCATGGTTGGCCAGTAGCTTCGTCCCAGACGCTTCAGCCAAATGGATACGAGCAGTAAACTAATACCGGCAAGCAGCTGGTTAGAAGTACCAAATAATGGCCATAGCAGATAGCCGCCGGAACCAAACCCTTTAGGTCCCTGAGGAATCAAAGTCAGGGCTGCACTGGAAACTACGGCAACAGTAGTAGCTACATGCGTTTTCGTAAGAGGAGTTATCTTATATTCCGTTCCAAGTTCTGCAATAATATAACGCATTAACCGGACAGACGAGTCCAGCGTGGTTGCTGCGAAGCTAACCACAATAACGGAAACTATCGTTGAAGCGACTGCAACAGGAATTCCAAGACCCGCAGCGAGCTGACCCGCTCCCTGAATAAACACACCCAGTCCAGCACTGCTTGCAGCCGTGAAACTACTGTAAGTTGCTGTAAACTCTCCGGCTGTCGGGAAGAACGTAACCACAGCTATAATAGCAACTAGCGCGAGCGCCCCTTCTCCTACGGACCCTAAGTAACCTACAAATCTGGCATCCTTTTCATTGTCCAACTGTTTGGATGAAGTACCGGATGATACCAGTCCGTGGAAACCAGAAATTGCTCCACACGCAATCGTAATGAACAGCAGAGGAAACCATGATGTCTCTGCTGTCGAATTCGTCACCGGTGCTGTAATCTCAGGGTTCGTGAAAAGTAGTCCTAAATACAATAAACCAAGCCCGACAATCAGCTGGTGAGAGTTAATGTAATCACGCGGTTGAAGCAGTTTCCACACAGGAAGAGTCGAAGCAATATAAACATAAGCCATTAACACAACAATCCATACGAAAAAGGCCATGGATGTGGCACTAAGTCCAAAGGCCGACGATGCCCCTTCGCCCCCGAAATACTTCACTAAATCAATTTGCAATACAGGAACATAGCTTGCCACAATAGCTGCCAAGTACATAACGGCAAGCGCTACAATGGACGGAAGCAGCATATTCCCTTTTTTCTTATACACGCTGTAGCCGATCCAAATAGCCAGTGGAATTTGAATAAATACAGATAGTACGCTTGCCGGGAATGAAATAAACAAGTTGGCAATAACCCAGGCAAACACAGCGTTAACCATCAGTACTAATAATAGAATTATAAATAAAAACAGCACTTTCGCTTTTTGACCGATCAACTTGCTCGCCAGGGTACCTACTGATTGTCCCTTATTTCTCACCGATAATACTAACGTACCAAAATCGTGGACTCCCGCTGCAAAGACAGTACCAAGCAGTACCCACAGAACTGCAGGAAGCCAGCCCCAATATACGGCAATAGCTGGACCAACAATTGGCGCAGCACCTGCAACAGATGTAAAATGATGCCCCCAGAGAACAAATTTATTGGTCGGCACAAAATCGACCCCATCCTTATATTGATGGGCTGGTGTTACATAGTTCGGATCCAGCTTATAAATTTTCTCAGCAATAAATTTCGAATAATACCTGTAGCCGAGAATAAAAACAATACCCCCAACTACCGCAAGCCAAATACCACTCACAATACTCCTCCTCCTTTATGTATGCGTTTCCATACTTCTGATATTATACTACAATTTTTTCCTATTCATCAACGCTGTTGACTGATTTATCAAAAAATTCAGCCGAATGTAGGAGGGTATTGTCGATTGGAACTCTTAAAAAGGTTAGATAAATAGGAAGGGCGACTTAAATGCTTGGGAAACAGAAAATACCATAAAAAAGCTTACAGTCTCCATTTGAATAAGAGCCTGTAAGCTAATTTATACCTAACTATTCTGATGCAATACGGCCCAGGAAGAAGCCGTCAACTTGATCCATTCTTCCGCGCCAGAAGAACTGACCTTCAGCGGGAGTAGGGCTTGAATCCCCATTATAAACTTGAGCATTTTTAAGATGAATATAGCTTACATCTTCTTGATTTTGATCCTCAGCATTCTGGCTTGCCTGGGAGAGCTTTTCACTAATTTGTTTTGAAACATCATTTCCCCCTTCAAAAGATTGACTGGCGGAATCGAGATATTTTTGAGCTGATACTGTTGTCCCCGTTACTAAAGCACCGTTAATGTTCAGCGTGATATCCAGGGAAAAACCGTGTTGGTTGGCAGCTTTTACATAAGTCATGAGTAAATCGTCCATATTATCTTCTCCCTTCTATTATTACTACTTTTCATTAGTAGTATCATCATTGGTTGATAGTGATGTTTTGTGCTTATTATTCTTGGAATCTTTGTTTCCATTATTCCGTTCTTGGGAAGCTGCTACTTCTTCATGTGAAGAGTTTGCAATCTTCTCCTGGGTGTCTGAAGGCTGTGTTTCACTGTCAGCAGAATTTTCTTCTTGCTGTTTGCTGCCTCCAGAATTGCTAGACTGTTGGTTCTGTTTTGAAGAATTATTGTCTGGCTCAAACTGCTTAATTCCTGAAGAATTGCTTGCTTGGTTTTTGTTTTCTTGAGAATCATCTTTTGCCTGTTGTTGGTTATCCTCTGACCTGTTACTTGATTGCTGTGCTTCATTAGACGGAGTGGAATTGTTCTGCTCGTCCTGCTCTACTCTATTTTGAGAGCTGTCGGATTGCTGGCTGGTTTCTTCAGCTTTTCCGCTTGGCTGCTGCTGGTTATCCTCTGACGTGTTACTTGACTGCTGTGCTTCATTAGACGAAGCGGAATTGTTCTGCTCGTCCTGCTCCCCTCTATTTTGAGAGCTGTCGGATTGCCGGCTGGATTGGTCAGCGGTTCCGCCTGGTTGCTGTTGCGTTTCTTCTGACGTGTTGCTTGACTGCTGTGCTTCGCTAGACGGAGCAGAGTTGTTCTGCTCTCTTCTACTTTGAGAGCTGTTGTATTGCTGGTTGGATTGACCAGCGTTCCCGTTTGGTTGCTGCTGAGTTTCTTCTGAGGTGTTGCTTGAATGATTCTGCTCATTATTATCCTGGGAACCACTGTCTGATTGTTGTTGATTCTCAATAGGATTGGTATTGATTAATGTCGTTTTGGAGCTTCCTTTTGCATCATCATTCTCAGATCTTCTAAATCTGCTTGCAACATCGCTGGTCCTTTCTTTCGTTTTATCTCTAAAACTCTTAAAGCTAGAACCTGCTTTAGAACTTGCTTCACTCACCTTCGTACTAGCACTTGAAGTAGCTTCTCCTACTCTACTACCGGCTTCACTAATTTTAGACCCAGCTATTGTACCTGCTTTACTAACTTTTGAACCAGCTTTACTTACGTTCTCCTTCAAAAAGGCTCGTTTACTTCTTCCTTCTTCTTCTTGATCACTTGAATGATGATTGTCCGCTTCTGAGTTAGCGTTTTGCTTCTCAGAGTTATTCTCATCATCAGAAGATTTTAGTTTCTTAGCCGTCGTCATTAACCCGGCTGCCAAACCTATGGCGCTTCCAATGACGGCTCTTGATGTTTTACTGTTTACGTCAAATTTTGACTTCTTTGCACGGTCATCTTCATTCTGGAGACTGGTTTTTTTATCACTCATGATTTGTCCTCCTTTTAATATCGACTGTTATGGCTCATATTTTTTTCTAACTGTTCTAAACGCTTGGAAAGCTGTTCGTTTTCTTTTTCTAATTCCTTGGTGTTTTGCTCAGCTGCTTTGGAGCTTAGGAATGGATCTGTTTCCCACCAGTCCATACCGATTTCTTTTGCTTTATCTACAGAAGCAACAATCAGTCGAATTTTGATGGTCAATAATTCTACATCCGCTATACCGACTCTAATATCACCTGCAATTACAACACCCTTATCTAAGACCGTTTCCAGTACATCTACGATACTATTAGACTGTGTGGACTGTTCGATAGCCATGGGTTGAACCTCCTTTTATTACAATAAGTTTCCTAATGGACCCAGATCGATGTTCAAATCCTCATCTTCTAATTCGAAAATATCTTTAAGTTCATCCATTTTCACTTCCAGATTCATGAGGGCTACCCCTAATTTCTCAATTTCTTCTTCCGTTAGGGTGCCGCCATCCACCCTTCTTATAGCATGGCGTTCCACAAGCTGGCGCAGTAATTCTATAACCGTTAAAACCAGCTGGGCGAGACCTTGTTCTGCCCCTTCTGGATCTAATTCAATCCGCCCGCTTTTAACCGGCTGATGCTCAAGATCGCTCTGTGACATATTCGAGTGCCTCCTTTTCTTCATCCATTCGTTCAGAGGAAATGGATTTTGCTCCTTGCTGGTTCGATTGCACCAAGGTTTCTACGGCTGAAATCAATACTCGTAAATCCAGATAGACGAGATCAATCCCGGCAATGGAAATAACTAAATCTCCTTTAATAGCCACACCTTTATCCAGAACGGTATCCAGGATATCAATCAGAGAAATATCTTTATTTTCATATTGCTCTCTTTCACTCATCACTTAGACCTCGCTTTTTGAGAGATTGACAAAATGGTAAGCCGGCCACGGACCGGTCACTTCGAATTTCCAGCCGGCATGCTGGTGCTCGTTGTTTGCTGTTGTCACTTCTTCTAAAAAGCCCTCCACCTGATCTAAAGGAAGTAGAAAAGCGCTGTTCCAGCACATCTCTTCGTCTTTACCTGTGACATCTTTATTCCACGTCTTTTTCACCACATCCTGATCACAATACGTGCTCAATTTATCGTGAAAGCTTTTAGAAAAAGAATTTAGTTCTTTTTCTACTTGTTCATCTACCAGCTGGTCCAGCTTTTTACGCTGCAAGTACTGTTTTCCCTTAGACATACTTTCAATTTCTTCTTTTTTCTCTTTTATCGTTAAATCATGCTCGGCTACTTTCTCTCTTAAAGAAGGCCGATCACAATAAATTTTCAAGTTCCATTCTTCTTTTCCTTTAAGATTATCAAGTAATTGAACCCAGTCTCCTGCGTAGGTACTCACCATATCTTCGAGACTATTTTCGCTTTGATAGATCGTACAAAACTTCATGGGAATAATCGTTGTCCGCTCTCGCAATTTGATTAATGTCTCGTGATGATGAAAAGCTTTATCTTTCACCCATTCCATATCCTTCGTTTTTTCTTCAAGGACTTTCTCGCCATAATTTTTCTCCTCAACACGGCAAATTACGGTCGCACATTGATCAAAATTGATCGTATGAAGCACGTGCTCGCCATCGATACCTATCAAATCGGAAAAAGGCTGCTCTTCTTTTTGATGAGGTATAATGCCATATAAATAAATTAGTTCGCTCATCTCTCAAACTCTCCAATCCTATCGCCGTTTCGTCATTTCCTCCCATTGCTCAAGCTCCATTCTCTTGGCAATTTCATATCGCTCGAGCAATTCCTCTTCCTGTGCTTCGTAAACGTCCTGTGAGATCTCATCCAGTTCATACATCATCTGAAGATTGACAAGCTTCTTCTGAATATGATCCAGGTCATACATTTCTTTATCCACTTCTTCCTTAACGTGCTCGCCGACTTTAACAATCAAATCAATCGGGGAAGTGAATAGTTTATGAATCATGACGTTTCCTCCACTTTCAATTTAATATTTATGAAATTATAAGCAGGCCACGGCCCCGTATATTTAAATTCCATTCGGTCTTTCCAGCGTTCATGAAGTTCATTTACTTTTTCATCAAACGCTTTTTCTTTGTCACGATCAATCAAATAAGCACCATTTAACAACATCCTTTCTCCAACCGTTTCGTTAGATTTCGAGGATACAGACAACCTTACAAGCGGGGTATGAATCTCTTTTTCAATTTCTGTTTTTAAGTTGTTAAAGAAATCCTGGGCCATTTCACCGAGTTTAATCCGGTCAAAATAACCAGCGGCTTCCGATTTACTCGAGACCGTTTCTTTTTGCTTCATTACTTTGTTACTTTTATTAACTTGGTCTTCGAGCCATTCTTTTCTCCCCACCACTTTTAGCCCGATTTCGATTTTGTTTTCAACTTCAGGAAAGAGGCGGGCTAACTGAGGATATAAATTTTCAAGAAGGACTTCTGTATCTTCCCGGGTCTGGAATACGTTTCCGAAACTAATGGGTACCACAGAGGATTCACTTTCCATCACCCGGGAAATAACATTTTGGTGAGTCATTAAATGATCTTTTTTCGGAGTGTATATTTTCACCGGTGCTTCAGCGGCTACCATCGCAGCATCTTTATAATGGATGGTAAAAATAGAACGCTCTTCACCTTCAAATTCAATAGTGCCAAAATCTTTTTCTTCGTTTGTTTGAATGCAGCAAAATACATAAATACCTAATTCTTCAGCCATATCTTCTATGCCTCCTACACCTTTTTACATGCCTCTATAATTTTTTCCTGGAGAGCTTCTTCTTGGTCGTCCGTGCATAAATCCAAGGTGAAGTATGTGATATCAAGACAAAGCTCCTGAAACTCTTGATCATTTCCATCAATCGTCAGTTGATATCGTTTTGCTACATCCGCGATCATGATCGATGCACGTAAACTTAAAGACGAATCACGGTTGTTACATAAGCTTTTTACCCGATGGACAAAACCTACGATGGCTTTTGCTTTGTCCTGATCAATATTCGTCCGTTCAGCCACGATAGTGGTTTCTGCTTCTTGATCCAGTGATTTCAAAGGCAGCGATATCATACGATCCAGAAGGGCGTCCTGTGTTTGATACACACCGACATATTCAGCTGGGTTACTGGTGAAAATGATGGAAAAATCCGGGTGAACTCTTATATGGGAATCCTTCCGCTTCGTTCCATATAGGGGTAGGATTTTTTCTTCCAAAACGGATAAAAATAGGTTGTTAACTTCCGGCTGGGACCTTGTAAATTCATCATAAACAACGGTGTACCCGTTTTTTACAGCTTCATATAAACGGCCTGAAACCCATCCTTCCGTAATGTTTTCCTCAACTTTTCTTACGGTCCGCACATAATTATCGTTTACTTTTTTACGATTGTAGCCTTTAAACGCTCCAATTAATTCAGCGTTTGATAAACTCTTATTTCCACTGATTAACACGACAGGACGTTTTCTGGTTTTAGCGATATGAAGAGCCAGCGTCGTCTTTCCGATTCCTGTCGGCCCCGTAAAGTGAACTGGATAACCTAACGATAAATACCGCTGTGAACGCTTAATCAAATTTTGAAAGAAGGGATGGGCGTAAACGCCTTGATCTTCTTGGGGTTCAGCTTTTGTTTCCGTTAACTTTGTCATTTCCACCCCTCCGTTTCTTAATGTTCTACTTCAATTTTCTCTTCTAAATCACTGCGGTAACGTAAGCTTATTCGGGAAAAACCGGTTACTTCATGGTTGTTATCTAAAAACACTTCATAAAGTCCAATCATTTGATCATTAGCGTACTTTTTCATATATTCTTTTTCTTCAATTATTTCAACTAATGCTCTCCAACCATCATCCTGCTTCTTAGCAGAAATAATTTTGTGAGGAGGAGCGATATTCTGATTGAAAAATTGAGTAACGTTGTCTAACAGTTTCATATGGATTGTCCCGCCTTTCTACTGAATAGATAGAGAAGGGGTTGGTAAAAACCAACCCTCCACTACTTTAAATGCTAAATTCGCCTCGTTCATTAGATTCCTCAGAATCTTGAGATTGAGAGCCCAGACGCTGCTCTGCAAGACGGCCACCAATACCTTCTTCTTCTACTTCATCGCGAAGAAGACCTACGGCTTCTGCATAACGGAGCCAAGTATCCACACTTGCGATAACCACTCTTGCTTCTACCGTGATTAGTTCAATACCGACGACAGATACACGGGCAAACGCATCAATTACAATCCCTTTATCAAGAATACGGTCTACTACCTCTGCGAGACTTGAACTATCTGTTGATTTTTGTATAGCCATTTTCATTCTCCTTTCAAATTTTATCCATGATATGTTTTGATATCTTCAATTCCCTTCACATCTTTAGGACCTTTGACGTTGGGAGCACTCTTAATGTTATTCAGCCCCTTAGCATCTGTTGGCCCCTTAATGCTGTTGGAACTTTTGAGCTCATTCACACCTTTTAGATCGGTGGAGCTTTTTACCTGAGGAGCACTTTTCATTTGACTGAGCCCCTTTATATTAGAGGGACCTTTAAGCTTGGAAGAGCTCCTGACGTTCGATATCCCTTTAATGCTTTCTACACCCTTAGTTCTTCTGTCAGAGTTTCGAGAGCGTTGGCTTTCTCTAATCTTTTCTTGAAGTTCTTCGCCAGACTCTCTTACAGAAGCAATCTTTTCACGGAGCTGCAAGAGTTTTTCCTGGAGCTTTTTCTCTGCTTCATCAGCTCTTTCATGAACTTTATTAGCATTTTCCTGCTTCTTCTCTTCGAGATTAGTTCTTAATTGTTCAATTTCTCTTCGCAGTTGTTCCTTATATTGCTGGGCTAAATAGTCACTGGCTTCATCCTGCGCTTCTTCCGTAACTTCCTGGGAAGCTTCCTGGATTTCATCAGTGGCTTCATCCGCAAATTCAAAAGGGTGCTCTGTTCTTCTTTTGAGTTCAGAGACACTTGGAACTTTTTCACGAAAACTTTTTGCTTTCTCCTTAACACCTCCTCCAAGATCGTTAAGGAGGGAATCGTCGTTAGAAGATTGCTCTTTATTAGGTTTTTCTTCGCTCACTTCCATCAACTCTTTTCCTTTATTTAACTATCGACTAACAAATATTGTGCTATTTTTTATCCTTAGTTCCCATGAGAGCTATATTGAAACCTTATAAAAAGGGATATAAGCAAAAAATGGTTAATTTTTCATTAATTATTACAGAGGATTCCAACTTTTACCTCAGTAATTCCAAGGGGTTAGAAGGCTTATTGATTCATATATTACATTTTTTACATTTTAATTATATAAAGATAGTTTTTTGGAGAGGCAGCTTATATTTTTGTAGAAAAAAAGAGTCTTGCGAGAAAGCTCGCAAGACTCTTTTTATTTATTTACATAATTACGTAATTTTCCTATACCTTCGATTTCAATTTCTAATTCGTCTCCAGGAGAAAGCGGTCCAACTCCTGATGGCGTTCCGGTCATAAGCACATCCCCTGGCTTTAACGTCATCACCTTAGTAACCTGTACAAGGATCTCTTCTACACTATGGATCAAATCACTTGTACTAGAATCCTGCTTCACTTCTCCATTCAATGTAAGTTTGATCCGAGTATTTCCCGGGTCAAGGTCGGTTTCAATCACTGGTCCGAGCGGTTTAAAAGTAGGATAAGACTTGGCCCGGGTGTACTGACCATCTTTCTTTTGCAAATAACGGTCGGAAACATCATTCCCACATGTGTACCCAAGCACATAAGATAAAGCTTCTTCTTTGGTTACATCCTTCGCTTCTTTCCCTATTACTACAGCCAATTCGGCTTCGTAATCAATCCGGTGATCTTCTGTTGGAAGGGTAATCCCATCATTATGACCAATGACGGCTGTCGGCGACAGCATAAACATCATGGGCTCTTCAGGAAGAGGCTTCCCCTGTTCTTCAGCGTGAAGGGCATAATTCAGACCTATAGCTATAAGCTGGCCCGGTTCAGCAGGAGCCAATACTTCCACTTCGTCCAGCGAATCGGTAGCGGATAACTTTTGAACAGGGCCTTCTATGTAATTGCCATCCAGTCGGGTGATTGTCTCGTTTTCGAGCACCCCATAATAAATTGAATCTTCTTTACGATAACGGATATACTTCATCGGAAAACTCCCCTCTTTAGTAATGACTCTATTATAAATCAACATCCCAGGCTAATCCTACCAAAACCTTCCACCTCAGGTCATCCATATTGTGGATGACCTGAGGTGGAAATAAATCCCTGCTTTAAACTACTAAATATTATCAAATTGTTCTATCAATCTAGGTGAAATCGTAATACAATGACAGAGTATAATAAAAGGAGGCCTCAACTCTTGAAAAAAGGCTTTGTAAATGAAATTTTCTTTATCCGATTTGTTGCTTGTATGTGTGTTGTTCTTATTCATTCTATTACAATGACCCGAAGCAACCTCGACGTATCAGCTTCTACAACAAGTGTCACCTATATAATTAATATGAGCATGATGTTCGCCACCCCGGTCTTCGTCATGATTTCGGAGTTTTTGCTATCTTACTCTTATCCTGATCGCCTCCCGAAATCATTTTGGAAGAAAAGAATACTATATATTCTGGTTCCTTACCTCGTGCTCGCAGCCGTTTACTCCGTGTATGCCCTTGGTCTTGATGGTTTAACATGGTCAGCCTTTGGCGAGCTGTTCTTTAAGAAAACCCTTCTTGGCGCCTGGCACGGATATTTCGTACTGATTATCTTTCAGTTTTATGCACTGCACTTTTTATTGAAGAAATCCTTTGATCGCTTTCCCCCACTATTGGTAATCGGTCTTGCTTTAATAATTAACCTTATGTATCTCGGATTTTTTAATTTTAAAGGGACGATCTCAGGGCTTGAATTTATGTGGGAGTATTATCAGCTTCCGTTTCTAGGCTGGTTTTTCTACTTCACGGTTGCTTATTACGCAGGAAAACATCTCGACGAGTTTCTTTCTTATCTGAAGAAATATAGATTATGGATTATCGGTGGAGCAGTCTTTGCCGGAATCATTCCTATCTATTTAAGAATTTCCGGTGTATTGACCTCCGTCAGCTCAAAAAGATTTGATATCATTTTCTACACGTTCCTTGTATTTTGTGTCCTCTATCTGATTGCTATGAAGTTAAATAAGGTACCGAAGCCTGTCCTTTGGGTCAGCAGCTGTTCCTACAGCATTTATCTGCTTCACCCCTTGTTTCAATATAATGCGGTCGGTTGGTTTGAGTCCATTCAGCTGCCGTCTAATATAGTCGTTTATATTTTGGCATTCTTTGCTTTAGGTGTAGCAGGCCCTATCGTTATGAGTTATCTATTTAATCTGATCCCTTTTGGGAGTTTGATTACCGGACGAATTAATATGCCGAACCTCGGCTCCTCTTCTTCCCAAAAACCTGTTGTCACGAAAGGAAAAGCATCCTAATAAAAAGGCACCCATTCCAGGGGTGCCTTTTTATATTGCATTTTAAAAACGGCTGACGCGGATTTGATCGATTTCACTTGAAAGTGGGTATTTCACACGAAACTTTCGATTAATCGCGTGAATGAGGCCATGCTTCGCCTCTTCACTTCTAATTCCACTTTCTGATATATCCTCGTGCTGGTAATTAACTTCAAAGTCAATCTGGTGGTTCTTATAGTGAATTTGTCCAGATACTACCATAAAATAGATCCTCCTTCTTACTCCAGTGTCTGAATCATTGTTTCAATACCTTCTTGCAGGGTTGATAAAGGCCATGCCGGCATTTCAGGCTCGTCCATCGCAATTTCAAAAGATGCTGGTATATGAACAAAACCTGCCGGAATCGTTTTATCCATTTGATGGAGTTCATGCAACAGCGAATACATAACATTATTACAAAGATAGGTGCCCGCTGTGTTAGATATTGAAGCGGGTATTCCTTTTTCTCTTAGACATGTAACTATATTTTTAATTGGGAGCTTAGAAAAGTAAGCATCGGCCCCCTCTTCCTGAATCGGTTCATCCTCAGGGACGTATCCATCATTATCTGGTGCCCCGTCTTTAACATTAATCGCTACCCGTTCGGGTGTAATTCTTTTACGATGAGCCGCCATTCCTAATGTGATGACAGCATCGGGATTAATATGATGATAATGAGTGAGCAGCTCTTCAGCTGAACGATTAAAGTCTACGGGCAGGACAACCCCTTTAATAGTATAGTTCCCAATCGTCCGTCCATCCAGATATTCTACGATGGATTCTGTCGGGTTGAATGCAAAATTTAAAAAAGGTTCAAAACCTGTTAATAATAATTTTTTCATGTGCAGACCGCCTTTCTTGTTTATGAGAGGACCCACAAGAGAATAACAGAATACAGGATGGATCCTCCACCTGCTCCTAAAAAGATCAACTTACAACGCTTAAGCCATACTTCTTTCCAATCTCTCCATTCGTAAGCCTCAGCAATTCTCTCATCGGCCCTCTCCTGAGCTCTCGAGCGTGGAACGATCAATGAAGAGAGCCTCTTAAAACCTCCGAAGAAAATATGAAGAAATCCCGTTTGGCCGATGTAAAAGCTGGCTAATAAAAAGAATAAGCCCCCAATAAAAGGATTCGTTGATCACTACTGCTTCACCAAGACCCATTCCCGAATGAATCAAAAACCATGCAGAAAATGAGAGTAACAATGTAATGATATAGATTTTCAAGTGGATGCTCCTCTCACGGACATTACATAGAAGGAAACCGGATTACTTATTAGACGGTAAGCAGGGTTACATGCCTACAACCAGAAGCTTCGTGGAAGCGACATATATTGACGGAGCGTGTGTGTATAAAAAGAAAATGGAACATGAATAAATCCCCTTCCCTCTTCTTACTGAAAAAGAGAAATCTATCATTTTACTGAAAGATTATTATGGTAGAATAGAATAAGGTTTTTCACCATAAGAGGTAAAGGGGAAGGTATGTATGTCCAGTCAATATAATTTAGCCTCTTCCGAATTTCACTCATTAAAGACGGTGTCTCGTAAAATGTTTGAAATCATCAGCAGGCAATTAAATGTAAATACAGCATATGTTACGAAGCGCGGCGAGAAAGCGATGACCGTTCTTAGCTCGTTTAATAGAGAGGACGAAATTATCCCTGAAGGCTATCGCGTAGAGTATGGCGGGACTTACTGCCGGCTGATTATCTCGGACGATAGGGATTATATGCACACGAATAATTTAACGAAGGATGAATTGACGCGAGAACTCGAAGTCACGTCCCAGTTGGAAGTAAAGGGTTTTCTTGGTGTCACCTTAAAAAACACGAATGGTCATGTATTCGGTACATTATGTGTGATGGATAAAGAAGAAAAGAACTTCAGTAATGAGGATGTGGAATATTTAAAATCAATGGCCGAGATTCTTTCTCATCTGATTGATTTAGATGAAACAAAATATAACATGGGATTATTAAATGTGCCCATTATTCCAATTACGAGCGGTGTTTCTATTCTGACACTGCAGGGCATTATTGATGGATACAGAGCAGATAAGATCATGGAAACAGTACTTCAGTACGGAGTTGATCACGATATCGACTCTTTTGTTATCGACTTGTCTGGACTCGTAATTGTCGATAACACCTTTCCAAGTGTGTTGATTGAGCTGGTCCGATCTTTAAAATTGATGGGAATGGAAACCATCATGACAGGGATTACGCCGGAAATTGCAAAACATGAAGTCAACAACACTCAGCTACTTCACTTAAATACTAAAACAGTGCCGAATCTTGAGTCCGCGCTTGAGTATATTGGATTTAGGCTAATAGAAAAGCAGGAAACGTAAAACCTACCTAAATAGATCAAAAGAATGAGCAGCTCCCCGGATGGGGAAGCTGCTCGTTTTGTGCATATATGGAAAAATGAATATTCTTTTTTATTTCTCTCTGTCAATTCCCAGGTGGTGACCTAGCATCAAGAGGGACTGATTAATTTTCCAAATATAGTATAAATGATGAACTAGATCACCTTGATTGTCTTGATGCCCTGGTGCGAAGCGTTCAATTTTTTCCCGTTCTTCCTGTAAATCATGCAGTGTCCCTGTCCATTCCTCAGTTTCAATCATCTCTGTTAAAACTTGAATGTTATGCGTGAATTTCTCTTCCACGGTTAAAAAAACACTGCTGACTTCTTCTGGATAGTGGAAATTCTTCTGATAGGAAGAGGCGACCAGATGCTTGGCATAGTAGTTAATGGCCGTAAAGATGGTAATCCAGCGTGGAAGTCCAGAATATTTCCTAGCCCCTGGCCCCTGAAGAACAGGTCTCGATTCATCTTCAATGGTTTGAATTTTTCCATCCAGTTCGAATGCAATATCCGCCATGTCTTTAACGCCTGTCGGCTGCTTTAAACTTTGAATATACCGCTTCACATAAGAATCAAGCTCATTTAAGTAATCCGTGAAAGCTTCCGATACCTTGTCCATGGTTTTGGTAGGATAAATGAAAGCGGAAACTCCAAGAGCGATAGCGCCTCCTGCAATCGTATCGATAACCCGGGCGCCTAACAGTTCCATACTAATTCCGCCTAGGATCAGGTCATACATAAAGGCAATCAGCATAGTAATAAACAGACTCATAATGGTGTAGGAAACCGTCAATAAGTAAAAAGCTAAAAAAATCACGGAAAATAAAAGGATCACTTCAAGTGTCGAGTTTCCAGACACAAGCGTAGCAAGGATAAAACCAATTATGGCACCAATCAGCGTTCCTACCGAGCGCTCTAACCCCTTCAAATAAGTACGGCCTACCGTCTCAGTGCCCAATTGAACAATAAAAGTAGTCAACAGTACCCAATACGGTTGAATAGGAGAGATAAGATAACCTACTATAATGGCAATCGTTCCGGCAATGAGGGATTGAATGGCTTTTTTTGTGGTGGGCTTCAGCCCCTTCTCATCTTTCTCATCTTCCTCGTCTTCTACCGTCTCCCCCTCTGAATCTGGGTGTGGAACGTCGATCGCTTGCAGGGAATACTGGATGCGGAGTGCTCCTTCTGTAACATGACTTGCAATGGCTTCTATACGGCGAAGCAAGTAAATCCACCCTTCCGGTCGGGAAGGCTGCTTGTTAAATAACTCATTTATGAATGAATTCAACGATCTAATGACATTTTCCGCTTCCGCGAGGTTTTTCTCCTTATAGTCCTGATCAAGCACCTCAGCTGCCTGCAATGTCGAAATAACCTGGACAAGCAACTTACGAAGTTCAGCCATCTCGAGCGCATCATCTTTTTTCAACTTTTGTAAACTGTCAGCGAGCGTCATAACAAACATAGCCGTATCGAACACATAGAGCTTAAGCTGTTTTGCTGTGAGACCTGGCCAGATACCTTTAATATCCTGAGCACTTAAGTCAGTGGAAACATTATTCGCGTATTCCCTCAACTTCCGAACGTTGTACTCAAGCTTTCTTCTTCGTGATTCACTCGTTTCAGGATCTTGAATAATTTCAATTAAGAGTTGAAATGTAAGGTTTGCCTGGCGATGAAAAGAACGCATACTCCGCTTGAGAAGCTGAACGGAGTCCTTGAAAATGACAAAATTATAAAGGAATGCATAGATGATTCCAATGGTGATGGCCAAATAAAATAAAGGAAATTGGGCGGGTGATAGTTTTAAGAAAGAGGAAAAATAGACTGTAAAAAACCCAATCATACCAAGCGAAAAGTATCGGCTTCCATACCTTGAGAAGTAAAAGCCACTAAAAATTATGGCAATCATTAATGCGGAAACAAGGATGGCGTTCCAGGCTAATAAGGAACCTAACGTCACGCCGCACCCAGCGGACAGCGCAAGCAGCAGTGTGGTCACTTGCTTCTTTTCTTTTGTATCATCCATTACGACCATGATTCCCATGAGACCGGCAATTCCTGAGATGATAGATGGTAAAAGCGGATCAAGACCCAGGAGGTTTAAAATAAGAGTAGTTGTAAAAACGGAGGAAATTAAACTAATGGTCGCTTTACCAGCCTGATTCAAACGTTTCCGTCCAGGATCAGAAGCTAATAACCGGCGGAGCCAATAGGACTTATATAGGAATTGCTTCACTGCAGCATCCACCTTTTCATGTTCATTGCTTATTATTTACTTCTTCTATGGTAAGGGGTTTTAGATTTCAGAACAACTATTATGTCCTGACTGAAAACCAAAAAACCCACCCGCAAATCCGCAATCAGATGAGAAGATGGGAAATTATGCAAGACCTGAGGTGGAAATTAATGGATCTAGTTGTTATTTTCCTTTCAGCTGGTTCATCACGTCTGTAATTTCATTAAAGTAGGCGGAGGCTTGCTCATACTGCTCTGTAACCAAGTTCACAAACAGGATATCAATCATATGCAGCTGGGCGAGACGCGAAGAAGTCGCACCGCTCCTGAATGGCGCTGGTATCTCCCGGGAAGCGGAAATGTACAAGGGAATATCAGCTGAATTCGTCACCGGTGACTGACCGTATCTTGTCAGGCTGATCGTTTTTGCACCTTTTTCCTTCGCGATCTCCATAACTTTGGCAGTTTCATACGTTTCACCGGAAAATGAGATGCCAAAGACAACATCCTCCTCATCCACGTTCGCAATATTCATGACCGCATTGTGAAGGTCTGTGAACGCGGATGTACTTTTGTTCATCCTCAAGAATTTCTGCTGGGCATCCTGAGCCACAATGCCAGACGCCCCCACACCAAAGAAGTGAATCCTCCGGGCGTTCTTAAGCACCTCAACCGCCCGAGCCAGCGTTTGATAATCGACCAGCTCAGTCGTTTCATTGATTGCCTGCATGCTGTTGCTTGTTACTTTTTCAACAATAGAGTCCGGCTGCTCGCCAGGCTGAATATCCCGGTATTTGGAACCGGGCTTTTTCTGTAGATCACCGGATATACGCAATTTAAGCTCCTGTAATCCTTTTAGCCCCAGAGACTTGCATAATCTCATGACCGCCGCGCTGCTGGTAGAACTTAATTCTCCCAGCTGACTGGCCGTACAATGGATCGCCTCATGGGGCTGTTCAAGTATAAACTGCGCGATTTTACGCTCAGATGGAGGTAGCTTATCCTTCATTTCGTTCAATATCACAAGCCCGCCGGTTAAAGAGTTCTTCATCCATATCACCACGCTTATCCTTTAATAGCTCCCTCAGTCATACCTTTCACAATCCTGCGCTGGAAGATGGCATAGAGAATGATAACAGGCACAATTGCAATGACAAGACTTGCAAACAGCGTTCCCCATGCATTGGTATATTGCGTCTCATTACTAATGTAATCAATGGCAAGTGCCAGCGTATAGTTCTCTTCGGATTGTAAAAATATTAACGCCATAAAGTATTCATTCCAGAATTGTATCATGTTCATGATGGTTACGGTAATAATCCCTGTTGTCGAAAGTGGTGTAATAATTTTCCACAGAATACCATAAGGGCTCATCCCATCAATGGATGCAGCTTCCTCCAATGATTTAGGGATCGTTGCCATAAAGCTGGTCATTACAAAAATACTAAAAGGAAGCTGGCTGACGGCATACACGATCGCAAGCCCGAAGATATTATCAAGTAAATTCAACTGCATCAATAAGAAAAACAATGGAATCCATCCGAGTACCATTGGAATCATCATGGCTGAAATATACAGCGTAAATAACAGCCGGTTACCCCGGAACCTCATCCTCTCCAGAGCATAAGAAGTCGGAATGGCCATAGCAAGCGTCAATAATGCTCCAAGACCAGTAACAATTAAACTATTAAACACACTGATATCGATATTATAATTGGTCCACGCGTCCACGAAGTTACCAAAATTAAATGATTCAGGCATCCCCCATGGATTAGAGTAAATTTCAGCATTGGATTTAAATGCCCCAAGAATCATCCATACGATCGGATACAAAACAGCGAGCGACCAAATAATGAGTGGAATGCGTACAAAAGATCGTGAGAAAAATCCGCCTTTACGTTTCACTATCTCTCCTCCTGCTGGTTAATATTCTACTTTCTCTCTTCTCATAAAGAACTGCATAATCAGCACGGTAATTAGAGATAAAATCAGGATCATGACACCGATTGTTGCCCCGTAGCCGAAGTTGTATTTTACGAAAGCCTGTTCATATAAGTATGACCCCATCACATGGGTGGAATTGTTCGGCCCACCCTTCGTCATAACCTGAACGATAATAAACGACCCATTCAATGTAGTAATAATAATATATAAAATGGATATTTTGATCTGCGGCCAGATCAGCGGCAAGGTTACTTTCCAAAACTGCTGCCATTCGGTTGCTCCATCAATTTCTGCAGCTTCATAGTAGCTTTTGGAGATATTTGAAATTCCACCCATCAGCATAAGCATGAATAATCCAATCCCCGCCCAAACCGAAGGCAGTACAAGACTTGGCAGCGCCCAGTCTTCACTTCCAAGCCATGGGCGCGTCCAGCTTTCAAGACCTATAAATTCCAGGCCGGAGTTCACAAGTCCAAGACTCGGATTGTAGATAAACATCCACAGAATACCGATAACCACAACCGACATAATATTCGGGAAGAAAAAGACGATGCGGTAAAAAGGGGCTTCTTTTATTTTCATCTGGGTTAACGCGACTGCAAAAAAAGTTGCTAGAATCATGATGCCAATCACTTTTGTAACCACAAGAAAATAGTCGTGAAGTATAGTTAAGGGGATAATTTCATCGTTTAACAGCCGTTTATAATTATCAAATCCGACAAACTCCGCGAGAGAAGATGCTCCCGACCACTCAAAAAAGGAGTAATACAATCCATTGAACAACGGATAGAGAGTAAAAACTGAAAACATTAAGAACGTAGGCACGAGACAAAAAGCAAGAAACAAGTTACGCTGCTTTTTCGACTGAACCATCTCTTTCACCTCTTTTCAGGATAGGTAGTAAAAATGGAATGTGGAATTGGCTTGAGCCTCCACATTCCATCCCTTCTATGACTTATTCCAAATTGCTGCGATACTCACTGGCTGCTTTTTCAGCTTCTTCTACAAACTCTTCTGCTGTTATATTACCAAGCATAAGGGAAACAAGTGAGTTACTGATTGGAGTTTCTAAGTTTGAACTCATCGGATGTGGCTTCTGATAAATTTGAACCTGATCCGGATCGTTGATCATCTTATTCGCTTCGATTAAGAACTGCGGAACCTCTTCGCTGGAAGCTAAGTCAACACCTTGAAGGTTCATAATTGCACCGGTGTGCTCAGAGAACAATTTCGCATATTCCTTTGTAAACACAAATTCCACAAATGCTTTGGCTGCTTCCGGGTTTTCCGCTTTTTCAGCGATAGCAAGCGGTCTCAGGTCCGGTACGATCGCATATGGTTCCCCTTCATCCTGCATAGGTGACGGGATGAAACCATACTGGAAGTCTTCCGGCGTATCTTTTTCCATTTCATTCGGAAGCCAGAATCCAACAGGAATGAACGCGTTATCGTGCATCAGGAAGTTCATTTGCGACTGCGTATGGTTCAAAGCGCCAAATCCAGGATCAATATAGCCCTCTTTCTGCATCTGTTCTACCTTTTTCATTACATTAAGTACTGGTTCACTCGTCCAAGCACCTTCTTCACCTTTAATCACTTTATTCAGAAGTTCGTCTCCGCCTGCAGCACCGAATGCTGGATATAACATTCCGCGTAAGAAGTAATAAGGATACTGTCCGGTGGTTACAAATGGGGCAATGTCCTCTTCTTGTTTAATCTGTCCCATCGTATCCATGAAACCTGGAAAGTCTTTCGGCACATCCCATCCTTTTTCGTCAAACCAGGCACTGTCATACCATGTTCCCCACGTATCAAAAACGAGCGGCAGACTATAAACATCGCCATCATATTTAGCCGGGTCTACAATAAAGCTTTCGTTTAACGGCGTACCGTCTTCAAGTTCGATACCGTTCATCCATTCCGTCAAATTCATTAGCTGACCATCTTCCACCATTTGAGTTTCACTGGATCCTGCACCATCAATATAGACAACATCTGGTGGATCATCGGATACCCAGCGCGAACGCATCTCTTCGTTGATATTTGGGCCCGCATGTTCCGTTATGGTTACATCAGGGTATTTCTCTTTAAAATCACCGATAACTTCCTTCCACCAGGAATCTCCATACCCTCCAACGAAATACTGAATTTCAAGCTCTCCGGAAATTTCTCCGTCTCCACCAGATTCTGAGCTTCCTTCCGAATCAGAACCTTCACTTTCACTGCTTGTGTCCTCCGACCCTGCTCCCGGAGCGCACGCTGCTAAAACTAAAACCAAAAATGCCACCAACATGAACCAGGCCGATTGTTTTCGCCAAATGGTCAATGCAAGCTCCCCCTTTTATTTGGTAAATTTATTTGAAACCCACAGTGTGGTGTTCAAATCATTCATCCTGTGTTCCCAGTGCCTGCCGCAGATGCCCTTCATTTTTATCCAGCAGGTTAAGTGCTCTTTCATAAGAAACGCCTGATTGAAGCATGATAATGGCCGGCTTCACTTGAAAGTCTGCCTCAACTAAGGCATGGTCGGCTTCTTCATAAGATGTCTGCGTGCACTCCACAATAATTCGTTTGGCCCGCTCGCGCAGCTTATGGTTACTTGCATGAACGTCGACCATTAAATTCTCATATACCTTTCCGAGATGAACCATTGTTGTGGTGCTGATCATGTTCAATATCATCTTGTGGGCGGTTGCGGCTTTCAACCGGGTCGATCCTGTCAATACTTCTGGTCCTACCACTACTTCAATGGAAGTTTCGGCAAAAGCACTAATCTCAGATAATGGATTGCACGAGAGCGATATTGTATAAGCGCCTTTCTCCCGTGCGTATTTCAAAGCTCCGATTGGATAAGGCGTACGGCCGCTTGCGGTAATCCCCACCACTACATCCAGTTCAGTAAGCTGTTTCTCTTTAAGATCCATTTCTCCCTGCTGCTCATTGTCCTCCGTATTTTCCCGGGCCCGGGAGAGCGCGCTCCCTCCACCTGCCATAACGGCTTGAACTTTGTCCGGAGGAACCATAAACGTAGGCGGACATTCAGACGCATCCAGGATCCCAAGTCTTCCACTTGTTCCTGCCCCTACGTAAAACAATCGCCCTCCTTTTTTTAAAGCTGTGGTAATATGTTTGATGGCTTCCTCCACTTGCGGAAGAACGGTTTGCACAGCTTCCGCAACGCGCTGGTCCTCATTATTCATGACCGTGAGGATTTCACCAGTCGACATCCGATCCATATGTTTTGACCGCAGATTTCGCTGCTCTGTAGTTAATAAAGCTAAAGAATCTTCCATATTTTCTTACCACCTTTCTTTACTTTGCGAGTAAACAGGCCCCGAATTCCGGCGGTCCGAAGGCTTTGCAATAAGTTCCCATCCTCCGCCTATGTAATTGTTCAATGAAATGCTGTTTTATAACCGTGGAATGTTGAAAAATAGATCCTGCTGCCGTAACCGGTGTTTCTGAGGTAAACGATGAAGATTGACGGTGTAAGCTTGCTGCATGAAGGAGCAGTTCATCCGCAGCCTCCTGCAACAGAGCAATCGCCACTTCGTCTCCTTGCTCCGATGCTGCAATTACATACTTTGCTAATCGCGCTATCTCGTGCTTTTCATGTGAGCGGCCGTACATATACGATATAAGCTGATCCGGTTGTTCCAAATGAAGACCGCTTAAAAGTAAGGACGTAATCGCCGTGTCCCGGCCACGGCCATCCACGGCTTTCGACACTTTTGACAGCGCTTTCAATGATATGTAATAACCACTGCCTTCATCGCCTATTAGATGTCCCCACCCGCCGCAGCGAATGATTTTTCCGCTATTATCCATGGCAATCGCATTGGATCCGGTACCTGCGATGACGAGCATGCCGCTCGCAGCTTCTTCAGGGAGCGCCCCTTTTAATGCAATAACACTGTCCGAGGTAACAAACAAATGGCAATTTTCAGACAAATTAAGAGGGTAAAATTTTTTTCTCAGCAACTCCGTCATAAGTTCTTCATCATCCTGCCGTCCAACGCCAGCCAGTCCGCATCCCACTCCAACGATCTGTTGTGGTGCGATCGCAAATTTCGAAAGACCCTGTCTGATTAAATTTACCAGTCTTGTTCCTGCTTCCTCAAAACCTATAATATGAGGATTCGCGCCTTTCCCTACCAGTCGTTTAGGCTCCTCCGGGAGCTTACTTTGGCCGGCTTCCATAAACAAACAGGTAGTCTTCGTACCTCCGCCATCAATCCCAATGACATAATTCATGGCCATCCCCCAAACTATTTTATGAATTCAGTATAACGTTCATGAATTTTTATGTCAATTAAACTAAACAAATTTCGATATAAAATTTTAGTTACTTTTGCGTGATTCTATATGGGGTTTTATGGATGACCTGAGGTGGAATAATGTGGAATATACTTCGCTATGTATTCTTAAATCATATATCTTGACTTCAAACTATTTTCTGCGTTACCTTTAATCGTGCAGATAAAAATCATAAGGAGGAATGCCAAATGTCAACACTAACACTAGACCAAGCACACAGTGCCATCGATTTCCAAATTAAACATATGATGGTTTCAAAAGCTAAAGGAGAATTTACTGATTTTAATATAGAGGTGAACGGTGACTTTACAGATCTTGAATCTGCTAAAATCACAGCAACCATACCTGTACAATCAATTGATACAGGAAATGAAGATCGTGATAATCACCTTCGCGCAGGCGACTTCTTTGAAGCGGAAACGTACCCGAATATGATTTTTGAAAGTAAATCTATTCAAAAAGTAGATGATGATGAATACAAAATCACTGGAGACTTTACGATTAAAGGGGTAACGAACGAAGAAACATTTAACGTAGAGT
Source organism: Halobacillus halophilus (assembly GCF_020171985.1). Taxonomy (GTDB): domain Bacteria; phylum Bacillota; class Bacilli; order Bacillales; family Halobacillaceae; genus Halobacillus; species Halobacillus halophilus_A. The sequence goes on from NZ_JAIVAL010000003.1 coordinate 23,138, forward strand.
ATAACGGAACGTCCAAGAGTCCTTTGGATGGCAGTACGGTAGCCGGCTTCGATGTAACCGGAAAAGTTAACCGCGAAGCGTATGGCATGACGTACAATGCTGCCATGGAAACCGGCGGCCTTATGCTAGGAAAAGATGTAAAATTTGAAGGAAACTTTGAATTCATCGTATCTGAATAATACAGGGAAAAATCCAATCCTCATGCACGAGAGGGTTGGATTTTTTTATTTATCTCTTCTGCCATAATGCCCCATCTATCTTTCCCACTCTCTTTCGTGGTAAGATAAAAGTAACGATAAGGAGGTTGATTTATGCCCTTTTCAACGGTAACGGTTAAAGAAAACAAGCAGGAAGCCCAGTTGCAAGTCCAGCGTATGGCCATCTTCAACCAATGTAAAATTGTTGAAGCTCTCAGTGATCAAGATGAAACGTACTATCTTTTTTTTCATAAAGATCAGTATTTGAATTATGCTTCCGCAAAGAAATTGACCAAGCGTTCTTATGTGAATAAAGCCTTCCAGAAAGGGATTGTATTCATACCTCCTCACCCGCTGATCGACTTTGTACTCTCCTCTCAGTCTCAGTTCAGCAAGCGAAGTTTTAATGGATTGTTTAAAAAACTCCAGAACTACTATAGTTTGCAGGAAACAGCTTTGATTGCCACCTACTTCGAATCCTTTATTAACAAAGAAAAATTATCGAACTTTATCGAAAGCCTTTTTTACAAAGAACGTCGTGACGGAAAACTACTGTCATGCTATCGAATTCTTCACATCCTTAAAGACTTCTCTCCGCATCATCGTTTAGCGGACGCTTTTTCAGGAGACCTTGATTTCAACCGATTTGATGAGCGTTACAAAAACAATGATGAAACCACGCTATCCTCCGATCCCATTTATATGGAGAAAAAATTGTATTCTTCCAAGCATCATGATCAGTCATTTCAGAAATTATCAAGAATGTATGATGAACAAGGCCGAATAAACGACTTGCTGGCCATCTCGATTCAGCAGGCTGTCCACACACAGGAGCCAGAAGCTTATGCAGCCCTGCATAAGCTGATAGACAGTCGATTCGAGGAAATAGATCGTCTCCATCTGCTTGAAGATTTGTATAAACGCGGACTGACTATTGAAACGCTGCAGCAGGATTTGCTTCATGCTTATATAGAAAATGAAAAATTCAAAGACATTATAAAATTAATTCACCAAAGCGGACTCACTTTAAGTCCTCATCAATCTGGTCAATTAGTGAAGATGGTTGGAGGAAATGAAGACGCTGCTGAAGAGTTGACCCCAGAGGAATTACAGATGCTCGTGGGGCTTTTGCTGGAGAGCGGAGATCCCGAGGCAGCTGAGATTCTGACCCGGGCGATCAGTTCCCTGCTGGATGAACATGAGATTTCATATATTAAAAAATGGGCTGAGCCGCTCAAACAACACCCCCAGGCAGAACCCATTCTGAAGAAAGTTGACTTGATGAACGATTTAATCGAGGATCCTAACCAGCAAATGAAGTTAGGCGAACTTTATCATGAATTCCGCCAGCCTCAAAAAGCCATTGAGTGTATGAGTTTTGATATGGAACTTCGCGAAGAGGACCATCGTCCGGTCCAATGGCTTGCTAAACTGTATCATGAAGTGGGCATGAAAGAAGAGCACCACGCCTACAAACAGCTGTACATTGATATGGTGAAACGTCGAGCATAGAGATTCAAGAAGCACAACACGAGACTAACAGCGTGTTGTGCTTCTTCTTTTGTCTGACATATTTATGAACAACGGACCCTCCCTAACATAATACTTGGCAATCTGCCTGCCCCTCGCCGCTCGTTACCCCAATCCTTGCTTATTAGTGGATCGCTCCCCTATCTAGTAATAGTAAATAATCTGCTTCATCATATTCACAGTTTGTATCATTTTCTACCTTTAATAGGTTCAGTGATGCATTGGTAAAAAAAGAGTGTTAGCCTTTATTATAAGGGAATACATAACAAAACAAGAGAGGATGTGTACATAATTGAAAGTAAAAATTAAACATTTAATTTGTCTCTCAGGACTTGTATTACTGCTAAGTTTTCTGCTCCCTATCAACGTTTCAGCCGCTGTGTTCGGTCCAGACTCCTGGGAACAATACCGGTTAAACAAAACAAATAACCCTGTTCACGGAGGATCCGTGGATGAAACCATCCGAAAAAAGTACCCCACCGATAATCAGCTTAGAGCTACTCCAGTGGTAGTTAATGACACCCTCTATATCGGAAACCACAATACTGGAAGCTTGCAAGCCTTTAATGTAAAAAGTGGCGAGCGTCTATGGAAGTCTTCTGCTCCTAACTGGGTACATTCAGAAATGATATACAAAGACGGTGTTCTATTTGTAGGCTACGGGAACCGTTATTATCAGGAGAATGGTAACCGTGGAACCGGAGAAAGCGGAGTCCTGGCTGTAGATGCGGAAACAGGCGAAACCGTGTGGAAGTTTGATACGAATGGAGAAGTTATGCCTACACCTGCCATCCATGGAGATAATGTCTATATCACGGCAGGTGATGAACAGCTATATGGTGTAAACCGGGAATCAGGTGAACTGGACTGGCAGTTTGACCTTGGAAGTATCGTCAGTATGTCCTCTCCTGTCATTGAAGGGGATACTCTTTATGTCGGCGGAGGTGGAAGTGCAGATCAGTTCCATTTTAACGCCATCGATCTTGCCAGCCAAGAGCGGGTATGGGAAACCGAGTTCGACCAGGTAGCCGCTGGACTGGACGATGTGCCTCCTGTCGTGAGTGAAACTTCGATCTATACGACTGCCCTCGTTAAAGCAGAAGGAGATAATATGTATGAACACATGTTGTATGAAATGGACAAAGAAACGGGTGAAATCACTCATAAAGAATCCCTGGGAACAGGAGAGCATGTAAAAAATAATAAATCCGGTGCTCCTGTCCTGCAGGATGGAACCATTTTTGTGGGAAGCCCTATTACACAAAAATTCTATGCCTTTGATACGGAAGCTAAAGAGATAAAGTGGGAATACGAAGGAGGCGTCAATAAAGCACCTCCTGTTGCCTATAACGAATATGTTTATTTTGGCAACGCAAAAGGGGACGTCTTCACTTTTGAAGCAGAATCCGGTGAATTGGTTAACCAGATGAAGCTAGGCGGTACCCTTGCCCCGGCCGGCGCGATTATTATGAACGAGCATTATATATCTGGAAGCCAGGACGGAAATGTTTACATTCAGCCGCTTGAAGATATTCGAACTCTAAGCGAATCGGAACTGTACACTGGTGAAAAGTCAGAAGAATTTACCGAAGTATCATCCGATCAGGCAAACGCTGGCGACTCCACGTCTTCATCAGAAGGCTCTGAAGAATCCAGTACCTCGTCGAACACGACCCTGATCATCATCCTTGTCGTATTAGCTTTAGTCCTTTTCTTAGGTATCTACTGGTATCGTAAAAACTCTGCAAAAAAGAAACCTCACTCAAAATAATGCTATTTAAAAAGCCGCTCTTACAATAAGAGCGGCTTTTTGATTCCTGTTATTGAGCTTTTCGCTGATCTTCTGAATGTCTGATGTTCGCCTTTAAGCGGCGGATATCCACTTTCGTTAGAATTGAAACAATCAAAGCAACGACGAACAAACCAGCAAAATAAATCAAACTACTTTCATAACTGCCCACTGTATCTCTCATGAATGCGGCAAAAGATGGACCTACTAAGCCGGCCGCCGCCCATGCGGTTAAGATATAACCGTGAATAGCTCCGAGTTCCTTCGTTCCAAATAAGTCGCCGATGAAGGCAGGAATGGTTGAGAATCCTCCTCCATAACACGTATAAATAATCCCAAAGAAAATAACAAACAGCGTAACCGATGTCGTCATAGGCAACACGATGAACAATACGATTTGAATAGCAAAGAAAATCAAATAAGTGGTGGAACGTCCAATATAATCGGATGCTGTAGCCCAGGCAATTCGCCCGCCACCATTAAAAAGTCCCATAATTCCTACTAGAGAAGCAGCCGCTGCTGAGGTCATCCCTACGCTGTTTTCCGCAAGCGGTTTTGCAGCGGATATTACAGCGATTCCACAGGTAACATTAATAAACAGCATAATCCATAGATAATAGAAACGCTTCTTCTTCAAGGCTTCCTTGGCTCCGATGAATGCAAGGTCCATCTTATCAACATCCTCTTCCTCGGAGTCATCATAGCCTTCCGGCGTCCATCCTTCTGGCGGACGTGCCATGTAGAGAGAAGATAGAATCATAATAACAAAATAGGAAGCTCCTAAAATATAAAACGTCATAGCAATACCTACTGATCCGATTAGCCAGTTCATTACTGGGCTGGCAATTGCGGCAGCAAAACCAAAGCCCATAATAGCCATGCCGGTTGCAAGTCCGCGTCGGTCAGGGAACCATTTAACCAATGTAGAGACAGGTGCTATGTAACCCACACCAAGTCCAATGCCTCCAAGTACTCCATAAAATAAATAGAGCGCCCACAGTGACCCGAGATTAACAGCAAATCCTGAGCCGAATACTCCAATTCCAAAGAATATAGCAGCCGTAATACCAGCTACGCGCGGGCCATACTTTTCCACAAACCAGCCAAGAAATGCAGCAGATAATCCTAAAAATAAGATAGCTAAACTAAATGTAAATTGTACTTGCGATGAACTCCACCCAAATTCCTCTATTAATGGATTGGTAAAATTACTCCACGCATACACGGAACCAATGGAAATATGTATCCCTACCGCACATAAAGCGATCAGCCATCGATTCTTCACCTTCTGTTTTGCCATAATTGTCCTCCATTCGAGATAAATATGAATCTCTTACCTCTTTCCTTTCTTATGATATTTCAAACATACTTTGGCATATAAGGATATAATTTACATTGTATTCAATTAGTATAGGAGTGATGGTACTAGTGAACCTCCACTTCTTCATCCATCCCCTGCGTTTTCGAAATCTGCGACCACTGCTAATCCGATTACGCTGAAAGCAGCAACAATCTCCACAGATGTCCTACCTTTTCTGAAAAAGAACTTCTATTCTATGAGCAATTTTACGAATACGAAACATATTGGTATCAAAACTGTGGATATTGGTGTAGGGAAATCATACTTTTGTTTTCCTCAGCTATAAGTAAAGCTTAAAACTAGGACATGTCTATTTTGAATAACATGATATATAGTGACAATAACGAAGGAGCGTGGCTATGCAAATTCATGTGGTGCAGCAAGGAGAGTCGTTATGGAGAATTTCACAAAAATATGGATCTGATATGAATCAGATTGTTCTTCTCAACCAGCTGAACAACCCTGATACTCTCGTCATTGGACAGAGCCTTGTGATTCCTGACCCGGTTCGTGAATATGTGGTGCAGCAGGGGGATAGTGTATATGCCATTGCTCAGCGCATCGGCGTAACAATTGAAGAGTTAGCTGAAGTGAATAATATTACGAACCCTGCACAAATTTATGCGGGCGAGATGTTGATCTTTCCATACTTTTCTCATGAGGTGCAGCCTGGTGAAAATTTATGGAGCATTGCTTCTCGTTATGGTACTAGAGTTAATCAACTGGTGCAGGTAAATTCGATCGCAAATCCTGCTCTCATTTATCCGGGGCAGACATTAAGAATTCCAGCACTGCCTCGCCCTTTAATCGAAATAAATGCGTACACGACTAAGCTCAATGTATCCGGGAGTCAGGAAGTCCGGTCGCTCGGCCGAAACTTTACCTATCTTTCGCTATTTATGTATTCCATTCAGTCAGATGGAAGTATAACAGAACGAGATGAACAGCCTGTGCTGGATGCTGCTGCTTCTACTGGAGCACTACCGCTTCTCGTCCTCACTAACTTTTCGGGGGGATCCTTTGATTCTGATTTGGCTGCTGCTCTTCTTAGAGATTCACAACTTCAAGATACACTGATCACGAATTTGCTGGAAGTGATGGGTCAAAAAGGGTACAGAGGGGTGAATGTTGATTTTGAATACGTGTATCAAACAGATCGGGAGAATTACAATGATTTCTTGCGCCGTTTAACTGACAGATTGCGACCTCAAGGTTTTATCGTCTCAACGGCCCTTGCTCCTAAAATTAGCGCTGACCAACAGGGATTACTCTATGAAGCTCATGATTATGAAACCCAGGCTACCATTGTAGATTTCATTGTTCTTATGACCTATGAGTGGGGCTGGGCCGGAGGAAGACCGTGGGCGATTGCACCGATTAACAAAGTGAGAGAGGTGCTTGATTACGCTGTAACCGTTATTCCCAGAAATAAAATACTAATGGGGATGCCGCTCTATGGACGCGACTGGAAGATCCCCTGGGTGGAAGGAACGCTCGCCCGAACCGTCAGTCCGGTGGAAGCCGTGCAGTTAGCTGCAAACTATGGAGTGGCTATTCAGTATAATGAAGAATTCCAATCTCCCTTCTTCCGCTATATGGATAACAACGGGCAGGAGCACGAAGTATGGTTTGAGGATGCTCGAAGTGTTCAAGCAAAATACGATACCATCAAAATTTATGGACTGAGGGGGGCGAGTTACTGGGTTCTCGGGAGTCCTTTTCCTCAAAATTGGCCTGTGCTGCAAAGTAATTTTCGTGTGAAAAAGTTATGAATAACTAAGAGAGAAGCAATATTATCACCACTTCTATTGCCTTAATATTTTCTTTTCAGTCTGGATCGAAAACTTAGTAAAGTATGCACCAAGGAGTAAGAGTCCCATGGTAATGCCCCAACTGATAAGGCCAAGAAGATCAAACCAGTACGCCATAAGCTGGGTTACCGCGATCAGATAAAAGCAAATAGGTGTTAATGCACTTTTGAAGTCCGTATAACCCAGCTTTTTTCTCTTCTTAACCGTAAAGATTACAGACCCAACCAGGGCTCCTATTACAATAATGGATACTACTACATGGATCATCTCTCCTCTCGTAAACATTAGAATCCACCTCCGCCTCCAGAAGGAGGACCAGGAGGACCGCCTCTAAAGGATTTCTCTTTTTCAATTGCCCTGTCCACTTCTTTTTCTTTTTCCGTTTTCTCTCCCTTTTTCATTCCATGAGTATCATATTGTTTCTTCTGCTTTCGTTTATCGAGATAAATCATCATGGCTACAAACCCAATTAAAAATAATCCCCACAGAATATTAGCAAACAAGTAATCTCCTCCTGAATCCTTTGGTCCAGCTTTTCCCTCTAATTTTAAATCCAGCTCTTTCTATACCAGAGTTTATCTGACCAGCCCCTCCATACTTATCTGACTTACTACCTATAAGTTAACATAATTATCCATAAACTTCGATTCGATGATGATTCTATATTTCTACGAATGGCTATTTCTTCCTTTTTGAACTTCCCTTATAATAGAAGAATACTTTCTATTATTAAAGGAGTTCTCCCACATGCAGAAGCAAGCCTTGTACAACCTTAAAGGAGTCTGGCTCTTAATGCGCTCTATTGCCGTCGTCTCCTCCAGTGTCGCTACCATTGTTTCTACTGTTCTTCCTTTGTATTTGTATTTCACCTTCTCTACCAATCAGCTTATGATTTTATTCCTTCTATTAATCTTTGGCGCCTTCCTCATCCATGGCATTCTCACTCATATCCTGAACGATTATGTAGACGATCTCTCCGGCACCGATTCATACAGCCCTGCTATATTATCGGGCGGAAGCCGCGTTATTCAATCTGGCTTTATATCATCAGCCAACCTCTGGAAAATTGGCAAAGGGCTGCTACTGCTTTTAGGTCTAACCATCATTCTTCTGTTTATATCCGGGTATCCAAAACTCGGGATTTTACTCGCAGTAGGAGTATGGGGGGCTGTGTCCTATTCGCTGCCACCGCTTCAATTCAGCTACCGCCCATTTTTAGGTGAATGGCTATCAACCTTCCCGTCTGTTCTCTTCCTCGGCCTTGCCGGTGCGTGGCTCACACTTGATTCTCTGCCGGAATGGGTCATGCAGAATGCTGTCATAAATGCTCTTTTTTGCATAGCCTGGGTAATGGTTCACCACATCCCCGATCGGGAGGCCGATAAAAAAGCAACACCTATGAAGCAGACGAGTGTCGTTTGGGCCGCAGATCGCTTAGGTATCGCTTACGCTCGTCTCCCAGCATTAATGTATTTCACTTTTACAGTTCTATGTGCTTTTTGGCTCGGTGCAGATCGAGGGGTGGCTGCTCTCGGCGTAGTAGCAATGGCTGGAGCTTCTATTTATTTAATCTTTAAAATGAGCATGCATGATTATGAACAAGTTTCGGCCTACGAAAAGATCATTCTTATTTTAGCAATGGTCAATGCCGTATGGCTCGGAATATTTATTTAACTCACATTAGAATAAAAGCACTTCGAATGATTCGAAGTGCTTTCCCGGATTATTGACAAGTTAAGAGTAGAAGTATTTCACTTATTATTTCTGTCGCTCATTTGATCCAATTTTTGTTCAATCCGATCCAACTGTTTTCCTCTTTTTTTAAATGAAACAGCGAATGAAGTAATGCCCGTTATGATTAATAACAAAATAGCAAAGAAAAACAATTGAACAATCATATCTCCAATATTTAAACCACTTGAAGCTGTAAGTAAAAGCATAAATGAGCCCCCTTTAAAAATGAAAATCACATCACAGCGACTTGAAGAAATTCGATGGTTCGTTTCTTCTTCCCTACTTCAAGTCTTTTAAATTTTTCTACGAATTCATTCATTTGTTCTCGATGCTTTGTAATTCCATTAAGTCTTCTATGACCAAATCGGCTTCAGAAAGTTCTTCTTTACGGGCAAAATCAAAACGACAGCCAATAGCCTTAAGCCCATTTTCTTTAGCGGCGCGGAAATCAGACAGCCGGTCTCCAACTAAAGTTCCCTGGGTGATCTCATATTTTTTCATAATATGGTGGACTAAATCTGCTTTATCGAGCGACTTGATCTCTTGAATACTGAATGTTTCCGTCACCCATTGATCTAATTGATAATAGCCCACAATGGCATTTAAATAATCGGTTAGTCCATTGCTTGCTATGTAAATCTCGTATTGATTCTCTTTTAAGTATTGGAAAACTTCCTCCACATGAGGATATAGAGCCCCTTGTCCAGCTTTAATATTTTTCACCAAACACTCCAGAAAGTAATCATTAGCTTCTTCCCTTACTTCTTCTGAATGATTAGGCAAGAGGGCTGCCCACACTTTCGGGAGCGGTACTCCCATAATCTCCCGATATTGAACTATCGGAGTGGCGTCATTCCATTTATTTTGTAACCTTAACTGATTAAACGTATCTTCTAAAGATAACTCTAAAATTCTGTCGGTTTGAAACAGTGTTCCATCCATATCAAAAATTACGGACTGTGTCATAAACTTTTCTCCTTTACGGTATCTCTTTTTTGGCTGGATCATTAGTCATTTTCACGGGTGCAATTTATTCAGATTCCAGTTTTTTTCAATATTAGACGAGGGTATGGAATAATAAATTTTATTTAAATAGGAGTGTTTGAATGAGAACGAACATGATTTTAAAGATCCTGAGAATAATAGGTGCAGCAGCCTTGCTTGCAGGCTTCTTCCTACAAATGCAGAGAACATACGATATCGTCATGAACATCATGCTTCTTGGATTTGTGTGCTGCATCATTACAACCATTGCTATTGAAAATAGTCTATAACAATGCATTATACGCATTTATCGGGCGGCTAGTCATTCAAAATCTGAATGCTTTTCACGTCGTATTCATGAGGCGTCCACGCTTCTGTTGAGGTGTGATCAATCAACACCACTTCCACTTGCTGACCAACATTATATTTGTCGCTATCATTTACTATAATCTCATGGTGCCCAATAGATACCATGTCCCCTTCGATTTTAGTAATCTCACCGCTTAATCGAATCTCTTCTGAATGATTTGAGCATGCCGATAGCATAAAGCACATACATAGGAGATTGAGAGCGCTTCTCAAATTTGCACCTCCAGAAAAATGATTTACCTTGCTTTTGAACAGTATTCATAATCGTAACATAGAAATTTACCAGGAGTTAGGTCGGCATTTAATATAATACAAGACTCGTTCTAAACGAACGAGTCTTGTACTTATCTGTCGTAATTTGGATCCACTTGATCCGTAATGAGCATATGACCGGGTGCATGGGTAATCATAATCGGAGGCTTCGCTTGAAGTGCAACATTTTGAGGAGTGACCCCGCAAGCCCAGAACACAGGTGTCGAAGAAGCAGGATCGAAATCAACAGGATCTCCATAATCAGGATGATGAAGATTAGAAATGCCAATGTCCTCCGGGTGAGCGGCGTGAACCGGACTTCCATGAGCCTGTCCAAATCGTTCAGAGATTTCCAAAGCTTCATCCATTAGATTATTGGGAATGGCTCTCATGCTGACCACCATTTCCCCATCAAACATGCCAGCTTTCTCTAATGGAATGTTCGTCTTATACATCGGAACAACTTTCTCTTGCTCCTGATGAAGCATTGGAATGCCGCCCTCAACCAGGGCCTTTTCGAAGGTGAAGCTGCATCCAATCAGGAAGGTTACGAAATCGTCCTGCCACACATCCATTACGTTCAGTACTTCTTCTGAAAATTCTCCATTGCGGTAAATACGATAGCGCGGCAAATCCGTGCGTATGTCCGCATCGGCAATTTCCGGGACGGTTTGACCGGCTTCAAGCACCTCAACTAATGGGCAGGGCTTTGGATTTCGAATACAAAAGAGTAGAAAATCAAAAGCATATTCTTTAGGCAGGGTTACTAAATTAGTCTGAACGTATTTTTCACATAATCCAGATGTGGTCCCTGTCCTTTCTTCATTACGGAAACGAAGTCTCTGAGCTCCTGGCTTCATAAATAGCCCCCCTCTTTTATAGATCAATATAACCCCTTAAACTTATTTCTAAGTGCACAGTTGTTCTTCTACTTTTTCCTTATAATTAGATGGAATAAACCACGCCTTCATATGGTTCCAGAACTCCTCGGTTCTTTTGTTCCTGATCATTTGATACTACTACTGAGCCTGCTTGAATGGTCTGGATTAACTCCTCAGCTACTCCAGCTTTTTGATCAGAAAAGTTGCACAGTACGACAAGAGTTTCATTCCCATTCGTTCGTTTATAAGCGAATACTACAGGGTCTTCTCTCATCAACAGTTCAAAGTTTCCATCCGTAATGATATCTTTCTCTTTTCTCAGCTGGATCAGCTTTTGGTAGAAATAAAAGATGGAGTGTTTATCCTGAAGCGCGGCTTCTGCATTGATTTCTGGATAGGCAGGATTGACCTGAAGCCACGGTGTGCCACTGGTAAAACCGGCGTGCTCCTGACGGTTCCATTGCATCGGAGTCCGCGCATTGTCTCTGCCTTTAACATAAATGGCTTCCATGAGCTCCTCATGGGACCAGCCTTCCGCTTTCTTTTCCTCATACATATTGAGCAGCTCAATATCCCGGTAATCCTCCAGATTTTCAAATCGGGCATTCGTCATACCTAGTTCTTCTCCTTGATAAATATACGGCGTTCCCTGCATCATGTGAAGGCAGATGGCAAGCATCTTCGCCGATTTCTCCCGGTAGGTCTTGTCATCTCCAAAACGGGAGACAATCCGCGGCTGATCATGATTATTCCAGTACAAACTGTTCCAGCCTGTTCCGTGAAGCTTCGTCTGCCATTTTTCAAAGTTTTCCTTGAGTTCTATTAGATTAAGAGGTTTTAAATTCCACTTATCTCCTTCGGAATCCAGATCCATATGCTCGAAAGTGAAAATCATATTCAGCTCTTCGTTCTCAGGATCAGTGTACTGCCTGGCATCCTCCGGAGAAGCTCCCGGCATCTCTCCAACTGTCATGACGTCGTAATGAGACAGAACTTCTTTATTCATTTCCTGTAAAAATTCATGTATTCTTGGGCCATTCATGAAATAAGGACTTCCATCGCCCTCCAGCCCTTCCGGATAAGAAGGATCTTTCGAGATAAAATTAATAACGTCCATTCGGAATCCGTCCATCCCCTTATCCAGCCAGAACTTCATCATGTCATAAACCTCTTCCCGAAGTTTAGGATTCTCCCAATTCAAGTCGGGCTGCTTTCTAGCAAAAATGTGAAGATAATACTGACCTGTCTGTTCATCAAACTGCCAGGCCGGACCTCCAAAAACGGAATTCCAATTCGTAGGGGGCTCCCCGTTTTCTTTCCCATCCTTCCATATGTAGTAATCGCGGTAAGGGTTTTCTTTGCTTTTGGATGACTCCACAAACCAGGGATGTTCATCCGAGGTGTGGTTAACTACGAGATCCATTACAAGCTTCATCCCTCGCTGATGTACTTCATCGAGGAGTTGCTCCAAATCTTTCATTGATCCGAACAGATCATCCACCTGCCGGTAATTGCGTATATCATATCCGTTATCTTCCTGGGGAGAATCATAGACTGGAGATAGCCAAATCACATCAATTCCCAGTTCTTTTAAATAATCGAGTTTCTCTATGATGCCGGGGATATCGCCGATTCCGTCCCCGTTCGTATCATTAAAGCTTTTCGGATAAATTTGATAGACTACGCTTTTCTTCCACCATTCGTGCGTTCGATTTGTCATACATCTTCACCTGCTTTTCTATAATTTAATTATCTTTTCCCTAACTCAACCTATTTGGAAACCACCTCATTCTAACATACCTTCATCCAAAACCTTCCACCTCAGGTCATCCAGAAAATGGACGACCTGAGGTGGAAGGTTTTGGATTATATAAAATAAATTTCATTTTTACCTTTTAAATATGCTGTAGTTTGATAGGATGTTAATAGGCTGGTTACGAAAGGGAGAGATTGAGAATGGACGTTAAATGTACACAAGAACAGTTTCAGTTACTAATGGAAATGGCTTACATAACCAATCGTACAGTAGGAACTAAAAAGCAAGATCACTTGAGCAACTATGAAGATTTGACACAATATATTCTCTCGTACGCCAAAGATTTTGGACTTGAAAAGCTGGTAAGTTATGACGAAGAATCTAAGAAATACGTACCTACCGAAGATTTCAAAATTCAATTAAATAGAAAAACCAAGACGCCTGAAGAAGAAGTTTTTCTTGACCAGCTAGCAAGTAGACTCGGATCCAGGGATGCTCTTGAGGAAGCTGACCGAGAGGATAAATTAGATAAAGTGATTGAGCAAAAAATCCATTACCATAGTGAATACTTAAAAGAATTTAAGACTTTTAAAACTGACAGACTGTATGTAGTAACGAGTGAAGATGTTGAAATGGACTAAAAAAGAGGAAGAACTGCAATTCCTGCAGCTCTTCCTCTTTTTATCCTTAAAATCCTGCTCTGTCCTAACAACTCCTGATTCGGCATTTCTTCCTTTATCCTTATAGTGATTTCATTCTTCTGTTCCGCACCATTTGATCAGGGTTAATGCCATAATTTCTGCTGCTTCAAATACTTTGTCCATTTCAATATACTCATTTGGGTAATGAGCCATTTCCGTTACTCCTGGGCCAAAGACTAAAGAAGGTGTTTCTCCTGCTTCCGTTAACAATCCGCCATCCGTCCCCCACGGAGAGGCCTCGATAACGGGATCTTCGCCAAGTACATTACGATATTCACCCACAAGGGCATTCATGAAAGGGTGCTCTTGTTCCATAGCTCCTGGAAGCCAGCGTGCACCAAACCATTCCAGCGTGGTCGGATGCTCTTCAAACCAAGGATCTTTATCTTTCAATCGTTGCAGCCAGTTCTCCATTTCTGCTTTAGCATTTTCGCTCGTTTCTTCTGGAGAAATTCCCATACGTCCTTCTATTTTCACGAGATCTGATACAGAAGATGGCCAGTCTCCTCCTTCAATTTTACCTACATTGATCGGAATAGGGATCGGGATGTTTTGGTACAGTGGATCGTTGATCTGATCATTTCGCTGTTTTTCTAACTGGCGAATATGATCGATAACCATCATACTTTTTTCGATTGCGCTAACCCCTTGATAACGCGTCCCACCATGAGCCGATCTGCCTTTTACATAAATACGGAACCACATGGAGCCTTGCTGTTTGGGAAAAATCTTCATGTTGGTTGGCTCAGGGATAAGAGCCGCCTCGGCTTTATATCCTTTCATTACGGCTGCCAGGGTTCCTGTCCCTCCGCTCTCTTCTTCAATAACGCTTTGAAAAATAACGTCTCCCTTTAGCCTGATGTCAAGATTCTTTAATACCTTCAGAGCAAGGAGCATGGAGACATTGCCGCCTTTCATATCCGTAACCCCGCGGCCATACATCCGTCCGCCGATAACTTTACCGCTATATGGATCATGCTCCCACTGGGTGCGGTCCCCGGCAGGAACTACATCAATATGGCCATTAAAAATAATGGAACGGCCCTCACCTGTACCTGATTGCACCCCTACAACGTTAGGGCTCCCCCTAAAGCTTTCTCTCGAAGAAGCAAAATAAGGATGCTTCCTCACATCTTCTTCATCTGGATCCCAACGATCTATGGTCATTCCCAGTTCCTCTAACGTCTCGATTACCACAGCCTGCGCTTCGGCTTCATTCCCCTGGGTGCTGTCCGCTTGAACGAGACGCTGAAGAAGTTTCGTTCCTTCTTCTCTATAACCCTGAAGCCATTCATGAATATTGCCCTTGTGGAGTTCCACTATCCATTCTCCTTCCTCATCATGATAATGTAGTTACTTGATCAGACAGCTTTAACTCAGCAGCCGTATTCTTTATTACATCGTCAACTGTATAAGGAGCCATCACTTCTTTTAACAAAAGTCCTTTCTTCGTTACCTCTATTACAGCCCGATCGGTAATGATGATATCCACACATGCTTTAGCCGTTAAAGGGAGCTGGCACTCAGGTAATATTTTGGGTGCGCCATGCTTGTTTACATGGCTCATCAGTACAATGACTTTCTTAGCCTTTTGAGCAAGCTCCATGGCTCCGCCGATCCCCGGCACTCGTTTCCCCGGTACAATCCAGTTAGCGAGATCTCCCTGTTCACTGACTTCAAGACCTCCTAAAATAGTTATGTCAAGATTTCCTGACCGAATAATGCCAAAGGCAGTCGCGCTGTCAAAATAAGAAGCACCCGGCACGATACTTACAGGGAAACCAGCTGCATTGCAGAGCATTGGATTTTCCTCTCCCTCTTCCGGAGATTCTCCCATGCCAAGTACCCCGTTCTCTGCTTGGAACATAACCTGCATAACTGCCGGAATATGATTGGATACGAGAGAAGGGATGCCAATTCCCAAGTTGACGATCATACCAGGTTCTATTTCTTTAGCCGCACGCCTGGCCATCCGGTTGCGAAGATCTATTCCCATGCCCATGTCCAGTTCACCCCTTTACTTTGAATAATCATATCAACGAAAATTCCGGGTGTTACCACGCATTCAGGATCTAATTCACCGGAAGGTACAATTTCTTCGACCTCCGCAATCGTGTAGTCGCCTGCCATAGCTACAAGAGGACTTGTATTTCTGGCACTTGTATCGTACACAAGGTTGCCAAACGTGTCTGCTTTTTTGGCATAGACTATGGAAACTTCTGCTCTTAGCGGTTTTTCCAGAATGCACGTTTTTCCATCGACCGTTACCTTTTGTTTACCCTCTTCCACCATACTTCCAAGTCCTACATCTACTAAAATTCCTTTCAATCCTACGCCTCCCGCTCTAATTCGCTCAGCGAGTGTACCCTGCGGAGAGAATTCTACCTCTAACTTTCCATCCGTCATTAGTTGACCTGCCACAGGATTAGAGCCGATGTGTGAAGCGATCATCTTTTTCACAAGCCCACGGCTGACAATACGTCCGATGCCGATATCAGGAAAAGCAGCGTCATTACCAATCAGTGTTAGATCCTTGGTTCCCTTTTCTAAAATGGCATCAATTAGAGTTGGCGGATTTCCGATTCCTCCAAAACCTCCGAACATCAGCGTGCTTCCATCGTGAATATAGGACAGTGCTTCATGTATAGTTCCTACTTTATTTACAGGCTTTTGTTTACTCTTTTGCATCTTCATTCCTCCTATCCAGTCGAACCCATATATCCCTTCAGCATCAAATCCTGTTGAACTTCGTGAATAGATTCTTGAAGCAGCTTGATTAAAGTATCCATTTCCTGCTGATTGATCGTTAGAGGAGGAGAGACAATAATGGCATCTCCGTCGCCTCCTTCAATTCCCGCTGAAGCTGGATAAATCAACAATCCCTTATCCCGGGCTTTTTCAACTAATTGCCGGGTCAGGTTCAGCTCTTTAGGGAATGGCGTCTTCGTAAACAAATGAGATACAAATTCAATTCCGATCAGCATCCCTTTCCCGCGAACGTCTCCAACAATAGGAGTGGTAAGTGCCATATTTCTCAGCTGGTCTACTAAATACTCACCGTTTTTAGCGGAACGAGAGACCAGCTTGTGTTTTTCGATAAAGGTAAGAACAGCGAGAGCCACTGCCGAAGATTGAGGATTAGCACTATAGGTGTGACCGCCGATAATCGCTTTTGACCCTTTACGAATGGGTTCCAATATCCGGTCATGAACAAGAGCGGCGGCGATGGGTGCATAGCCTGCACTCATCCCTTTTCCAAGTGTAAGAATATCCGGCTTAACCCCGTAATGCTCCATTGCGAACATTTTTCCTGTCCGGCCTATGCCTGTCATGACTTCATCAGCAATAAATAACACCTGGTGATAGTCACAAATTTCTTTTATCCGTTTGTAGTACTCAGCAGAAGGAGCAATAACTCCTCCAGCAGCCCCTATAATGGGTTCCGCTATAAACGCGGCTACCTGTTCAGCACCCGTCCGGCGTATGGCTGCATCCAGTTCATCCGCACATTTCATTTCAAACTCCGCACAGGATTCCTGGCTGGGCCTTCGGTAGCAGTAGGGCGGCGAAATGTCTGGATAATCTGCTAACATGGGTGCATACCGCTTCCTCCGTTCTGTATGTCCTGACATGGAAAGCGCCCCCATGGTCATCCCGTGGTAACTCGTCCAGCGTGAAATGATTTTATGCTTCTGGTACATCCCTTGCTCCTGCCAATACTGCACAGCCATCTTCAAGGCCGTTTCATTTGCCTCCGATCCACTATTTACAAAAAATGAATAATAGGGATCATCTGCATCAAAAGCAAGCTCATTTAATTTCTCCGCCAGCTTCTCGGCTGGTTGGGACGTGAACTGAGAACGGTAAACAAAGGAAATCTTTCTTGCCTGCTCCGTCACTGCCTCCACAATCTCAGGAATGGCATGACCGATACTTGCGGTAACGGCCCCAGAGGATCCATCTAAATATTTGTTACCCTGTTCGTCATATATGAAGACCCCCTCCCCATAAGCAGCTACTGGATAAACATCTTCAAATGACGGTTTAATCAACCATGAATCGTTCATTGTCTGCCTCCTTTCCATGACCCAGCTTATTACGCCCGCATTTTTTGTAAAAGTTTCCTATTACATTTAGTTTATGTTAATTTGCTGTTCATTTATATTCGTCTTTATCATGTAATTCACACCTTTTTTATTGTACGCTTTGTATAATAGATAAAAGAAATACCTATTCTTAGAAAAGATGAATGATGTGATCTTTATACAAAGATGTGAAATAAGGAGGGGCATTGGTCGTGAGCATTACGGTTTATGAAGCTTTACGACTTCCGGGACTGTCGACGGCGAGGCTCATTGCAGGAGAAGGTGGCACTCACAACTTGATTAAATGGGTGACGACCGTAGAGGTTATTGAAGATATCAGCCGGCTTCAGGAAGGGGAGTTTTTAGTTACAACTGGATATGGTTTGGATCAGAATAGCGAACACTTTCAAAAGCTATTGGGCATGAGGAAACTATCCGGTGCGGCTATCTATACCGGTTTTTATCTGAATCAGATTCCTCAGGCATTTAAGGATATAGCGAACCAGAACGATTTACCTTTAATCGAACTTCCTACCGACCTCAACTTTTCAAGCATTACCAAAAGTATCTTAGAACAAATTGTCAATAAACAGATGGAGTTAATCTCCTCTTCTCTGGATTTTCATAAACAATTAACCCAGCTCGTAGTAAAAAATGAAGGGAAGTCCAGCATTTCTGATCGACTTTCTTTTTTGACCGGCATCTCTGTATTTATCATGGATGAGTCAGGTGAGCTTTCCTATTCTGTGCACAAGCATAAAACGATCAGAATCAATGAAATAGAACTTATGGTACATCAGGATTCTTTACCTTACAAAGATCTATCAGAAAAGTGCCAGTTAGAAAGGCACCCCCTGGAACTGGAGCTGCATAGATTCAAGATCCTCTTCTACCCTATTTCGGCCAATGAGAAAAACTACGGCTGCCTGATTGCGATTAAAGAACTTGATGAATGGAGCGAGCTTCATATAAGTACGCTCGAGCATGCCGCTGCCGTATTTGCCATTGAATACCTGAAAGAAGAAGCCGTATTCGAAACCCAGCACCGGCTCCGGGGAGAGTTTCTCGAGCAGCTGATCAACAAGAATTTTCAAACGTCATCGATGGCTTTAGAACGGGGAAAGAAACTGGGATTTGATCTTTCCCTAAGTCAGGCCATCCTTTACGTCAAACTGGAAAGCATGAAAGACAGCATTCACTATAAGAAAAGCATGGATCTACTTAACGAACTTGCTCGTAAGGAATTGGAAAAAGTGGGCCGGCAGTTTGTAATACGAGAACGGCTCGAAGGATTAATGATTCTATTTGAAGTGAAACAGGGAAGAAATAAAAACTGGAAACAGGACAGCCTTGAGACGGCGGGGACGCTGCTTCGTTTATGGAAACTAAAACTGCCTCGCATAAAAATCACGGTCGGGGTTGGCAGAACATATGCAGAGGTCAGCAAGCTGAATCAGAGTGCGGTAGAAGCTGAATATGCAGCGGATCTCCACACCCTCCTGTTTATGAAGAAAGACATCGTTCACTATGACGACCTGGCTGCCTTTCACTTACTGCTTCAAATGAAAGAAGCCGGACTCAGCCTCAAGCAGTTCTATGAGGAGCAAATGGGCAGCTTATTAAATAAAAGTAAGCAGGGCATTGACCTTATTCAAACTCTTGAAGCTTTCTTTAAACATAACAACCATATTCAGGCAACTGCATCTGAGCTGTTCATCCACCGCCACACTTTGAAATATCGTTTAAACCTTATTGAGGAGCGAAGCGGTTATTATCTGGATTCAGCCGATGACCGGTTAAAGCTTCAGCTGGCGATGGCAGCCTATAAGCTGGAGCAGTATTATCAGTAATAACCGAAAATATTAGCAGCTGTTTCAATAAGGGCTGGGTCCCACACACCGGAACCCAGCCCTTTCTTGAAGATATTATTTATACACTATTGCTCAATCTGATCCACAGCAATAGCGGGAACAGTAATCTCTCCACCCATAGTCGATTCATAGGTTAAGAGACCAAGCGATACTCCCATAATTGTAATTTTATCATCTTCTAATATACGTGAATTAATAATGCCGGAATCATAAGAAACAAAGATGACTTGATCATAATCATCATCAACAGCAATCCTTAATTGTGTTTCTTCTCCTTCCGCTTCAATCACTTGAATAACTTTCCCTGAAAACTTAACTTTTTCACCTTCATAATCATCAGGTGTGCGGGCTAATTGTTCAAACGTGGTATCGGTCTCGTATCCTTTCTTGGCTTCTTCCTCCGCTTTTTCTCTTGCTTTTTCTTCTTCAGCTTCCTGCTTCGCTTTTTCTTCGGCAGCTTTCTTTTCAGCTGCTGCTTCTTCAGCTTCCTGCTTTTTCTTCTCTTCCGCTAACTTCCGTTCTTTCTCTTTTTCATTTAATTCAAACCATGGCTCTGCTTCTGCTAATTTAGCTTCAAGCTCTGCGATAGTTTGATCTTTTTTCTCGACCTCTTCTTCAAGTAAGGTAACTTTATTAGTAAGAGTTTCACTTTCGGCCGTATTTCCAGAAACCATTCCAATCATTATAAAAATGAGAATAGCACTGCCGCTGATCCACAACCATACTTTTTTCTTTTTCTTTTTTGTTTCCAAAATTAATCCCCCTCAGACTAAATACTAAATGTTTCTATAGTATTATCGGTTAATATCCGAGGAATTCCACGAATTTAAACACTTATCTTCATTTAAATGATCCATTAAATATGAAAGTAAAAGTGAAAAAATAATAAAGACCACGAGTATGAAGGAATTAATTTATTCGGCATTATATAAAAAAGCAAACAAAAAAGCTGCCTCCGAAAAGACAGCCTTTCTCACACTAAATTAACTTTTCACTTTCTCATTAGACTCTACCAGCTCCGTAATTAATTCCATCACATCGTCTTTCAAGTCCTCACGTTCCAATGCAATTTCAATGGTCGTTTTGATAAAGCCAAGTTTTTCACCTACATCGTAGCGGGCGCCCTCAAAGTCATAAGCAAACACGCGTTGGATTGTATTCAAATGCTGAATAGCATCTGTTAATTGAACTTCGTCGCCGGCGCCTTTCTCCTGCTTATCCAGATACATCATGATCTCTGGTGTAAGAACATAGCGTCCCATGATCGCAAGGTTAGATGGAGCCTGCCCTTTAGGCGGCTTCTCAACGAAATTTTTCACGCCGTACAAACGTCCATTCTTATTTTCAGGATCAATGATCCCATAACGGTGCGTCTGGTCCTCATCTACCTGTTGAACTCCAATAACAGAAGAGCGCGTTTCTTCGTATTGATCCATCAGCTGCTTAAGTCCCGGTTCTTCCGAGCGGATGATGTCATCACCTAGTAGGACAGCGAACGGTTCATCTCCAATGAACTTACGGGCACACCAGACCGCATGTCCCAGGCCTTTAGGCTCTTTTTGACGAATGTAGTGAATATCTACATTCGAGGTTTCGTTTACCTTATCGAGCATTTCAAATTTTTCTTTGCTCATTAAATTGTCTTCCAATTCGAAGTTTTTATCGAAATGGTCTTCAATCGCACGTTTCCCTTTACCTGTCACGATAATAATATCCTCAATGCCGGATTTAATTGCTTCTTCCACTATGTATTGAATAGTTGGTTTATCTACAATTGGCAGCATTTCTTTTGGCATGGCTTTTGTTGCAGGGAGGAACCTCGTCCCCAGCCCTGCTGCCGGGATGATCGCTTTTTTTATTTTCCCCATTCCATTCATTCCACCTTTAGCATGAATTTTGTCTAACTTTAGTATAATTTAAAAGGCAGATTATAACAAACTGAAATTTTTATGGTAAAAAAGACTTAAAATACAATCGTTTTATTTTCATGTACAATCACCCGGTCTTCGATATCCCACTTAACCGCTCGGGTTAGCACACTTCGCTCAATTAAGCGCCCTTTTTTCTTTAAATCCCGCACGCCGTTCCGGTGATCAACCCTAATGACATCCTGTTCGATAATTGGACCTTCATCCAGATCATCTGTAACATAATGAGAAGTTGCCCCGATCAGCTTAACGCCGCGCTCATAAGCACGCTTATGCGGGCTTGCTCCGATAAACGCAGGCAGGAACGAGTGGTGAATATTGATAATCTTGGATGGGTGCGCCGCCACGAAATCCGGCGTCAAAATCTGCATATAACGAGCGAGAACAATCACGTCCACCTCATACTCTTCCAAAAGTTTCAGCTGCTGAGCTTCGACTTCTTTTCGTATATCTTTATTTGCTGGAATATAGTAAAACGGTATCCCAAATGACTCCACAATCTCCCTTCCTGTCTCATGGTTACTGATTACAAGCGCAATGTCCGTCATCAAATCGCCGCTCTCCCATTGGTAAAGAAGCTCCCTAAGACAGTGAACTTCTTTAGAAGCAAAAATCGCGGTTTTCTTTAAGTTGGATAAAAAAGTGAGCTTCCATTTCATTGAAAACTGCTCACCAATATCGTTGAAAGCTTCTCTAATTTCTTCTTCCTTCTCTTTCATCTCAGGGGCTTCAAATACAATCCGCAGGAAAAAAGTACCCTCGCTCGGATCCGTCGTATATTGACTGGATTCCACAATATTCGCTCCGTGCTCGAACAAAAATGTAGAGATGGCTGAAACGATGCCCGGCTGGTCGCTGCAGCTGACCAGAAGCCTTGCTTTGTTTTGATTATTAGTTAAGTATTGCTGTATTTGTTCATTGTTGTATGAAGACATAAACTACCTCACCTTTTATTCATTGTTTCCTTCATTATAGAGGAGGGTGATTGGATTGAAAAGGTAAGCCTTATTTTTTCAACCAGAACCTTTTTAACACATTTCCATCCTCTTCTATGTAGTCTTCATCGGGATGCCCACCGTTGTTAAGAATGGTTTTAAAGGAGGCTGTATTCCATTCGTCACATACAACAAGTGCCTCGTTTATCCCCAGGCCCTTCGCTTTCTCTAGAGACAGTGACAGAAGCTTGCTCGCGTATCCTTTTCTTCTTTCTGAAGGCCGGATGCCGTACCCGATATGACCACCGCTGTTCCTAAGCAGTTCTGTTAGAGCGTGACGAATATTGACGACTCCAATAATCTTCTTTTCAGCGTTAATCAGCCAGTAGGTTGAAGTTGGTACCCATCCTTCTCGAAGTTTTACTCCATTCTCTTGATCGATTAAATATTGTACCATTTCTCCGAAGGGCACCGGATTCTTTTGAATAACCCAGGGCACCATTTTTTCACCGCTTTTCAGCCATTCGTTATAGAAAGATAGGTACTCCTTTTCTAACTCGACTGTAGGTTTGACTAAATACAATTCTTCATTCATCTAATCTATGCACCCTTCCTTTGTTTTTAGTTCAAACAGAAAAGCTCCCATTACTTGAAGACTGAGTCTTCCACAATCCGTCCCTTTAGCTAATAAGCTTGTGAATGATTAATATCCCTTCTTCTCTACAAGAATGCAGCTACTAAGATTGTTAAAATGATCAGGGGCAAAAGGACAAAAACCCCTATCAGTACTTTCAGGTTTTCTGGGTTTCTTGAAAACAGAGAGTTACGAAAACGATATAACATAATAATCAGAAGGCTGATCGACATAATCGTTATGGCCAGATACATAAAACCACTCCTTTTTGAAGAAAACGACAACAGTTGAAAACAGAGTACCATGAGTCCGTTCATGTCAAAGCAAGTGCTAGTCGACCCGCTTCGCCCCGTAATATTTCGGTCCCCAGTATTCGTTCGACTTCAGATTCGTCACTTCCACGCCTTCGGCTAAAGTTACATGAACGATTTGATGATTGCCGATATAGAAAGCAGGATTCAGGTAATCATCTTTGAAAAATACAAGGTCGCCAGGCTGGAGATCATCTTTTTCTACAGGTTCCCCCACCTCCCATTGCTCTTCGGCATGACGAGGGAACGGCACCCCTTCCTTCTCCATAACATATTCGACGAACCCTGCGGTATCAAAACCGGCGGGTGTGGTTCCACCTTTTTGATAGGGGACTTCCCCAATATACTTAGTGGCTTCTGAAACCACAGGATCTTCCTTAGGAATCGTCAAATCTTTATACCGTTTTACTCCGGTGAATTTTTCCTGCCAGTATTCCCCGCTTAGATAAGAGATCGTGACTTCCTGAGTCCGCGAGGCATGGAGGAATCGACCTCCTCCAATGTAGATACCATTATGAGAAATGCCGTCCCGGTATGTGTCGCTGAAAAAGATAACATCACCCGGTTGGATGTTATCTACATCTATCTTTTCTCCTACCTGCCACTGCTGATCAGTAGAACGAGGGAGGTAAATTCCTTTTGCTTCCTCAAATACATACTGTATGAGCCCGGAACAATCAAATGCTTCCGGCGTTTCCCCACCAAAAAGATAAGGAACTCCCAGATACTGAAGGGCTGTTTGTACCAGATCTTCTTCTCTGGCGATTTCTGGAGCATCCGTTATTCTTCTAGCCATCTCGAAGTTTCCACTCCAGTAGCTGTCACTTTCAAAAGACGTCACTTCCACTCCATCTGAAACAGTAGGATGAATGATTTTGTCTTTTCCCATGTAGATCGCCGCATGGGAAAGCCCTTCATCGTCTTTACTGAAAAAAAGTACGTCACCTTCCTGCAAAGAATCGCGCTCTACCTGTTCCCCCATATTTTTCTGCTGCTCCAGCGTTCGAGGGAGTTCGAACTCCAGGACTTGCTTGAATATATATTGAATAAATCCAGAGCTGTCGAACCCTTGCTTTGGAGATGCACCTCCATGCTCGTAGTCAACGCCTATATAGATTTCCGCTTCTTCTACAAGCGGATGCTTTTCACGTTCATCTTTGGAAAACTGCCATACCATCAAACTAATAACCATGAGTGTGATGGCTGTCATCCATTTACCACGATGCTTGCGCAATGATTGGCCTCCTTTACATATAAGGCTAGTGTCGTGATGCAAATTTTACCAAAGATTGCTGGGAAAGTTTACTGATCTGTCCGGTCCATCCTCTCGTTAGTTTTTAAGAGGATCTCTATATAGGAAAAGAGAAAGAGGCTCTACCTATCATTTCGGATAAATGAAATGGAAGATTAAATCTGACTGATCGTTTTTCAACAAAGTATTCCTCCTGATGGAATAACTTACCAATATACCAAAAAAAGACCGTCTCCACTGAGACAGTCTTTTCTCCTCTTTATTTATAGAGCTTTGACCAGTCCGCCATCAATTACAAGCGATTGACCAGTTAGATACGTATTCGCACCCGATGCCAGAAAGACCACCGCTTTCGCAAATTCTTCCGGCTCTCCGTAACGTCCGATCGGAATGTTCTGCTCAGCTTTCTCTCTGACTTCTTCCGCAGACATCCCTGCCTGATCCGCCCGTTTTTGATCTAGCGAAGCAACACGGTCTGTCGCAATCCGGCCAGGACCGACTGTATTAATTAAAATATTATCAGGAGCGAGCTCCTGAGATAGACTTTTAGAAAGCCCAACGATTCCAGCTCGGAAAGTGTTCGATAGAATCAAGTTATCCAGCGTCTGCTTAATCGAGGAAGAAGCGATGTTCAGTATTCTTCCACTTTTCTGATCACGCATGGACGGCAGCACTTCGCGAATCGTCCTGGTAAAACTGAGGAGATTCAGTTCAAAGGCCTGCTGCCAATCTTCATCTGTGAATTGATCAAACGTTCCAGCCGGGGGGCCGCCTGCATTGTTAATGAGCACATCTACGGTTCCGTGCAGCTCAACGGCTTTTTGAACAAGCTGTTTGATATGTGATTGGTTAGTCACGTCACAAACTTGATATTCTACATTCGGATTGCCGCTAACTTCTTTGATTTCAGCTTTTGCTTTTTCCAGTTCTTCCTCACTGCGACTGGATATAAGAACCTTTGCCCCTTCTTTCGCAAATTCGGTGCTGATTGCTTTTCCTAATCCCTTACTTGAAGCCAGTACAACAACGGATTTATCTTTTAAGTGAAGATCCATCTACTTCATCCTTTCTCGTTATCTTTTAAGTCTTTCACTGAGTTTCGCAGAGTTGTAAATCCATCAATCTGACATTCGATTACGTCCCCATCTCTTATCACTACAGCACCCGGTGTCCCAGTTGAGATAATATCTCCAGGCAGCAGGGTCATCACTTTGGAATGAAAGGATACGAGATAATCAGGGTCAAACGTCATATTATTAACTTCGTTCTTACGATGCGGACGACCGTTAATGGTCGTAGTCACGTTCAGCTTCCTTACGTCGTTTACTTCCTCAGGAGTAATAAGCTCAGGACCGAAGCTGAAAAAAGTATCGAAGCTCTTCGCTCGGGTCAAATACCTGGGATTTTGTTTTAAAATATCTTCAGCCGTCATATCAATTATGGTGGTATATCCTGCGACTACCTGATCTGCTTCTTCCTCTGGAACATCTTTGCAGGTTTGTCCAATGATGATACCTAACTCCGCTTCTCCGGTCGTTCGCTCCGATTGGGTGGGAATACAAATAATTCCTTCGTGGCCGATAATGGTCGTGTCCGGCTTCATAAAACTGGCAGGTTCTTTCTGTGGCGCCTGTTCCTCAAGATCTGAAGCATGGTCCACATAATTCAATCCAATCCCCCAAATTTTTCTGGGCCGGCGATAAAGCGGACCTACGTTATAGTTCTCTGCTATCTCCAGCGACTCCTTTTCCTGTTTTGGAAGCTTGTCCCACCAGTTTTTAAATCGTTCAAAGCTCTCGGACTGGAGAAGTTCAAATAGATCAGTCGGCCACGCCTTATCCATCTTCTCATTTATTGCCTGAACAGTGATCACATTTCTTTCTTCATCAAGCACCGCTGCTGTTTCTATTCCCTCTTGTTCTATTGTTAAAAAGCGCATTCCTTTCCTCCTTTCATTAAAGAGCGGATCGTTCCTGTTGAATTTCATTAGTTTTTCTAAAATTCACCGCAAGTACCAGGGCAAAGACGGCCAAACCAATTACATCCGTAATAAATCCGGGATAAATCAGGAGCATCGCCCCTGCTCCAGACAGGGCACGCATCCATCCAGGCACACTTTTCTTCAAATACCCCTCGGCCATAATCGATAGCAAGAACACACCGATCAGCGAGGTTACGGTAATGATTAAGATATTCATAATCGTGGCATCGACCATAAGCATCTCATGGGAAAACACAAACATGAATGGCACGATGAATCCAGCAATCGCAAGTTTCATAGCCTGGAAACCAGTCTTGTTCGGGTTCCCTCCGGCTACACCCGCTCCGGCAAAGGCGGCGAGAGCGACGGGCGGTGTGATGTTCGCAAAAATGCCAAAGTAAAAAACAAACATATGGGCTACGAAGGTTGCCGTCTCTGTCGATCCTGCAATTTCACGGTACAGAGGAAGCTGAAGCAGAATCGGTGCTGCCATTGTACTCGTAATAATATAAGTCGGAATACTAGGCAGTCCCATACCTAGAATAATGGATGTAACCATTGTCAGAACGAGCGTAATCAGCAATTGAATCAGTGGACTGTTCACGGCGCTGCCGATATTGACAATACTGTTGGCAATTTCCAGTGCCACACCGGTTAAGGAAGCAATCCCTACTACAATGCCTACGGCTCCGCAGGCAATAGCCACTGGAACAGTCGTCCGTGCTCCGTCTTCCAGAGCTTGCAGACAATCTTTAACCCCTACTTCTTCACCCTCAATTTTCAGACGTTTTCTCCACACATTAATGAGAAGCGGGACAACTAGAATAATGAGCAGCTCCCACCAGTCACTCCTAACGTTCGGAAGCGAGCTGCCGGTAAGGATCGCAGACAACTGCGGCTGAAAAATAAGGAAGAGAGAGATAGCCGTTATAATAGGAAGCATTCTTTTAGACCCTGCAATGACCACGGTCGCAATGATTGACCAGAAAGCCGCATAGAAAGGGGTTTTACCCGAGAAAAGTAAATAAAGCAGCGTAAGCATCGGAATGATTAAGTGTCCGCGTTCGACGATCACGCCTTTTAACGAAGGCAGTTCACTTTTCGGTAATCCTTTCAAACCACGTTTGGCCGCACGAAAGTGAACCTGCAGAAGAATTCCGATGTAAAATAGAAGGGCAGGTATAATTCCTGCTAGAATTATTTTTGTATAAGCTACATTCAAGTTCTCAGCCATAATAAAGGCTGCGGCTCCCATAATCGGCGGAAGAATCTGACCTCCGACACTTGCAGCTGATTCAACAGCGCCGGCAAAGTTTTTATTGTAGCCGATTTTTTTCATCAGAGGGATCGTAAAGGTTCCTGTGGTGACGACGTTCGCAATTGCCGATCCATTGATGGATCCCAAGAATCCGCTGGCAATTACAGCAACCTTGGCCGGACCGCCTTTCGTATGGCCTGCGACGGCGAGGGCAAGATCATTAAATAATTTCCCCATACCGGACCTGCCCAGGAAAGCTCCAAATAAAATGAAAAGAATGATATAGCTTGCGGATACTCCGATGGCTGTACCGAGTACTCCTTCTGTGATAAACACTAGCTGTGAAATAATCTGTTTCCCTACTCCGGTAATCGTGTTCATGTTGAGGACTGGATAAACAGAGAGCTTTACGTAAAATCCGTAGATCAGAAATCCAAGGCCTAATAGGGAAAGTCCCCATCCCGTTACTCTTCGCGTTATATCAAACAGCAGTACAATAACCAGAATGCCGACATAAAAATCCATGTCGTTAATTTGGCCTCCGGACTGGATAATCCGCTCGGCTGT
This sequence comes from Halobacillus halophilus, assembly GCF_020171985.1. Taxonomy (GTDB): domain Bacteria; phylum Bacillota; class Bacilli; order Bacillales; family Halobacillaceae; genus Halobacillus; species Halobacillus halophilus_A. The sequence continues at coordinate 51,324 of NZ_JAIVAL010000003.1, forward strand.
CATAAACATATATACCGCTACAAACAGCGAAAGAGCGGCCGTTATGTAATCGTAAAAAGGGATTCCTTTTCCACCTTTTTTCCTTATAAATGGATAGAGTAAAAATCCAAGCGTCATTAATGTGTATAAGTGGATACTCCGTTGTTTAATGTCTACCAGCGATCCTGCGTAAGAGGTATATAAATGAAACAAGGATAAAGCAATCGCAAGGACGGATATAGTCAGGGCTACTGGTTTGGCCAAGTTTTCCCGGGTGGTACTTTCGCGGTCATAGTCTTCTGCCTGTTTTGCTTTTTTCTTCACTTTTCCCTCACCTCAGCTTTACTGAAATATAAGTTTCTATTCCATTCCAAATAGAGGAACGGACGACCTTGATTCGATAGGAATGATTCTTCTTAAGGTCCAGTTGTTTCTGCTCATACATCACCTGGTGGTTTGTCTCTCTTCCTGTCCTTAAGGCAAGTTCTTTCCCGATCGTCTGAGTAATGCCTGTCATATAGACCCATCCATCCTTTATGAATGTATCTTCACCCGCATCATTCGGCACTCCCGCTCCAAAGGTCTTAAAACGGGTGGCTGTTAGTTCAATCACCCCGTCTTCAAGCACAAACATTTCTTCCCAGTCTTCTTTTTCCACCGAATGTGTCCACCGGATGGAGAATTCTGCACCTTCCTTGTACCGGAACGCACTTTCAGTTTCACCTTCCTCTACAATCAAAAGGAGCGGAATTTTGACAACCGCGAGAAGAATGCCCAGGCAAAGAATGACGGCGACGATTATGATTCCTATCCATTTCATCGTATAAAAAAGGGCACCGCAGTGATGCCCTATTTCCCTTACTCTAAGATTCCCTGTTCTTCATAGAATTTCTTGGCTCCCGGGTGAAGAGGGGCCACTAAATCCTTAGCAATTTCATCACGGCCCAGCTGTTTCAATGCCCCGACCGAAACGCCTTCCGTGCCTAAGTATTCATAGTAACGCTTCGTCAGATCATAAACTACGTCTTCACTTAAGTCCGGGGAAACAATAATCATATTCTGAATTCCTACCGTTTCAACAGGATTCTCTAAGTTATATTTGGCTTCATTTCCGGCTTCAATTTTATTGGCTTTGTAGAAAGGATATTTATCCATCAGTTTCTTAGCTGTTTCTCCTTTAATTTCTACGAAGTTAATATCTGTTTGCTGCTGTAGATCTGTGATGTTGCTGTTCGGTACACCTGAAGTAAAGAAAGCCGCATCGAGATTTCCATTTTTCATTTCTTGTACGCTGTCTGCATAGCCTGTATGAGTTACCTTGGATAAGTCATCATAAGTCAGATCCACCGCTTCCAGTACTTTCTTCGCGCTCTGCTCTACTCCTGAACCTACTTTTCCAACGCCTACTTTTTTCCCTTTCAAATCTTCTATGGATTGGATACCGCTGTCTTTCAGCGCAACTACCTGCACCACATTCTGGTACATGCCGGCCATGGCTTGAACATCCACTGAATTTCCATCAAATTGTCCATTGCCTTCGATTGCATCATATCCCACATCACTCATAATGATAGCCATCTGATTTAATTGATCCTGGATGTTCTGGATATTCGCTACAGAAGCTCCAGTCGATTCGACGGTTACGTTATCAATACTGTCACTTTCTTCAAAAACTGGCTTTAAAGCTCCGCCAATCGGATAGTAAGTTCCTGATGTTCCTCCTGTTCCAAGTACAATAGATTTCGAATCCGATCCGCCTGATCCAGATGCTCCTTCTGAGCCTCCGTCTCCTCCACAGGCAGCTAATACCATCACTGAAGCAAGTGCTATAAAAAATACTAGTTTTTTCAACATCGTTCATCCCCCGTTTCTGAATTTCAAATTCTAAAACTAATGGTAACGCTTTCATATTATTTTTAGAATATTATGAACATATTGGACATTTTGGTCTTTTTGGTCACGTAATGAACAAAAAGAAAGGAGCAGTTAAAAATCATCGGTGATTTTCATAGAAGACTTATTAAACTAAAGGGCCGATTAGTTGAAGACTCAGTTTCGAGATAATTGGGTCCGTTACGTTAAATGGAAGTAGAGGCTGGTGGGGAAATAACTCGCTTTCCTGTGGGGGAACGGTGAGCTTCCTCACTCGTTTCACTCGCTGTGGGATCTCACCTGATTCCTTCTCCCACGGGAGTCTCGCCATTTCCCCACCAGCCCCACTTAGTTAGGAGAAACGGGCCCTTCAGAAAAGAAGTGCTTGGCTTCTATTACCTGCCCGAAATGTTTATGTATCGGGCAATTAATCAAAATTATCGACTTTAAAACGCCTTTCACTGCTTCATGTTATTTCCCTGAAAACTGGTACTTTTTGAGTGATTTCGAGTCTCTGATTCGGCCAGGTCCGGAGGGGGATGATGCAGACTCCTGTGGGATGAACATGATCGGTGAGACCCCGGAAAGCTTTAGCTTGAGGAGGCTCAGCACATATAGGAAGTTCGACTAAAATCGCCACGTCCTGTGGCAACGTCGAACGACCCTGCATCGTGCAGGGCCGAAAAGCGAAATCGTCCCCCGCAGGACCAAATTCTCACAAAAGTCTCCAAACTGAGTCTTCAAGTAACGGGAGCTTTACTGGAAATTCAACTTGGCAATCCAGAAGCCAGAATTAAAAAAAGACTTTTTGCCTGATCTGCAAAAAGTCTCATACCTTCATTTGATAACGATTAACCGGGCGTCCTACCCCTCCATACTGAATATCAATCTCCACATCACCTATCCTTTGAAGATATTCTAGATACCTGCGTGCTGTCACTCTTGCCATTCCTACACCGTCTGCTACCTGTTCAGCGGATAAAGCATCAGAGTTTCGGCTGAGAAACGTAATGATTTGCTCCAGGGTCTGCTGGTTTAGTCCTTTAGGTAATTCTTTAACATCCTGATCAATCTTACTGCCCACCAGCTCATCGATCTGCTGCTGTTGCAAACCTCCCGTACCACTCATTTCCGAACGGAAATCCCGGTAGTTTGTGAGCGCTTGCTGCAGACGTTCAAATTTAAAGGGTTTAATCAAATAATCAACGGCGCCGTGCCTGAACATGGAGCGGATGGTATCTTTATCATTGGCTGCGGTAATTACAATAACATCAACATCAAACGCATGCTTTCGTATTTCTTTAAGGGCTTCCACACCATCCTGCTCCGGCATAAAAATATCCAGAATGATCAGATGAGGAGAAAGCTCTTTAGCTAATCTCACTCCTTCTTTCCCATCCGAAGCAACATCCACAACTTGAAACGGTGACACTCGTTCAATGAATTGCCGATTTACCTCCTGGACCATGGGGTCGTCTTCAATTAACAACACTTCAATAACCTGTTGCCTGCTCATAAGAATCCTCCTCAAGTGTCATGGGAAACGTAATAAATACACTTGTGCCTTCTCCCCTCTGAGAAAACACTTCGATCTCTCCCAGTCCTTTATCCACGATATTGTTTACTAAATAAAGCCCGATCCCTGAGCCCTTCTGTCCTTTTGTTGTAAACCCTTTTTCAAAGATAGCGGCTTGCTTTTCACTGGAAATGCCCTTGCCGTTGTCCTCCACACTGATGGAACAGCTGTGTTCATTTTGCAAGATAGAAACATCAATCCACTTTTCTTCACGTTCGATTTCCTCAAAGGCGTGAAAAGCGTTTTCGATAAGATTGCCTAATATCAGAACAAAATCATGCTGGTCAAGTAAAGGCGGGTACCGGTGCATTTCACTTTGGCTATCAATCATCACTTCGATTCCAAGTTCTTTACCACGGCTTACTTTACTGAGCAATAGACCGGATAAACTGTAATCCTTCAAATTCTTCACTAAAAAGTTAGACAGGCGCTCCTGTTTTTCTGAAGTTTCAAATACAAAATCCAGTGCTTTATCTTTCTGATCCAGTTGAATGAGACCCGCAATAGTATGAAGCTTGTTGAGGTGCTCATGATTTTGAACACGTAACGCATCCACAAAAGCTTTTACACCTGTTAGTTCCTCAGCGAGTCTGGTAACATCTGTCCGGTCCTGGAAAATAACCACCGCACCGATTGTCTGCTCTTCTACTCTTATCGGCACACGTGTGCTCATTACTAAAGTGCTCCCCAGCCGAAGCTCTTCATTATAAACACCCTGTCCTGAAGAGAGTACGTCCCCAAGTCTGATGTCCGGCATAACCTGTTCGATCCTTTGCTTTCTTTGATCTCCTTTAATATCAAGAATCGTTTTAGCTTTATCGTTCATAATTGTAATTTTTCCTTCATTATCAATGGCTACAATTCCTTCATTCATAGCCTGAAAAGTGGCCGTTCGCTCTACAAGCAGCTGAACTACTTCGTGAGGCTCCAATTGAAATGTCTGTTCTTTTAAATGCCTGGCGAGCAGCCAGGAACCAGTAATTCCGAAAAGTCCAGTTAATAAAAGCACAAGCAGAATTTCGCTTTTCATTCCAAGCAGAATTTCCTTCAGTGAGGGGAGGAGATTTCCGACAATCACGACACCGATCTGCTCGTGATCTTCGTTCATCACGGGGACAAATCCGCGTACAGCTACTCCCATTACCCCTTCGGCCTTAGAAGTATAACTATGCTCCCCAAAGGCAGGCCCTTCATCCTTGCCCGAAGATAAAGTGCCGAGTTTCTCTTCCACTGGGTGAGAATATCGAATACGATTCATATTCAGAACTACGATATAGTCCGAACTGTTAATTGTACGAATCCGCTCCACTACAGGATTAATTTTCTTCCAACCCTCTGATTCGGTTAACCCTTCTTTAAGAGCTGGTAGATTTGCAATAGTCCTTCCAGTGACGAGGGCGTGCTCTCCAAGTGATTCTTCTTTGGATTCAATCGTATTTCCTATAATGATAATACCGCCTATTAAAACGGTAAAGGCTACAATTCCAAATGATAGAATAGTAATCTTCCAGCGGATGGGCATCCGTTTAAGTGACATGACCGATCTTCCTCCCTCGTCTATTATTAATAGTGTATCACTTTAAAGCAGGCCTATGTTACACTATTGGAAACGATTACAAGGAGTATTCGCTTTGAAAACGGTCGCAGCCATTTGTTTATTTATTTTCACAGGAATCGTGACAGCTTTTGTATTCGGATTCGATTTAAATGGATCCCAGGCTTCCTTGCAGTACGATGATGAACAGGAAGGAATTGAAGATAAAGTCGTCATTAAATTCAGTCATGTCGTTGCCGAAAACACCCCAAAAGGCAGAGCCGTCCGGCGCTTCGCCTCCCTCGTCCGTGAGCGGACAGACGGGGATATTAAAGTGGAGATTTATCCGAATGGAACCCTTTATAACGACCAAAATGAGTATGACGCCTTACTAAACGGCCATATTCAAATGATCGCACCGGCTACATCCAAGCTTACCGAGCGATTCCCTAAATGGCAGGTCCTGGATCTCCCATTTGCCTTTCCCACCTATCAAGCAGTGGAAGAAGCGTACGAGGGGACGATCGGTCAGACGCTCATGAATCAATTGGGGCCTAAGGTAAAGGGAATGACCTTTTGGTACAACGGCTATAAACAAGTAACCAGCAGCGAAGAACCGATGATCTTGCCTTCTGATTTCAACCAAACTCACGTTAGAATCATGCCTAGTCCTGTTATCGAGTCTCAGTTCCATGCCCTTGGAGCAAGTACCAGTCAGATGCCGTTCAATAAAACGTACAGTAATCTGGAAGTCGATTTTATTAATGGTCAGGAAAATACTTTATCAAACATCTACTCTAAGAATCTATACAAAGAACAAGACTACTTAACGATCAGTAATCACGGCTACCTGGGTTATGTAGTCCTTATGAATGACGAGTTTTGGAGTGAACTCTCTAACGAACATCAGGTTATAATTTCACAGGCCTTAGAAGAAACGACTGATTGGATTAAAAGGCATTCCATAGAAATTAACGATACACACCTTCGTCAGATTAAACGGGACGACTCTCTGGAGGTACATTATTTAACAAAAGAACAACGTGCCTTGTGGAAAGAGGCTGTTCAGCCTGTATATCGGGAAACAGAGCCTATCGCCGGGGAACATCTAATGGAAGAAGTTTATCGCTTACAAGAAAAATATCAATAGGAACACTGGAGGAATTAATATGAACACATTATTTGTAGCTGGTCATTCTAAACTGCCTACCGGAATGGCCGCAAACCACATATCCGAATCTTTAACGCTTACTTTGGAAGTTGATAAAAAATATGGTGTCATAGTGGACGCTTCCTGTACGCTCGCCACAGATCATGGAAGAGAATTTATCAAATCCTTATTAAAAGGCTACAGTTTAAAAGAAGGTACAGACGAACCGGTCGCGCGTCTTAAAGAAGGCTATCTCGGCAAAGCCGGGAATGCTCTCGAAGCTGCTTTGAAAGATTCATATAAACAATATCAGCTTCACCAGTAAAAGCCACCACAGGTGGCTTTTTTCTTTCCTTCTTTAAAACCAAAATGCATCCCGGAAGGCGGAGCCTGAGGAAGCTTACCATATGGGAGGTTCGACTAAGATCGCCACGTCATGTGGCAACGTCGAACGACCCTGCATCCTGCAGGGCCGGAAAGCGAAATCATCCCCTGAAGGACTTTCCTCTCAACCTAAGTATCTCGAAATCAAGTCTTCAAGTAATTGGAGCTTTTCTGTAATAAAAAAAGGATATTTACCAGAACAAAAAATAATCCATAAAGAGGAAAAATGTAGTAATCTAATAGTAAGATATAGTAAAGAGAAAGGGGATAAAGATGTATAAAGGACCCATTTGGCGCAAGATCTCAAGAGCCGCAAGCCTGATTATGAACAACCAGAAAGAAATTTATTTCATACTGGTTACCCTCGGCATTATCGGTTCAATAGCTTATGGAGCATTCTTCTATTATGAAATCTCAGCCAGTGCCTACGCAGAAAGCCCAAAAACCTTTATCGATTACCTCATCCGACCTTCCCTCCTGGCCCTTTTTGTAGTTGCTATTTTAATTATGTTTACCGTTTTCTTTGCCCGAGTCTTATCCTTATCCGCTTTGAAGAGTTTAACCGTATTTAAGTTAGGTGTAGAATTTGGGGAATGGGAAGAAAAAGAACGAGCAATCGCCAGTAACTTCCGTTTCACTTCTTCTGTCTTAAAAAACCATGAAGATACGCTCATCAAGTTAGTCAGGGAAAAGAGAACGGCCCTTCCAGATATTGTTGAGTATTTGGTGGCTGAATTTAACAAATTGATTAAAGCGACCAAGAATGACATTAAGATGGAAATTGATATCGTCTCTTACTCTCAGTTGGAGAATTTTGAACAGAATGTCTATGAAGAAATTGTCTCTGATCCCTACAGCACGACAAGGTATTACAACTCCGTTTTTGGGCCATACAACCTTTTACTCGGTGTAGTTGAAAGACCGACCGAAGAAGATACGGTTATTGTGAGAATGAGAAAAGAGAGTGCATTCGTGATGGATGAATATGACCGTGAAACACTGGAGAGTCTGCTTGCGTATGCTGTTAACTTGAAAGAAACCTTAGAACTAAGAAAAACAGCATACCTAAAAGGTGTAATGAATCCAAGCGGGGCCGAGGTTCCTGCTGGGCCCTGGGTATTGACGAATTCCAACTCACTCCCGGAGAAATTAACAAGCTCTGTTAGTAAAGATCACTCCATGCCTGAGGAACATTACGCCTCTCCTGAGTTCGATGATTATGAGAAGACGCCGATGTCCATTATGGATCTTTACCACAAAAGAAACTGCTGAATTCAATATATTTCCTATTTAAAAGAGACCAGTGGCAGGCACTGGTCTCTTCTTTTTAACTCACTTTAACTTGTTCCAACTCTGGAATCCGCTCAGCAATCTCTTTCCCAATTTCAAAAGAAGCGGTTGCCGCAGGTGAGGGGGCATTACACACATGAACAGAACGCTTACCCGTAATGATATGAAAATCATCGACGAGACGTCCATCCTTCAACATGGCCTGAGCCCGGACGCCAGCATCTGTTGGAATTACATCTTCTTCTTGAATATCCGGTACCAGGCGTTGAAGGCTCTTCACAAAACTCTCTTTATGAAAAGAGCGCACCATTTCCTTCATGCCTTCTTTCATATTGAGTCTTGCCATTTTCCAAAACCCAGGGAATGATAAAACATCCAACGCATCTTTCCAGTGAAAATCGGTCTTACGATACCCTTCACGCTTAAAGCTTAGTACAGCGTTTGGTCCTGCATGGATGCCACCGTCCATCATCTTCGTCAAATGAACGCCGAGAAAAGGGAAAGCAGGATTCGGAATCGGATAAATCAGACCTTTTACCAAATGGCTCTTCTCCTCGGTTAATTTAAAATATTCTCCTCTGAACGGGACAATCTGCAGATCCGTATGAATTCCAGCCATCCGGACAAGCCGGTCGCTGTGAAGACCTGCGCAGTTTATGAGATAGCGCGATTTCAGTGTGCGCTCGCTCGTTTCTATCGTAACCTCGCTGGTCCCCTCGTCAATTGTCTCGACGGCGGATCCAAATGAAAACTCGACACCGGCCTGCCTGAGCAATTCTGCGATTTTTACACTGACCTTCTTATAATTCACAATGCCTGTTGAAGGAACGCGGAGTCCTTCAATCCCATTGGCGTACGGTTCAATTTCCTGCAATTCCTTACGCCCAATCCTCGTTACATTTAATCCATTTTCCTGAACGCGATCGTACAGGGCTTCTAAACGAGGAATTTCCTCTTGTTCGGTTGCAACCAGCACTTTTCCGCACACTTCATGAGGAACGTCATGAGTCTCACAGAATTCTACCATTGAGTTCCTGCCTTGCATGGCCATCCGCGCTTTTAAGCTGCCAGGCTTGTAATAGACACCTGAGTGGATGACGCCACTATTTCTTCCAGTCTGATGGGCAGAAAGTTCCTGTTCCTTTTCAACAACCATAATGGATGCGCCGGGGTTCTTCTGAATGATGGCGAAGGCTGTGGACAGACCCACAATCCCCCCGCCGATAATCACATAATCATACATTCTTCCGCCTCCTACTACTGTACAAAATGTCCTCGCTGACGAAGTAATTCTCTATGCAAATCAGGATTTTTTTCAAACCCTGCCCTGCCGTGAAGCCAGAAGCGATTATTCAGCATGACTAAATCCCCTACTGGAAGTTCCAGTTCAATGACTCCTTTTGAGTTTTCCATAGACTGAGACAGTTCTTTCAGATACTGAGCCTGAGCAATCGTTTCCGGGAACACAAACTGATCTATAAAACAAATGCATGGGCGATTATTCCATTCATAGAATGGTTTCCGCTGTACATCTTCTGATACGTTTTTACTGGCCGGAGCTTTGTAGGTAAAAGGATAGGAAGCAAGTGGTTGATTGTAAAAATAATCAAACTCTTCCCATTCATCAAGGTGGAGCAATCGGGAGCTTCCACCAACTGCATTTTCTTCTTCCATCTTCATCATGAGCAGCCAGTCCGTCGGCTCATCCACATAGGTTCCATCCGTATGAAGCGTAAAGCGACGGTATGCCTGACGAAGATATGAATCACTGTCATCCGTATGCTTCACAGAGAAGCGTGCGTAGTATTTTTTTGACATGGCATCAAAGTTTGGAATGCCCGCGAGGTGCGATAAGGCCGTGGAGAATTTCACATAATCCTGAGCCTCCTCCGTGCGCCCTTGAAGTCCCACTGTAAATCCTCCGGAATTTCGGTCATGAAGAATCGTTCGGATTGTGTCTCCAAAGTCCTCATCCACTAAGTTCAGTAGTATATTTGCTGTGATAAACCGCTGGTAAGGAATATACTCCAACTGCTCATCACTAATCTCTTGAACCTCTTTCAAAAACTGGTCAATCACCTGTGCTTCAAATTCTATATGATATAACCGATTATGCTTTGGATGCGGATTTATAGAATATCCTTGTCCTGTTATTGACGGAAGACTCTCTTTCTTCATTTCTACTGCACACATGTTTATTTCCCTCCATAATAGTTGTAGTGGTACATCTTTATGGGCCCATAAAAATCAAAAAAAGCCAGTCCTCTTCCGATTAAGGAAGAAAACTGGCTTTAAACTGCGAGTTAATCTCTGGCGTTGTAGAGATTAGACAGTTTTAACAGTTACGTTATCTGCTTATTGTACTACCGTTGCAGCCGGACAATGAAAGGGGCTTCCTTTCTATGGGACTGCTTTCTAATTTCTATCCTATCGATGTTTTAATATTCTGTCAATAGAGAAAGATAAACTGGTGAGTAGCGGGGTTATCTCAGGCAAAAGAGAAAACCTGCTGCGCTTCATAACCCTCTCATCTGTTATCATTAAACTAGTAAAATTAATGTCTCAGGAGGAAACAATGGAACTTACTGATCAATTAGGCCGTGAAATCATAAACCGATTATCTAAATATATCAATGTACCCATTAATTTAATGAACCCCCAGGGAAAAATAGTCGCCAGTACTGATCCTGCCCGTGTCGGTCAAAGTCATGGCGGGGCGATAGCGGTTATCGAAACTACTGAACCACAGTTTATTACGGACGAGGAAGTGACTCATTATGCTAACGTAAAACCGGGTGCGAATCTTCCTATTTTTCACCGTGACAAGCTCGCAGGTGTAGTTGGTTTAACGGGACCTCCCGATCAGGTGACACAGGCAGCTGGAATGACACAAGGTTCTGTTGAAATTGCCTTAGAACAAATTTACATACAAAGACAGGCTTTTTATCAGGAAAGGCAATGGAACCATTGGCTCCAGCAGCTGCTGAACGAAGAGATGGATCGTGATGAACTGATAAGAGAAGCCTCCTATACGTTAAGAATAGATGTGAATCGAACATGGCAGGTAGTGGTCTTTCAAGCGGAGGAACCTTTTGAATTAGCCGAATCCCTGAAGGCTATGTTTCATCATAAAGAATATCTATTTATTCTTCCCTATCAGGATAACATGGTGATTGTAACTATCCTTTTTCCTGAAGCCTCCATCCTTTATCCGGATAATATCCACTTAAGCATCGGAGTGGGCGAGCCTGGTTTTTCAATAGATGGAATAAGACAGTCTTATAAACAAGCCTGTGAAGCCATGGAACTAAGTGATAGAAAGGGTGAACCTATATACAGTCGTGATCTGCAAATGGAGAGACTTCTGCATAATGTAGATCCACGTACTTTTCTTGAGGTGACGAAAGTTTATCAAAACCGCCTGCAGCATTTGGAACAGATTTACCACACCACCCTTACACATTTTTTCAATCAGGATATGAAAATGAACCGGACAGCTGAAGTTCTTCATATTCACCGCAATACCCTGATCTACCGTCTGGATCAATTAACAAGAAAAGTAGGGCTGGATCCCAGGCACTTTAAAGATGCAATTATATTACAAACGATACTCTTACATAATTGATTTGTGCATTTGCATAAGAATACGCTTTCATTTTTCTGAATGTTTGTGTAAATCATCAATTGTTTTCTGCCCTGAATTTCGTTTCAATAGAAACAGGCTTATGAATAGGAGGTAGCTAGTATGAAAGTAGTCTTCGCCCCTGATTCTTTTAAAGGAAGTCTGACTTCCGTACAAGTATCGGAAATAATGAAACAAGCTTTTCTCGCCGTTAATCCTGAAACAGAAACCATTCTGAAACCTATGGCTGATGGCGGAGAAGGAACGCTCGACGCTTTGTCCAAAGCCTCGGATCCTCAAAAAGTGAGCCTGACATGCACAGGTCCTCTTGGTGAAAAGGTGGAAAGCTCCTACATCGAATTTGAGGATCAGCGAGCTGTCATTGAAGGAGCTGCTATTGCGGGATTGCCCCTTGTCCCCGAGGAAAAGAGAAATCCTGATTACACCACTACTTATGGGATCGGGGAAGCAATCCTCCATGCATTGAACCGCGGACACCGGGAGCTAATGATCGCCATTGGAGGAAGTTCCACTAATGATGGAGGACTCGGGATGCTCCAAGCTCTCGGAATGAAGACGTTTAACAACCAGGGCAAGGAAACTGGAGGATTTGGAAAAGATCTTTTCCATATTAAAAGCATTGATTTTTCATCAATCGATGCCCGGTTAAAAAACACAACCATCAGGGTTGCCTCTGATGTTGATAATCCTCTTACAGGTCCTAAAGGCGCGAGCCATATCTACGGACCTCAGAAAGGTGCCTCTGAAAAACAGGTCACAGATTATGACCAGGCTTTGGCTAAATACGGAACGCTTGTAGAAAAAGCAAGTGGTAGAGCGGTTATGAATTCTCCTGGAGCCGGAGCTGCAGGCGGACTGGGCTTTGCTTTTTTATCCATTGGAGCCTCACTGGAATCGGGAGCCAGACTCATCTCAGAAGCTATTCATCTGCCGGAAGAGATCCAAGGAGCTGACCTCGTTGTAACCGGTGAAGGACAAAGTGATAAACAGACGATGTACGGAAAAGCTCCAGGTTATGTGGCAGAAGTGGCCAAGCAGTATAATAAACCTGCCCTTCTCCTATCAGGGAGTTTAGATGGAGATTACGAGGAGTTAAATCAAGTTTTTACAGGATGCTTTTCAGTCGTTCCAGGCCCTAGAGATCTAACAGAATGTATGGACCATGCGGAAGAGTACTTGTACAAAGCAACAATACAACTCGCACGTCTTGTCTCGGAATTCAAAAAATAAAAGGAGTGTACAGTTCGTATGGATGGAATCGGATTAATTCTAATTATTATTGCAGGTGTCTTATTTGTAATTGCGGCTACGGCCAAGTTCAACCTTCACCCTTTCCTCTCGCTATTAATTGCGGCTTTCGCCATTGGGATTTCGTCAGGGATGCCGCTCCCCGATGTAGTTGAAGCTGTGAATGGCGGCTTTGGCGGTTTGATGGGCGGTATAGGGTTAGTCATTGTATTCGGTACAATCATCGGAGTGATATTGGAAAAATCCGGTGCCGCGCTTCGAATGGCTGAAGTTGTACTTCGTATCGTGGGCGAAAAGCGTCCTCAGCTGGCTATGAGTGCCATTGGCAGTATCGTAAGTATCCCCGTCTTCTGTGATTCTGGATACGTTATATTATCTTCATTAAAGAAAGCGCTTGCAAATAAAACCAAGGTAACCGTTGCCTCTATGGCAATTGCCTTATCCACTGGTCTATTCGCTACACATACCCTGGTCCCGCCGACTCCCGGACCGATTGCTGCAGCCGGGAACATCGGAGCGGAAAACTATTTAGGTACCGTCATCCTGTTCGGAATTATTGTTGCCATCCCTGCCATTCTTGCTGGTTACCTTTGGGCAGTTAAAGCAGGAACAAAAATCCACATCGAATCGGATGAAGACGAATCTATGTACAATTACGATGAAGTAGTGAGCAGTTTTGGTGACATGCCTTCTGCTATAAAATCCTTCGCGCCTATCCTTGTACCGATTCTACTGATCGGATTCAGTTCCGTAATTACCTTCGCAGGCTGGACAGGAAGTATTTTCTCCTTCTTCTTATTCTTAGGATCCCCTGTTGTAGCCTTGCTTGTCGGAGTGCTGTTCGCTTTTGCCCTGCTGCCGAAATTTGATGAAGAAACTTTAACGGAATGGATTGGCGTGGGCATTAAAGAAGCCGCTCCTATTCTATTAATAACAGGCGCAGGTGGAGCGTTCGGATCCGTTATCAGCTCGACAAGTATAGCGGATTTAATTAAGGGTATAGCAGGTAACGATTTGGCTGTCGGTGCTCTATTTATCTTTATACCTTTTGTAATTGCAGCAGCCTTAAAGAGTGCGCAGGGCTCCTCTACAGCAGCTATCGTAATCACCTCTACTTTAATTGCTCCATTACTCACTCAACTGGGTATTGAAGGGGCTGTACCGCTTGCTCTTGTAGTCATGTCCGTGGGAGCGGGGGCGATGGTCGTATCTCACGTCAACGATAGTTATTTCTGGGTTGTTAAAGAATTTAGTGGAATGTCGATAACACAGGCTTATAAAGCTCAGACGATGGGTACGCTTATTCAGGGCGGCACTGCAATTGTAGTTACTTCTATCCTCTGGTTTTTACTAGTATAAATTAAAAGTAAGCTGACTGATCAGTCAGCTTACTTTTTTTAATAGAATTAATTTGCACCTCGAAAATGCTAAATATAATAGAATTCATATGGTTTAATAGCATGATTACTTACCATTAATTTTCTACAAATTCGTACTATAATTGTCAACGTACTTTCCACTATAATAGTCTTTTTATACCACAATCTATTATTTTCAGAAAATAAAGATAGTTAAAAATACTCTGTATATTATTACCTCCATTTCCTATAATTGGTTATATTACGCCTAGGAGGTATTTTATGAAGAAAAAACACGTGATACCAGTAGCTGTGCTATCCTCTGCTTTATTGATGGGGACCGTTTCACCAGCGCAAACACTCGCTGTAAGTCCAAATGCCAATACAGAGGTTGTCCAGAAGAAAGTACATAGTGAAGGTAAAGGAAAGCCTTTCTTCGTCAAACAGATGCAGTCAGAAAAACAAAAATCAGCAGATGGAAAAAATGCGAAAGAATTTTTAAATAAAAATAAAGCGAAGTTCAAAATGGATAAACCTGAAGAGAGTCTGGAATCCACTAAAGTCACAAAAGATGAGCTCGGTATGACTCACGTCAAACTTCAGCAGAAGAAAAACAATATTCCTGTCGAAGGGAACGAGGTTACCGTGCATTACAGCAGTGATAATCGCGTTCAATCGGTTAGTGGACAATTCAACGAAGCGATCGAAAAAGAAGGGCTTCCTTCCAAAGCTTCCCTATCAGCCTCAGAAAGTATAAAACTCGCTAAAAAAGCCGTTGAGGCTCCGGACCAGCTGGTAGAATCACCCGATTCAGAGCTCGTTTATTACTCGTTTCAAGGTGAAAATCATTTAGCTTACAAAGTAAATGTGAATTTCCTCGGTGACAGTCCAGGGAACTGGTCTGTTTATGTCGATGCGAATTCCGGTGAAGTGATCGATCAATACAACAAAATTATGCACGCACAGGATTATAAATCCTCCAAAGGATCTGGAATTGGCGTGTTAGGGGATCAGCTTCAGCTTCACATCACACATAAAAACGATAAATCCGTTCGACCGGGAACAAACTTTTACCTGTTTGATAATTCCCATGAGGATCTTGAAGGGATTTACACCTATGATATGAAAAATCAATGGGGAGAGAGTGATCTCCAATTCCCTGGAGTTCTATTCAGCTCACCAAATGCATCATTTAAAGATTCTTATGATCGTCCTGCTGTGGATGCACACTATAATTCTGAAGAAGTTTACGACTATTACCTGGAAGAACATGATCGTAACTCTATTGATGGAGAAGGTATGGCTATCAAATCTTCGGTTCATTTTGGAGAGGATTATAACAATGCCTTCTGGAACGGGGAGCAGATGACCTACGGAGACGGCGATGGCGAATTCTTTGTACCTCTATCCGCCGGTCTGGACGTAGCTGCGCACGAAATGACCCACGGGGTTACCACTTACTCCGCTGGCTTGAAATATCGCTTCCAATCCGGAGCACTTAATGAAGCCTTCTCGGATATCTTCGGAGCTCTTGTAGATGAAGAGGACTGGGAAATCGGGGAAGACATTATGGCAGAAGATGCTAGAGAATCAGGCCGCACCTCCCTTCGCAGTCTGAGCAACCCTAGTAAGTATGCGGTGGGTTCCAAATATACGGAATATGGCGATGGAAACGGGAAGTATCCATCCCACATGGACGAGTACTATGATCTTCCAAAAGATTTGGATAATGGCGGTGTTCATATTAACTCTTCCATTATCAACCACGCAGCCTATCTCACAGGAGAACAGATTGGCAAGGATAAACTAGGGCAAATCTATTACCGTGCACTGACGGTTTATTTGACTCCAGACTCTGACTTCAGTCATGCGAGAGAATCCTTGATTCAATCTGCTGTTGATCTGTACGGCGAAAACAGTGCAGAAGCTCAGGCCACCGAAGATGGGTTGAATCAGGTAGGAATTACCGAATAGAAATGGAATGAAAAATGAAGAAAGGCAGAGGTTTATAGAACCTCTGCCTTCTTTTTGTGCATCAAGCTTATGAAGTTGTCACCTTACGTTTCTCTCGAATTACAGCATTGATCGCTTTACGATTTCTCCAGACAAACTTCCCTGCTTCTTCCCGCTTCAGCACAAGCTCGCCTTCGTCGCAATAATCGATACCCCGGCCG
Organism: Halobacillus halophilus; assembly: GCF_020171985.1. Classification (GTDB taxonomy): domain Bacteria; phylum Bacillota; class Bacilli; order Bacillales; family Halobacillaceae; genus Halobacillus; species Halobacillus halophilus_A. The sequence continues at coordinate 67,532 of NZ_JAIVAL010000003.1, forward strand.
TGCGCCGTAATCAGACCATCACGATAAACCATCAGTGTCCAGTCTCCGCTCCGTTCCTTGTCCGAAAACACTAGATAGTGCTTGGCACCCTTCTCATCATACTGCGCGAAATCACAAAAAGACGACAACAACTCTTCAATATCCCGTTTAGTTTTAATAGTCATCTTACTCCATCCCTTATTTTTCGTTTCTTCTATTATATCATATGACATTTTCATTTCACTTCTATCTACAAAACACTTTAATAAGCTACAGAATTAGACGAAAATTATCTAAGGTCATAATCCCGTAGTTTAAAAGTATTCCCCTGTCTGCACCTTCTACATTTACTTTAATCATATAGCTTAAAACACCTAATCTATTAAGATGAATTCAGCATAAAGGGCCAGTATAAAAGTTTAACGTTTATGATCTATAATTACCGGATAATGTTTATTATTATATCAATATATTGAATGTACAGGAGGGTAAAATGAAACAGCAAGTTCTGGGATCAATCTGTCTGGCTTTAGCCGCTAGTATATGGGGCGGGATGTTTGTAGCCAGCAAATATGTGTTGGAATTCATCCCTCCATTTACATTGATGTGTATCCGGTATTCGATTGGCTCTCTCTTACTTTTTTCTATTATGAAAGTAAGGAAAAAAACTTCTGCTTCCAAAACAAAAAGGGATTGGATGTTGCTGATTTGGATTGGTTTCATTGGCTATTTAGTCACGATATCATTCCAATTCATAGGTGTGGAACTATCTAATGCTCATACCGGGGCGTTAATCACAGCTACCACCCCCGTATTCATTGTAGTTTTTGCCAGAATTATTTTAAAAGAAGAAATTACTTATCGGAAGGCAGCCTCTCTTGTCCTCGCCTCAGTTGGAGTGTTTACTGTAATTGAATGGAACACTCAAATGAATAGTTACCTCCTAGGCAGCTTTATTCTTTTCATGGCAGCGGTCTGTTGGGCTTTACTATCTATTTATGTAAAGAAAGCGTCTTCTAAATTTACATCTTTGGAGATCACAGCGAATGGCATCCTTATAGGATTGATGATGACCATACCTTTTATGATAGGAGAGCTTCAATATAACTCTTTCTCTATTCCTAATTTGAACGTTATTTTCGGTATAATCTATTTGGGAATCGTATCAACGGCTGGAGGTTTTTATTTCTGGAACAAAGGAATGGAACTGATGGAAGCCGGCGTCGGATCTTTATTTTATTTTTTTCAGCCTCTTACCGGCGCTTTATTAGGCTGGCTATTATTGGATGAATCTTTGTCGGCGCAATTCTTTATAGGCTTCTTTCTAATTATGTGCGGGATTTTTATTGTTACCTGGAAGCCTAAACGAAAGCGTACCCTGACTTCTTCTCAATATATGAACAAAGTGAGATAGTGAAATGGAAAGATATAAGAAAGAGAGTCCTCTATTAATCTGTTAGATAATGGAGGACTCTCTTTTGAAATCAAATAAGATGTATATAGATAACGAAATACAAAAAATCCCCCCACCTCTAGAGGCAGGGGATTTACATAAATCTATTAGGATGACTTCACCCAATAAGCTGCTTCATTTTCAGATGGAGAAGGCGGGAACTGATCGCCTTCATTCAAGCTAATTTCAGTATTGTCACTGGATTTATTGTTTCCATTTACAAGTTTGTCTACTTTATAGTTACCGGATTCTGGTGCTTTTTCACCTGTTTTATACTGTTTGTTTGCCATGATAATATCCCTCCGTTATAATAATAATTCAAAATTAAATAAAGTTCCCAGCTTTATTTGATCAGTGGCTGCAGCTCTTAGTTATTCCTAGAACCATTACCTGAGCTGCGGCCGCCTTTTTGTCCGATTTCTTCATAAAATTCCTGATCATGTTCTTCAGCGGTTGTTTCTCCGCCTTTCTTACCTATTTCTTCAAAGTGTTCCTGATTATACTCTTCGCTGGTGGTCTCTCCGCCTTTTTGACCGATATCTTCAAAGTGCTTTTGGCTGTACTCCTGGCTTGTTTTTTCGCCGCCTTTTTGACCAATATTCTCAAAATGCTCTTGATCATATTTACGGCTTGTCTTCTCTCCGCCCTTACGACCAGCTTTTTCTCGACTCATCGTTTGGTTTTGATTTTGATTATGGTTCTTAGCCATTTAGTTTCGCCTCCTTTGAATAAGATATAAATCCTTACCACCAATCACATGGAACTTAAACCCAAATATTTACTTGTAATATTTTCTTAATATAGTAAATTGAGTTTAAATTTTTTTCCTTACTAATGTTTCTTCTTTTAATTGTTGCTTCAACCTTTAGACGTTTCACTCATGATGTTTCAGCTATTTCATCGGATCCCTGTTTTCCTATATCTCCTACACTTACTACACCACTAATGGTATCTTGATCCACAACCAGCAAGCGGCGAATCTGATGATTTTGCATTAAACGAGCAGCTTCAGCTATTTCCATGTCTGAAGAACCTGTAATGATTTTTTCGGTCATAATATCAGAAACTTTTACATTATCAGGCGACCCTTTAGCAAGGCCTTTTACTACGATATCGCGGTCAGTAACGACGCCTGCATATTTCCCATTTTCGACAATAGGTACAAACCCAACATCTTCTTCTCTCATACATTTTGCCACTTCTGACAAGTTATCGGAGGCTTCGCAGGTCATAAGATTCGTATTCATATACTCTTTTACTGCTGTCATCATTCATCCACCCTCTCTAGTTAATTTTGATTACATTTGTTCATTTTACTTTTAATGGTAATTCTAAACGATGTTCGTTACATTTCCTCCATTTGTCTTACGAGGCAATGGAGACATTATTACTTTAGTCAGATTTTAATCTTATATAGAAAAATATGGTTTACTTCTTTATTTAAAAGGAAAAGTATTACATTATACAAAAATAATGAAAGGAGAGTCAGAAGATGACCACCGCACTAGGATATGGTTTCTTATTCACCTTTGTTGCTATCGTTCGTTTCTTCTTATGTAACAGCCAAACTAGAAATCGGTAAAGCTGTAAATTCCGGTGAATAAAAAACAATGCTTCCACCCTTATTTGCGGAAGCATTGCCCTTTTATTTCTCCCATATAACTTCATCCACTTGCTCCCCTAAATGCCGGCCAGGCTTATCCTTAATCCCGAGAAGGCGGTGCCCAGCTTCCAGACTGAGTAAAGGAAGTTCCCCTTTCTCCTCTTCCATCACATATACACTCGAAGACTTTTGCAGCGTAGCCGAAATCATCCCCTCTTCCGTCTGACATTCAACCCTTAGAAACGGGCGCTTTTCGACCTTCACGCGTCCAAGAGGTAGTTCCCGGTCCTCTTTTCCAGATAAGACCAGACTTTCTCCAGGGTTCAGTTCATGTAAATAAGAGGTTTTTCCCTCTTGATATAAGTATTGATGGAATGCGCCGCAGTTAATTCGAAAAGGACGCGGTGGATAACCGTCCGACTCGCGGTTCTCGGAAAGCACCTTCACGTACCCGTGTCCTGTATTGCCTATATAAAGCCCGTCCTCGGGATTAAGAACGTCGATAAAATCCAGACATACCCTCATGCCTTCACCAATTTCCTCAACCTTCGTTACTTCTATATATTCGTTTTTGCTCGTCATCGATTGATTGGACCTCCTTTTTCTTAATAAATCAAGTATATCAGACCCTATGCCCGTCTCGAATATAGAATATTCGAATAAATAGTTGTCCTCTGGGGTACGGATGTGTCATGGTTAAAAAAAACAGTAGAGGTGATTGGATGACAACGTTGTTGGAACAAGCTCAAACCATGCAGACTGATTTAACCCAGTGGCGCCAGTATTTACATCAAAACCCGGAGACAGGGTATGAAGAATATAATACATCACGATTTGTGCAGGAAAAACTGAGAGAATTCGGTTATGACCCTTCCGTGATCGCAAAAACCGGGGTCGTCGCGTTGCTCGACTCCGGGAACCCTGGACCCACAGTTGGGTTAAGAGCCGACATGGATGCTCTTCCCATCCAGGATGAAAAAACGGCAAGTTATGCTTCAAATACGCCAGGCAAAGCCCATTTATGCGGACATGATGGGCACACCACCATGCTGCTCGGGGCAGCGAAGCTATTAAAAAATAATCCCCCTGTACAAGGCAGGATTAAGCTTGTATTTCAGCCGGCGGAAGAAGCGCTCTTTGGCGCTCGAACGATGATTGAGGATGGCGTTCTTGAAAATCCTGAGATCGACGTTATGGCTGGTCTGCACGTTAATCCGGATTATCCTGTTGGGCAAGTAACCTGCGCTCAAAAAGAAGCCTGTGCAGCCGCTGATTTCTTTGACCTTGAGGTTATTGGAAAAGGCGGTCACGCGGCCCAGCCTCACAAAGCAGCAGATCCGATCAGTGTAGCTGCCGAAGTCATCAGTTCCCTGCAGCAGGTTGTCAGCCGCCAGGTGAATCCTTTGTCTCCCACAGTACTTACCGTCGGCCAGATTCACGGCGGTTCTGCGAACAATGCGATCGCCCCAAGAGTTTCGATAGGCGGCACCGTCCGAACTCTGGACCCAGAAGTGCGCGACTCCATCGAAGCGAAAATGGAAAGCATCATTAAAGGAATTACCCAGGGCTTCGGAATGGATTATCGTTTCCACTACCAATATTTTTATCCGCCGCTTGTGAATGATGAAGATCTGCTCCCTTCAGTGGAACAGGCCGTAAACGATGTATTCGGTCCTGAAAGGTTCTCTGTTATTCCACCTTCAATGGGCGGAGAAGACTTTTCCTTTTATGCCGAAAAGATTCCCGCGATTTTTTTCCGGCTTGGAGTTAGGAATGAAGAGAAAGAAGCCGTTTATCCTCTTCATCATCCGCAGTTTGATCTTGATGAGGACGCACTTCCTTATGGGTCTGCGACTTTGACACAGTGGGCGCTTTCGATGACGAAAGATTTAAAGAGATATAAATAATCATGAGGAAAAGCTTGTAGAGATGAGTTCTCTGCAAGCTTTTCTATTTTGTTAGGGTAGCACCGGGGTTCGTGTTTAGGGGACTTGCTTTTGATTGGGCCATGTGCTACCTCGATTGGGTCGTGCTCTTCCTCAATTGGGTGAAGGAGGGTATCGAGTTGAAAGGTTTTCCGCTTGCAGAGAGACGAAGATCTTCAAATATATGAAATGAAGTTTTGGGTAGGAAGGCAAGAAAATAATCCAAAGCAAGTTCACCGCGGTACCCCGCCCACCTTTTATGGATCGAATGTTTTATATCTCTTCTTTAAATATAAATCTATCTCTATTAAATCCATCTATCCTCTGTTTGGCATCAAAAAAGCGCACCCTCGTGGATGCGCTTTTCGCTCATTAAAATTCTTCATACTCTGCCGGATCCTGGTCATTCAGTCGACCGTCCGGGCGGGTTAACTCTGCAATCATTCCCATCTCTTCATCACTGAGTGAGAAATCGAATATGGACAGATTCTCCAGCTGGCGCTCAGGGGAAGCGGATTTGGGAATCGGGATCGCTCCCAGCTGATGGTGCCAGCGTAAGACAACCTGCGAGGTTGTCTTCTGATGCGCGTCTGCTATTTTCTGCAGCGTTTCATTATGAATAATCTCACTTGCTTTGGCGAGTGGACTCCAGGATTCTGTTTTAATTTCATGTTCATCGTTAAAGATCCGCTGCTCTTCCTGATTGAAAAATGGATGCAGTTCGACTTGGTTGATGCTCGGTTTCACGCCCGTCTCATTTTCCAGGCGTTCCAAATGTTCAGGCAGGAAGTTGCATACGCCGATAGAACGAACCAGTCCCCACTTTTTCGCATCAATTAATGCTTGCCAGGCCTCTACGTAGTTATCCTGTTTAGGATTAGGCCAGTGGATCAAATACAGATCGTAGTAATCCAGATCAGCCCGGTACAGAGACTCCTGAATTGCTGTAACAGCTTTATCATAGGTCTGGTAACGACCTGGAAGCTTAGAGGTGATCATCAGCTCTTCCCTCGGAATGGAACTGCGGCGGATGGCTTCCCCAACGGTTCCTTCATTCTCATAGTTATAAGCGGTATCAATTAGTCGATACCCGGTATCAATGGCACTTGTGATGGCTTGAACACCAGCATTTCCGTTCAATGCGTAAGTTCCAAAGCCTATCGCTGGTAAGGTCAAACCGTCATGAAGTGTAATGTTTGGAATACTCATAATCGACTCCTTCCTTAAGATGTTCTCAGCGTACCATTTCAATGAATAATTTTCCAAATATTCGATCTTATTTTGATCTTTGATAAGCGATAATGTAAATATCTTTGAAACAAGGTTCTCGTTTATACCTAATACTGTTAAAATGATGGGATAGAAGGAAAGTAGGTGACTCCAATGAAAGAGACAGAAATTCAGGTTTTGAAGATTATTGAGAAGAATGCAAATTTAGGCGTAGCTAAAATCGCCAAGATGATGGGAAAAAGTGAACAGGAAATCCAGCAAGTCATTGATGATCTCGAAGACAAAAAAGCGATTCTTGGCTATTCCACTTTAATTGACTGGGCTAAGGTCGTAGAGCATGAGGAAGTCACAGCTATGGTGGATGTGAAAGTGACACCGGCTCGCGGGGTCGGTTTTGATAAAGTGGCCGAGCGTATTTATCGTTTTCCTGAGGTGAAAGCGGTGTATTTAATGTCCGGGGCTTATGATTTATCCGTTACGGTTAATGGAAAGACAATGATGGATATCGGTAAGTTCATTTCCGAGAAGCTCTCGGCACTTGATTCCGTACTATCCACCACTACTCATTTCGTCCTGAAAAGATACAAACACGACGGCTTTATTCTGGAAGACGATGATGAAGATGATAAAAGAATCGTGGTATCTCCATGAGTAAAAAGTCGTTCGTTTCAAAGCATGTGGAGGATCTGAAACCGTCGGGGATTCGCCGTTTTTTTGATGTTGCCGCTCAAATGGAGGATGTCATTTCCCTGGGAGTCGGCGAGCCGGACTTCGTGACCCCGTGGAATTTTATCGAGCAAAGCTTCCATTCGCTTGAGCAAGGGTACACATCATATACGGAAAATGCAGGGATGATCGAACTGCGGAAAGAAATCAGCACATACCTAAATGGGAATTTCCAGTTGGACTATGATCCTGCCGAACAAGTAATTGTTACGGTAGGGGCAAGTCAAGCCATTGATCTTGCTTTGAGGGCGGTGGTCGAGCCTAGTGATGAAGTCATCGTTGTCGAACCAAGCTTTGTGGCTTATGTTCCTACCGTCAGTCTTGCTGGAGGGACGCCTGTCACAATCCAGGCAGAAGCAGATAATGAATTTAAACTCACCGCAGAAGCTATTGAAGAAGCGGTTACCCCAAGAACAAAAGCGATCATGCTCTGCAACCCGAACAATCCAACCGGCACCTTTTTAACGAAAGAGGAACTGGAACCGATTGCTGAGGTAATTGAGAAGCACGATTTAGTAGCGCTGTCAGATGAAATATACGCGGAACTCACGTATGACGCTTCCTATACGAGTTTCCCTTCGCTTGCCGGCATGAAAGAGCGGACCATTCTGATCAGCGGCTTTTCAAAAGCATTCGCCATGACTGGCTGGCGCCTCGGTTATGCAGCAGGTCCACCTGATTTAATTGCGGCCATGGTAAAGATTCATCAATATACCATGATGTGCGCACCGACAATGGCTCAGCACGCGGCACTGGAAGCGATGAAAAACGGACGCCCGAGCGTGCGGGATATGTTTGAAAGCTACAAGCAGCGACGAAACTTTATCGTAACGAGTTTAAATGAAATGGGACTCGACTGTCCGAACCCAGGCGGCGCTTTCTATGCTTTTCCTTCCATTAAAGCCACCGGATTATCCTCCGCAGAATTCGCCGAGCAATTGCTTCACGAAGAACAGGTTGCTGTCGTTCCTGGGGATGTATTCGGTGAAAGTGGAGAAGGCTATATCCGCTGCTCCTATGCCACTTCCCTGAAACAGCTGGATAAGGCAATGGACCGCATGAAACGATTCGTGGAAAGCCGAACCCCTAAAACCGTAAGTTAAGTCAGACATAATTAACGATGACAAAAACCACCTCCCCGTCTCTTAGGGAGGTGGTTTTGTTTTAGTTCGCTGGATCTTCCGGGTTTACTGGTGGATCTTCTGGATCTTCAGGAGGATTCTCTGGATCTTCCGGCTCTTCAGGTTCCGGGACATCATCGTAATTCTCCTTAGTTACACGTTTCGCACCTACGTATTTCGGTCCCCAGAAGCTGCTCGTCACTAAGTTTGTCACGGTGACTCCTTTTGATACTGTCACATGAACGATTTGATTATTGCCGACATAAATCGTCGGATTTATATAATTCGCTTCCAGGAAGACAATATCTCCGGGCTGCAAGTCTTCCCGAGCCACATCCTCTCCTATTTCCATTTGGTCGTATCCATCGTCTGGAAGCTCAATACCTTCTGCTTCCATAAATACATATTGAACAAATTCAGCCGCTCCGAATCCCTCTGGCGTTGTACCGCCTGCTTGATAAGGAGATTCACCTATGTATTTCGTTGCTTCTGATACGACCGGGTCTTCTTCCGGGATTCGTAAATTCTCGAAGCGTTTAACTCCGGTAAATTTCTTCTGCCAATAGGAAGAACTCAACGAAGCAATGCTGATGCCGTAGGTTCTCGAAGCGTGAATGATTTTCCCGTTTCCTACATAAATCCCATTATGCGAAATTCCTTCCCGGTATGTATTACTGAAAAATACAACATCCCCTACTTGAATATCTTCAAGAGCGACATCCTGTCCTACTTCCCACTGCCGATCCGTAGACCGGGGAAGATATAAACCTTTCGCATCTTCATAGACACGTCTCGTAAAAGCGGAGCAGTCAAATCCTTCTGTCGTTTCGCCGCCGAATAAATAGGGAATACCGAGATAAGGCAGGGCCGCAGCTACATAATCATTTTCAAGTGCGATGTCTTTTGGATAGATTAATTCATAGTTGACGCGGTCTTCATACGTTTCCCCTTTATAAGTGAAGGTTCTCGTATTTTCCCCTTCTTCCAGAGGCTGGTCCAGATGAATGACAGCTGTTTCTTCATTGTTAAAAGTGGCAGAGATCTGATAGGCACTGATCGCCACCGCTTCTTCAAGCTCAAGGAACAAATCACCATATCCAAATTCGGTGTTATAGGATAGCAAGGCGAAATCACCACGGATCATAGGCTCATTCGGCTCAAACGTAGTTGCAGAGGTACCTGAAATCAGTCCATGTGAATATAAGACACGAAGGTAGTCCGTATACCAGGCCTGGTTATTTACATCTTCAAAAGGTAAAGCATTCCCTTCCTGCATTTCCAGGTTGTATCCCTCTACGATAATTTTGGATAACTCTGCCCGGGTAATATCCTCATTGGTTCCAAATAAACCATCGCCGTTTCCTACAATAATTCCTGCATTGTATAAAGCGTTGACTGCTCCTGAATACCATTCTCCCTGCTTCACATCCGTAAACGGAGCAGGAGGAGCATTTTCTGTGTCTAAGTTTAATAGCCGGGTAATCATAAGGGCCGCTTCCGCACGGGTGATTTCGGATCGATATTTAAATTCTCCATCCGAATAGCCCTGAACTATTTCTTTATCTGCGAGCGCATGAATCGGTTCATAATAAATCGTGCCTTCATCAACATCAGAAAACTGTTTGGATCCTGCATCCACTGTATGAAGCGGGATAAGAAGAGCAATGGGCAAAACAATCGAGGCGATCGCCCGTTTTACATATGTACGTCTGGTCATAAGAATCTCATTCCTCCTAAGTTTATTGAAACGTCGATATTTGTCTCTAAAAGCTATATCGACTCGAATTGTAAAGTCTTCAATAAACGGAGGTTAATTTTATGAAAATCATGGAATGAAGGTACAATTACCTAGTCTAATAGATTGAAAAAAATGACTGTCCCGATCGAGACAGTCTCCAAGATTCCTTACCAGTATTGATGCTCCCTTCCTCTGCTCAGCACTCACTCATAAAATTTCTTCCTACCTTATGCTTGATCTTTTTCCTGTACCTTTTCACCGTCGATACACTGACCGATCGATCCGCCGATATCTCTTCGACTGTATAACCTTGCAGCGTTAAATGAAGAATTTCACTCTCGAGGCAGCTCAGTCGACTGCAGTAAAATACATCATAATAGTGATTAAATTCGGAAGTCGGATCAGGAAAGTATCCATTCTCTTTCGGATACAAAATCGAGATTCGGTTCAAGTAGTGCTGCTCTTTTTGAAGAATAGTTCGAAAGTGGTAATGTAACTGCCAGGCGAAATAAGTAGAAAATTTAGAGAGTGAAGCGTCGTAGCGCTGAATGCACTGGTCATAAACAAAGTAAGCATCCTGTATGTAATCCTCATAGGGCAGGGGCATACCTAACTGATGCAGTACATGATGCACGAGGGGATGGTAATCTTCAAATGGACAATGGAAATGGTTCATCGTTTCTCTTTTCTATTGAATATTCAATCAAGTAATACGCGCTTCCTTATTATTACCTATAATGGATAAAAATGATAGACTGATTTTGTAAATTTTAGTCCTTTTACACTATAAATATTTTAATCTCCCGTAATTATTTAACAGGTACCTCTTGCCAATTCAGAAAATTGTGGTAAGATATGGACTAACATAACAGAGACCTAATAGGCGTCATATTTTTTTAAGCAAAAACGAAAGCGCTTTCGCAATTGTATCCACTTACGTTTCGCTTATTTTTTTGCTCGTTAACGAAACCGGTTTCTGTTACCTGTCGATGGTTGGTGGGAGTTTGCCCACTTCATCATATATAATCCTTAGAGGAGGAATACATGTTGAAAAAATGGTTGTTCATTTGTATGTTGCTGGTGATGGTGTTTGCTTCAGCAGCTTCCCCTGTTTTAGCCAAGTCAAAGAAAGGAGCTGCGAATGAATGGAGTGAGCAGGAGATCTTTTCAGGCTTGGAAAAAAGCTTAAAAAATCCTAATGCTGCATTATCGAAAGGGGAATTCGCTTCCCTGGTGAATCGAGTGTTTGGTTACGAAGACAACGAGGCTGACTATTGGGAAATTGTCTTTGAGGACGAAGCTTCCAAAAATTCAGTGATTAAACAAGAAGATGCTGTCGAGATGATGACCTATCTCATGCCCGAAGAAGAAAAGTTAACCTCCAATGAACTAAGCGTGAAAGCTGAAAAGCCCCTCAAAGTTTCCAAAGCGATGGAGATTTTTGATACGCTGATCGAGCAGACATACACCGAACCGGGTACATATGAGGATGAAACAATTGAAGGTACAGCGGTGATCAGTGCAAAGGATGTTACCCTGAAAAACACAACGATCACCGGTGATCTATACATTACCCAGGGGACTAAAGAAGGCTGGACGAAGTTAGAAAACGTCACGGTAGAAGGAACAACTTACGTGCACAAGCAGGTGCAGAATCACGTACGTCTAATCGATTCCGATGTGAATCAAGTAAAAATCTACGAACCCGGTCAAAAAGAAACGGATTGGTCGCTCGTATGGTCCGATGAGTTTATGACAGCCGAGATTGATGACTCCAAATGGACCTACGACATCGGCAACTGGATCGTCGATGAAAATGGTGAAGGAATCGCTCAGGGCTGGGGTAACAACGAGCAGGAATATTACACCGATTCTCCTGAGAATTCGTATATTGAGGACGGAAAACTGGTTATTAAAGCTCAAAAAGAAGAAGAGCCGATTACCGATCAATTTGGTTCATACGATTATACTTCTGCCAAGCTGAAAACGAAGGGATTATTCAGCAAGAAGTACGGTAAATTCGAAGCCCGAATGAAACTTCCGGAAGGCCAAGGGTTCTGGCCTGCCTTTTGGATGATGCCGGAAGACAGTGTCTATGGGGAATGGGCTGCCTCAGGGGAAATTGACATTATGGAAGCAGCCGGAAGAGACACGAGCAGTATTGGTGGAACGATTCATTATGGTTCACAAAACCCAAATAATACGTACCGCGGCACGGAATATCATTTTCCAGAAGGAACCGATTACACGGACTATCACACCTACTCTGTGGAATGGGAGCCGGGAGAAATCCGCTGGTATGTAGACGGAGAACTCTATCAGACACTGAATAACTGGTTCAGTAAAGGGGAAGACGAAGCCGCAAACTATACCTACCCTGCACCTTTTGACCAGGAATTCTATCTTATTATGAATCTCGCTGTTGGCGGATGGTACGGCGGAAATGCAGATGAAACGACGCCTTTCCCGGGTATCATGGAAGTGGACTACGTCCGTGTCTATGAATTAACCGGACGCGATTATAAAGAACCTGTGAAACCTGAAATCGAGGATGAAGAGCTTCCTGAAGACGCTAAACAGCCACTGGAAGACGGAAACCTCATTTATGATAACCAATACACTAAAGAATTCAATCGAGTAGACGATGGAAACGACTCCTACGAGCCAGTGTATTGGAACTTCCTTCAGCTTCCAGATTTTGAAGGCGCTGGTTCCATCTCAACAGCTGACGTCGATGGAGAGACGTTTGCCAAAACCGAAATTAGTAATCCTGGAAACGCCTTGTGGTCGCTTCAGCTGATCCAAAATGCAGCGATCGTTGAAGGGCATACGTATAAGGTCAGTTTTGATGCTAAATCCAATACGTCCAGAAACATGATGACCAAAGTTTCAGGCGGTGCGGAAAGAGGATATGCCAACTACTCCGGCGAGCAGTCGATCGCCCTGTCGGATCAGGTACAATCGTTTGAGTACACCTTCACCCTTAACCAGGACACGGATCTTGCAGCCAGACTCGAATTCAATATGGGCGCAAATGGAACAGCCCCTGTCTGGATTGGAAATGTCCGCATGGAAGATATCACGGGAACAGAAGAAACAAGTGATCAAAAGACTCCTCTTCCAGATGGAAACCATGTGTACAATGGAACATTTGACCAGGGAGATCAGTCCCGCATGATTTATTGGAACGTGAATACCTCAGATGATGCGGTCGCAGAAGCAAGCGTTGACTCCGAAACACGCGAACTGCACCTGGATATTTCGGAAGGCGGAGACTCCCCTGAAGCTGTCCAGCTGAGTCAAACAGGACTTCAATTTCTGAAAGGAAATACGTACGCTCTTACGTTTGAAGGACGTGCTGAGGAAAATCAATCCATTGAAGTGGCTTTCCTGAGTAAAGACGGCACGGTTCGTTATGCAGAGCAGGATGTTCAGTTAACGAAAGATATGAATACGCACGAAGTTACGTTTGAAATGCCGCAGGATATCACGGATCGTGAAGGACAGCTTGTTTTTAATACAGGCGGAAAGTCAGCCAGTATATACTTGGACAACGTCGTCCTGCTTCAAACATCCAGTTTTATTGATTACAGTAACGTAGACCTTTATCCTTTGACCAATGGAGACTTTACAGCTGGACTGGACGAGTGGTCTACTTATATTCACTTTGATGCCGGCGCTGAAATTACAGCTGACAATGGAGAACTTCAGGCTCATATTACCAATCCAGGTAATGAAATGTGGAGTGTACTCCTAGAACAGCCAGGACTTAAGCTTTCCAAAGGTGTTACGTACGAACTATCCTTTGACGCACGTTCCACTGTGGAAAGAGACATCGAACTTACGATAGAGAATGCTTCTTACCAGAGGTATTTCAGTGAAAAGATAGCACTTGGCACAGAGACTCAAACCTTCGACTATGAATGGAACATGACCGCGGACGACACGGTTTCCCTGAAGTTTTTAATGGGACAATTTGCTGAGGCTCATGACGTTTATATCGACAATGTCGTTTTACAAGTAAAGAATGCAAGTGAATACGAATAATCCATGATGAAAAAGGAAGCTGATGAAGCAGCTTCCTTTTTCAAACTTTAAGGTTTTTATGTTGGTTTTTCAGTCTTGCAATAAATACGGCTCGATATTATAATACATATATGCCAACAATCGAAAGCGCTTTCGATACGGGAGGAGATGGAATAAAACCATGGTAACTATATACGATATCGCTAAAAAAACAGGATACTCAGTTACAACCGTATCCAAAGCACTTAACAACTATGCGGATGTCAGTCAGAAAGCAAGAAAAACCATTTTAGATGCGGTGGAAGAGATGGGGTATTTACCTAATTCTCATGCCCGCACCCTGACGACAAAAAAATCATGGACAATCGGTGTTATTTTCATCGAATCATTAGGGATTGGGATGAAGCATCCTTTTTTCAGTTCCGTTATTGAAAGCTTCCGCAAAAATGTAGAAATACTCGGCTATGATCTGCTATTTGCTTCCCGCATGATCAATAACCAGAAGAAAAGTTACCTCGAGCAGTTCAAATACCGCGGAGTCGACGGAGTAGTAATCGTCAGCTCGTTATTTAACGATAAGCAGGTTAAGGAACTCATGGAATCGACTATTCCTACGGTGGTCATTGATTTACATAGCAGCGAATCCGCTGTCGTGAAATCAGATAACTTCGACGGAAGCTATAAGGCTGTTGATTACCTGTATTCCCTGGGGCACCGTAACATGGCTCATATCGCAGGACACGCCACCACGTTTGCTGGACAGGAAAGACTGAATGGTTTCTTAACGTCGACGAAATCATTAGGACTCGATGTACCAGATGAATATATCGTAAACGGAGATTACTTTTCCCGGGAGGGTGGCTATGAAGCTATGAAAAAACTTCTGGCCCTTCCCCATCTCCCTACCGCTGTCTATGCAGCTGGTGATGAATTAGCGATTGGAGCTATGCAGGCTATCAAAGATGCTGGTTACAGCGTTCCGGAGGATTTTTCTATTATCGGGTTTGATGATATTGATATCGCCCAGTTCGTGAATCCGCCTTTGACGACCATCCGGCAGAATACGGATGTACTCGGTAAAGAAGCTGCGGAATTACTACTCCAGCAAATCAACAGCCGTCAGAAAGTGAACGACAGTATTGTCGTACCGGTTGAGCTCGTCATTCGTGACAGCTGTAAAGCTCTCGTCCAGACAGAAAGCTCTCCATCCTAATATAAGCTGTATCCTTCAAGGTTCGTCCTGGAGGATACAGTTTTTTTGTGCGCCGACCAAACTATGAGTAAAGGATAGGGACTACAATGACGACTATGGTGTTCCACAGTCCATGAGCAATCATAGGTGCGGTTAATCGCTTCGTATATAAATAAAGAATCGTATAAGCTGTACTAGGTACAAGAAGATCCACCCATTCTACTAAATCTGCAGGTAAATGACCGGCTGCAAAGAACAAAATGGAGAAAGCAGAAGCTATAAGCAGTACAATTTTAGAGTCTTTAA
This sequence comes from Halobacillus halophilus, assembly GCF_020171985.1. GTDB lineage: Bacteria > Bacillota > Bacilli > Bacillales > Halobacillaceae > Halobacillus > Halobacillus halophilus_A. The sequence continues at coordinate 82,831 of NZ_JAIVAL010000003.1, forward strand.
AAATGCCTGCTAGCGCGCCAATAAAAAATCCACGGTTGTATAACTCTTCAACAATCCCTCCACCTAAGATACCCAAAGGTAAATACCACAAAATATTCACCCAATTAGAATCAATCATCATGAGAACCTCAGAGATATCTTCACGGGAAGCCCCGCCTGTATGGGGAATGATCCAAATAAATTGCACTATGGCCCATCCAATCGCTGCAGCTGCCCCCAGCAGACTATCCTTTTTCCAATTCTCAGTGGTTACGCCTATGCTTCTAAAGTTCATCTTTAGAGATCGTAACCCAATGTACAATAAAGGGATGACAGTGACGGCTTGCAACAATCCAACAAGAGTTAAACCTGCACCCTTATATCCACCAAACGTCCCCATTTGAAAAGGAATTTGCGTGATGATAAACAGAATGAATCCACCTATAATGATTGAAAACCAAATGGCCAGACTCTTAATCATACTTGCCACCCCATTTCAATAAGTATGTTACGTACAGAAAGTGGCTCCCTCCTAATGTTGAAGTGAAACGTGATTTTCCAATTGCTCTCCCCATTTAAATTCTCGTCATTCAATGGACTTATTAACCTTATTTATATCTTCAGGAACCGTCTTTATATACGTATATAGTAGAAAACCGTTTCAATTTTCAGTGATAATAAAAAGAAAAAGACTGCTAGGAATTTTTCCCGGCAGCCTTTTTAACTTAAATCTCGAAAAAGTTATTATGAACCGTCTGCTGATACCAGTAATAGCTCTCTTTCTTCGTTCTTTCAAACGTACGGTAGTTGACATGAACAGCTCCAAATCGCTTACTGTACCCTTCCGCCCACTCGAAGTTATCGAGCAGCGACCAAAGGATATACCCCTTAATCGGAACTCCAGATTTCATAGCACGATGCAGAGCGGTTAAGTGTTTTTTCAAATAATCAATACGCGGCTGATCGTCGACAATACCGTTCTCTACTTCATGATTATAGCAGGCTCCATTCTCCGTAATATAAATTGGAACCTCGCCGTATTGCTGGTGAATATAGGTTAATAGTTTATAGAATCCTTCCGAATAGACGGGCCAGCCAATATCGGTCTTATCGTAATCCACCCAGATCGGTTCCGATTCAAACAATCCGCTGCCTTCTTTATAGCGCGCAATACTGCCCGAATAATAGTTGATTCCCATAAAATCAATCGGCTGAGATATCGTTTCCATATCGCCTTCTTCAACTTTTAGATGCGCATTGTTATCGGCAAAAATGGATTGAAGAAGCTCAGGGTAACTCCCTTTGAACACAGGGTCCATAAACCATTCGACCTTCCACTGCATCTCGCGGCGGCAGGCTTCATGATCCTCTTCAGCCGAGCTGAACGGCTCCAGCCAGTCCGCGTTCGGTGCATAGCCGATTTCCCCGTCAGGAACCATCTCACGAAAAGCTTCGACCGCTTTTCCGTGCGCCAGCAATAAATGATGAGAGACATCAACAGCTGCCTGAAGATCCTGCTTACCCGGGGCATGGACGCCTATGTAATTGGATAGGAAAGAAGCACACCACGGTTCGTTAATGGTAATCCAGTTCTTTACCTGGTCTCCAAACGCTTCGTACATAGCCTTTGCATACTCCTGGAACGCTTCAACCGTATCGCGGTTTTCCCAGCCGCCCTGATCCTGCAGCGACTGTGGTAAATCCCAGTGATACAACGTGATCATGGGTTCGATTCCATTCTCAAGAAGCGAGTCAATTAAACGCTGGTAATAAGCGACTCCCTCAGGATTCACCTCTCCCTTACCATGGGGAATGACACGCGGCCAGGAAATAGAAAAGCGATACACGTCCACGCCAAGATCCTTTAACAGCTGTACATCTTCTTCATACTTGTGGTAGCTGTCACACGCATAGTCCCCGTTGTCTCCATTTTTCACGTTTCCCGGGGTATGCGAAAAGGTATCCCAGATCGAAGGAGTCCGGCCGCCTATATTGGCCGCTCCTTCAATTTGGTAAGCTGCTGTTGCCGCTCCCCATTTCATCGATTTAGGAAATTCGATTGTTGTCATGTTCCGTACCTCCGAATAGCTTTATAGTTAAGTCGTATGTTCCTGTGATTTTTTACTTCACAGAACCTTCTGTAATACTAGAGATAAATAGTTTATTAAACATTAGGAAAATGATGATAAGTGGTACCGTTGCCCAGAACACACCGGACAGCACCATGCCAAAGTCCATATTATACGATTCATTTAAGGAAGCAAGCGCTACCTGAAGTGTATAAGACTCAGGGCTTCTTAATACGGTGAACTGCCACAGGAACTCGCCCCATACTAACGTGAAGACGATAATCCCAAGCGTTGCAAACGCCGGTTTAATAATCGGCAGTACGATACTGCGGTAAATTCTAAAGTTCGAACACCCATCCAGTTTAGCGGCTTCAATTAATTCATCCGGCACCGACTGGCTTACATATTGCCTCATTAAGAAGATTCCGAGCGGATTAAGCAGGTAAACGATACCCGCTCCAAATAATGTATCCAGCCATCCTAGTTGAGAAACCAGATAATACTGTGGAATTAATCCGAGTTGAGGCGGAATAACCATCGTAAGCAAAATGGATACAAATAAAACGTTTTTCCCTGGAAAATGAAACTTGGCAAATGCAAATCCTGCAAGTGAACTAATCAACAACACGAGCAGTGTCGTAATAGTACAGAGCAGGAACGTATTCCACATGGCCTGGAAGAACGGGATCTGATCCAGTACATTTTGAAAGTTTTCCACCAGCTTCGTTCCGGGAATCATTGCGGGTGGAATAGAGTTATACGCTTCACTTGGCCTTGTCGCCATGACAAACATCCAGTAAAACGGAAATAAAGATAAGAGAGATGCTAAGATCAGCACGGCATATATCGGAACCGATTTCATAGAGAATTTTTGCTTATTAGCCTTTGGCATGTTTAGCCCTCACTTTCTTACGTCGTTTAGATCCTGATGTTAACCAAGTGTTGATGGATGCAATAATCACAATAATGATAAGCAGTAAGACTGCCGTTGCAGATGCTGTACCAAAGGAATTGAGGTTAAAGGCATCACGGTATAAATACATAACGACCGTCATCGCTTCATCACGGTTAAATGCTGAACCACCAAGGAAAACAGTAGGTTCTGCGAAGAGTTGAAGTGCTCCAACCGTAGACATAAAGACGGTTAACACGATGAATGGTTTCAATAGAGGAATCGTAATATGGAAGAACTGCTGCACGCCGTTCGCCCCATCAATCTTAGCCGCTTCATATAAATCCTTAGGAATACTTTGGAGACCGGCAAGATAAATAATGGTGTTATATCCTACCCATCGCCAGAACACCATTAAGGAAATGGCAATCTTCGCTCCCCATTCTGAAGTTTTCCAGTTAATCGGATCTACACCAAACCAGCCGATTACATAGTTCGCAAGGGCCGACTCGTTGTTACTGAAAAAGACCCCAAATACTAATGCGACTGCTACCATCGACGTAATATATGGCATAAAAATGGTCACGCGGAAGAAATTTGTAAACTTAATGACCGCTAAATTTAAAAAGTAAGCGAGTATAATACCAACGATTAATTGCGGAGCGGTACCCATAACTCCGATAATAAGTGTGTTATAAAGCGATTTCCAAAATAAGGGGTCCTGAAGCACCAATGTAAAGTTCTGCATCCCGACATATTCCATCTCGCCAAACCCGCTCCACTTTTGAAAAGCAAGATAGATACTGAATATAGCGGGGTACAAACCGATAATGCCGAAAATGATAAAGAAAGGAGCTACATACAAATAGCCGGACAACATATCTTTTTTACTTTCTGACAGCTTTCTTTTTTTCGGTTCAGCCTTGTCCTTAGCCTTAGCCCTTGTTAATTCCACCCAGACTACCTCCTATTAATAAAGGGCCAGATCATAAGCAGCATCCAGCCCTTTGATTTTCAAAAATTATCGTTTCATAATGTCTTTGATTCTAGTAACAGCTGCTTCCCATTCTTCTTCTGGGTTCGCGCCTTCACTTACGTTTTGAAGAGCTGTCAGAATTTCGTTGTTCACCGTTACATAGTTTGGTCCTTTATAAGTAGCGGTAACTTTTTGAGCTGCTTCCGCGAATACTTCTGCTGTATTTTGACCGCCAAAGTACTCGTCCGAATTCTGAGTAAACTCTTCCATTTCATACGTAGCTGGAGTGGATGGGAATAATCCGCTTTCTACAAATGACTTCAATTGGTTTTCAGGATTAACTAACCATTTAGAGAATTTATAAACTTCTTCCGCATGTTCAGTTTCTTTTGGAATGGAGATGTAAGATCCACCCCAGTTTCCTGCAAACTGTTCTGGAAGCGTTGTTACGCGCCATTCGCCCTCAGCTTCAGGTGCGTTTTCTGTCATGTAGCCTTTCAACCAGGCTGGTGCCATCTCTACAGCGAATTCACCTTTGTTTAAAGCAGTGGCCCATTCCGGCGTCCACATTTCATAAGCTCCTACATATCCCTGTTCGTTTAACTCAACGGCAAAATCATAAGCATCTTTTACTTTGTTATCCTCATTTTCAATAAGCAGATCACCTTCGCGGTTGAAGTAGCTTACTTCAAGAGCATCCATGTTCGCACGGAACGCCATTTCCATACTATCGACCATTGGCTTTCCGGTAGTTTCTTTTACTGTTGCTGCTGCCTCTTTAAAGGCTTCCGGACTGGAAATTTGCTCTTTTACTTCTGCAGGATCTGTTGGAAGACCTGCATTCTCAAATACGCCTGTGTGATAATACATCGCTTTCGGTCCGATATCTGTTGGAAGTCCGAATAGGAAATCTCCTGATTCGTTCTCCGCTACTTTCCATTTCCAATCTAAATATTTATCCTGGAGATCACCTGCTCCCAGGTCATATAAATTCGTAAAACGCTCCTGTGCTTCACGGAAGCGGTCCAGCTGATCGACTTCAATCATCGTTAAGTCTGGTGCGCCTGTTCCAGAAGAAATGGCTGTGAATAGGCTATTGTGATGATCGCCAAGTTCAGACTTACGGATTTTAATTTTAACGTTCGGGTTTTCTTTCTCATATTCTTTAGCCAGGGACTCGTAATTCGTGGCTCCAAACACCCAGAAATCCAGTTCTACTTTTTCCCCGCTATTTCCGTCACCTTCACCTGAAGCGTTCCCCTCATCATTACTGCACGCAAACAAAATTAAACTTAAACCTAGAAGCAGACCAACTAGCAAACTCTTCTTAAACTTCACTGCGTTTCCCCCTTAAATAGTAAGTAATGAATACCTGAAGAAATCTACTCTCTCACAACAATTACGAAACCGGTTTCCGTTCTGCTTAAAAAAAGAGAAAACCTTATTAAAACTGTTTCGAAACCGGTTTCCGGTTGGTGTAAAAAAAATAGCCCTTCGTTTAACTTACTTTGATTATAAGACGTAATGTATCCGTTTTCAAGGGTTTTTTACAAAAAAAGAAACCGCTTTCGACTTTGCAGCTTCGGGAGAAGGGTTTTAACCACCCATTCTGTTCATTAATTTGACTGTTTTTATCATAAGATGTTTGTACCTTGGGCGTCTTTTAGGTGAATGCATCTGCCGCATCCTAAAAAAACAGCCTCCGTAGAGACTGTTTTGTACTTAAGAACTATATTCTTTTATCATTTCCTGTACGTTTTCTACTTCTTTATCCGGCACTTGAAGATAATAGATGCCATCGATTTTTGTACCGCTTCCTGTCATCTGGTACGTGGTCATATTTTCGCGGGCACTTCGATAATTCATCAACATATTCTGCATCGTACTGAAGTCCATATTCGTCGTCACATTGTCACCAAGAACATCCATAATGTCCCCGATTTTATTCACGGATCCGACACTTGCGCCTTTATCGATAATTCCCTGAATGACTTTACGCTGGCGTTCGTTTCGCCCAAAATCACCATTCGGATCCTGGTACCTCATGCGCACGTATCCCATCGTCTTCTCGCCATTCATCTCGATATTACCCTTTTCATATTCATATCCTTTTTCATAATAACCGGTATCGGTCCAGCTCAGTTCATTATCTACGGTTATTCCACCTACTGCATCGACCATTTCTGATAAACCTTCCATGTTCATCTTCACATAATAATCGAGTTCGAAGTCCAGAAAGTTCTCGACGGTATTTACCGCCATATCGGTCCCTCCAAACGCGTATGCATGGTTAATCTTATCAAGGTTGCCGGCCTGCGGATCATCGCCGACCATTTCGGTCCTCGTATCACGAGGGATACTAATGAGCTGACTTCGGTTGTTCTCGGGATCGACAGACAACACCATCAGGGCATCCGAACGACCACGGTCCCCGCTTCTCTCATCCACTCCCATCAAGAGGATATTCAGCGGTTCTTTTTCTTTCATTTTCTTCGTGGTGACTTCCGTATCAATAGCTGTTACTTGTTCTTGCATTTTTTTATCAACTGTATTTTTTGCACCACTATAGATGGTATAGGCGTACACGCCCCCGCCAATCAATAGGAATGCCAGTAAAAGGAGCGGGATTTTCCACCATTTCCCCTTTTTTAACCTAGAAGAACGAGACATTTATTCTTCACTCCAGATTCTATCTAAATTTCACACTATTTCCATTATATCTATCAACCTGCCATTCTACAAGATTATTTAAGATATTACAAAAAGTAGTATAAAGGAAACGAATATAGGAACGGTGCACACAAAAAACCCCATCCCTCTACAGACTAGTAGACGCTCGCCTATATAGGAATGGGATCCGGCTTGTTAGGAATGGTCACTCAAAGTACTTAAGAATTTCACCAACATAATTAAAATCTCCGTAACACGCATTTAATTCTGCTTCTTCGGGTGTGCGGCAGGTGTAATGGCCGGAATCTTTTAAGCTCGTAAACATTTTCTGAGAATAACGGATGGCCAGCTTCTTCGTGTAAGCTCCTCCATTATCTTTTACATAATCAATAAAACCATTACCGAAGTTATAGGATTGCAAAGCCAATTTCACATCATCATTGGCCTGTTTTAGAACTTCAGAAAAATAGTAAACACCCTGTTTAATGGACTTTGAGGGTTCGTCAATACACCCGGTTTCACCGCACAAGGACTCAGAAGCCTGCATCGGGTCCTCTCCCCTACCTTGAGACTCCTGCATCATCAGGGCCATAATCAAATTGGAGTAATCCTCCACCTCATAAGACGCAGCGTGTTTTTCAATTTGTTCTTCGTATTGCTGTACACTCTCTGAAACGTCAGGGGTTTCTGCAATCGGGAATTGCTCGCCGTCATAACTGATTTTGATAATGTCTTCTTCGGTCTCTTCTGCGTTTCCTTCAGGCATTTCAGTGGTATCTTTCGTAGAGGTTTGATCAGTAGAACGAGATGTAATAAGAAGCAGGGACAGAATTAAAATAAAGCTGGAGCAGGCCATTAAAATAAAAAAGGTTTGTCGTTTCATATGATAAAACGCCTCCTATTCATCTATTACCCCAAAAAATGAAAAATTATCCATTTTTAATAGTGGCAGCCTATCTTGTATCTTTATCACCATAGAACGCTTGAGGCTATAGATAGCGAGCATATACCTTGAAGTTGAGATATCCCCGACTTATGATGTGGAAGTAGACCAAAAGGAAAGGGAGTGGAAACATGAAATTTGAACATCTATTCTCAGATATACATCTAAAAAACGTGTCCTTAACCAATCGCTTCGTTGTGGCACCTATGACGCGGATCAGCGCTTTCGATAACGGTCATGCGAATGAAAAGATGAGACGTTATTATGAAAGGTTCGCTAAAGGCGGCTTCAGCACGATTATCACAGAAGGCATTTATACGGATGAAAAATACAGTCAGGGCTATTACAATCAACCAGGGCTTGCGAATGTTGAACAGATGAAGACCTGGGAACCTGTAGTGGAAACCGTGCATCAAGAAGGCGCTCACTTAATCGCCCAGCTTATGCATGCTGGTGGACAAAGTCAGGGTAATGCCTATACGGATGAGACGATTGCTCCTTCAGAAAACGCACCGAAAGGCGAACAACTTGGTTTTTACGGTGGTTCTGGTCCTTTCCCGACCCCAAAGAAAATGACGGAAGAAGATATTCAACAAGTGAAAGAATCTTTTGTTCAAAGCGCACAGAGAGCCAAGAGCGCAGGCTTCGATGGCGTAGAGCTTCACGGCGCGAACGGATACCTGCTTGATCAATTCTTAACCGATTATCTGAACGATCGAGATGATCAGTATGGCGGTTCTGTTGAAAATCGTCTCCGCTTGTTCATAGAAGTCATTCAAGATGTCCGTGAAGCTGTGGGTGAAGAATTTATAGTAGGAATTCGCATGTCTCAAATAAAAGTATCAGACCCTGAACATAAATGGACCGATGGCGAGGATGAAGCTGAGTATATTTTTTCAACCCTCGGAAACAGCTCTCTCGACTATATCCACGTGACAGATGGGGATGGTTCCGCTCCTTCATTCGGAACGGACAGCCGTACGTTAGCTCAGGCAGCGAAAGACTTTAGTGGACTTCCTGTCATCGCGAACGGTAAACTGGGCGACCCTGTAAAAGCGGAGAAAGTACTGGAAGGCAAACAGGCCGATCTAGTCTCGCTAGGTACCAGTGCACTTGCCAACCCGGATCTTCCGAATAAAATTCAGCTTGGGCAGGACTTAAATGAATTCGATTTCGAATCTACACTATTGCCTCAGGCTGACATCAAGGATCATGAATTACAAGTGGAACTCGTTAAATAACCAATGAAAAAAGCTGTTCTCCTTTTCGAAAAGGAGAGCAGCTTTTTTGTACCATTTACTAATCTATTTTCAGTGCAGTTGATTGATTTTTCATAAGAAACTTATTGAAGTATAGGGCCGAATTGTTGAAGACTCAGTTTCGAGATACTTGATGAGATTAAGGTCCTGCGGGGGACGATTTCGCTTTCCGCGGGCATGTGCTGAGCCTCCTCGAGCTAACGCTCTCCGGGGTCTCACCGATCATGTTCATCCCGCAGGAGTCTTCATCGTCCCCCTCCGGACCTTGCCCATTCAGAAGCTCGAAACCACTTCATACATTACCTACGTGTTGAGACATTAGAAAATATGGTTATACACCTATTTTTAGGTATAATGAATCCCAATAGCTTGTCATAAAACCATTTAATGTAAATTAAGGAGAAAATCTTTCCTCTTCTGTAAAGGTTCGTTCACAAAATTATAGTTGGGTTGGTGGGGAAATAGCGAGACTCCCATGGGAGAAGGGACTAGGTGAGATCCCACAGGGAGTGAAACGAGCGAGGAAGCTCACCGTTCCCCCATAGGAAAGCGAGTTATTTCCCCACCAGCCCTTATCCATCTAACGTAACGGACCCATTTATCTCGAAACTGAGTCTTCAACAAATGGGAGCTTATGTTCAAGATGGAAATGGGGATTAACATAGTCTATTGATTAAATACTATTTACTATATAAGTATAATTTTTCCTAAATGCGTTTTTATACTTCGCTTTCTGGGTAATAAAAGTGGAGGAATTAGTAAACAGGGGTGATCATCATGGGAATATCATCAATGAAATTAGGTTTGATTGCACCTCCAGGATACCCTAAAGAACTAGGGGAGAAACTGGAGCAAGAATTGCCTGAATGGCTCAGCTATTACGTAGATGACGAATATAACTGGGAAGTAGAATATGTTATCAATCCTCTTACAGGAGTAACTGAAGATTCTATAGAAGTATTAAATGCAACTATGGATAAAAAAGAGGAAGAGAACTGGGACTTTTCCGTATGCATCACCGACCTTCCTTTATTCAATAATGAAAGACTAATCGTTGCTGAAGGTAATGAGGAAGGACATGTTGCCCTTATCAGTCTGCCTAGTCTGGGTTCGACCCCAATGGTTAAGCGCGTCCGAGAATCAATCTTACAGTTAGTCAACGAAATGTATTACGGAAGCTCGGAAGAAGAACGGGAAGAGGCAGAGGAAAGAATCCAGTCTAAAGACCGGGAAGACCATCACGAGTTGCGTAATAAAAACTCTACAAGTCTCGTCGGGAAGCGTGCATTCGAACGACTTTCTCCTATTCGACGCGAAACCCCAGACGAAAAGGAATCAAACGTCGATGTCCGCTTTCTGGTGAACTCCCAGGGCAGCGGAGCCTTACGTTTAATAACCGGAATGGTGCGGGCTAACCGGCCGTGGGCGATGTTTCCAGCCTTTATGAAAGTCATTGTCATCGCCTTTACCACAGGAGCCTACGCCCTCGTTTTCCCTACCCTATGGCAGCTAGCCAACAATTACGATGTCTGGCGGATGTTCATGCTGTCAATCGTCTCGATCCTGGCCATGGTCGGATGGGTAGTTGTCGCGCACAATTTATGGGAAAAACCCAATAAGGAACGTGCGGATATCATCCGTAAGTTCTACAATACCGCAACGCTTCTGACGCTTTTTATCACCGTTAGTTTATATTACACGCTTTTATTTGTCTTGTTTTCCATCGCTGTCATCATGATTATTCCGATTGGTATGCTTGATTCACAGTTGTCAGGCTCAGTCGGGTACAGTCATTATTTTTATATAGCATGGACGGCAACGAGCATTTCAACTATTATTGGTGCGCTGGGATCGGTACTGGAAAATGAAGAGGTCGTCCTGTCTTCTACTTATGGGTACCGCCAACGCCAGCGTTATAAACAGATTAAACAAGCAGAGGAAGAAAAGCAGGAAGCTGAACAAGAGAAAAAAGAAGCTGCTGAAGAAAAGAAAGAAGCGGCTCAGGAGAAAAAGAACGCCCAAAAGGTCAGCTGATCAAGTCCGTGCGCGTGGTCTATTTTCTACCAATTGCACAATATAACCTTCTAAAAAAACGGGGACTGGTTCTATAAAGAACCAGTCCCCGTTTTTATCTGCAGACGTATGAAGTAATCAAGCACTTACTCCATAGGTAAGAATAAGAAAGCTGCTCAGCCAAACCACAATGCCTATTTGAGTTACCACATACATAACCCGTTCGAAAGACGACAATCCTCTTTCCTTCTTTGTTTTTTTCAGCTGGCGAACATAAAAGAGTGAACATAAAAGCAGAACAGCTATCGAAATTTCATAAGCGTTCTCTAAGAAACCTATCATGTCACTCTCCTCCTTGTAGCCGTTTTGAACAAAACATATTGTAAACAATGTAACATACTACGTCTAAAAAAAGGAATAATTTGGATTAAATCCTTACTATCTATTCTCCCTTTTCAGCAAAACGCTGAATTCGCTCACCAATTTGGTCGCGAACTCTTTGGAAAACGGCCCATTTTTCTTCTTCCGTTCCTTCTGCTTTAGCTGGATCATCAAATCCCCAGTGGTAGCGCTCGACATGCGGTGGAGTCATTGGACATTTATCATTGGCATCCCCGCACAGCGTAATTGCGTAGGCTGCGTTGTTCAGGGTATCAGGATCAATAATATCGGAAGTTTGATCCGAAATATCAATATCCACTTCGCTCATCGCTTTTACCGCGTTTGGGTTGAGTCCATGAGCTTCAATTCCGGCAGAACGGACGTCGTACTTATCCCCTAGATATTCTTTTCCAAATCCTTCAGCCATCTGGCTGCGGCAGGAGTTTCCTGTACATAGAAAGTAAACAACTGGTTTTTCAGACATCATAAATTTCTCCTTTTTGTTTCGTTTATCCAAAATAGACCTTTTTTATTAAATAAATAATTAGATGATTAAAAGCCATACATATAATCCGACTAGTGTAATAAATAAGGTAGGAACGGTTAGTACAATCCCAACTTTAAAGTAATATCCCCATGAAATACGGAAGCCTTTCATAGAGAGCACATGAAGCCAAAGTAACGTAGCAAGCGACCCAATCGGCGTAATCTTCGGTCCAAGATCAGAGCCAATCACATTGGCGTAAATGAGGGCTTCCCTCATGGTCCCTGTCGTGGCCGTATCAGAAATAGCCAGAGCATCAATCATCACGGTCGGCATGTTATTCATTACGGATGAGAGAATCGCGGCAATGAATCCCATCGATATGGTTCCTACAAATAACCCCTGGTCTGCTGCCGCCTGAATGACACTGGCTAACATATCGGTTAATCCAACATTCCGCAGTCCATAAACGACGACATACATCCCTAACGAGAAGAACACAATCGCCCATGGAGCGCCTTTAACAACTTCTCCCGTCTTCACAGCGGCACTTCTTTGAGCCATGATTAGAAAGAATATAGCTACAATTCCAGCAATGATGGAAACCGGAATTCCGAGCGGCTCACTTGCGAAGTAACCGACTAAAAGTACGGCTAAGACTGCCCAGGACATACGGAACATTTTGTGGTCCTGGATCGCTTCATTCGGCTTCTTCAGCTGGGATAAATCATAGCTCTCCGGAATACTTTTTCTGAAGAATACAAATAACACAAGAATACTCGCCACTAATGAAAATAGATTGGGAACGATCATTCTAGATGCGTATTCAATAAAACCGATATCAAAGAAATCGGCAGAAACAATGTTTACCAGATTACTGACTATCAAAGGCAATGAAGTCGTATCCGCGATAAATCCACTCGCCATAATAAACGGCAGAATCATAGCCTCCTTGAAATTTAAATTCCGAACCATGGCGAGCACGATTGGGGTTAAGATTAAGGCTGCCCCATCATTTGCGAATAAAGCGGCTACAACAGCGCCGAGCAGCGTGACGTAAATAAACATCCGTCTGCCATCGCCTTTAGCCACGCGAGCCATATGTAGAGCGGCCCATTCAAAAAAGCCGATTTCATCAAGAATTAAGGAAATAATGATAATCGCGACAAAGGCGAGTGTCGCGTTCCAGACGATATCGGTGACGGCGAGTACATCATTAAAATCCACAACGCCAAAGAGTAAGGCTAAGACGGCGCCGGCACAGGCCGACCAGCCGATCCCCAGATTCTTAGGCTGCCAAATAACGAAAACTAATGTAAGTAAAAAAATGATGGTTGCTACAATTGCTAAATTCAAAAGAATCCCCCTGCTACTTGCATTGGATGCGTAAACCGGCTTCGTCCAATGCTGCTAACTTTTCTTTCTGATCCGGTATTTGTTCTAATAATTGCTGTATGATTGGATAGGTTTCATGCTGATCATTTAAGGAATAGAAAATCCACTGACCTTTCCGCTTTTCTTTTACAAGTCCAGCGTCTCTTAATTTTCTAAGATGCTGACTTACAGAAGGCTGGCTCATCTCTAATACTTCAACAAATTCACAAACACAGCACTCCCCATCCTTTAGGAGGCCCACAATGGTTAATCGGCTTTTATCTCCTAAAAGCTTCAGCGTTTTAGCTGCATCTTCGATCTGTATGATGGTTTGTTCCATAACATCACCTCGGAAATCAGTATATAAGTATATGCTTATATTTGCAACAAGAAATTCATTTCATGATTCTCACCATATAGGAATACCATAGGTACAATAACAGATGTTTTACCTTGGAATAGGAGGATTCATATGATCCAAGTAGCCGGACAACCTTTTCAATCAAGTAACTACTGGAATACGGATGAAGTGGGAAAGGTCATCATCGAAGCGATGCAGGAGGCTCAGGACCTATACTCTTTTTCTTCAGAAAGGGAACTTTCCTTTGTAATCAAAGCCAGAAAAAACATCATTCAAAGCGCAACGCAAATGGATCAGGGAGAATCATCCTTTGCCACCTTTAAGAGATCCCGCTGCAATCCGGAATATTGGAATCTGACAGAAGCGGGCGGGTTCCTATTGAAGCCTCAAGTGACCCCATCAGATGCGATTTTCGATATTTTTAAAAATAGTGATCTCTATAAATTCGAATGCGCAACTGCGTGCGTCATCAACTTTTACCATGGTATCCTGCTGACAATAGGCAGTCTCTCCTTTAACAACCTCTTTCCGAGACTCTATTTATACAGCTGGTACACGGATGAGGACCTCGGGCTATATTCTTTTTATGCCGATCATTATGTTCCGGGAGATGTAGTCTATTTTAATAATCCGGACTTTGCCGCTGAAACTCCCTGGTTAAGAGGGATTAATGCAATTGCCATGGGAAATGGCCGTTTTTTTGGACATGGATTCGGTATAAGAACCGCTAATCAGATGATTGAAGCGCTGAACAAAAAAAGAAAGCCGGATAGTCAGCAATCTGCCTATCTGGCAAGCTTAATTACACGACCTTCTTTCAATCAATTAGCTCATTTCTCTGGCGGTGGTCGCGCTAAAATGGCTTCCATCATCGTCCACCATAACAAAAACTCTATCTCATATATTAGCTATCTATTTGAGCTGAGTTATAAACTGAAGCATTGAAAAGCGTGGAGTGTGTGGTCGTGATACCTACCCATTTTTAACATAGACGGGCTCAACTTTGGGTTAGGCGAGTACTATATAATGACGATCACACAACAAAGAAAGGAAGTTTTCAAATGGATAACTTAAATTCTCCTTATGCTATGGCTGCTAATATGAATGCGCCTTATATGGGGGCAAACGTAAATGCACCGTATATGGATGCAAACGTAAATGCGCCCTACATGATGGCCCCGCAGATGTCCTGTGCTCCTGTACAACACTGCCCTCCACAGAAAGACAACTTTATATTAATTCTTGTGTTGTTTATATTATTAATCATTGTTGGCTGCAGCATTAGTTGGTAATGGTCTATTGTTTTCCGACAGAAAGAAGTACCTCTTTAAAGCATCCGGATCGTGATAAGGCTGCATACCGATCAGGTAAATAGAAATTTTTATTCCTAAATAGAATGAAACAAAATGAAACCAGCACCTTTCTTCTTTAGGTGCTGGTTTATGATTTAGGAAAACTGGGCGATTATAAAGGAAATATAACTCTGTTTACATAGACTAGGATCAAATGCCGCTTCTATCTTTTATACATTTATCTTTACTATGAAAACCGAGATACAATTTAAGCCATCTATCTTATAATCAGGAATCCAAGTTATATTTTTCATAATAATAACGCTGATTCTTTTTCCAATCATTCAATGTAGTTTTAAACACTTGTTCACCTTGCTGATCATAAACTCTTACGATATTTTGATTGCTCGTAATGGCATACTCCTTTTGCTGATCAGCGGTTGTGGAAGTCTTTTCTGCTTCACTCTCAGAGGAGACCGTTGCTTCTGTACCATTCTCCTGTTTATTTTCCGTTGTTTCAGATTGAGATTGGTCTTTTGAAGCTTTCTTTTGGAAGTTCGAGATCTCGATCTCTTCTCTTGCTGATAATGTTTCCAGTTGCTTAAACTGAGTCATAAACGTTAGAGCCAGTCCCAGAAGTACAAATGGTATAATGGATTTTATAGTTTTAGACATTAACAATCCCTCTCTTTCTATCTAATCTTTTCCTTGATATTCTTTAACCTGCCAAGCACCAGCGCGCCGTGGATCGGAGCCGCCGTATACGCTGTTCTCTTCTTGATCCACCACTAACGCCTGGACTCCTCCATAGTACGTGGGGGATACTTCCAGGTGAACATCATAATCTCGTTCCTCTAATTCTTCCTTCACTTCATTATCTATATCTTTTTCTACATAGACATCGTCATCTTCTATATAAAACCTGGGCGAAGCAATGGCGTCCTGAAGAGGTTCCCCAAACATCACATGTTTGGTAAGAACTTCAGTGAGCATCATTGGGATTCTTTCTCCTCCTGGTGAACCGATACCTATTTTTCTTTCTCCATTTGTCATAATGGTCGGGCTGGTAAAACTCCTTGGTCTTTTTCCAGCTTCCATTCCGTTTATGGAAGAGTCATCAGGACTGAAGTTCTTAAGCTGATCGTTTAAAAAGAACCCGCCGACTTCTTCACCTGAACCAAAATATGCGCTTAACGTATTCGTTACCGAAACCATGTTGCCGTCTGCGTCTACGACTACATAATGGGTGGTGCTGACGTGATCTTCTTCTGCCACTGTGTCACTAGTTTCATAGTCGTCGGATAATTCATCCATATCCACAGAAGAAACGAGGTCTTCTACATAATCATATTCGGTTAGTTCCTCGTATGATTGATCAGTGTACAAAGGGTCTCCGATATTCTCCACACGATCGTCGTACGTCCGTTTGGATATTTCACCAATCATATGGATGTAATCCGCTTGACTGCCTTCCGCCTCTTTTAGATCAACCATTTCGCTTGCTTTTAAGGATTGAATTAACGTTACGCCTGACAATGGCGGCGGAGCGGAATAGATATCATAACCTGCAAATTCACCCTTTACGGGAGCACTCTTCATAACGGTGTAATTGCTCAAGTCTGATTTGGTTAATTCCTTTACGTCGTCCGCGAGTTTATCAGCAATATCACCGGAGTAAAAAGCGCCTGAACCTTCTGATTGAATGCTTCTTAAAGTTTTGGCCAATTCTTTTTGTTTTAATGTTTCGTTTGGTTGAATAGGCTCTCCACCAGGAAAGAAATGATCTAATTTCTTAACAGGCATACGATGTGCATTATCCTCCAAGCGTTGTGTAAGATGCTCATCCACTTTAAACCCATCTTCCGCAAGTAAAATGGAGGGCTCTAAAAGTTTTTCCATGTCCATGGAACCAAAATCAGAATGAGCGGCCTCTAGACCCTTTACGAGGCCTGGAACTCCAAATTTATTAGAAGGGTTTGCACCTGAAATGGGTGCTGTTTCTCTGTATTGGTAAATCACAGGTTCCTTCTCTTCGTCCGCAGGGTGAATCAGCATGGCTCCCCCTCCTCCGATGCCTGATCCATATGGTTCAACGACACCAAGAGCATAGGAGACAGCAACGGCTGCATCGACAGCGTTGCCCCCTTTTTCGAGGACTTCCATGCCTGCTTTAACTGCCAGAGGATGGGATGAACTTACTCCGTATGCCTCCGTAGTACCGGTAGCTGGAGAAGATTGGATCCCATAGCCAGGAGCCTTTTCCATTCCCTGGTTACTGATAAAATAAGTCACAGCGGCTGCGGTCACTATGGTCATCATGATAAGAATGGAAAGGATTTTTTTATTCATCCTCTTCTAACTCTCCTTCTTCTAAAATGGAAGAGTGGTCAACTTCGATCACCAGTTTTCCATTTTCTACTGTAAAGTTCGATTCAGGCTCTCCTCGTTTTAACTGAGTAAAGATTTTCTTTTGATTGTATTTGTTATTGGTCACGGCAGGACGCGATTCCCGAATCCGCATAGGTAAGATTTCGAACCTTCCCGTTCCATCTTCCATCAAATCGTAGTTAACTAAAGCACTATCTCTCGTACGGGACCAGCCTTGATCAAAGATAAAGTTTCCAAGACTGTAGAAAATCACTGAATTATCGTACACTTCGACGGGAGATAATACGTGAGGGTGGTGACCTATGATGACATCTGCCCCGGCACCCACGATCGCCTTTGCCATTTCCTGCTGCCTGGGGTGAGGCTTGTTATCGTACTCCGCTCCCCAGTGAATGTTGACGACCACCATATCCGCTTTCTCTTTCGCCTCTCTTACAAGAGGAAGAAAAGCCTCAGGATCTGCAGCTGCAATTCCTGGATTATATTCCAGAGCTCTAAACCCTGATACATAGACATCAGAAAAGCCAAGTGTCGCTATTTTTAATCCATTGGTCTCCTTGTAGTCAATTTGCTGAGCAGCTTCCAGATTTTCACCGGCCCCAACAAAATCAAGCTCTTTATCTTCAAAGGTTTGAACCGTGTCAAGGAGCCCTTCAGGTCCAAAGTCCATAGCGTGGTTGTTAGCTAGATTCACATTTGAAAAGTTTGCATCTTTTAATGCTTCTACAGCACTTGGATCTGCACTCAAATGAATTGATTTATCGAGCTTGTCATAACTTTTCCCCTGCAGCGTCACAGGATTTTCGAAATTACCCGTTACATAATCTGCAGACTCGAAATAGGGAGCCACTTTTTCGAACAGATAATCGGTCCCTTTTCTCTCGGTAACTTCTTTTACATTCCGCCCAAACATCATATCGCCTACAAAAGCCGCACTGAAGTAAGAGTTTTCTTTTTCTTCAGCTTCTGGAGCGGGCTGTTTATATAAAAGTTCGAAACCTACAATGAATACAAATAAAATAATAATTCCAATAATGACGTGTTTATTGGTAGACTTTTTATGCTTCTTAATTTTCTGTAAAAATTTCTCTTGGTATGATAATTTCATCGACATACGACATCCATCCTATATGAGATAATAAACCGTCATAATTAAAAAGGTTACTCCACTTAGAAGCAGCGTACTGCCCGTGGTAATAATCAGTCCCTGTTTCTGCATCGTATTGGCAATTAAGCCGGGAACAATTACACCGATCCCTCGGAATTCTAATATTTCAAATGGAGCCATGGGGTAAAAGTAGTCGAACAGCAATTTGAGCACTATCCCTGTACTCAGCATGGCCGCGAACTTTCTCCGCCCGTAAAGAATCATAAATTTAGAAACGCCATACGTCACAATTAAATACGTCAGAAAACTAATAAATAATACAACGGCTATAAATATGGGCTGGTCAAATACGAGGGCTAAATATCCTGGCACTACTAATCCTGCCGGCATGACCCCGGTCTTCTCTGCAAAAATCAAACTTAAAATAACACCTAACACAAGGGATATATATAAATCGGAACCGAACATATGCTTTTTTCCTCCTAGCTGACAATCGGTTGATGTTTATGTTCATGAAACTTTTCTATTAACGGTTCTGCAGCTCCGTGGATATTGCCAACTCCGTACATTACACGGTCTTCTAACATTTCCGACAGAACTTCCATAATCTGATCAGTCGTATAACCTTCCAGATTCAGAAGGTGATCTACTTCAATTTTTCCTTCATTAACATCGGTAACTATTGGTTCTGTGGTTTCTCCTATCAACACGAGGGTATCGGTAGGGATATAAGGTAATACATCTTTGGAGAATTGCTCGGTGCGCTCTACTCTATCATCCCGGCAGTTCATAATAATGATAGGATTTTCAGAGGGGTAACCAAGAAATTCTACCCGTTTCCAGATATTAATAGTAGAAACGGCATCATTAGCCGCAAAGCCATTCACAAAATAAGCTGGCTTCTCAGGACTGCCAAGAGGGAGTATACGCATCGCCCCTGGATCAGGTTGAGCCTTTAACATCCCGCGGAATGCCGTATCTTCATCAATCCCAATGGCTTCTGCCACGGCTAATGATAAGGAAGCATTTTCAGGAAAAACCATATATTCAAACTTTTTTAAATACGAATCTGAAATTTTATTATTATCCGCTACGATGACCTTTGTATTCCTCTCCTCGGCAATTTCCTTATAGTAATTTACATAAGGACTCTCGGATACAATCAAGTGACCATTATATGGAATAGTAGATGTGAAAGCTTCCGCAACTTCATCAAGTGTAGGACCCATTACGTCCATGTGGTCTTCTAAAACATTTACAATAACTCCGATATTGGCTTGAAGCATTTTTTCCTGAAATACCACCTGATAATCAGGATTTACGGCCATACACTCACTAACCAATGCTTGCGCGCCTTTATCAGCCGCTTCTTTCACGACTAATCTTTGTTCACGGATATTAGGACCTTCCCGTCTGCGTTTAATAGGCTTTTCTTCATCGGTATCCCAAAAGATCATTCTTGCTGACGTTCCTGTAGTCTTGCCTATTGTTTTGTAGCCTGCTTCTTTCACGATACCGGTTATTAATCGAGTCACTGTTGATTTCCCCCGAATACCGTTGATGTTTACCCGTATAGGCAGGGCATTGACGTTCTTTTTATGCTGATGCCACTCATACGCACCGATAATTAGAACCGTGACCAACACAATAGGTATTAATAACATGTGTTTTCACTTCCTCTATCTTCATTAGTCTGTAACCCTAAGTAAGTTTAAGTTATATAATTTTAATTCACAACAGCTAGGGATAAAATTAATATTTTTATAGTAAAAATCCATACTAATACTCAAAGACACTAACTTTTTAACTTACAACATAAGGAATATGGTTTATTTATTAATCCAATTTATAAATGTAGAGGAAATAAATGTTATTAACCGTACACAGATTGTAATAAATCAGTAAAGTAAGTAAATCTTCCGAATATTATATGAGAATATTGAACTATAAAATTTGATAATCGTTAGAGGTGCGACTATGTAACTAAAAGCAGCAAGTATCATGTTAAAGAATCCAAGTCTTCTACTCTTTCTAAATAGATCCCTCTTCCTTTTATCCACTGTAAATAAGGGAAGATGCTTTCCCTGATATATAAAAAGAGATAAATAATTAAAATACCCCCAATTAAGGACATATGTCCTTTCGAAAGCTTATAAATTCCTCTTTAATAGATGCAGAAGAGGAGGATGAACAATGAAAGGAGCCATATTTGCCCTGCTTGGAGGACTCTGCATTACGATGCAGGGCATCTTTAACGCAAGGGTGAGTGAAGCAATAGGCGGATGGCATACAACATCGATGGTTCATGTCATTGCCTTCACGATCGCCATTATTATTTATTTAAATGTACGGGATGGAAAAGGAAAAAGCTTCAGGCAGGTACCCTGGCTTTATTTAGTGGGAGGATCGTTTGGGGTGATTGTTGTGTTTTCAGAATTAACAGCGATTCACAGAATCGGTCCAGCGCCTGCTATTGCTCTATTGCTCGTATCGCAAATCGGGACGGCCTTTATCATTGAGTCGCAAGGTTGGTTCGGCGAAAGAAAAGTCCCCATCACACGCAGACAGAGTATTGGCCTGACCATGATGCTCATCGGTGTCATCCTTTTTCAATTGTAAATCGAAGGAGAGGTTTAACGTGAAAGAAAGACCGTATTCATCACTCGACTCCTACATCCAACAGTACAAGCTTGAAGATTTATTTCCTGCATCCTTCCGGCAGCATATGAAGGTCGCTCCCTTTGAAAAGGGCGAAACTTTATTTTCTGACGGGGATGAGCTTGAAGAATTATATTTTCTCGTCGAAGGAAAAATTAAAATTTTTACGCTGACACCGGAAGGGAAGTCACTGATCAACCGCTTTAAACGGCCGCTTGCTGTAATTGGGGATGTCGAATATGTTAAAGGCAGCCCGGTTCTCAATTCAGTGGAAGCCGTTACCGAAGGGGTCATGATTTCAGCCCCCTTTTCGCATTTAAATGAGCTTGAAAAGGAGCATCCAAGCTTTATCCGGTTTCTGCTGGATACGGTAGCCCATAAGTTTTATACCGAATCCCATACCACAAGTATGCACATGCTTTATCCCGTGGAAGTACGCCTGGCGAGCTATTTATTATCCATTTCTTCGGTTGGTGAAGGAACGGTTTTTCATCAGGAAATGCGAACGTCCAATTTAATCGAACTCGCCGAGTGGATCGGCACCAGCTACCGTCACTTGAACCGGGTTTTGAAGAAAATGGCTTCTGAAGATGTCGTCGAGAAAACCAATGGATCGGTTACGATTAAAGATCTGGAAAAGCTTCGAACCCTCGCGAAAGGAAATATCTATGAATAAGGAGGTGCTCTCATGGTTGGAGCGTCACTCGCCATTATTTCCGGGATTTTAATTAGTCTGCAAAATATATTTAATGCCAGAGTCAGTGAAAAAACAGGACCATGGGCTACTACTACACTTGTGCTCGGCTTAGGTCTCCTTTGCTCCCTGCCTGTCTTTTACTCGGTCGAACAAAGAAGTCTATTTGCGTTTGGTGATGTTAATCCTATCTTCTTATTTGGTGGTGTATTTGGTGTCGGAATCGTTTTCTTCTTAATGAGGGGCGTTTCCTTGATCGGACCGGCCTATGCCATCTCGATTGCACTGATTTCACAGATTATAATCGCTTTTACAATCAATACAGCGGGCTGGTTCGGGTTCGAATCTTCTTCCATCTCATGGCAGAAGCTGATCGGCATTACGCTTTTGATCGGCGGGGTTCTCGTTTATAAATTAGAAAAGAGGACGGAATGAAGGGTGCTCATGAACAGCCTGGACCATTAGAAAAGCTGAAGATGATCAGGATCACCTTCAGCTTTTCTAATGGCTACTTCTCATCATTCAGTTCCATTTTAAAAACAATGGCATAGTCCTCATTCTTAACGGATGGAGGCAATGTCTTCAAATCCTCCGTCCCCCGGCCGGATAATTGACCCTGACTCGATCCTATTACATAAGCCCAGTAGATGGTTTCTCCCTTATTGAGCGTAACCCGTTCTTCCGGATGTTCAAATAGGAACGCTTTTAGGTCTTTGGGCTGCTCCGCTTGTCCCGCTACATATCCATCAGGTCCTCCGATCGTTAAATCATTCATGGCCTCCCCCATCCGAACTTGAAAAGAATGGAGAGCCTTCTTATATTTAGTATTCTCTTCAGCAGTAGACTGGGTGGTGATGTCATTGATCAGCTCCCCATTTTCGTAAACTTCAATGGTACTGATCAGGGCTTCTCCCTCTGGTACCTTTCCATCCACCGTGAAGAAAGTTTGATAATCAATACCGATCTGATTAACAAGCATTTTCTCGCGTTTGGAAAGCTTCGCCGGCTTTACCACCAGGGAAGATGAAGAAGCCTTTTGTCCATCGTTCCCTTCCTGCGCCTGCCCCGTTTCGTTTCCACCTTCATTTGTACACCCGGCAAGCAGTAGCGTCAATCCAATCAGAATCACAAATCTCTTCATTTCTTTAACCCCCATTCTCGTTTCTAACAAAAATAGATGATAACGTTCGTTCTTTATGATCATCTTCTGTACATACGCTTACGATTCTATTTACCGATAAGTTTCAAGCTATTGCTTATCGTACATACACATCATTTTCAAAGATTTGAGATTTAATAGGTGAAATAGGGGGTATATTCTTTTCGTTGCAAAGTTTTCACTAGTTCGAACTTTACCTTTTATAAGAAGACCTGCCCTAATATTTTACAAACGGGAAGTTTGACGTTCTCATAGCTTCTATGTAAAATGGCGTCATAAACAAATTTTGCACGTGTGCAATTTTTATAAAAAAACACAACATTGAGAGGTGAATAACTATGCTAGAAGCCTTTAAAGAACTCCATCCCACTATGCAAGCTTTTGTTGGTACGTTATTTACCTGGGGGATGACAGCTCTCGGCGCCGCTTTAGTCTTTTTTGTCAAAGGGACGAACCAGAAATTCCTTGATAGCATGCTTGCGTTTGCCGGCGGGGTTATGATCGCAGCCAGTTATTGGTCTCTTCTTGCTCCAGCGATTGAAATGTCATCTGAAAGTCCAGGGCCAGCCTGGATTCCAGCTGCTGTTGGTTTCTTATTAGGAGGCGTACTGCTGATGTTTGTCGATCGCATGCTTCCATCGATTGACACCGATCGTTACTTGCACGATATTAAAGATGATAAGGCTAAGAATCGAACAGCTCTGCTCTTTTTGTCTATGACCCTTCACAATATTCCAGAAGGACTGGCTGTCGGTGTAGCTTTTGGAGCTCTTGCTTCCCATATGACAGAATCGACGCTTGCGGGAGCTTTAGCACTCGCGCTCGGAATCGGCATTCAGAATTTCCCGGAAGGTACAGCCGTATCCATGCCGCTTCACCGTGATGGGATGGGGAAAAAGAAAAGCTTTTTGTTTGGTCAATTCTCAGGGATGGTTGAACCCATTGCAGCCGTCGTCGGTGCATCAGCCGTGATTGTCATTGAGCCTATCCTTCCTTACGCACTCAGCTTCGCCGCTGGTGCCATGATTTTTGTGGTGGCGAAGGAAATCATTCCTGGGTCCCATGAAAAAGGCAATGTCAATCTCGCGTCCATGAGCCTTATGCTCGGGTTCACGGTCATGATGACGCTCGATGTCGCGCTTGGCTAAATGAACACGAATCAAAACTGTCCAGAGTGATCGCACTCTGGACAGTTTTTTATCTCGGCTAAATCTCCACCATACCGACCATTCACTCTCATTGTTTAATGAACACGAACATGACAAGTATAAACCGGTTATAGTGCTTTTCTCTTTAAATAATAAATCTATAAGCGGGACAGGTCTTTCATTTACAAATATAACTTACTTTCCACTTACCGAATCTCTTTGAAAGCCACCTTTTGCTTCATAAAGGTATTTATCAGGTACTGCTTCTTCAATCAGTGGGAACAATTCTCTTTCTTCCAGTCGTATATGCTCATCCAGTAATTCGCCTAATTCATGAACTTTATCATAGGAGGTATGTTGACTTTCTCGAAGATGACGAATTAGACACCTGATTTGTGCATGTTGATAGAGCATCTGTTTGACCAAATCTTCATTAGGTTGTTCAGCATATTCAAGATAAACCGGTAGTAGAATATCCTCCTCATCCCTAAAGTGATTCTGGCCATCTTCTTTCCAAAAATCAATCATTTCCCTTATTAATTGCTTATAGTTCTTTTCGCTTTTTTCTGTCCCAGCTTTTTTCATTTCAAGAGCCTTCACTAAAGCGTGATGGTGGTGGTGGGAGAGTGGGATTAAAGCTTCATGTCTCTTCATGTCCATCCTCCTTTCGATAACACCTTCAAGACCACTAGGCAAGGGGAAGTTTCCCTAACTAGACGCATTATCAGCCATGAAATGCTAACTATTCCAAATAATAAAGAGTGAATACCATAGCTTGAAAGCGAGTCGTTCCCTGAAGCCCCTTTCTCCACCCAATATCTCGAAATTGAGTCTTCAACAATCCGGTCCGATTGTTAATAAGCCTCTTTTGAGCAAGCCACAACACTTGTTTACAGATTAATTGGCTATAGATATAAATAAATCTACCTATTTTGCATTTTCATCTGGCTGATGAAGACCAAAAATATTTCCTTCGCTATCCAGGAAGTATCCCTGCCAGGCCATTCCTGGCAGGGCATATTTCGGCATCGCGACCTGGCCATCATAATTTAAAATCTTAGATTCCACAGCATCGAAATCTTCCACCCCTATGGTACAGGCATAGCCATTCAGAGCCTGATTTAATTCAGGAGGAGCGCTTTGACGCTGCATTAAAGCTCCATTGATCCCAAGCTCCTTGTCATCGCCGGTCACAACTCCAAAATAAGGCATCCCGGCATACTCACTCCAATCTTCAAATGTCCATCCGAATACTTCACCATAAAAACTCTTCGCCCGTTCCATATCATCTACATGAATTTCAAAATGAACAACTCTTCCCATAAAGACCTCCTGTTGATATGTTTTTTAAACCTTTCCAATCGATCATTCAAGTATGTATATTCTATTTCTAGTTTGATACTCCTTCTTTATTCGTAAGTATCCTCCAAAGTATCTATTACTCTGAGTTCCCACTCATGATTCCAGAGCAATCTACTCCTTACTTATCACCATGTTTCCCGGACTTTATATTCGCTTTTATTTCCTCTAACAGTTGAGTCTGCTGGTCCTGCTTCTCCAATACCTTATTCGTTAACTTTTGGAGAGTATTTGTAATCGACCATAGAGAGAGGATGAGAACCAATATAATTAACAAACCGTTCATTCGTTTCACTCCTTTATGTATCATACACGTTATTCTTTTGATGCCAGATCGAGAAACAGATGGGGAGTCTTAGTCATCTTCTTGTTTCGTTATACCATTTAACGGCAAACCATACTGCAAGCAGTTGCGAGATAAACCCGGCTAACCATCCTATCGCAAGTGAATAGTTCACATAATCACTAAAACCTATGCCTCCTGAAATTAAGATAGATCCTAAAAGTATAAAAATAATGGTTAGTCTTTGATATTTGTTCATCTGCCTCTCCCCCATAAATAAACTTTTGCTAATTTATAAGCGGTTTTAAAGTGTACAGGTGTCTTTTTCTCGTTTAAAGTCATATAGACTTAATCATTTTAACTTTTGTCCAAACATTGAAAAAACGGAACCCCCATTATCGAAAGTCCCGCTTTTCAATGGATCAATTGATGAATAATAAAGCGATGGAGATCGGAATGAAACTCCAAAGAAAAATGATCACGCAGAATCCCATAATATCTTTCACTTTTAACCCGGCAATTGCAAGCAGAGGCAGAGCCCAAAATGGCTGAATCATGTTCGTCCATGAATCTCCCCATGCAACAGCCATCGCTGTTTTGGCGGTACTGACATCAAGATCCATCGCAGCCGGAACCATGATTGGTGCTTGGACAGCCCATTGCCCTCCGCCGGAAGGAACAAAGAAGTTAACAATTCCCGCACTAATAAAAGCAAACAAAGGAAATGTGAATTCCGTAGATATACTTACAAACCAGGAAGACATTTGCTCAGATAATCCAGAAGCCACCATCATTCCCATAATCCCCGCATAGAAAGGAAACTGAATGATGATACCACCTGCGTTTTTTACCGCTTCGTTAACACTGTTCAAAAAATTCCGAGGGGTTTTATGAAAAAGAATCCCTAGGAACAGGAATAGAAAGTTGACGATATTGATATTTAAATCGAGACCATTCTGTACGAAAAAGTAAATAACAAACGATAGCCCTAATAACCCTATAGCGATAGAAACGATGGCGCTGTTTTCTAAACGTTCGGCAGGCGTCATCTGCTCAGCAGTTGCTGCAAGCTCTTCTTCCGCCCGATCTTCATGTAACAGTTCTAGGTTATTTTTGCTCAAATCACCACTGGTCTTTAACAGCCATAAATTTAGAATTGGCAGGAACAATAATAGAATAAATACGATAAATAAGTTCATACCGCTAAAAAGAGTCTCTGTAATCGGGACCGAACCAATCGTGTCCGAAAGAAAATGATCTTCCGTTGCAATCGTAAGAGGGATGGAACCAGACAATCCTCCGTGCCACAGTAAAAATCCACTGTAGGCACTGGCCATTAATAATCGATAATCTACGCTTGGTACACGTCTGGCTACGTGAATCGCCAGTAAAGCTCCCACGACTAAACCGAATCCATAATTAACTAAACACGCTACCGCTGCAGTAAAAGAAACTAACAAGATAGCCTGGCCTGGCGTTTTAGCAAGCGTACTCAATCTCTCTAGCCCACTTTTAACAAGCGGGGTGTTGGCTAATATGTATCCTGTTACAACAATTAAAGACATCTGCATGGCAAAAGCTAATAAATCCCAAAACCCGTCTCCCCAGAATTGAACCATTTGAACGGGAGAACTTTCTGTAAAACCAATCCCAAGACCAAACACCACGAGTGTTAATATGACCGCAAACAGGAACGCATCCGGTAGATACCGCTGAACCAGTCGATCAAAAAACAAAGTCATTCCTCTAAGCAGCTTCATCACCCCTCCATTTTGTAAACGTTTTCAAAATGATCTAACATGTTCTAGTCTCTCTGAAATGAATGGAAAATTCAAGGGAGATTAAAGAAATTATATCCCGTCCAATTAAACTGCTATGTAAAATACTCTTTAACAGGTAACCCTTAAATTCATAAAAAATTCCTAATTTAAACTCTGACCCTCTACGAAAAAAGTTGAACCTTTTCCCATCATTTTTTCGTATAATCAAGGAAAGGAGGAGATAGTGATGTTCAAGAAATTTTTAGCAAGTGTAGGTGTAGGAGCCGCTAAGGTAGACACTCAGTTGGAAAAAGCACAGTTTGTACCAGGTGAAGACGTACACGGGAAAGTCGTCATCAAAGGTGGAGATGTAGAACAATCCATCGACTCCATCCACATTTTCCTCATGACAGAAGCTCTCCGTGAATCGGGTGATAAGAAGATTAAAGAAAAAGTGGCGATTCAAAAGTACCCAATCGCCCATCAGGAGACCATCAAGGAAGGGGAAACGAAAGAAATCCCATTTACGATTCAGCTTCCGTACCATACCCCTGCTTCCCTCGGAAGACTGCCGCTTTGGTTTGAAACCGGCCTTGATATTCCGATGGCTCTGGATCCAGAAGACCGCGACCCGATTAAGGTTTCTCCTCACCCTTACATTGAAAAAGTGCTGGACGCCATAGAGAACAGACTCGGTTTCCGGCTTAGAGAAGTGGAAATGGAGTACTCCAAACACTTGGGTTATGTGCAGGAATTCGAATTCGCCCCGGTCGGAGAATACCGTTCTTACTTAGATGAACTGGAAGCGATTTTCTTTTTAAAAGAAAACCATCTCGATGTGATGCTTGAAGTGGACCGACGTGCTCGAGGTCTTGGCGGGTTATTTGCAGAAGCCCTGGAAATGGATGAAAGCCGGACAAAAGTCACGCTGACGAGTCAGGAACTAAATGGCTCGTTGGATAGTGTGGCACGCAAGCTGCAGCAAACCATTGATCAATTTAAACAATGAGAATACACGTCCTGGGGGCTCTCTGGACGTGTTATTATGAATCAAATTGAGCGTTAAGCTTATGGTATCCATTCACAGGCACCCTATTGCTTCTACCTATGTGGTAAGAAGAGGGGGCGCAGTGGTATCCCATTTTCCCATGCAAAAAAAGGAGCGGCTGCGCTCCTTTTTTACGTCTTCGCTTCTGCTTTTAAAGCTTCTTCCTCTACCCTATCCATAAATTCGTGGACAACCTTTTGATTGTTCTTCTTACTTCCCAGCTTCATAAGCGCCCTGCCGACAAAGTTCACTCCCTGGTTCTTCCCTTCATAAATAAAGCGGGTCCTGTTCTCCTCCATTTTTTCCAGCGTAAAAGAGAAAGTAATCTCGAACGCCTTCGCCAAGGTAAAGCTGAGTTGTTTATATTTTTTGTCATCCGTATCTTCATAACCCACTGTTTCCACAATATAGGTTTCTACTCGTTTACCCTCCTGATACTTTTGACGATACTGAGATCCTACTCCACCCTCTTCTATGTGCACCGGTTCGTTCTCAATTACTTTCGGCATAATGAGCGGCATGTTCTCTTCCTGAAACAAGGTCCATACGGTTTCAATATTCGCGTCAATGATGCGCTCCTCTTTCCATTCCATTATTCATCCGACTCCTTTCCAGACTCGATAAACTCATTAATATCTTCTATCTTCGCACGCAATTCTTCAATCTCAGCCTCAATATTTTTCCTTTTATCCAGCAATAACTTTTCCAGATTGTTAAAGGATTGATCATTCATAACGGTCTTCATTTCCTGAATGCTCAAGCCGAAGCCACGCAGCTTCCCCAACAATAATGCGAGCAGGTAGGATCCGTCGTCGTAGTATCGGTATTGGTTGGATGGATCGGTAAAGACAGGTTCTAAAAGCTCGACTTCGGCATAGTAACGTAATGTTTCTTTGCTTAATCCTGTTAAAGCTGAAAACTCGCTGACTTTATACATGAGGACGCCTCCTCTTCTCTTTTAGCTTAAACTATGGGGTACACCACACAGTCAACAGAAATTTCGTTTTGTGAATGGAAACCGTCGTGATTCTAAGCAAACTAATACGCTATCCCATAGTTATCGGCTATACCAACCTTCCAATTATGAAATAAAGGGCATCGCCGGTTTATAGATTGACGTAGTGGTAAAGGATTTTAATGAAGGAAGAATGCAGGAACAGAAGAGGGATACTCCGTTTTTTAACGCGGATGGTGTGGCCTAATGACAAGGATCCCTTCCCTTTGAGGCGCTTAAGAAAGGACCAACCCTCCTGCATTATCTCCATTCGTAATTATTCTAAAATGAGGCTTATTTTTTTGCAGTGAGGTAAAGCTCGGCAAATTCATGAGGAATGGTTAGGAAAGGATCTTTCTCTACCTCCTGCTGCATTTTGTTCAGTCCTTTCTCATATGCTTCGTCACTGATTAACGTGAGTACGGAAATATCCCGGTTTACTGCATACGGAAGATAGTCCGCCACCGCGACCTCCTCACGGCGATAGTCCACGTGCAACTGCACTTCAAGACCTGCTTTCGTAAGGGCTTCATAAATCACCTCATGATGCCAGAATCTTTGTACATCCTCTTCATAAGCTTCAGGAAAATAGTGATATACCCACCATTTTGGCATGGTGTGAATAGCAATATTATGCATCTTATACAGTCCATTGACACGTAGAACACGGGTGATCTCATCTATAGCTTTTTCTTTTTCCATATAATGATGGAACGAATAATTATTCATTATGTAGTCAAATTGGGCTGACTCAAATGGCATATTTTCAGCATAACCATGAACCAACTGAATGGATTCAAGCTTTTCTTTCGCTCTTTCAAGCATGGCTTCCGACGCATCCAATCCAGTCCACCGAACGTGTGAATCATGGAATAACGGAACTTGCTTAGCAAGGTAAAGACCTGTTCCGCATGATAAATCGAGTACTTCGAAATTCTCTTTCTTATGTTCCTTCATATAAGCCATTAAGGTCGTGTCCTTCTCTAATTCATCAATTCGATAACGGTTGTGATCATAATGATCAGCAATACGAGAAAAATCGGTTTCTTTCATACATAAATCTCCTCTCTCTTTTCATAACCTGGCCCCATTACCAGAGTGGCTCCTCATCATCGGATAATTCCATAATGAACGGCTGTATGCACACCACAAGGACTCCCGTTCCTATTAAGAAAAATAAAAAGAACGGGGAAGAGTTATCGAACAAGATGGCTATCAACATGACGAGAGGAATAAGAAGAATACTTAGGCTGCTTTTCTTTCTGCAGGCAGCCGTCAGGTATTGCTTCTTGCCACAGTAAGGACAAGTCATGCCTGTAGCTAAGGTAAGGGATTTTTTTATCGTTTCGATCCATCTCCATTCTTCTTTACAGTTTTTGCATACAGGCATCTATCTCATTCCTCCACTCTTTACATTTGGATATTAACAAATTCTACAAACAATTTATTGGGAATTTTATGTACCTTTATCAAAACTGGCAGCTTCCGTTTCCTCCAGCCATTGATCTACCGCTTTGACCGGAAAGTAGTATTCATAGCCAATCTGTATGTAGGGAATCTGGCTCTTCGTGACGTTTCCATCCTTTTGCGGCAGGATCTTTTCTAATTGTTCCTGCTTAATACCTAAGTATTCTTGTAATTCCAGGTGGGTCATTAATTGATCTTTCACCTGTGGCTTCACTTGTACCTGTTCCACCGCAGGCTCGGCGCGATTGCTTTCTTTTAACGCATCGGCGATCATCCAGGATCCTGCTAAAATACATATTCCTAAAAAAATTTGAGCTAGACTGCCCGCCATTTGTTTCATGATATCCTCCATTCAACTATCTATTTATCCAGTATAAAAACGGCTTTTATTGATCGATTTGTTCCGACTCCTTCCAATTAAGGATTCTCGGTATTTCTATCCTTCCAGGCCTGCCTGGTCAGTTTCATATTGATAGAGTCTATCCCTTCTCCTTCAAATTCAAGATCATCTTGATCTATACTATATTCCACAAACCCTAGCCTTTCATAAACTTTTCTGGCGCGAGGATTAAATTCAAAAACACTAAGGGTCAACTCATGCAGGTCCGTATGCTGAAATACGTAATCAATGATAAGCCCTGTCGCTTCTGTCCCTAAACCGCGGTCCCTTCCCCCTGGACCGATCAGCGTCCTGAAATTCATGCTGTGGCTTCCTTCATCGTACAGATTAATCACTGATTCCCCTACCAGCACTCCCTGACTCCGGTCTACGATAGCGAGATCCAGACGATCAGGCTGCTCATTTCTTGTCGAATACCATTCCTTCAGCTTTTCTTTATTTATAGGGGAAGTGCTTCCTGTCAGTTTTTGAACTTCCGGGTCGTTAATACATTCTTCTATATAGGGAAGGTCTCCCTTTTGAAAAGGTCTCAGAATAACCTTTTCTCCTATAATACGAGGTTTTTTACTGAAATCTATCATCCGGCATACTCCTTTTCATTCGAATCACTCTTCCCTCAACTTCCCTACCTATTTCCTCCATCCCGAGCTTTCGGTAAAAGCCAAGGGCAGAAGTATTTTCCGGTGCTACCCTTAAATGATACTCGTTTACAAGATGTTTTTTGAAAAACTGAACCGCATAATGGTCTAATTCTTTTCCTTTACCCAATCCGCGCTTCTCAGGTATCAAGTAAAATAAATGGACGTAGCCTATCAGTCTTCCTTCATATGCAGTAATAGACAACTCTAACTGACCGATATAATGACCATCTTCTTTTACTAAAACGAAGCCTTCGGGGAAAGCAGTGATTTTAGATTGTATCCAGCGGAGATAATCTTCCTCTTCTCCAAAATTTGATAAATCGCCAAAGCTTGCTTTGAATGAATCTTTTCGAAACTCTATGATCATTTCCTTATGCCTGCTTATATTTATTTCTTCGAACTGCAAAGCTCAATCACTCCGTTCTTTCAAGCTCAGCCTCTCTTCTCCTCTTTATCCCTATTCTCTTTTTCAAACCAAAAATCCTTGTTACAGATGTCTGACAGGCCAGTTAATTTGGCTCATTCTTTGATTAAGTCTCCCGATATCTGCTTGGCTTAAAATAAATAAAGGGACGTTCCTTCCTACCAGAAAACATAGTCTTCCACTCTTTCTTCTTCATTGGCGTTACTTCAATATTTACGCCTTCATCTTTTAATTTTTGGATGCTCCTATTAAAAGTTTTAGACATTGCTCTATTCACTCCCTTTTGAGTGGCATCATGATATGGTTTTATTCATTTTTCCTCTTTATCTATAAAAAAAGTGACCTACACGATGTATAGGTCACTCAATACAAAAAAGACCTCTACCTCGACGGTAAGGTCTTGCTAACAGCACTCACTGCCAACAAAGCCGAGAGTGAGTCCCACTCTGGATTGACGACTTTGCTGTAAAAGCTACTCCCCTTATTAGGAAACTATTCAATTACACTACTAACATAAACGGAAATGACCGGATAGTCAATGGATAAAACAGGATAATGTTTTTATTCTTCTAACTTTGACTTGATGGTCATATCGATAGAAAGACCAATGGAACATCCAGACAATGAGCGAGCCCTTCTTGAATTACAAATAACTCTGTTAATCCTCAGTGTTGAATATTTCAGATAAGCTAAAGTTTGTTGAAGACTTGATTTCGAGACTTTTGTAAGAATTTGGTCCTGCGGGAGAAGGATCTAGGCGAGACCCCACAGGGAGTGACAGCGACCGAGGAGGCTCCTAGTAAAAGGAGGATCGACTAAAGTCGCCACGTCCTGTGGCAACGTCGATCGACCCTACATCGTGTAGGGCCGCAGGAAATTGTTCAAATGTGGAATCACCCCGAAAGACACGACCAGCATAAGCCGATCATCAAAAGGATGGCGGTTTTTCAATCCGTTGATGATCGGCTTATGTCTCGAGTGTCTGGGTGATGGAACAAGACGAGTTGTTTCCGCAGCCATCCCTCCTCTATAATAAGTAACGGACCAAAGATATCTCGAAACTGAGTCTTCAACTGTCCTTTAGTGTGATCACTGTTTTAAATAAAATACGCTCTTAGTTTAGATGCTAAATCTAAATACTCTTCATGTTTTTCAAGATTAGACGCCATTCCTTTGACCACTGCTACACGCGGAGAAGGGCGTTCCAATTCAAGAACGAGGACTTCAGCAGTATCTTTAATACCCTGATCTACTTCTGACACCGTGACTTCTTTTAACTCCCGGATCACTTCATCCAGTTGTGAGAGATTGAAGTCATCAGGAGTCATCTGCTCGATGATTTCCTCCGTGATAACGGGAGTATCCTTATTTTCCATAATCCCCTTCATCATGTAATCCACCTTCGAGACAATAGAGTCCGCTACTTCTAGAAAGTTAAACTCCACGTTATCCACGATGATTAAATCAATATAATTACTGACTAAGCTCTGAGTAATTAAGCTTCCTTCCCAGGCATAAGCCTCCGCCTCTTTTCCATAGAGGGAAATCAAATGATTTTTATAAAACAAATACGAATGGTAGCGCATCTTTTTAATAAGCTGCTCGATATTTTCATTAAAAGGAATAACTTGTTCACGGATTTGCATAATAATAAATTCCCTGTGATTCGCCACTTCCTCGATTGTAATTTTCAGCTGTTGGGCAAACTTTTCTCGTGGTTCAAGAGGCTCGGAAGAAACTTCATTAACCCTCCGCTGCATTCTTCTCCAGTAATGCTCAAACAATTCATATAACAACTCATCTTTAGACTTGAAATGAAGATAAAAAGCACCTTTGGAAATATTGCATTCTTTAGCAATTTCCTGCACGGAAGTAGAACTGAAACCTTTTCTTGCAAATAGCTTGATCGCTTGCTCTATAATATTCTTTTTCTTTGGATCCATATTGATCGTAACCCTTTCTTTACATTCAGAGTTTGATTCTTGACTTATGACCAGTCGGTCATGTATATTTTAGAACAGGTTGACTAAGCGGTCAAATTGAAAGGAGAGGAACAAATGAAGCAGATTATAAATTTTTCCATGAACAACAAATTCGCTGTCTGGTTAATTACAATCATTATAACAGCAGCGGGCTTGTATTCGGGATTGAACATGAAACTGGAAACCATTCCAGACATTGATCCACCAATTGTTACCGTAACCACTACGTATCCGGGAGCAACTCCGGAAGAGGTGGCAGATGAAATTTCAGAACCGCTGGAGCAGCAGGTAGAAAATCTGAACGGGGTCAAGACCGTCAGTTCATCTTCCTTCCAGAATGCTTCAAGTTTACAGCTTGAATACAGCTACAGTAAAGATTTAGATGAAGCTGAGGACGAACTGCAGGAAGCAGTGGATTCCTTCACGCTTCCCGAATCCGCTCAGGAACCCGAAGTATCCCGGGTGAACTTCAATGCATTTCCCGTTATCAGTATGAGCGTGCTTAACGAAAATGGTAGTTTAGAAGATTTAACGGCCACCGTTAACGATACCATCGTTCCAGAGCTTGAGGGATTGGAAGGAGTTGCTGATGTTCAAGTTTCCGGTCAGCAGGTCCAGGAAGTTCAAATGAACTTTGATGAAGAAGCCCTACAGGAAAACGGGCTGGATCAGGAAACCGTGACCAATTATATTCAGGGCGCCGATGTTGCTTTCCCATTAGGCTTATACACGTTCGATGACACGAAAAAATCGGTCGTTATGGATGGAAACGTTACGAATCTGGAAGACTTGAAGAATCTTGAAATCCCGCTTACCCCTTCCCAGAATGGACAGGGAGCCGGTCAGCAAGGTTCAGGCCAATCAGCTCCAGAGAGTATCCCTACGGTTCCACTCTCCGAAGTGGCCAATCTTGAGATTGTAGCCCAGACGGATTCCATTTCCAGAACAAATGGAGAAGAGTCCATCTCGATACAGATTGTTAAATCTCAGGAAGCGAACACGGTTGACGTGGTTAACCTAGTGAAAGATCAAGCTTCCGAGTTTGAAGAAGACATCAATGGAATAGAATTCGTTTACTCCTTTGATCAGGGTGAACCGATTGAAGAATCCGTCAGCACGATGTTAAATAAAGCCCTCTTTGGAGGATTATTTGCAGTAGCTGTTATTCTATTGTTCTTAAGAAACTTCCGAACTACGATTATCTCAGTTATCTCCATTCCACTATCTCTGTTTATCGCTCTTATTGTATTAAACCAAATGGGCATTACGTTAAACATTATGACCCTTGGGGCGATGACGGTAGCTATAGGGAGAGTGGTCGATGACTCCATTGTAGTTGTCGAGAATATTTACCGGCGAATGTCGCTGACTGATGAGAAACTGGAAGGTAAAGACCTGATACGATCCGCTACGAAGGAAATGTTTATGCCGATCCTTTCATCTACGATCGTAACGATTGCCGTCTTCCTGCCATTAGGATTAGTTGAAGGCGTCGTCGGCCAAATCTTTCTTCCCTTTGCCTTAACGGTTGTATTTGCCTTGCTTGCCTCCCTGGTGGTTGCGATCACCATTGTGCCAATGCTGTCTCACAGTCTATTAAATAAAAAGCAGGCCGTTAAGAGTCATAAAGAAGGTCCTGGAAGAATGGCCAAAGGCTATAAGAAAGTTCTAAACAGTGTATTAAATCACAAAATCATTACTTCCCTGGCCGCTGTCGCGATCCTTGCTGGAAGTATTGCCTTAATTCCACTGGTAGGGGTAAGCTTCCTCCCTTCTGAAGAAGAGAAAATGGTCATGCCAACGTACAGTCCGGCCCCTGGCCAGACCGTTGAAGATGTGGAAGGGATTGCGGAAGATGCCTATCAATATTTCGCTGACCGTCAAGACGTCGAAAACATTCAATATTCCGTAGGCGGGGAAAAACCAATGAACCCTGGTGCCTCTAATCAGGCAGCATTTTTCGTAGAGTACAACGAAGATACGGAGAACTTTTCTGATGAGAAACAGCAGGTTATGGATGATCTAAAGGAAATGACCGATCGTGGAGACTGGAGTAACCAGGACTTCTCTTCTACCGGTTCCAGCAGTGACATTCAAGTACAGGTATTCGGGGATTCTACCGAGGAAATCAAACCTTATGTAGAAGAAGTGACGCAGATTCTAAACGACCAGGAAGACCTGTCAGACGCCGAATCAAGCCTGTCTGAGTCCTATGAAGAGTACACGCTGGTAGCGAATCCTAGTGAACTGAGCAGTCTCGGACTCACAGCAGGTCAGGTTGGTCAGACACTGAGTCCGAACCGCGAACGTCCGGAAGTTACCACCGTGCAGCAGGACGGCGAAGAACTACAGGTATATCTTGAAATTGAGAACGACAGCTATGAAAGCATTGATGAATTGACGAATGAAGAAATTCAGACGCCGCTAGGCCAGACTGTGCAGGTCGATGATATTGCAGAAGTGGAAGAAGGCACTACAGAAGATACGATCAGCCGACAAGGCGGTCAGGTCTATGCGAGTGTAAGCGCGACATCTTCTTCTGATGACATTGGCTCGATCTCTGCCGACGTGCAGGAAGAGATTGATAACATTGACTACCCTGCCTCCGTTGATATTTCTATTGGAGGCGTGACCGAGGATATTAATGAATCCTTCAGTCAGCTGGGTCTTGCCATGATCGCAGCGATTGCCATCGTGTATTTGGTACTCGTGATCTTCTTTGGCGGAGCTTTGGCACCATTTTCGATTCTATTTGCCCTGCCATTTACAATTATCGGCGCAGTACTCGGGCTGCTGATCGGCGGCGAAACGTTGAGTATCTCAGCGATGATTGGTGGACTTATGCTGATCGGAATTGTCGTTACAAACGGAATCGTATTAATCGATCGGGTCATCCAGCGTGAGAAAGAAGGATTTACAACTCGTGAAGCGCTTCTTGATGCGGGAACGACCCGATTACGTCCGATCCTTATGACTGCCCTTGCGACCATCGGTGCGTTACTGCCGCTTGCTTTAGGATTAGAAGGCGGATCAATTATTAGTAAAGGTCTCGGATTAACGGTTATCGGCGGGCTCGCAAGTTCGACGCTGCTGACCCTGTTAATTGTACCTGTAGTGTATGAACTGCTTTCTAAAATCGGCAGAAAGAAACGAACGAAAGTAGAAAGCAAAACGGAAAAGACCTCTCCTTCTTTTGACCGTGACAGCATTTATAAGGATGAACTGGCTGCCACAGATCATAAGAATAGAGCATCTCAAAGCCATATCTTAAGCAATGCTGAAGATATTTTTATCCAAAAAGGATACACATCTGCCAGCATGGCCGAAGTAGCTCAGAAGAATGAAATGAAAGAACAAGAACTGAACGGTTACTATACGACCAAGTTTAGTTTACTTTCCGGCTTGATTGACCATAGTCAGAAAGATCTGGATCAGGAGTTTGCAAAGATCAATACGGACGACAAGCTGACACCGTCTGAAAAGATCTATTACCAGATTGAGGCCCGTATTAGACGAGGTCTGTGGTTACGTAAAATGGTCCATCAACCTGCTGATGCTGAGGCTGTAAATATGGCCCTTGCGACATTCAGCGATAAATCCTTGATTGATCATCAACAATTGCTGGTCGCTAGTGTCTATGATCAAGCGGATAAATCCTATTCAATGGATGCAGCCGTTATGCTGAATGGTTTGACCAAGGAATATGTAAAACAATTCATGGTGATGGAGTCAAATGTTGACTCCTCTCACGTTACTTCATTCTTAATGGAGTGTCTGGATGGGTATATGACTCAGTTGAACCAGAGCAGCCAGGCTCCGATTCTGACCTGGGCTAATATGAGTCCAACAGATGAAGACAACCAGAATTACAATTTGACAAGGTTAAGCATTAAGCAGCTAAGAGAAATGGTCCCTCACCTTAATCTCAGTGAAGAGAATCAGCATAAGCTTCTCTCTACTCTGGATTCTGTAGAAGAAGAGGTTAATACCACCTCTCCAAATAAAAAAGCCATTAAATGGATGCTTAGTTATCTGACGACGATAAATAGTCCGGTTATTCGGGGCTACGTGGACCAGATGCTGGGTGATACCAGAAGTAAATAAGAAGTTTGTGAGTTTAGATTATTTTATGAAATCCACCCCTGATCGATCCGGGGTGGATTTTTTCATTTTCACTGGAAGCACAGTTTATGCCTAAGGATGCAGTATGATATCAGGGATCTCTGCTAAATCATCAATCACATCATCCGCCTCTGCGCCATTCCATTGATTGTTCCTTATCCAAATTCCTCTCATCCCAACTTCCTGAGCTGCTTTCACGTCTTTTTCTGGGTGATCACCTATAAACACACAATCTTCCGGTGATATCTTAAGCCTCTCTGCTGCTCTCCTAAAAATGATGGGATCAGGTTTTTTAATCCCTTCCCAATCCGATATAAGAATGGTATCTATATATCGATCTATTTCCAACGCTCTGATGTTATCCATTTGAAACTGCCCTTTTCCATTGGTAATCATTCCAATGAGGAAATGGTTTTGCTTTAGTTCATCTAATGTTTCTAAGAGATCAGGAAATGGCACACAACTGTCCTTAAAGAAGCTTAAGTAATCTTCGAGTAACTCTTGAACAGAAATCCCTTCAATTTCAAATTCTTTCATTAGTTGTTCAAATACCTCATCTTTCCACACATATCCGTGATCATCCAGTTCAATAAATCTCCGTATGTACTCTTCTTTAGGAACATGTCCCAGCCACTTTTCCAATCGCTCGTGCTGTTTGGATATAAAGATCTTCAATGACTCATCCCGGTTCAATAACGTTCCATCTAAATCAAAAATAATAGCCCTAATCATGATAATTGCCTCCTATGAAACATTACCTTCATTTCACTTCCACCATGTAATACCCATTACCGGCTGTAACCTAAGAACAATTCGAATATGGCATAATTATAAATGAAGAAAAGAATTAAACCTATGACACTCGCAACGATTTGCTTGTACCTTCTGCCTTCCCTCCCTTTAAACCAATAGATCAGAGCAAATATGATAATCACAAACCCGGGAATTAAATAGAGCCACATCATCGTATCTACTAACACCGAGTTCTTTTCCCAATAGGCTGCGGACTCTAAGGCATAGTTGGATTTAATTCTTTCCCTGAGAATCACAAAAATCAGTGTAAGAATCAGGAAATAAGCGTAACTTGCATATGTGATGAAGTTCGGAAATACCGCCGCCATATATAAGGAATAAAAAACGACCACCATCAATGGAAGTAAAACAAAGTATTCAAGCATAGCTGTCTTCCTCTCCTTTCAAAGCTTAGGATCGGATCACGTTACATCTTTCAATTGTAATTGCGTTATCGTTCCCTGATGAAAATACAACTGCCATCTGTTATCTATGAACTTCCAAATAGAACTCCTCAGGGTATGTCTATTCCTCGTTTGATCTTCAATAAAGTAAGTGGCGAGCACAACACCTTCAGCTAACCTTTCAATCTTATAGTTATATAAGTTCATCTGCGATAATACGACTCCAAGTTCCAGACATTCTTTCTTATCATAGATGATGCCTGAACTGCCGATCTCCCAGAAATCATCTGCCAATATCTTATCGAGTTCTTCAGGAGATTCTCTTACCTTAAGATTTAAGTGCGCTTCCTCCAGTTCTCTTATTTGATTAATCAAATAATTAGTCATAAATGATCCCCTTCGTTTCTTGTTCTATGAACTATACAACACGATCATTACGTTCAATTTTCGATAAACATAGAATAAAACCCTTCTTCTCCGCTGCCAAAAAAACCCACCTCAGGTCATCCAGATTATGGATGACCTGAGGTGGCGGATTTTTCCATTACTCCTTTTATGCCTCTCTTGTGCTAGGCATGACTAATACTTTCAGGCAGGCAATCAATCCAATGATTAGAAACACCCACTCGTATCCGGCGAATTTTAACACTCCACCAAAAACGGCAGGACCTATAATCGCCCCGATGTTTAATAGAATGACGCTTACACTGAAGCCTTTCTCAGGTGTATCAGGAAATACTTTGGCACTCCAGATTGGCAGGTAAGCAGCATAAAGCATAAACGTGCTTCCGAATAGCAGTCCTGACATTCCGACAAACAACCAGGATTGCGAGATGAACAGAACCACCATACTGATCGAGTAGAGTAGAATCGTAACGGCGAAGCAGATTTTATGACCTAATTTGTTAATTAAATCGCCAGCCCATAAGCCTGCAATTCCTCCAAGACCCGTAATTAAGAAAAAGATGGCGTTCGAATTATCCACGAAGAAATTTTCCTTCACAAAGTCAGCGGCATACGTCCAATAAGTCGATTCCGTAATCCCAAACAATAAGGACGCTACATACAGCGGTCTCGCGTTTTTCGTGAGAAAGGATCGCTTGTTAATTTTAACTCCTTTTCCACCGCCTTTATCATGATTGGAGGATGGAATGGAACGAAAAGCCCATATAAAAATCAAGAAGCCTATGACACTTCCTGTGATCCAAATGATTCTCCACTGTCCATCCAGGAACAGATAGCTTGTGGAGATTACGATTAACCCCAGAGTCGAACCGGTACTAATTACCGCAAGCGACCGCTCCTGGACCGTTTTCTTAACGTGCTGATTCACGTTCTCAGAAAAAGAAGACCATGTTAAACCGGGACTCAAGCCGGCCACCACACACCCCACTGTAAAAATAAGTGGATTTGAAGTGAGGGAAGCCATTAATAAACCTGTTGATGCAGCAAAGATCCCGATAAGAATAACCGGGCGCGAACCAAATTTAGAAACTACCATTAATACGGCCACCACCCCTGCTAAAAAGGAAACGAAAGACAGGCTTGAGATGACTCCCAAAGTAGAAGCGGACACACCAAAAGCCTGCTTAAATTCGGGCACTAATAAACCATAGCCATACCGGAACCATCCGAAGATAACGGATAAAGCAAGTAACCCTATGATAGATATCGCAGGAATTTCGATCTCCATTTTCCTCACAATTCTCTCCTCCTCCCTGAAAGAAAATGACTAATATGGAGACCGTTACCCTTAGCAAAACCACCCGAAACTTTTCTTATATATTATTTAGATATATTAATTCACCAAAACACTAGATCACCCCTAGTAAAAACACCATTAATAGAGGTACTAGTTAGATCTATAAGGATAAACAGGTTATATTAGAATACTAAAAACTTACGATACTATTTGCACCGTTACAAGTATTCCACCGGTCTTACTACGCAGTTCTTTTTAAAAACGTACTAATCTACCACAACGAGTCCAATGTTATAGTTATGAGAGAAGAGAACTATACGTGAGTGAGACTCACTGCAGCCTGGCACAGGAGGTAAATCATGAAACATTTTACGTATTGCTTTATCCTGCTTCTCATAGTAGCTGGTTGTTATCCAGGCGCTAATGAAGGTGGACTTCTATCAAGGAGCCAAGTATTAAAACTGAACCCGGACGCTGATTTAATAGAGTTGGAAGATGGCGAAGTTTATACTCATGGAGCTGAATGGGTAAAAGAAAAAGGATATCAAAAAGGGAAAAGATTAGGCGAAGTAAGAAAAGGAATGGCCACGAAAGCACCCATGGGGGCCGATATCTTTGCGACTGAAGAGAAATCGCCTGTCATCATAGTAGAATATAACGGATTATCGAAGAAGTACGTAATAGCCACGGGAGAATAAAAGGTTTTTTAGGAAGTGCAAAGAAAAGAGGGGTTCACGATGACAGAAGTTCAAACCAATACGATACAAACAAAAGATGCCCGCACACTCGCCTACTGCGAGTTTGGAGATCTCTCTGGCTATCCGATCTTCTATGCTCACGGAGGACCCGGATCAAGGATAGAAGCCCTCTCCCTGGACAGTACAGCAAAGAAATTCGGATTCCGGATCATTGCGATGGATCGTCCTGGAATGGGGGGTTCGACGATTAAAGAAAATCGAGCACTGCTTGATTACCCGGAAGATATCAGAGAGCTTGCGGATACTCTTGGAATTGATACATTCGGTGCGATGGGTACCTCCAGTGGAGGAGCCCACACGACTGTCTGCAGCTACTCATTAGCAGACCGTTTAACCTTTAACTTTGCTTTTGCAGGATACACGAATTTCGCTGAAATGCCCGGGGCTGCTGAGAGACTGGAAGCACCTGCAGACCGATTGTCTATCAAATTGGCTGAGAAATCCCCTCTACTTTTCCGCTTGTTATTTAAAGGGATGGGGATCGCCATGAAGATGTTCCCAAAACTGACCATCAACAGTCTCTTGAAGACGGTCAGTGCAACGGACAAAAAAATTGCGCAAGATCCGCATTTTCAAGAACGCTTTATAGCTGAACAGAAAGAGGCTTTCAGACAGGGCGGAAAGGGTGTTGCGATCGACGCGGCTGTCCACTATGTGGATTGGGGTGTGAAGCTTAAAAATATCTCGGGGAGAATCCATATTTTTCATGGAACAGAAGACAGATTGGTGCCTTTTTCTTACGGAGAACATCTTGCGGATCATATTCCGAATGCTGTATTTCACCCCCTTGAAGGACAAGGTCATTTATTTTTATTTGAAAAGGACTATCAGGAAATGATCTTTAAAATGGCTGAAATGGAAATGAAAAATTCAAGATAAACACTTCTGTTCCTGACTCCTGCAGAGCTGATATTAAAAAAGTAATGATTACAATAAAATTACACATTTATTACACACAATCCCCAAATTTTCACCACACTCCCTGTGCCATAATGAAGTTGTTGGACGCGATCCAATACATACTAAATAGCATTGGAGTTTTCGATCTTTATGAAAAAAATATCACTCAGCTTGGCACTCATGACCGCCCTTCTTGTACTAGGTGCTTGTACCGATACAAGCAAGGAAGACGAGACGGCAGAAGACAGCCAAACGACAGAGGAGAGCAGTCCCACCGCTACGAGCGATTCTTCTGACGCTTCCGGTGCAGAGGATGAAGAAAGCAGCGTTACGCTTGAGACAATGGATGATTTTTATGTAGGAGATTCCCAGGATACTCAGTCTCTGATTCATTCGTTCATCCCTTATGAATCGAACAGTACACCAGTTATCATGGTGCCTGGTCTTGGACTAGGGGCTGACATTTATGAAAGTACCCCCGACTCTCGTAATGGTTGGGCATATGATTTTGCACAAGCCGGTTATCCGGTCTATACCGTAGATACGTCAGACCTTGCTAGTGCCGGTCTTTCTGAATCTGAGGCAAGTTCCCCGATGTCCAAATGGGATTCTCAGTCAATTTGGAAGCGCTGGGGCTTAGGCTCCGCTCCAAATGAACCTTACGAAGACGGACAGTTTCCGTCAGAAGCCTTTGACCAATTCTACGCGGGGATTCCTATGCAAGTAACTGCTGGGGGCGGCTCAAGTTCAACTGGCGGCAGCGGAAATGCGCGTGGAGGCCAGGACAGCGATGCAGATACCCAGCGCGGACAAGGGCAAGGACAAGCCGGAGGCGGAACTGAATCCGGTGGAAAAGCTGGCGGAGGAGGCGCTTCTCGAGTCAGTCAGCAAGAGGTAGATAACATGATTTCTTTATTAGAGGATAAAGGTCCAGCCATATTGATGGTACATTCTATGGGAGGCGAAATTGGCTATGAAGTGACTCGTCAGCGTCCAGACTTAGTGAAAGGGATCATCGCCATCGAACCTGTAGGGTCTCCAACAGACGAGCAGGAAATAAAAGAAACGTTCGCGGAGATTCCATACCTTGGCGTTTACGGAGATTACCTTGAATCACGCAACCAGGTAAGTCGCCTGGAAGCTGTACAAGCAACCGTTAACATGGTAAATGAAAACGGCGGCACAGGCGAAGTGATCCAGCTAACAGAAGAAGGGATTAACGGAAACTCGCACTTAATGATGATCGACAAAAACAACCACGAGATTTCCTCGCAAATCATTAATTGGTTAGATACGGTAGAAACAGAATCATGAAACGATTCACTCACAGGTGTTCTTCATCTGTGGGTTTTATTTATCCAAAAGTGTACGCGCCATACTCCCTGTTTACAGATCAAGATCAGCCAGTCACAAAAGGTTTCCGGCGGTAAAATCACTTCCTTTAGAATCTCTCTAATCCCCCCGGACTAACTCTTAACTCTTCTACGTGCCCGAAACTCTGTTCCAAAATAGACGCAGGCAACTAGAAATAATAGATTGGAAAGCATTAAAACAATTCCATTCCAATTGCCGTCAAAAAACGTAACGTTTACCAGGGTCATTCCATGCATTAGAAAAACAACCATAAACAAGATCACATAGGTTTTCAAAAAAATCACCTCCCTAAAAGTCATCGTTCACTATTCAGAAACATTACTGCTCTTCCTTCTCCTTTTCGCCATCCTTATGATCTAACCTCTTTATTTCCAGCTCTATCTTTTTCTCTTCAATTTCCAGTTCTTTCTTTTTAAGGTCATTATCTATTTTTTTGCCATATCCATAATAGATAAGAGAAAAACCAACGATGATCGTAATGTAGAAGAAAAAATCCAATTGCTCCGCCCCCTCATTTCATAGCTTTTATAACCTTGCTCATTCACTTACGATCTTTCCATTCTTTCTTTACGATTAGATTCCACAATGGTTGCAAAAAGAACAAAGTATTCAAAAATAAATTCATTATATAGACGTGTTTCCATTTCTTTTAAATCCAAGTTTACCAAGTTCAGAATATATTTTGAACAATATGTGAACAAGAAAACGCTTGCATTTTACAAACAGGATTACTTTGTG
Organism: Halobacillus halophilus; assembly: GCF_020171985.1. GTDB lineage: Bacteria > Bacillota > Bacilli > Bacillales > Halobacillaceae > Halobacillus > Halobacillus halophilus_A. The sequence goes on from NZ_JAIVAL010000003.1 coordinate 127,827, forward strand.
AAAATATTCACAAAACCTATTGATTCAATAACCAGAATGTTGCACAATAAACATGTGATATATTTCACAATCATTCACAGATACCATTTAGGAGGAATTCATATGACTAGAGAACGAGTAAACCGAGTGGCACTTATTGGAGCAGGATCCGTAGGAAGCAGCTATGCATTTGCTATGCTGAACCAATCCGTTACGGAAGAATTCGTCATCATCGATTTGAATGAAGATAAAGCAATGGGAGATGCCATGGACTTAAACCACGGTAAGGTCTTCGCTCCAAATCCAACAAAAACTTGGTACGGTCAGTATGAAGACTGTAAAGATGCTGACATTGTTTGCATCTGTGCAGGGGCGAACCAGAAACCTGGAGAAACTCGATTGGATCTTGTGAAAAAGAACCTGACTATTTTTAAAGGCATCGTCGATGATGTCATGGCGAGCGGCTTCAACGGAATCTTCTTAGTTGCTACGAACCCAGTGGATATTTTAACTTATGCGACTTGGAAATTCAGTGGACTTCCGAAAGAACGCGTCATCGGAAGTGGAACGATACTGGATTCCGGCCGATTCCGTTTTCTATTAGGAGAATATTTTGATGTAGCTCCTTCTAACGTTCACGCCAATATCATTGGAGAGCATGGAGATACCGAGCTTCCAGTATGGAGCCATGCTTCTATCGGCGGGGTACCCGTATTTGAATTAATGGAACGTCATCACGAATATGACATGGAAGACCTTGATGAGATTTTCACTAATGTACGTGATGCAGCTTACCATATCATCGAGAAGAAAGGCGCAACGTATTACGGGATTGCCATGGGACTGACTCGTATTTCAAAAGCTATTCTAAATAATGAAAACAGTATTCTAACTGTAAGTGCTCATTTAAACGGAGAGTACAATGCTGAAGACGTTTATATTGGAGTACCAGCCGTAGTAAACCGCACTGGCATTCGAAATGTTGTAGAAGTCAGCTTGAATGAAAAAGAACAACAGCAGTTCGACCATAGTGTGAACGTCCTTAAAGATATCCTGGGCGCCAACTTTGAAAACCAGCCAACAACCTAGATTATTCTCAAGAAAAGAGTTGATCGTCCATGTGGTTACAGCAGTATGATCCGTTTGGAAATGTATTTGTGAGTGCGCTGATCGCAGCTATCCCCATCTTTTTCTTCTTTTTAGCACTGACACGCTTTAGAATGAAGGGGATCTTAGCTGCTTTCCTCACACTTGCATTAAGTATTCTCGTATCCATTGTATTCTTTGACATGCCCATTACAAAAGCTGTTTCAGCCTCCCTGCACGGCGTAGCTAATGGACTGTGGCCGATCGGTTACATTGTCATCATGGCGGTCTGGCTGTATAAGATCGCCGTTCGCACAGGGAAATTTAAGGTGATTCGTTCCAGCATTGCAAACATCTCTCAGGACCAGCGTCTTCAGCTGCTTTTAATTGGATTCAGCTTTAATGCGTTCCTCGAAGGTGCTGCCGGATTCGGCGTACCGATTGCTATTAGTGCCGCTCTTCTTGTAGAGCTTGGATTCCGCCCGTTGAAAGCAGCGGCTTTGTGCCTGATCGCAAACGCTGCTTCCGGCGCATTTGGCGCGATCGGAATTCCTGTCATTGTAGGCGCTCAGATGGGAAATTTGGAAACAATGGAGCTTTCCAGAACACTCGCCTACATTCTTCCGATGATTTCCTTCGCTATTCCATTTTTACTCGTGTTCATTCTGAGCGGAGTAAAAGGAATAAAAGAAACCTTGCCTGCCCTGCTGGTCGTCAGCGTGATTTATACGGGGGCTCAGATTTTCACCATTCTCTTCCTCGGACCTGAGCTTGCGAACATTCTCGCTGCATTATTAAGTATGGCCGGACTGGCTTTATTTCTTAGAAAATGGCAGCCGAAAACCATTCACCGTGAGGAGAACGCACCGGATATTCAACAGGGCGAGTCCTACAGCGTTAAAGAAATCATTAAAGCTTGGTCCCCTTTCTATATCCTTACAGCTACCATTACCGTCTGGAGCCTGCCTTCCTTTAAAGCTTTATTCAGCGAGGATGGGCTTTTAGAAAAAACTACGGCCTTTATTCCTGTTCCTTTTCTCCATCAGGAAATCCTAAAAGCACCGCCAATTGCACCTGACACGGTCGCTTTAGATGCCCTTTTTAAATTAGACTTGATATCTGCGACAGGGACTGCGATTTTAGTGGCTGTTCTCCTTACTGGATTATTCAGTTCAGCAATCACCCTGCCCCAGGGGATGAACTCTTTAAAAATAACCATCCAGGATTTATGGATACCCGTATTGACCATTTGTTTTGTCATGGGCTTCGCGAACTTATCCAACTTCGCTGGGTTGAGTTCAGCCATTGGGCTGGCTTTAGCGAAAACCGGCGCCCTATTTCCTCTCTTCAGTCCTATTCTCGGCTGGCTCGGTGTGTTCATAACGGGGTCTGTGGTCAGTAATAACGCGTTATTCGGCCACTTACAGGTGGTCACGGGGAATCAAATCATGGCAAATCCGGCACTGTTACTTGCTGCTAATACGGCCGGCGGGGTTATGGCCAAACTGATTTCCCCTCAGTCCATCGCTATTGCAACAGCGGCGGTAAAACAAACAGGCCAGGAATCTACGTTGTTTAAAATGACACTGAAGTACAGCCTGGGGTTATTAATGGTTGTATGTATGATGACCTTCTTACTATCTCTAATAGGAATGTAATCAATTCTTTTCACCACCCGTTTTTTGACGGGTGGTGTTGTCTAGAGTCGATTAGGATTCTTCGTCAGCTTTTGTATGCATCCGATCACCGTACCGTTTACGAAGTTCTTTAATGATTTTATCCGCATCAGTTTCGTTAACGTTTTCCAAATAAATCTCTTCCTCCTCTCCGCTTTCCTTCCGAATGGTAAGCACATCCCCAATCTGCTGGACCCGCTTCACTTCTTCATCGTCTACCCGCCATCTTGGATCAGCAATACCGCGACGGATATCGATGGCCTGTTCTTCAAAACGAATGTAATCCCGCTCCGGCATTTTCAAGTAATGGATCATCTGCCACATACTGATCACGGTTAACACTCCAACTAGATACACCATGAATTCCTCCACGCGGCCATTACGGAACAAAATAAAAAATAGAACGACTACCTGCCCTAACCAATTGAACAAAGCTCCCCTGGCTTTCTTTTTCCAAATGGACGTGTTGCTGTATTGGATGTTCCATTCACTGATAAGGATCACCTCTCCTAAACCTTTCTCTCTGATTTATTATACGTATAATAGGAATAGACTGTTTCAAATTTTCACGGATTCCCCCGACTTTTCAGTAGACTCCCCACTTCACCCAAGTATCCAACCCCATTTTCATTAGTAAGTTTTTCAAAAAAAGAGCGAATCCCTTTATTAAGATTCGCCCCTTACCTATTTAATAAGCACCCTCTGAGTAGGTTAATTCATAACTGTGCGTGTAAATCTCGAAAATGTTCCCAAAAGGATCTTCTACATAAACCATTTTAAATGGCTTTTCACCAGGATAATATTCACGGATCGGCATGCGCTGCTTTCCTCCATGCTGCTTTATTTTTTCAACCATTCCTTCAATATCCGGATCCTGAATACAGAAATGGAAGATACCCGTTTTCCAGTATTCAAAGTTATTTTCCGGCTGCTCGTTTTCCGGAAATTCAAATAGTTCGATACCGATCCGGTCTCCGGTTGATAAATGGGCTATTCTAAATTCTTCCCAATCATTGCCAAAGACATCACGGCACATTTGTCCAATCGGCGTATCATCATTCTTCACCTCTGAAGGTTCCATAATGACATACCAGCCAAATACGTCTGTATAAAACTGAACCGCCTCATCCAGATTAGGTACGGATAATCCTATATGAGAAAATGCTCTTGGATAAGTGTGCATACGATCGTTCCCTTCATTTCTTTTTTTGTACAACATCCATTATAATTTTTAGTAATAGAGGATGTAAGTATGCACTTTTTAGTGAGACACTTACTCAAAAGTAAGGAAGGGCGGTATAGAAAATGGATGCTCCAATGGATAAGGACGGTAAATTGAAATGTTCGATTGAATATACATTGAAAAAAATAGGAGGCAAGTGGAAAACTGTTATTTTGTGGCACCTGAATGTAGATGGAACGCTTCGTTACAATGCCTTAAGAAGATTACTTCCCGGTGTTTCGCATAAAGTCTTAAGTCAGCAGCTTAAAGAGCTGGAAGAGGACGGCTTCATTCATCGAAAACAATATAATAGCATTCCTCCCAAAGTAGAGTACTCCATTACAGAATTCGGTAAGACGCTGATGCCGATTCTTGAAGAGATGCACGTATGGGGGACGGAGTATGGAGATTTAAAGTAATGAGATCTACTTTACCACTATCACCTCTAAGTATTGAGCACAAAAGCACCGGATTCGATACCTTATATTTGAATCCAGTGTTTTTCCTTTTAGATTATAAAATAAGATGGTTTGAGACATACGAAGGAAGGCTAAATAATTCGAGGAATCAAATTAGGTTTTGGTTTGGAAAGGAGGAATACTGTGCGAAAGCTTGTCTATATAGTTCTACTATTGCTATTAGCGGCCTGTCAGCCTGGGGAAACAGATAAACCTACTTCTAGTTCTGATTCAGGTTCCGCTTCTAAAGAAACTCAAGACGAAAGTAAAGAGGTATTAGAGGAAAGGCCGAGCGTCACCTTTACATATGAAGGGGAAGAAATTGAAACAAATGATATACGCAGTTGTTTTGCCCCTGACTGTTCGAAGAATTCTGCCACCATCGATGAGATGAACCATAAGGAAATGACAGAGGGTTTGGAACCTATGCAGGTAAAAGATGGTAAGTCGATCCAGGTGCACATTGATGGTAAACAGCCATCTCAGACTCATTTGTCAAGGTATTATGATACAACGATTGAAGGGGGAAGACTAGAAGGCAATGAAATAACGATCCATAGCGCTAGTAAAGACAAACGTAAAGAGAGTTTTTATGTAAGGTTGGATTGGTATAATAAAAATCGCGAATTCCTTGGTTCAATTTCCAAAGCTTTTAAAGTGAATGTGGAAGGCATCTCCTCTGAAAAAAATGGATGAACAGGATCCCAATGGTTGATGATTGGGATCTTTTTATGATCAACCTACCCCTTTTCTACAGAAATGATTCGGCCTCCCCATCACTTATCCATTTTATTCTCTAACCTCAAATAATCTCTTGTTTTATGTAAGTCGACCTCATGCTTATCAGCAAACTCTGTTAAATAATCAAAAGCTGTGGAAGGATAGAGTTCCATTAATCGAATTTTCTTTCCGTTCTTAACATTGATCATAACAGCCTTTAGAACCCACATCTTCCGGACAAACGTGATTTGAGATATATCCTCAGGCGCCAGCTTTCTTACATTTATGGTCTTTTTAAAGAATAGGAGTCGGTATAACAACTGTTCGTGACCTACTTCGAATTTAAATCGAAACCCACTGAATACCACAATAATTAATAAAGTAATGGTGAATGAGGGTATGGAAAACCCAAAAATATCAATCAATATATTCCAAATCAGAATAATACCAAAGGTACCGAACATTGATAAACGTTCTGCTCTAACATCAAATTTCATACATTTCTCCTACGATAATTACTTCTATTCACTGGCACCTTACCTTTCGTTACACAATAATGGTTGATCCCCTTCATCGGTTACACGGACTCGCCGAAAGTCATTGTCGAAGTGAATTATTTCCTGGGAAATTTTCACGACTTTTGCAGAAAGGAAATTTATTTGAATGATGGCTTCTCTCTATGGGCCCTTCCAATATGTACGACCCAGGTCACCAGAGGTAATAAGGGAATGAGATAAAACACTAACGTAGTCTGAAATAAAAAACCAACGATGAAAGGTACACTGGCACTGATGGCTAAACCAAAAGAGAGACTTACTTTAACAAATAATAATCCTAAAGAAATACTACTTATACTAATCATGGCTAAGGCAAGCAGAACTAAGACCGTACCCACTCTCTCCCCACCTTTCTAAACTCAAACCTCATTTTAATACAGGCGTTTCGTGTAACTTTCCTTCAAATTTCTCCCGACCGATTCTTCTGTAACCCCCTGCATATTAGCATGAGCGGCCATCATTTTTGCAGCAGATGGAAGGTGCTCTGTTTCCGGCCAGTGCTCCGGATCCCATAGATTCGAACGCTTAAAGGCTTTCGCACAATGGAGAAAGCACTCTTTCACTTCTACTCCTATTCCCAGCAATGGTGTTTTTCCTTGAACAGTCATCTTCTCAAGGTGTTCCGGGTCTCTTGTGATATAAGCTGTTCCATTAACTCGTAAAGTTTCACCGGTTCCAGGGATCATGAAAAGCAAACCTACGGATGGCTGCAATAATATATTTTGTATCGAATCCATACGTCTATTGCCTTTTCTTTCAGGGATAATCAGCCTTGCGGAATCCAAAACGTGGACAAAGCCCGGCTGATCGCCACGAGGAGAAGCGTCGCATTCACCAAATTGATTCACGGTTGAAAGAACTAAAAACGGAGAATGATTAATATATTCCACACAGTTTTGATCAAGGTAAGTAATCACTTTATTCTTAGCTAATTCACCTGGTTCGCCTGCAACTTCCCGCAGTTCAGCTATCGAGTGGATAAGGTGTTTGAAAGGAGGCTCACTTTTCAAAACATTCACTCCCATGAAATTCGTAATTTAATAGATTCTGCTCACAAGCGTAAGTCTTATGAAGTAACGGAAGCATTCACGAAAGCTAGCATCGCAAGAATGGAGTACCAGCCGATCGATCCTGCACTAATGGAAAGGACCATCACCGAGCCAATTGAAAGGAAACTTTTTGGCTGGCGTCTTCTCTTTATAAAAACATAACCGGAGAACACGAGACTGAAGAGTAAGAATGTGCCAAAAAATAAAAGCCAGAAACCGTTTAGCTTTATGGAATTCCAAAACAGCGTGCTCGCAATAAAAAAGACATTAACAGCGGCGGCCAGAAGTAAGAGAAAAGCTCTCATTCAATCCTTCCTTTCTTTTAAGACCCATAAGTTATAGGTTTGTCTTCATTAACGCTCTACCTAACCTTTTTAACAAGGGAAACGAAGCGAAGGTTACGATAAGATATGTTTCATCCTATTGATTTTATTTTAACATTATTAACCAGTAGAAGCATAAACTTATTGACCATGGTGCACCACTTAAAAAAGCCCGAATATCACTTAGGAATTCGGGCTCTGTTCATATTGACAAACTTCCTGATGATCGGAAGTACACTAATCCGCATCGTTATATCGCGAATGAAGATTCTCCACCGAGTGTCCGGGAGAAAGTAATGAGCAAACCTTCTTCCAGAAGCCTGCGTTGTCATAACTTGCGGTTTTAAGTCATCTTCATATTGATCCAACGCCTGATTTACATCGTTATTTTCCTGTAAAGAGCGCGCCAGTACATACGCCCCTGTCATAGCAAGAGACGCTCCCTGGCCCGCCATCAGAGAAACCGCCTGACAGGAATCCCCCACAAGGACAACTCGATCCTTGCTCCAGTGAGGCATAACCACCTGGGAGACCTCGTCAAAATAAAAATCCGCTGCTTCCCCTGCTTTATCGAGCAATTCCGGAACTACCCACCCCATATGGTTGAAATGATGATCCAGTTCTTTTTTAGCTTCTTCTCTGGATAGGTGCCCTTCTTTTTTTGAGGACTTGTATAAAAAGAAAGTAGCCGAACGGTCTCCTCTGATCGGATAGACGGAAGCCTGGAGGCCAGGGGATGATAGGGAATAAAAAGCGTTGTCTAACTGCTTATTCATGCTGGAATTATCTATAATGTATGCAGCTGTATAATACCCCATATGCTTGATATAGTTCTCGTGATCACCAAATACTAAAGAACGCACGCGGGACCGGACTCCATCAGCTCCCACCACTAAATCTGCAGTATCCCGGCTGCCATCGGATAACGTTATATACACTTGATCGTTGTCCTCGTGGATATAATCAATCGTCAATCCAAATTTAAAATCTACACGATCCTTAACTAAATTATACAAAACCTGTTCCAAATCTCCTCTCAGAAAGTTAAAATGGCGACCATTAAATAAATGTCTAAGAGAAGGGTAAGGAAGTTTGAACTTATACGTGCCATCCTCTTTTAGAAACTTCAAACCGGAAATTGGATAATGGATGCGGCTAAGCTGATCCAGGATTCCCATTTTCTCTGCTACATCATATCCGGGTCCAAAAAAGTCCAGCATGTATCCTTCCGTTCTTAATTCTGGTGCTTTTTCTATAACCTGCACTTCATTTCCATTTTTGTTGAGCCAATAAGCCAGAGTCAATCCGGCCATACCTCCGCCCACGATTATTACTTTCACCCCTCAGGCCTCCTTTCTAATGAGGACTATTCTCCTTTACTTCACCGGTATCCATATTTCTGAATAATAGTCCTCGCTATAAGGATCTCCCTCAGAATAGACCTCCAGATCCGGCGTTCCGGCATGTTCATACCCGCTGGATGGAAACCATTCAGAATAGATCTGCTTCCAAACCTTTTGAATGGACAAAGGCATGGGACCGTGTACTTCGAATACCGCCCATTTAGAAGCAGGCAGCTCAAGTTGTGAAAAACGCTCAGGAACCTCTCCTTTGTGAGCGGCTGCAATCCAATAGTCAATTAGTTCAGCCTGAACATCACTTTTATCCACGCATACACCGAGAAGTCCCCGAATATCTCCATCATTTAAGATAGTTAACTCTCCAGATGTTCCATCTCCATTTACCTTCTCCCAAAGTTCGGGAATAACCCGCTGATTTTCTCCGTTTTCGCAGGATAGTTCCCACTTCACTCCCGCTACTTGAATAGGACCTTTTTCTACCATGTGGTATAACATCGGTTCTGCTCCTTTCACATTTACCTGAATCACCAGGCGGTTATAGGATTGCATCTTTCCCGTAAAGCATTTCGCTTCTCTAGGAGTGATCCCATGTTGGTTTTTGAATGCTTTCGAGAAAGACTCAGGAGTGTCATATCCATACTTTAAGGCGATATCGATCACTTTACCATTGGTTTTGGAAAGTTCATGAGCGGCAAGCGTTAACCTTCTTTTCCTGAGATACTCGGCCACTGGTATTTCAGTCAACAGTGTAAACATACGTTGAAAATGAAAGACGGACGTATCAGCCTGGCTTGCGATTTCTTCTATCGAAATGTCTTCAAGCAGATGGTTTTCCATATAATCAATCGACCGCTGCATGGCCTCCACTAATGTCATATGAATCACTCCCTGTATCTATAATAACCTTGCCAGGTGGGGAAATCCTGTTCATTTCTGCTTGATTGGAACAGGTTTTAAGACGTTTTTCTTTTATTATATCATCACCTTAAGTTTGCAGCCTTTGTTTAAGACAGTATAGAAAAAGGCAAGCAGCGTCACTGCTTGCCTTTTTCTATACATTATTTTTTCCGGATTCCAATCGTCCGTCCAGCCTGTTTGATATACTCCTCATTATCCTGAGCCTGATAAATACCGCGGATGGCGGCAGCTACAGATTCCGGGAATGGAGCACCTCGGCCCTCTGTTTGATTAATACCCATCAGCATTTCCTCAAAGGTCGCCACAAGTTCGCCCGACTCATTTTTCATTGTGAAAAACATATGCATGCGCTTTGAATCGTAATCCAGTATCTTCGCCGTTATTTCAAAGGCCGCCTTTTCCTTCACTTCCTGAAGATAGCACGTATGAGTTTCCAGTGTAAAAATGGTGTAATTCCACTGTTTACGTGCTGCTGGATCAAGACCAATGTGTTTAATAAAAGCGTCAGTGGCCAGGCTGAAAGCGCGGCTATATTCCGCATCATTCATATGCCCGTTATAATCGACCCAATCTGCAGGAACGGATTTTGTATAACGAAAGGATGGTTTCATGTTTGAGCGCTCCTTTATGAGTAAGTTTTCTCTGTCTCTTTCGGCCAATATTCCTGGACGAGGTCATAAAGACGAACAAAAATTTTATTTCGGCTGCCCCATCGCAAAAAATATATTCCAATGAGAAAGTACAAATTAAGAGTATCTGCATGCCTTCCCTGGCATAAATTCCGGTCAAGATCATCATAATAATAAAGAACCTGACCTGCACGAATTAACGTGCAATTGGTTCATCTTTTTTGCTGGGAAAGAGCCTTGCGCTCTGCCCTTTTTTAAATGCAGTGCCGGGATATGTAAGGGAAGGTCCTGAAACAGGTAAAGTGTGGGAAAGGAAGGGTTGCTAATGTTAGGTCGATTCATTATTTTATCAGGTGTAATCAGTATGTTTCTGTCGAGTTTTTCCCCAGTGGCCTCAAGTGTCGATTATTACCCTTTACAGACTGAATTCCCTAACCATATGCTTTATCAGGGACAAATCCAGGATAAAATAATAGCTCTAACCTTTGACGATGGACCAGACCAGCAGTACACACCTGAGATATTGGATATATTGCACAAACATCAGGTGAAAGCTACGTTTTTCTTAATGGGATCACGTGTAGCCAAGCACCCTGATGTAACGAGACGTATAGTGGACGATGGACACGCTATTGGGAATCATACGTACTGGCATCCGAATCTGGCTGAAGCAGACGTTCATCAAATGGAATGGGAAATAAATCAGACCAATAACCAAATATATCAAGCTACGGGACAAACCACCCAATGGTTTAGAGCCCCCTATGGTGCTTTAGACGAGCAGCAGGTACTGAGCCTCGGATTTTTAGGATATAAGGGAATCGGCTGGTCTATTGATACGGAAGACTGGAAGGGACCGGGCGACAAAGCCATTACTCGGCAAGTTATTCAAAATGTCCATCCCGGTGCGATTATTCTGATGCATAATGCGGGCCACTGGACGCAGGATTTAACTGGCACGGCAGAAGCTCTTGATGAGCTTATTCCCCTATTAAAAAGACATGGGTACCAATTCGTTACGGTTCCGCAAATGTGGCAGCTCAATCATCACGGTCAAATTGCTTCTCAGCGTGCAAAAGAAAAATCATGAAATAGGAAGCCTGTTAAATGTGCTTTATCCCATGTAAATATCTTTAAATTCCTTAATGGTTGCCGTTTCTTTGTTCAGTGTGTCTTTCATTTTCGTGCCGCATTTTTCACTGCAAAGTGCAAACATTGCGTCAGATCCATCCTTTTTAGCTTCAGAATCTGTGGTCGTTACAATCATAGGAACACTGGTATTACGAGTCTCTAACCATAATTGAGTTATGGTTCCTTCCTGATCTGAATAATCTACACCTTCAGCAAATTTAACACTTAACCCAAACACCGGATCATTTTCTTTAATTTTTTTCATGCACCAGGAACATCTCAACATTCGATCACGTCCTTACCTATAATAGATTTTTGGTCCAGAAGATAACGCAGCCGTAGATGGCATGAATTTCAGACACTTTCTCTATCATTATAAACAAACCATTGAGAGACACAACCAATCATCGCTTCTATGAACTAGCCGACCATAAAAAACCTTGATCAGCCGAATGATCAAGGTAGAAATATTCCCATTAATAAGTGCCAGTTAAAATACTCTCTATATCATTCAAACTTGACATCAACGTTATTATGGGAAAAATCATAACCATTAGTACAGCGAACAGGACGATTCTCTTATGTTTTCCCCGGTTGAACTCCTTGATGATCAAAAGGGGAATGGCAAAGATCGATGCGAAGAATAAGAGGTAATCCTGTTTCAGCTGATATACCCTTTCTACCAGCATATCGATGTGCCACTGTTTATCCTCGGATGGATGAAAGTTGATTTTCTCTCCTTTTATCCCCAATAAATTATGAGACTGCACGAGCACGGCTTCTTCTTTTTTCTCAATGATTTCATATCCGAGTGGTGAATAGCTTATTTCATAGGCCATAATGTAGGACAAAACAAAAGCTATGATGATAAATAAAATGTTGAGGAGAAACCCTCTAATTTTACTTAGTGTCTCTTCACTCATCCTCCCTCACCACGCTTCGCGGAATGTTACACTCTGATACTTTGATGATATCTAACCACTCCTAACGTTTAATAGTTTTTCATGTGCTTCAGCAGCCCTCGAATGTCTTTCCACCCATACACCACTTCATCCAGCGTTTTACCCGACACTTCAATCTCCTTAGTATTGATTTTCTCCGCTCCTAATTTTTCATAGAAGACCCGCGATTCGTTATCCGCCAGCACGAGGACCAGCATAGATTGAATATTCATCTTGTTCAATTCTTGAATAATGGGCTTTATCAATTGTTTCCCGAGACCTTTTCTCTGATGCTCTTTCACTACATACAAGGCATATAGTTCACCTTCATAATCCGGATAGTTTCCCGATCTTTCCTGCCCGCCGTTTGAGAAGCCTATTATGTCACCTTCATTATCTTCAGCTACATAAACTGCCTGTTCCTTGATCAATCTCTTCCATTTCTGCGTTCTATTTTCATAGGTCATACTTGATAAATAATCATCTGGAACGATATGTTCATAGGTGCTGAGCCAGGTATCGACCTGAACTATTGCCACGCTCTCTGCATCCTTTACAGCTGCTCTTCTTATCTTCATCCGTCACACCCTTTATTCACAAGTTCAAAGCAGGTTTTTATTACTTTTTCAAAAATATGTAACGTAAACGCATGGTAGAATTACGCCCTGGTCTGGTGCCTATTCGCCTCCCCACGGATAAGGTGGTCTAACGTAAGAGCAAGAAGCCCGCTTACTTCTTATACAGCAGCTTTAACTTTTCACACACCACTGGTATTTTATAATGGAAATCTTTATGGATCTCTTCAAGCTCATTTCGGAAAAAGGATTCATGAACCTCGCGCCAATACCTTAATGTACGGTCCCCTTCCCCTTCCATAAACGCATGCTCTTCTGTAACTTCATCAAATGGTACAATCTTTACGGAAGTCGTTTCCATAATCGCAACGGCTTCACCATCGCCATCCAGAATAATATTGTGAAGACCACTGTTTGGTAAGTCTTCATTTTCCCATTCGTAGATGGTGTAGTTCGATGAGGTAGCGGTCTTTCTCCCTTCCAGCACCAGCTCTGCCAGTTGATCGGCCATTTCTTTTGAATCACCAAAAGCCCAGGCTTCATAATGGTCTGGTGCATGTGGATTTATTTTACGATAATCTTTCCAGAGTTGTATGATAGAATCTTTAGCCATCACAATAGTCCTCCTCCTATTTACATTAGTTTCCCCTATAAACGAATGCTCTTTATTTTTTTAGTGATTAATTCGACAAGAAAGTCATACCCTTCTTCCCCAAAATGAAGACCATCATCTTTAATGCCTTGCAATTTAAACGGATAATCCTCCAAAGAAATCAATTGATGAAAGAAGTCTACGAAATGACAACCTGTGTCTCCCGCTACTTCTGCGGCTGCGGAAGCGTATTGATCTAAAACTCTATTGGTTCTTGCCTTTTGAATCTTTTCATCTACAGGTGCCGGCGAGATTAGAATGGTTTTCTCAGGACTGATTCGCGCCACCATTTCATAGAGATTCTTCTGGTAGAGATCAAGAGGGATGTTTTTATGAAAAGCAGCGTCATTCGCACCAAAAAAGATGGTTACTCCATCTGGTTTATGGCTCATCACATCCCGTTCCATTCTCTCCAGCCCGCCTACTGTGTTATCACCTGATACACCTGCATTGATGAATTCATACTGATTCAACTGCTTAGCGAGTTTCGTTGTAAGCATAGGTTCTTCAAAACCTTCTTTCCTCGCAGTCAGACTATCTCCAAAACACACGAATGTTTTCATAGAATTCTCCTTTCTCACGGGATTATAGACGGGGGCATGATTCCTCAGATCTTATTTACACGGTTTGCATGAACATTCCGTTTCTTTCACGATGGTGCCTGAATAACGATCATGCGGCATAAGGGTGCCTGCTTCTAATTGAAAGCCTTTCCTGTCCTTTAAATAGTCTAAACTGCTTATGAAGTCACGGTAAGCCATACGCTTCACGATCTGTCTGGAGGATGGCCTTCCTCCCTCTTCCGTTTCCAGTGTTAATCCTAAAGCCTGGTATCCAACGGTCGAGCCGCAAATTCTCAGCTGAGTGTACTCCAGAGACCACATAACCACAGTTGGTGTAATTAACGCGTGAACTGCTTCATTTTTCACTTTCTTCCGAAGCAGCTTTTCCACACCAAAGGCTACAGCTGTAGAAATAGCCAGGTCTATAGCAAACGCAGCCCCTCTCTTCTTTGTCACCGATTTCATATCTTGTTCCTCCTCGAATCCTAGTAGATACCATGTACTAACGATTTCACCCCTTGAAAAGTTTCATAATAACTTTCTTCCCCCAAAATATGCCACCTCAGGTCATCCATTTTATGGATGACCTGAGGTGGCATATTTTGGATTCCGTCTGTTTTGTGCTGCAGCTAAGGAGGTATATGGCTAAAAAAGGAGGGATTTGTATGTATATAGCAGGTACGATCGTAATGTCTATTGCTCTCACAGCCGGCCTTGTTATCGGTTTTTTCTACCCTGCCTGGAAGGAGCAGAAAGGAGAGCCTATGTCAGAGAATCAGATTCTTGGAATTCGAGGTTTGGGAATAGGGCTTCCACTTGCAGCTTTTGTCATTCTTCAATTCGTATTGAGAATATAGCCTGACCGTAGTTTGGCCTCGACTTAGAGGTGTGGAGTTTCCTCTTGAATCTCTTTTTTGTTTCAAGCGTCCAACTTGTTCTTTACTACCAGCATTCAGGTGAACCATCTCTTTTTAAAGCGATACAGGTAACCCACCTGCAACCCATCTTTAACCGTCACGATAGCGGTACAGCGAACTTCTTTCTCTCTCACGTAAACGATATACATATCGGCAATATCCGCTTCGCTATTGTATCTATGTTAGGATGACTGCATCTTGATGTTCCCCCTAAGTCCGGCTTTTTCCTGATTGACTAAAGCCCCGCGTACTTCCAAAAACGTCCATACGAAAACCAGCGTATCCACCAGAATTAAATAATGTTGTCGAATGATAACCTTCTCTACTTCATACGTATCATTCATTAATATGCTGCTGGAACCACTGGTCCGTTTTGTCGGTGTACTCCTCCACATAGTGTTTCAGACTATGTTGTCCGTCCTCATATTCCACATATTCATAATCGGCATTTTCTCGCGAGAGCTTGCTGCTTAATTCTCTTGCCTGCTCGACCGGCACTTTCCAATCATCTTCTCCATGCATGATCAGAAGGGGCACATCGAGCTGGTCCGGCCAATACACGGCGGAACGTTTTTCAAAAGCTTCTCTATTTTCCTCTGGATCTCCAACGAGTTCGTCTAACATTCCCCGCACGACAACTCTCTCCTCATAAAAGTTAAATAGATCCGTAATCCCTCCTACGACGGCAGCCGCTTTCATATCTACTCCATCTTTTATAGCGAGATAGGTCATCATTCCTCCTCTGGATAATCCAAGCATTACCTTATTCTCTACATCAACATTTGGGAGTTCTTCCGCTGCCTGAACGAGATTCAGCACATCATTCACATCCGCTCCTCCAAACTCTTCCTTGCCTTCCCCGCCATCATTTCCGCGATATTGGGAAGCTAGCACTACGTACCCTTTGTTCGCCCATAAAGATAAGTAAGTAGCAAGTATCTTCTCATCAATCTTTCCATATTCCTGATTCCCGTAACGGTTAAAGATCAATAGAGGAAGATCTTTTTCTATCTCTTTGGGTCTGACCATAACCCCCTTTACTTCAAGTCCATCACTTCTATAGGTAATTTTATAGGTTTCTGTAGTTTTAGAAAGCTCCGTTTCTGGCACCTCGATTTTTTCTTTACTTAGAATACGATCATGGCTGTCTGCTTCACAGCCGACGAGCAGTAAGATAAATACGATCAACAGCAGCTTCTTCATTCTACTCCCCCTCTTTTAACTGAATCCTTCTATATAGATACGAAACCATTCAAAGAACGTTTCAACTATTCCGGACTGCCTTTAAACCATTCATTCAATAAATATTTATCGTTTTTCAATAAAAAGTTGTTGTAAATTATATATAGGTATCTTATACTGATTTACAGAAATTCCATACATATTCTTACATAAGGGGAAATTTTTTATGAATGTAAACTGGTTTTACAAGCTTGGCTCCATTCTATGTATCATTCTTTTTTATTTCGTCTCACTGATCGGTTTATTTGCGATAGCAAGTCATATCGGTTACCTGTACTTTCCAAACAGCGCTTTTACGAATTCTTTAGGCTCCTTTGACCCTATTTACTCATATTTAGTGTTGAATTTTGAAAAACAGCCGGAACTTTATGAGAAAACGTCTTTTCTTCAATTATCTTTTTTGAGTGAATTAACTACGATCCTTTTTGCTGCTGTCTTTCTCTGGTTAATGCATAAGTTTTTAAAAACCATTGTTCAGGAAGGTCTATTCACTTATAAAAACGTATCCATTCTTACAAAGCTCGGCCTTACAATCGGCATTTTAGGTACAGGGTTTACCTATACAAGTGAATTGCTTACCTCAAAAGCCGTAGATGAATTAGAAATAACGAATGCCTCTGTCCATTATTCCAGCTGGTTTTTCATAGATACCCTTATTGGAGGCATCCTCCTGATCATTATTGCGAGTGCTTTAAAGACGGCCGTTCATGCCGTGGAAGAAAACAAACAAACCATTTAAGGCGGTTTAATATGATTCGAATCAAGCTAGATGTAGTCATGGCCCAAAGGAAAATCTCACTTAACAGATTATCTGAATTAGTAGGGATTACGCCTGCCAATCTATCCATCTTAAAAAATGAAAAAGGGAAAGCCGTCCGATTTTCCACCCTGGACGCTTTGTGTAAGGCACTGGACTGTCAGCCGGGGGACCTAATGGAATATAGAGAAGCAGATAACGAAGGAGGATTATAAATGTGGGCGATCTGTTCTAGAGAATGTATCGATTTATTTAAAGGATTCAAAGCTGTGCTGATCATCAGCATACTTATAGGCATGTCTTTTGCCTCTACAAAACTAGGTTCAGCTTTTCCAGGCCAGGCAGCTGGCATCTCTCAGAAGGACGCTCTGGTTTTAACCTTTACACTGTTTGGCATTCTATTTGTATTTGCGTTATCTCATAGTGTTCTTAAGCGGAATGGAAAGAATACGCCCTATTAGTCCCCGTTCCATCAGAGAAAGAAATACCAGCAGTTGTCTACGCTTTGAGTCAGGAAGGAATCGACATCTACTCTGTTCATGTAGAAGAACCATCCTTACAGGAAATCTTTTTAAAACAGTAAATCGACTTCTTCTTATGATAGAAAATGAAATAAATCGTTGAACTTTCTTTAGTAAGGAGGCTATAAAAATGATATGGCCTAGAATGAATCGAAAAAAAGAATTTTTTAATTATATCGATACACATAAACACGATGTTTATCAGATTAGCCTCCTGTTAGTTGGAGATCCATCCGCCGCTGAAAGAATCTCCATGGAAGCTTTTCATTACGTTTACGATCAAATGGATAACCCCCGAAGTACTCATCGGCTGTACGGGAAAATTGTGCATCTTGCTATGGATTATTTAAATGAGGGGCTGATGGAAGAAAACAGCCAATACAACGGGAAGAATACCAGCTCCCGCTCCCATACACTTCTCGAAGAATCACTGCTTTGCTTATCTCTTAGAGAACGGGCCGCCATCGTTTTGAAGTACACTTGCTCGCTGCCAGCAGATGATGTGCAGGAAATTCTAACGATTGAATAGTTAGAACGAGTAGATTTTCCTCAATGAATATAGCCCATTCAAACCCAAAAGGCGGTTATTTAATTAAATAACCGCCTTTTAGTTAAGTCTGAACTAAGACTCAACTTAAAACTCCCGCACCTGCCTTAACGAATAAGCTCATAAACTTTCGGAGATAGGTCTTCTAAATTATGATCTTTCACTTTAGAAAAGTGAATCCAATACTTTACTTCCACGGAATAATCCTCAGTCAGGTCTTTTGTAAGATGAATCTTTTTTGCATTTTCCCCCATTACTTTTACACCTTTTACCTCTGGATCATCTGTTACCACTAACGTTAAGATAGGAGAGTCCGGATCATCATTGATCATATAGGGAGCACTCCCACTAAACTCTCCCCCAGTTTCCCATTCAATGGAATCAGATGTATATTTTAGAACGGCAAAGTTTATCCCTTCCGCTGCCGTGTGCGTAAACACATAAATATAGTCGCCTTTGATTTCATAATCCACGATCTTATCTGCTTTCAAGAAGTCATTTTGCTCCATTATATTCGAAATCTGTTGTTCCAATGGTACATCATTTGATTTCGCAGCCATATCATCAGCACTATCTTCCGTTTCCGAATTCTTATCCTTTTCATTATGATCATTTGAGGCAGCCACAGGATTTTCTTTACTTAATTTACTATCCTTCGTATGCGACACACGATCTTCATCGTTGGAACACCCTAGAACAAATAGAAATGCGATCGCTAGTAATCCAAACTTTTGCAAAACAGGCCCCCTCCCATGTTTTCTTATATATTATCCATCTACGAGAAATCAGGTAAAAAATTTCATTTTTTACATTTTTTTCAAACTAACTTTCTAAAAACTTCAGGAAAAGAACCGTTTCTTTGCTTTATTTTCTAAAGCTAATATTTCCCCCTGTTCAGCCCGTCTAAAAAACAGAATTCAGTCCCTAATCAGAGGTCGAGCACATCCAAACCACCTCAAACGTTTATACAAATCCTTCCAGGGAATAGTATTGTACAATAACAAAAGGAGGATTTTACTATGGCTGAAAAAGATCCGAAACATGAAGCAGCAAAGATGAGTGAAGACAAAAAAGATGACATTATGAAAAGCTTCGAATCGTTCAAGGATTATTTAGGAGATCAGGTTAATAAAGGTGAAAAACTGGGCCTTGGTTCAGAAGGTCTTTCTAAAGGGGCTAAACGGGTTGCGGATTACCTTGCCAAGCATGAAGAACCCCGCAACCGCGAAGAGAAAGTCCTCAATGAACTATGGAACGCAGCCAATAAAGAAGAGCGTGAACACATGGCTCACGTACTAGTTAAGCTTGCTGACCAAACCAACTAATAGAGTAAGAAAAAGCCGGCTTCCTATTACAGGATGTCGGCTTTTTCGTGGGTAAAAAGAAAGGCAATTCCTAATATAAAACCTATACTTTCGTCTATATTTTATGACTCATAAAAAAAATTGTAGTATAACGTTTAGATGATCGGTTCTTATGGAATACACATGAGACATCAACTATTATCAACAACTTTATAAATAGGAGGTTATATATGAAATATCTTGGCTTTATTTTAGTTATGCTAGCTGCCATCCTTTGGGGAATAACCGGAGGAATTGCTGATATATTAATGAACAAAGGCTGGAACCCTACTGTCATTTCGTTTTACCGGGGAGCCGTAGGTCTTGTTTGTGTCTTGCTGTGGTTCCTTACTCGTCCCAAACAAAACTGGCCGGCATCTCCCAAAATTTATTTGTGGGCTATTCTTGCAGGACTCGGGGTCGCAGGAAACTTCACCTTGTATTTCCTAAGTATAGAAGCAGCCAGTATTGCCATAGCTGCTACCTTAATGTACACCGCTCCCATCTTTGTCTTATTAGTTTCCTTCATTACGGGAATAGAAAGATCGAGCTGGGTTAAATGGGGATGCATTGTCGGGGTCCTAATCGGAATTGTGTTACTTACCGGGGCCTATAACGCCGGATCTTCTTCCGTTACGCTTCTAGGTGCTGGAGCGGGACTTGGTGCTGGTATTTCATACGCCATTTTCATTTTCGGATTTAAAAATGCTTCCTTGCATGGTAATCCACAGTCCGTATTAACCATCGCATTCTTGACCTTTAGTATCGCTCTATTGCTATTCATTGATCGCAGCCAAGCCGCTTCTGTTTTAACTTCAGGTGATTTAGGATGGTTTATTTTGCTTGGTCTGGTGGGCGCAGGCATATCATTTGTGTTTTATGTGATCGGTGTCAGACGGACGGCTCCCTCCACGGCTTCGATGGTTGCTATGATCGAACCCGTGACGGCTTCCTTATTTGGTGTAGCCATTCTTGGAGATACCCTGACGTTTATTCAGCTAATGGGCATGATTCTTATTCTGGCTACCATCACCTTCTTAAGCGTGAAACAGTCTGGCTGAAGGTTTTAGCCATATAAAAATACAGGCCCGGCATAAGACCGGGCCTGTATTGAATAAGGACCATATGGAGAATAATTAAAAAGAATACAGTCCATTTTTTTGCGGCTTATTTAATACCTTGTCCACTTCCTCAGTATTATAACGGTTAATTTGCGGAGTACGCTCATTATTTTGGGACAAAGTAAAGGTTTCTTCTTTATTATTCCAGGTTACGATGACCTCAAAATTTTCATCTTCTTCAACACCATATTGTGTTGATGGGTTGCTTTTCTGTCTCCAGGTATTGTATTCCTGAAGCCGGATGCTGCTCCCACTTTCGGGAGAGACACCTTCAATGGAAACTTGAACGGATGTGGAGTTTCCTCGCGTTGACGTATGGTTTTTATCTCCTGGGTTCCCTTTATACGTGAGGTTGGAAATTTGAGTTATTTTAAATGTATGATCCCCCTCATGTTGTACCTGTTTTACTTCCAATGTAGCTCCCCAGGTTTCACTCTCTCCGTAAAACACCATAGGAGAATCGAGCTTTACTTCATTATGGGAACACGCGGTTAATACTAGTAGTGAAAAAGAAGTTATGATTACAAATAAAAGCTTACCTTTCATGTTTCCCCTCCTACATTTATTTTCCATAAAACGTTTCAAATTGCATGAGGCCCCTTCACATGAAAACAAATCTGCCGTTTCATGTGAAGGGGCCTTATAAAAAATAGTTCTACTTTGTTATTGTTCATTGAAATAAAGAGTCGTTTCACCTGGTTTCGTTTCCGATAAGATCCTGCCATGACGGATAGAGTATTGGACAACCGCCTGCTTTCTGACCGCTTCGTATTCATCCTCAGCGTCGAGAATAATCAGATTGGCCGGACGCCCAGCCTTAAGACCATATCCTTCTCTCAGATTCAAGATACGGGCACTGTTTTCGGTAATAAAATCCATGCCCTGTTTAATCTGGTCGTAACCCATCAGGTGAGACAGGTGAAGGCCCATGTGAAGAACCTGGAGCATATTTCCCGTTCCAAGTGGATACCATGGATCGAAGATGTCATCATGGCCGAACCCGAGATTGATGCCGGCTTCATTTAATTCTTTCACGCGGGTTAATCCTCTGCGTTTCGGATAGGTGTCAAAGCGTCCCTGCAGGTGAATGTTAACGAGAGGGTTCGCAATGATATGAATTCCGGACATCTTCAACAGACGGAACAGCTTGGACGTATAAGCATCATTATAGGAACCCATGGCCGTCGTGTGACTGGCGGTCACTTTGTCTCCCATGCCTCTTTCTAACGCTTCCGTTGCCACCACTTCTACAAACCTCGATTGTTCATCGTCAATTTCATCACAGTGCACATCAACAAATCGATCGTATTTCTCAGCAAGGTCAAAAGCAATTTTCAATGATTCCACGCCGTACTCCCGCGTAAATTCGAAGTGAGGAATTGCCCCCACTGCATCTGCCCCGAGTTTCAAAGCTTCTTCGAGCAGCTCTTTTCCATTGGGATAAGAAAGAATACCTTCCTGGGGGAACGCGACGAGCTGCAGATCGACATCTTCTTTTACTTCTTCCCTCACTTCGATAAGCGCTCTTAAAGCGGTCAGCTCTGGATCAGTAACATCGACATGGGTACGGACATGCTGGATACCATTTGCAATCTGCATAGAGAGCGCCTGTTTCGCTCTTTCTTTCACATCAGCTTCCGTGAGTTTGTCTTTTCGTTCAGACCAGCGCTGAATCCCCTCAAACAATGTCCCGCTTTTGTTCCACTCCGGATCTCCAGCGGTTAACGTTGTATCCAGATGGATATGCGGTTCGACGAATGGAGGGATAACGAGTGATCCATCTGCATCAATCACGTTCGAATCGCCCTCGTGCGTGGGTTCTTGCGTGATAGCCTGGAACACTCCATCCTCGATCCGTATCGTCCATACCCCTTCTTGATGACGTAGTTTCGCGTTTTGAATAATCATGCCACTTCTCCTTCATTGATCTTATTATCTGCCGGCTGTTCGTGCGCGGTAAGCTTAGAGGTAAGGGTGTAAATAAGCACAGAAGCAATGACGGCATTCACAGGAGCTATTCCCGGCACCCATTGAGCAGCCGCAACACCTGCCGTCCAGGCGATAATTCCGGACCACCTTACCTTTTTAAATGTCTGCTGTTCAAAAGAAGCTGTTCGTTCACGTCTATAGAGGTAATAATCGATTAAAATGATCGCTCCAATTGGCGGAATCGCGGAACCAAGCATGGTCAGCCATCCAACGAAATTGTTATACAGCCACATTGCCGTCAGGGTCCCAATGACCCCGTTGAAAATGACCACTTTGTTTTTACTGATTTTCGTGATGCTTGAGAATCCAAGTCCAGACGCATAGAGTGCATTATCGTTCGTTGTCCAGATGTTTAACCCCAGGACAAGAATGGCCGGAATGATCAGTCCTTGCGTGAACATCACTTCCGATATGTCCGCATTTCCGGTCGCCATCGCTCCAATAGCGCCGAATAAAAACATGAGCGAATTTCCAATGAAGAAAGCGATGACCGTACTTGTGACCGCTGATTTCTTCGTTTTCGAGAAGCGTGTAAAATCAGGCGTCAGCGTACCTGCGCTGATAAAGGAGCCGATACAGATGGTCAGCGCCGCTGCAAGTCCGAGTGATTCAGAAGGATTATGCTGTAACAGCTGTTCGAAACCACCCATACTTTCAGTTGCTTTCACAACAGAGAAACTCCCTAAGATTGTAATCATTGGAACCGCGATAAAGCTGAGCAGCATCAGAGCTTTCATCCCGAAAAACGCAGTCGCCGTCATTAATATTCCGGATCCGGCGATCAGCCAGATCATATCGATACCGGTTACTTTCTGCACGGGCAGTGCGAACATGACCACGCCTACACCGAACCAGCCTACCTGTGTTCCGCCAAGCAGCAGGGAAGCAAGGTAAGAGCCTTTTTCACCAAAAGCATAACGGCTCAGCAAGTGAGTGGACAAACCGGTTTTCGCAGATACATAAGCCAGTGCGCCTGTGTACGCTCCAAGGATAAGGTTCCCGGCTAAGACAACCGCCATGAATTGTACGAAGGTTAACCCTGCACCGAGCGTACCTCCTGACCACATGCTGGCGGAGAAGAACGTAAGTCCCATCATTACCATCAGCATCTTCCAAAATCCTTGTCGCTCAGACTGAGGCACAGCCGTTAATGCGAAATCACCATGTGTCGTTTTCATATTCCATTCCTCCAGTATCTTTTAGTAAGACACCGGTACCGGGAGCGAAAAAGATCGCAGACAAAAAGGCTTCCTGCCGTTTTTGTCCGACAAGAAGCCTTAAGATTCTGCATGAAAAAGGCACGGCACTCTTGGGAAGAGCACGCACGTTTTCCACTGATCTTTCTTTTAACGCTGTCCTTGTCAGCCTCACGGGACTGAATTAAAGGTACCAGTATGTTGTTGATAGTAGTATGACAAACATACGGAATACTTGTCAAATACTGATTTAAAAAACACCAAAAAACCCCACCTCAGGTCATCCATATTATGGATGACCTGAGGTGGGGTTTTTTGGGACAAATGGGGTTCTTGATGACTAAATCAACTTTATCTTTCTTTAATACTTTAAAGTGTGTTTACACCAGGGCGGTGCTGTATTACAATTTGTATTGAACAAGCTTTCTCACGTTTCTAACCAATTTTGTGAGAACATGTAGAAAAAGACCAAGCCGCTCAAGGACTCCACTTGTAAGAGGGGAGTCCTTGAGCCTTGTTAGGTAGATTAATATTTACCTCCGTATAGGTATTTTACTCGATTTGGCTGAGAGGTTATCAGAATTCTTCTCGCCCCTCAAATATGTACAAATCTTAGTCAGTTGATGAAAAATACCTAACAATACACCTAAAATAGCTCCTAGCAATAATGTGTTACCAAACCCTTCCGGAATAATCCCGAGAAAGAATGCAGCGCCTATGCTGATAAGCATATACATCACAACAATCATACCATCTCTCCACCTTATGAATGACAAATTACAATCTACTAATCCAGTATTCTAGATCCACTTGTGAATCGTACAGGGAACATCCATTAACTATTCAAAGACTTTTCTTTTCTGACTTTCCGAATATCAAAGAAGCCTATCATTCCACAGACAGCTGTACCTAATATCAAAATACAAGTAAGAATCCAATTCTCTCCCCAAGTGGAGATCCCGCTGAATAAACATGCCACCGCTACAGCTATGGCTCCATATCTCGCTCGCCATTTATCCAACAGGGAAGCATTCCCGCTTTCCATATGCACTCTTCTCCTTCTATCCAAAAGCTCCCTGGACCTCACTCAGCCCTTATTCATCAGACTCTTGTTCATAGCTTTCGCATATTCTATAGATTTCTCATCCTTTAAGATATCTAAAGGTTTCACACCGTCTCCTAAAATATAGTCAACAAAAGTAAAATTCATGAATTCACAAATATACTTAAATTGCTGAACGAGAGGCAGACCTTTGATTCTCGGTTCATCTCCTCCAACGGCTATTAAGTAAACAGGTTTATTCGTCATGGACGCTTTAAAATTAGGGAAATTATGGTCTCTTGCGGTTTGGGACCACCGGTCAACAAAGGTTTTCATCACACTGGACATCCCGTACCAGTAAATAGGTGTAGCAAAAATCAGTACATCCGCATCCATTACCTTCGAAACAATTTGATCATAATCATCTTCTACCTGATCAAACCCTTTTTCATCATGTCTTTGATCAACAATATGGTTCATCTGGTAATCTTTTAAAAATATTTTGTGGACCGGTAGCTCTCCTATAACGGTATCTGTTAACAATTCTGTGTTTCCGCCCTCGCGCGTTCCTCCATAAAGTACAACAATATTCAATCCAGTCACCTCATCCAAAATTTAATTTAGTATAGTTATCGGTACAAACCCTGCACGATATAGTTTGATCCTATCTTAATAGAAGCAGAACTCATAGCATTTAACACTGACATACCATCAGCATATTCCCATCCGGATCTTTGAAAACAAAAAAGTGATCATGCATCACCTCCGAGACGAGCTCCACATGCTGTTCTTTCAATAATCGGTAAGAGGCGTGAATATCATTCGAGCTGAATTGAACAGCTGGCACGTTCAAGGCAGGCAATTCACCATTATCCCCGCGCCACATTGGCATCTCATCAAACACCAGATCTATTCCATTCATATCCGCTACAAATAAGTGACCAAATTGAATCTCTCCTCCTTCAATACCTAACACACCCTCATACCACTCTTTGGCTTTTTCAATATCTTCAACCGGAATAAATACAGTATTTACATGATGATTAATTGGACGATCAGCCATCGTTACCCTCCCGTTCCTTAATTTCTAAACAGTTACCCGGACGTGCACGCAAGCAGTTTATTGCCTTCCGGATCATAAAAATGACAGCCATACATTTGACCACCAAAATTCTCAATCTCGTCTACCTTTACGTTCTTTTCCTTCAATTTCGTTTGGGTCAACTCAATCTCATCCGTTTCAAAAAGAAAAGGCGAATAAGGTAATGGGGTAATCTCTTTCACTTGCGCCTGTAACAAAATGAGCGATGGGCCATTCATTTTAAATTGCAGAAAGCCCTCCCCTTCAGCTTCTACCTCGAAATCCAGCACATTCTTATACCATTCTTTTGTACTTTCAAAGTTCACCAGGTGAATAAAACAACGATTGATTTTATTTTTCATAAAGTAAACTTCTCCTCTCTACTTTTTTAAGAAAAACTCATAGGTGGAGGATCATATATGTATTACGCGTGGTTGTTTACCTTCGCGACCACTATGATGATGGCTATCTTTTCCAGAGCCCCCCTTATTATTTGAATTTCATGTCAATTATTTCAAAATATTCTGTCAAGAGCAACTTGCCCTTTGTATAAAAAAAGAAGCTTACCTCTGACGGCAAACTTCCCTTGTCACTATGATATTTGCCTGCGTTTAACCGTTCATGATCCTTGTTTCACTAACTTATAATTAGCTGTAAAAGGACTTATGAGCATACCAATTCCAAATATGAAAAGACCGGTCACAATCGTAAAAAAATTATTGTCGAAAGGGGTTAAAAACAATCCGAATACAAGAAACGGAACCACACTTACAAACGTTACGTTAAACCTGGAAGGAAAATCTATTTTATGTTCACACCCGCACTTTCTGCAGGTAATCAATCCATAATGCAGATTTCTCTTTAAAATTTCACTCCATTTAAATGCTGTATCGCAACAATCACAACGAGTCATAGGAAAACACCAACTTCTTTTAATTTTGTTATGAAATGAGCCAGTACGTTTCGATTACCTTATCCGTCTGGCCAACCCACTATCTATCATGGATCACTTTCTAGAAAATCTCCAAGTAATGAGGGAGCTACCCCATTATGTAATACGCGCTGAATTTTTATGTTCCGAACCACGGAAAGCAGGATAATTTCCGTCCTTTATAGTATTAATAAATACAAGGATTTATCTACTCGCAATCCTTGTCGTCCTTCCAATTTTTCTCAACAATTCTAGTTATCTCACAGACTTGAGTGGGAAAATAGTAGGCAGGAACAAATTTAATCCAAGGAGGCATTTAAAATGGCAGAAGTATCTTCCATGAAGCAAGCCGTTGAAGTATTACGAGGTAAGGGACTATCCAATAGGGATATCCTTAGCAACGTAGATAACAGCCATTTCCCGTTTGATGATGAGGAAGTGGTCATGACCTTTATTGATTTGCAGATTGAATGTTCCTCTGATGAAGATTTTAATAAACTAGTGGCTTACTTATATGATTTTGACTTAAACAACTAAGCTGAATCCAGGATAAAAAGGAGACGGGCTCCTTAAGGAAGCCCTTATCCTGAATAATCGCTTTCCTGTTTTATCGTTATCCAGTTATTACAACCCCTCTAATAACTGGATAATTCTACTATCTTAACGTGGTTCTGATATAGAGATCGCATAGAGAAGTAAGTGCACGTCCACACCAGTACATAACAAGCAAGGTAAGCCATATTAAATGCAGCCAGTTCTCCAGTCTGCATGATGCTTAGCGAAAATAAACCAAAAGGGATCGCTAACACGGGGACCATTATTCGGCCAGCTTTGCGCAGAATATCCCCTCTCTTCGTCGTCATTTTAGTTTTATAGTAACCAAACAGCACACCGGCCCCGGCTATAAATTGTAATAAAAAAGGTAAAAATAACCCGATATCTATATTCTCAAAAATCAGCGGGAGAGCTAATGCACCAAATGGTGCGATGACTGAAATAACCGTAACGCCATACCAGTAATCCGGTATAGC
This sequence comes from Halobacillus halophilus, assembly GCF_020171985.1. Classification (GTDB taxonomy): domain Bacteria; phylum Bacillota; class Bacilli; order Bacillales; family Halobacillaceae; genus Halobacillus; species Halobacillus halophilus_A. The sequence goes on from NZ_JAIVAL010000003.1 coordinate 155,385, forward strand.
AAACTCTTTCTTTTGCCTGCTGGTTTGTTCTTCCTGAAGAATTTCCTGACTCAGTTGTTCAGGGGACATAAAGGAATCAACAATTTGCTCTTCTGTTTTTCCTTCTTCTGCAACCAATTCCATAAGATGATCTCTGATTTCATTAAGATGAGCGCGTCGTTCGTCGGCTGGCAGCGCTCGTAAGTTGTATTCCAACTGAGTTAAATAATCTTCCACGGTATGACTTCTGTTCATGTGTTTCTACTCCCCTCCAGCTTGCAGGTTGTTTAAGAACGAATAAACCGTTAGAAACTCGTTCCATCGATCCTCAGAAATTTCCTTCCCTGCATCGGTTAGATAATAATACTTTCTGCTCCTTCCCTCATGCTCTTCTTTAAAAGAACCAATCCACCCATTCGCACTCATCCGCCGTAAAATAGGATAGATAGAACCGTCTGCTATTGGAAAACTACTGTCCTCTTGTAATTTTTTCGTGATTTGATATCCGTACATCGCGTCATTTTTTAAAAGTAAAAGAATCGCTAGTTCGAAGGTGCCTTTTCTTAATTGCGTATGCCATTTGTCATTTTTTGTATCCATAGCTACATAATATATCAGTGCTATATATGTGTCAATGACACATATAAGATACAGAGGCTGATTTTTGCAGGTCAACTCTCCCTTGTTACGTTTGAGGAAGCACTCTAGTCAAAAAAACTCTCCCCTAAAGAAGGAGAGAGTCATGTCATTCAACTATTAAGAAAACTGTCTTCATCCATCACATCCTCTAATTGTAAATAAGCTGAAAACCATCAATTGGTCTTCAGCTCCATTCCCTTAATACTTACTTCATTTTTTTCAATCAAAAGAAATAGAAAGCCCCACAACTTGATCCGAATAAACCATCATCTCACTCATAGATGTCTTTACTTCAGGATTAGCCAAAGGCTGGATGGTAACATCTTTCAAGTGAATGGGAGCAGAAACGTTGTATGCATCCAACTCACCTGAAAGTTCCCCCATCTCTTCATCAAATTGAGCGAGTCCGTATTCCATGAAAGTCCGGTTCGTCTCTTCCGCTTGAAACAAATTAATTGAGCCTTCTATCATGGCGGTTTGAGTATGCAAAAACAGTTTTCCTTCTGCGTTTGTAATGCGATCTTCCGTAATCAATCCTTTGGCGTGTTGATCTTTGAGGTCTGCTAGATGTGTTGTCATAGCTTTTTTATAATCCAGGGCTTGTTTGAAGTTTTTCAACTTTCCCATAAAGTGTTCCTCCTCTAAATGAATAGAATAATCATCTTTCTGAATTCAATAGGATCGTCATCGGCTGTTTCGCCCATTAGGTTAATGATTTCTTAAAAACATAACTGACTTTATCATACTCCAGCTTATCCCTATAAAACCTGTGTGCATCAGAACGCTGTAACCCAGATGATAAAGCCACACTCTCAAAACCATTTTCTTTTCCCCACGTATGTACATAAGAAAGCAGTTTTTCGCCATAACCTCTCGAACGCTCGTTTTGATCTGTAACTAGGTCACAAACCCAGACAAACCTTCCGTAATATAGAGTCGTCATCGGCTTAACCCCCGTGACAGCCACGACCTTCTCACCTTCCATTAAAGCAAACATCCTGTACCGATCGACTTCTCTGGCCTCTAATACTAATTCCAGGTATGTGTTTTCATCTAGATGAGTTCGCAATTGCTTCATAACAGGAAATCCCTGCATGATTTCATCTTTAGTGATAAGCTCTTTTACAGTCACTGTATCCATTTTCAATAATCAGCCTTTCCAAAGTATTTGACCATCTTCCAATGCCTTTTACGAGATTAAATATCCTTCAATGGCTTTCGTTAGTTTGAATGGTTCCGCTTCTACATTAGACGGGATCACAATCTTTAGATCCAGATTTGGGTAAATAGAGGATCTAAAGCTGACTCCGGGATCATACCCCATTATGTGGTATTTGTGTACATGGTTATTTTTCTGGTTCATGTAGATTCCATAACCATAATAGACTTCTCCATTTATCTGAACATGAGGATAGAGTAACTTTCGGGTCGTCTCTTCATTTAAAAGCTGATAATCAAATAATGCCTCCCATAGCTTCATCATGTCCGGAGCTGTTACAAAAACTCCTCCATCAGATCCTCCCTTTTTAGGAAGAGAATAAATATTCGTTCTCCACGTGTTCTCTTTATGGTTATCAATATATCCTGCCGCTGTATTGCTAGGAAGCTGATCTAACGAAAAATACCCCGATTCATCCATATCACACTTATGAAAAACTTCGGATTCTATATATTCTGTAAAACGCCTTCCCGTTTGTTCCTCAATAATCAGCCCTAAAAGGATGTATCCGGCATTGTTATAATGGAATCTTTCTCCAGGGGTGAATTTCATTGGCTCTTCCTGAAATAAAGGTAGAAAATCGTTAAGAGAATGGATTTGGTACACCGGGAAGGTCTGCCACAGGTCTTCATAATCCTTCATGACCTCTTCATCAAAGTAATCAGGTATGCCGGAAGTATGAGTTAACAAATGGTGAATCGTGATTGCTTTATCAAAATGAGGCAAGTGTACACTCAAACAATCAGCCAGACGAGTATTGAAATCCAATAGTCCTTCTTCTACTAATTGACTAATTCCGATAGCCGTAAATAACTTGCAGCCAGAAGCTATCCCGAAACGAGTGCTGGAAGTGTTCAGCCGTTCCTCCGCCCGGTCTGCATACCCAAAGGATAAATCCGATAATATACGCTCACCCTGTTTTACATATACGACTCCTGAGAAGTTCATTTCATCGCTTATGTTCGTGATGAGTTGGTCCAATTCTTTCATATTCTTCTCCCCCGTTAATGTATAAATCAATACCATTTTCAATGTCTGTCTTTGCAAAAGATTTCCCATCAAACTTCATATATACATACTCTCCCTTCACTCCTATAAATTCATCGCTTAGGTCACCGGGTTATGAAACAATTAACATCAGAAATGATTATTGAACAGTAATTATTCATACCATGCCTTTACAGGTCGATCCTCAGGGAAGCCATAAAGTTCTCAATATTCCTTTCTTTCTTCTGTAAAATCAAACCACTGCTTACGGCTATCAGGATGGTTCGCATAGTTAATCACACAGCGAATTTGATCTTCCACACAACTATCCGTCCATACGCCGAGCTGTTTTTCTAATTGGTCAAAAAGTTCAGCAGCGTTCTTATCCTTAATTTCCGCTAATTCATAAATATCCAGCTTAAAAACTAATTTCTCAGCTAACTGAAAGCCAATAGAAGGAACCGTTTGAAATTCAGCTAGCCTTTTAAAGCTGCTGCTCTTGTAAGTGGAATGGTTAACATGCTAGCTAATTGTTCCGTAGTAAAATGATGGATATCGCTTACTTTAACTTTAGATTTCCTAAGGAGTGACTTTTCCTCTTTTGTTAGTGGTAACTTAGTCGTTGCCCCCAAACAACTCTCCCCCTTTACTATTCAAAAAGTAATAGTTTCCTTTTTACACATACAACGACGTAAGCTTCAGCATTCCTTTAATCTATTTGTTCTAGAAACAAAGGATCGTATAGGAACCCATACTTCTTCCACAGCTTCAGGGTCATTAGGATGATAGTCTTCCGTGAGACGCTCAAAGTGCTCCCGATCATCCAATTCGTAGGACGAAGATGGCAGCCACTCTTCAAATATGTATTGTAAAGTCCGGTTGAAACCACTTGCCGGCCCGTGATGAAAGAACATGGCATACAACCCTCCCCTGAATAAATAAGTTTCCATATCTGCTGCTTCTTCATCCTCATGCTGAGAGACCTCAACAGCCGCCCACTTCACAAAAGTAGTGGAAGCATTAAATTGCTCAGGATCAAAAGGCTGATCGAAAACTTTTACATTGTACAACAGATCATCCACACGATCGGGAATGGAATGACGGTGTGGCATAAAACTTTTCCAAAGCTTTTGTGAGAAATCCTCTTCTAAAGACATCCGCATAGATTTTCCTATCAGTTTCTTTTCCTCTACAAGAATAATAGCTGGATTCATCCTACTCTCCTCCGTCATTCATAAAAATCATGCTCATCCTATTCTTCAGTGAATTCGTTAAAGGCTTCACTAGTACTTCTTCCATTTCAGAACCAATAATCCCTTCTACTGATCAACTGTCCATTACTTAGTAACTCGACTTATAAGATTGATCTCTTACCACGACCGTTTCAGGCACAAACTTTATTAATATATTCCGATCATCTAAATCCTGGAACATGGGATCCCATTCTTCCTGATCCGGTCCCACATAACGTTCAAGTAAACGGTGGGCCACTCCTCTGTCAAACGGCTCCACCGTCGCATGACCTCTAAACCCGGCATGCAGAACTTTTCCAGTAACAGGGTCGAAATCTACGATCCCGATGGCACACTCCGGATTTTCTTCAATTCTTTTCGGAAAACTGTCGGACGGTGTTCCAATGATATAAATACATTCATCTTCCCAGTAAAACCAGACGGGAGATTCTCTCGGCCCTTCCTTAGCTACAGTGGAAAGGTGAGCAAATAAAGGTTTTTTTAGAAATTCATCCAGATCAAAGGTTCTATCTCCAGGAATAATGTTCATGTTCGTTCATCCTTTCGATTTTTGTAAATTCACTATGACCTTTACTATATTCCATAACCATTATTTCAAAGTAAATCGACTAACTCAATTGCTATAGACAATAGTTTCCAAGGATGGCTGGAGCCTGTTTCAGACAGCATGTTCCCTTGTATAGTGCTTTATCATCAATCTCGTAATGTAGTACAGGAAATCATAACATTAGAAAACCAAGATAGCATGAAGCAGCCATCTTGGTCTTATGATTCTTAGTACACTGATACTATTCCCTGCTAATACTTTCTCCAGGAGATCTCCCCTTTATCTAATAATTCTCCCCTTGCAAAAGTATGAATATGGGAAATGATTCTCTCAATCGTTTGGGTGCGGTCACTTAGAATACGAACGACAATCCCTCCGTCTTCCATGTCAGAGATTCCGAGTCGTACATCCGGAAATGACTCATACACATTCTCATATAACCGTTCAGCAAGCTCCCGAGTAGCATTAGGGTGGAAGAGTACGAAAGAACCCACATGCGTGTGGCCCTCTAACTGCAGGACGCCTTCCAGCTCCTCATCTGGTTCCAGAAGAAGGTGATCAAATAAGACAAGTTTTCCATTCTGGTAAACTTTCAACTTATTTCTCACCCAGTCGTAGCGGAAGTTCACTCCGTCCTCTGACCAGCCGGGAGTAATGATATCGCTGTAGAAAAAGACGGCATCAGACTCCAATTCAATCGTCGTATTCTGGATAAAGCGGGCTCCTTCATACAAGATCAAAGGATCCAGAAAATATTCTAGAACACTATCAGCCGCCAGTTGAATGTTCGTATGCTGCTCTACTGGTCGCGAAGGAGTTTTATACACCTTAGTGGAAGCTTGACTGGTAACCGCCAACTCCGCTCCTTCTCCCAGTGTAATAGTTGACTCATATGTATCCCCATCGACGTATCCACCACCAACGTGGATCAGGTAGACAGACAGGGAATCATCATCAAGACGAACGGGTCGCGTAAACTTAAAGGCTCCTTCATAATAACCATGAATCTTCGTTCTCGCATGGCGCTTCTTCGCCTCAAGACTTAGAAGGCCTGTTTCCCTCATGATTTTAATCCTGTAAGAAAGGCATTAGATTTGATCCACTCAATCACTTCATCCAAACCGTCCTGAGTCTTTAAATTTGTAAAAACAAACGGTTTTTCTCCTCTCGCTTTGATGGTATCTTCCCGCATCACATCCAAATCTGCTCCGACATAAGGAGCAAGATCGGTCTTATTAACCACAAATAAATCCGATTTAATCATCCCCTGTCCATTTTTCCTCGGAATTTTCTCTCCCTGGGCCACATCAATAATATAGATGGAGAAATCCACTAGTTCTGGACTGAAGGTAGCGGCTAAGTTATCGCCTCCACTTTCCACAAAGATCAAATCGAGATCATTGTGCCGCTCCTTCAATTCATCAATAGCTGAGAAATTCATCGAAGCGTCTTCCCGGATTGCCGTATGAGGACAACCACCTGTTTCGACCCCAATTACGCGATCGTCCTCTAACACTCCATTTTTCAAAAGAAACATCGCATCTTCTTTTGTGTAAATATCGTTAGTAATGACCGCCATACTCAGTTCATCTTTAAGCTCCCTGGTAATTCTCTCCACTAGCATCGTTTTCCCAGCCCCGACAGGGCCACCCACTCCAATACAAATCGGTTCCATCTATTCCACTCCTCTAGTTTGATAAGATTTCAATTAAGACATGAACAGGCGGACATTTAACCGCTCATGGTGCATCTGTGCGATTTCAAGACCCGGACTTCCCGCTCCTAAATCATCAGGGCAAAGCCCCATAATAGACTCAACTGCTACTATCACATAAGGCTGCAGGTCGAGCAGGATCTTCTGCCCGGCTGTCTGCCCGATCGGAATTCCACGGACCGCATTTTGCACAAGCGAAGACAGGTTCGTGAATAAAAACGTCTCCAGTGCTGATTCTTTAGGGATCCCCAGCGAATGATAAACAGCCGCGAGGACAACAGCAGGATGACCATATGCTTGCTTTTTCTTAATCCAGGACAAGTATTCACTCAAATCAGGCGATGGATATAATTCCATGCACAGTTTGGCCAGACGTTCACCCATTTTCCGATTTCCTTCTCTCGTTTCCCGTGCCACACAAGTAGCGAACAACACGTGATCGATGTCCAAAAGACCTTCAGGACTGTCTCTTTCCATACTTTCATACGCCAAACGGCAGGCAAGTCCATCGTTGAAAACTAACTGCTTTTTTAAAAAAACGAGCAGCGCTTGCTTAAAACTCTCCGTTCCCGTCACCACATCCTCTTGAATATACGTTTCAAATCCAAATGAATGAGAAAAGGCCCCCGAGGGAAACTGTGAATCACTAAGCTGCAAGAGAGGCATTAGTCCATTAGTCATGATGATGTCCAATGTAACGGAATGGCTGCGGCACCTTTCTATTTTCTCGCTTATGCGGCACGCCTAAGTCCAGCAGCAATTCCTCAATCAAATAATCGTATTGAACGATCATATCCTCCCCTACAAACTGAGCAGGTAAATGCCGGTTTCCGAGCTGATGCGCGGTATCCCCCATTTGCTGCATGGTGGTTGGACTGATGACTAATACATCATCTTTTTTCACTGAAATGACGACCATATTTTTTTCATCCATATATAATACGTCTCCATCGGACAGTTCTTCATTTTTAGACAATCTGACCCCGATTTCATTTCCATGGTCTGTTTTCATACGCTGAATTCTTTTGACCAGCTGCTCGCTGTCCAGGTACACGTATTCAATATGGGGAGCCCGCTTTTCCAGAGTAGCTACGTTACCAACTACATTTTCAATAATCATTTTCCTCACCTCAAAATAAGAAATATCGTTGTGCTAATGGTACGGTTTCGGCAGGTTCACAATCGATTACCTGTCCATCTACTTTCACCACATAGGTTTGTGGGTCGACTTCGATCTTTGGTGTGCCTCCATTATGGATCATCGATCGTTTTGTTAGGTTTCGCACACCGGAAATCGGACGCACTTGCTTTTTTAATCCCAGTTTATCATGCAGCTCATTCTCATAAGCTTTGTTTGATATAAACGTGATCGATGTACGGTCTTTCGCTTGGCCGTGAGAACCGAACATTTCCCGGTAAAAAACAGGCTGGGGTGTAGGGATGCTGGCATTCGGATCGCCCATCAAGCTGTGAGCGATGATCCCGCCTTTAATGATGAGCTCTGGTTTTACACCAAAAAATTTCGGGTCCCATAGGACGAGATCAGCCAGTTTCCCACCTTCCACGGATCCAACATAATCGGATATGCCGTGGGTAATCGCCGGATTAATGGTGTATTTAGCAATATATCGTTTGGCCCTGAAGTTGTCCTTCGTTTCGTGATCTCCTTCTAATGAGCCCCGTTGTTTTTTCATTTTATCGGCCGTCTGCCACGTACGAATAATGACTTCCCCCACACGACCCATGGCCTGTGAATCAGACGAGATCATACTGAATACTCCGAGATCATGGAGGATGTCTTCAGCTGCAATCGTTTCTTTACGAATACGCGAATCGGCAAAAGCGATATCTTCCGGCACACTTGGATCCAGATGGTGACAAACCATCAGCATATCCAGGTGCTCTTCAAGCGTATTCACTGTATATGGCCTCGTTGGATTCGTGGAAGAAGGAAGGATATTTGGATAACTCGCCGCTTCAATAATATCTGGAGCGTGCCCTCCCCCTGCGCCTTCCGTGTGATACGTATGAATCACACGGTCGTTAATGGCTTCAAGCGTATGCTCAACAAATCCGCCTTCATTCAACGTATCGGTATGTATCGCGACTTGAACATCGAATCGATCTGCCACCCGTAAACACGTATCTATTGATGAAGCAGTCGTTCCCCAGTCTTCATGAAGCTTCAAGCCTACAGCCCCGGCTTCCACTTGTTCTTCAATGGCTTTTTCACTGGACGTATTCCCTTTTCCTAAAAACCCTAGATTCATCGGATATTCATCTGCTGCTTCAAGCATTCGATGGATATTCCATGGACCCGGGGTACAAGTCGTTGCTTTCGTTCCAGTCGCCGGGCCGGTGCCTCCTCCGATCATCGTTGTGATTCCGGAAGACAGGGCCGTTTCAATTTGCTGCGGTGATACAAAATGAATATGAGCATCAATACCGCCTGCTGTAACGATCATCCCTTCAGCAGCTACGACTTCCGTAGATGCTCCAATGATGATATCGACGTTATCCATTAATAAAGGATTACCTGCTTTTCCAATGGTGGAAATCCAACCTTCTTTTACACCGATATCAGCTTTAATAATGCCGGAGTGATCCAGAATGAGCGCATTTGTTATCACAAGATCTACAGCCTCTTCGCTTTCAGCCAAAGGATGCTGCCCCATACCGTCGCGGATCACTTTACCGCCGCCAAACTTTACTTCATCTCCATACGTCGTATAATCCTTTTCCACTTCAATGAATAAGTCCGTATCCGCTAAGCGGACTGCATCTCCAGTCGTCGGACCGAACATATCAGCATATTGCTTTCGTGACATCTCAAAACTCATAGCTCGACCCTCCCGTTCAGCTGATTATTCAAACCATAGATCTTCCTTTCACCGGAAAACGCTACAAGCTCTATCTCTTTTTCATCACCTGGTTCAAAACGGACAGCTGTCCCCGCTGGAATGTTTAAGTGCCTGCCTTTTGCCTGTTCCCGGTCAAATTGCAGGTAGGGATTCACTTCAAAAAAATGAAAGTGGGATCCAATTTGGACTGGACGATCTCCTCGATTTAATACGTTCACTTTAACGGTTTCTTTCCCTTCATTACATAAGATCGGATCTTTCCGTAACACAAATTCTCCTGGTACCATCCTTCAGCCTCCTTATCATCGAATAGGGTCATGAATCGTCACGAGCTTTACGCCATCTGGAAAAGTTGCTTCCACTTGAATATCAGGAAGCATTTCCGGAATCCCTTCCAGGACATCTTCTTGCTCAAGAATGGTTGCGCCAAACTGCATTAATTCCGCAACGGACTTCCCATCCCTTGCTCCTTCCACCACTTCGTAAGTAATGATAGCCACCGCTTCAGGATAATTAAGCTGCAATCCCCTTTCCTGACGTCTTCTTGCCAGGTCAGCAGCCGTGACCACCATGAGCTTTTCCATCTCTCTCGATGTTAATTTCACACAGTCACCTCCCCTCTTTCCACCGAATGTGTTCTTACGGCTGGCCGTCTTCACCTTTCATATATTCCACTACAGGTCGAAAGGCAATATACAACCCTGCAATGATCAACCAGCTAAACGATAAATACGTCCATCCTTTGAAAAATTCCAGGCTGTAGTTATACCCTGTGATGAACATGATCCCCGGAAAAGCGACAATAAATAATGCCGTCAATCCGAACGCCCACCTTCTGCATAGTTTCGCGTCTTTATCTAGCTGATGCTCGTTTTCCTTCATAAACGACTTCCTCCTCTGTTGTTTCGTCGTCATGTTCATCATCATCAAAGCTTCTGAACTTATCTTGCAGGGAGTCAAAATCAAACTCCTGATTCGCTATTAAAGCATGTCCAATCGAAATCGTTCCACTAACAATGAAGACGGTAATGTTCCCGAAAAACATCGATTGAAGTTCTCCCAGTGTACTCACACTAATTTCTCCATAAAGAAGGTTAGCTGACGTCAGCCAAGCCGTGACCCCGGTGATGAGGCCTGCGGATGCTCCGTAGAACGTTCCAGCGTTGGTAGCCTTTTTCCAGAGAAGCCCCAGCGTGACAGGGATTACGGCTCCACTCACGAATATTCCCATGGCCATATAAACCCAGCCTAAACCAATTCCGACTTTAAACAGCAAGATGGAAAGGACACCCATCATTAAACCGAATCCTAACGTTACACGGCGGGACACATACAAAAGACGTCCACTGCTCGCTTTAGGATTAATCGACTTCCGGTAAATATCGGTCACAATAATATTCGTGATCGCTGTTAGTTCAGCAGCTCCCGTAGACATAACAGCCATAAATAACATAGCTAGAAACAAGATCGAACCAACGCCGCCCAGCAAGTGGGCAGCCATTTCCGGTGCCACAGAGTCAGGGCTTCCAACCGTGATCCCAAGACCGGCCGCACTTACTCCAAGAAAAGTTGCAATTGCAAATGGAATCGAAAACCATGAAATTCCACCATATATGTATGCTCGTGATGCTGCGCTGTCTTTACTGGCAATGGCCCGCTGCCAATATGCCTGGTCAACGAATACCGCACCAAAGTTTCCTATGATGTTAATCATTCCAAAGAACAGACCGGGTACAGAAGCCATTGTAAGCATGGAATTGGAAGACGGCATATTTTTCAGCCCTTCATAGATAGGATCAATTCCAAATTTGACATAAACGACGGTTGCAAAAATAGCCAGGATCGTAAAAATCATGACGGTATTGAAGTAATCAGCAATGAAAGAGGCTTTCAGTCCACCAATCATGGTGTAAATCGTGAAGGTGAGCGGAATCAGAAAAGCGGCTACGTAAATGTTCATCCCCGTGAGAGAATTCAGGGCAATCGCTCCACCAAGAACGACCATCGACGTTACGAGGATATTCGTCATTAAAGCAAATCCCATAATTAAACGGTGGTTTTTCTTATCGAAGCGCTGTCCAATAAACTCCAGGAACGTGTGAGCGTTAGGTGCCCGCTTTTTCAAGTGAATCGCCACAATTGCAAACAGCAGCACCTGAATACAAGCACCTGCAGCATACCAATAAGGACCACTGATCCCGTATTGATACCCTGTCGAAGACGACATCATTAATGTCGCTGCCCAGGTCCATGCCGCAATAATAGAAGCACTCGCTAATCCAACCCCTACACTTCTTCCTGCCGTACTGAATTGCTCGGCAGTCATCGCTTGTTTCCTTCTTCGCTGCAGCACAAACGTTATAAGAGTAAAGAACAATCCAAAAACCAACAACAGAACATAGCCAACATAAGATGGTAACAATAGGCACCCTCCAAATATTTGTAATATGCAGAATAATATATCATATTCTGACAATTAATCAACATTAAATGTAAGGAAACCTGACATGCAGAGAATTTAGTAAGCGTTACCAATTCTGAACCTCTGCTATTTTGCTACTTAATAGAAAAATAAAGAAAATAATGTATGAATACCACCTTTATGTTATAATTCCTCACATGAACACAGACAACCTATCTTTAAAGAGACTCACGCATCTCTTAAAAATCTATTTCGGTTTAAGGAGATAAAATGGACACACACATCACAAAACAACCTAAGGGATTAAAAGAAACCAAACCTATCCTGATCATTTTCTTTTTATTCCTATTCACAATCGCGACCGTGATCCTTGCGATAGGAATGGGGCCCGTTTCTGTCCCCGCAGCCACGACGTCAAAAATTCTTCTGAGTAAGCTTCCCTATCTCTCCAATCTGGTGGAAAGTGGCTGGACACAGTTGGATGAGAACATTATATGGGGTTTGCGGCTTCCAAGAGTTTTACTGGGCTTAATTGTCGGAGCTTCCTTATCAGTTACCGGAGTGACCTTGCAGGCTCTGGTGCGAAATCATTTGGCTGATCCATTTATTCTCGGAGTATCTTCAGGAGCGTCCGCAACAGCTACATTAGGTATGTTATTCGGCACGTTCTCCTTCCTTGGTACGTATTCACTGTCCATCAGCGCCTTTTTAGGAGCAGCGTTTGTCATCATAGTCGTTTATGCTCTCTCAAGAGTGAACGGGAAGATTAATATGACGCAATTGTTATTATCAGGAGTGGCTATCGGCCTGATTATGGAATCGATCACAAAGCTGATCACATTAAGCGCCCCGAATGCATTAGGTTTACATAACGCTACATTCTGGATGGCCGGCAGCCTGGCCGGAGCTAAATGGGAGTATTTAACGCTTCCGCTGCTTGCCATGATCATATGCATGACCATTTTATTAATCAATTATCGTGCCCTTAACGCACTATTGGCTGGAGATGAAGCAGCCGGGGCTCTAGGGTTTAATGTGAATATCCTGCAAACGATGCTTGTATTAATTGCATCACTGTTGGCCGGCGTGACGATTGCCGTAAGCGGTTCGATCGGGTTTGTCGGGTTAATGGTTCCTCACATCACCCGGCTGCTGGTAGGATCCGACCATAAAAAAGTACTGCCCGTAAGCGCCTTTTTAGGAGGAATATTAGTCGTATGGACCGATGTGGCTGCCCGATTAATCATTGCCCCCGAAGAATTGCCGATCGGGGTCTTAACAGCCATCATTGGAGGTCCATTTTTCATTTGGCTATTAAAAAGAAATGCCAGAAAATAAAAGGGGAGAAAATTATGAATCTACATGTAGAGAATCTCAGTTTCTCTTATAACGAGCACACGATCCTAAACGATATTTCGATGAAGGTGGCCAGCGGAGAATTTGTTGGAATCATTGGACCAAATGGCTGCGGCAAATCTACCTTATTAAAAAACTTATATCGTTCCCTGACTCCAGACACAGGTTCTATTTATTTAGATCATAAAGGCTATAAAGATTTAAAAGTTAAGGAATTAGCGAGGAAACTAGGTGTCATCGGACAGGACAACACACTCCCTTTCGACTTTGCTGTCAATGACATCGTGGCCATGGGAAGAAGCCCCCACAAAAAGCTTTTTCAAGGCGACACCAAAGAAGATATGGAAATTATCCAAAATGCTCTTGAAAAAGTGGATATGCACACAATGGCGGACAAGAATTACTTATATCTCTCCGGCGGGGAAAAACAGCGTGTCCTACTGGCAAGAGTCTTGTCCCAGCAGACCGACTTTCTCATATTAGATGAACCTACCAACCATCTGGACATTCATCACCAACTGAGAATATTTGATGTAATTAAGGGATTGGGGGCAACGGTACTTTCCGCTATTCACGACCTCAACATCGCGGCCCTGTATTGTGACCGAATTTACGTAATGAAGAATGGATCCATTTATAAGTCAGGCACTCCAGAAGAGATCTTAACGACTGATCTTATTCAGGAAGTATTCACTATTAAAACCGATGTAAGAATCCATCCGGTAACCAAAAAAGTAATGATTACATACTTACCAGAAAGCATCCTCAATAAAGGAGAGAATAACATTGAAGAAGATTAAATGGTGGATATGGTTTTTCGTCGGGCTCATAAGTTTAGGTCTAGCAGGATGTGAATCCTCAAGCGGTAAAGCTCAGACCGACGATACCTCTAAATCAGGAAAGACACTCCAAATTGACAACTACGAAAGAGAGCTATCCATCTCTGAAAAGCCGAACAAGGTATTAACGCTTGGCCCCAATACGACCGAACTATTTATAGCCTTAGGCCTTGACGACTACGTTATCGGAAACAGCCTGGACAATCACAGCCGAGGAGCTTTACCAAAATATGAAGAAGCCTATAAACAAATCCCGGAATTAACGTATGGATCTGCTACGAGAGAAGCGGTATTAACGAGTGGCGCCGACTTCATATATGGAATAGAATGGGAGTTCGGCAAAGAAGCTCTCAACCTTGAAGAATTGAAAGACTATGGTATGACCACTTATGTAAATCAAGCTGAAACATTAGATGAAATGTACAAGGAAATTCTGGATATAGGGAAAATTTTTGAAGTAGAAGACCGAGCAGAAGATTTCGTGGCAGACCAAAAAAATAGAATTGCATCTATAAAAGAACAAGTTCAAGAGCAGAAATCTGTGGATGTACTCGTTTACGATAGCGGCGGTGAGGGAGTTTTCACGGCTGGAGGTACCAACTTTGAAACATTACTGATTGAATCAGCCGGCGGCAGGAATATTTTCGACGATATATCGGACAAGCAATGGGCAACCGTTAGTTATGAAGAGGTCGTAGCCAGAGACCCAGACGTCATTTTGATTCACGATTATGACGCACCTTCAGTTGAGCGGAAAATAGAAGATATTAAGAATCATCCTGTTCTATCTAAGCTTGAGAGTGTACAAAAGGAAAATTTTATTACTATTTCATTAGAAAGTGTTCTACCCGGCAACCGAATGGCTTACTCCGTTGAAACTCTAGCAGAAGGTTTCTATTCTGATTTGGTAGGTGAATAAGTCAGCCGTTATCTCTACGGAATATTATTCTACGTCTAACACCGATTTCTTTAAAATAATATATAACTTAAATTAAAAGGTACGGGTGAGATAATTCTCCCGTATCTTTTATTGAACATAAGGTTCTGTTATACTTCCTTGTTGATTTTAAGATAAAACTTCCGTTTGTTGAAGACTTGATTTCGAGAGACACTTAGGTTGATAGGACAGTCCTACGGGGGATAATTTCGCTTTCCGGCCCTGCACGACGCAGGTAAGCGAGTTGTTTCTGAAGCCATCCTTCCTCTATATTAAGTAACGGACCCAAGGTATCTCGAAACTGAGACCCGGCCCTATTGCGTAATAAGCCTTTTATGAAAAATCAATACTAAACTATAACAGAGCCAAACTTAAAAATATTGGCATATTATTCACCAATAATCGAAAAGACCCTGCACACCTAACCTCTTACAATAAAGATAAGAGGTGATCAAATGTATAAAAACATATGGTTCAACAAGAACATCAGATACTACTTATTAGCCGGCGGAATCTCCCGACTGGGAGACAATCTTTCCGGTATGGCATTTTTGTTCCTTGCATACGACTTAACAAAGTCCAGCTTATATACAACCATTATGGCGATCGCAGAAACCGCGCCTTATCTTTTGTTTGGCTTGATTGGAGGAGTGATAGCGGACTGGCTCCCAAAGAAAAAACTACTAATCTATCTGGATCTGGTGCGAGTCCCTATCGTCCTGTCCATCGTTGGCTTATATTACTTTGAAGCCCTATCGTATGTTTTTCTACTAATCGTGAGCTTCCTGATCCAAAGTATCGGCTGCTTTTTCAATCCAGCACACCGATCCGTCTTACCTTCCATAACAAGGGAGAAGGAACGGACCAGCGCCAACAGTCTGAACGATACGTTGACCCGGGGCGTTACGGTCCTGACGCCGGTTTTAACCGTCTGGTTGCTGCATTCCTTTGGAGCGGTGCACTTGTTTACAATCGATGCCCTTACCTACGGACTTAGCGCAATCCTGATCGCACGCCTACAATGGAAGGAAACCAATATTCCTATCGTAAAGAAATCAATAAAATCGATATTCCGCGCCATTCTGGAGTTTATGGACTGGGCAAAGAACCACTCGACCATTAAAAAGCTGTTTATTTTCACGTTTATAACGGTTTTCTTCAACACCTGGGTATGGGAAGTCGGATTATTGCTCGCTTTAACCGACATGACTTCGAAGAGCGAGGAGCTCTACAGCATTCTGCAAGGAGTATTTGGCGGCATCGTCATCTTAACAAATCTGGTCCTGCCCTATTTTATAAAAGCAATGAATCTGCGTATTTACCTTGTGGGTGCCATTCTATGGGGGCTGGGGATAGCCTATTATGGTGCCTTCTACGGAATTCAGCACTTCTTCATAGGGGTAGCCATCGTCGGGATCGGACTCCCTATCGCTAGTTTAGCGAGGGTTTACCTGCTTCAGACCCTGGTTCCTGAAGAAAAAATGGGCCGTGCCTTTAGCACCAATGCGGTCCTTCTATACTTTTCGAACACGATTTCTTTAGGGATCTATGGTTTGTTAGTCAGTTTTATTTCTATACAAACGTTAATGCTTGGGAGTGGTCTGATTATTCTCCTTGTAAGCATCGGAGCCCTAATTTTTCATACCGTGAATACGTCGAAACTCAGAGGGAGTCTTCCGATAAACCTTTTTAAATAAATGATTATAGGAAGCTACACTCTTAAACCCGTGGTGTAGAGAAATGGAAATAATTGGACGCTGGGTATATAAAAGCGGGTACTGACTGCGAAACAGCCGGTACATCTGGAGCCAGGAATACGGCGACAGTCCCGTCTCTTCTTTATAAAGGTGAGCAAGCTGATACTTGTTCATCCTGGCTGTAGCAGCCATCTGATCGAGCGTCCAGTCTTCCTCATAGCTTTGCTTCAGCGCATCCATCACGACTTCAATGCTGTCCTTACTTTTAAAAGTTGGAAATTCCGTCTGGTGAGAGCCAGGTCCGTATTGCAGCATCATCATAGCAAGTTGAGTTAAACTGTTATCCAGAAACAGCTGATTGATCGATGGACTGGAGGTCTCGTGAAGAGATAGAAAATCCCGCACGAAAGACATCCACTGCTGAATTTGCGGATGGCGAAATGAAAGAAACGAGAATTCAGGTTCCACTTTTTCCAGACCCATTTGTTCCGCCGCCGTATGTAATGCAGCCGGTTGAACTTCAATCAGAAATTTTTCCGTAGCAGCCTGCAGTTGTCTATGGTCATTGGCAGGATTAAAGATAAAAAATTCATTCTGATGAATTTGAATATCCCCCTGAGGCGTCTGATACTGGCTGGTGCCATAAGGAGAAAAGATAATCTTATAGCATGGATCATTTCGCCAATCACGCTCTCCTAATTGTTCACGCCGCTTAAGCAGCAACCCATTCTCATTTTCTAAAATCATACGTAGCTCTCCTTGTGTAGGATCATTATTTACTAAACGATCGTTGTGGTGTGGTCAAATTTCTTACGAATTCCTTCAGCATGGTTCTGATTATTCAACATACTTGTTTTGAAATATGGCCATCATGATGATCCCATGCCACGACCCATTCCTGAATAATTGTTCTTTCTGTTCGCCTTCCCTCTCAAATCCTAGACGTTCATACAGCTTGATGGCTCGCTCGTTAAAAGAAAATACCCTTAGGCTCACTTTATGAAGGTTCAATTCCAGGAAGCTGTATTTCAGCAATTCGTTCATGGCTTCTTTAGCATAACCTTTCCCCCAATATTCTTCATTGCCAAGGTCAATAATGCACTCAGCATTCCTATTCTTATAGTCTAGATTGATTAAAGATACAATCCCGATCGGTTCATCATTTTCTCTATGCTGAATCACATAACTTTTAGAACTTGCCGATTTCATAATCGATAGAATGAAGTTTTCTGTATCCTCCCGTGTATAAACGTCCAGATGAGGACTGGTGTTTTCCATTACAGCAGGATTGCTTCTCCACTTATGGTAAGTATCCGCGTCTTCCTTCGTGACTTTCCTTAGATAAATCCGCTCTGTTGAAAACAACTAATTCCTCCTTATAATTGGCAGGGATGTTTCAGCTCTTAGCGTAATCTTTTATGTAAAATCAGGCAGCCCAATGGAAGCCTAATCTAATTCCGACCGGAATCGACCCCCATGTAATTAGAATCGAAATAAATAAGTAAATTCCAGGTGATTTACTTTTATACACCATCAAACCCAGCAAAGCCCCAAGAAACCATATAGGTAGAATCACAAAAAATTCTGGTGCTACCCAGGTCTTGTCCGTATAGTTCTCAGCAATGGTGCCCCCGGCAAAAAAGGTAGAGATTAGAATAGCCAAGAGCCCGCTGATAATGGTGTTGATCATATATACCGGCTTTATTTTCTTCATTTCATAACCCCTCTTTACTTACGGAAGTTGTTCCCTTGTTCTTCTTCTCCCACTTTCCAGGCTAGTAATAAAACCGAAGCTGTCATAAATAACGGCACTAAAATACTCACTTTCTCCCCTCCTGGTAAAAATCCTTGTGACATTCTAAATTAATCATCTATCGTTTTGAAATCCAGAGTCTACTAAATAGATTCAGGATGATCCATCCTGAAATGCCTCCTAACAATATAGGAAGCACGTGATCAGGACGCCCCAACACAAAATACGTAACGACACAGATCAGCAGGATCACACCGGCCTGACGTATGACATTCATTTCATCCCTCCTATAGCTTCCATCCCATTAACCATGTGGGGCGTTGATTAACCCAAACACATTATGATCCACGTATTCACCATAAAGCAGCTCAGACTTTTCAAGACAGCCCTCTTTTTTAAAGCCCAGCCTCTCTGGAATCGCTAGACTTTTTTCATTTCCAGTTGCAGCTCGTATTTCAATTCTTTTTAAGCCCAGTTCTTGAAAGCAGTAGTCTACGATGGCCTGACAAGCCTGGGTCATCAGTCCTTTTCCTTGAAAGGATTCGCCAAGCCAGTACCCAATTGAAGTCGATCGGTTAGACCAGTCGATGGTATGTAATCCGGCCACTCCGGCGAGCTCTCCTTTATACCAGATCCCGGCCTGGAAACCATCATTGTTACCAAACTGCTTTAATGTGCCCTTTATAAACTCCCTGGAATGTTCAACGGTTTTGGTAGCATCAATCCACGGGAGCCATTGCCTTAGACTCTCTCGAGATGAGTCCGTTAATTGAAACAACTCCTCTGCGTGTCTTTCCTCCAACAAACGGAGTTCCGTATATTCGTCAATCACGTGTTTAAACATCTACAAGCATCCTCTCTAGTCGTTTATGAGGTTAACTCCTCTTCGGCGAAAAATGTTTTGATCATCAATTTCAGCAACATCAGCGTCTGATCTCTTTCCTCAAAAAAAGCTTGAATCCAGTTCACTTCCACATTCAATAGGGACGTCATACGCTTCACCGCTTCTTCGTGGGCAGAGGGGGTAATACATTCGTAAATCTCAAGCATTTTCCCTCTCTTGTCCTGCGGTAAGTAAGCATCGACTGCTTTAAGCCCAAGCCGTGAGCGATCTCGTGCATAACCATACAACATCACATTAGAAAGACTGCTCATCACATATCGCAGCATTTCTTGCGCCCAAACGGCATTCCCTCGTTCTTTCGCTTTCTTATATTGGAATAAAAACCAGGCTGTATCGATGACATAATCCTTAAATTCAGCTTCAGATAGTGTCAATTTATGCTCCGTCTGATACTTATCCATAAGACGATCCGGATCGTACAGAACCGTAAAATAATCTTTATTTTGAAAGGTCTTTTCTGTAACGGTAAATAGATCCACATGAAGCCAGTCGTTGTAAATGGCGATAATCTGAGGAGCTATAATAAAAATGTCATCGTAAAACATGAGCTCCTTATACGCTCTGAGGTGATCCAGTCTGCGTGATAGAAAGTTTTTTTCATCATCTTCTTTTACCAGGCAATACAAATCAATATCGGAGTGCTGATCGTGTTCATTTCGGCCCATCGATCCTTTTAAAAATATGCTTAGAACAGCAGGATCTTCTTTTAAAAGGTTCACGAGTATTTGAACGGCTTTTTCCTGACGCATCCTGATCCCCCCTTTAGGTTTAGTAAAAATAAATATTACGTCATCATATCCTTTTCCACTAAAATTTTCAACACTATTCTAAAAATTCCATATCCATTTCAGTTCAGCCAAGAAACAGGCCCGCGATCGACGACTGGAAGAAATCTATTAATATTGGTTTTAGGAAAAGCATAGGATCATATGTGTTTTATATAAGGGGGGCAGACTTGATGAATGAGGAACTTCAAAGACTATTTAACCGGTTAATTGAAATTGAACACGTATCTACCACTTTGTATCTGGCGATGTCAGCTTATATGGGAAGACAGAACTACACGGGGATGGCAAATTGGCTGCGTCTGCAGTCGAATGAAGAACGGTCTCATTTATTAACATTAATCGATTTCGTGGTAGATAAGAACGGCACGGTTGAACTTACGTCTGTGCCGGCACAGCCAAGTAATTTTGGAACACCTTTAGAAACATTCCAAAAAGTATTGGAACACGAGCAGTTTGTAACGAATTCTTACCGTCAGGCTTATAACTATGCGCTGCAAGTAGATCCTCAGTCAGCCGTTATCATTCAGGATTTTCTCAGAGAACAGATTGATGAAGAAGCGCAAACTCAAACCATAGTGGATCGCCTGACCTTAGCTCAAAATGATCCATCAGCTCTTTTACTTTTAGATCAAGAGCTGGGGCAGAGGCAAGCTGCAGGATAAGTACACGGCACTTTTATAGTTTTCTATTACACGTTCAGGTATGTTAGGGGGGATAAGATGAGCTACACCATTCCAGGAGGTCAGCCGCAGGGAAAACCGATTTTTGTTACCAGTAAGCTCAGGGAAGCTATGGTCGCCGAGTTAACCGCCATTAATGATTATTCCTTCCATATAGCAAATTCGAAAATGAAGGACGTTAATAAAGTCTGGCGAATGATCATGTTAGATGAAAAGAAACATTACGGAATGTTTCTAACCTTGTTACGGAAATACGATCCCGCACAATATCAAGCTTATGTTTATTTCCAAAATACCAAGGAGGGCGTAACGGAGCCCTTGCAACGTTATACCCCTGATTATGATCATCAATTAATCATGAATCTTATACGGAAAGATCTTAAAGGGGAACTGGAAACAGCCGTTCTTTATGATGAATATGCCGAAAAAATTACGTACCCTGATGTTAAACAGGTTTTCGCTTCCATCAGCAGCGATGAAAAGTATCATGTGGAGCATTTAACAAAGCTCCTGCTTCGTTATGATTCCGATCCCTACAATGGTCTTCAATGAAACCTATCCTTCTCTTGAAGGTAGTTTCTTTGTTTCCACGGACAGCTCGAATAATGAAGAATCATAGAAGACAGCAAAGCTCGTACATGCTAAAATAGATAATAATCGTTTATTATAATAGGAACTTTTACGTACTCACAATCGAATTTATTCTGAGGAGGGCCTGAGCAATGGACCGGAAGGAAATCGATGAGCAAGTCATTCACCAGTACAAGCAGGACGAACAGAAGATGATCTTAATTTTTGCTCAATGGTGTGTAAACAACGAATTGGATCCTTTCGAAGTTTATCGGAAAGCTTATCCAAATCAGACAGCCAATACAGCTTTGGAAGATGCCGCCGAATTAACACTCCCTCCATCCGAAGCTCACCAGATCTCTGTAGAAACTTTATTAGAAATATTATCTTTATTTGGTAATGACGACCTGGCCTTTGTAGTTAATGAGGAATGGAGTCAACTTGAAAAGAAAAATACTAAATAACCGCTGCTTAAAGAACGACTTGCCTAACCCAGACAATTAGTATGGATAGGAAAATTATGCAGCTCATTCTTACAAAAGGCTCCGTCGATTTCCGACGGAGCCTTTTCTATTTTGAAATAAAAGATCTACAAAGCTTCCCCATTCAATTTCATGGCTCTGGTAGCCATGAACGTTTTAATATGCTTGTCTATGATTCTGGTACCGCCAAAATCATCTTCATAAAAACCGGTTAACACAAACCCGGCATCCATCTGCCCCTGAATCTGGTCTTCCAGCGTATGGGCATATTCGATGGTTTGACCTGAATCGATATACTCCTGAACTTCCGCTTCAGCCAGATAGTCCAACGTGGACGAAGGAATGGAGTGCTTCACGTCAAGAATCCCTTTTCTCTCCTGGTTATCATCAAAAATCCATAATAAAGGATTGGTAAAGCCGGCAATTAATATTCCCTTATGCTTCAATACTCTTGATACCTCACGCCATACTACATGAATATCTTTTACAAACAAGTTAGACACAGGGTTCACGATCATATCAAACTGTTCATCCTCAAATTCACTAAGGTCCGACATGTCCCCCTGCACCGTTTTAAGAATTAATCCATCTCGTTCAGCTACCTTTTCATCCTGTTCCAGCTGCTTTGGGGATAGATCCATAACCGTTACCTCTGCTCCTGCCGCAGCCAATACCGGTGCCTGCTGACCTCCTCCTGAAGCTAAACAGAGAATTTTCAACCCTGTCATTGAATCTGGAAACCAATTTCTTGGCACCGATTTTTCCGTCGTGACTGTAATTTCCCAATCCCCTGCTTTACTTTTTTCTATCACATCACGGCTTACAGATTGGGTGTATCTGGAACCTTCCTCCACCTTCTTATCCCAGGCGCTGCTGTTTTGCTGTGTAGTATCCATCGTATTTCCTCCCTGAACTGTTAATAGTACTTGATTACTAATGGAAGTATTAGTTATCGCTTAGTTGAACTAATTTTCTTGTACCTTCTGAAGCTCGTTGACGGTTACAAATTTATAACCTTTATTCAATAACGAGTCTATGATCCCTTCAAGGGCTATAATGTCTTCACCAGTTTTGTCATACATGGGATGCAATAAAATGATTGAACCAGGCGTAACCTTTTCCTTAACGTATTCCATCTTATCATCAGGATCGGTAAATAAAGTATCTGGTTCAATGTTCCAGGTTATCGTGTCTTTATTATGCTTGGACAAATAATAAGGCAGGGCTGCAATCTTCTTTCCATTTGGGGGACGAAAGTCTATTTCCCCTTTATAACCAATGTTGCGAATGAGCTCGTCTGTTTTTTCTATTTCTTTTTGGATAAAAGATGGTGACTTAAAAATCATACGCTGGTGAGAATAAGAATGATTTCCGATTTGATGACCCTCTTTTACGATTTTCTTCGCTTCTTCATGATTGCTCTCTATTTCATTCCCTATTAGAAAAAAAGTAGCTTTGATATCTTTTTCATTCAACAATGCGAGAATGTGATCTGCATTTTCCGTTGGGCCATCATCAAAAGTTAAGGCCACTACTTTCTGGTTCGTTTCCACTTTATAGGTTAATCCCCCGAACAATTGAAACGTTCTTGAATTCATCAATTTATAAGTACCAAATAACAATAGGAAAACGATCAAAGTGGCTGTAGCAATAAATGTTATTTTCTTTTTCATACAGTAATTACTCCTTGGAAGTTTTAATCCTCTCTTATTTTACTACAGTATCGGGAAATCCTTTTCGTTTTTTTATATTCTGTCTTACGTTGTCGTTAAAAAGGTTACATATCCTCCATTCGTCCATCTGCCACAACTATGTTCAACATTCCATCACGATCAAGAAGCTTTTAACATTTTGTTAATTGTCAGACAATTACAGGCTTGATATAGTAAATAGCAATATGAGGAGGGGAAAATTGTGGAGATTAATGGAAGCAGGTTTGCAGAGCACATCCATTCATTAGCTAAGATCGGAAAAATTGGAGAAACAGGGGTTTGCCGATTAGCCCATTCAAAAGAAGATCGTCAGGCCGTCGATGTTGTGAAAGGCTGGATGGAAGAAGCCGGATTAGAAACTCGCATCGATTGTTTTGGTAACCTGGTTGGTCGATTAGAAGGAAAAGATCAAGACAAACCGATCCTTATGCTTGGTTCTCATATTGACTCCCAGCCCTATGGCGGTCGTTTTGATGGTACCGCCGGAGCGCTTGGGGGCATTGAGGTGGTACATACGTTGAAAGATAAAGGAATTGTTCCGAACCGCACGATCGAAGTGGTCTGTTTTTCCGATGAAGAGGGCTCAAGGTTTAACAAGGGCGTCTTCGGTGTCCGCGGCTTGATCGGACAATTGGAAGAAGGCGAGCTCAAGCGTACGGATAAAAATGGAGTGACGAGATTAGAAGCATTGCGCGAGTTCGGCGTGGAACCGGACGTGACGCAAAGTCCTGTCTATCAGCCGGGTGATATTGAAGCGTTCCTTGAATTGCATATTGAACAAGGGCCTGTGCTGGAAGCCGACAACAAGCCGGTAGGCATCGTCTCCGCTATTTCCGGTCCGATCTGGCTGACGGTCACCCTCGAAGGTTTTGCAGGTCATGCCGGCTCTGTACCCATGCACCTGAGGCAGGACGCCTTCCTTGGAGCCGCCACCATCACGAAGGAATTTAATGAACTTGTACGGAACGAAGGGACACCTAACACGGTTGGAACCGTCGGCAGTATCCAGAACTTCCCTAACTCCCGGAACATTATTTCGGAAAAAGTCGAGTTCACGATTGATCTAAGAGACATCGATATCGAAGCTCGAAACAATCTGGAACAGAAACTTTATCAAATTATTGAACAAACAGCGGCCGATCTCAACTTGGAATACTCCGTGACAGAAGATACGAAGAGCGAACCGCGTTACTGTGCGGACTGGATCAAGGATATTATGAAGCAGGAAGATGAAAAACTCGGCTTCCAATCTCCCGTGCTGATGAGCGGCCCTTTTCACGATGCCCTCTTCATGTCCTACATCAGTGATTATGGCATGATTTTCGTTCGTTGTGAAAAAGGAATCAGCCACAACCCGCTCGAGTATGCGGAAATGGAAGATCTTCAAAAAGGCGTAGAACTGCTCTACCATACGGCAGTAAAAATCGCTCAGTCCTAAAGGTAATCCATTTTTTATGTACGCAGCACTCTATATGGAACATCTGATAAAGGGGGGATTGGACAAAATGTCTAATTTGCCCTTTATTAAAGCGGTGTGGAGGAATTAACACCACAGGTAAAGATAGCAAAAGAATTACAGCTCATCTTATATAGAAAGCTCAAAATTAATTTAAACTAAAGCTCCCTTTTGTTGAAGACTTGATTTCGAGATATCGGGTTATGAGGACGGCCCTCCGGGGGACGAATGAGAGGGTCGAAATTACTCAAAAACGTATCAGCTTTACGAGGTGGCATTTAAAAGCAGATAATTTGGCTTAATCGCCTGGTATATAAGCATTCGATCCAGTTGATGGAAGCCAAGAACTTCTCTTTTCGAAGAGGCCGTTTCCCTTATTACGTGGGACTGGTGGGGAAATGGCGAGACTCCCATGGGAGAAGGAACTAGGTGAGATCCCGCAGCGAGTGAAACGAGCGAGGAAGCTCACCGTTCCCCCATAGGAAAGCGAGTTATTTCCCCACCACCCCCTGACCTTATAACGTAACGGCCCTTAAATATCTCGAAACTCAGTCTTCAACTAATCGGCCCTATTGCGTAAGATCTTTTGAGAACACTCAATAATAGACATATCCTATGACCGCGTTTCCCACTCGTAACCCGAATCTTGAATAACACCTACTAAAGAATGATCTTCCTCTATTTCATACATACCTCCAAGCACGGAATCATCTCCCTTCTGATTATCCCAGAGGTCGATTCCCTCTTCCCCAACGGCAACGGTAATCTCATAATTTTCTTCCGTTTTTATCCTTACAGAGTATTGAACATCTGGTGTATCATCCACTTTCTTTAAATCCACCTCAGAAAAGCTGCTCATCAACCTCTCTATTTCCTTTTGATTCGTGAGAGTCGTATATTCATCGCCAATGCTTGAAATATAGATTTCGCTAATTGCATTATACGATGTTATTTCAGTATGTATTAAATCTCCCAGCTTTGTTTTTTCCTTGCTACTTATCATTAAAAATAGGACCGCTACTACGATTACGATTCCACTAAGGAAACCTATAAGCTTCTTCATGAACGCCCTCCTTGTTTTAGGTTATCTCCATTCAACTATATCCGGGTGTTTGAACTCCTCCGAAAACTTGCCACTATTAAGGAAGGATTTCAATTAAACACCAGGCTATTCCGCTTCAAAAACCGATCATTAAACGTAATAGGCACGCCTTCCCCATCCTTTTCTGCATGAATATGAAGGTGTGGCTCTGTGGTGTTCCCTGTATTGCCGACTTTCCCTAGACGGTCGCCTGTGTTCACTTCCTCTCCCTCTTCTACCTCCACCGTGCCAGGTTTCATGTGGGACAAGTGAACATCTGCGCCTTTACAGGACAGAATAACGTGGTTGCCAGCAGGAGATCCCTGTTCATTCGGAGATTCCTGTGGCGCAATGTCCTTATATTCATCGACCGCATGGACTACTTCGCCGCTGCACGGGCTGTAGAGCGGAGTGCCATAGATTTTATAGTCTTCTAAATTAGTTGGTGATAGTCCAGAAGCTCTCATTCCCCACGAATTCAACTGCAGTATATCGTACGCGTATTGCTGCGGCAGATACTCGTTATGATAATTAATGGAAGGATCTGCCCCTCCATGACCGAATGCATACACGCCATTCTCCATCGGAAACGTAAGCTCAATCGCCTGGTCACGCTCTGCAAGAATGTAGCCGGACAAGCCATTCACTGCTATAAAACCAAAATAAAGAACCAGCCCTATACCAATACCTATGGAGAATTTATACCCTTTATCTTTCTCCGGTCCCTTCATGGGTAATTTGGGAATCCTTTTTAAAGCAAAGAAGGAAACGATTATAAACAGCGCAGGCCATAACCAGCGCAGGTAATGATTGTAAATATGCCAGGGGCCAATGATAAAAATGAACGCTAGAAACATGAGGACGGCAAGCCAGTCCAATATCAGCTGCTTCCGGCTTGCAAAATCCGTTTTCAACAAATGGTAAAACAAAAACAGGGGTAAGATAGTGTAAATTGCTGCCTGAAACCAAATCATATAGGATGAATTCCTTTCCTAAAAGTTTTATTTGCATAGGAGCTGTGATCGTGAAATTGTCTCGAATCAAACGCCATAAGCTTCTCATTCTTCTACGAATAGCGTGACGATTTGTTTCAACAGATCCCACTAAAGCCCCTTTTCTTCTATCAACTGTTCACCACCGTTCAATTTTGCAAAGATTGCATATACAAACTCTACACAGTGAAACCCCTTACATTTAGAACAGAAGCCCGTTATACTAGGTTTATAAGATGATCATCAAGAAAACAAAAGTATAATTATGCAAAAATTACCACCTTATGAATCAATGCAAGGAGGATCCTCATGGTACTGGATAAAAGACGTGCACACTTATTATCCATCCTTAAACAATCCTCTGATCCGATTCCAACAAAAGATCTGGTTGCCAAAATGAAAGTTTCGCAGCGTACGATTTATTACGATATTGATCAGATTAACAATTGGCTGGAGACTCAGAAATTGGAACCTATTGAAAGTAAGCATGGCGAGGGGCTGTTTTTGCCTCCTTCATCTAAAGCAGAACTCATGGACGAACTGGATCAGAGCTTTGACGATTGGCAGTATCAGTTATCTAAAGAGGAACGAGAAGTTCTGATTAAAGCGAAAATATTACTGGAAGAGCAAGATGCCTCGATGCAGACGTTTATGGATCTCACGAATATGAGCCGCGGAACGGTTGCCAAAGTGATCAAAACGATCAAACAGGAATTCAAGGAAGACGGTTTGCAGTTGTATTACGACAAACAGTCAGGGTACCGTTTAAGCGGTCCTGAAGATGCGAAAAGAACCATACTTTCCAATATCCTTGCTACCGTTCTATCACAGCAGGATTGGCAGAATGTCCGAAATGAAATTCAAAAGATGATCCTTCCCGGCACTAATATGTGGGAAAAAGAAACGGATCAGCGGCGCTCAGTAAGAAAATTGCTTATGGAAGCTGAACAGGAATTAGGTTTAACCCTGACCGATGAAATGATGGAGATCCTTTCCTTACAGATCTTAATGATCATGAAACGAATTGATTCAGAGAAGTATATTCATGTTCAGTCAGCAGAGAAAGAGGTTCTAAAGCAGACAAAAGCTTATCAGGCTTCTCTGCTGATTGCGAATAAACTCGAAGCCTTACGAGGTGTTTCTTTTCCAGAAGATGAGGTTTATTTCATTACGATGAACCTCCTGGGATCGAAAGTCCAGCACGATGACTTCAGCCGCTATACCGAGCAGGAATTAGCTGGACTGAAAGAGGTTGTGCAGCAGATGATTGACGATTTCCAACTGTACTCCTGCGTTGTGTTTGATGATAAGGAAGGGCTTGAAGAGAATATGATCTCTCATATTAAGCCTACTTATTACCGGCTCAAGTACGGGGTGCATATCGCGAATGACTTGGCGGAGACCATTCAGGAAAACTACCCGGATATTTTCCATTTAACGAAACGGGTGATGAGACACTTGGAGATTTATATCGGGAAACCGATTCCTAATGAAGAAGTGGCTTATATTACCCTGCACTTCGGAGGGTGGCTCACCAAAGAGAAAAAGCAGGTCGAAACCAGGCTAAGCGCGATCATCGTTTGTGAAAATGGAATTGGAACATCCAACATGCTGCGCACCCAGCTCGAGAACTTAATCGCTGGACTCAATGTTATAACCACCCTGTCAACGAGGGAGTTTCAAAACAACGAATATCAGGCAGATGTGATCTTCTCAACCAATTATATTAAGCCGAAAGACACTCCCGTTATTCATGTGCCAGCAATCTTAACGAATATCGAAAAAGAGCAGGTCATGCAAAGGGTCAATGAACTATTCGACTCTAAACCATCTGAAAAAAGACCAGTGGATCACATGCTTGAAGTCATCGAACGCTATGCAACCATTCATCAGAAGAATGAATTGAAACATGAATTGATTCACATATTAGAACAAAACACTCCCGGAACAAAGGAGATTCAAAAGCCTATGCTCAATGATTTATTAACCAAAAATACCATTCAATTAAAAGACCAGGTTTCAGGCTGGGAGGAAGCCATTAAGACGGCCGCTCAGCCCCTGATCGATCAAGAATCCATTCACGAGGAATATGTGCAGGCGATGATTGATACCGTCCATGAATTAGGACCGTATGTTGTCATCGCACCAGGAATCGCGATCCCCCATGCACGCCCCGAAGCAGGAGTTGAACAACTCGGGATGAGCTTCCTGCGGCTGAAAGAACCGGTGTACTTTTCAGAAAAAGAAAAACACCGTGCGCAGCTAGTGATTGTACTGGCAGCCATTGATAATCAAACCCACCTGAAAGCTCTGGCACAACTCACGGAACTGTTATCAAATGAAGACAATGTGGATAAGCTAATCGCAGCGGATGATAAAGAAGCTGTACTTGAAATTATTAACCAATCCGTAGAAGGATAAAAAATTTGAGGAGGAATTTAAAATGAAAAAAGTATTAGTAGTATGTGGAAATGGACTAGGAAGCAGCATGATTGTAGAAATGAACGTGAAAGCAGCACTGAAAGAACTTGGGAAAGAAGCAGAAGTTTCCCACACTGATTTAACGACTGCTAAATCAGAACAGGCGGATCTCTTCCTAGGTTCTGAAGATATTGTCGGTAGCTTGGATGATGGCAGCAAGAACGTCGTGAAACTGAAAAACCTTATGGATAAAAACGAGCTCCGTGAAGCCTTAGAACAAAACATTTAAGTTTACTACACCAAAAGAAGGAGCGATAACATGATTGATTTAATAATGAAGGACATCTTAGGTACCCCTGCCATTCTGGTCGGTCTATTCGCCTTAATCGGACTCCTTGTGCAACGTAAGAACTCGGGAGATGTCGTTTCCGGAACCCTTAAAACGGTGATGGGCTTTGTTATCCTCGGGGCTGGGGCGAATGTGCTCGTCCAGTCCCTGGGACAATTCAGCAGTATGTTCGACAAAGCCTTTTCTGTGGACGGGGTCATCCCGAACAATGAAGCGATCGTCGCGCTTGCCCAGGAAAGCTTCGGTACAGAGACCGCGATGATTATGCTGTTCGGTATGATTGTTAATATCCTGCTTGCCAGGTTCAGCCCTTTTAAATATATCTTCTTAACCGGACACCATACCATGTTTATGGCTTGCTTAATCGCGGTCATCCTAAACACAGGCGGATTCTCCGGTGCCACACTTATTATCTTCGGATCCGTGATTCTCGGAGTATTAATGGTGCTTTCACCAGCTATGCTTCAGCCTTTCACACGCAAGATCACCGGTTCTGATGATTTTGCGGTCGGACACTTTGGTTCCATTGGTTATTTAGTATCTTCTCTAGTTGGTAAGGCTGTTGGAAAAGGTTCAAAATCAACGGAAGATATCAAAGTACCCAAATCTCTAGGTTTTCTAAGAGACACCTCCGTTTCCGTATCCTTAACCATGGTTATCCTGTTCTTTGTTGTCGCAGGTGCAGCCGGCCCAGCTTTCGTTGAAACGGAATTAAGCGGCGGCCAGAACTTCATGGTATTCGCCTTTATGCAAGGTCTGACCTTTGCTGCTGGTGTGTATATCATCCTAGCTGGTGTACGTATGCTACTTGGAGAAATTGTTCCAGCCTTTAAAGGAATCGCTGATAAAATTGTGCCAAATGCGAAACCGGCACTCGATGCCCCGGCCATCTTTCCATTTGCCGGAAATGCCGTGATCATCGGTTTCCTATTCAGCTTTGCTGCTGGACTTGTAAGTATGCTGTTCTTACCATTATTAGGATTAAAAGTAATCGTGCCAGGGCTTGTCCCTCACTTCTTCACTGGTGCAGCTGCCGGAGTCTTCGGTAATGCGACCGGTGGACGTAAAGGAGCCATCTTCGGTTCGATGGCGAACGGTGTGATGATCAGTTTCCTTCCAGCCCTATTACTTCCGGTACTCGGCTCCCTAGGATTTCAGGGAACGACGTTCGGAGATGCAGACTTCGGTCTAGTAGGAATTGTACTCGGTAATCTGATCAATCTTGTCCAGTCCAACGCCCTCGTGATGGTATTGGTTCTTGCTCTAATCGCTATCCTGTTCTTCCTCGGAATGAAAGCAAAACCTAAAGAAGATGATGGAGATACTGACGCAGCTTAATACTAAAAACCCTCCCTTCCCTTTTCTAAGGAAGGGAGGGTTTTTTATGCTTCTATGATGTGTATCTGAGTATCAGTTATCCCTTAGTTTCTCTCTTAACCCATCCTCCTTAAAACGAATAACTGTCATTTTCCCTTGCTCGTTTGTATTGATCCTTCCCGTCACCTCGGCTGTATCGGCTTCCCCGTCCTTGCTGTACTTCACTTCAGCTTCAAAATGATACGCATCCTTTTCAATATCCTGTACTTTCTCTGTTTGAATGTCGATTGGTTCTAACTCGTAGCCGAGATTATGAGCAGAAGGCAGCCAGATCATCACATAGTTCTTCTTGATAAAGGTTTCCAAGTTATCCTCTGTAAACAGGGACTTATAATGCTCATTCACATAGTCTAATAAGGCAGCATTGGACTCGTTCAGTGCTTGTTGCAGTTCTTCGTCTGGACCTGTCAGTTCGCTTTTCAGATAAGTGCGAACCGTTTCTTCCCCTCTCATGCTTTCATCGGAACTTGAGCTTTCACGGTTCTTCTCTTCCGAATCATTGGAGGTGTCTTTATTTTCTTCTGAAGCCACGGACTTCTTTTCTTCCTCTGCAGATTCAGTACTGGAAGATTCAGAAACCGAACACCCTGCAGCTAATAAAAATAGGGTGGCTAATAGACCAACTTTCAAAAGTAATTTTAAAATGAGAATGACCTCCTGGTTATATGTCTATTATGTTCTACGAGAAGGAGTGCGAAGAGTTTCAAGTTATTCAAGATAAATGTTTTTGATTGTTTTCAAATGGGATCCCAGAAATTCTGTTTACGGACTTATAGAAGTACTTCTATTAAAATATGGTACAATTTAGAAAAAGAGGATGATTCTATTCGAATTCTAAAACCACTCGACCTCATTATCCTATTGGTTTTTACACTCTTATTCGTTTATGATTATTTCCCTCATCTGCCACTTGGGAAGACGATTCCAAAAGGGGTTCCTATAGCACTCTTTTTAGCGTTTTTCTTCTTTAGTTTGATTTTCAAGAAATACAGAGACACTGATGCTAAAAAGGTACTGCAATGGCAAATTTATTCGACCACCTATATCCTGTTTTTAATCGGGATACTTACACTTTTAGGAGGTCAATCATCGTCTGGATTAGCCTTTGATAATAGTTTTTTGTGGGTAATCTTATTGTTTTCTCTGTTTGAAATTCATTCACAATGGAAGAAAGTTAAAGCCTCAGAAGCATAGTTGTTCGTTCTTTCCAGCCATACTTATCTCTCTAGCTCTCCCTTAAGATCTTCGAATTACGATCATTACCAGATTCAAGTAAGCTTAAAAATAAATCAAAAGAATGGGTGAATGTCTAATGCTAAATCATGAACACGAAACTACCATTAACGAATCACCAAGCAAAATAGCGCTTGTGACCGGTGCCAATTCCGGTATGGGACTCGCCACTACCGTCGAGCTTTTGAAAAAAGATTATTATGTGGTAATGCTCTGCCGCAGCGAGCAGCGCGGGGAAGAAGCGCTGCAGACAGCGAAGCAGCAAAGTAACCGTGAACATGTAGAACTGATGCTTTGCGACCTGGGTTCTCTCGAGAGTATCCGGCAGTTTGCTGAAGCATTTAACGATCGATTCTCCAAACTCGATGCTCTCATTAACAACGCGGGCGTGGTCACCACGAAGCGAATGACTACTTCAGATGGCTTCGAAAGCATGCTTGGGATTAATCACCTCGGGCACTTCTTATTGACGAATCTCCTGCTTGAAAAAATAAAGCGTTCGGAGCAGGGACGAATTGTCACCGTATCTTCCGGTGCTCATAAAGCCGGGAAAATCCATTTCGACGATCCCCATCTAACGAATAACTTCAGTGTCATGAAGGGCTATGGCCAATCGAAACTTGCCAATATCCTGTTTACCATGAAATTAGACGAACTCCTCCAGAATACTTCCGTCAAGGCAAACTGTGTCCACCCCGGGGCTGTCAGTACGAGTCTTGGAATAAACCGGGAGACGGGCTTCGGCAAAACGATCCATTCTGTTTTGAGACCCTTTTTCCAAACGCCGGAGCAAGGGGCAGATACGGCTGTCTATTTAGCTACTTTTCCAGACCTTGAGGTAAGTGGAGAATATTTTTATAAACGGAAGATAACAGAGCGTTCTAAACTGGCAAAAAGATAAAACCCTGGCGGAAAACTTGTGGGAGTGGAGTGAACGGGAGATTGCACTGAAGGATAAGAATCTTTTACAGAAACTAAAAACTCATAAGTCAGTAAAATAAATTTCATACACTTATTCAGGGACTTTTCTTCTTTTATCCCGCTCCTTTTCGAGCGGGATTTTTATACTCATTTCCTAATACATATTATTACAATAAAGTTAAATATACCCTATATTACTATCTTGCTTCTCCTTAACCTGTTATGGTTGAGAAACCATCAAAAAAAGACGTAAGAGACGACTGAAGATATAACGATGGTAAAGCCTTGGCTGAAGAGTCAGGGCTTTTATATTTAAAAACAGAAATAAACACTTCTATTCGAATATTCTGAGAGCATTCAATAAAGCGTCAAGTTCCTGAGAAATTTTAAGAAG
This sequence comes from Halobacillus halophilus, assembly GCF_020171985.1. Classification (GTDB taxonomy): domain Bacteria; phylum Bacillota; class Bacilli; order Bacillales; family Halobacillaceae; genus Halobacillus; species Halobacillus halophilus_A. The sequence goes on from NZ_JAIVAL010000003.1 coordinate 188,948, forward strand.
TTCTTTATAATCCTTTTCTTTTATATAGGCTGCATACAACTGTTCTCTAAGAATTTCAATTCGATTCTCTAATTTTTCTCTTTCATTCAAAGAAACACCTCCATCTTCATGAATCATAAATACCCTTAAGAAATATTTGGTAATCATGGAAATTCTAAAAAAATCGACAAAATTTTTACGAGCCAGAATCACATCTTTCTTCTTAGGTAATTCTATATTTGGATTTCTATTAAATGGTTAATATAGGAGGTATTATCCTTTATTCGCCAGGGCTTCATATATATTTAAGTGCGTATTTCTTGCCACATCTGTCCTATAAAGACATAATACCTCTAAAGAAAGGTCCTCTTCTTTCCGCTTATTAAACTTCAGAAACGTGGACTAAGTTAGACCAAAGGAGGCTTTATATCATGGAATCAGCATTTTTCCAAGCTCCATCCACTTATGTAGGAACCGTAGAATTAAACGTACAGGAATTAACAAGATCGATTCAGTTTTACACGGAGGTCATTGGACTTCAGGTCATCGAACGATCTGACCATAAAGCCGTTTTATCAGCTGATGGCACTCGGGCTCTCCTCTCGCTCGAACAGCCTTCTTTTATTCAGCCAAAAGGGAAAGCTGCCGCCGGACTCTATCACTTTGCCCTTCTTTTACCGGACCGGATCTCATTAGCCAACGTATTCAAGCACCTCTCTGACCGCGGGATTCGACTCGGCGCAGCCGATCACCTTGTTAGTGAAGCACTTTACTTAAATGATCCCGACGGCAATGGAATCGAAATCTATCGGGATCGTCCTTCCAAAACGTGGACTTGGCATGATGAAAAAGTGGCTATGACCGTAGATCCCCTTGACTCCACTGGCCTTCTTAAAGAATTGAACGGAGAAGAATGGCACAGTCTGCCCGCCGAAACCATTATGGGACATATCCACCTTCACGTTCATGACTTAGACCTGGCCCGCCACTTCTATTGTGATGGCTTAGGTTTCGAGATTACTTCCGATCAATTGAACAAGGCGTTGTTCCTATCATCTAATGGCTATCATCACCATCTGGGTTTGAACACCTGGCAGGGTACAGACACCCCGCCTGTTTACGATAAAAGTGCCGGCCTGAAGCAATACACCTTGCTGTTCCCTACTCAAGCTATAAGAGATCGTAGGGCGCAGCGTCTGAAGCAGCTGGGATACGTGACGGAGACGGTTGATGAGCAACTGGTCACCAGCGATCCATCAGGAAATCGAATCATTTTAGCTTACTGAGCACCCCATTGCATTAAACCAACGCAGGTGTCAAAAGTATTTGACACCTGCGTTGGTTTTTATTACCATCAAACTGTAAAACATATTTGACACTTATAGCCAAAAGGAATGATAAGAGTTTGAAAAATGATATTAAGATATTAAGGGAGAGGTTGGGGATTTCCCAGGGAAAACTCGCATCTCTCTGCCAAGTGAGCCGGCAGACGATAAACGCCATAGAAAACAATAAGTACGACCCGAGTTTACAGCTCGCTTTTAATATTGCGAAGCATTTAGGAACCACAGTAGATCAAATATTTTCACCATAATAAACGGGAGGGGAAAAAGAAATGAGTCTATTTTTAACAAACCTGGTGGTACCCATTATCTGGCTTGCTGTTGTAGGGTGGTTATCTGGCAGTAAAGGCTTTATATTTAAGCCAAAAGAAGACGAGCGCAAAGAATGGATCAAACAAAAAGCAGTCGTGCAAAGCTGGGCTACGCTGATCCTTTTTCTACTTTCAAATTTCCTATTCAGTTTCTTTAACGTTGGGGACCCGCGTTTAGAGGGGATCCAGATGCAATATCCTGAGCTATTTTACTTAGCCATCCTGCTGATAAGCTACATCATATTTTATATCATGAATGGCAGGAAAGTGAGCGCATAGACGGGAGGCGCGCGACTTCCACTCACCTCTTAAAGATTGTGTGAAATATAGGAATTGGAGTTGATAACTGTGTCTGATCACAAGAAAGATGATGACCCATTTAACGATGCGATAGACCATCAGCAGAAAATTGAAGGCTATCCTAAACCAAGTGAAGGCAAACTTCCATTACCGATACGATTGATCGGTTATTTTCTATTCGGAGGCATCATACTCCTGATTCTTGTCGGTTTACTTGGAAACGTTTTGTTTAACTGAGGGTACATAGATAAACCACGGACCAACGATATGAAAACAGCCATGAAGGGTTTCCCTCCATGGCTGTATCTCTTACTGATAATTAATAATCACCGAATTAGGATTAAGCGTAAGGACCTCTTCTGGAATTAAAACAGTTGAAGCAGGCCCACACCCATCATAGTTCAAGGCGACTTCTATATTATCTGTAGGCTGAATAGCTATGTTGTCAGCGCTTCATCCATAAACTGGTGGAGAGGATTTTACAGTTACTTAGATGATTCCTCTTCCTCCTGGTTAAGTTCAATCTTCTGATCCGGGTAAATCAAATGCGGGTTGTCCAGTTTATTAATGTCTTGCAGTTCATGCCAGTGCATACCATAGCTTACAGCAATCTCAGAAAGAGTGTCCCCTTTCTCTACTACATGTACATCATCATGACTCCTATCATCGCTTTTATGTTCCCCATCGTTTGAATTTGTAAGTGCGTAGGCAGCAATGGTACCGGAGATTTCATGAGCAGCGAGCAGGAGTGGTTCTCCACTCGGGCTTTGATCTGCTTCTACAAATTGAAGACCTTCAGGACCAACGTCACCCGCAGGCTTGTCCTCAGAGAAATCACGAGTCGTAAAGTATTTAACAAAAGAAGCTTCTTCAGGATTCGTTATATCATACACCATCACACCACTTTGGCGCTCGAGTCCGATAAAGGCATAATCCTTATCTCCTACACTTCCTGTTACGACCGCTTCTGGTTCAGGACCTTTATCATCACTACGATTGTCGAACGCATTTTCTTCATTGTCTGTATTAAAGAAATCCGGTTCGACTTCTGCAATCACCTGTTCAAATTCATCGGCACTGTCATAGGTTACATCCATGGAATCCATATCACGTATGGTAAAAGAACGCGCCCCGTAGCCATAAACGGCTTCATATTTTCCATCTTCGTTCTTAGGAGCGGAAATCGTTGTCTTCAAACGGCCCAGCTGATCCTCATCGAATAAACCATCCTCCACTAACTGATCTAATTCTTTCTGCGTGTACCCTTCAAAATGGTCGGCATTCAGATCATACTGATCCGCGATATCCCCTACCCGCGTTTCTTCTGAATAACCGTCATAATCCTGGGCATCCCCTTCATTCGGGGTCAGCAGATAAGATTTGCCATTCTTCTCGTAAAGGGCAATTCCATCCGGCTGGTACATACCGAGTACTGGGTGCTCTTGAATATTAATTTCACCGTCTTCATTGGAAGCATCAAAGCCATTCTCTTCTAAGGAATGATCCTTGTAACCAAGGGATCTCACCTCAGTGAAGGATCCTGTTTCGATATCCAAGGTAGCTACAGCGTTATTTTCCTGAATCACGACATAGGCCGTCTTTCCATCTTCTTCTACAACCATATACTCAGGCTCCAGATCCTCTTCATACGTATTATCCGGATTCATTTTACGGATATCTGAATCAATGGGAGCGTCTTTAAACGTAACATTCTTTACAGACTCTTCGGTTAATTCGTCTACGTTACCCGTTACATCAATGATCGACACCGAGCCCTCAGGATTCGTTTCATAATCTTCACTAGGTTCTCCTTCGTTTGCCACGAGAACCTTATTGCCATCCGGTGTAAATGTCACCATGTCCGGGAGAGCACCTACAGAAACATGTGAGATATATTGGCCATCCTTGTCCATAAACACAACATATCCATCATCTTGCTCAGGGTCAGCAGGTACCGCAGCCGCTACATAATCACCTTCTGGATGCAGGCTTATACTGGTAATACCGGACACGTTGGATAGTTCTCCGCTCAAGTCTTCAAGCTGGACACGCTTCATCAAAGGCAGCTCTTTCGGTTCTGATTGACCTTGTTTCAAGTCCGACATGTCCACAATATCCACGGCATTTTCAGCTCCATTCACCGAAAATAACCGCTTAGACGAAGGATCATATTGCGCAATCTCTGTTCCGCCTTCCGCGAATGCTGCTCCGCTGGAGAAATTCGCCACCTTATTAACTTTCAACGTTTCTTCCCCTTTTTCATAACTCATGACGGAAGAAACAGGAGAAACTGCATCGGATGAAGGGGCATCCGCCTGGGCTTGAGACGGAAGCAGAATGGATGTGAAGAGAGCAGCAGTCGTTAAAACAGAGTATGCCGCTTTTTTCTGGTAATTCACTTGAAAACCTCCTTAATTTTGATCGACCCCATTATATCGATCCTTAATTAAGGACAAATAAAACCACAGTAAATATTCAGTAATTTTTAAATTTTTTGTCAAAACAATGACTATACTGTCTCTGAGAAGACTTCTGTTCTTAAAAATGCCAAAAGAAGCGACAGAATTTTTCCATCGCTTCTTTTCAAGGAATTATATTACTGATAATTAATAATCGCCGGATTAGGATCAAGCGTCAGGACCTCTTCCGGAGTTAAGACAGGTTCATCTTTATTATAGAAGATTTTAAATCCGCCATACTGGACCGCTTCATTCCGTACGAACTTACGATAGAGCGACATCTTCGTTGAGGCAGGCCCCCACCCATCATAGTTCAAGGCGACTTCTATATTATCTGTAGGCTGAATAGCTTCTTTGTTCGTCAGCGCTTCATCCATAAACTGGTGCACAAGCACAATCTTATCCGGCAGGTCGTTTTCTTCGACGAGCTTCGAGAGGTAATCGACCGCTTCCTGCACTTCCGCTCCATTTACCTGTCCAAGATCGATGCCCGGGGTTTCCCCTTCCTCGACGTGGAATTCGGTATCAATGGCGAGGTGGACATACGGAAGCTTCAGCCATTTCTCAAGCAGTTTTACCTGGTGAAGGACAGAATCTGTTCCGAGCTGAACATCAAGCATCAGTAAAGCATCGTTTTCTTTAGCGAGCTTGGCATACTCATCAATATGTTCAGGCGGTGTTCGGGTATAGTGCTTTCCATCTGAACCCGGATCTCGTTGAGCGACGGTTGAAATCAGCTCAATGGTTGGAATAGCGGGACGTTCGGGATCAGCGTTCGAATAGGCTTGCGTCTGTTCTTTTAACTTTTTCATAAGAGCATCGGGTTCCATTTCCCCGAGAATCCCCATATTGGTCGAGTTCGGGTGTCCATAGTAAGCGACCAGTCGATGATCCTTTAACGGGCCATCGGTCTTGTCTTCGGCTCCTTTAACGAGGGTCTGGCCCACTGGAATCATTCGTTCGCGTTCGCCTCCATGCGCTTCGACTTTCGGCATCTTCGCAAGCTGTTCTTCCGACATACTCTCTTTCAGAGGCTGGGCATCTTCAGCCGGCTCGATCGGCTGATAAGGCTGCTTCGGCTTCTTTTCTTCTTTCTTCTTCTCTTCTGAAGATTCATCTTTTTTCTGCTTATCTGAGGAAGCTTCCTCAGATGAAGGATCTTCTTTCTCAATCTGATCGGTGCTTGTGGAAGAGCTCTCCTCTGTACAAGCGATTAGGAAAAAGACCAGGAGAATGGCAGAGAAAAGCAGGCTTACTTTTTTCACGTTACTCACTTCCTTGTATGAATATTTCGCACAATCTACAACTCTATGTATCTTCTACAGCTGATAGCAGCGTCATATTCCACATATTAACATAATTAGAGAAAAAATGAGTTTATTTCACATAATTGAAATAAACGTAATACTTACTACTTTTTTACCTCAACCTCGTGCACCCAATCCCATCCCCCAAAATGAACATTCGCACTTTCCGCCCCTCTAGTTTTACCCTTTTCCAATAGTGGAAAATATAGACTGGTTCTTTTTAAAAAATAGGAGGGGTAGCATGAAATTACAAGGTAAAGTTGCGGTCGTTACAGGTGGTTCTAGCGGGATTGGCGAAGCAGCGGTGAAGGATTTCTGCGAACAGGGCGCGAAGGTAGTGATTGCCGATTTGAACGAACAGGGAAGTGAATTGTCCAGCCAGCTAAATGACCAGGGATATGAAACCGTGTTCCAAAAAACGGATGTCACGTCTGAGGAAGATATTAAGAATATGGTGCAGACGGCCGTCGGCACATTCGGTTCACTGGATATTCTATTTGCGAATGCCGGCATTGGAGATGCCACCCCTGCGCACGAGCTTTCCTATGAAGAATGGAAAAAGCTCATGGATGTAAATATGAACGGCGTGTTTCTATCCAACAAATATGCGATCACGCAAATGCTTGAACAGGAAAACGGCGGAGCAATCGTTAACAACGCTTCGATTCTGGGACACGTTGGCCAGGATTCAGTAACCTCTTACGCAGCCGCTAAAGGCGGCGTCGTCAACCTTACCCGCACATTAGGGGTCACCTATGCGAAAAACAACATACGCGTAAACGCGGTATGCCCAGGATACGTTGAGACGGCAATCTTAGAAAACGCGGATGATGAGATGCGCCAGGGTCTCGCGGGAGCTCATCCGATTGGACGCCTCGGCCGTCCAGAGGAAATTGCCAAAGCGGTCAGTTTCCTTGCGAGTGATGACGCATCCTTTATGGTTGGGGCCAATATGCTCGTGGATGGCGGCTATACGGCTCAGTAAGGCTTTGAATTCATTGAACAAATTTCCCCAGCATAAAGAAACGGAGGAGCTGCCTTTTGCAGGCAGCTCCTCCTTCTATCTATAACTCTACCCTGTATGGGAACGCTCATTTTTCCCTTCAGGTTCCTCCTGAGTCGTGGACCTCATCTTCTCCAGCACTTCTCTGGTAGAATCACTGATGTCCGCCTCAAAGTAAGGTTCATAGGCCTCAAGCGGTGCTTTTTTCGTAAAGTAAACGGCAATAAGCACTCCAATCAATGATGCCGTAACCGCGATGACAAATGGCAGTCCATACCCCATGGCCTTCGCTGCCACATACACCACAGCCCCGATGATGATTCCGGCATAAGCTCCTGCCCGATTCATCCTCTTCCAATACAGCCCCAAGAACACAACAAGGAAAAATGCTGCACCAAAACCGCCGTACACATAGACAAAGCCCATAGCCAGGAACCATGGTGGATTAATAGCTAATAGAACGGCTGCAGTTGCAATTCCAAATATACTGAAGCGAAGCCAGTTCTTAAACTTCTTCTCACTGATTCTTTTCGGAGCAATGTTCAAGTACACATCATAATAAAGAGATGTGGCGCAGTGAAGAAGCATCGAATTCGCCGTGGAAATGGCGGCTGCGCAGATAGCTACCAGCGTAATGCCTCCGATAATAGGCGGCGTGTACTGCTGGATAACTAAAGGGATGATATAGTCCGTCGTTTTATCGACAGGTATACTCGGCACGAGAACTTTTGCCCCGAGACCAATCACGATCAGTGGCGTCATAATGAAAATCAACACAACAATCGTACCCAGGACCTGTAAAATCGCCACTTTGACATTTTGAGGAGCCAGCATCCTCGTGACCCAGTGAGGAGACGAAGGGGTTCCTAACGAATTTGATATAAAAATGGAAAGTAATGCCCCAATACCAAACGTTCCAAAAGGAGACAGTAAAATTCCCTCTTCAAGCTCCGGCCCTCCTACATTCGTCGGTGCCGTAGTCGTCGCCAGGGTATCTAATATACTGCCGATTCCTCCCGTCAGCGACCAGACCACACCGCTCGCAAGTAATACGCCGACCATAATTAGAATCGTGTTCAAGGTATCTGTGGCGGCTACAGACCAGAATCCGCCCACACTTGTAATTAAGATAAATAATAGGAATCCGAAAATCGCAATTTTATAATCAATGCCCGTAATACTTGAAAAAACAATCCCAAATCCAGTCACCTGAATATTGACGAGAAGCAAATAACCGATAAACATTAATATACCAACAATCGCCTGCAATGTACTTTTCTTCTGAAAGGGTTCAAACCTATGTCTAATAAATTCCGGAAACGTTCTGGCCGGTTTTTCAGGTCTTCTGATTTTGTAAGCAACAATTGGGATTAAGGCTCCACCAAAACACCAGCCGGCTACCCAGCCAATGACAGCCGCTACCCCTGAGCTATACAAATAACCAGGGACTCCTATGACAGATGCCACACTTACCCATGTCGCTGCTGTGGTACCGATTCCAAGCAGAAGCCCCATTCGGTGTCCACCCGTTGTATAATCATCGATCGACTCTGCTTTTTTAAGACTTTTTACATTTGCCCATATAAGAAATAAAACATAAAAACTAAATACGAGAATATACCATATCATTTGTCAGTAACTTCCTTCCTGCCAGCTTATTTATACTTAAAGATTCGTCCAGTGGCTCCCCACCGTTTCACGCCTGATTTTTCCACTCTGTAACAGAGAAAAGTACCTAATAGGAAGGAAAAAATCATCGTTCCCACCCAAACCATCATCGCTAAAAACATGGCCATCCTCCTTTTTTTCAGGGTTTTGTATTCAACCTGTTCCTGCCCTCCTTTTTCAAAAAATAAAAAACCCTTCACTCACGATGAGAGAAGGGCTTTATGTAACCATATTATGGATACCACTTGCTCTCTCATCTTCGGAACAGCTTTCGCCTTCCTCTGAAATTGGCACCGTGCATGAATCAGCCGGTTGCCGAGGCTTCACAGGGTCAGTCCCTCTGCCTCTCTAGATAAGAAAATTCTTAATATTCAAATGTTAATTAGATAACATTCTATCATACACCTCTGGTTCGTCAATTCATTATTCGAAATTAGTAAAAATCATATACAAAAAATGAATAGAGAAAACAATCGTACCTATTCTCTAAATCAGGAAGTTTACTTCCATATTCTCTCACAGCCTACGAACTGATCAGCCTCAAAAGAAAGTCTGTAGATATCTGGCATCGAAAGCTTCTTCCAAAACTCATAATCATATTGGTTATCCAAGTAATTCATGGTGAGAACCATAATATTACCATGCGTACCGATGGCGACATTTTGATTTTCATATGTTTCTAATACGTTGTTCAAGGCTCTAATGCCTCTTTCCTGGGCATTCACATTTGATTCTCCGCCTTCCCAAGCAAAACTTGGCTGAGCCCAAACCTTTTGAATAGCTTCTTCAAAGTTATCCGCTCCTCCCTCTATTAACTTCCTTTCTTTGAAACCATCCATTATGTGAATGTCCTGTCCGAGAGCAGAAGCTAATCCTTCAACAGTCTGTATGGCCCTTGCATAAGGACTCGAGATCACGTGCTCGATATTCTCTTCTATAAGTCGTTCGCTAACTTTAGCCGCTTCCCTTGTTCCTTCCGCTGATAACGGCCTGTTTAATTCGTCTGGTGTATAGGTAGAATGAGCGTGACGCACCATATAAATATTTGTAGTCATGGCAGCCTCCTGAATATCGTCATATTGTTTCCGCAGATTTCAATTGAATCTTTCTGCTCCCGCATTAGCACCAAGCGTTGCTGCGACCCTTAATCTTATGTAAAAAATATAAATCTTTACTCACGTTGTTAGTTCTAAAACGTACTCTAACTAAATCGGCTTACCAATATAATATTAATCCCTACAAAGAGGATAAATAGAAAAGCACTGCCATATATGTAACGTTTTTTCTCCCGGCTCCACCATAGCGCCAAAGTCATAAGGGCAAATACAACGATAAGCACTTGATTTTTTTGAAGCCTGTCCTGCTTTTGAAATAGGTTAAGGGCTTCTTTAGGCTTGCCGTGAAAGGTCTGTTCACTGATTTTCTTACCATACCAATTGTAACTAATCACCTGGCGGGTTGAAGTTTCCTCTATGAACTCTAATTTCTTAAAACCTAGCACAGGAAGTTCAATAGAAAAAATAAACAGTAAAGCACCTATCATAAAAACGAATAGTTGAGCTGCTGTCTTTCTTTTCAAAGAATTTTCCTCCTTTTAGGATGATGAGGTATTCCCCTTTTTTCTTCCTTCTTCAACCGGAGGCATATTAGTAAGTTTCTTGTCTATATTCTCTAATCGTTTTTTTACATTTACTAATAATACGATGAGCGTAAGGAACAAAAGCGGAATAACGACAAATACAAACATCGATACCAACTGTCCTGCAACCATACTATTGATCTTACCCCTCCTAAAAAAGGTCAAATTCTTCTAGAATTTTAAATTAAGCCATTTGCGACATCAATAACATAGATACGATTAAAATACAGGACATAATAGCAATTACTGTACCTAAACCCGCCAGAATCATAAGCTTTGTTCCAGAATTCTTTTCAATGCCGATGATACCCAGAACTACCGACAGAGCCAGAATGATAAATAACAACGTAACCAGTAAGGTGAAATGGATTCTAATATAGCCATAGAGGGCTGCATAGAACACGATTATAGGGATGATACTTAGCGATATGGACCAATAACTAAGCCAACTATTTCCTTTCACGCAAACCCTCCTGCAACTTGAACCTTGATCTAGCCTCAACTAGTAATATCTGAACCTTTCTTATTAAAGAAATTAGATAGGATTACCATCAATAATCCGATGATGATCAGGGGGACGGAAGCCAATTCTAGTAAACGAGGCGTGCCTTCCATTCCAATAACATCACTAAACGCAAATCCAGCAGCAAAAATCCATAACCCTAACGAAACAAACCACTTCCCGGCTGGGGTTTTCCTCTTCGTCAACATTCATATCCCCCTCATAACTAACTCCAATATAAGAATCAATTCATGACTGCTTCATCAATAAACATATTTACTATTCAGCTTATCAAATTCGCACCCGCATGGAAATTATAACCATGTATAAGGTACTCTTTCCTATGTATACAGCCCATGGTGTAAAGTACACCATCGTTGGAGCATCATACCTGTCCGCTTCAAATGAGCAGATCTTTAATTTTTTTCCTTAGTTCATACCTTACTCTCAACCCCCCCCCTGTTACATCGCCACCCTGACTCCCCGTCAATTCGATGTGATCGTACTTCATTTTTTCTTTAAAGATACTAGAAAGATCATTAAACATAACAGCATACTGTTCGCTAACAGAATCACTAGAAGGAAGAATGAGTTAATAATTCCACTGTTACTGCCTGTATTTTCAGCAAGTTTAATTGCGGCAGAAAACAATAGAAAAGGTGATGACATCGAGACTAAAATTAAAATCGAGTACTGTTTTTCTTTCTCTTTGAGATAAATAAACCAAACCCAGCCCCCGACTAACAAAATGAAAGCTGATATATAGACAAATACCAAATAACCCCTCCCAGCCTTTAACAGGTCCAAACAGTTAGTTGGCCCTAGCTCTCTTGATCTCACTCTATTATTCCAAAGTAAACATAGGCAGGCAATGTGAAAAAAACAATATTCCCACTAACAGCTTAGAAACCCCTACAAAAAAATGTCTTGAAAGCTATGATAAGCTTTCAAGACATTAATTCTAATGCCCCGCCTGCCAGGGTCTTGCTGCAGTAGGACGCTTCTGCTTGGCACTCGGCATCTGGTCACGTGTAACAACCCGTGGTTCCATCCCTCTTTCTACACGCTTTTTCACCTTTGCATCCATTCTTTGAACCATAGGTGCGTGGTAGATCCGCTTCGCTTCCCCTTCACATTCAGGGCAGTGAGCTGTCTGGGCACCGTTCATCCGAGTAAACCATAATGTAAATTCTCCGCATGTATCACATGCGAATGAGTAATTAGGCATCATTGAACCTCCATTTATTCAGGAAGGATATTTTTTGTGAATATATCTTTCGGTAAAGCTATGGTACAACATGAATTCGGGATGTCGACGACTCCTGCCAAATGCCCCTGGACAGGTGCAGATCCTAACAGCATATACGCCTGTTCGCCGCTGAATCCTTGTGTTTTCAAAAATTCAATCGCGTTTAAACAAGCATTGCGATACGCCGTATTAGCATCTAAGTACGTCTGCTTTCCGTTAAATTCATTCACAGAAACGCCTTCAAACACGATGTATTCATTATAATGAGGATCCATTGGACCGGGACGGAAAGCCGGATTCTTTTTAATTGCATATTTATCCATTCCGCCTTTGATAACTTCTACGTGTAAATCAATCCAGCCCGGCATTTCGATCCCGCCGCAAAAGGTAATTTCTCCATCTCCTTGTGAAAAATGAAGATCCCCCACTGATAGCTTCGCACCATCTACAAAAACCGGAAAATAAACTTTTGAACCGCGTGAAAGATTCTTGATGTCACAATTTCCTCCATTTTCCCGCGGCGGCACTGTACGAGCACCTTCTTTAGCCACCCTCTCAAACTCTTCTCCTTGTAAACTTCCAAGTACAGCACTTTCTCTGGTTGGAAGATTGGCAAGTGGAGGCACTCGATTTGGATTCTGCTCCACAAGTTCCTCTTCTCTCCGGTTCCATTCGTCAAGCATCTCCTGAGAAGGCGCAACACCAATTAAACCGGGATGAATGATCCCGGCAAACTTCACGTTGGGAACATGACGGGAAGTTGCATAAATCCCATGAAAATCCCAAATCGATTTCGCCGCTTCCGGGTAATGCTCTGTCAGGAAACTTCCGCCATTCTCTTTTGAAAAGATGCCGTTAAATCCCCATTCATGAGCACTAAATGTACCAATATCAAGGATGTCCACTACCAGCAAATCACCGGGCTCGACTCCGTTCACATGGACCGGGCCGCTCAACACGTGAACACGCTCCAGGTTCACATCCCGGATGTCAGAAGGATCATCATTGTTCTTAATCTGTCCATCCGTCCAGTCCAGACACTCCATCCGGAACGTTTCTCCAGGATTCACAGAAAAAGCAGCCGGAATATCCGGATGCCACCGGTTGTGTCCCGGTACATCCTGCTTATCCATCGTCTTGTTCAAATCCACCTTAAATAATTTCTCGGGCACGTTACCATCATCCTTTCACGATAATTGATTGTTCATCATTACCATGCTGCAGGTTCTATGGTGAATAAATCACGATACCCTTCTTGGATGCTGCTTCTTTATGTACGTATCCTGTTCTATTTACCCCATTTTTTTACATAAAAAACAAATTTTTATATAATTCTGTCATCCAGAACCAATATGCTGCTTACAGCCTCCCCGTGATTTCATACCTGCAGAATACATCCACATGTTTAAATGAAAACACAAAGGGAATCCCTCACTTGTGGAAGTTACTTTCTCCATAGAAAAAACTTCCCAGATACCCTGCAGACCTTCGAAGAGGTTTTATATAATCAAGGATTGGGAATATAATTTTCCATTGCCCTCCGATGAACGGCAAGGGCAGCTTTTTCAAACAGAAACGATAAACCATAACGCCAATTTAAGGAGGCTATTTTTACTATGAGTCGTTTTACAATTCCACGCGATATTTATTTCGAAGAGAATGCACTTGAAGTGTTAGAGTCTTTTGAAGGTAAAAAGGCCGCACTTGTCATTGGAGGAGGTTCTGTTAAGCGTAACGGCAACCTTTCCAAGGTACAGGAACACCTGGCAGCAGCCAATATAGAAACAGAAGTACTGGAAGGCTTCGACAGCGAGCCAACCTTTGAAGTCGTGAAACAAGGTGCGAAAGATCTGGAGAAATTCCAGCCGGACTGGATTATCGGCATCGGTGGCGGCTCCGCCATGGATTCTGCCAAAGCAATCTGGCTCTATTATGAGCATCCTGATCTTGCTTTTGAAGATGCGATTAAACCATTTGAACTGCCGCGTCTTCGCAGCAAAGCGAAATTCGCCGGTATTCCAACAACAAGCGGAAGTGGTTCTGAAGTATCCAACCTTTCTGTTGTGGCCGACGAAACGACAAATGTGAAATATCCAGTAGCGGACTTTGAACTGACACCGGATGTTGCGATTATCGACCCGGTTATGATCGAAGAACTGCCGAAGCACATCGCTGCTTATACAGGTATGGACGCATTCACGCATACCATCGAAGCGTATGTAGCGAAACCGCGTACGATGTACACGGATATTCTGTCACTAGGCGGAGCTGAAGTGATTAAAGATAACCTGCTTGCGTCTTATCAAGGCGATCAGGAAGCCGCTAAGAAAATGCACACCATTCAAGCAATGGCAGGCATGGCCTTTGCGAACGCTGTACTCGGTAACGTGCACAGCCTCGCTCACAAGAGTGGCCCGACGTTCGGCATTCCGCATGGCTATGCCAATGCGATTTACCTGCCGTACGTGATCCAGTTCAACCGTGAAGTAGTGGAAGATCGCTTCGCTGAAATTGCCCGTCGTCTGAACCTGAAAGGAGATAACGACGCTGAATTGACCGATTCTCTTGTTGAGTATATCTATCAACTGAACAAAGACCTTGGTCTTGCTACTACTCTTCAGGACTATGGTGTATCTGAAGAAGAGTTCAACAAGCATCTTGATACTATGGCGGAAAATGCTATGGACGATCCATGCACAGGCACCAACCCGCGTGAAACTTCCCTAGAGCAAATGAAAGATCTATTTAAAGCTTCTTTCTATGGCAAGGAAGCTCTAGTGAAAGCGTAAATAATGAATTTAATAGCAAAAGAGCTCAGGGGAATCACCCTGAGCTCTTTTTTTATAGCTCTATAACAAGAGCAATATCAATCTATTGTAAGAACAAAAAAGAGCGGGCGTGAGCCCACTCTTATGCTAGTTATTATGAGTCATGATCTGCTGTTTATCAGAATCATCTTTCTTGCTTCGGATCACCTGATAGACGGCTATTCCAGCAAAAATGGCTAGACCAACGAATGAAATAATGTAATTCGGATAAACAAGCATCAACCCACTTACGATCATAACAATCCGTTCGAGCCAATTAACCTTAGTAACAAAATAACCAATCATGGCGGCACTAATGCTCGCCATTCCTAACATTGCTGTCGTAACGCCAATTGTTACGTTCAGGAAGTTAGCGTCGCCTTGGAGTAATAAAATCGGTTGGGAGACGAAAATATAAGGAATAATGAATGCAGCAATTGCGAGTTTGACTGCAGTCACTCCAGCTTTCATCGGGTTAGCTCCAGCTATTCCTGCGCCTGCATAAGCGGCTAAACAAACAGGAGGTGTAATATCGGCTACAATACCGAAATAGAATACGAACATGTGTACAGCAATGACAGGTACATCAAAGGCTAACAAGGCTGGTGCAGCCATGGTTGCTGTCACGACGTAGTTCGCGGTAGTTGGCAATCCCATTCCAAGGATGATACACGCAATCATGGTAAAGAACATAACAAGGAAGAATTGCCCTTGAGCTAGATCTATAATTCCTCCAGCGATCTTTGGCCCAAGACCTGTCGTAGTTACAGTTCCAGCGATAATTCCTGCTGTCGCACACGCTGCAATAACGGGTAAAGCTACTCGGGCACCTTCTTCAAGGATATAGATAATACCTTTAAAAGACATCCTCGTGTCTTTACGTAAAAAGCTGATTAAGAATGCTGCTGCGATGGCGAATAACGCTGCATATGTCGGAGTGAATCCGATCAATAAGAATCCGATAATGATAACAAGCGGTAGGAACAAGTCCAGTCGCTTCACCAGGTTACTCATTTTTGGCAGTTCTTCTTTTGATAACCCACGAATCCCTTGTTTACGAGCCTCGAAGTGAGTTCCTAAGAACACACCACTGAAATACAAGATGGCTGGAATAATGGCAATTACGATAATGTCGTTGTAAGGAATACCTGTATAAGAAGCCATGATAAAAGCGGCAGCTCCCATAATTGGGGGCATCAATTGTCCGCCAGTAGAAGCGGAGGCTTCCGTTGCAGCGGAAAAGTGTGGCTTAAAACCAGCATTTTTCATCATTGGAATCGTAAATGACCCAGATCCGACGGTATTGGCGACAGAACTACCACTTACCATTCCCTGGAGTCCACTTGCTGCAACAGCAGCTTTTGCTGTTCCTCCAGTGTAACGTCCTGTTAGACGCAGAGCGATGTCGTTAAAAAACTGTCCAATATTCGTTTTGACCAAAATGACCCCGAAAAAGAGAAATAAGAAAATATAAGTAGATGAAATTTGTATCGGTATTCCAAAAATGCCGCTTGAACTAAAGAACATCTCCGTTGCGAGTGTTGGCCAGTCATTTCCCGCATGTCCGATAACAGGGATGAAGTTCCCATATAGGCCGTATAAAAGTGCAAGAATTGCGATGATGACAATTGGCAGACCTACAACACGGCGAGTCGCTTCCAATAAAAGAATCACACCTGCTGTTGCTACGATTTGGTCCATATACGTAAATCCGAATATAATGGCATCATTAATTAACCGGTCGTAGTTTTGAATGATGTAGAAGTTTGTATAAAGGGCAGCTCCCGCTAAAATAACATCATACCAGGGAATGCCTTTTCTTTTTGACCATGAGGATTTGATAGGATAAAGGAGATACACTAAACATAGTCCTGCACCAAGGTGGATAGCACCTTGGATCATGGATACATATGCGCCGCGATAGGCCGTGTACAATTGGAAAATGGTCAAAGCACTTCCTAGGAGGAGTGTCAGCCATCCCCAAATCCCTAAATTTGTTCGGAAGTTACTTTCTTTATCATATTTAGACATGAGTTCTTGCTTGTCGACTTCTTTGGTATCTGTTGTAGTCAAGGGTCTCTCCTCCGTTTCCCCACTTAAAATATAAGGTGAAAGAACCGGACATAGATTTGTCCGGTTCTTTTCATTGCAGATTTATTCAATAATACCTGCTTCTTTAAAATACTTCTCTGCTCCTGGGTGTAGGGGAAGGTCTTTTGCCCCTTTTAGAGCATTATCTTTCGTAATCAACTTCGCTTGCGCTATTGTCATCTCATTAGCATTTTCATATAAAGTTTTCGTCATTTCGTATGCAAGATCTTCGCTGATTTGTTCGGTTGAACCAATAAGAAGCGCCATCGCTGTAATGGTTTGAACAGGTTCTTCTTGCCAATCATAAGTCCCTGGCTCCATAGTATAGGCTTCATATTGACTTTTATCTGTTACTTTTTGAAGAGCATCTCCTTCGATATTGAGGAATTTCACGTCTTTTGTAGCCGCGTGCAATTCGTCAGTTGTAGAAGATGGCACGCCTACAACAGCGAAGGAAGCATCAATTGTACCGTTTTGCAGTTTACTTTTAGCATCTCCGAATCCTTCTTCAAACGCTTGATAGTCGCCTTCTTCAAGTCCATATGCAGAAAGGACAAGTTCAGCTGCTTCACGCGTCGCTCCACCTGGAGGCCCGACGGCTACTTTTTTCCCTTTAAGATCTTCAATAGATTCGATACCTGTGTTTCCTAGCGTGACAACCTGAAGTCCCTCTGGATATAGAGAGCCGATAACGCCTACTTTGCCAACGTCCTTGCCTTCGAAGTTGCCTGTTCCTTCAACTGCGTTGATCATCGTTGTATTTTGAGCAATACCCAATTGAAATTTACCTGCTTGTACTTTAGCGATGTTCTCGACAGAAGCTCCAGATTCAACAGAACTTACATCGAAACCCTCCATGTCAATCTTGTCTTTTAGGAGGTTAGCCATCTCCCCGCCAAGTGGGTAGTAAACGCCACCGACACTGCCGGTTCCCATGGTCAAGTTCGTCTTAGCTTCTCCGCCAGACTCGCCGCCGTCCCCACCATTGTCGCTGCTAGAAGAGCCGCCATTTCCGCTTTCGCCGCAAGCAGCAAGAAGCATACTCATTGCGATAAGGATGATGAAACTGAATAAGGATAATTTCTTCATTTTTTGCCTCCTTCATATTTATGTAATTTCGATTGATTTAAAGCTGGTCTGCCTATAGTTCTGAAGACTGGCAAACCAATAGATAACGCTTTCATCAATTAAAAGTTTACATTTTTTTCAGAAAAATTACAACAGGGCTACAAATTTTACTTTTTCTCTATTTATCATGACGAGATATCATTAATTATATGGTTGCGGTTTTGGAAAAATATAAGCTTTTAATGCAGATTTGTTGATCATACTAAAAAAACTTCCAATTTTGGAAGTTTTTTTGGCTATTCAACTAAAACCAATCGAAAATACCGCATTGGTGCAAAAAAAGAGCAAATCCAATACTCTTAAGTTTACTAAACCCGTTGCAAATGTGTGTCTTGAAATTTGGTTTTATATTTTAATCCGTAACCTAGCAATCGATCCATCCCAATATGAGCACACCAAATTATACTAAGCGTCAACAATAAATCATTTAAAATCAGTACACTTACTACTGAAATGAGTAAAGGTAAGATGTAGGAATGAAAGATGTTGTACGTTATGGCACCAGCTATATTATTGATCATGTATCCTAGCATCGATATATCTGGGGCTAATAAAAAAACGAAGAACATCCACCAAGGAAAATCCAATAGAGAATAGGTAAATACAGATACTAGCAGAACAGCTAGTCCCTCAATATGCAAAATTAGTTTGTTCATTTCTTCCCCCTTAAACTAAGCTATTTATATGTATGATGCACTATGAAGGAAAAGTTCCAATTAACATTACCTCTCCCACCTCCCCTTTCCTTACGTTTCAGATTCATTTATGTTTCGTTTTGTTCCCATATCTTTCTACCATGTTTCCTTTTCCATTTCACGGGGAAAACCAGAATTTCTAGGAGGTTTTACATTATGGAAAAACGAACACTAGGTAAAAGCAATGTAGAAGCGACACGCATCGCTCTCGGTACGTGGGCCATCGGAGGCTCCGGCTGGGGAGGTACAGATGAAGAAGCTTCCATACAGACAGTCAAAGAAGCAATCGACAGAGGAGTTACAATGATAGATACAGCGCCTGCTTATGGTGAGGGCCTATCAGAAGAACTGGTAGGTAAAGCTATACAGACATCACCTGTAGATCGTAAAGACCTGGTTCTCGCTACAAAAGCAGGCATTAACTTCAGTGATGACGGGGCGTTCCGTGATTCAAGGCCTGAGCGTCTGGAGAAAGAATTGAACGACAGCCTGAATCGTCTGCAGACCGACTACATCGATGTCTATCAGATCCATTGGCCGGACACGGATGAGTCGATCGAAGCGACCGCGAAGAAGATGAAAGAATTCTTCGATGAAGGGAAGATTCGTGCGATCGGTGTCAGTAACTTCAGTCCGGAACAAATGGACGAATGGCAGAAATACGCCCCCATCCATACATCCCAGATGCACTTGAACATGCTGCAGCGCTATCTGATCGACTGGTTCGATTACTGCCACAAGCATGATATCGCCACACTTTCCTGGGGCTCTCTCGCTCACGGCATGTTGACCGGTAAATATACGAAAGATGCAACGTTCCCGGATGGCGACCTTCGCAGCAATATCGAATTGTTCCAGGGCGACCGTTTCCCTGCCTTCATCGATGCAGTAGAAGAATTGCAGGAATTTGCGGATAAACGGGATCTGAATTTGATTCAGCTTGCTGTGCGCTGGTTGATGGACCATGAATCCGGTACAGACTTCGTCCTCTGGGGCGCACGTAAACCCTCACAAGTGGAAGGCGTAAAGGGTGCGGATGAAGCGAACCTTTCATCCGATGATCTAAAAGAAATCGACGATATTCTTTACAAACACGTCGATGACCTAAACAACGGAGACCTGAATGAATATGGTCCACCCCTGCGCTCTGAAAAATAAGGCTTGAAAGCTCCCGTCCAGGGAGTGACCCTGAACGTTAGAGTTTATAATGAAGCTGATTGGCTGGTTTGAGTCCGGTATTTAAGGACTTAAACCAGCCAATTTTGCTTTATGTTTTATGTTATCTCGAATTCAAGCCCTCAACTAACCCCCCTTCACTTAAAGACTCCGTTTCGGAATAAATATCCCCATGGCAAAAATGACCTGGTCTCCCTCATTTATAACTCCTTTCATGTTAGCCGGTCACCTTCAATAGAATAAAGAGTAAGGATATTTAACGTGGCAGAAGGAAGGTGTTCCGATGTATAAAAATTGGTTCTTCCGGCGCGTGGATCGCTTTTTTGACTGGCTTGAGAATCACCAGAAAAGCATCTACTCCATTTCCCTCACGATATTCTTTCTGTTAGCTGCTGGAGTCGGTGGTTATATTTCATGGCGATATTGGAATACCCCTATGTTCGCTGACCCTGAAACGATCATTGAACATATGGCGAATATCCCTTTAATTACAGGGATGTTGGCAATGGTTTTGATTCTCGCCGGTGGATCGTTTGTCATATGGATGTCTTTATCGATGATTAAGAAAGTGAAAATTAATAAAATGGAGTTTGATATTAGTGACAGCGCCCTTGCTGAATCAAGAATTCAGCAGCGATTCACATTTATCTCATCCATGCTCGAACAGAATATCGAAATCCTGTCTGATATTTACGAAGATAAGCAATCGTTCAAAAGGAGAATGGAGGAACATACCGTCCAGCAGGAAATCATCAGCTATTTAGCTTCTGACTACCGGGATTACATACGGGTTTTCTATCCAGATTTACAATCCGAATTGTTTATTTTAGGCAACACTGAAAACATGGACCAGAATACGAATCGTATGTATAAATTCCTCCTAAGAAATAAGAAAACGCACCAGGCCGTTTATTCTAACCGTTTACTTAATGGAGAAAATACATTAGTCGGGTTAGCGTATTTTGAAAAAGAATTCGAAGGAGAAGCCGAAGGACAGTATAAAGTAGAAACAGATGAGCATATCATTGTGGTTATGAAAACAGGGTTTGATTTACCGTTTGAGCAATACGATGTGGATGCGCTTCAAAGCATCATTAATTACTCCAAGATATTGTATGAGGAATTAATGATCACGTATTACCTGGATAAAGATCTAGCGATAGAGAACGAATAATGAGTGGTCTGCACCATGCGGGCGAGGAGATGGTACGGTGAACGGAATCGAGAAAGGATCGCTGGAAGAGAAAGCCGAAGAGTTGGTCCGAAGACGCCAAATCCGCATTAAAAAGAACCAGCCTAACCAGGATGGTTCTTCAAGTTTATTGAGATATTTGCGTCAACATAAGAAAGATACAAAGACCCTCTACTAGTAGTGTGAGCTCCTCTACAGCGTTCCGGGAATCATATCACAGCGGGTCTTTTTTTCTAAAAAGATGAAGAAACACACCATAGTTAGAGTGAATCTTTCGAAGCCCTTTTCCTCAGCCATCTCCTCCAGAAGCTGAGCTGGGGAGTTTTCTTAATTGGAACTGGCGGCGTGACTTTCCCCGTGACCTGATCAATAAAGAGCTTAACCCGCTTCCTTAAATAATCCTCGCCCATTTTCATTCCCCCTATCATACATCTGTTAATATTGTATGTCAGGGAGCTTTCAATAACCATAAAATCTGTGGTTTTCAATGGACTATGGGCATCACGGACCAACCGCTTTCCTTATACGCTTTTCTGTTATTTTCCAGTGTGATGTATTCCATACAACTTCTTGCTGATCTATGAGGAGGATTTGAGGAGATTTATGGGAAATGCTTGTATCCTTTGCGATCTCATTGGATACACTTCGGTTTTCAATAACCTTCACCATACAGCAATGGATTTGATCTTCCCCTGCCTTGTGGAAAGCCTTCAGTTGCTTAAAGGCTCTGGCACTTATCAAACAGGAAGTACTATGTTTATAGACTAATACCGGAGAATTCATCGAACGTTTCCATACATTTCGCCAATCTTCCTGTGATGTCAGTTCCTTAATACTCTCCATTTTCGTCCCTCCTGTTAGTCTACTAGCTCTACCTATTGCTTCGATTGTCTAACATAGAACCCAGAACTAAACCTAAAACGATCCCGAGCGGAAGACTTATGGCTAATTGATCAATAGCTACTCCTACACTAGTGCCAATCGCTATACCGAGGACAATGCCTATTCCACGGAACCTTGATTGCCTCATATTCATGTTCCTCTCCAATTTTGCTAAAGTCTATTGATAGGCGCCAGAACATCATTACCATACATACGGCATGATACTGTAAAACGTTTCATAAAATTACTCTCTTACACTTCTAAAAAAGTGCTGAAAACCTAAGTCTATCTCTCTACTGGATTTGTAACTCTGCGACTGGCTTTTACAGAGCCAAAATAGAAAATATGAAAGGTCCCCCATACGATGAGCACCCCGACCGTATCCTTTACCAAATCAATCAAAGTAAAAGAACGCCCTGGCACAAATAATTGGTGAAACTCATCCCCCACCCCGTACAGGATGGAAAATAAAGCAGCCAGGCAGCTCGTTACCTTCGTTAATCTATGATTCACGCCTAAAGCTGCGATGATTAAAACATAAAGCATGGCGAATTCCACAAAATGCATCATTTCAAGAGCCGTATTCATTTCAATAACCCCAGGAACTGCTTAATCGTTCGGATCGAGTAGCTGGACTGCAGCCAGATCATCCCCATGTAAATCAAAGGGAGAAGCGTAATGAATAATCGTCTTATCATGTTAGCCATCTCCTGCCATCTTGAGAGTTTTCTATTATTATAGAAAGTAGAGTAGAGTTTTATACTCCATCCCTCTTAATAGCAGATCGAATAGGGATGGCCTACCCCCCCTTTAAACTAATACGTGGATTTGAGACCTGCCATCAATATCATTCCTCTGTAGAATCCATCAACAAAAAAAGAGTAAATCAATGAAAACTCCATTGATTTACTCAAATAAGGACCATGACCATATTATCTTTCAATAATACAGGTCGTAATCGATCTTTTTGGTAAGTGAACCTCAGAATAATAGTCTTGCAGCTCTATCTTTGTGGATTGCTCTTCTTCTGTTTCATTCAGGAGAACCACAACGATCTCATTCGAATTATTTTTAAACGCTGTTAAAGAAAGACCTTCTGCGGAGGAATTCACTTTCACTCTTTTGGCTCCAGGTCTTATGTACTTGCTAAAATGACCAATGTAATAATAAGAACTGTTAAAATGGACGACATCTCTTTCCGTATCTGCAATAATGGGAGCATCGCAGTAGTTGCCGACATGATTAGGTCCACCCTGTTCATTGAGTACTAAATTCCAATCAATAAACCCTTCAAGCCAGTTGTTCATGTCTCCGATAATATTACGAGCATATCGTTCACCTGTCCCCCATGCCCCTAGCTGTACTCCCCCTTCAATACAACCTTCCGTAAACAGTAAATGCTTGTCAGGAAATTGCTCATGCACTTTAGAAAGGTTCTCGAATTCTTCTGATACATACCAGTGATTTCCTGTTCCCCAAACATATTGAGCCGCTTCTGGATCGGAGAGTACAGCGTAAGCTCTTTCCAAAATCATGTCACGGTTATGATCCCATATAATTACTTTTTTATCTCCATAACCTGCCCTTTGTAAAGTTGGGCCGAGATAGTTCTTAATAAAATCTCTTTCTTCTTCAGCTGTGTACTCACACGAATCCCAGGTTTGGGCTACTGCAGGCTCATTTTGAACGGTAACTCCCCAAATCTTCACATCATTCTCTTCCATAGCAGTAATGTAGGCAGCATAATAATCAGCCCATAGTTGTCGGAATTCCTCTTTTAGCTTCCCACCGTTATTCATTTCATTGTTGGTTTTCATCCATGCGGGAGGGCTCCACGGTGAAGATAAAATCGTCAACTCTTCACCTGCTATTTCCTTCGCATCATGGATCAATGGCAGGACCCATTCCTTCTCACGCTCAATGGTAAAGGACTCAAGAGTTGTATCGTTCTCTTCTACATATGTGTAATTTTCTAAAGCAAAATCACAACTGTTGATATGAGTTCTTCCAAGATTATAGGCCAATCCTTCCTTCTTATCAAAATAGGACTGAATGACCTTGGACCGGTTTTGAGGGGAAATTTGACTAAGAGTGTAACTGGCTGCTTCAGAGAATGCCCCGCCGAACCCCATCCACTCTTGAAATTCTTCTTCTGCTTGAATAGTAATATAGGAATTTCTAGCTGTAGTCGTTTCATTTGAAAATATGGATTTTTCACCTTTATTATCTAAAAATGAAGCTGATTCTTTATCTGATTGGATAACTGTAAACTTTCTCAAAATGAAAACCTCCTTTAAAGCACAACTATTAATTAACTTTTAACAGCTCCGTCGGTAATACTTTTAATGAACATCCGGTTGAATAACAGGAATATGATGATCAATGGTACCGTCGCCCAAAATGTACCTGATAAAATCATTCCATAATCCTTCACTCTGTCGTCCATTAGTGACCGCAGAGCTACTTGAATGGTATGCATGGATTGATCTTTTAAAACGACAAGAGGCCATAAGTAATCACCCCAGATTTGCATGAAGACAATGATCCCAAGCGTGGCAAAGGCTGGTAAAATCGTAGGAATAATGATATTCCAATACATTCGAAAATTACTGCAGCCATCAATTCTTGCGGCCTCCATAATCTCATCAGGTACTGCACTAGCAATATACTGCCTCATCCAGAATATACCAAAAGCATGCATTAATCCTGGTACAATAACAGCTTTTAAATCACTTAGCCAACCAAGCTCTGTAATAATAAAATACGTTGGGATTAGCCCTAGCTGAGGAGGGATCATCATTGTTCCAAGAATCAATACAAATAATATCCCTCTGCCAGGAAAGGGTATTTTAGCGAATGCAAAACCTGCTAAAGAACAAAGGAGAACCACCCCTAACGTAATGGATGTGGAAACGATTAGTGAATTTAACATCGTTCGAAAAAAAGGAATACTGCCTAACACATTCTGGAAATTGGTGACTAGTTCAGAACCAGGGATCAGAGCCGGTGGAGTTTGGTTGATCGTTTCGTTTGAATTCGTTGCCATCACAAACATCCAATAAAATGGAAATAATGAAGCTAACGATACGGTTATAAGGAACCCATAGAGAGAAGACTTAGCCACTTTTTGTTTCACTTTTTCACTGTACATTATTTAGCACCCACCTTATCTGAACCACCAATTCGATTGGTGAAATACATGTTGATCGTAGAGATGATGATAATCAGGACAAACAACACGATAGCTGTGGCAGACGCCGTACCAAAGAAGTTACTGGAGAATGCATCTCTATATAAGTACAAGACCACACTGATTCCTTCGGGTCTTCCTCCACGTCCCTGGAATATTTGTGGTTCTGCGAACAATTGCAAAGCACCAATGGTAGCTGTAAATACGGTAAACAAAATAAATGGTTTAAGCATCGGAATTGTAATATGGATAATTTGTTGGCGAAGGCTCGCTCCATCCATTTTTGCCGCTTCATATAAATCTTTGGGGATACTTTGCATACCAGCTAAATAAATAATCGTGTTATAGCCTACCCATCTCCAAAAAACCATCGTGGCAATCGCGATTTTTGTACCCCATTCAGATCTTGTCCAAGTTATGGGATCCATACCAAATAATCCAATAATGGAATTAACAAGGCCTGATTCTTGGTTACTAAAAATAACACTAAAAACAATGGCTACAGCTACAATTGACGTTACGTAAGGCAAGAAAATGGCTAGCCTAAACAGACTTTGGCCCTTAACTAACGCAGAGTTCAAGGCAAACGCAAGTAATAGCGCAGCAAGTAATTGAGGAGCGGTGCCCATTAAACCAATCACAATCGTATTATATAGTGATTTCCAGAATAGAGGATCGTTAAAAATGATTACGAAGTTATTCAATCCTACAAAGGTCATCTCACCTAAGCCATCCCATTTAAAAAAGGCTAGATAAAAACTAAATAAAATTGGAAATAAACCAAACACCGCAAAGAGAAGATAAAAAGGTGAAATAAATAAATAGCCAGAGATCATGTTTCTTTTTTTCTGAGAAAGCTGTCGCCTTTTAGGTGATTCTTTCTGGTTAGGAATACCAGGTTCAACCTGTTTATCATCATAATAGTGCTCATGTTTTGGCTGTGGTTGAGACATACCCATCCTCCTTTAAAAAATTAAGCGGGCAAGTATGTGCAGCTTGCCCACTTATTTCTCATTGATTAACGTGAAAGTCTTCGCTCGATTCTTGATATGATGTCTTCCCACTCTTGTTCAGGATCAGCCCCATCATACACGTTGTATAATCCTTGAACGACTTCCATATTGGCATCGCCATATTGTTCACCTTTATGAACATGCTCAACCTCTAAAGCTGCGTCTGCGAAGATCTTCGCTACGTTCTGTCCACCATAGTAATCATCCGTTATATTCTTAAACTCTTCTTTTTCATAAACTTCAGGAGTAGATGGGAACATTCCATTATTCTTAAAGGATTTCAATTGCTGCTCAGGAGCCAGCAACCATTTTAAGAACTTATAAGCTTCTTCCGGGTGTTCAGATTGCTTAGGAATCGTCATCCATGAACCTCCCCAGTTCCCTGCTCCTTCAGGCATGGAAGCAATTCTCCAGTTTTCGGCATCTGGTGCATTGTTCTTGATTGTATCCCTCATCCACGCCGGTCCAGGTAAGGTTGCAAAGCTGCCATTCGACATGCCCTCTCCCCATTCTGGTGACCATAATTCATAATTTCCTATGTAATCCTCCTGGATCATACCAGAAACATTCATGAACGCATCTTTTATATAAGGAGAAGAATCAATGATTAGTTCTCCGTCTTTGTTGAAATATTGCTCAGGTGCCTGGTCTTTTTTGGCATTAAATACAGTTTCAGGATTATCAACCATTACTTTTCCTGTCTTTTCTAAAACGGTAGAAGCAACTTTTTCGTAATCTTCCCAAGTTTGCATAAGCTCGTTCACTTCTTCAGGTTTTGAAGGTAATCCCGCTTCCTCGAACACATCTTTTCTATAAAACATTGCGGTTGGTCCAATATCAGTAGGAATACCAAATTGGAATTCACCATCTACACTTGAACCAATCTCCCATACCCAGTCTAAGTAATTGTCTTGAATCTCTTTTGCACCAAATTCATTTAAATTATAAAATTTGTCTTGAGCGCCTTTGTACTTATCAATCTCAGATACCTCGATAGCAGCCATATCAGGAGCTCCACTACCCGCAGATAATGCAGTAAATAGGTTGTTATGATGGTCCGCCATACTAATCTGCTGAATGTCTATACTGACATTAGGATTCTCTTCTACATATTCTTCAACTAAACTTTCATAATCAGCACCAAATAACCAGAAAGACAACTCTACCTCCGCATCTTCAGATCCAACAGTTTTAACATCACCTTCTGAAGCGTTTTCATTTTCTTCCGTACTACTACTGTCCGAACAACCTGCCAAAAACACAGCTAAGACTAGTAAAAACGCAATACTCCAACTTTTCTTCAATATATACTCCCCCTACTCTCTAATTTACTAAACCGGTTTCGTTAATAGCAGCACTTTACCGCTGAAGATAATCCATTGCAGAGATGTATCGTCAGAAAATAAAGAATATTAACACTAAACCGGTTTCGTTATTTGCCATTTTATTACTACCTTCCAATTATGTCAACGCTTTCTTTTTTTTCATGATTCTGGTTTTTTAATTTTTCTATACGAGAACCTATTTGTTTAGACACAAACATGATGACAAATCCAAATAAACTAGTTGAAAAAAAGAGATACAATGAGGGGAGATAATATAAAGCGATCTGAATCCCTATGAAGCTTAGAAAAGCAGCGATGGTAAGGATAGGTGAAGAAAAGGCATAATAAAACGAATGTTTAATAGCTTGTAACGCATTTAGTCGCAAATGAACTAGAAGTGGAAAACTGAACATAAGCATAATGATGTAAAGAACAGTCATAAAAATCCATACTCCTGCTAATGCAGCGAACATACCATTTTCCATAGAAATGGTGAATTGAAGATCTACATAAAGGATCATTCCTACCGCTAATTGAATGACTAATAATAAATTCGCCCTCGTAAATGACTTTTTATATGCTCGCCAATACAGGCTGAACATCTTCTCTTGCAACACCTCTTTCTTCTGCCATTTATCAATTACTTCTAACAAGGCAGCTGTGGAGGGGCCAATTCCCCCAATCACTACGCCCATTAAAGTAAATAAAATCCAAAGAATATTCAGGTAGGCTAATGTAAAAATAAATTCTGTACTCGTCCGAATTGCGGAAAAAGTTTGGTTCGTTTTCATAAGATTTCTCCTTATCTACCAACTTGGTTCTTTTATAATAGGATTACTTGAATCCCTTATGATTAATTGTGGTTCAACAATGAGCCGTGTATGCTCAATATTTTCTCGAATCAGATCTTCCAAAATAAACGCAGCCATCCTTCCAATCTTTTCTTTATCCTGCATGATGGTCGTAAGGGAAGGATCCGTGTGTTTAGATGCAATAATATCATCACAGCCGACTATGGAAAAATTATGTATGTTTTTCCCACTTCCTTTGATTGCTTTCATAGCGCCAATCGCCATTAAATCAGAAGCAGCAAAAATGGCTGTAGGAAGTTGATTTAGACTTAGTAAATCTTTCATTGCTTTGTATCCACTTTCTTCAAAAAAGTCCCCCGATTGAATCCACTCGTCTCTTATTTGCAGTCCATAGGTTTTCATGACTTGTTGAAATCCATCTAACCGTTGTTGGGATACAATAGATTCATCGTTCCCACCAATAAAGGCGATATCCCGCTGGCCATTCAAATAAAAATGTTCTACAGCTAAAGAAGACACTTTATAATTATCTGTAATAATATAGGCCGATTGTTTCCCTTTCAATTCAATATCTACTCCCATACATGGGATATTACTTTGATCTAATTCATAGACAGAGGATTCCACATCCTCACCTCCGATAATGATGCACCCATCTACGTTGTAATGCTGGCAACGAGCTAAATAATCTTCGTCTTCTTTATGAAATTGCTCGTTAGAAAAGAATAATAGATCATATCCTTGAGCTCCGATCGTCTTCTTGAAAGAGCTCACCACATCTACAAAGAATGGGTGGTTGAAATTTGCGTTTATCTTCCCTGCATAAATCACACCAATTACTTTCGTTACTTTTTTCGCAAGAGATTGGGCTGAATAGGTAGGACGGTACCCATACTCTTCCATTATATCCAACACTCTTTGTTTAGTTTTTGAACCTACATCATCATAATTATTAATAATTTTCGAAACGGTAGATTGAGATACTCCAGCCTTTTTGGCTATTTCCTTTATCGTCAATTTCATTTAGACAATTTCTCCTTATTTTTGGATGAATTTATAACCTGCTTTTAGCGTGTAAATTCTATTGCAACTTAAAGGTCCAGATCCCTGCAAGGTAATAGAATCAAGCATGTTGTGCAAACTCTTAAGAAATAAAGACTTCCTGTATGATCTTTCATCAAATTACCAGATGTCTCTGTATCGAGCTTTTAGAATGTTGAGGAAATACAGGGTCCTTCATATTTTTCCTATCCTAACAGATGGTACTAAAAAGAAGCAATTTGGGCTGTTGTGCTGAATCTTTATAGTAAACGAATATAGTTATGTTTCCTCTGTACAGTGAGTACTAATTTTAACACGAAATCGCTTTCGTTTGTTCTTTCTTGGAGACATAACCTTCCAATAAATTTATAAAATTTACCAAGAAAAGATTCAGCTAAGTCGCCATTGTGGTCATTATCGGTTTCTCATAACCTCACCTTTTCCGTTCTCTTCTTACCTCTTCAAAAATATCATCCACTGAAGGACTTTCCTCAGGTTTGCTAATCAACGACCACCGCACCTCCAAATCCAGCGACTCCACTTCCTCAAGCGTCTTCACCCCACGCGCCTGCCAACGCTTTAAGATCCCACCACTGTACTGAAAAAACGGTTTGTTATGCTGAAGGGCGCGCTTCATCGCCTCCAGTACCAGTTCCTCCGGCATATCCTCGCACCACGCCGTAATGGACTCCGCAATGTGAGGATTCAGCATCCCGAAGTTCTGTTCGTAAAAGGTGTGCGGATTTTTGCGTGTGGCGTCCACCACAGTGGTTTTGTCTCGTTTTGTTTCTTTTTGTTTAAGTAATGCGTCCGCTGACTGGTTCATCTGCTCGGTCGCCTGCTGGTCCACCTGCTTGGTCATCTGCACGTCCGCCTGGCGGATCGCTCGCTCATCAGTCAGTCGTCCGCTTTCCGGATATTCACGGGTAATTAACTGATAGATAGGCGCCTGATTTTTCCCTACTGAGCGAAAAGTAAGATAACCCTTCTCTTTTAATTGCTTACGCGCCCGTTTAAACGCACTCTCCGTTAAGCCCGACTTCACTAAAATCGAAGTAGCCGCAAGCGTAATCTCCTCCCGCCAGCCCGCTTTATTATGAAAATGCATGAGCGTGTGCCACAGCACAATCTCGGAAGTCGTCAAGCCATCCAATTCCATCCGGTCATAAAACGCGTTGATTTCTTTAATATAATTCACGACATTCATCCTCCTTCGGTTTGGAGCATAAAAAAAGCCCTCCGATTCTATAATCGAAGGAACTTACGATTTGGTGTCGTTTAATTTAAATTTTTTTAAAACTCTTGAATCATTCGTTTTCAGAGATCTACTTTTCTAACATTCTTTCTCTAAGGTTGATTAAAAATAAACAAAAAGCCACGTAATTAAACTCACGAGTGTATAGAGAACAGCCCCAAAGAATACGCCACCTACATCGGTTTTCAACTCCTCTTCCTCTTGACGCTGGAAAACGGACAAAGCGGCTGCAAAATTGACTCCTTTAGTTAGAGCTCCCCCGCTACTATTGAACAAGAAAAAGACGACCGATAAACCCAACCCTATAAAAAAGCTCCAATCAAGATAAGAAAATGGAACAAGAAGACTGGCTACCCATACGAGAAGTCCAATCACGAATGCAGAAACAACCGATTGCTGGATGACACGCTTCATTTCAATCCCCCTCTTCTTCTTTTTACGTTGGGTAAGGAAGAAAGTTTCGTATCCTTTACAGAAAAAGAATAATCATGAGCCGGCAACGGATCATACAAATACATGTCTTTCATGAGATATTATTCTATAATAAAGGTATATTTCGCCCTGTTTTTTATACAAAAAACTCCCCTGCTGAACGCATCAGCAAGAGAGTCATCATCCTTATTCCACTTCCACTTTATCCAGCGCCTCAAAAGCCTCCGGATAATGAATCGTATCAAAAACTTCTTCCTTCGCGGCATCCACCACGTTGATCGTTACATCATATTCTTCCGGACCTGCGCCATCAAACAATTGATAGAGCATTCCCGTCATGCCCAGCCCCATCACAGCAAATCCGTCCAGGCTGTTTTCATAGGTTTCCCGGTCTACCGATAATATAAATTCAGAAAAATTGGGATTCGCCTGAATATCCTGTATAGACGAATAGTTCTCATCATTCTTTATTTCTTCGACGGTTGCCGTCATCTGCTTCTCCATCTCTTTCATCATTTCTTTATGTTTGGCTTTCGACATTTTATACGTTACGGTATCTCCATTATCAATGACTTCCTGAATACCCTTTTCCTTAGCTTCCGCTTTAATCCGCTCAAAGTCCTGATTCTGAAGTTCAAAGAATGATTTCGGAATCGTAACCTCCACATTTAGCAGGTTCTTATCCACTTCGACCGACTTTTCTTTATCTTCACTGGATGAGCTCTCTTCCTCAGATACTGCTTGTTCTTCCGACTGGTTCACCTCTCCACTCTCTGCTTCTGAGCCTGAACTGGAACCTGAGTCTGAGCCGCATGCAGCCAGCATGAAGAGACAGGCTGCCAGTATCCACCATAATTTCTTCATGTTAACTCCCCCTATACCCCTGAATGTATTTGTTGACCAATATAGGCTATTATATCATTGATGGCAGGATTTTCGTCATGGGAATTTCTGAATCTTTAAAGAATAATTAGATATCTGTCCTTTAGAGCAAAAAAAACAAGCGGCTGTAGTAGACCACTTGTTTCATGAGTTATTTTCATTACGTTATTTATAGAAGAAAATACAATCTAGAAGTAAACTTACTTTATAAGTGGTTGTCTTTAATATACTTCCAGATCAAATCACTTTTCTCCTTATCCACTGAAAAAAGAGTTTGGTTAAACATAAAATTGGAGTCTGTAACATCTTTCATCTTCTTTGCACTTAAAGGATGTTTTAGCTTATTAAAATCTTCAAGTTTCATATAATACTCTTCATCATTTTTCCCTTGATATTCTTTCATATGAACCTCGCCCGTACCAATTCCCATTGCAACAATACCTTTTCCGCTTTGGTAGAGAAAGACCTTGTCCCCTTTTTGAATTCGTTTAATTTTATTCTTCCACGGATGATAGTAGGCGGCAGCTTTTTCCTCATTCATCATCTCATCGTGTGAGTGAGGATTATTTTTATAATTAGTGTTCAGAATAAAGTTTGATTGTTCCATTTCAATTACATCCTGAAACGGCGAATAGGCGTTAAATTCAATAAGTTGTTCATTACTATCGGTCACAAACACTCGATAAACTATAGAAT
The DNA here is from genome assembly GCF_020171985.1 of Halobacillus halophilus. GTDB lineage: Bacteria > Bacillota > Bacilli > Bacillales > Halobacillaceae > Halobacillus > Halobacillus halophilus_A. The sequence goes on from NZ_JAIVAL010000003.1 coordinate 221,325, forward strand.
CGATGTTTAATCCTGTTTTCTTCCAATAGTTAACTGCGTTCCTTGTTTTAACATCGGTCCCATCCGTAACAATTAAAAAATGCTGTTGATGATTAAATTGTTCTTTATTAATCGATTCCTCATTCGTTAATTTAAAATACTCCCTATGTTCTTCAACCAATGAATCTGAGTTAGGATTAAATTTTAAAAAGAGTTTTTCTAGATCTTCGTAATTCTTCTGTCCGTAAATTTGCCCGTATCTGAATACCTGAAGTAGATTTTCTTCATTGGATTTCCATCTTTTCAACTCAAATATGTATAACTTACCTGTATGATCCAATGCCATGATGTCTGGCTCTTCCTGAAAACTTCTTTCAGTAAAAATAGGCATTAGAGTTTCTTCATCTAAAATTCGATCCAGGTTCTTTACAAGCAATTCTTCTAAATCTTTTTCCTTCCATCCTACCTTATTTAAGTTAGATCTTTTAAGCATTCTTAAATTATCTCTTTCACCATGGTCCAAATAATAAAGCATAGACATCTTCTCCTTACCTTTGTATTTTTTTGGAGAAATCACCTTTAATCCTAATGGCGCCAGCTTTCTATAAATAAGATTTAAGAGATTCATAACTTAAACCTCCTACCTAAACTAACAAATGGAATTATTTACTATTTTATCATAAAAAAGTTATCAATTGATTATATTTATAATTAATTCTGTCAATCTAACTACATTGACAAACAATCAAATAGTATTCACCAAGACTAAGTGACAGAATTCAAGTTTATACGCAACTAATCGACATCAATAGGCAAAATATGTTTACTTCTCTGCCATATAGGTTATACCACTACCATCCATAACAAACCGAGAGGCCTTCCCAACTGTCGAAGGTCACGTGAAAGGAAGAGGAGCTATGAATACACCACAAAAAATTGTCGATCGTCTGGTTCACTTTACCGTTGAGGCTTATAACGACCGCTATGACTCTCCTACCATCCAGAAGCTGCGCCACGATTATGAATGTGCCCTCGGCCAGGCGATTCAGATGTATAAAGAAGCAAGTGAAGATATCCGCCCGGAAGTGATCCGTTACAATGAACTCATTCTAAAAATAAAAATGATTTTCCAGCAGAAGAAGTCTGAAACAGTAGAAGAGATCCTCGATCTCGACCGGAAGCTGCGTGCGAGAAACGAAGCCTGCCCGGATGCACCGGCGCAGAATCATCCATATGAAATTGTTGACCGTTTAGTATACTTAACCGCTGAAGCATATCAGGACCATGGTCCATCAGAAGCGCTTGATAAACTGCGCCATGATTATGAATGCGCCATAGAAGACGCTGTAAAGGTGTATAAGAAGTCTTATGATAAGATACTTCAGGACTCGATCCGCTACAATGAATTCAGGGAAAAAGTGAAGAAATTCTTCGGCCAGACTGAATGCGAAAATGTCGAGCGAATCCTCACATGGGACGAGGACTTGTCGGAAGGCATGAGCATCCGCCGAAGCCACGGATACATTAAATAAAAACACTCCAGCTTGGAGTGTTTTTTTTAGGTATGTTATGTCCGATATGTATTACATCCAATTCCTCACTAACTCAAGCCGCTTTTATTTTACCATTTTTTACATTTTAGCACGCACATGTGCACCCACCACCGTCGAACTCACAATTAACTAAATATTGAAAGGTCCGATCACACTGCCATACTGCGATGATCACTTAATCCTCTTATTTTTCCAGCTTCTATTGATACTCGATCCTTTTAAGATCATCGTATCACACCAAAATCATTTTAAATCATAAATAAGAGTGCAGGATTTGAAGCCTGCACTCTTATTCGTAGCACTCTAAATCATTTCACATGAGGACCCTCTAGGTGAGCACAACAAACTTCTATAAATAAATCACCTGCCCTGTCCTCGCCGATTCATATATCGCCTCCAACACCTCACTTACCACTGCCGCCTGTACGGGTGTCACTTCAGGATCCGTATCATTCAAAATGCTTTCAATCCACAACCTAGCTTCGCGATCACTGTCACTTTCATCATCACCGCTGTAAAAGGCTACGCCACCAGTGTCAAGCTCTGGCTTAGTAGTATATAGTTTTCCATACTTTTCTCCGTTAATCCTTAACCCATCTTTCATATCCGCTCCTGCTTCTGTTCCGCATAGTGTGCTTTTCGCTTCATCGATATCAAGCGTATTTAGCGCCCAACTTGATTCGAGGATCACCGTCGCTCCATTTTTCATGGTAATGAAACCGAAGGCGGAATCTTCTACGTTAAATTCTTTTGGATCCCATGGACCAAATACGTTGGCTGCATTTTCTTTATCCGATAGCTTATGGTAAACGTTTCCCATGACACTCTTCACTTCATAGTTATCCATCAGCCATAATGTCAGATCCAGAGCGTGGGTGCCTATATCAATTAGTGGTCCACCTCCTTGCTCTTCTTCATTTAAAAACACTCCCCAAGTCGGAACCGCGCGCCTGCGGATGGCGTGAGCTTTGGCAAAATAGATTTCACCGAGTTCCCCATTCTCGCAAACTTGTTTTAAGTATTGGGAGTCATTACGAAATCGATTGTTGTAACCTATAGAAAGTTTCTTTCCTGTTCGTTTTGCTGCTTCAACCATGGCTCTTGCTTCTGTAGCGGTTATCGCCATTGGCTTTTCACACATCACATGTTTTCCCGCTTCTAAAGCATCAATAGAAATGCGAGCATGAGATTTATTCGGTGTACATACATGAACTACGTCAATAGACGTGTCTTCCAATAAATCTCGATAATTCGCATGAACTTGTGCGTTACGCATACCATAATTTTCTGCTGCTTCTGTAGCGCGAGCCTCGACTAAATCACAAAATGCCACGAGCTCCACTTTATCAAGCCTGGCTAAGCTTGGCATTTGCTTTCCATTTGCTATCCCACCACATCCGATAATTCCAATTCGTACTTTCGCCACAACTTTAACCTCCTACACAATTCCACGTAAGTATTCCAAGCTTTGCTCCACGCTTTTAAGGGAATCTTGTTCATATTCCTCCTGCTCGACAGTATACCAGTCGATTCCATGCGCTCGACCACGCTCTACAATGGCTGCAAAATTCATAACTCCAGTGCCTACTTCAACATTTTTTTGATCATCCCAATCGTTCATGTCCTTCATATGAAGAATTTTACAACGATCCTCGTATTTCTCCATAAAATCCAATGATTTCAGTCCACAAACTTCTGCCCAATAGGTATCAAACTCGATAAAAAGATTGTTACGTTCGGTATTGTCTACTAGAATATCTAATCCGTATTCCCCACCATGCTTTTCAAATTCCACGTGATGATTGTGATAACCGAATAACAATCCGTGCTCACCACACGTCTCTCCAATCTTATTAAATAACTCAGCCGTCCGCTTATAGGAATCTGCATTATTTCTATACTGTTTCGGAAGCCCGGGACAAATAATATAAGGACTGTTGATCTCAAGAGAATACTGAATCGTAGACTCTAAATTCTTCTCCAAATCGTGAATTCCAATATGACTACCCGCTGCCTTTAAACCTAAGTTGTCCAAAGTCTTCTTCAATTCAAGACTGGGTGTATCAAAATATCCAGCAAACTCGACGCCATCATAACCCACTTCAGAGACCTTACCCAATGTTCCTAAAAAATCTTGCTCCGTTAAATCCTTTAACGAATACAGCTGTAATCCAATCTGTGCAATACGTCTCTCCTCCTTTTTTTACCCGTAAGCCGCCGCATACCTTGTATATACCATCACTTCAACACAAACTGCATGCCTTTCTTGAAGTTCTTACTAAAGATAATAAATAATATAAGAATCGGCAGCGTTAACAGCACCGATGCTGCGTACATTGGTCCTGGATACCCCCCATAAGGACCGAACATTTGAGCTAACAATACGTTAAGTGTCAGCATATCTTCGCTATTCACTACGATCATATCCCATAATAGCTCCACCCATCTCTCCATAAAAACGAAAAGGAAGATAATTGTGGTAATCGATTTCGACATCGGTAGGACAATCTTCCAAACAATCTTCCATTGGCTGGCTCCGTCGATTTTAGCCGCTTCGATCAGTTCATCCGGCAACCCTCTAAAGAAGTTCGTATACATAAAAATTGCCCACAGGTTTACGGCTTTAGGCAGAATCATTGCCCAGTAGGTGTCATACATTCCAAAGTAACGAATAATTAAGAACAACGGAATCAACAAAATAACTGCCGGGTAAAACATTTGAAAGAGAATTACATTATTAATAACTCGATTCCCCTTAAATTTAAGCTTTGCTAAGGAATATGAGACGAATAAGGCGGTGACAATCATTAATACAGCTGAGGTCGTACTTACGAAAATACTGTTAAAAAAGGACCGCATCCATGGTCTGGCATTGGCCCCTTCCCCTCCAAAAAATAACCATTCATACGAACGCAAGGTGAATTCAGTCGGGATAATTTTTCGATCGACTTGATCCCAGGCGGCAAAGGAACCTAGAACCATGTAAATATAAGGGGCGATCATCAATATAAGTACGCCGAAAGCTAATATATATAGACACGTTAATTTGAACTTATTATTCCCAGCCATGTCTGGCACCCCATTTCTCTAAAATTTTACGAAATACTAGAATGGAACCAAACGTGACAATGGAATTAATAACGGCAATAGCTGTTCCATAACCTGCATTAAGTCGTTCAAACGCCTGGCTATAAATTTCTAACTGCCATGTATGAGTCGCCAAGTCAGGACCTCCACCTGTTAAGACGTAAGGCTCAGTAAAAATTCCAAACATTAGTCCAACTGCCAATATCGTAACCGTATAAAAGGATGGGTAAAGCATAGGCAATGTGACGTACCAAAACTTTTTGAACCCCACAGCTCCATCAATTTCGGCTGCCTCGTAGATATCTTTAGGGATGCTTTCTAGACCTGCGACAAATAAAAGGGCATAGTACCCAGCAAATTTCCAGGCCATCATAAGAGCAATAATTAGAGGGGCCAATATGGAAGATCCCAGCCAATCAATATCAAGACCGAATGTGCCTCGCAGCCAAATATTAAATGGACTATTGTAGGAAAGCACACCATTCACGACAATAGCTGAAGCTACCCCAGAAGCTAAGTAAGGTAAAAAGAAGGCAACGGAAAACAAACCTTTAAATCTTGGAAGCGTATGGATGATCATCGCAAGCATTAAAGCTCCAACTACAGCAATCGGGACAAACATTCCTAAGAATTTATAAGTAACGAAAAAGGCTGCTCTGACACTTTCACTAAAAAATGCTTCAATAAAGTTTGAAATGCCGACAAACTCATAGTCTGGCGAAATTAAATTCCAGTTGGTAAAAGCTAAATAAGTTGCCCACAGTAACGGGAATAAGAAAAATATGAGGGAATAGATGAGGTAAGGGCTGGCAAATAGCCACCCCAACCTCGCAGTACTTTTTTCCATCTACTCCAACACCCCGTCAATGGCGTTCCTTACATCTTCCCAAGCCTGTTCCGCATCTTTCTCTCCCTTAACAACTGGATTTAACCCTTCCGTTCCGATTAACTCTTGAACCTCTGCCGTCTTCTCACTAGCAATAGGAGGTACAGCATTTGGAATATTATCAGCATACTTCTTCAGTTCTGAATTCTCCTCCAAGAATTCAGTAAAAGCATCGTTCGTCGCTAAGTCATCTCGAGCTGGCGGGAGGTTCGTCTTTTCAAACCACTCTAAATCATTTTCAGGCTTAGAGAATACCCAATTCACGAAATCAAATGCAGCTTGTTGTTGTTCTTTTGTTGCTGAAGCATAAATCGACAAACCTTTCGTATCAGCAAACGTTTTAGGATTTTCTGTTCCTTCTTCACTAGGTACGGGCGGCATGGTAAGCTCATACGTTTCGCCTTCCACCATTTCTGGGAACTTCTCGTCCCAGTAAGAGAACGTCCACGGACCAATGTCCATCATAATGGAATCACCTGACTCAAATGGATCTGTTGCTTCACGAGTCAATAGCATATCCCCTTCAGCCATTTGACTAAAGAATTTAAATGTCTCGACTGCCGCTTCATTATCGGCGACTAATTTGTTATCTTCTACAAAGTTGTTTCCATCCGAAGCCGCATTATATAACATGAAGAAATCAAACCACCGCGCATGCCATGTCGGTTTAACAAGGTCTGCTCTTGACCAAAGAAATTTCTCAGGATATTTTTCCTTTAACTTTTCCCCCGCTTTTAATACTTCATCATAGGTGCGAGGAGCTTCATCAAAGCCAAGTTCCGCTAAGATATCGGTTCTCCAAGCGAATAACATAGGGTTCGAATAAACTGGAAGTACGAATTGTTGATCATCCGTAAACGTCCATGAGGACATAGTTTCTTCCATTTGCCGTTCCTGAATTAACTTCTCGTACCCCTCAAATTCATTGAAAGGAACAATGGCACTACTAGCAGCTAATTGAGCTGCAAATCCTCTAGATATATTTTCTGAAATGGCCGGAGCATTTCCTGCTGCAATGGCTGACTGAATACCAGCCTCCGAAGAAGGGCTTTCTGGCATAGGAGTAACATTTATGCTTACTCCATCCTCTTCCTCCATATACTGTTGAGCCATATCTTCCCAAAAAGCTTCCTGAGTCGGGTTAGGTGCTGCCCAGAACTCAAACTCCACTTTGCCGTCTGAGCTGCCTTCCCCTCCACCACTATCTGACTGACACCCCGACACGATCAATCCACTAATCATAAGAAGTAACACGAAGCATAACTTTTTCATTTTATTCTCCCCTTCCAAGTTTGTAATCGCATTCATTTTCTTGTAAATGGATTAAGTATAACTGCTTTATGTGCTTCAGCATCGCTCACTCCCACATAAAGCTCTGCCTTTCCATCTTCCAGCTGTATCAATCCTCCGCTGAACAAAACATCCTGCAGATCTGGCCGCTTGGCTTCGCCTTCCGGAAAATCATTTCTAGTAGCGATAATCTTCATATCAACGAATTGATTCGTTCTTCGTTCATAGATACAGGTAAACGGATAGTAATGCCTGTTCCCTTGTTCATCAAAACTTGCGATATGGCCAAGGACACCAATTTCTCCATTTTCAAGTAAGTGGAGCTCGTTGGCCCCGCCCCATTCTTGCTCTGTAAAATGAGCGTCAACGAGGGGAGCATTTTCAATTAAGGAAGCATAGAGCTGTTCGAGTGATTTTACTTCTGTATAGCCGATTTTTCCACGTCCTCCTTTTTCCCCTTGGGGGCGTGTAAAAACTCCAATTTGATGGTCTTCTAATTGCAAGAGGCGAATGTCCTTCATGCCCTCTGGCCCTTCGGCAAAAAGCCGAAGATTGTTGATCGAATCTCCTTTATAGAAGACGGTTTTCCAAGTCAAAGCTCCTTCGTTAGTCGGATGGGGAGAAATCTTAACTCCACCGAACACGAGCTGGCCATGAATGTTACTAACAAAAGGATCTTGCAGGTTATAACTAGCGGTATTTTTACGCGGAGACCAAACATCATTTTCTCTAACAAAAAAGATTACATCGGAATCCTCCGTGAGGCGCCCTTCAACTCTCGCTGCAATCACCCATTCCCCTTCATCAAGAAAAGGGGCGGTAATGTTATATACATCACGTTCACCGACTCCAGTAAACAGAATCCTATCACTATCCAAAACTTTAGGGTGCTTTCTATACTCAGTTAACAGGTTAGAAACCGTATAAATCATTAAATCCCCCCACTCTCAGGAACTTTTTCATACGTCAATTCAGCTAACAGTTCTTTTAAACTTATTTCAGCGAGTGCCATCGATGTATCAGCCACTCCATAATAAATGCGGATTCTGTCATCCTGTAATGTTACTCCACAGGTGAAAACCACCTGATCAAAAAAGCCATTAACTTCATAGTCCGCTTTCGGTTCTAAAATTGGTTTATCGGTTTTTGCTAAAACTTTTGCTGGGTTATCAAGATCAAGTAGCACTGCCCCGAGACAGTAACGATCTTCAGTATCCGCCGCATGATAAATTTCAAGCCAACCTTTATCGGTTTTAAAAGGCACAGCTCCTCCCCCAATTCTCCCGCTGTCCCAGCTACCCTCCCGTAAACCAAGCAAGTGTTTGTGATTTCCCCAGTGAAGCAGGTTGTCTGATTCTGCGATCCAGATTTCTGGACGGCCAATCCCTTTAGGAACCGGACGATGCAAGGCGTAATATTTACCGTTTATCTGTTCCGGGAAAATAGCGACATCTTTATTTTCAGGATGGAGAATGAGTCCATGCCTTTCATAAGAATTAAAATCTTTTGTAGAAATTAATCCAACACCCACTCCCTTTTCGGATACAGCGCTGTATTGAATGTAATATGTATCTTCGATTTGAGTTACTCTTGGATCCTCGATCCCCCAAGCTTCTAACTCAGCTTCTGGATAGAGAAAAGGCTGTTCATCTACGGTGAAATTCTGTCCATCTTTACTTCTAGCCAATCGTATATAAGATAATGACGTTAAAAATGCCGTTTCTTCCTTTTGACGAAGACGAACCGTCCGTGGGTCCGAGAAATCGTACGCGGGGTTCTTTCGATCCAGTTCGATTAGCTTCAATGTATTTTCGTTATTAGAAAAATCAATAATAGGTGCTTTTACTATATTGTTATTTTGACTTAAGGGACGCTCAGCTACTCTAAGCAGCATGAGTGTCTCCCCTTTATACTCTGCTATCCCTGCGTTAAACACTCCGATAACTTCATGGCTCTCATGATAGGGTGAGACATCATCCGGTGTTATAATCGGGTTATCTTTAAACCTGTTAACTTCCATACCATTCAAGACCTCCTCATTAAATTGTTTTTTGTAAGCCCTTTCATAAGGATCAAAAAATAAAAAATACATGCTTTTGTCACATTACAAAAACTGAATTAATCCAAATAAGTAACCTTACAAACAATTATAACTTCATTCTATGTAAAGTCAATGTCATTTAAAGTTTTTTATGAAAAACTCATAAACATTGAATTAATCAAGTGATTTAAGTATATTAAAAGTAACGTTACAATTTATTGTTAATACAAGATATTTGAAATAGACAGAGAGGTTGACTAAATATGGCGAAGAAAGTGACCATGCAGGACATCGCAGATCATCTGAACATATCGAAGAATTCCGTGTCTCAGGCGCTGTCAGGTAAACCAGGCGTGAGTGAAGAAACGAGAAGTCTTGTCCATAAAGTAGCTAAAGAAAAAGGTTATCGATACAGTCGTTCTTCACAACCCTCACTACCCAATGAGCAGAAAACAGGTAACATTGCTTTAATTGCGTCTGAATTTGCTTTCTCTATGAAGAGTTTTTTCGGGGAAATATATTTAAGTGTAGAAGAAGAAGTAAACAATCGAAACAAAAACTTATTAATTCAATCCATCAACAAGCAATCCAAAGAGAAACTAAAACTTCCTTCTTTTATCGAAAATGGACAAGTGGACGGCATACTTATACTCTCTCACATTAGTAATGAGTATATTAACAAGGTGATCGACACAGGTATTCCCACTGTCTTAATTGATCACCATCACCCCAGCATTCAAGCAGATGCAATCCTGACGAACAACAGATTTGGCGCATACAACGCTATCAAGCATTTAATAGAATTAGGGCATGAGAAGATTGCATTTATTGGAGATGTGGAATACTCACCAAGTTATCAAGAGAGGTTAGAAGGTTATATGCTAGCATGCAAGGAATACGGAATCAAAACCAAGAAAGAATTTCTATTCACAGATGCACCCGAGAATGCCAATGTCATCAACCATTATATTTCTCAATTAGAACATCAACCTACAGCATGGTTCTGCGTCAATGATGGCCTCGGTTACCATGTCAACTCAGGACTGCAAATTTACGGTATTAAAGTCCCTGAGGAAGCTTCTGTATGTAGTTTTGATAACGGGCAATTAGCTCAGTTGTCGACACCAGGCATTACTTCCATGGATATTAATTTTAAAGCTTTCGGTCAAAGTGCCGTTAAAAAGTTATTTTGGAGAATGGAAAACAAAGACGAGCCATATCAGGAGATTTTGCTGCCGGCAAAGCTGGTCAAAAGAGAATCAACAGCTTGTAATAAATTTGGAGAGACTATACAGGAAAAATAACCCTTAAAACTACTGGCGAAAAGGCAGACTAACTTAAAAATACTATTGCCCCCTATAGTAATATACTTTACCGCTGAAGCCTATAATGATCGAGCATCTTCTAAGGCGCTTGAGAAGCTCACGCCACGATTATAAATGCGCTATAGAGGATACTGTGAATGTTGATAAGAAACATAATGAATTTGGCATAATAATTTGAGCCATTTTTTATACAAAAGAGCCTGACCTCCTATAATATGGAGTCAGGCTCTTTCATTCTTTAAAAGGAAAGTATTCGTTATTTCGACGTAAAAGGCTTCAACAAGTGGCTGAGCCCTTTCAAAACACTCAAGTTCGAGTCGGTGACCATTTTCCTCACCATCGAATTGTGAAGAGATTTAGTCACTAAATCCATTTGATGATTGCTCAGGCTTTCAATCGCTCTGCGGAGTACAAGGGAATCATCATAATCCTCATAGAGCGGTTTACATAGCTCTTCATAATCCCCAAGCCCGCATATGTCCTGAGCTGCGTAAATGCCGCTAAGAATAGACCCCGTCTGCCCAAATCCTAAGAATGGAGTTGTCGCTCCAAAACAGTTGCCAACAAAGAACGTGTTGCCGATTCGAGGATAATAACACTTTCCTACCATGTAATCGGTGATCGTAAATTCTTTTTCAATTATAATTTCCTGGTTTAAAGTACGGGAGGCTTGCTTCACCATTACGTTCCAAAACTCATTTCTTTTTTGTAACCACTCATCTTCATATTGCGGATAGACGATGACGAGAGTCGCTTCTGTTTCGGAGTGAGGCAGCAAGTAACCCATACCTTTTGGAGCAAAATCGTTATTGAACCAGGTATGTACCTCATTACGGACGAAGTCCCCTTTGACGATAGCACCGGCAAAAGCAGAAGCTAATGCTATGTCATATGTTTGAATTTGCTGTATATCCTGCGGATCGCCTGTGGATAATACCACATGGGTATATTCTTTTGAGAGGTCTTCATAAGTCGCATTGCTGTCATAATGGATTTTGCTATGAACCAGCTGTTGGGCTAATTGTTTCTCATAGGATTCCTCATATTCGCCCCGCATATTGATAAAACCGATATTTCCTTCTACATAGGCAGATTCGTTTTCGGAATGGACATATATTTTCTGTACATTATTGGTAGGCTTTAAGTCGATACCATATGTTTCCGAAAAGAATTTCACCGAGTCCTTGATGGGTGTGTGAAGAATAGGCGTTATTAATTGCGCAATGTCATAGCGAAAACCTATTTCATTTTGATGTTCAAAAATATCAGCAGAATGCCCATGTTTCTCTAATGTCACGGCACATGAAAGACCGGCAAGTCCTGCTCCGATAATCGCGATTTTCACAAGGCGCTCCCCCTTTTCTTTATAGTGTGCGTAAGGAGGCCCGTTTTATTCCTGCCGTCGTGTCCTGCCAGCCTGTTCCATTGGCATACTTAACGATAGCCACGCTTACTGTGCAGCTATCGCCCGATAGTTTAAGATTTAAATTCAAGGTCTATATTCATGAAAGTTTATTTAGAATCTACATGTAACGAAAATGCAAAACTGACCTTCCCATGCTCCCAATTAGCAAGAATCTCATAAATTACTTTACCATCTTCCTGTGGAATGACCACCTCTTCGTAACTACGTTTCACTTCATTTTTTTCGGGGTCCCATATTTTCACTTTATAACTCTTGGGTTCTTCATCGAAATAAAGATTAACTTTTGAATCGGGAGTAACTATAACGCTTTGTTGCTCCTTCACTAACACGGGGGGAGCTGCAGAAGCAGCATGCTTGCTGGTAGAGGTCCCATCTTTCTTCGTATAACTCCAATTATAAGTGCCACGCACCGGTTTAACGGTAGTATCACCCACCTCGATTCTTAAGTCAGGTGGTGTTTTAGAAGAAATTTCTGAAGAGTTTGTTGTGTTATCTTCTTCATTCAAGCACCCTGACAACACTAGAGGAATAATTAGAAGGAACGTGGAAATAAATATTCGACTCACTATTAACCTCCTTTTAGTAATGAGACGATTGTTCTAAGGAAAAGTTTTGATATTCAAAAGAGGCAATTGTATAGCAGAAGCCTCCAAATCGAGACATTTTCGCATGCAAAAGAAGGTATCAGCTTTGAATAAAATCCCACTCTCTTCGTAATATCCCCATTTTCACAGCATCAAAATAATGACCATTTACGTTCCTGGCTTCTCTAATTCTCGCCTCTTCTTTCATCCCTAACTTTTCAGCAACTTTAATCATTCTTCTATTTCCTGAACAAGTAGACATTCCCAGGCGATGTAATCTCGTATTTTGGAAAATATGATCAGTCCAAAGAGCATAGGCCTCACTGCCGTAGCCGCCATTCCAATAATTCTTATCATATATAACAATACCTGTCTCTAACCAATCCGTATTTTTATCTACCCAATAAGAACCAACATAGCCAATCGCTTTACCATTTACTAATATAACTAAAGAAGCAGGTAGACCAGGGTGAATTTCTTGTGCCCAATGACTTCTGTATTCCGCCTTCGATATTTTTTCTTCACTTATGTATGGTCCATTCCATTTTTTAGCTTCTTGTTCTTCATCCTCATATTTCCAGAAATATAACTCATCTATATCACGTTCTGCTGCTTCCTTTAAAAGAACTTGATTACCTTTAATTTGGACCAAATCATACCCTCCATGTGAACTTTTTCTCCTCAAATACTACCCCTATTTTAAACTTCGAGACATTATCAAAAGTCTACTACAATTAAAGATCATTTAGAATTGCGGGATTTCTTCTTTAGGGAAAATGGTACAAACCAATAACCTATAATCACTCCCGCTATTACAGTTCCTATTAAATGATTGCTGTATATACCATCATGGTTAATAAAGCTTAGTAATAGAGAGATTATAGACATTAATGCAGCCATGCCTATCGCGTATAACAACCGTTTTTTATAACTCATGCGTCCCCTCCGAACATTAGTTTTGAGACCCTCCCAGAAATAGTGCTCTATATTATTCCAATTCAAAGCATCTTGAACAGTACATAATCTGTTCGGTACCCCAGCTTTTTAAGAAAGACCATCCATTTAGCTTTTTCGGTGTAGTAATAATGGCTATCTTCTCATCTTTTTCCACTTCTCTTCTACAATTACTGCAAGTAAACTTATCGCCAATAATAATTGTTCACCCTCTTGTTAAAAATAATTTCACAGGAGAAACTATACAAATTGTAAATTAATCCTATTTAATAAAAAAGTGACTACTCGTATGGAGGGGCTATTTGAAAGGGTAACGTCAAAAGCTTGAAGCCATTTATAAGAATTATTCATTAGGTACTTATTAAATAAAAAGTCTATGGGGGTTATATGAATAATACAATACCAGATGTTATTAGAAGAATAATAGCAAGTCCTGTATTCACATAGCCTATAACACTTTCTCCTTCTTTAATCGAAATAAACTCATAAGTGATGACGATTAAAGCTAACAGAAATAAAAAAAGATCGGTGCTACTATTCCAATTAGCCACTTTAGTTGCTAAGTAGAATGCCATCAGGATAATTAACAAAATTCTTAAGGATTTTTTAGCTATTTTCAATGCAATCACCTACCGAATAGCTTATTGCAACCCCCGCTATTTTTTAATAAGAAATAAAGGTTAACGCGTTGAAGAGTAGTCCCCCATTAAAAACTTCTTTCTCATTTACAGTCCAAGTTTTGTTTGAATTTTCCCCAAAGTTTATAATGAATTTAAATCACAAAAATGGAGGGAGAATTATGGGGACCGAAACACTGCATTCATCCATATCGCTAGTTGAGTATAAGGATACATATAAGGATCAATTATCCGATTATTATATTCCCGAAGAACAATTATATTTCACAAGTCTACCATTGGACAAAATTTATAATCCAAGTGTGACGAAGAATTCTACTCATGTTTTAATACTGTATCATAATGAACCAGTAGGATATTTTGCACTGGAGGATGGAGAGAAAGTTAAGCGTTATAGTGATAACCCAAAAGCTAGAGTATTAACATCATTCTCGATTAACTCGAAGTTTCAAGGAAATGGGCTGGCTAAAGAAGGCTTGAGATTACTCCCCTCTTTTGTAAGAGAAGTTCTTCCAAACATTAATGAAGTCGTTCTTGGGGTTAATAAAAGAAATAATGCAGCCATAAACCTGTACTTAAAAACAGGATTTGTTGATCAAAACCACATTTATGAAGGAACTAAAGGCCCTCAACACGTTTTGCATTTAAATATCTAATGAGAAGGGAGCTTTATGCTCTCTTTTTTCATTATGCCTTTAATTTAAGAGAAGACAAATACACCTGCCCACCTAGTATTTAATATTTTCCATTTTATAAAGAGCAAAGACCACTGTAGAAAGACCAACTACAGAAAGTATAATTCCAGTTACTAAAATAATAAGGGTGTTTGTTTTAACTTTAGATTCATAAGTCGATGCAGCGTAATCAGATCCTGCCACCAGGGTATTTGTTAAGCTCGTCCCAAGATCATGGCTAAAGAAGATAAAGATAAGTCCAATAATTCCTAGTAAAGAACCTAACATGAGTAAACCTTTTAAGCTATTATCCCTCATAATCTCTCCCCTTATTGACCGATGAATCTGCAAGCACCCTAAGTTCTTTTGAATAATATATTCCCTTAGACCTACATAACAAACCACATTTGGATTAAATTTCCATTCATAATAAAATTTAAGGTTAAAAAAACCTATATATAGAACAAGAAACTTACCTATCCCTTTCATATAAATTTTTCACCAATAAAGCATATGCTCCTTTTGAACAAATGCCCCCCGTTTTAGAACTGAATACGTGACAGCCTCTTGTCCCGGTTTCTTTAACATTACGCACTGAGTCTCAGCCATATTTACAGGTGATAAAATGCACTTTACAAGATAATGCTTGCTCAAAAAAAGGTTCTGTCCCCGTCTGGAACAGAACCTTTTCCTTTAATTCAAGTATTTCTCAATAACACTGCGAACTTCTTTGCCTGTCGCATGTTTGTTCACTTTCTTCATCACATACCCCTGGACTTTTCCTGCGTCGGAAGGTTGTTGGGCTCCTGTTTCCTCAATCGCATGCTTCACATAAAAGTGAAGCTGGATTGAACTGAGCGTGTAATCTTTTTTCTTCAAGGTCAATTTCTTCTCAAGAAAGTCTATCATTTCGTTCTTGATGAAAGTCAATGTCTCTCCTTTCCCTTCTATACTTTCTTCTGCATCCTGATAAAGTTCAATCTTCTCATCAAGGTCTTTTCCAGTTTGCAGTTCCATCGCCTTCAGCTGCACGAGCAGTTTCTCCTCTTCACTCAAGGCGACGGGGACGTTGACGTCATCTACATTGATATGCCCCCATCCTCCTTCTGCTTTGTCTGTTATGCGAATCAAGAGGTTTTCTCCCACATACTCAGAAGCATCCCATTCGACACGACGGTATGTTTCCTGGTTTCTTCCTGTCGCTTGCTTCAGTACTTTCCCGTCCGAGGTACGGATCAGGGAGACAGATAGTTGATCGATGTTATGGCCACCGCCAATCAAAAAGTCAATCTTACCATTTCCGCCAAGTTCAAAAATCTGTGATTCTAAGATCCCTGTGGCTGCGTCGCCACCGCTTGAATCAAGGAATCCCCAAAGGTGGTGACGCTCAGGGTCTATCTGGTCTTCGGCCTGGTCAAACGGGCCGCCCCAGCCCCAATCGTCCTTCGCTGTGACATGCGCATCCGAGAAGGCATCTCCTTCTACGATGTTCCAGCTCGTTAAGTCACCGGTTTGGAAACTATGGTTTTCAAGCTCGCCATGTGGTGGGACCGTTTCAGTTTCTTTTTCATACACAGGGTCAGTCTCTCCGAAAGCTCCGTTCATTGTCCAGACATCCATGGACACAATCTCTGGGTCGCCTCCCTCACTCCAAAGCTCTATGCCAAGCGAATCATACCTTGTCGGATAGACGCGGGAAGTGATGCTCTTCTGTCCATTGGCATATGCTTCAACCATCGAACGATCCAAATAAAGATGCAGCTGCCAACGGTCGCCGTTCAATTTCAGTTCTCCCCCTTGGACGCCTTTACTCACATCCGGGTCCAAGCTGGATTGATTCCGGTCAATCGCAAACGTTTCCTCCGTGGAATCATAATATACGAGCGTTTCTTCTTCGCCATTTTCACTTTGACGTACTTTAATACCCACTTTATCCGCTTGTTTCGGATCGACGTCTAAGATGATTTCTAGCATGTCGCCTTCCACATCCTGAATCAACTCATTCGCTTCTTTCATTCCTTTGTTTTCAAAGGATACAAGTGACTCCTCTCTTAAAGATTCCAGTTCCTCTATTGGCTGCAATCCGAGATCGTTATTGTCTCTCAAGGAAAGTTCCAGAGGCAGTCCAGCATTGTGCGCCCAGCCTGCATCATAATGTTCTTGCTCGCTTCGTTTGTCTTGGGCAATGCTGAATAAAATCGGCGTTCCGTCTTCATCGACCATGCCGCTTGGCCCAGTGAAATGCTCGCCATAGTCGAACATTTTCGGTTCTTCATGATCTGGAACAAACTCTAAGTTTTCCTTATCCCACGTGCCCACCCAATAGAAGGTGTATTTGACATTATGCGGGCTGTATCCATCGAACCATGGGTTGATAAAGAACGCATATTTTTCTTCTCCGGATTCATCTTTTCCGAGCGGGAGAAAGACGGGTAGTTCCCATACATCACCCGTTTTTGGATAGGCTTCTGAATCTCCGGTAAAGAAAGGTTTCTCGTAGGTCCAGTTTTCCAAATCCTTCGAAGAATATAACAGCGCTGTTCCACCCACTTGATCAATTCCTGATCCCATCAGCTGATACCATGTGTCTCCATCTTTCCAAACGAATGGATCACGGAACTGTCCATACATCACTTCGCCCTCTTCTGCTGGAAGGTTTTCTTCCTGTACCGTTACGGGCTCATCAAGCATGCGCCATTCCTTCAATTCAGGATCGCTTGGGTCCTCACTAACGGCAAGCCCCGTCATTTGATTCGGGAATTTGCTGTCATCCCCTGCCGTGAAGAATAAGACCGGTTCCCCGTTCTCATCGAGCGTCGCACTGCCGGACCATACCCCGTCTGGAGCCACCGTGCCCGCGTCAGGTGCAAGGGCCGTAGGAAGCTCTTCCCAATGCACCATATCCTCACTAACCGCATGTCCCCAATGAATATGGTGCCAATACGGTCCTTGTGGGTTCTTTTGATAGAAAATGTGATATTTCCCCTTATAATAGATCGGTGCGTGCGGTTCGTTCATCCAATGTTCCGGAGGCATGAAATGATATTGTGGTCGATATTGGTCGCCGTCATAACGCGTGCGGTCCCAGTCCATGGATGGTTCAGGGAGCGATTGACCCTCAAAGCTCTCTACCATTGACTGATACTCTTGCTGAATCTCTTCCGCCGTCTTCGCCTCATTTGCTATTTTCACTTCATCCATCAAACCATTAAACATATTCGCCTCAAACACGCCATTAATTACTGCCGCCTGATTGTGTTTCCCAATTAGCAGGTCTTCACTGGACGTTGTTATCCTTCCATTTGGGGTTTCTGTCTGGCCGACGAGCTCTCCATTCAAGTAAAGTTTCATCGATTGGTCATTCCGATCGAAAGTAGCGGCCACATGGGACCACTGATCCTTTTCCAATCTTTGTTCAGGAGTAGTGGAAACCTCTTGCCACTCGCCGTTAATGCCTGCCTGGAAGGAAAGTTTCCCGTGACGGCCCATTCCTAAAATAAACCCTTCCCCTTTTGACTTATCATGCTGGTTAACGATCGCGGATATTTGATTAAGATCTCCCCACTCATACGCTCGTGGAGCTACCCATCCTTCTATCGTAACGGCATTTTCGGGCTGGACAAATTGTTCGTCCGCATGCGTCACCCACGTGGAATACCCATCAAATAACAAAGCATTCCCTACCAAACCAGGCTTCCACAACGGATCAGAGGATGCTTTATACTCCGCGTTATTAAACACGTACTGCACAGGGTCGAACTCTCCACTGACTTCCTCTTTCGTAACTTTTCCTTCTTGTTCATCAAATGACCAATGAGCAAGCGGACCGGTTTGCTTCACTTGGAAGTCGTCTACATTGATATGTCCCCATCCTTCTGTAGAGTTGTCTACAACTTTCAAATACACTTCTTCACCTACATACTTTGAAGCATCCCAAACGACTTTCGAATATTCTTCGGAGTCGTTCCATTCGGTATTGGTTGCCTTCAACAATTCTTTATTATCTTCCGCCCGTACAAGGGCTACATACAAGTCATCAGGGTCGTTTCCACCACCAATTAAATAAGAAATCGTCCCTGTTCCAGATAAAATAAACGAAGAGGAACGCAGGACTCCGGTTTGACCATCGCCACCTTCTTTAGCGCCCCAAAGATGGTAGTTACCTTCATGGTTAAACGGGCCTCCCCAGCCCCAATCCGTATCATTGGTTACCTCAGCCGGACTGAAAGCATCTCCCTCCATGACGGTCCACCCTGTTAAATCACCCGTTTCAAAGCCACCATTCTCAAGATCATCTCTAATCGGCTCTCCTTCTGAATACACCTGAAAATCATCGACGTTAATATGACCGAATCCATCATTATGGTAATCCACGACTTTCAAGTAAAGCGTCTCACCAAGGTAGGCACTGGCATCCCAGGAGACGCGCCGGTATTTCTCGTCATTTGCCCCTGTTGCTTTGAAGAGTTCTTTCCCGTCTGACGCTCGGACAAGAGCTACATACAAGCGCTCCTTATCCTGCCCACCTCCGATCAAGAATTCAACCTGCCCTTTTCCGCTTAATTGAAAAAGATCCGATTGAAGCGTTCCTGTCCGGAAATCGGAATCACTCACATTCTCGGAAAAACCCCAAAGATGGTACTTCCCTTCCTGTTCAAAAGGTTTGCCGTCCCAATACATTTCTGTTTGAGAAACGCCATGGGTGAAGGCACTTCCGCTCGCCGTCCATCCTGTTAAATCGCCGGTTTCGAAGTTCCCATTTTCCAAGGTATTCGGAACGTCTTCAGGTGTCGTCCTTTTCATAGGTTCCACGTTCGCCTTGTTCAAATCCGTAACCTTCAATTGACTAAGATACACCTCTCCTCCAGTACTGAACATTTCCAGCGTGGAAGGCGACTCGTCTCTGAATATCTGGTCGGTCAGAACAGTCGTCCCTTCATTCCCGAACACTTCTACAGACGACCGATCCAGAAGAATTCTCATTTGAACTTTCCCGTCCTCCACTTTCATCGGCGCTTCGTGGACGGCTGCAAACTCAGGTGAGAAGTCACTCTCCCCTGATGAAGTCCGGTCCACTGCGATCTTCTCCTCATCTGTGTGGTAAACAATCGTCGTCGATTGATCGTTTTCGTTCGTCAATGTAAACCCAAAAGAATCCGCAGAGGACTGAGTGATATCAAAAGATGCGGTTATTTCTAGCAAGTCATTAACAGAATCTCCGATCTTTTGACTTCCTTCTTTCACGACTTCATTTTTTCGCTCTACGGTTTCTCCTCTCAGCTGGTCAAATTCAGCTACAGGCTGTTGTTGGAGCTGGTAGGTTCCATCTTCTGTTGTACGAAGATTCAATTCCCGCGGAATGGACATCGCTCCTCGGAAGTCTTCCGTCGGTATGTCCTGCCCATACTGCCAATTATTCATCCAGCCAAGCATAATCGTCCGTTCTTCCTCTTTCGGCAGGTTATTCCACGTTACTCCAGCATACATATCTGCCCCATAATCTAAAGGAAGCGGCTTCATTTCTGTTGTAAAAGATTCACCATTAAAATCTCCCACCACATACTCCATACCAGAACCCCCGGCAGAAGAACCTTCACTTACACTCATCGTGAGCGCCCACTTCTTTTCATTTCCATCTCCATCAACGGACAGTTCTACAAGATCCGGGCACTCCCAAACCCCTTTCGCATCTGCCGGACGTTCGAATGTGTCAGTATGCTGCCAATCTTTCAGGTTATCAGATTGGTAGAATTCGATGCTCTGCCCCGCGGACACGACCATGTTCCATTGACCAGTTCCTTCATGCCAGAATACTTTTGGATCTCTAAAAACGTCCGAATCTTCGGGCATTTCCATGACTGGATTTCCTTCATACTTTGTCCAGGTTCGTCCTTTATCATTGCTGTATGCAAGGCTCTGGGTTTGGTGTCCGGCTTTTTCATGAGTGAAGACAGCGACCATAGGTGCTTGATCACCCGTTTGAAACCCTGCGGTATTCTGTTTATCTACGACTACGCTCCCTGACCAGATATATCCTTTTTCATCCGGATACAACGCGATAGGGAGTTCCTCCCAGTTGATTAAATCCTTACTGACCGCATGGCCCCAGTACATCGGCCCCCATTGATTTCCCGTTGGGTTATGCTGATAAAATAAGTGATATTCCCCGTCATAATAGACCAATCCATTCGGGTCATTCATCCAATTTTCAGCTGGTGAATAATGAAATTGTGACCGGTATGGATCAAGTGAAGTTCCTTGGCTCTCCTCTCCCCCCTGCTCAGCCATTGGATAAGACGGAAACAAAGTCAGAATTAACAGAGCAATCGTCAAAACGGTGGTGGACCGACGGATCACATGTCTCAATTAATCTTCCTCCTTTTAAAATTGTAAGCGCTACCAAAAAAGCGCACTAATTTTTTAATCACATGTAAAAAGAAAACCCGTCTGTTCTTGCATCCAGTCAGACGGGCTTGTGAGCTTCTTGTGGAAAAGGAAATAAAAGAACGGTTAACAGTAGAATGATATTGACGGAATACAACGGCAGGATGCCGGGTATGAATCGAATACACAAGAGAAGCAGAATAAATCCAGCCATAAAAGAAAGCAGTCGCCCAGGGTAAAGCAACAGAAGATGAAGGGCGTTTTTTAAAGCTTCTTTTGCCTTCATTCCATGACTGAGAGGGTTGAACGTTAAGATAGCCGTCATCAGCACCCCTCCCCCGAGAAACATGGTACCGCTGAAGAATAGATAGAACCATATTCCTGTGAACTGAAGACTTGTATAGATGTTGAGCCCTAAAAGAATCAGTACCACACACGTACTTAGGAACACTACATTCGCAGAAAGGAAGGAGCGTTTATAGATGTTCCAATAAAACGCTACCGGAGGAGGACGCCTATCTGCCATCCACTCTCTCAATAAGGCTACACAGGCGGCAGAAGCAGGAAAGATACCGAAAACCCCGCCACCCATTAGTGTAAAAGCGATCCACAATACATTTAAAATCGCAAGCCGCATCAACCAGTCACTGACAAGATAGATGAGGTTTCCCGTACCTTTCATCTTCATCCTCCTTTACGCGTTTGGATTCCAGATCGATCTCGTTTCGAAAATCGTCGATTCATGTACTTCTACCGTCCCGCGGACAGCTTCCATCTTTAACTTTGCTTCATGATTCGCTGCCGGTAAGTATAAATTCGTCATGCTTATTTCTCCATCCCCAAGAAAGAGTTCGACCGAGGAACGGTCACAGACGATCTTGAGATGGAAGGACGAAACATCACGATTCAAAGGCGCCTGAGAAGTGCAGACATATTCCTTTGAGAAATCAAACTCCGCCCTGTCCCTTTGAACGGATATCACCTTTTCTTCACGATCAATTTTAACCCTTAGACCTGCGTCCTGCTTTCCAAATAACCGAGCTTCAAACTCCCCTCCTTTTTCAACTTCTACATTTAATTCCCATATGAAAGGAGAAGAGGGCTGGGATAGCTCGATAGACTGCTGTTCTTTAAGGAAGCAACGCTTATGCTCGCTTCGTTTTTCTATCAATCTTGTAAGCTCTGAGATAGGCTTTTGGATCAGGCGTTCCTGACCTTCCACCATAGTTAACGTCAATTCCCTTGGGAGCGTCATTGCACTTCTCCATGGATCGGTTGGCACATCATTGGCGTATTGCCAATTGCTCATCCAGGCAAGAATCACCCTTCTCCCCGGAACATCAGAAAAGGACTGGGACGCATAAAAATCTTTCCCGTAGTCAAGCCAGCGCACCGTTTCCTTCGGCTGATGAGGAACAAAATGCTTGCCGTCAAAGGCCCCGATAAAATACTGTGTGCCAGATCCACCTGAAGGAGCGCCTGCATCAATCCCTATCGGCATCACCCATTTCTTTTCTCCGGATGTTTCATTCGTGAGAGGGAACAGATCAGGGCATTCCCAAACACCTTCTTGTGCGCCCCACCCTTCTCCGAATTCACTAGCATAGATCCACTGCTTCAAATCAGGCGAAGTGTAGAATTGAACTTTTCTCCCTGCAGCAAGCACCATTACCCACTTCTCTGTATCTTCATGCCAGAAAACTTTCGGATCACGGAAGTCCTTGATGCCAGGGTTTTGAATAACCGGATTTTTGTCATATTTCACCCATGTCCGTCCACGGTCTCTACTGTAGGCGATGCTCTGCCTTTGTAAATCTCCATCTGCGTGGGTAAAGACAGCAACAAGGCCTGGCTTTCCATCGAAAAAACCACTTG
This sequence comes from Halobacillus halophilus, assembly GCF_020171985.1. GTDB lineage: Bacteria > Bacillota > Bacilli > Bacillales > Halobacillaceae > Halobacillus > Halobacillus halophilus_A. The sequence continues at coordinate 244,021 of NZ_JAIVAL010000003.1, forward strand.
TATCCTTGTGGTCTACCACAGCACTCCCTGAAAAAATCATGCCAAGATCATCTGGAAAGAGGGCTACAGGAAGATGTTCCCACACGATTAGATCCTTACTGACTGCATGGCCCCAATGCATCGGACCCCACTGTTTACTATCTGGATGATATTGATAAAAGAGATGATATTCCCCTTCAAAGTACACCAGTCCATTGGGATCATTCATCCACATTTTTTCGGGGGTAAAATGGATGTGAGGACGATACCTCTCCTGATAATACCCATCCGTCATCAACATCTGGTTTTGAATCATAGATTATGGCACTCCTTCCAACAATATTGAAGCTCTCCTATCAGGCGAAGTTTCTCTTTTATCGCGTGACATTTAAGTGAAAATCAATTAGTTTTTTGAACCTGTGTGTGTTAACCCTTGTACGTAATATCTTTGCAGGAAAGCAAAAATCAACAGCATGGGCACAGTGGCAATCGTTAAAGCAGCCATCACTTGCCCCCACTTGATTGGTGGTTCGTTCATGAAATACTGCAGTCCAATCTGGATGGTACGCATACTCTCATCCGAAGCTACAACAAGCGGCCATAGGAAGTCATTCCAGTGGTTAATAAATAGCACAATCGCTACAGTAGCGAACACTGGTTTAGACAGCGGGACAATGATCCGGAAGAAGATTCCGATTTGAGAACACCCATCAATCTTGGCTGCTTCCTCCAATTCCTTAGGAAAGTCGAGAAAAAACTGGCGGAATAGAAAGATAGCAAACGCATTGGCGATAAACGGTACAATCAAACCCGTGTACGTATTCACCCACCCAAGGTCATACACCAGAACGTAGAGAGGTAAAAAGATACTTTCCGGCGGGATGATCAGGGTAGCGATAATGACGCCAAGCCAGAAACCAGCCAGTGGAAAGCGAAACCGTGCCAGGGCATAACCAGCCATTGAATTGACAATAAGCCCAAAGACAATGATGCCGGTTGTATAAATCAAGCTGTTTAAAATGTACTTCATAAGGTCTACACGTTGAAAAGCCGCGATATAATTGTGGAAGTATCCCCCTTCTACTTCACTGGGAGCCGGGGGCAGAAAGGCTTTCAGTGATTTCATATCCCTGAAAATCTGAAACTCATCTTTCAACGATGAAACAAGCATCCATACCAAGGGAAAGAGAAAGATAAATGTGAGTAAAATCAAAGATACATATAAGACGACTCTCTGAATCTTTTTCTTTCTTTTCATAGCTTTTACCCCCTCTCCTCACGAATGAGCACACGCTGAATAATGGTTATGGTAAGGACAATCAGTGTAAATACGACGGCCATGGCTGAGGCATAACCCACATCTCGATAGTTGAATCCTGTTTCATAGATGTGATAGACCAGAGACTTGGTAGACCCAAGCGGTCCTCCCTGTGTCATGATCATCGGCTGCACAAGTAGTTTAAAGGCAGCAATACTGATCGTAATAAAAATGAACAAGGCAATGTTTTTTAAACCTGGCAGCGTCACATGTAAAAACTTCTGCCAATTGCTTGCTCCGTCAATATCTGCCGCTTCATATAAATGGTTCGGAATGTTTTGAAGGCCTGCCAGGAAGATCATCATCTGGAAACCGGCTCCTTGCCAGACAGACATGACAATGATGGAATTCATGGCCTGATCAGGGCTTGTAAGAAATGGTTGTGGAGAAATCCCTATAAGTCCGAGCAGCTGGTTGATTAAACCTTCGTTTGGATTGTACATAAACGTCCAGAGAATCGAGACTACAACCAAAGACATGACGACAGGCGAGAAAAAGGCCGTTCGAAAAAATACGCGGAACTTTAATTTCTTATTAATGAGCAAGGCAAGTCCTAACGCGACCGCCAGCTGAACAGGAACGACGATGACAGAAAAGTAAACGGTATTCCAAAAGGCCTGGCGGAATTGAGCATCCTGCCATATATAAGTAAAATTCTCGAAGCCGATAAATGAAATATCATCCGGTTTTAAGATATAGAAATCTGTAAAGCTATAATAGAAAGCAGCTCCCATCGGATACAAAAGGAATACACCCAGAAGAATTAAGGCAGGGGCTAGAAAGAAGTAACCTGTCATCGCTTCTTGAAATGCCTGTGACCTTCTTCTTTTCTTCCTCTTTGGCGGCACCTTTTTGATCGGTGGTTCAGATGGATCCTTATAATGAACATGATCGGGCAGTTGTTTCGCAGAAGAACTATTCCCTTTCATATTTATTCACCCTCTCTTTCAAAGCCGTGTACGGCCAGTCTATAAAAATCAGAGGGAGCCTGCAGCAACTCACAGGCCCCGACCAACCCTCGTACTACTCTTCAAAGCGTTTCAATTCACGCTCGACACGCTGGACCTGCTGTTCCACCACACTCTCTACATCTTCTCCTAGAGCAGCGGCGTGGAAGGATTGAGCAAACGCATCGGTCAATACTGGATAAGCAGGTGTAGCCGGACGGGCATGGGCCGTTTCAAGGACTTGTTCCTTCATAACGCTCCATGGAAGCTCATTGAATTTCTCCATGTTGTCGAAGGCAGACTTCTGAGCTGGAGGCATACCTGTCGCTTTCGAGATTTTGACGGTAGCTTCTTCATTCGTCATCCACTTCATAAGCTCGACAGCTGCTTCAGGATTTTCTGTATTATTTGTGACAGCATAAGCCATGCTTCCGGATGGAGACACTTTTTCATCTTTGAAAGGGTACGGCATCATCCCCCAGTTCAAGCCTGCGTCTTCAGCTGAAACGGCAATCCATGGACCGCCTAAAGCAAGAGCTGCATTTCCTTCTTCAAACTGCATTTCACCAGGACTGTCTGTCACAACACCTTCAGCAAATAGTTCTTTCACATAGTTTAAAGCTTCAATGGTTTCAGGACTATTTAAATAGCCATCCACTTTTGTACCGTCCTCGGAAATCAACGCGCCTCCATTAGACCAGGCAAGCGGTGCTCCCATAAACGTCAGCCATTCACCAACACCGTAGTTCATAAACAAGTTCAGTCCATAACGGTCTTCGTTCGTCAGCTTCTTAGAGTTCTCCATCAATTCATCCCACGTCCAGGCTTCTTCGATAGAATCAGCCGGCTCAATCCCTGCTTCATCCAACAAGTCTTTGTTGTAATAAAGCATGACGGATGCTTCCATTGCTCCTAAGGAATATAATTTGTCGTTGTATGTGCCCTGTTGGATAATCGAATCTACATATTGGCTTTTCGTTTCTTCGTCAACATAATCATCAATCGGCTGAATCACTCCAGCTTCAGCAAAGCTCGAGACATAAGGGCCATCGACTGCCATCACATCCGGCAGGTTACCTGCTACAAGAGCAGCATTGATACTGTCACTGTAAGCACTTGCTCCGTCATCTATGATGACTTCTGCGTTCACATGAATGTCATCGTGCTCTTTGTTGAATGCATCAATCAATTCAATGTACGCGTTTGTCTCGTCTTCACCCGTTTGATGAATCCAGAAATCAAGCATGACATCTTCATCCCCTGTAGCTTCCACACTTGTTTCAACGGCCCCGGTCTCCACCGTGTCACTTGTTGCATTCTCCCCTGAACTGCCACTATCTTCTTCTGAATTAGCTGAACTGTCACTCGAACAAGCCGCAAGCATCAACATTACAAGAATTCCCGCCACCAAATACGATAGTTTTTTCATCCTCCGTACCTCCCATTTCATAATTGAACGCAAACAGCTACCCACTCACTCCATATAAACGTTTACGTAATCGTTTACTTTATGGTGAAAAAGAGAAGGCTCTCTTTAAAAAGAACCTCTCTGTACCAACTCTGAATCGAGCATGACTTCTGTGTATTTCTCTTCAGACCCATTTATTCTCTTAAGCAGCTGCTCAACGGCTACTTTCCCAATCTCAAACGCCGGCTGCCTGACGACAGATAAAGGAGGTGAAGTGATCTTCATCCAATCATAATCGTCATATCCTATGATGCCGATTTCCTCAGGAATCTTAACCTGACGTTCCTTAAGGTAAAAAACAGCTCCCATCGTCATAACATTATTTGCCACAAACAAAGCAGATACTTCTGCTTCATGAAGCTCTCTCGCTAATTGATAGCCTTGTTCAAATGTGGCAGGCCCTTCTTTAATAAACTCTTTCCTTACAGGAACCCCTTTTTCTTCCAGGGCTTGTTTATACCCTTTTAAGCGTTCATCACTAGTCGTAATTCCAAGGGTCCCTGTAATAAAGCCAATCCGATCGTATCCTTTGTTAAGGAGAGCCGTGACAGCTTCATAGGACCCTCGTAGGTTATCAGCTACAACGATATCCCCTTCGATACCACTCGGATGACGGTCAATATAAACAACGGGGTAGTCACCTTTTAATTCCTTCTTATAGGCTGAGTCTTTTCCGTTTACAGGCGCCATGACCAATCCGTCAATCAATTGCGTATTAAAAACACGAATTTGATCTTTCTCGGTTACTTCATCTTCATTGGAATTACTAAGTATTAAGTTATACCCGTTATCCTTCAACACCCTTTCAATTCCATTCGCAATGCTCATGAAAAAGAAATTGGATGTATCTTCTGCAACTAGCGGAACCAATAGTCCAATCGTATTCGATTTACGGCTTCGGAGACTCCTTGCGATTCGGTTTGGCTGGTAATTCAGATCCTCCATCGCGAGGTACACTTTCTGCTTGGTCTCCTCTGCTACAAATCTTGTCTCATTGATCACATGAGATACGGTTGCTGTAGAAACTTGGGCTTTTTTTGCAACATCTTTAATGGAAACCATGGTTAATCCTCATTTCTAAAACTCACTTAATCGTTTACGTAATCGATTACCTTAAATAAATCATACTCTTTGTAAACGCTTTCGTCAATGTAATTTTTAAAATATCCTGCTGCTTTTCGTCTTATCCAACAGAAATAATAACGGAAGACTTCACTTCGATTTTGTCTTGAACATCCTTCTTCTTAGTATATCAGAGTCACAGAGACCTCCAGGAATACGGCTTTCTATCCCGTTGTAAATCATCGGTCCTACTTCAATCTTTAGTGCAAATAGCCTCGTTTGAATTAGCATATTCTGGGAACACTTTCCTTGAATGCGAGTCTAATGAAGGAGGCGTTTCTATGAAAAAGTATTACCTGTTTAGCATCATCATTGCCCTCAGCTTTATTTTAGGAGCTTGCGGATCGTCTGACAGTGAAGACAGCTCTCAAAATAACTCTGATTCTGAGGAGCAGACAAGTGAACAGGACAGTGAAGCCACTAGTGGCAATGCGGATAGTTCTGAAGGGTCTTCCGAGGAAAATGGGAGCAGTGATGAAGAAATGGATAGCGATCTGTCATCTGGCATTGACACGGTCATTGGATCTGTTGAAGATTTGGATTCCAGCTTAAAAGACTCCGCTGAGGTAAACACATTAAATGAAAAAGGGAAAACCCTGGAAGAAGATTGGGACAGTATCGAAAAGAAAGTCGAGGAACAGTTCCCGGATCAATATGAGAAAATAGAGAAAAGCCTTTACCCCCTTATTAATGAAGCTAAAAAAGATGAACCTGATGTAGAAAAATTGAAAGAATTAGTGAAACCTACTATAGACAGCCTGGATGAATTGAAGCAGAGTGTTAGTTCTGAGGGCTAAATAATATCCGATGGATGCGAATCTCCAATAAAGACTGCCGCTTAAGGCAGTCTTTATTATGCTTCGATTCCATTACCTGGCTTTAGACTACTGCAAAGGTGTTAATAACTTCTTTCATATAAACGCTTTCGACATAAAGGACTTCTAACCCACGATTACTATATTTAGAGGTCCAAACTAACTTTTAATAAAGCCGTCTTTGAATAATGCATACCATTCTCTTAGTTCTTCACCTTCTAAAATATTTAACTTGCTTAGAATATCTCTTGAAAATTCTACAGCTCCACTTCCATTAGCTGTTATTAGACATCTATCACTAACAGACTGTGCATGTATATATTTCTTTTCACCTTCATAATCAGGTGCTTCTTCTTTGAGGTATGGCAAGGAATTACCCGTATGTTTATGTTTATTAAGAAATCCATGCTTCCCCAAAAAAGTGGTGGCGTCACAAATCGCTGCAACCGGAATGTCCTTTTCAAAACTGAACTCAAGAAGCTGCTTTATCTGTTGATTTTTTTCTTCTTTCCATCCAGTTCCCCCGGGAATAATCAGCATCTCAAATGTCGCCTCAAAAGAGAAGTCTTGTAAGCTATAATCCGGTAAAACAGTTAATCCTCCCATTGAAGTCTTGGGCTGGCTATCAATCGCAATGGTTTTAACTTGATAACCTGTTCCTGGTTTATTGATCTCTGCAGTCACATAACTTGCTTCCCAATCCGCAAAACCATCTGTAATAAAAACCAAAACATTTTTCAACCGTAGATCCTCCCTGCTCTCCTTGATTACTGATTAAGCAAAACCCTTACTTCCAATGAATTCAATTGATTTTCGAGCTATCTTTAAGTAAATTCTATACTACCGACCAGCGTATGTATATGTACATTTAGTCATAGTCTTGCTATAAAGGAAATTCCATTAGAAGAGAAGTTTCATCTACAATCACACTCTTTTTATTAATTCCGAATTTATTCCTATCAGTGACTTATCACCCTGCTTTTTGGAATTAAAGAAAATTAAACATCCATTAACACGACTTCTTGCAAATTCATAATTATATAGTTTTTTAAAAGGTAATCGACCATGTTAGTTTAAAAGCGACTGCTCTATTGAACAATCGCCCCCATTTACGTTTACACCGATAGGAGGGACTCTCCTGAATACAACTTCAAATAGAAAAGGGTGCCCTCGCACATTATGCGGGCACCCTCTAATCGTATACTTATTATTGAGCTATTTCTCTAGCAGACGCTGGCTCCGAAGCAGCATCATTCTTTTTCTTCGTACGAACCGTCTGCAGGACAATCAGTGCAAGCAGAACAGCTTGAGCAATCGTTGTTTCCCAGGTCGGATACATCCCTAAGAAATTAGCTTCCGGCAAACCAGCTGCAGTGTGCGCTGGAAGTTTATCTACGACTTGCAGGGCATGCAGACTTTCACCTGTGAATTTGAACGCCAGGTAGTAGATGAGCACGGTAATGCTAAGAAACAGCGCGCGCACGGGTACTTTCACACTAAAGTACATAATGGCTACCCCTAAGACCACAAGGATAAGGGATGCGACTCCAAGTCCTGTGAAGAAGCTTACCATGGAAATATCCGAAATGATTCCCATGTAGAAAATGATTGTCTCCGCTCCTTCACGAACAACGGTGATGAAGGCTACACCAGCCAAAGACCATAAACTTCCTTTGGCAATCGCCGATCCTACGGAATCACGGATGAACGAGTTCCAACTTTCAATATTGGATTTCTTATGCAGCCAGGCTCCTACCGTGAACATGAGGACAACGGCGATCAGCCCCGTAATCCCTTCCATGAACTCCCGGTTCTCGGCAGAAACCGCTGCCGACACAATGGTGGTGAGGATGAAGGCCAGACCGATACTAGCTGCGACACCAGCTCCAGCACCGCCCCAAACCCACTTTCTCTTATTCTCATTTCCACTTGATTTCAAGAAGGCCAATAGGGCAGACAGAACGAGAATGATTTCCAAACCTTCCCGCAATAAGATGATGGCTGCATCCCACATCGTATAGCTGGACTCTTCCGCAACAGAAGTCAGCTGATTTTGCATATCGGTCACAACTTCCTGTGCCTGTTCTGTTTTCGGAGGGTTGGAGGATAATAAACCAAGCGCTTCTGTCATCTGATTTTCAATCGATTCATACACCGCTACTGATCTTGTATTTACTTCACCTTCGATACTTGGCCATACCGATATGAATTCTTCCATCTCTGCAGCAGCTGATTCCGCTTCACCGGAATCGATCGCTGTCTGAACTTCACCGAGGATCGAAACTAAAGAAGAGATTCCTTTTTGTTCGGAACCGGCAGCCGCTTCCGACTCTTCTCCTTTTGCATAAGCCTGAATGGATGCAATCAATTTCTCCAGATTTTCTTCGGCTTTCTCAGCGTCGGATCCTGCATCGAGGGAAGCCTGAGCCAAGCCCATATTGGTTTCGATCGCTTCATACGCTTCTCCGTCCGCGTCACGAACTGAATCCTCTACGCCTTCCCAGCCTTCATGGAATTCCTCATACTCTTCCTTCGCCGATTCCCATTCGCCTGACTCAACGGACTCTTTTGCTCCTTCCAATTCATGGGCGTATCCTAGAAGGGCTTTAGCTCCAGGCGCCTGGGCGGAAGGAGCAGGTTCCTCTTCTGCTTTGGCATACCCCTCAATCGCTTCGATCAGGTTCTCCAGGTTCTTTTCCGCTTTCTCAACATCGGATCCTGCATCGAGAGAAGCCTGGGCTAACCCCATATTGGTTTCAATCGCTTCATACGCTTCTGCGTCCGTGTCACGAACTGAATCCTCTACGCCTTCCCAGCCTTCATGGAATTCCTCATACTCTTCCTTCGCCGATTCCCATTCGCCGGACTCAACGGATTCTTTCGCTTCTTCTAACTCATGGGCGTATCCTAGAAGTGCTTTAGCTCCAGGGGCATTTTGGGAATCGTCACTTTCCTCTGTCCCATAAGACTTCAGCGTTCCTTCCAAAGATTCCAATGCCTCGCTTAACTTCTCAGCATTCCCGCTTTGCGCCTGCGCTTCCGCTTTGGCCATCGCAGACTCAATCTTCTCATAAGCTTCTGGAGAAGACTCTTCGATTTGTTCTTCTACCTCTTCCCACTGCTCATGGAGTTCAGATAATTCTTGTTGTGCTTCGCTCGTTTTACCGGCCTCTGCATACGAGATTGCTTCTTCTACCGGAACAAGCAAACCTTGAACAGGCTGACTGGCCGTCGCACCAGTCACGTTAGGTGTAAGTATAAATAGTAGTAATACCAGGATGAAACTTGACAGACAGCGCTTCATATTCCCAACCCTTCCACTTTATAAATAATTGATAACCGTTTTCATTGATAACGATTATCATTATAAGTGAAGGGCTTTAGCTTGTCAAAGTGAAAATGGACACCTTCTTTTACTAGATCAAAAGTCTTATAAATACTTTTATGAAGAGAATTAAAATGAAATAGAGGAACGTTGCAGCCTATCCTTTCTAGTAAAATCCGATCCAAACCTTTATTAAACATACAAAACGGTTACGATAGGCTTATCTATCCACCTAAAAAAAGAAAAGGCCTTGCGAACAACGCAAGACCCCTCCTTTTCCTATTAATACATTTTCGTAAGCCACATCGACAATGCAGGCACATACGTAATGATCAGTAACGCCAGAATCATGGCCGCTAAAAACGGCAGCACACCGACGACAATCTTCTCGAATTTCACTTTTCCGACCGTTGAGGCGACGAACAGGTTGACCCCCACCGGCGGCGTGACAAAGCCAATCGCCAGGTTCGCAACTAAAATGACGCCGAAATGAACAGGATCGACACCGAACTCGGTCACAATCGGCAGCAGCACGGGCGTCAGGATAACGACGGCTGAGATCGTATCAATAAACATTCCGACAAAAAGAAGCAATAAATTAATCACAATCAGTATGATAATTGTATTCGTTGTCAGTCCGGTCAGATAATCGGATATTTGATCCGGGATTTGCACCATGGTCATAAAATGGGCGAAGGACACGGACAGCGCGATAATAATCATCGTGGTGGAATTGATGATGATCGTCTGCATGAACGAGTCATAGATCGTCTTCCAGGAGAGCTCCCTGTAGACAAACCCGCCGATAATCAAGGCGTACACGACCGATACGACGGCCGCTTCCGTCGGCGAGAACACCCCGCCATAAATCCCGCCTAGAATGATCACCGGAATAAACAGCGCCCACTTCGCATCATTCAACGCGCGCAGCACTTCTTTTCCAGAGGCTTTGGAGTTATCTTCCGGACGGTAGTTATTTTTAGCTGATATGATAAACGCGGTTACCATTAACAAAGCGCCAATCAATAGACCGGGAAGAATGCCGGCGATAAACATGTCCCCAACCGACACGTTCGCCGTTACACCGTAGATCACAAACGGAATACTCGGCGGGATGATAACCCCGATCGAACCCGCTGTCGCCGGTACACTGGCCGCAAACCCAGGCTTATAATTTTTCGCGATCATGGCGGGAATCATGAAGCCGCCAATCGCAGCAACGGTCGCCGGTCCGGATCCGGAGATCGCCGCGAAAAACATACATGCCACGATCGTCACCATCGATAAGCCTCCGGTCATCCAGCCGACCATCGAGGTTGCGAGCGTCAGAAGGCGTTTGGAAACGCCGCCTTTCCCCATCAGGATGCCGGCAAGCATGAAGAAGGGGATGGCTAATAGAGGGAATGAATCCAGTGAAGTAAACGCTTTTTGTACGACGAGATCAAGCGGAAGCGTGGTTCCGAAGTAAATCGCGGTTAAAGCTGAGACACCGAGAGAAATCGCAATCGGCACTCCAATCAATAGACAGACAAACAGGGTTCCAAATAAGAGGAGAATACTCATGTAGCGATCCCCTCACTTTTCGGCTTATCATAATTCCCTTTCCAGATCTGAATGAGCTGAATCGCTAAGCGGATCGTCATGCCAATCGACCCGATCGGTACGGCGGCCATCGGAATCCACATCGGAATCTGCATCGCCGGTGATTGCTGACCATAACCAAAGGTATCAAGGACGAGATTCGTTCCATATACCGCTAAAAATAAGACCAATAGGAACCATAGAATCACGCTTGCGGACTCCAGAATTTTTCTTACGACTCCGTGAAACAGGTTCACAAACGCATCGACCCGGATGTGCTCCCTCATTTTCACGGCGTAGCTTGCGCCGATCCACACCTGGAAGATGTGCAGGTAACGGGCGATTTCCTCCGTCCAGCTGGGAGCGGACTGAAAAATGTACCGTCCTACCACCTGACCGAAAATAAGGACGACCATCAGGGCAAGCGTACCCACCAGTATTCCTTTTTCTATATTTCCAAAAATCTTCGACATGTCGGTCCCACCCTGTTATGTAGTAAAGGAAGGCCGGAGCCTTCCCTCAAGTTATGCTTATTCAATTTCATTTTGAACTTTTTCGATAAGTTCCTTACCGATATCATCTTCGAATTCGTCATAAACCGACTGAACTTCTTCCTTGAAGGATTGGATCAGCTCTTCAGAAGGCTCGTTGACTTCCATACCTTCTGCTTTCAACTCTTCCAGGAACTCACTATCCTGCTTCTGAGCCAGTTCACGCTGCTCGGTCCGGTATTCTTCGGACGCTTCCACGACTAACTCCTGCAGGTCTTCCGGAAGCCCCTTGTAAAAGTCATTGTTCATCAAGAGAGCCGTCGGTGCATACACATGACCCGTCATCGTCAGATAGTCCTGCACTTCATAGAACTTATTCGTATAGAAAAGAGAAACCGGTGCTTCCATCGCGTCATACGTTCCCTGCTGCAGGGCTGTGTATAGCTCGCCAAATGCGAAAGGAGAAGCATTCATGCCGAGTGCGTTAAAGGTTGCCGTATGAACCGCGCTTTCCAATGTACGCATTTTCAGACCCTGGATATCCTCAAGCGACTCAACCGGACCTTTGTTATTGGACAGGTGACGGAATCCATTTTCCGCAAAAACGAGTCCCTTGATGTTTTGTTCGGATAAATCATCCAGCAGTCCCTGACCGATTTCACCATCCAGTACTTTGTACGCCTGCTCATAGTTTTCAAACAAGAACGGCAGGTCAAATACCATGAAATCTTCATTAAAGGAAGAAATCGAGGCAACAGCCGGAATCGTCATTTGAATATTGCCCTGCTGGACCGCTTCAATCGCTTCGCGGTCAGAAGGATAGAGTTCCCCGTTCGGGTGAAGTTCGACCTTCAGCTGGCCATCCGACTCTTCCTCGAGTTTCTTCTTAAACGATTCGGCTGCAATGTGAGACGACTGATCCTCTGAGACTAAGTGAGCAAGACTGATCGTGTACGTTTCTCCGCTCCCGTCCTCAGAACCGCTGTCACCTCCTGAGCTTGGACGTCCGCATGCGGCTAGTGTGAGTAGAGCTGCAAATAATATAAGAAAAACTTTCTTCATATGTACTCCTCCTAAGACTGATATTGAGTGATGCGTGTACTGACTTTCTCCATATGTAGATCGATCGCAGCGGAGGCCCGCTCGACATCTTGATCCTCTACCGCTTCCAGAATCGCTTCGTGTTCCTCGCAGGCTGCTTCTGCACTTTGAGACAGCGTGTTCGATAGGATGATAAAAGCGCGGTAATCCCCGGAATTCATTTGCAGGATCAGATCCCGTAACTTCTTATTCTCATTGTCCTCGGTCAGGAGCAAATGAAAATTCCGATCCAGTTCAACAAACGTTTCATAGTCTTCCTCTGTAATCGCTTTCTTCTGGTTCCATACATTCTCCCGCAGTTGTTCCATGGTAGCTTGAGATCGAATAGGGGTAATCGTGCGGAGGTTGTGCGTTTCAAGCAGCGTGCGGACTTCCATCAGATGCAGGGCTCCCTCCATCGTAAAGGTCGCCACCCTGGCCGGTTTCCCCTTCTGGAGGACGACCAGCCCATCCGCAGCGAGGCGGCGCAGTGCTTCACGCAGCGGCGTTCGACTCACACCGATCTGCTTCGATATTTTCTCTTCGGGCAATACTTCATTGGCACTGAATTCTCCAGAAACAATCGACTGACGCAGCAAGTCATACGTCTGGTCGGAAATGGACATCATCTTATTGACCCTTCTCATGAATCACTCCACCTATGTTTTTTCTGTATACAGTATACTGAAAATTGTATAAGAGTTTCATAACTTTGTAAACTGAATTTTAGAAAAATTACAAAAAGGAACACAAAAAAAGAAGCTTCCCCAACGAAATTCCTGCCACTATAAGAAAGTGCTGGAATCTTCATTTAGAACCTTCAATTTGTCCAATTTAATGTTATAATTTTCTGACTATTTGGATACACTATTTATACAAGAATCTATTAATAAAAGGAGCTGCTTCCTATGCAGATTGAAGCGAAATGTAAACGGAGTATCTTCAGCCAAAAGCCTATCCGCCTGAACGAAGCGAAAAATGAAGAAGCCTTACAGAAACTATTGGACGAACCTCACCACTGTTACTTTACAGAAGGTAAATATTACACGTTCACGGTACACCCTCAGGTGTGGGAAAGCACGAATAATTTCTCAGAGAATCAAATGTTTAATGTCGTCCGTGACTTTGACCGGGTCGCCGACCACTTTGAATTACAAACGCTGTCTAAACTATAATCGAGCGATAAATTATCGCTCGGTTTTTTGTTTGCTAGACTAGGATACTCTATAAAAAAAGCCCCCATTCTATCATTCTCCTTTTCAGACATCTACAACTCTAGTGGTTCTAATGAAAAACAAAGCTGCCCATAGAGAGGCAGCTTTGCAAGCGGGTTAACCCGGTGATTATACTAAAAGGAACCGTTCTTAAGATCAGATTTGTACTGTAACCCTTCCGCTTCTCCAGGGTCTGCTTCCGTCACATATGTGCCGGCAATGAAATCGTGAATCGCGCGGTTGTCCCTGCGCAAACCGACCATAAAGGCACTGACAATATAACCAATGCCAAGCGTCAGGGCATAAACAATGCCTGAAACAAACACACGCATAATCATCGTGCCAATCCCTACGTTTCTTCCATCTTTCTTCACGACACGGATGCCCATCAATCGCTTGCCTACCACATAGCCATACCAGAAGACAGGCACAATCATCATGTAAAGGGACTGGATAAGGTTAGGGACAAAACTGTCCATGTCCACTTGAAATAAGAAAATCGAAATAAGACCGATCGGTAAGAATACGATAAGTCCGTCTAATAAGGAAGCTCCAAATCTTTTTGAAAATCCAACTGTTTGATCCATAGTTTTCCCCTCTCTCTGATGCTGTCTCTCATTCTACTTGGGATAATATTCCTATGCAAGGCTTAGGAATAAACCTTACACCTGTCTTTTAATCGTCATAAAAGAGTGGTTCATCCAATTGATATGTCCACCAAAAGATTCAGTTGCTTCATTATCTCTATATTCTAATGATAATCTTCCAGCTTTAACCATTCCATTCCCCTTTTCACCTATAAGAAAAACACTTCCTATAAAGTAATAACTACTTCGGAAGTGTTTTTCAGTCTACGTTTATGAGGAGACTCTAAATGGTGAGAAGTTTATTTAGATCTTTCATTTGTGTATAAATATTTGGTAAATCTTAAATCCCATCAATCACATTAGTTATTTCTCTTCAGCATACATCGTTAACAAGTACTGATTGATTTTAGCTTTTAGTTTTTCAAGACCTCCAGATTGATTCTGAGTTCGCTCAAGACCTAACGCATGCTTTTCAAGTTGGTGGAAGTCGGTTTTACCTTCAACAATATCCTTCCCTATGCCTTCACGAAAACTGCTGTATCTTTCCTCCACATGTTTTTCAAGGACACCGTCATCCATTAATTTATGAGCCACTTTTAACCCGACGGCAAAGCTGTCCATCCCTGCGATGTGTGCATGGAATAAATCTTCCGGTGCAAAAGATCCACGCCGTACTTTTGCATCAAAGTTCAATCCGCCGCTTCCTAGTCCGCCATTTTTGATAATTTCATACATAGCTAGTGTTGTAGAGTAGAGATCTGTAGGAAACTCATCGGTATCCCAGCCTAACAATGGATGCCCCTGGTTGGCATCTACAGACCCTAACATATTATTGATTCTCGCATAATGAAGCTCATGTTCAAACGTGTGTCCAGCTAACGTTGCATGGTTTGCTTCAACGTTGAATTTGAAATGATCGGCCAAATCATACTTTTGTAAAAATGCATAGCCTGAAGCCACGTCAAAATCATACTGATGCGTGGTAGGTTCTTTCGGCTTCGGTTCAATGAGGAATTGAGCGTCAAAACCAATTTCTTTTGCGTAATCTACTCCCATGCGGAAGAATCGACCTAGATTATCAAGCTCAAGCTTCATATCTGTATTCAAAAGCGTTTCATAACCTTCACGGCCACCCCAGAATACATAGTTCTCGGAACCTAATTCCTTTCCGACTTCCAGACCTTTTTTCACTTTCGCTGCCGCATAGGCGAAGACATCCGCATGATTCGAAGAGGCTGCCCCGTGGACAAACCGAGGGTGAGTAAAGTTATTCACCGTATTCCAAAGGAGCTTCGTCTTACTGTCTTTCATATAATCTTTAATCATGGCGACGATTGTATCCAGGTTCTGATTTGACTCTCTTAAATTGCTCCCCTCTGGAGCTATGTCTACATCATGGAAACAGAAGTAAGGCACATTTAGTTTTTCAAAGAATTCGAAGGCTGCTTCCACTCTAGCTTTCGCTAAATCCATGCCATCATATTTATCCCAGGAGCGTATGGCCGTACCTGTACCGAATGGATCTGACAAATCTTCGGTGAATGTGTGCCAGTAAGCCACTCCGAACCGAAGGTATTCTTCCATTGTCCGTCCGCCTACTTTTTCTTCAGGGTTATAGAATTTGAAAGCGTATGGATTGGTTGATTGAGGGCCTTCATATTTTATGTTGTCTATATTATGGAAATAAGTCATTAAGATAACCTCCTGATAGAGTCATAAGTTTTTATAGGAAAAATCGTACATCTATTTTTAAAAACACTAGTCCTGTTCCATTAAGTCATGCCACTTCCCGGCACATAGTTGGTCAGCTTTATGATGAACTATTTGGAATGGGCCCTTGGCTGTTCCTCTTCTTGCTCACCTTTGTTTCTACGCAAACGCATCTCCAGCTGTTCCAACGATTTGCCCTTCGTTTCCGGAACAAATTTCCAGACAAACAAACCGGACAAGATACTCATCACACCATAAAAAGTGTATGTAAAGCCTCCGCTGAACTCCATCATCATAGGGTAAGTTGACGAAATGAAATAGTTTGCAGCCCACTGAGCAGCAACAGCAATGGCAACCGCTTGTCCGCGGATCTTATTTGGGAATATCTCTGAAATCAATACCCACACAATGGGACCCCACGACATCATAAAGGATGCTGTGTAAATAATGATAAATACAAGAGTAGCCATTCCAATCGCATTCCCATAAGCAAGTCCAGCAACGCCAAACATCCCGATGGTCATGCCAAGTGATCCGATCATCAATAGTGGTTTTCGTCCGAATTTATCAACCGTCATAATGGCAATGATCGTAAAGAGTACATTCACAAGTCCCATAATGATGGTCTGGAACATCGAAGCATCCCGTGCTGCACCCATACTTTCAAAAATTCTAGGAGCATAATACAATGCGACATTAATCCCGACAAATTGTTGGAATACGGAAAGTAAAATCCCTACCACAACGATTGGCACACCGAATGAAAACAGTTTCCCTTTTTTCGTATCAAACGAGTTGTTAATTTCATACAATGTCGCTTTTGCCATCGTTTTATCATAGATTTTATTCAAAATAGCAAATGCTTCATCATTTTTGTTTTGAGAAGCCAGGTAACGAGGCGTCTCAGGCACCGTAAATAATAGAAGGAGGAATAAGAGCGCTGGTATGGCTTCGGAGGCGAACATCATACGCCATCCGATCTCATTAACCCACTCTGTTGTCTGTCCTCTTGCAATCCCCCAGTTCACGAAATAAACGACTAGCATACCGAAAATAATAGCGAATTGATTCAATGATACTAACCTTCCGCGGATATGCGATGGCGCAATCTCCCCAATGTACATAGGAGAAACTGCAGAAGCCAGACCGACACCGATTCCCCCGATAATTCTATACACATTAAAGAGTAATAGAAGGCCATATGTTGGTTCTCCCACCGTAAAGAAAAGAGCCTCCGGATAGGCAGAACCCAGTGCAGAAAATAAGAAAAGAGCAGCAGCTAATATCAATGTGCGCTTACGACCGAAACGAGTAGCAAAATAACCGGATAGCAATCCCCCGATAATACATCCTATCAAAGCACTGGAAACGGTTAAGCCATGAGCTAGCGAACTTAAGTTTAAATTATTCGCAAAATAAGTCTGCAAGGAACCTTCAGCCCCAGATATGACCGCTGTATCATACCCGAATAATAACCCACCTAGTGTGGCAACTAACGTGATTAAAACAATATACAATTTCTTATTCATACCTTACAGAGTAGAACCAAACGACTACTCCTTCCTCCCATCTTTTAGAAATCGCTTTCAAAAGATATTGTATCAACGGTTACTTTGTTTGTCTAGTGAACAAACAAAGTATTTTCCAGTTTTTACTTCATTGTTAATCAATTAAGTGAGGCTGTTTACCTGGTATTTGGAGTATAAGAAGAATTGAATTGTACATTCCAACCTCAAAGTAACTCACTCATTATACGGAGTCAGAAGTTATAGCTATTTATCCCTCTTCTCTATTTGAATTCTATAAATTCTTTACACGAGCCCTGATTAATTGGAAGGTAATTTTAAAAAACACACCATTATTTACTTTATATGTAAAAATATCACTCTCAGTTTGTGGTAAGTTTCACCATTGCATACGAGAATTTTAGTATGAGAAAAGAACCTATTGAAGAAGCCATTGCCATATTTGGCACTCAAGTACGTAACACACGAACAGAACTGGGCATGACCCAGGAAGAGCTCGCTGATAAAGTCGAGCTGTCACCAAACTATATCGGTTATATTGAACGAGCAGAAAGGCATCCCGGCATCTATCAGATCATTGCGATCTCTTTTGCCCTGGGCGTCAGTCCTGCTGCCTTATTCAATGACGTAAACGTACCGGATGATTTGTATAAATCTCCGGAATAAGGATCTGGAAAGGAGTATAGAAGACATTCTGCATAGTAAGACTCAATGAAAAAAAGGCAGCGCAGCAATACCTACGATTTGCTGCGCTGCCTTACTACTATATTGGAAGGAAGAAATTATACAATGGATTATATTTTAACACGTACAGAACTGGAGAATGATGGGCACAGGAGTATACATATCCTCGACATCCGCAAGGCTCAACACCTCATCTACTACCCGGAAGAAATATCGCATCTGGAGCAAAGTTTAAGAACGTTTCTATTTACCAGATTGAAAGGGATAAATGAAGGTCAGTACGATGCTTAAATCTTACTTCAGCTCCTAATCCCTCAAATACCAGCCCGGGCTTCTTCCCCTTCTCTATTTTTAACCTCTATAACTTGATAGCTGCACGACTCTCCCGCTTTGCTTCTACCTTCTCTGCAAGCATATTAACCAATAGAATAGTTCTTTAAAAAGTACCCATTCCATTAAGCAAAACTATTCTGGCAACCAGCCATGAAAAAAAGGTCTCGCAGAATCTGCAGGACCTTTTTTCACGACAATCTTCGTACCGCGAGCGACACCCTGAATTGCCTACTAGTAAAAGTGATTATAAAATTGCCTGAATAGTTCTTTATCCTGACTGTATTCTTTCCCGTCATCCAGCCTGTTTTTCCTTCTATCTTTTGTATATTTGCTGCAAAAAAGGTTTGCTGGACCCCGTGGGCTATTTCGATAAGGGACAATACAAAGAGGATCAGAAAAATCAGCGACACACCAATCAGCCAGGGTCTTTTCGTCATGATGGTGTCATAATACAACCCTACATTTGATGCCCAGTCACACGTGATCGGCAGCAGGGGATCTGTCATTTAGTAGGTTATTTAGGTGTTTCTATTAGCGGTGAGAGGGGTTTTCTCGAACTATGTTTTGATCCTTATAGTTATCTTTTAGGTTTCTTTAGTTCTTAGTGGCTGAAACCCTTTCTTCATCAAATATGGTCCGTCTTCTAATTCCTCTAGTGGCTGTGAATACTACAAACCTGGTTGTACGAAATAAGGGGGGAGTCAGATTACTTTTTTTACAATTATAGGAATAGATAGTACTATATGACGAGCAAAAATTACCAAATTTTCCGAATAATCATAAAGGGATAAAGGAGTTCATATGTTTTCATTATCTTACATATTCAAGGAAATACTTAGACCACTCTATACCCTTTAACGGCTGTTGCTGTTAGAGGGGGCTTTTTTATGTCCTTTTTATAAATATGGTATGGATGTGTTAATTTTGTCTTTACTAATGTAATCATTTAGATAATCATAGATAGACTTATACGCTTCTTTTCTATAAACACTATGACGAATGTGTCGTGAATCTCTGTAGCTTTGTTCATCTTCTATCTCTACAAAGCGTACTATTACAACATCTTGTTCTAGTTTCCCGTTCATAAATTTATTTACTTGATAATCCGTTAATTGATATTTTGGTTTATTTTCACGAATATAGTTCTCAATATCCTTAAACAGTTGATCATGGTTTGTGTACCCTAGTTCCCAATCCCAATTAACTTGATGCCATCTGTCAGGTTTGACCCCATCCTTTTGATCCTTTTGACTTTGATCTACCAGTTGTACATAGTATTTCATAGAATCCCCTTTCCGTTTTTACAAATTTTAGTTCATTGTATATCAGATTACCCTACTATAGTGCCTCTAAATCTTATCTAATGGTTTGATCTGCCACCCTAACGGTTGGACGTTCCACTGTCACGCTCCTTCTATCATCTCTTTCACCTTGATCTGTATTCTCCACTCCTCACCATAGTCATAAAGATAAAGTATCGTATCGACTTGTTTTAACCCAGTTTCCCCAATGAGAATTTGATCGGCCGATTGTTCTGACGGTCCCTCTTCCGAACTGCTGAGGGAAGGTTCGGTCCAAGCTTTCCCGGTCATGAAAAAGCTATACAAATGGCCATCCCAAAACCCATAGGCTTGCTGAATGGCCACATGAAGATCTTCCATAGTGTCAACGCCAGAACATTGAATCTCAGCGCTCGCATCCCCTAGGGTGATTAGAAACGTGTAGGTTCCTTGAAACGGCTCTTCACCATTTCTCGGAAACATCGGCTGGAGATCATCCGTTTCAAACAAATCTTGAAAACGATCGATAAATCGATCATCCTCATCGCCCCGGGAGTAGGACAAACCATAATCTGCTGCGACGATATCCTCAACTAGAATCAGACTATTTCCGTCTTCCGGATAACGTCCAGGGTTGACGAGCCACTCGCCTTCACGCTTTCTTGCTCACACGTTCCAAACCGATATCGGACGAGTGAGAAAGAGTGCCTGCAAGAGCCTCCAGCCCACCTCCGTGGACTGGATGGATATACTCTGTTTGTACGATTCCATTTTTTCCAAAAGCGTGTAATTCCATAGACCAAAATAAGAGAGTACAGGTACCATATGACCGATATGAAAGAGAGAAATAGCAAACGTTCTTCCAGGCACATTGATTTCCTGCTGTTCGTAACGGGTGCCTCGGCTTTTTCTGTAGCTTCCTCTATTGCTTTAGACTCAGCTCTTCTTGTTCTTTTAGCTCTTCTTAAGCTTGTTGATCGTCTAGCTAATCTTGAACTTATTTGGATGCTTCGGTTGCTAAATTCTCTCCATTTACATTGGTATCAAATGCTCCAGTTTTTTTAGGTTGCTCGCCTGTTAGTTGGACAGTTCCCTCCTACATTTTTACTACTATCCAGTTCTAAAAACTCTCTCCAGAAAATAGTAATAGCAATCGCTCCTCACTTAACATTCCTTTATACTTATTATGTAATAGAATCTCTCTCAATACGATCAGCACTCTTTAATAAAAGCTGAATCCAATTCCTATAAGATTATTTATTCTGATTCATTAATGAAGTAATTAGATTGCTCCAATACAACCCACTTTTTTCAGCGTCTTCATATTGGTAGCTATTAAGTTCCGCTCCTTGTTTATTATTTAATAACATAATTCGTTTGTAAGGGTGTTGCGGAGTGTTGAAAGAAACCGTCAACATCATGCGATTAACCACCTTTCTCCCTGTCTTCTTACCTGTAAACCCACCAATTATGGCCCCTACACCTCCAGCTAATGCTCCACCCACAATGGCTCTTCCGGTAGCCGAGGAAAGAGAAGCTTCATACGCTTGTGTATCATCAATAGAAAATTCGACATTGATAATGTTTTCATATCCCCAAGAAGTCCAGCCACCTTCATCAATAACGTATAAGAGCTGTCTCTCCCCATCATTTAAGAGATAAGATCCATCTTCGAACTTTTGATACTCGTAATCGTTAATATTATTATCTTCCAGCAGTTGATGTAAAACATTCCCAGTGAGTTTACTAACTCTTATTCTGTCTCCCTCTTCAAAGACTACAACTAATACTCCTATAATTATTGGTCCAATAATTAAAATCATAATTAATGTTCCCATATAAAACAGCCTCCTTTATATTGTAAAATGTTATATCAATGACGTGTATGGATTCCCGAATTAACTTCTTCCTGCACAACTCCCCTTGATTTTCTATTAGATTATAGAACGTTTAATACACTTTATGGCTGTATTACACAGTGAGTACGCATAATAGTTAGGTACATTTAACCCCCATTCCATCTAGAACGTAAAGCATTATCGTGAAGATAAGTAAAATGAACTTCTTTGCATTCCTTCACTGCTCTTTTATTTCCTTCTGATTCCATAAGTTTCTTGCCTGCTTTAAATAACCCCCATGCCACACGACTGACGATCACTAATCCTGTAGGATCAGGAATAAGGGCATCCATAACTGTATCGGCCGCAAGATCTCCTAGTATGTCAGCTCCTATGCCGAGAGCTGAAAAAGCTAAGAACTCTCCCGCTGCAATAACTGTCATTCTTTGAAGCTCTTGCTGTGCTTGTCTTTTCGAGACGCCGCGCTTTATATTCCAATAATAATGCAATGCGGCAGCACTCATCGAAATAACAAAAAACGTACCGTTGATTCCCATAATGTCCATCATCGTTTGATCTAGTATGGAAGGATCAACTGTACTCAATAGAGTTTCAATCGAATGCTGAGACATAAATCCTATCGCTGATAAACCTGCGCCAATTGTTCCAAAAGCGATACTCGCTTTAATTAACTGGGATTTTTTCACCCTCCAGGGACGGGGATCCCGCTTCAGCCGGTACCATTCTGCTAGTACACCAATGGTTGACGAAAGGATCGCCCCTCCACCGATAGACATCGCTCCATGCTCTAAGGAAGATACCGTTATCGTCTGTTCGTTATGATTCAATGTCGCCTGGAATTTTTCATCAAGCGTAGAATCTAAAGTGAAGTACTCACTTTGTGTAGCGTGACGGGTGCTACCGCCGTGAAGGTACTCCAGATGCCCAATTTCTGTTGAAAACATCACATTATTTGGATCAGCAGCTAATTCTATATTTCCAGGATGATCACTAACAAGTTTCATATGATGCCCTTCCATGCCTTCAATAGGGATGGGATCTCCTTGTGACCAATTCCTTGTTGCGTTAATTTGCTCTTGATTAAAATAATCCACTTGTCCATTATCGTTAATAAAATGAAAGACTTCCTGAGGAGCATTCCGTTCTTCTTGAGCAAAAAAATGATACGCTTCCCACTCGCGCTCCACCCCTTCCCCTCTTGCATATTCCATAGAGTTGATACCACTACTATCAAATGAATCGAGGAGCAGTTGATAATCCTCTAGAGCCTTTTCTTCATAATCAAGGTACTCTAATTCTTTCGGCTCAACTAACAACTGGTCCGAGGCCCACTCACTGGATAAATAACTCAATGCGACTCCTTCAGAGGATAATAAAGAGGAGTAGAAGTAATGGTTGTTCCTCAACCTCCGATTGCTTAATGGCAATTTAACTCACCTCTTTTTTGGTGGTCTGGAGTACTTGTTTCGTAAACAATGGTTTGACTTCCGGCTTTATTTTTGCAAATGCTTCTGAGTAGACGGACTGATAGTAGGTTTGCGTAGGAACAGAAAGGTATTGCATATTCCACCCTCCAAGCAGACGAGTAAGTTCATACAATCGTTTACCTTGAGTGTAGTAATAGGAATTTGCCTGCAGTTTATTATAAGCTTGTTCAATAGATCGAATGGCTTCTTCATTGTATTGATCGATTTGCTCATCATCGATTTCTACTGGGCTGAATAATTTCATAGACTGCTTGGAAAGTTCATTGTAACGCTCTCGTAATTCTGGCTGGTTTTGGATCCACTGTCGATCTATCTGTTGATCTATACGTTCCAGTTCTTTAACCATCTCCGGATTTCTATGTTTCTTTTTACTCAATATATTAATGGTATTTTCCATGATCCCCATGTTCATTTTGACTTTCTCTTTATAGTTCTCATTTGTTTCTTTCATGAATTGGTACCCTTGTTCCAGTGTTTTCATATGTAAATCTTTCGCGAAATTATAGTCCTCTGAACGGCAGTTATCGAGGAACACCCGTGATACCCGGTTTAATCGTTCTATCACTTTTTTCTTAACCTTGGAATCCCTAGATTCCATAAATGGCTGAATAGCATCAAGATATTCATTTACAAACTCTTTGTAACTTGGGTATTTATTCAAGGCAGATTCAATTATATCCAGTTTTTCAGAGGATGAGCCTTGCTTGGATTGAATCAATTCAAGCCATTGATCTTGATCCTGAATTTCTTCCTTTAAATATGCATCTAATCTCTCTTTTAATTGAGCCATGTGCTTAGCATTTTTTTCCTCTGCCTTCTTTAGCCACTCAAGAACATTCTCTTTGTTAAAATCGATTAAATTTTCATATGTTTGCGCATGATGTGTCTGGATTTCCTGTAGAAGTTCTTTTTGATTATCAATGTTTTTCTCCATCAAATTACGTAAAAGCTCTTGTGAAGTTGTGTTAAAGTCTTCTTTTACCTTTTCGTATTTTTGTTTGTTATCCGATTTAATTGTATAAATCTGAAATACTATCCAGGCATTCACTAACAGTAAAATTGTCAATAAAACCAACCCTGCAATTATCATCTCGCCATCCTCCCACATTATATAGTTCAAACTTACTACATATATATCGGAACGCTACAATCATTAATTAAGTAAAATTCCTTATTTTTGAAAAAAAGTAATTATAATTGTTTAGAAATGAGATAAATTCATCCCACCCTCCCTCTCCATACACCAATAAGCAGGAGAGTGACCTTTCACTAAAGAAGACGAGAAAAGTGGCTGATTATATCCAAAGTTGATTCAGAAGATAATCCATAAATTCAAGCACAAAAAAAGCACCCCTTTAGAGGTGCTTTTCAGGAATCGCATAGTCATACTACATTTCATAAACATAGTTTTATATTTTCATTATTCATTCGTCCAACGAAAACTCCTAGGCTGCAGAACTCACATTAAAAATAGATTTAGTATTACCTCATTTTCTAATGATAAATCTGGACCTCAAGAACCGTATTAACCTGTTCTATTTGTTTCATTACATTTTCCAACTTATTGATGGTATTTTTAGCTTCCATGGAAAGATACCCCTCAACCCAAAGGGATTCCTCAGGGTCAAGTGCCTCTGAAAGATCGTCCACCTGGTCTATATATTGTCTCATGTTGAAAATACTCTGTTCCATGATCTTATAAGCTACAGAAAAATTCTCATAAATCATGGCTGGGTTATCCAAATACGTATGTCCATCTTCATCTTCAAAAACATCCGCCAGGCTGCTTTTCGTGAATAAGGTCTGTTCAAGTACATCCTGAATAGTTGCATCACTTATAGGAGGTTGATTGGGTGTATTTTTTAAAGCTTTAACATTTCCCTTTTTCAGGGAGGCCATGATAAATTCATGACTCATTTCGAAAATGGCATCATTGGTATCTTCAATCATGTTAAGTAGTTTTTTAGTTACTCTTACATAAGTTACTCGTCCTTCTTCTGGATACTCCATAAGTATATGAAAAACTCCTTAAATCATATTTTATTCCAACAGAGAAAAATCGAACGTTTGCTACATACTAACTGACTATGAATGCCCTAACTTTCACTTTATGATCAGGAGTATCGCAAGCGAAAGCAGAGTATTTTTAACTCCTGGCACTAGTCAGCATACATTCATTAAAGCTAGCCATCAGGTGGATTAGCCTTCCACTTTCTTTTATTCGTTACTGTATTGATTTTAAGCACTTCCTACCATCTCTCCTTCAAGATATACTGTTAATACTATGGCTCTTTCTTGGTCAGTTGTATCCACAACAAAAACTAATCCATTGTTCTTAATGTAAGTAACAACTCCTTTGCCTCTATCCTTATTAGGAGCAGAATAGAGAGTAACTCCTGACCAAATTTCCCGCCGAATAAATTTAACAGAGTCCCAATAAGACTCTGTCGTAACTCTTTGTCCAAACCGCTCTATCGCATGTTTTGAAACATTTACAATCTGAATTTTATTCAAATTGCCTCCTCCTATTTTCCTCCTTTCACAAAAGCGATACTCCCTAGAAAGATAATAGCATAATTTTCTAAAAATTGAAATAAAATGGTTCATTAATCCTATAAAAACAGAAATTCACATGAATATTTTAGCATGATCAAAACGTACGGAGGGGCAGCTCCGGAGTCGTGCTGGATATTGGATATTCCATTACTTGTATTACTCTAAAACCATTTGACCGGCATCATTACTTGATCATGCCCTTATGTATAGAGATCAATATAATGATTACGATTAACCCAGCCTAATTTTTATTGAATATAAAAGAAGCAGGCGTTAAAACGCCTGCCCTTTCATTATTGTGATTTTGTCTTACGAATGCCCAGGCCTACTGCTCCCAGGAGCGCTACACCCAAACCAGCTAACATTCCAAGCGGAAGGGAAGAAGAAGTGTCTGGCAGCTCGCCGCCTTCTTTTTCTTCTGCGCTTTCTTCATCTTGATCGGCTGCTTCATCGTTAGATGCTTCATCATTCGCAGCCTCTTCTTCTGTCATGTCACCGGAGTCTTCCTCAGAAGCATTCTCTTCTTCAGATTCAGCAGCTTCTTCTTGCTCACTGTCATCGCCGGACTGATCTTCCTGCTCTTCACTTTCAGAGCCTTCATCAGCGGAATCTTCCTGATTGTCGTTATTTTCTTCTTCAACAGGTTCTTCCTCTGTATCATTGTCGGAATCATCTTTCTCTTCTTCCGGTACTTCTGGGGCGTCAGCTACGAAGGATTCCGTTTCTCCATCACTGAATAACGTCATCGCAATCATGCCACCATCAGAGAAAGCGACAGAAAGGATGTCTAAATCTTCTGTCTGCCACGTGTAAACGGAAGATGTAGAGCTCATATCCTCAAATTGCGCTTTACTTGATGCACCTTTGGTACCTTCTGCGCCGATAATATCCACAGCATCTTCATAAGAGTCACCCTCTTCAATCTCATCAAATGCTGCTGCCAGGTCGGCATCAACGGTTTCAAAATCCATATCTCCAGACTCAGAGAACACGACGGATTCAACATTCTCACCGTCTATACCCGTACTCACGGTTAAGAAATCACCATCATCATCTGTCCAGGAAGCAGACTGAATACCTTCTATATTATCCTGTTGATCCGGTTCTCCCAGTTCATCAACGACCGAATCAAAAGCTGTATTCTCACTGCTTAATTGATCCGCATAGTCCTGTGTAAGGTCGAAGGATGTCTCAGCTTGTACCACATTTGTATTCATAACGTTAGGTGCTGCGAACGTCCCACCAAGTGCAAGTGACGCGGTTAGCGCGGTAGAAACAATTATTTTTTTACTGTTCATTCTTATCTCCTCCTAAAATGGATTTAACTAGATTTTTTGTTTTGGAAAACTATAGGACTATGATGCTGCGAATTTATTAAAATTATCTGCATCACACTTCCTGAGCCTAAAGACCATGTAATCGAAAATTAGGAAGTTTCACCTCATACAGAAGACGAACCACGAGCAGCCTTATGCTGATAGGTGTCTTCAGTGGAATGCTCTTTCCTATGTCTGCATGAATAAGACTCGTAACGTCCATGTTATAAGATCGTAATATTTATGTAAACCTATAATATACAATAATTACTATTTATGAAGTATAAAGAACCTAGTAAATAATACCCTACCCGAGCAAGGAGTTTATCTTATAAATATCTCCAATAATAGAAAAAGCATCCCAATCAGGAATGTTTGAAGTTCCTTCACTGCACTTTTAAAGATGCCAGTCGCCTCTACACGCACAAATTTAAAGGCGTCAATCTTCTAATCTATACCCTGCCTTTCTAAGTATGTTCTTCGCCTGATGATAATGATAATTTAGCTCCGCTCTTGTTTCCGCTTCTAACATCTTCCTCACGTGCATTCTGTATCTTTGTAGATCATCGTCAGGACCTTCTTTTCCTGACAGTCCAAAAGGAATTAAATCTCCCACCTCTGATTCTCCCCTATCCAAATTCACTTCTCCTTACAATATGAAAAGCATAAGAAAACGTGTGATCCTGGGCCTCCGGGGAGCATTGCTTTAACCTTCCCCCATCCTATTATGAAATTCTTTCATTATATATTTTCCGGTCTAATGTCTAGCTCAAAATTATTGATTACTTTCGATTTAATCACGTTTTCATTTTCATCTAATAGATGTACTTTTACAGCGCCATTTTTTATTAGATTCTCATAAAGTTCTCTATCTCTTTCACCAATAAGTGTTAATGTAACACTGAGAGGCATGGTAATGTGAGGTGGCACTTCGTGTAATTCTGTTCTAAATTTTCTTTGAGAGACGTCTAGTATGGACATAAGTTTTTCACTTTCTATAACAAACTCAGCGTAATAAGATTGAGATGGATTCGAGGAATTATTTTCAATGTAAGCATCAAGTGACAATGCAAGTCCATTGCCATCTTCTTCACCGCCCGGGGCTAACTGCACTTCACTTTGTTCCGTAATTTCCAGGGGGTCACCTAAGGTGTAGTAAAGATAACTAACTATGCCTATAAGAACCACTATCATCCAAAATGTGATTATTTTCGCCTTCAAATAAAAGCTCCTTTATAACAAATATGATTTCCTAATTTTAACATTACCAAATAGCGATCTAGCAAAAAACCCGTTTGGTTCATATTCGCACAAAAGGATTCACATGAATAATACGCACATCAAAAGAGCACCTCTCAAAAAAGAGGTGCTCTTCCCATAGCCATATAACCCGGCTACTCCTCATAAAAATGGTTCAACGCTTTCGTTACTTTCTCGCCCAAATAAGGCGCCAGCGTTTTCGCGTACGTTCTCGTTAGATGGTGACCATCCTGATAAACGAGTACATTGCCTATAATCGGCTTACATACATCTTCATTACAGAATTTATCCGTCAAATCAGCATAGTACACATTGTCTAAATTGAGCTGATCGACTTCATCTGATAAATCTTCCAGGTTATTCTCCGTTTTACATTCTTCAGCGTTTCGACCATTCTTATCAATACACGTCGGAATATCAAACTCAGCTCTCGGGTTGTCTTTCAGGGCGAACACGTTGATATCATGTTCATTCAGTTCTCTCCACTGATCCACATAACCCTCTGGTATTCCTTCCCACTCCGTCGCATCGGCAGGTGTATAAACTAAATCCGGCTGCTTCTCGATTAATTTATCCATCACGGTTTCATTCCACTCGCCACACGTCTTCTGGTCGAGTTTCGTGGTCAGTAAATAAGATTCGCTCGAGAACCTGCATGCACTCCGGGTGTAGTTCAATATTTTGATATCATTATTGTTGGCATAATTTTTCAATGGAGCTAACCAATGCGCACTATGAGATCCGCCCACTAAGGCAATAGTATATTCCGGATCCTCTACGTCTCCATATTCGCACATGATCACTTCTGACTCTTCCATCCCCTGGTGGCACCCATCACCGTAACTGATCGGCACTTCGTCCTTCGCTTGTAAGATGGTGGGCATAAACGGTTCATCAGTACTAAATTCTTTTCCTGGTTCCATCGCCTCGGCTCCGGGATAATCAGTGTTCGTTATTTCCACACTAGCAGATGCCGCCTGTGTATCTTTCACGTAGTACGTCCAGGAACCATTCAAAACCACCACAGGAATAGCGATTCCAAGTAAGATGAGAGCTAATTTTGGTTTGGATTGTATTTTTCTATTTCTGATTGGTTTCTCTACTAGATTCGTCGTTACATACGCAACGACTATGGCGAGTCCAATGATTAACAAGCCGTGAACGACCGATACGGTTTGGTTACCCGTGATGTTGTAATATAAGACAAGCATCGGCCAGTGCCATAGATAAAAACCATATGAAATCCCACCAAACTTCACGAGAGGTTTCGTACTAAGCAGATGATGGACGCCATACTTTCCACCACGGTTTCCCGCGACTAAAATGAAAACAGCGCACAATACCGGCCAGAGAGCCGCATAGCCAGGGAAGACTGTCCCTACCTGTAAGAGAAGCCCACATGTAATTAAACCAAGCAGCCCGATCCAGCCAGCTACTACACTCGTCCATTTATTTAACGAAATATGGGCGATGACCAGAGATAGAATACCGCCTGCAGCAAATTCCCATACTCTCGCAAACGTATCAAAATAAGCCCACGGTTGGTTCACTCCCGTTATATAAACGGAATAACCAATGGATACGATAAACATGCCGATCAATGTATAGAAAAATAGATTTCTAACATTCTTATTTAGCTTCCTGGCAATCCCTATTATGGTCAGCAGGACTAAGGTCCAGATGATATAAAACTGAAACTGGGTACTCATGGCCCAGAAGTGCTGCACGGGACTTGCCGCGTTATTCTGCGCCAGATAATTGACTGAATTACTCGCAAGCTGCCAATTCTCCACATAGATTAAGGAAGCCGCAACTTCTTTAATAATCGTTACCCACTGTGTTTGAGGTAAGAAATAAAAACTCGTAATAATGACAAATGCAAGTACCGCAAAGGCGATTGGAAATAATCTCTTCCCAAGTTTAAGAAGAAATCCAATACCGTCGACTTTACCTGTTCTTTCGTACATATTTAAAAGCGATGTTGTTATTAAAAATCCGGATACAACGAAGAACACATCCACTCCACCTGAAACATTCCCAAGCCAGATGTGATAGATCGCTACTAATAGGGCAGCTACCGCGCGTAACCCTTCTATCTCCGGCCTGAACTTCCTATTCGTCTTTTTAGATAGATTCATCTAAAGCCTCCGTTTTAAGTGAAATACCGACATATATTTTACCATGAAACGGAGGGAAGATGTTATATTAGTCATTATTTAATAATAAATCTGCTAAGACTTCTCTATTCACAATAACCATTATAAATTTAGTATTTGGTAATCTTATTGAACGATGAAAACTTTCAACAAGAAAGATATTATTCTATTCACTACCGTTCTATTATGTCTTTCATCTTTATCTTAACGAGACCTCATTTAACATCAATATTACTCCATAGTAGTATAAAGCTTAAAAAAAGAGTAACCCCAAATAAATTGGGGTTACTCTTTTTTTAAGCTTTATTTATTATACACTCTTTTACCACCAATATAAGTGGCCAAAACTTCTATTTCCTTTATTTCAATAGGATTACAGGAGGTAGGATCCTTGTCCAATACAGCAAAGTCCGCTAACTTTCCAACCTCTATTGAACCTACTTCTTGTTCCTCAAAGTTCAACCAAGCTCCATATATTGTCATAGCTTTTAGTGCAGTGGTAACATCAATCTTCTGCTCTTCCCCAAGAGTTCTTCCATCCGATGTGACACGATTGACTGCAGCCCATATTGAGAATAATGGTGAGATTGGAGTGATCGGACAGTCCGAATGCAATGTGAACTTAAAACCTCGCTCTTGGGCATCTTTTAATGGGTTTAAGCGATTGGCTCGCTCTTCTCCCAAAAATATTGACCTATGGCGTTCACCCCAATAATAAACATGGTTAATAAAAAAAGACGCCTCTACTCCTAAACCTTTCATCCGATTCAAATCTTCCCTGGTTGCTGTTTGTACATGCTCTATCCTGTGGCGATGGTCCGGCTTCGGAACCTTATCTAGAGCGTAGGAATAAGCATCCAGAATTGAACCTATCGCACGATCTCCATTTCCATGAGTAGCAATTCGAAACCCTCTTTTGTGTAAATCAAGTACTTCCTCATTAAATTCATTCTGAGCATGACTTAACTCTCCAGTTATATTTGGGTTACAGAAGTAAGGATCTCTCAATGCACCAGTTAAACCTTGTATAGAACCATCTTGGAATAGCTTTGCACTATCCAAACTTCCGTTATAATTAGTATCATTCCGCACCTTTTCATTCAACTGTTCAAAAGTAAGTCCTTCAAAAGGAGCACCTTGATATAATAAATGGTGCAAAATCATAAACCGCATACGCATAGGGTTTTTTTCTTTAGCTACAGCTTCTACATGAGCCTCATACTCAAGAAATCCCTTTACAAGACCAACCCCAGCATCGGTGTTAGTCGTAATACCCTGCTTAAGGTAATCGTTTGCTCCATTCTCAATTAAATTAACTAATTCCTCTTTAGTGTAATCAGGTATAACTTTATCAACAAGATCCATTGCTCCAAATTCATATAAAACGCCATCTAAACTGCCATCTTTGTTTCTACCAAAATGCCCACCTTGAGGATCTTCTACATTGTCACTAATACCAGCAATTCTTAATGCAACTGAATTAACTACAGCAAAGTGACTTGAGATGTGACGTATAAGTACAGGATGGTCCGGAGAAACAGAGTCTAGTTCCTTCCTTGTTGGGTGACGGTTTTCTTCCAATAACGTATCGTCATATCCCCAACCTATAATCCATTCTCCTTGTCTTTTACTCATTGATTCAGTATTTATGCGATCTAATATATCCCCAATATTTTTATTTAGAGGAGAACCACAATTAATTTGATCCAAGTATTGAGAGTACATCAGCAAATGATTATGTGTGTCAATAAAACCTGGGATCAAGGTTTTGCCTTGTAAATCGACAACTTCAGTCTTTGAGGTAATTACATCATTTGGTGGTTCTTTATCCTCCCAGATATATACTATCTTTCCTTTTAAAACAGCTACAGAACTTCTAATACTACCCTCACTATCAAGTGTTAAAATGTTTGCATTCTTAAAAACTAAATCTACTTTTTTCACTTAAATTTCCTTTCACTTAGAAGATTTATCCATATAGATATCGATTATACCCTATTCTTAGCTGAAAGTAGATCTTCCCAAAAAACTGCTCGAACTTGTTCACTGGCAGCATGTCTAGTTAATAAACTAATTATAATTAAACTAATAAGAGACGTTGTTAAGCCAAAAATTGTATGGTCTAAAGTAAGACCTAAATATGGATAAATTATTGTTGCGATTAAGGCCATGATCATACTGATTTGTACTCCTGTCTTTGTAACTCTTTTCCAAAACATTATAGCTAAGAAAGGAAAGACAAGCGTTGCAGCTGAGAGGCGAAGTGCCCATTGATACACGCTAACTATATCAGTCAGATTAAACGCCACAAGCAAACCTAAAATAGAGATTATTGCTACAGTTACCCTTGAAGCGATCATCATTTTCTTTTCCGATGCATCTACATTGAATAAACGTTTATATAAGTCAACAGTTAGGTTTGAACTTCCTTGAAGAATAAATGAGGTAGCCCCTGTCATCAATGCTGCTAGTAAGCCAACAAGCACAATACCACCTAAATATGGAGGTAATACCTCAGCTGTTACATATGAAAATAGTAGATCAGGATTCATATCTACAGGGACATAGTTACGAGCAATCACCCCGATGGAATAAGGTAAGACAGAAACAACACCTGCAATTAAAAACCCTGTAACCCCAGCTTTTCTTGCTACTTTTTCTGTTTTAGATGCAAAAATCCGCTGCCAAGTAGATTGCCATATTATATAAAACGGACCTACAGAAAGAGCAAATAAAAGTACTGCTACTAACCCATCTGGCCCTACTGGAGTGAGGTATTCCGAGGGGGTATTATTTACAACATCCTTAAATCCACCACTATAAAAAATACTAGCGATAAATAAAGCAATGATACCAACTATAATAATTACACTTTGAATCGCATCAGTAATAATTGTTGCAGGCAAGCCCCCTAAGATAGTAAACCCTAAAATTAATACAAAAGCTACTATTAGTCCTGTTGATACTTCCATCCCAAATGCAATTGTAAAAACTGTAGTCATCCCGACCATTTGTAAAGCTAAAGTTGGCACGGAATAAACAAAGGCAGATAGTACTGAAGGAATGACTCCCGTAGTTTTACCAAACCTCTCACTGAACAAGTCAGCAATCGTGTAAAGCTTTTGCCTCCTTAACGGTTTTGCAAAAACTATAATTAATAATATACTAAACACAACTGCTGGTAATGCGAATTGGAAAAAACCAGAGAGACCTACTGTAAACCCCATTCCTACCCAACCAATGAATACTGCTGCTCCGCAAAATGTACTAACAATTGTTCCTACGATTGACCAAAAGCCCATATTCCACCCAGCGATTAAATAATCCTGCGATGATTTCACCTTTAAGAAATAATAAATACCTAAACTAAACATAAAAAGAAAATAAACAACCATATAAGATAAATACCAAACCATGCATTAACCCCCAATTTTTAATAGTTCGACAAAATAGTGGCTATTTCTCTATTTTATTACAACTCTAGTCAATTCTAGGTTAAACAAAGATAGTAATCAATCTTATCAGGACGTCCGTACCAGTTTACTTTTGAAAGTCATTTTAGCAACAAATAATACTTGTACATTGCTATTTGATATTAAGGAAATTTACAAATTGAAATGTAAAGATTAATCTACTTTTTGTTTATATTATGGAAGAAATGTATAAGATAATAAGATTTTTTTGGCATTTTAATTAGCATGTTTGATTACTTCTCTATGTAAGGATGCTTAAATGATTTTCCGCTTATTTTCTGAATGGTCTACTTCCTCTTAATAATTGTTTTAATTATTCTTTCTTGACAGGTTTATTTTAAAGGAATACATATCAGCTCTGTAAAAGGCATGTTCTAATTCTACAAACTCACCATTAATATCCAACAGTTTTCTTTCAGTCTTTAACATACTAGTAGAGGCAGGAACATTTAATAATTTTGCATCATCAGTTGAAATCAATCCTGACCGAATTACTTGCTCTGCTTCAAACGTCTTTATTCCTAGCTCTTTTTCAAGTAGGTCATATAAAGTTTCATGGTTTAAATCAAATGAACTAATCTTATTCCCTATAACCAATGGATAATAATGATATTCAACGCCTATGGGGATATGGTTTGCAAAGCGCAATCTTTTAAAATGGTAAGCTTCCTCTAAACCTGTAAGAATTTGTAATCGCTCGTTTAGTTGCATAAATTCTGAATTAATTAACTTTGCGCCCGGCTCCATACCCATGCGCTCAATTGTCTCTGATGTACTACTTAAATTACCCAGCCAATCATCAATTGGCTTAAGGGATATAAAAGTTCCTTTTCCATGCCTTTTTTCTAATATCCCTTCTCTAACTAAAAGATTTATAGCTTCTCTTACTGTACTACGACTAACATTAAACTCCTCAATAAATTCTCGTTCACTAGGTATTTGTTGGTAATAAACTCCATTTAAAATGTTTTGTTCAATTATTTGCTTTAGTTGTATGTGAAGAGGAACGGAGTTTACGTAATTTAGCGGCATATTAATATCACCTCTTTAGCTAGACTTTTGTATTACATAATTTCATGGATAACGCCATCTTATTAGAGTTATTCCAGCTATAATAAAGTTCCTTTTAATCTATTCTAATTAAAAGAGTGCGCTACTTTTTCAATAAATTTAAAACTCCTTAAACTTAAATTTGTTTAAGGAGTTTTAATGAAAAAGCTTATCTTACCTGATAATAATCTACATACCAATCAGCAAACTTCTGCAAGCCCACCTGAATGGTAGTTTTTGGCTTAAACCCTACAGCTTCTTGTAGTTGATTAGTAGAAGCATAAGTAGCAGGTACATCTCCTGGTTTAATAGGTTCATATTCTTTCTTAAACTCTATATTTTTATCCAGTGCATTACTTAATGCTCTCTCTAACGATTCAATAAACGTCATTAACTTTTCCGGACTGTTATTACCGATATTGTAAACTTTATGCGGAGCACCTTGATCTCCATTTGGCTTATAGCTCAACAGTCGCTCAATACCAACTACAATATCATCGATATAAGTAAAATCACGATAAAGATCATTCTCAAAGTCACCATTGTTATAAACCTTAATTGGTTCCCCAGAGAAGTATCTATCTGTGAATCCGAAATAAGCCATATCTGGACGTCCCATCGGGCCATAAACTGTAAAGAATCTCAGGCCTGTGGCAGGTATATTGTAAAGATGACTATACGTATAAGCCATTAATTCATTAGACTTTTTAGTTGAAGCATATAAAGACACCGGGTGATCGACAAAATCCGTTTCTTCAAAAGGAACCTTTTTATTCGCTCCATACACAGAACTAGATGATGCATAAACTAAATGATCTACAGGGTTATGACGACAAGCTTCCAAAATATTATAGAAGCCTATGACATTGCTCTCCATATACGCATCTGGATTCTCGATAGAATACCGGACACCAGCCTGTGCTGCCAAATTAACAACAATATCGGGTTGATATTCTCTGAAGACTGAATCAATAGCTTCTTTGTCAGCTAAGTTTTTCTTAAGGAATGTAAAGCTGTCATGCGGTTTCAGTAAACCTAGACGTGTTTCTTTAAGTCCTACGTCATAATAATCATTCACATTATCAAGTCCTATTACCTTGCACCCTTCATTAAGAAGCTTCTTCGAGAGGTAATAACCGATAAAGCCAGCTGCGCCGGTTACTAGATAGGTTTTCTTAGTATCTAGTGGATTGTAGTTCATATGCTTCTCCTCTCCTAACTTCCACTCTCCCTGGTTCTCTACCAACCGAATGGTATTCTACTTTCGCTTTCTTCATTTCTTCAATATCATAGATATTCCGTCCATCATAGACTAAAGGCGTCCGCATCAAGCCACGGTATAATTCTGGAGTAACAGCTTTAACCTCTCCCCATTCTGTAAATACAAAACAAACATTAGCATTTTCTAATGCTTCTTCTACCTTATTAACATACGTAATCGACCCTTGACGGTTAGGACCTTCAGGATAAACTTTTGCAAAGTTATCTGCTCCTACTGGATCGTATGCATAGATATCCGCACCTTGATCCAAAAGTAAAGGTACATTATCAAGTGATGGAGATTCACGCAGGTCATCAGTTCCTGGCTTGAACGTTAACCCTAAGACCGCAACTTTAAGGCCATTGAATGTAATCAATCGATTACTTGCTTTTCTATAAAGGGAAGTTTTTTGATTTTTGTTTACATCAATCGCTGCCTTCACTGTCTTAAGTTCATAGCCATTCTGCTGAGCTAAGTAATCAAGAGCCTGTGTATCTTTCGGGAAGCATGATCCCCCAAAACCGATCCCCGCATTCAAGAACTTAGAACCAATTCGTTCATCATAACTCATACCTTCAGCCACGTCTTTGATATCTGCACCAACCAATTCACAAAGGTTGGCAATATCGTTCATATAAGAAATCTTCAATGCCAAAAAGTCATTGGAAGCATACTTAATCATTTCAGCCGACCTACGATTCACAGAAACTATTGGAAGATTGAAAGGCTCATAGATCTCTTTCAATATTTGCTCCGCCCACTCTGTCTCTGTACCAATAATAATTCTTTCCGCGTGAAGGGTGTCACGAACAGCAGATCCTTGAGCGAGAAACTCTGGGTTAGAAGCTACTTCCACATTCACATCGTTAACTAAGAAGTCTTGGATGAATTGTTCAACTTTATCATTAGTACCAACAGGTACTGTGGATTTCACCACTACTAGACAGTCTTTCTCTACAGATTCAGCTACTTGTCTAGCAACGGTTGCTATGTAAGACAAATCTGCAGATCCATCAGGTTTTTCTGGTGTTCCTACACCTAGGAACACCGCATCTGCATCTTTGTAAGCACTTTGGTAATCTGTGGTGTAATCGATTCTTCCTTTGGAGTAGTTTTTCTGCATGAGTTCTTCCAACCCTGCTTCATAAATTGGAGAAACTCCTGACTTCATTACTTCAACTTTTTCTTCATCAATGTCTACACAAATTACTTGATGGCCCATCTCTGCGAAGCACACGCCAGCGACTAAGCCAACGTATCCGGTTCCTGCTACTGCTATTTTATACATATAAAGTCTCCTCTCTCAATTTTAACCCGGCTTCACTACTCTTGATTTTTAACTAACAGTTATACATGTGGTCATAGTAATTAATGTAGTCACCTGATGTTATATCTTCCATCCACTCTTCATTTTCTAAGTACCATTTAATGGTTTTTTGAATTCCTTCTTCAAAAGAGTATTCAGGAGACCA
Organism: Halobacillus halophilus; assembly: GCF_020171985.1. Classification (GTDB taxonomy): domain Bacteria; phylum Bacillota; class Bacilli; order Bacillales; family Halobacillaceae; genus Halobacillus; species Halobacillus halophilus_A. The sequence continues at coordinate 281,371 of NZ_JAIVAL010000003.1, forward strand.
ACCTAACTCACTCATAATTTTAGTATTGTCAATCGCATATCTTCGATCATGGCCAAGCCGATCTTGAACATGTTTAATTAAACTCTCACTTTTATCTAACTTATTCAATATTAACCTTACAATTTCTATATTCTTTTTTTCGTTGTTTCCACCAATATTATAAATCTCCCCATTTTTCCCATAACGAAGCACGCAGTCAATTGCCCTACAGTGATCTTTAACATGTAACCAGTCACGAACCTGGCATCCATCTCCATAAACTGGTAGTGACTTCTCTTTTAAAGCATTATTAATCATTAAAGGAATTAATTTTTCTGGAAACTGTAGGGGCCCATAATTATTCGAGCAACGTGTTATATTAATTGGTAAACCATAAGTTTCATGGTATGCACGTACTATCATGTCTGAAGCAGCTTTGGAAGCAGAGTAAGGGCTATTTGGAGCCAAACCTGTTTCCTCGGTAAAATAACCTGTTTCTCCTAACGTCCCATAAACCTCATCAGTAGAAATTTGAATAAACTTAACTTCATCTTTAAATTTAATATCATATTTATTTTCTGACTCGCTCTTCCAATAATTCAATGCAGCATCTAATAAAGCTTGCGTACCAATTACATTTGTGTTTAAAAAAATTTCCGGGTCTGAAATACTTCTATCTACATGAGATTCTGCTGCAAAGTTTATAACTACTTGAATGTCGTATTTTTGAAAAACATTTTCAAGTAAAATGCGGTCCTCTATACTTCCTTTAATAAAAAAATATCTATCATTATTTTGAACATCTTGTAAGTTTTTTAAGTTCCCAGCGTATGTCAAAGAATCAATATTAATTATATTATGGTCGAAATTTTTGAGCATGTGTTTTACGAAATTTGATCCGATGAAGCCCGCTCCACCGGTTACTAAAATATTCATTAGGATTGTTTCACCTCATTTAAATAAGTTGAATCAGAAAGCTCTTTCAAATACCTTCCATATGCTGTCTTAATTAAAGGTTCAGCTAATTTACTTAGTTGTATATTATTGATATAACCTTTACGAAAAGCAATTTCTTCAATACATGCAATATATAAACCCTGTCGTTTTTGAATGGCTTCTACAAAGTTAGACGCTTCTAACAAAGACTCATGTGTGCCTGTATCTAACCATGCTATCCCACGTCCAGTTAATTCAACATTTAGTTCTCCTCTTTCGAGGTATTCATTTATAATTGAAGTAATTTCTTTTTCTCCTCTTTGTGACGGTTTTACTTTTTTAGCTATTTCTATTACATCATTATCAAAAAAATATAAACCTGGTACAGCAAAGGAAGATTTGGGGTTGCTGGGTTTTTCTTCAATTGATAAGGCTTTAGAATTATTGTCAACTTCTACAACTCCATAAGCTCGAGGATCTTTTACATAACAACCAAATATTGTTCCTCCACTTTTCATCTTTGCTACTTCCATAATTCGATTACCAAAATTAGAGCCATAAAAAATATTATCACCTAATACTAAAGCTACACTTGAATCACCAATAAATTCCTCTCCTAAAATAAAGGCTTCAGCAAGCCCGTTTGGCTTTTCTTGAACAGCATATGTAAACTCTACACCTATATCACTTCCATCTCCTAGCAGTTCCTTAAAAACGCTTATATCTCTAGGTGTGGATATTATTAATATTTCTCTTATTCCAGCTAACATTAATACTGATAACGGATAATATATCATAGGTTTATCGTACACTGGTAAAATTTGTTTAGAAACTGCTTTTGTTATGGGGTGGAGACGGGTCCCAGATCCGCCAGCTAATATAATACCTTTCATTTTTAACCTCCTAGTAAATATTAATTAAAAACTTAATTAAATGTCCATAATATTAACTTTTTTTAAGCTTTGATGTTCAATCACTCTTCCTTTGTCAATATTATCTGCACTATAATAAAAAGAGTTATATAGCTTATTGTATTGATAATAGAGTATAGAAGTATAGTTTCGAATGCAGAAAAGCTCTTTATATTAGCTATTAAAAAAACGAGTATAATAAAAACTAATCGAAAAGCATTCATTATTAAACCAATGTTTTGCCTTTCCAATATCTCTAAAATACGTCCCATAGGTAAGATTATAAAATGAGCATATGCTATCACTGATAGCAACCGCGCATATACCCCTGCTTCATACCAATTTTCACCAAAAACTAAACTGAACAACATAGGACCAAATAAAAAAAATATTATTAATGGGACTAAACCAATTAAAGCTAATTTTTTGGTTAATTTTAAAGATAATATTTTAATTTTCTTCGGATTGCTTTTCCCAATACTAGCAGCCTCAGAGTAAAAAACTTGAGAAACAGACATAGCAATCAGAGTAATAGGTAAATTTACAATTGAGTTAGCCAATCCATAATGACCTGACACTGTAGTTCCAAATAAAGCAGCTAAAACTAAAATCGGTGCTTGATTTCCAATTGTATAAACATAGTTACTAGGTGCTGAATATAAAGGAAATCTAACATACCTCTTTAATAACGTTTTCATTTCATATAATGAAAATGATTCTTTTAAATGATTTCTATTTTTTATTAATGGTAAAGAAAGTCGATACACTCCTCCACTTTGACCAATAACATGGGCAAAAATTAAACCAGCAGGCCCAAAACCTAATAATCCAAAAGAAATTTTACTAAAGTTAGATATCAAACTCCTAGTTATTTTAGTTCTTGTGACAGTTGTAAAATCTTTGATTCGCAAAGAAAAGTGCAAAATAATATTATATCCTCCCAGACACAAGACACCTAAAGGGATTAAATACAAATAGTTGGCTAATTCTTCGCTATTCAACAACTCTATGATTGCGTTGCCCCATATTAATAATATTAGTGACAGCATTAATAAAAATGAAGTTAATACTATGAAAGAAGCAAATATTAGATTATAGGCAGCTTTATTATCTTGTGCTAAAGGAATTGCTTTTTGATAATCTAAAGATGCCCCTATACTTAATAACATAAGAGTTGAAATATAAACAGTAAGTACACCGTATTCTTCAGGTGTATAAATCCTTGTAATGATAGGCGATAAAACTATAGACAGGATCTGCGCAAAAGCTGTTCCACTTGTAACTAACGCTATATTTCTTACAAACTTATTTTCAAAGAGCTTTTTAAACTTATTCAAATTCATTCTCCTAAACAAAACGGGAACTTATTACTAATTTTTATAAAAACTTTTTATAAGACTTACAACTTTTTCAATATCCTTCTTTTTAATCTCAAAAAATATAGGCAGTCTCAATAAGCGTTCGCTCTCACTAGTAGTATAAATATCATCACCTATAAATTCTCCGTACTTTTCGCCAGCTACAGAAGAATGAAGTGGGATATAGTGAAATGCTGTTTTTACATTATATTCATTTAAATAATTTATTAACCTCGACCTCTGTTCTATATCAATACATTTAATATAGAACATATGTGCATTGTGATTACAATCTTTGGGTATAGTAGGTAATTGAATAAATCCTTTATCCTCTAAATGTTTTAAACTACTATAGTACATGTTCCAAGTACTTAACCTATCACCATTGATTTTTTGAGCACTCTTCAGTTGAGGTAATAAATAGGCAGCATTAATTTCACTCGGTAAATAGGAACTGCCAATATCTACCCATGTATATTTATCAACTTGACCTCGTATAAATTTACTACGATTTGTACCTTTCTCTCGAATAATTTCTGCACGTTCTAAAAGCTTCTCATTTCGTATAAGCAGCGCTCCCCCTTCGCCCATAGAATAATTTTTTGTATCATGAAAGCTAAAACAACCTAAATCACCAATTGTACCTAGTGGTTTACCTTTATAGGTAGACATAACACCTTGAGCGGCATCTTCAATAACGTACAGATTATATTTGCTAGCTATATTCATAATCACGTCCATTTCGCAAGCAACGCCTGCGTAATGAACCGGAACAATAGCTTTTGTATTTGGGGTAATAGCATTCTCTATAAGATTTTCATCTATATTTAAGGTATCAGGTCGAATATCTACAAAAACTATCTTTGCTCCTCTAAGAGCAAAAGCATTGACTGTTGATACAAAAGTATAAGAGGGTGCTATAACTTCATCACCTGGTTTTATATTTATTAGAAGTGCAGCCATTTCAAGTGCATGTGTACAGGAAGTGGTTAAAAGGGATTTCGGAATTTTAAAATTATCTTCAAACCACTTCTGACACTTTTGAGTAATTGGGCCATCGCCACTAAGTTTCTTATTAGATTTAATTGCCTCTTGTATATAGTCAATCTCATTTCCTAACACAGGTGGTTGATTGAATGGTATCAATTTGTTATACTCCTTTAAATCTACTTTTGAATTTTTTTAATGGGAAGATACTTTTTTTCTTAGAGTCAACCGCTTTTGTTACTTTTAGCAGACCACTTCCACATACTACAATCGGAAAACCTTGTTCTATAAATACAACTTTGCCTACATCTCTATTTTCGATTATTCTATCTTGATAGATTTCTACTTCTTCTATTTTTATTAAATCTCCATTTAAATAAGACTTTGCGCCTTGAAAAGGAAAAGACAAAGCATCTACTGTCCTTTTTAATTTACATGCATCGTTTTCCCAATTAATAAAATAGTCTTCCTCATCCCTCCATAAACTGTACGTTGCCTCATTATGGTTTTGAGGAACGCTTCTTATATTGCCTTTATCTAATAATACTTTATAGATCGATATTACAACTTCTGAATATAAAATAGATATATTATTTATCGCTTCTTCAATTTTTAAAGGATATGTAATTGGCAAAGCTCTTTGCATTACTATATTTCCCTCATCATAATTCTCGGAAGCGTATAAAGCAGTTACACCAAGCTCTTTTTCCCCATTTATGAGCATATTTACAAGCGGAGAGAAACCTCTATATTTTGGTAGTAACGAATCATGAATAACGATTAGTTTGTTAGTATCTTTTATCATCCACTTCCAACCTATAGCAATCTTATATCCATTACATTGTGGTTTAGCTTGTTTTCTATCATAAACCATAATATTATAACTCTCACAAAGACTTCTAATATCTTCAAAATAATCTTCCACCACATTTTCATCTCGGGAAGTAACTACAAATTTTATTTTAGCGGAGTCAAATGTTTTTAAGAAATCCCTAAGAACTATGTAACCTTTTCTATTCATCACATAAAATGATAATTCCATTTTCAATAAATCCCACTTTCTATTAATGCAAAATAATCATATCACTTAAAAAAATTATAAATTTTATAAATTAAACGATAAAAGATATTTCTTCTAAAAAAAGGAAAATCCCCTCCATTAAAGGATGACTCTTCTAATTTTTTCAAGAATATATTCATTTGATCTTCAAATGAATAATGTTTATTAACAAAATTTAAGCTTTTCACAGAATAATCTTGTAAAATTTCAGGTCTATTAAATACCTCACCTAAAACACTATACAGCTCTTTTCTCTGTATTAGTTCGCTTCCAGCGATTTTATAGTAATACCCGTCTCCTGCGTCCCCTTCTTTAGTGTCAAAAATCCAATTACTGTTTTTTTTATGATTTGAATCGTTTGTAAACGAATCTATAACTATTGAAGGGAGTCCGACTTGTGCCATCTTTTTTACTGTTAACCCCATACCTATACCTACATCATATTCTTTAAACATTACAGGTAACTTTTCAGGACTAACTTTTCCTATAAATTCTACCCTAATACCATTCTTCTCTATATTTTCGCTAATATATTGTTTATCATAATCACTTCCAAAACCTATAATTCCATACTTAACATCATATTCAGGAAAGGAATTAGAAAGCGAACTTAAAACTCTTGAAATTTCAATTATAGCTTCATTTTTAAAGTAATCAAACCTACCACACCATACAACCTTAATTTCCTTAACATTTTCATTTATTAATCTCTTAGGCGATGTCTGAACTGGCTGTATTGGTAATGTATTGATTTTGTTAGGGTTTAGAGGAACTGAGTAATACCAACTATTAAAAACAGGCACTGCTCTTGCACCAAAAAAATGTGCATTTTTCTCTTCAAATAATACTAATAGTTTTTGTTGGTAATAAAATTTCTTTCCATGACTTATTTTTTTTACAAACTTTTTTTTGGATTTTAATTTAGATTGTCTTGCCCAGTTTTCTGGGTGAGCCCATAAATTAATGTGCTTAAAGTTATTTTTATTAAAGATAGCTAAAGAATATTGTAATTTATTATAATATGGTGAAATAACATAATATTGTTTACTAAGATTTAATTGGGATAGGACTGATTCTCTTTCCTTTTTTATCAAATTAGATGAAATAAATTCAATATTTCTTTGAATTCTCTTTTTTACAAACTTAATATTATCGAATTTGGATAGCTCTTTTTCATATATGCTATTTTCATTAACAACAAAATACACGTTATGTTCAACTGATAATGCTTTTGCCATTTCTATAAACATTATCTCGATTCCACCAATGTTGTTATTAGAATCATTAAAAATTATATCCAAGATATCACCCCAAACAACTATAACTTTATATAAGTCAGGTTAACTATTACTTTTAGGTAATTCCAACCAATTACCCATAATTTCTTCAGAGGAAGGAGGATTAAATCTTCCTACACCTGCTTCATGGAAAAAAGTCAACTCTCCAAAGTAAATCTCATTATTATTTAATACGTAAAAATCCACTCTTACATGAGGAAAGTCTCTAGATAATGTTTTACTTAATTCGATCATTAATTCTAAGTTATATGGTCTTTCTATATATTGACTTTCATCTCGAGGATATACTATTTCTATATCCGTCAAATTCCAGTTCAAGTCATAGATATTTCTCTTGTGATTACTATACCTATCGAAATCCACCTGGATAAGCTTTGGTTCACCATTAAAGCAGAAAAACTTATAATCTTTAAGTTGATTGGAATCAACTTCTTCCAAGTATTTTTCACAAATTATTCTAGGTTTTATGTCTTTATATACCCACTCTCGATTGAACCAATAATAATTCTTATTCATCCACTTTCTCATTCTTTTGAAAGACTTTTTCCAGTTTATTTCATCTTTATTCTTGCAAATTAAGTTAAAACCAGATCCATGTGTACCTTTGAGTACAAAAGATTTTGGTAATTTATTTATCTCGATTTGATCTACTGAATCATATACAGCATATAATTCATTTAAGTATTGTTTACCAATTTTTTCTTCAACAAATTTTCTAACTTCATACTTATCAGCACACTGAGTGGCTAATGAGTTGTACCAGTTTAATTTTAACCATTGCAATTTATCATTGAACTTTATAGGGTTATCAAGATCTAAATCTCTATTTAGCCTTTTCTTGAATTGTTTTTTTAGTAAACGTTGATCTGAATTAAAATTTTTAAAATACAGATATTTTAAATCTTTATAAAAATCAACAATTTGATCATTATTTTTCAATTTTTGCTTGATTGACATAATTTAATACCCACCACCTATAAATTTAATTTAATAAAAATACTCCCTAATTATCTCTTTTGATAATTAAGTTATTATCAGTCAATGGTATCCATGAATGATTTCTCATAGCTATTCACCATATTAACAACATCAAATTTATACATATAATTTTTATTGTTGCTAATCATTCTTTCTCTGGTGTTTTCGTTTTTGAGTAGGACTTTAATTTTTTTTGCTATATCTTCTTTCTGTATATTTGCTTTAAATCCGTTTACGTTGTGAGAAATGATGTTATCGGGATTGTCGGTTGTTATAATTGGAATTTCGCAAGCCAGAGCTTCTAATAAGGCATTACTTAAACCTTCATATACAGAAGCCAAAACGAATATATCAGAATTAAATAAATATTTATAAGGGTTGCTATGGTAACCTAACATGATTACTTGATTTTCCAAATTTAAATCTTTTATTTTACTATTGATTTTTTCTTTATCTTCACCTTCTCCAATTATTATTAATGTAGCATGGGTTTCTTCCAAGACTAATTTAAATGCTTCTATTAACATTAAGTGATTTTTTTGACTGGTCAATCTCCCTACAGAGATAATTTTAGGGGTAGCGAGTTCTTTAAAGGAACTTTCCACTTCTTCAGCTCTCTTAAATAAGATGTCATTAATATCAATAGAATTATATATTACTTCAATTAATTGATTTGGAACCCTTAAATTAGTTACTAATCTATTTTTCATAGTATGAGTTAATACAATACATTTATCTGCTTTCGGGTAGAAAATTTTAGCTAAAAATAACTTCGTTTTATTAGTAGATAAATCATTTATTTCTACAGCCTGTCTAATAATTATTTTGGGTTTTCTTTTACTCAATATTTTGGCTAATATACCTATAATATTTATAGAGGTATCAATACTAAATAGTATATCTGGTCTCTCTTGATTAATATACCTAACTAAAGGAAATAAAGAAAAATGTACCCTTTTTGCTTTTAAATCTATTATTTTTATCTCATTTGGGACTTCTGTCAAATAAACTCCTCTATTATTTACTAGAGCTAAGCTGATCTCAAATTTATCTAAATCGATCTTTTTTAATAGATTAATAAGAAACTTTTGAACACCCCCGCCTCCCAAAGAATATAAAAATATTACTACCTTGATTTTTTTCATTAGTTCACCAACTTCTTAAGTTAATCTTAAAATTAAACTTATAAAAACTTAGCATGATCATTTTCCCTTGATTTGCAGAAATTTGATTTCACAACTGAATATTCACCAATAAAATTTATAAGGAACAAAATTATGATCGCTAGGCGTATTTAAAAAGTAAATATAAACTGTAGCAGCTCCAAATATAAGCATTAAAGTTACTATTGATCTAATGTATTTACTCCTAATACCTGATATTGAAGCGGGAAGTAAAACTATGATAAATAGATAAAAATAATTCACTATCCTCATCGCATTAGTAGAAACACTTGCAAACAACATTAAAAGAATTCCAATGAATGTTAATGTGTAATACATTTCAATGCTCTTAGTATTAGTAATATATTCACTTTTTTGAATAGGTTTTTGATTTAGGTTCCTATCATTTTTTTTCTTCAGTCTTTTTTCATTTCCCTCTATTATTTGTTGATGGTACAACATAGCTATTGCAAATAAAGTTAAATTGAAAAAAAACCACGTGTAGGCATTAGTATGAGTAACATTATAGGTTTGATAAAAATTACTAATTATGAAAGCAGTTATTTGATTTTTTAGAAATGCTATTGGTATGGTAAGTATTACTATTAGAGAAACAGTAGGTATAGTTAATTTAATTCTAGCTAGAAAATATGCAAATGCGAAAATTAACGCACTAAAATGAAATGTGGAGGCTAGTAAAACTATTAATAAAAAAGGAATAAATTTTCTATCCCTTATATATTGAAATGAAAGCAAAATAATTCCATATGCAATGTTTTGCCTTAATGTGTTAAATGAAGCAGCATAGAATCCAAATGTAATATATAAATATAAACTTAAATAAACATTGGTAGAGTTTTTGTATAAGAAAACCGACACAGGTACCAAGATTAACGCAGAAACTAATGTAAGAAATATTTGGTCATTTATACCAATCTGTGCTAGTAAGTTGTTTAAAAACTTATAACCTATCTCAAACCTATGAGATATAAAAGCTTCCATGTCAAAATATTGTATATGGTTAAAGTATTTCAGATAACTTCTTGTATCTGCACCAACACTCTCATTTCTTAAACCTTGTAAAAGAATTAGTTGTAAGGTGGCTATAATTAAAAAAGTCATTTTTCCCTTTTTTGTATCTAATAGATTTAACACAAATAGAACTAATACTACAAAGCTCAATAATATTACATTTATTATATAAATTAACATTTTAATACCTTCCGCCTAAATTTTTATTTTGAGTTTTTAAATTCATTAAAAAATTCTTTTCTTCGAGTTTCTATAATCTCTTTTTCATATTTTTTTGCTTCATAAAAATTAATTTTTGCTTGTTCCTTTAAGTTATTTTTACTTTTATAAGATAATAAGATATCTATTATTTCTTTTATATTATTTTTTTTATTACTAAAGACATAATCAGCATCTAATAATTCAGGTATACCCGCAGTTTTTGCACCTAAGGCTGGTAGCCCTCTGCTCATTGCCTCAATTAAGGCTCTTGGCAACCCTTCTTGTTTACTTGGCTGAGCATATAAGTCAATGGTTTCCAACCATTGAAATACTTGGGAATGAGGTAAAGGTCCTAAAAATTTGACTTGTTCCTTTACGTTGTATTTCTTAGCTTGAGACATTAAGTAAGAAGGGTCCCCTGCTCCAACAAGTTGATATTCAAAACTTGTAATGCCTTCTTCCTTGAGTTTTCCTAATGCTTTTATTATGTACTGTTGGCCTTTGTACCTTACGTCTACAGCTGCTGTAGTTCCAATAATGATTTTATCTTGCATGTTTAACCTGCTGATTTTGTTCTTTCTTCTTTCCAAAGTATCTTCACTGAATTCTGTTAAAGCAACGTTGGAACAGTTAACACTCTTGCCTTTAGTTGGATACCTTTTTTGCAAAAATTTATTAGTCACATATACAACATAGTTGGAGTTTTTGACTCGCTTTTTTGTTGCAAAATATGTATAAGGAGCTATTAATTTACCTTTATAACTATGATTCCAAAATGCATCCCAGGGACAAGCAACTACCTCAGTTAAATAAGGTTTGTTATATTTTCTAGCATAATCAATAGCAAGGAATCCTGACATACTTGGTAACCTAGCAACAACATAATCTGACTCTAATACTGCTTTTTTAATAACCTTTCTAGCTACTTTTCTCTTAAATAAAATACCTTTAATACTGCTGATGTTAGGCATCTCAATAACTTCAAAAGGTGAAACTGTTATTTGAGATAAATTATTTGTATTCTCAATTTTCCTAATTTTATCTAATCTTATTAAAACTGAAAGTTCATCCCCAATTGAATAATACCTTTTAAACATCTCGTCATTATGTGCTATCCCATAATAATTACCTTTATTATCTGTCCTAATTGGGCCATCATGGCAAAATAACACCTTCATAATGTGTCTCCTCTATTGTACAATTTTATTAATGGAAAATAAGTTACCTAGAATATAATCAAACTCATCTGGTTCAAATATTTGATATCCAGATGTATCATAAAATGTTAATTCCCCAAAGTAAATTTTCCCATTAATATTATATAAGTCTACTCTCACATGCGGAAAATCAGAAGATAATGCTTCCGCTATCTTACACATATTTTTATAGTTCTTTGGTTTTTCTATTTTATCGGTTATTTTCACAACTTCACTTCTGCAATAAGGAAGCTGCTCAAACTCCATATTAAATATACCGTTCTCTGGATTTCCAGACGATGTATTTGTTGCTACTTTAATATATGAACATTTTCCATTAAAGCAATAGAATTTATAATCAATTAGATCATTATTCTTGTCCTTGTCTAATAATTTTTCACAAATAATTTTTGGATTAATATTATAGTAAGCCCATTCTCTTCCAGCTTTTGCAGTTCTTTTAGTTAGCCAGGTATTTAAGACCTTTCTTGTATTTTCAATATTAAGTGTAGATTTGTCTTCACAAATGATATTCGTATGGCTTCCATTATTAGTTTTTAAGATAAACTTACTTGGCAGTTTGTTGAAGTCTATATCATTAGCATCATCATAAACACCATATAATGGAATTAAAATTTCTTCTAAGTTTTTCGAAGTGACATATTCTCTAACTTCATATTTATCTGCACATTGAGCCATTAAAGGGTCACGATAATACAATTTATACCATTGAATCTTTTCATTAAATCTTTTTGGATTACTTAAATTTAACTTTCTTCCGGTTTTTATCCAATATTGTAAATAAATCATTGTCTTATCAGGGATAAACTCTGTTAAGCCTAACAGTCTCATTCTAAGTTGCTCACTTTGAAAAACTTTTTTATAGTTCACTAATGATCACCTTCTATTTATTCGATCAATTTCATATACTTGTCAATTACATATGCTCTATCAAACTCATTCTCAACTATTTCTCTTCCAGCTAGCCCCATTAACTTTTTATCATCAAAGCTTAATTCCATTAGTTTTCTAACTTTATCTGTAAGGCTTTCGGCATTTCCTGTCTCAAATAAGTAACCGTTCTTTCCATCACTAATCACATCTTTGGAGCCATTAATGTTTGATGCTATACAAATTCTGCTGATAGCCGCAGATTCTAGGAGCACATTTGGGATTCCTTCTCCACCATGAGAAGGTAAGATTGTACAATGACATTTCTGTAACCATGACTGAATGTTTTTTTGGAACCCTATATAATTAATAATCCCCTTGGAGTGATAGTGTTCTATGATACTTTTATAATCAGTTTCTTCTATAAAACCTGCCACATAGAAGTTGGTATGTGGATATTCTTCCTTTATTTTTTTCGCACATTCTAAATACTCATCTATCCCTTTAAGCTCCATTATCCTTCCAATGAATATAAAATTAACAGTTTCGTCAGTTGGTAATTCATGTACTTTATATTGATTTAAATTAACACCTGATCCAGGGAGCATTGCATAATTATCCCCGATCATTTTATTCTCAACAAAAAAGTCTCTATCTCCACTATTCTGAAAAAAAACCTTGTAGGACCTCTTAAGAGATATTTTATACAATATCTTAGCTATTTTACTTAAAGTATTATCATTTATGAATGTTGCTCCCGTTCCTGTTACATTACTAACTTGCTTATTTTTAGTAAAATTAGATACTATGGAACCATAAATATTGGGTTTAATAGTGTATGAATATATAATATCTGGTTCTACTTTTTTTATTATTTTATAGTAATTCAGTATGAGCTTAAAATCACTAATTGGATTTATCCCTCGTCTATCAAGGGGTGTCTCTATAATTTCACACCCCATATCACTAAAGTATTTATTATCATCGGATTTTGGCATTGATATATATACTTCGTTTCCAGCAGATATTAGATTACTCACGAGTTCTTTCCTGAAATTATAAAGCGTAATGAAATGATTTGATAGTATCAGTATTCGTTTATCCACTTTTTCACCTACCGTTTATTGAGATATTCCTTTACTTCTCTTGTTATACCTACTCTAAATGGTTCGGGGCTATAATTAAAATCTAGTTTTGCATCCTTATGTGGAAAGCTACGATCTTCGCTCATTCGCTGAACACGCTCCACATAATCCACCTTCCCAAAAGAGATTATTTTTAAAATTTTTGCGAATAGTACACCAAAACTTAAAGGAACGCTAATAAAGGTTGTTTTCTTATTTAATCCTTCACTTATTAGCTTAAAAGCTTCTAACATGGTGATAGGACTTTCCCCTGATAAAATATATTCAGATTTAACTATTTCCCTTGGCAACTTAAGAACTTGGTAGTAAGCTTTACCGAGATCTCTTGCATTTACTGGTTGAATTAGCCCTTGCCCATTGTTGATGACAGGGAAATATCTAAATTTATCTACCATTTTTATAAATTTGCTCATATTTCGGTCACATATATCACCATATATCATCGTCGGTCTTAAAATTGTCATTTTAATCTGATGTGATGAAAGTATTCTTTGTATCTTTTCTTCAATAACTAAATACTCTTCTGAAGCACTTCTGAATTTGGAATATATACCTGTAGTATGCACACAAAGTGCTCTAGAAACATTATTTTTGATAGCAGCTTTTAAAATTCTTAGTGTATATCTAATATTCACTATATGGACTATAGTGTCTACATCCTTCATACACCTATCCAAAAACTCCTCATCCTCTAATTCGCCAACCATCTTTTCAATGTTTAGTCCACTCTTGTCTAAAAGGGAAGTATCAGAGCTTTCTCTGACAATGCAACGGACATGTCCTCTATAATCATTGTTAATCAGTTCTTGTAAAAAATATTTTCCCGTGTGACCAGTTATTCCAGTGACTAAAAGCATATCTACACCTCTTATAATTATTTTCTTTGCTGAAAGCCACTCTTTTGTCGGCTCTCCCCTCTTCTCTCACTGCCAGTTCCACCTTCCACCACTCCATCACTTTTAACAACGCTAATGGCAGTACCGAAAAAACACTTAATATCCATCCATAAACTAAGCTTTTCAACATACTCCCCATCCAATTTAGCCTTAACTTCAATTGGTAGTTCATCTCTTCCTTTAATCTGAGCCCAACCAGTTAAGCCAGTTGGAATATTATTTGCCCCATATTTATCTCGTTCGGATATAAGATCGTACTGATTCCATAATGCTGGCCTAGGTCCGATAACGCTCATCTGACCAACAAAGATATTCCAAATTTGAGGAAGTTCATCAAGAGAAGTTTTTCTCAGAAACTTACCCACCTTAGTTATATACTGTTCCGGATCTTTCAACAAATGAGTAGGAGTGTCCTTAGGTGTATCTATCCTCATAGTTCGAAATTTCAATATGTTAAAATGCTTCTTATTTATCCCCACTCGTTTTTGCTTGAACAACACTGGACCTTTGGAATCTATTTTAATTCCAACGATAAGAATTAGAAACATAGGGGAGAGAATAATAATCCCTGTTAATGATAGGAAGATATCTATCAGCCTCTTTATCTTTAGATACATACATTAACTCTCCTTAATAGTAGTTTGTATTCCTAAAAAATAATTGTAACTTTAAGTAGTCCTGTTCAGTAACTTTAAAAGAAGATAATCTCGTCATCGAGCAAACAAAAAGGTCGCTTCAAGCGAAGCAACCTTTACCTGAATTAAAGGTTATCGACTATTGACACCATCTCTCTTCGATGTTTTTCTTGCTATCTAGAAGAGCTTTCCTGCTTTAACAGTTAGAATAATCGCTTTTATTACTCTTTTTGTAAAGAAGAGCTCACATCGTGTTCTCTTAATTAACATGTTCAAGTATTGGTGCTTTGTTCGGTAAGCGGTTATTGGCTAAATCAATTGCATATTCTTTCAAATCTTCCACATTGCTTTCTGAGTGGTGATCTACTAAATATTGAACTAATTGATAATTAAACTCCACCGTCTTCCCAATAAAAATCTTCGGAAACACTGGCTTCTTATTCACTTCTTTATCACTGAGAAGCTCTTCATACATCTTCTCCCCAGGTCGAATTCCATTGAATCGAATCGGAATCTCTTCTTCAGAAAACCCGGACAGATGAATTAAGTTCTTAGCAAGATCGACAATTTTTACTGGTTCGCCCATATCCAGCACAAAGACCTCTCCACCTCTTGCTAGAGCTCCAGCTTGAAGAACTAATCTTGAAGCTTCTGGAATAGTCATAAAATACCTAGTCATATCTGGATGAGTAACAGTAACAGGACCACCAGCGGCAATTTGCTTTTTAAATAAAGGAATAACACTGCCACGGCTACCGAGAACGTTCCCAAATCGTACAGCAACAAATTTAGTATGGCTATCCTTACTGATGTTCTGAACAACCATTTCTGCAATCCGTTTTGTCGCTCCCATCACATTCGGAGGATTGACTGCTTTATCGGTAGAAACAAGCACAAATGCTTTGACTCCTTCGTGATGCGCAGCTTCAGCGACATTTTTCGTTCCTACGACGTTATTCTTCACTGCCTCTTTCGGATTTGCTTCCATCAATGGCACATGTTTGTGCGCAGCGGCATGATAAATATAGGAAGGGGCGTAATCCTGGACCACTTGGAAGATACGCTCACGGTCTTGAACATCAGCAATGACGGTCACAAGTTCAGTATCAACGTCTAGTTGTTTGAGTTCCATATGTATCGTGTAGATACTGTTCTCCCCATGACCTAATAATATCAGTTGTTTTGGACCGAATTTCACAATCTGACGGCAGATTTCTGAGCCGATACTTCCTCCAGCGCCCGTAACCATTACGGTTCTGTTATTAATTTCGGATTGGATCGAGTCGATATCAAGTTCAACTGGTTCACGGCCTAATAAATCTTCAATTTGTACGTCACGAACTTGATTGACCGATACATTCCCAAGGGCGATATCTTCAATCATTGGAAGAGTTTGTACATTGGATACTACGCTTTTTGCCTCTTTAATGATTTCTTTTACCCTTGCTTGTTCAATAGAAGGCATAGCTATAACTATATGGTTAACCTTATTCTTATTAACTACTTCTTCCAGATGTTTGCTGCTGCCTAACACAGGAAGACCGGATATACTTAAGTGATGCATGGTAAAATCATCATCGATGAACCCCACTATATTCGTGTTAATGTCACTTGAACCTTTCATTTGCCTGGCTAACATACGTCCTGCGGATCCAGCACCTACGATTAGAGTCTGTTTCAAATTAGGGTTATTTTTCACCAATCTTGCCTTTTTACCTTTCGGATTAAAAGTTAACCCGTAGGTTTTATAATAACGCCATGCAAACCGCACTCCACCAATGAGTAAAACATGTAACATCCATGTAATAGCTAAAGCTCGTTCGTAAACCATTCCAAAAGCTAAAAATTGAACCACAGCTGCACTTACGATTGATAAACTAACAACTACCATAATACCAATTAGCTCTTCCATACTCGCATAGCGCCATTTTTTTCTATACATCCCTAACACCCCTGAGAATGAATGGTGTGTTAGTAACAAGACAATGGCTGAAACCAGCATAATCCGATCGAATACTGCTACATAAGGATTTAAGAAGAAATGAGACATGTAGATGGAAAAGGAAACAATGATAGAATCAATTAATATTAATAAAGCAAGTCTTTTCCTTTGAGAAGCAAACATTTCTATTATCCTCTCCTATTCAAAATTCACTAACAACTGAAAAAGTAAAGATATATATTTAAAGCTTAAATAATTTAATTCGCCCGGTCATTTTTACGCAGTATCAATTTACTAGTATAAGCATTTAATATAAATTCATAACATTGTTCATTATAGCAGGTTTAGTTTTCCGATTGAAGGGGAACAAGGTAATATTTTACACTATATTAATAGATTTTGTCGTGAATCTAATCACTTTCTTATTAATGCGCTTACAGAAATAATAAAAAACAACCCCTAGTCATATAAAAATACTAGAAGTTGTTAATATTTTTACGTTATACAGCTTTTAGAATAGACCAAAAGTCTTTTTCTTCTTCACGTGCTGTGGCGGATCTGAGGCTAATATCCCGTTTTCTAATAGTTCTTCAGCATTTTCTGAAAGAAGATAGACCATATCCAGTCCAAATTCTTTCCTCACTTCACTATAAGCCTCTGTCATACAGAAACCACGACTTGAAGTATTGTGAGCATCGGAAGCGATTAGATGAGCAAGGTTCGCTCCTATTATTTGATGGGAAAACTTCTTAATCTTCTTGCCGAAATGACCGCATACACTTCCAGCCGTGAGCTGAACGAATGCACCATTTTTAACCAGCGTGTAAAGCGTATCTGGATGCTCCATAATATGCTTATTCCGTTCAGGATGCACAATAATCGGGTGATATCCTTCCACCTGCAAATCAAATAGTAACTTACTTGTGTAGCGCGGGACACTGTCAGGCGGAAACTCTACGAATACAAATTTAGTATCGACATTAAGTGATAATACCTCTTCACTTTGAATCCCTTCTAACATCTCTCCATGAATCCTTGTTTCCTGCCCAGGGAGGACGTTCAATTCAATCCCTCGTCCACTTAACTGCCGGTTTAATTCACCAACTTGAATCAATATATCATTTTTATAATTATTATAGGTTCCATTCATATGGTGCGGCGTCGCAATGATGGTATCAATTCCATCCTCTACAGCTGCTTTAGCCATATCCATACTTTCTTCCATGGTCTGCGCTCCGTCGTCTACTCCTGGAAGAATGTGGCTATGAATATCGATCATATGCCGGACTCCTCTCTATATTATATTCTTAGGTTATTAGTCTTATAAATTCTATTATAGAGTATATCAGTTTAAGGTCTCGAATTGAAGATATTTTAGTAGAATCATTTTGTTTTTTATATTACAAATCTCTACATTTTTTGAATATTTCTAATAATTTATTATAAAAAAAGAGAGAGGAAAGTCCCTCTCTCTAATTTCCGTAATAATAATAGTAATTACTGTCTTTAACATCCATATCATTTAACACGACACCAAGAATATTAGCTCTTGATTGTTCAAGCTGTTCTTTTGCTTTACCAGCTGCTTCCTGCTCGGTCTGCTTACTGCGAACAACCAGTAACGCGCCATCTACAAACTTAGATAATACTTGCGAATCAGCAACCGCTAGTACAGGCGGCGTATCGAAGATGATCATATCATAGTGTTTTTTAGCTTCCTCAATTAACTTCTCCATCATTGTTGAACCCAGCAACTCAGAAGGGTTCGGAGGAATCGGTCCGGATGGAAGAAGATCCAGGTTCTCTACACGGCTTTCTTTTGCTAGTTCTTTCAGAGAACGATTCCTTACTAAATAATTACTTAACCCTGAAGTATTATCGGCACGGAAAGTGTAGTGCACGGTAGGCTTACGAAGGTCGGCATCGACCAGCAGCACTTTCTTACCTTGCTGAGCAAACACTACAGCTACGTTAGCCGTGGTTAAGGACTTCCCTTCCGAAGGCCCGGCTGACGTAACAATCATGGTTTCTAGCTCTTTATCAACAGAGGCAAATTGTAAATTCGTACGGATCGTCCGGTATTGCTCGGCAATCGGTGATTTAGGATTGTCATTTGCAATAATGCTTCGGACTGACGTTTGTTGATTCTTTTTCTTCATACTAAGCGCCAATAGATTCACTCCTCACCTTTGTGTCTTCGGTCTTTTTTCTGGTAGGACGACGCTCCGGCAAATCTTGTTCCGTAATAGTCGACACAACCCCCATAACTGGAAGGTCGAGATGGCTTTCTATATCTTCTTCGGATTTAAGTGTATTATCCAAATACTCCAGTAAGAAGGCTAGTCCCACTCCTACCATTAATCCAACAACTATAGCAATGGCAATATTCAATAAAGGTTGAGGACTTACTTGAGTCGGTGTTGAACCAACGGCTGCTTCAGATAGAACATTGACGTTATCTACATTCATTAATTGAGGGATATCCTCTTTAAATACCTGCACAGTAGTATTGGCTATGGCTGCAGCCTGCTGTGGGTCTTCATCCGTTGCCACAACGTTAACAACCTGGGATTGTTCAGCGTTGGAAACTTGAATCTTATCTGATAGAGTAGCCGAAGTCATGTCTAACCCTAACTCTTCTACAACCTGATCTAAGATGCGTGGACTTTTAATAATTACGTTATATGTATTTATTAAGTCTATATTTGTTTGTAATTCATTACCTTCATAAATATTGTCTTGCGACTGCGATTGAGATTGGTTGACGATAAATTGAGAAGAAGCTTCATAAGACGGTGTTAATACAAAGAAGGTGACTAAAGCACTAATAATGGCCGCTCCAGCAGCAAGACCAATAATAAGTAAAAGACGTTTTTTAAGAACCTCAAATATTTCCTTAAGGGATATTGTTTCTTCCATTACTAAACCTCCAGATATTGTCGAATTTCAAAACATAGAGTCATTATATCATAGATAAATATGGGAACGAGTGCACACTTGTTAATTTTTCAAATAGTTTACAATCACAAGACTAAAGTCTGAGGACTGAATGCACAAAAATCCATAACATAGTTTATATCGACACAATAACCCCATCATTAAATAGATCAAAAGACATGATTATATCCCAGTAATATCCTGTCTTTTGATCTATTTTTTAATGTTATTTAAATTATAATCTAGTTCCTAAATAATAATGCCATAATCAAGAGAAGTAGTAAATAACACTATCTATCCATTGAATAATTTAAATTTGTTACCTGAAATACGCTTCACTGTCGAAGTCAATACAGAGATTATTTTCTTAAATCTCTACTATCTCTATTAAATTTTAATTTATTCCTAAATTACGTGTTTATTCTCTCGATCTATTCCATACTTATTGTTGTTACACCAAAGGAAAGCACAAGATAAATGAAATAAATTTCCATAATATGTAAGGTATTTCGCAGTCAATTTTATAAAAATTCCACACTTTTGTAACCAATGAGTAAATTTCATAGAAGGTGGAACCTAGTAAAACCGCGCCCCTTACCCATTTTTCTACTCTCGCAAACCCTCTGTCATTTAATTGTTACACAACTGTAAATTCATGACGTAAATTGTTGTGATACATTAGAAAAGGATTAAGAGAGACGAAAAAAATTTCAGGGGGATTAATAATTTATGAAGAAAGCTCTTATGTCGTTGCTCGCATTTTCTATGGTTTTTCTACTGTTCGTACCTAACTCTTTTGCTGGCTCAAGAATTGGGAACCAAATAGTAGATCTAGCATTTAAGTATGACTATGCACCCTATGTTTGGGGCGGTACTTCTACAAGCGGATTTGATTGTTCAGGTTATACGCAGTATGTATATGATAAGGCAGGCATTGATTTACCTCGTACATCCAGATCACAGTATGGCGAAGGAGATTATGTAAGTCGATCGAACTTGCAGCCTGGCGATCTAGTATTCTTCGGAAATCCGGTATGGCACGTAGGGATATACATAGGAAATAACAAAATGATTTCTGCTGAAAATCCGAGTGACGACATAACCGTAGCTTCTCTTACTGGTTACTGGGACCGTAACTACCGCGGCGCTAAGCGTGTAGCTGATGTCGGCGTATCCAGCTCTTCACTTCCAACTGGAAGCTATCACGATCTTGACAGCGACCACTGGTCTGCAGATGCTGTAAGTTCACTAAGTAAACAGGGAATTATTGATGGGTATGACGGAGATCTATTCAAGCCAAAAAACGATGTAACACGTGCGGAAGCTGCTAAAATGCTTGCCGATGCGCTTGATTTAGACAATGGTTCAGGCTCAAGCTTTAATGATGTATCTTCTTCCCACTGGGCTTCTGACTATATTGAAGCTGCTGCCGATGAAGGCTATCTATCAGGCTATGAAGATGGTAGTTTCAAACCTAGCCAATCGATTACTCGTGCAGAAATTGCATCGATCTTTGCTAGAGCATTTGATTTAAACTCTTATGGAAGCAACCCTTTCTCTGATGTCTCAAGCAGTCACTGGGCGTATGACGATATTAAAGCTCTTAATGCCAATGATATTACTGAGGGTTATGAAGATGGAACATTCCGAGTAAACAACGAAGCTACTCGTAGTGAGTTCGCAGTATTCTTATACCGCGCTCTATAAGTTTTTAAACATAAAAAAGCCTTTTTTCCTGAAAATAGGAAAAAAGGCTTTTTTATATTCTTATGATAGCTTACTCTTCTCTTAAACTTATACCTAGTTTCTTCTATTATATAGCGCGTTGTTTTGTCTATACTTTCTCTCCTTCTGTACCTGGTCTTTTCTGTGATCCTACTTTAAGACTGCTCACGGTTTCGACGAGACTCCACCTTCCCTAAAATTAGAAGACCTATCCATAATACTACTCCCACACCCAGCGAATAAATTATTCCCGTAATAAGGTTGTTCGACGTAATGTATGTATGGATAATTCCCGTAATATAGTTCTCAAGCATTGTCCAGCTCACAATAACAACCAAAAATAGTATTGTTCTTGTAACTGGCAATCCTCCGTCTTCTCTTTTCTTCATATAACTTGCCCCCTAAATGCAATTCTTCTCACGACTACTTTTTATATAAGAAGAAACTCGTCCTACAGTAATCAGTTTCCTTGTCTAGTTTATAGACTAACCCCCGTTTCTGTAAGAATCAGTTTCACTCTGGACAACGTGAGGTCTTTCATCTACGACAAAGCCGTAGCCTTCTTAATCAAACTTTCTCTTTATGAAACTACCAAGCTAATTTTAAACAGCCCTCAAAGTCTTTTCCTGCTTATGACGCGAGCGTCTGGGCGATGCAGCTGGCCGAATCTTCCGCCGGAGGACCTCCTGCACTACCTTAGTCAACTACAGAGTTCAACAAAATCAAAAAAACAGCTGAGACTCATGTAAGCCTCAGCTGTTTCTTCTTTCTTACTTAGTTAATGAAACGATCATCCTCAGCTTTAGCAAGGAACATCGCAAATTCAGCACGAGTCGTGTCACGGTCCAGCTTGAACGTTCCATCCGGGTAACCGATGGAAATCTTATTAGCTGCCAGCGTATTGATGTAATCATACGCCCAGTGATCAAGAGGCACGTCACTGAATCCATCGTCGGTGCTGCCTTTCAGGTCATAAGCATCGACAAGGATTTTCGCCATTTCAGAACGCTTCAGGCTGGCTTTCGGATTGAAGTTTCCGTTTGGAGACCCAACCATAATGCCGCTTTCTGCAATCGCTGCGATATCAGCATAGCCGTAATCGCCTTTCTTCACATCATTGAATCCTGGGTCTTCCACATTGTCCGTGTCCAGATCAAGGATACGAACGATCATTTTCGCTGCGTTCACACGGGAGATATCGTCATTGGTTCCAAAATCACCATTTGGATAACCAAGGATGACTCCGCCCACGCTCAGTTTCTGAATCACTTCTTCTGCCCAGTAATCTTCTGGAATATCATTGAAGGATTTAGCCTCTTTATCAGATTGATAGATAGTGATGTGCTTGGTCGTTGTATTTCCGCCTAAGTCCACCAGCTTGATCTCGAAAGAGTTTTTACCTTCTTCCAGATTGACTGTTTCGTTGATCGTTTCTTCAATAGATCTCATTTCATATGGTTCTTTAAATACGTTCTTATAAACTTCGCTTCCATCTACATAGAGACGAAGGTCGTCAAAGTTATCTTTCACATTCATTTCAAGATCCGCTTCCCCTTGATCGGTTGTATGCGGTCCATCAATGTTTAGAACTGGTTTCGTGGAATCTAACAAGAACCTTCTAATGAAGGAAATGTCGTTGCCACTGTCATCTACCGCTTTAAATTCAATTTCTTTGAATCCATCTTTCTTGAAGCTGATGGTTTCGCTGAAGTTGTATCGCTGATTCTTTTTATCCCAGTCTAATTCGGCTTCTTTTCCGTTAATGGTCAGGCTTTCCACCTGAGAATCGTCTTTTACATAACCGGTTACTTCTACTTCTTTATTGTTGGTTACGCTCAATGCTTCTGGCGTAAGGGCTGTGACGGCTGGAACCGTTCCATCCTCTTCTTCCATCGCATTGTCAGAAGTCGTGTTGCCTGCATAGTCATGAGCGACAACTTTTACATTATTAGCTTCGTCTGGATTCTTAACGGTATAAGAATCAGCGTCCGCTCCAAGAGATTTCTCAGAAACTAGTTTACCGTTCACGAGAACGTCAAAGTGAGACAATCCCGTATCTTCATCAAAAGCATCCCAGTTGATCTGGCCGCTCTCCTGATCGTACGTTACTTCAAGAGAAGGATCTTCCGTGTCCACTTGAACTGGAATTTTCACCGATTGCCATTCGGCATCCGGGAAGTCCACTTTTGATTTGATTTCGTAATAGTACTGACCGTCTTCCACCACTTCGCCTTTCACTTTACCATCCCAGGCAGCCTGGAAGAAGGTGTTGGTCAGTGGGCCGGCACCGCCGTCAAAATAGTTCTTGCGAATGCCATCCTGCGTGCGGATGGTGCGCAGCTCATTCTTGTCTTCATCAAGTATATTAAACTCAACTTCCTTCGCATTTCTTAAGAAAGAAACGTCTGGAATAACACTTTCAAAGGAGTCATCTCCATCTGGTGAGAATCCTACATTATCTTCAGAACCAGTCAGCACTTCATCTTCCCCTAGTAGTGGATCGACACCAACTAGCTGGTATCCATCACCATCTGGAGTAATAAGCGCCGTCAGGCTGTAGAACGGCTCACCTTCTGCATCGTAGATCGTGTCATCCACAATCGGTGCTTCATCCCATTCGCCGTTAAAGCCAACATATGGCACGGCAAGTTCTGGGTTGGAGTCGTTAGGATCCTTCAGTTTAATAAATCCTTCTACAAAATGACCATTTTCAAATACTTCATCTAGCTGATCACCATAAAGAGAGGTAACAGCATTGGAAAGATCAATCGTTACATTAAGCTCAACAGTCGAACCTGCTGGTACTACGACTTGATAGTCATCCCCTGACTGCGCTCCATTTGGAGAAGAAATATCAATTGGGAATTCACCGTCGTAGAACGGTCCTCCTTCAAGAGTATCTTCTTTAAGAATGGCCTGAGTCTGGACTGTATTCTGGCCATTTAATGCAAGGTCTGTCTGGACGGTACCTTCGACATTGTACGCTGCATTTTCATCACTTACGTTTTCAAGTTCAAGCGTAAAGGATTTCTTCGTGTCCATTTCCTTAAGAGCAACTTTACCCAATCCGGAATCTTTCTCCGTTACGACAACTGGCGTCTCCATAGCAGCATGAAGATCCATAAGTCCTGCACCTTGACGGCGTGGAGAATAATCTAGATTCAGGTCATAATCGGTGTTGAAATTCCCCTGATCTTCTTGAGGAACGGAAGTGTTCATAAGAATGTTTTTCGCCATTTCCACCCGATTGTTGCCTTCAAGTGAAAATTCTTTGTCAACACGCTGCATGACAAGCGCTGATCCGCCGGCTACGTGTGGTGCAGCCATGGATGTACCGCTCTTCATGCCGTAATCGTCATCCTGGAGGGTTGATAGGATATTTCCGCCTGGTGCCGTAATTTCTGGTTTGAAATTAAGGTTAGGCGTTACACCCCAGGAAGAGAAATTGGAAATCTGACCCGCTGATGGGCTTTTCGCTACGACTTCTTCTCCCATGAAAGCAATCTCCAGATTCTTGCCTTCATCTAAATAACCTTTCAGCTCAAGCCCTGTTGATTTTAGGATACCTAGCTGAGGGATGTTAATTTCATCACTAGAAGCCATGCTGATGTAGCCGGATACGTTATTGTAAATAATAACGCCCACTGCACCCTCTTCTTGAGCATTCAACGTTTTATCTACAAAAGCAGTTTGACCGCGGCTGATTAAAGCGATTTTCCCTTCGAGGTCCACCCCTTCAAAATCATTGGCATCCGGGTTCTCTGAAGAATCTCCCGGCTTTCTTCCAAGTCCGGCGTCCACTACTTCGTAATAGTCCTCACCCAATGTTTGAGGAGATACGCTGCTTGCCGATAGGAACGGAACGGATTCTTTCGCTTCTCCATCTACACGTGTGTTAAATCCTTCAAGCTCCAGGTATTCATTTTCAAATGAAGCGACCTGAAGGGATTCTGTAGCAAGTCCAGGTGCACCGACAAGCCCGATGTCCGGGTTCGAAGCAAATGGATTTCCTGCACCAGTACCAAAACGATCGGAGTTACCGGCAGAAATCGCCATCATTACACCGTTATCTACGGCACGTTTGATCGCTTTCTGTTCTGGTTCATCTGGTTCTACAAAGCTTGCTGTGGAACCAAGACTCATATTAATGACGTCTGCACCAAGCAGAATCGCGTCATCGATAGCTTTAATGTAGATATCACTATAGGTTGAAGGCATTTCCGGGTCGTTACCGAATACTTTCAGCCCTAAGAGCTGCGCTTCCGGAGCTACGCCCATTAATCCGCCTTCTGCTTCATTTCCGTTTGCTCCAACAATACCGGATACGTGCATGCCGTGTTCACTTGCACCTGGACCTAGATCCAGTACAGTATTGTTCTCGTCCGCATAGTTGCGGCCAAACGGTACTTTCTCTGTGAAGTATTTCCCTTTCAGTGCGCCTTCGCCTGTAAGGTCTGACACATCGTCCTCACTGATTTCGGTTTCTGTCCCTTCACTCAGCACCATGTCCTGGTGATCCGGGTCAATTCCTGTGTCGATGACGCCGACGGTCATACCTTCGCCTTTATACCCGTATTCTTCCCAGGTTTTTTGGGCTTTGACCAGTTCTTTACTATACAATAAGTCTGGTTCTTCTGTTTCCGGACGCTCGTATTCATGACTGATATGTACGTCTTTTACCTCCGAAAGATCCTCAATTAATTCGATCGAACGGTATTCAACACTTCCGCTGAATCCATTCACCACTGTCGTGAAGCTTTCTTTATAATCCATTGGTACAGAACTATTGGCAATGGATTTCTTCACGGCTTCCTGCTTCTGCAGGGCGTCCTTCTGGAGTTTCTCTTTTTCATCTTTCGATAGACTCTGATAGTTACTCGTTGATTCTATGGTTGGTTTTCCTTCTAATTCAACAATGACGCGGACTTTTTCTTTGGGATCATATTCCTTGTCCGGATTGACTTCTTTGGCTTTGTGTTCTTCCACCGTGACCTTGTCCGGCTTATCCAGATTCTGCTCTGAATTCGATAATCCATTGGCTGCGAACACCGAGTTTGAAAAAGCGAGCAGGAAGATAAAGAATAAAATTAAACTCTTCTTCACGTTCAAATGGTTGTCCTCCTTATTTTTTCTATCAAATTCCCTAAAACTTCCCTCCTTTCTATTTTTTACATCCTTAAGTATATTCAAATATTCATAAAATTACAAATTGTAACATTCAGGACGTTGTCCTCACCCAGTGGAAAATATTATCTATTGAAAGGATTTTCATAGTCCGAAAATACTAGGTAAACACGCCGATAGTCTGTTTCCAAAACTTAACGTAAATCGTGTAGAAATGACAGGACTTACCATGGTAAAGTAAAGGATAACTACATAACCAAGGAGCATCCACCATGATGAAGAAATTCTTCCCTGAAAAACGGGGACGTGAATGGAAGAACTACGAGCAGGAACTCCGCACCATCAACCGATGGGAAGCCACGATGATCGCCCTGTCGGACGAGGAACTGCGGGCGAGAACGAGCGAATTCAAAAGGTATCTGCGTGAAGGACAGTCTATTTATGATATCCGGGCAGAAGCCTTTGCCCTCGTGCGGGAAGCCGCCCGCCGCGTGCTTGGCCTCCGTCCTTATGACGTTCAGATACTCGGAGGGCTGATTATGTCGGACGGGCACATTGCAGAGATGGCAACCGGTGAAGGAAAGACGCTTGTGGCAGCCCTTTCCGGCTATCTTTTTGCGTTAGAGGAAAAGGGTGTCCATTTGATTACGGCTAATGAGTATTTAGCACAGCGTGATTATGACCTTATGAGTCCTTTGTATGATTATCTCTGGATATCTACTGGGTTAAATTTGAATCAAATCTCCCAAACTGAGAAACTGGAAGCCTATCAGGCCGACCTGACCTACGGGACAGGAACCGCCTTCGGGTTCGACTATCTTCGCGATCATCTGACACGGGACCAAAAGAACCAGGTGCAGCGTCCCTATCATGTAGCACTCATCGATGAGATTGACAGCGTGCTGATCGACGAAGCGAAGACGCCGATGATCATTGCCGGCAAAATGGAAGCCCACGCGAATCTCCATAAGCTGGGTGCTCTCGTCATGCGTTCGTTTCAAAAGGATGCCGATTATCAGCTGGATCCGGAAACAAAGGCGGTTCATTTTACCGATCAGGGGATCCATAAAATCGAACGTTCCTTTGATATAGAGAATCTGTTTGACCTACAGCATCAGACCCTTTACCACTACATGATGCAGGCGGTCCGGGCCCGGGTTCTTTTTCATAGAGATAAGGATTATGTGGTGGAGGAACAGCAGATTAAGCTGATCGACACCTTCACCGGGCGGCTGATGGAAGGACGTACGCTCTCCGACGGGCTGCATCAGGCGCTGGAAGCGAAGGAAGGACTGGCGATTACGGAAGAGAATAAACCTCAGGCGTCGATTACGGTGCAGAACTTCTTCCGGATGTACCCGAGGCTTGCAGGCATGACCGGGACGGCGAAAACCGAAGAGAATGAATTCCAGAGTGTGTACGGCATGAATGTCTGGCCGGTTCCGACGAATCAACCCGTCCTCCGGGAAGACCATCCAGACCAAGTGTACGTGACGCAGGCGGACAAGTACCGTGCGATTGTCCGTGAGGTGGAAACGGTACATGCTTCAGGGCAGCCGATCCTGATCGGCACCTCCTCCATTTTGCAGTCGGAATACATATCCAGCCTGCTTCAGGAAGCCGGTGTGCGTCATGAGCTCCTGAATGCGAAAAGTGTAGAACAGGAAGCGCGCTTGATTTCGCTCGCCGGTCAGGTCGGCCAGGTGACGATTGCGACCAATATGGCCGGACGCGGAACGGATATTGTACTTGGTGAAGGGGCAGCCGCACGCGGCGGTCTGCATGTGATCGGAACAGAACGTCATGAATCACGCCGCATTGACAACCAGCTGAAGGGACGCGCCGGCCGTCAGGGTGATCCCGGCTCTTCCCGCTTCATGATTTCCTTAGAAGATGAGATTGTCGAGCGCTTTGGACAGACCGAGCGGGACCGTAAATGGAAACATCCGAAAACGAATGAAGACGGATTGATTTTGCACCGGCAGATTGATGCTTTTATGGATACGGTTCAAAAAATCAGTGAAGGCAGCCAGGCGAACATCCGGGCATCCATTCTGAAGCTGGATGATGTGATCCATGACCAGCGGACAGTCGTGTACGGACTGCGCAATCAGATTCTTCAAAGCGAAGATCCAATTGGAATCCTTGCGCCTATGGTCCTGGATGACGTAGACGAACTCGTGCGAACGTACTGTCTAGAAGCAGCAGCGTCTGAAGAATGGGACCTGGAGAAGCTCGAGAAGGATTTAAAACGCGTTATACCGGGAATAGATAGTCAACTTGTCCAGACCGATTATGAAGATCAGGAGGAGGTAATCTCCGACCTTCATGCGCTGGTCGAGCGTTATCAGGTTATGATTCAGAAATGGAAAAACCGGCCGGCTGTGCAGCACAAAGTTGCCCAGGGCGCGCTCGGCGTGCTGGACCGGCACTGGATCCGTCACCTCGATAAGATGAACCGCCTGAAAGAAGGCGTCGGCATCCGGCAGTACCAGCAGGAAGATCCGGTCCGTCTCTATCAGCAGGACGGATTTGAGCTGTTTACCCAGACGTTTGCCGCCATCCGTCAGGACATGGTCCACTGGATGGCTGATGTGCTGGAGCCTTTAGAGAATGCCAAGGAGGAATCCACCCGTGTTTAATTTTCGAAATCATAAAAAGCAAGCTCACGATGCGGCCTATGACGAACATGCGGTCAATGCTCAGGAACTCGGTCTTTCCGGGGACGCACCCGAAGAAGAAGCCGTGTACCCGGAGCTTTCCTATCATCCGGACTGGAATCTTGAGCAGGAAGACGAGTACGTGTACCGCTTCTGGAATCATGATTTGCCGCCGCTTAAGCCGAACCAGTTCAGCATTCACGGCGTCGATTTGAAGCAGACAAACGGGACGCTCGTCGTCGAAGCGTTTGTGAGAAATTCCTTATCGCGAAGCATTAACTTAAAGACGATGACCATCCTTCTGCTCGACCAGCAGGGGTTTCCCGTTGCGAGGAAATGGTTTGATTTGAAGAA
The DNA here is from genome assembly GCF_020171985.1 of Halobacillus halophilus. Classification (GTDB taxonomy): domain Bacteria; phylum Bacillota; class Bacilli; order Bacillales; family Halobacillaceae; genus Halobacillus; species Halobacillus halophilus_A. The sequence goes on from NZ_JAIVAL010000003.1 coordinate 310,779, forward strand.
AGTCGGGACGATCCCGGCAAGGTCCAGCCGTCCCTGGACGTTTACGTTCGAGCAGCAGCACCGTGTTACGTCTGATGCGAATCCACCGGTCCAAGGCTGGAAGCTCGTCATCGAACCGAACCAGAAGCACCGCAAGCACACGCTTGACTTAGAAAAAAGTCTGGAGCAGTCCCTTCCGGAAGGTGATGCCAAGAAACTGGAACAATATGTGGAGAGTCTGGAGCCGCCAAAGCCCGGCGAAATTAATTTTGTCAGTTTGAAAGCCGAGCAGAAAGAAGACGCCCTTCATGTCTCGCTCTTGATCCGTAACGGCAGTGACCGTTCGATCAACCTCCCCCATCTGCCGCTTCAGGTTAAAGACGCGACGGGCGACGTGGTCGCGCAGGGGGCGTTCAAGCTGCAGCATGTGGAAGTGAAAGGCAATACGAGTAAGCCATGGACATTTGTGTTTCCGGAGTCGATGATCATGAGTGAAACGATCGATCTGTCGAGGTGGAAAGCTTACCCGATTCAATAAATAGAAGCCCTGTTGTCCTTTCCGGGATGACAGGGCTTCTCCTGTGTTTACGGCGCTGATTGAGAAGTTATAGCACTGGAAAATGAATCATAAAAAAGCCCCGGTTCTATGGCGGACCGGGGCTTTTAGCTATGGTTTTATAATTCGTCACTCAGGAGTTTGGCCATAATAACGGCAAACTCAGAGCGCTTAATGGGTTGATTCGGGCGATAGGTACCGTCTGGAAAGCCTTTGATTACGTCGTTTGCCACAAGCGTATCAATATACGAGGCGGCCCAGGAATCCGCTTTTACATCAGGGAAGCTGCTGGCACTCTCCCCGGTTAATTCATAAGCGCGAACAACAAGCGTCGCCATCTCCGCTCGAGTCAGTGTGCCATTCGGATGGAACGTGCCATCTTCATAACCCGAGAGTATTCCGGCTTCCGCCAGCGCCCCGATATATTCGGTTCCCCAGTGATGGTCCGGTACATCCGGAAAGTCCGCTTCTTGCCGAGGAAGGTCCAGTTCACGGGCAATCATCGTCGCCGCTCCCGCGCGGGTGATTGGATCATAGAAACCAAATGTTCCGTCCGGGTACCCCGTCATCAGGTTTTCCCTGGACAGGTAGCTGACATAAGGTTCGGCCCACGTGCCGGTAACATCCGGGAATGTTTTTTCATTATATTCCATGCTCAATACGTAGTTTTCATTCCTATCAGCTTCTCCGGTCCCGTTCTTTACAATCAGATAATAAGGACCGCGCGTGATTTTTTCAATCGTGGCGGTAAGATAGGTTACCCCGTCCTGCTCGGATTGCTGAGCCGCCGCTTCTATCGTCTGCATATTTCCATCCTGATCGTAAGCCGCGACCGTCACCTCCGGGTCGATGTGTGAGGCGGCTGCACTTGAGGCAAGGGTGACATCGACGCTGCCTGCATAAGGGAAGTCAACTTTATAGTAATCCAGGTCGGCCGGGTCAAAGGTGCCGACCGCCGCCTTTTCATAAGAGAGAGGCGTTGCGGACGAGGCGAACTCATTCGGCTCCTGTTCATAAACGACTTCGTCTTTGTACGGATGGTCCGGCCAGTTGACTTCCATAACGTACGATTCATCGGACCAGTGGTTGTAATAGTCATACACCATCACCGTGTACATACCGGGGTCTGCTTCAAAGGTGAACGATTCGCCGCTTCCCTTCCACTCCCCATCAAAAACCTGCCGTTCGCCATAACGGTTGAAAACGGCGACGACGAGATCTTCATTGTCTGATCGGCTCGTTACGTCGACACTCACCGTGGTGGGATGATCCACACGGAAATCATACCAGTCGGAATCGTTCGGCGTGTCGAGATTCTCGCGCTTCGGCTCTCCTTTTTCTAAATGGAAGGAGCTGCCCTGGTTGTTGCTGACATCATCACTTAAATCAACCGCTTGTGAAGTGACGACTTCATATGCATCGGGAATGCCGTATCCATACGCTTCATCCCACCTGCTTGCGTTGGGGGTTTGGGCATGTTTTTCCATGGCCCATTCGATTTCACCTGGATTCCAGTCCGGGTTCTCCCCTTTTATCATCGCGGCAAGGCCGGCTACAAGCGGAGCTGAAAAGGAGGTCCCGCTCATACTTGAGTAGCCGCCCATATAGGACGTGCTGGTGAGATAAACGCCGGGAGCTGTTAAATCCACCCAGGTTCCGTAATTGGAGAACGCAGCCCGATAACCGGAGCGCTCCGTGGCTGCCACACTGATTACTGGAAAATAGGAAGCTGGGTAAGATGCATCCCGGATCCCATCATTGGACGCGGCCGCCACGAGAACAATTCCTTCATTATAGGCTTCCCAAAGCGCGCGTTCTTCGGCATCCGACTGATGATAGGCTCCGAAACTCATGTTGATCACATCGACTCCCTTGTCGATCGCGTAGTAAATGCCGGCTAACACGTCGGAATCGCTGAATTTCCCTTCATAGTCGCCTACTTTGACCGGAAGAATCTTGGTGTCCGGAGCAAGTCCTGCAATGCCCATGTCATTAAAATTCGCCGCGATCAATCCGGCGATATGCGTGCCGTGTCCGTGATTGTCGTCTGGATTCGCATCATTATTCACAAAATCATAACCTGGCAGCACGGTGCCCTGAAGGTCTTCGTGATACTTATAGACGCCGGTATCCAGTACCGCAACGGTTGTATCGGAAGAACCCCGCGTCACATTCCATGCCTTCTCCATGTTCATGTCATCATACTGATACTGTCCTGAATACTCGGGATCGGAAGGTACGTAGGATGATTCACTTATGTAATCCGGGTCGGCCGTAAGTACTGACGGGGCATCTTTTAACTGCTGCAGCACCTGATGATAATCCGCGTCCTTCTTCACTTCAAGCAGGCGGAAATGACGCCGCTTGAGCGCTTCAGACAGAGGCCCTTCGTTGACTTCATAGGCGTCTGTTAAAAACGAGGAAGACTCTTTCACTTCAATTAAGATACCACGGTTATGTACATCTTTCAGATTAACGTCTTCGACTTGCTTGGAGCTTTTGGAGCGCTCTTTCTTATGTACTTGTTTGACGGGTCTGTCATCCTTCTCGAAGGAAGCTTGCTCCTCCGGTTTGGAAGTCTGGGCTTTTCCTTTTGTGAGTTCCTCTACCGGAATCTCTTTCATTCTTTCTTCTGCCTGGACCGGTGATGATGGAGCTATACCTGTGAGCGTCGGGGCCACAAGGGTCAGGCTGATCATCATCGATGTAATCGAATACTTCGTGCGTTTCTTCATCCAATTCCTCCTACTAATCTATCAGCATTTGTAACCTGATTGTAACATTAATTGGATACGAAAGAATATAGTCCCAGAACAAACCACTACAAAATACCCCTAACCTGTCAATTACCACCTCCTTCCACCTCAGGTCTCCCAGGATCTGGGAGACCTGAGGTGGGTATATTTGGCAGTTTTGTTGCAAACCCTTTTCAATAGACTAGATTCCTAGTATGGTAAGACTAAACAACTAGGAGGTACGCATAATGAGAAATTGGATGACGTTTTTAGCTGCTTTCCTTTTGGTTACAGCTTTAACGACGCAGCCCGCTGAGGCGGAAGATGCTTTCCGCGACCTGGATCAAACGCCGTGGGCGAAAGAAGAAATCACCTATTTAAGTAACGAAGGGATTATTAATGGATACGGGAACGGATACTTCGGTCCCAAGGATCCGATCACTCGTGCACAGGCCGCGATGATGCTCGTCAACGACTTGTACCCGAATGCCGAAGCTCAGGAAGATCCCGGATTCTATGATTTAAGCAGAGACAGTATTTACTATAATGCGATTGCCGTAGCCGCTCAAAAAGGCTTAGTGTCCGGCTACCCGGATGGAACGTACAAACCGGACGCGAATATTAAACGGAATGAAGCTGCCTTTTTAATCGACCGCGCTTATAACGTCAAACGAAATTACGGAGAAAATGTCTTTTTCTCAGATGTTGGGGATAACTGGTCGACCGGCGCTATTAAAGACCTGGCGTCTCAGGGCATTATTAATGGTTATACAGACGGCACGTTCCGCCCGGATAGATCCATAAACCGTGCTGAATTCTCCGTTGTGCTTTCGTACACCGTGAACAAAAATCTACGTCCTCTCGATGATATGACTGCTCATTTCATCGATGTCGGCCAGGGTGACAGCACGTTGCTTGAGACACCATCCGGCCAGACCATCCTGATTGATGGCGGACGTAAATCAGCCGGGCAGGAAGTGGTGGATTACTTAGCATCTGCAGGGATCGACACGATTGATTTAATGGTTGCTACGCACCCGGATGCCGATCACATCGGCGGTTTGATCGATGTGCTGGAAACCATGGACGTGAAGCAAGTGCTCGACAGCGGCAAATACCACACCACTGATACGTACATGGAATACCTGGACTTGATCGATGAGAAGGACATTCCTTTTGATACGGCTGTTGAAGGCGAAGTTCTATCCTATGAAGATATGAGTATGAAAGTGATGAACAGTGAAGAATCTTCTAGTGATAACAATGAATCTTCGATTGTATTAAAGGTCACTCATGGAGAAGTGGACTTCTTACTAACGGGAGACGCTACCATTGAAAATGAGGAAGAAATGCTGCCGGCTTACAATCTGGAAGCTGAAATATTAAAAGTCGGCCACCATGGTGCTTCAACGTCCACTTCGGATGAATTCGTGGATGAAGTACAGCCTGAAGTGGGGATCTTATCCTATGGAGAGAACTCTTACGGCCATCCGGACTCTGACGTAGTGGACCGTTTGTGGCGGGCGGACGTTGATCTTTACTCTACGTGCGACGAAGGGGACATTACGATTACCTCTACCGGAAACAGCTACGACGTGGACGCTTCGATCTTCGATGGCAGCGACCCTTGTATAGCTGAGCAGGATGATGGTCATAATGGTGACAATGACGGGGAAACTCCTGGATTGATTAATGTGAATAAGGCAGGATTCGAAGAGCTGCAGGAGGTTAACGGCATCGGCCCGACCATTGCCGGGAATATCATCGAATATCGTGACACGTACGGTGATTTCCAAACCTACGAAGAGCTGCTCGAAGTAAGTTATATCGGAGAAGCTACGCTTGAAGAAATCAAGCCGCAAATTACACTTTGAGGTGAATGATCCATGCGTTATACCATTGATCGTTTTGAAAACGGCAAAGCCGTTCTCTTAGAAAAAGGAAATGAATTTAACGAGAAACTGATTCCTATCGAACGTATGCCTTCCCATGCCAAAGAAGGAGATCTGGTAGAACCCGCCGATCTCGGTCATGGCAAGGACTATCAAGTGCTGGAACAGGAAACGGCCGAACGCCGCAAACAAGCCAAAGAAAAATTAGAAAAACTAAAGAAAAAATCCAAGAAGAAATAAAAGCGACTAATGAATCCAAATCCTTCCACCTCAGGTCATCCAGATTCTGGATGACCTGAGGTGGAAATTTATAACAACAGCAATCCTCAACCAGAAAAAACCCGTAACGATCGATGTTGTGATCGTTACGGGTTTTTGGTTTATTCTATTTCCTTATGATCAGTCACTATCGTTATCGTCGTTGTTCACATCTACGATACGATTGTCAGTAGTAGGTGTGACCGTACCCTGTTCAGCTACATAGTCTCTGAATACTTCCCAGTCGGAAAGACCAAGATCGGTTACGTCACCATCGTCATACGCCTGGGCAAATACGTCGTACCCATCGCCGCCTTTAGCTGTGAAAGCGTTGGTTGCGATTGTGTACATATCACCGTCGTTTAACGTTTCCCACGTACCATCCTGATTGACTTTCACTTCCTGTACGCGATTGCCAGCCTCTTTTGAGCTGTCATACTTGAAGTTCAATCCGGATACTTGCAGGAATCCGCCATTTTCTTCAGGCACCTGGCCTACACTGCGCTCAAGAGCTGTCTTAATTTCGGCTCCTGTTAATTCCATAGTCGCAAGCGTATTACCAAAAGGCATCACGGTTAGGATTTCACCAAGCGTGATTGGTCCTTTGTCAATAGAAGTACGGATACCACCGCTGTTTTGGAAGGCCGCTACAACATCATCATTGTATTCCTTCGCTTTATCCAGCATGCCATCCGCAATCAAATCGCCTAGTGCCGTCTCGCTGTTACGGACACTTACCGTTCCACCGTCACCCAGACGTGGATTCGGGAATTCGTCTGCCGCAACTCCTCCGCTTTCTTCGTTCTCAAGCTCCTCTATGTCATCGGAGTATTTCTTCAGGGCTTCTGCCGCTTCTTGATCTGCTTCTTTCTCAGAAACATCAATCAGCTCGCTGGAATAATCCGTTACGACACCATCTTCATCGAATTCAACATCCAGCGTACCAAGGTTTCCTCCGTACTGACCAGCTTGTACGATAATGGTTGGATCTTTCGGATCGCCATTTTCATCTGTGGTTACTTCAACCGCTTCGTCTAAGCTCGTGTGGCTGTGTCCGCCGACAATAATATCGATGCCGTCCACTTCCGCCAGCAGCTGATCATTATCATAAGCCGGATTATCATTGAAACCAAGGTGCGTCAGTGCGATTACCTTGTCTACGCCTAAAGCTTCAAGAGCTCTTACACGCTCTTCCGCCGTTTGAATGTAGTTATCAAATGTAACATCTTCAGGGCTTGAGATATCCGCTGTTTCCGCTGTGGTTAAACCGAAGATCCCCACTTCTTCCCCGTCAATTTCCTTCACAAGGCTATTGTAGATCTCACCGTTACGTGGATACTTACTGATGTAGCTGTTATACAGCCCTCTCATATTCTCATCTTGAGAAAAATTAACATTCGAGCTGACAAACGGGAATTCTGCTCCTTCTACAAACTCAGAGAGTGCCTGATGTCCTTCCGCAGAGGAACCAAGATCGAATTCGTGGTTACCGAAAGTCATCGCATCATAGTCCATCATATTCATAAATTCCAGATCGGCCTGACCTTTAAATTCATTAAAATACAGCGTACCTGAGAACACGTCTCCTGCATCCAGCAATAGTGCATCCGGATTTTCAGCACGTACTTCTTCAACCGCTGTCACGCGTTTAGCCACATCTTCTAAGTGACCATGCGTGTCGTTGGTGTGCATAAGCGAAAGATCGAAATCCGATGGCTTCGGCAGTTTTGTGCCAAATTCATAGTCTGTATTCGCTAGAAGCCAGGCGAAGTCTCCACGCTTCACATCCGCATCAGGACCGAAATGGTTTTCATCCTGTCCTACAATTAAACCATTAGCATAAAGCGTTTCAATAGCCGTTTCATACCATTCGCCTTCCTCTACATCCTTGAAGGGATGGCCGGCTTCTTCCGGTTCAATTTCATAGGCTTCCATAATAATCTGCGCAAATTCAGCACGGGACATTTTGGCTTGTGGAGCAAAAGTGCCATCGTCCATCCCGTGGATAATTCCAGATTCATGAAGGGCATTAACCGCATCCGCATACCAGTGGTCCTGGTTAACGTCTGGATAAGGAGCCGGATCGGCATCCAGATTCAGATCCAGAATTTTGGCAAGCATAAGAGAAGCTTCCGCCCGCGTAACCGAGTTCCCTAAACGGAACGTCCCGTCTTCATACCCTTTTACAACGCCGGCGTCTGCCAGCTGGTGAATGACTTCATAATAGGGATGATCCTCCTGGACATCCGGGAATATTTCTTCTGCGGAAATACTAACAGCTGGAGTTAAAGCGGACGCTACTAGAGCGGCACCCATGGAAGATACAACAAACTTGCTATGTAGCTTTTTCATTTTTATGAAACTCCTCCTTCAATTTATAAATCTGGCTTTCTATTGAACGACCGTGGCAAATAGTCTATATGTACTCTACTTTCCTCCCCCATTTGATAAAAAGCCCTACACTATAAATCTTACACGATTGTCCATAAAATTCCTCTAAAATCTTAAAATTTTACAATTTTTTTACCGGAATTCAAGAAAAGATTGATATTTTTAAATTTAAATCGATTTTTGAACTTCCATAATAGATTTGCTTGCTCTTTTAAAAACAAGCTATACTTTAGTAATTAACTAAGAGCTTTATTCACGGATATAATAATTTTTTATGATTAAAGAGCCGTACCGTTAAATAATCAGTAGGAGAAAGGGGCTTAAGGCGAATGTTTTCCGATGTAGAAGTGAAAATAAAGAAAAGAAACAAACTATTGTTTTCACGTGATAGCCAGTGTTTGCAAGAATTAAAAGAACTTATTCAACTCCAGAATCATAGAACTCTCGTCCTTTGGGCGTTAGATTGCGCAAAATTACCTTTAGCTCAATTTGAAGCCAAATATCCCGATGAACGGCGGCCAAGGACCTGTTTAGAGCGTTGTGAGGAATGGGCAAGAGGTGACATTAAAATGCCCATAGCCAAGAGGGCGATCTTAGACTCTCATGCCGTTGCAAAAGAAATCGATGACCTTGAATACGGCACTTTATGTCAGGCAATTGGTCATGCTGGAGCAACGGTACATGTGGAAACACACGCTTTAGGCCTGCCCATTTACGAATTAACATCCATGGTTCATAAATACGGGAAAGATCACTTTCACGGACCAGTGAGCGGCAAGATCAATGATTACTATAATCGCCTTCTATACTGGCAGGAAACGACCGATAAACTAGAACTGAACTGGGCTGGTTTTTTGTTGGATGATACGAAACCAAATAAAGAAAGATTATGGAGAGAAAATAGAGAGGCAGATTCATAATTTTTATTCGCACCGTCAGTTAGGAGAAGGATTCCTGGAATGATATTGCACAGGTGCCCTCTATACAATAAGGAAGTGTTTTATGTTGGGCAAATGGAAACTTATCCTCTATCCAGTTATTTGTGGACTACTAGGCGGTATGGTCTCTTATATCTTAAACGGATTTGAAGTGGATGGGCCTTCTTTTATCGGAATCTTTATAGGCAGCACGATCGGTCAATTAGGTTTTATGCTCTGGCGTAAAGAGCACTACCGTCATTCAGATAGAAGGTAGCTTTGTTACTGGGGGATTATCTGAAAAACCAGGAGGTAACAGCTGGAACCATAAAAAAACCCTGAAACCTATAAGAAGGTTTCAGGGTTTTCTGCTTTATACACTCGTAATCTAGCAAACTATTGATTCATCACATTCGAAAGAATCAGAGAAAACTCAGCACGTGTAATTTCATTTGAAGGATGGAACGTTCCATCAGGATAGCCGGAAATGAATCCCGCTGCTTTCAAATCATTCACACTTTCATAATAGTAAGCATCTTCCCTCACATCACTGAATCTTTCAGAAGAAGATCCTTCCACATTAAACGCACGATCAATAATCATCGCTACATCTGCACGGTTAATGGCCTGCTTCGGACGGAATGTTCCATCCGTATAACCGGAGATGAATCCTGAAGAAGTACCGGCAGAAATATAGCCGGAACCGAATGAACCTGGACTTACGTCAGGGAAATCCGTCGCTCTTTCTTCTCCATTCAGCTGCAGCGCACGCCCTACCATGGCTACGGCTTCTTCTCGCGTAATGGATCGTTTCGCTTTAAACGTGCCATCGGCATAACCACTAATTAAGTTTCCTAGTGAAAGGTTTTCAACAGCACTGCTGTACCAATGACTTCTGTCAAAATCTTTAAAAGGTGTGGTTGGCGCTTGCGCAACCCCGTATCCGTAAGTATTGTCTTTCCCAGCTGCTCCTTTATCAAGAGAGTTAGCAGCAAGAAGGGACTCTATCTCTGAGTTGGACAACTCAGGGAATAGTTGATGATAGAGGGCAAGCACTCCCGTTACATGCGGCGCGGCCATTGAAGATCCACTCATGGTTGCATAGCCGGTTGGATATTCATCGTTTGTAATATAAGTACTTTCTATTCTTGCGCCAGGAGCTGTGAAATCAAGAGAAGGTCCATCATACGTATAATCTGAACCATCCAGCTTCTTCGTAACAGCGCCTACACTCACGACTTCTGGAAAGCGTGCCGGATAAAGAATGTCATCAATATTTTCAGATACGCATACATCTTTGTTACCTGCAGCCGCTACGACTTGTACCCCTGCATTTCTAGCTTTCTTAATTGCATTTTTTGTGAGATCAGAAGGTTTACAGGATGTGAGACTTAAATTAATAATATCTACATCTTGATCAATGGCCCAATCAATACCGGCCACAACTTCTGAATTCATTCCGTTTCCTTTTTCGTCGAGCACTTTCACCGCATAAATCTCGGCATCAGGAGCGATGCCTATGGTGCCAATCTCGTTATCCTGGGCGGCGATAATTCCAGCAACGTGTGTTCCGTGACCATTATCATCTTCATAACCCTTGGTACCTTGCACAAAGCTGATTCCTTTGGCTACATTCAAATCAGGATGTTTACTTGCAATCCCGGTATCCAGGATAGCAATTTTAATCCCCTCGCCCGACAGCCCCATAGATCTTGATTGATTCATTTTCACTGTCTCAGTTCCCCAGGAAGATTCCTGGAAACTTACCTGTACTTGGCCGTCTTCTTCAATTGATTTGACTGCAGTTTCACCCTTCAACTCAGAAATCTTATTGCCTGGTATCGTTACCGCTACAGAATTAAGAGAATCATAACGGTAATGAATGGTGTGCGGGATATTCTTCAGTACATTTAAATCAATTTCTTCCTTATACTGAATCACCACGCGCTCCATTTTTCCCCCTTCTGAATCTTGATCAGAAGCTGCCAGAGAAGCAGAAGGCGTACCCAAAGCCCCTGAAACCAGTAACACCATGACAACCATTAACTTTTTCAATAGATCTTCCTCCTCCAAAGTGCTCACTGCTGACAAATAATTGAAAGAGCGAACCAAAATTTGGCCGCTCTTACATTATTATTCTCTCCAATTGTAATATTCTACAATCCCCATTGCAATAGCTTTGGCTGCTTTATGACGATAATTTTGCGTTTTCAGCTTGGCCGCATCCTCATCATTCGTAACAAAGCCGATTTCCGTCAATACAGATGGTAGACTAGTATATTTGATCACCTGGAAGTTCGCATTTTTTACGCCGCGATTACTCATATCCATTTCACGATAGAGTCTCTCATTAATATAGGTAGCAAGTTTTAGGCTCTTATACTCACGATCATTTAACCCATAAGCATGATAGTAAGTTTCTACTCCGTTAGCACTTTCCATGAAGGAGTTCGCGTGAATACTGACAAAGGTATCGGATCCTAATCTTTCCGCCTTATCAACGCGTCCGCCAAGTGTCAGGTAATAATCGCTGTCCCTGGTCATTTTTACGTCAATGCCTGTATCCTTCAAGTAATCTCTTACTTTAAGGGCTACATCCAGCACTAAGTCTTTTTCGAGCATTCCGTGTCCAGAAGCACCCGGGTCATGCCCGCCATGTCCGGCATCAATAGCTACGGTGCGATTTACACTTGGTTTGTCCGTTAAATACGCTTCGTGAACGTAACCTTCCACACTTCCTGAGGAAACCAGTCTCCAGCTTCCTTCTTCTTTATGAACGTCCACCGCTTCTCCGGTAGTAAACTGTCCAACCACGTCGTAGCTGGTTCCTGGTCCTTTACGTACATTTAAAGAATCGGCCGTTACAATTTTTTCAGCAATAACAGGCTTCGGAATGTCAGCTAAGTAAGCACTATGTACATATCCTTCTATGCCATTTCCGGAAACCAGTCTCCAGTCTCCATCCGCTTCATGCACGTCAACTTCCTGATTATCGGAGTACTTTCCAACGATATCGTAGCTAACGCCTGGTCCTTTTCTTACATTTAAGTTATCCGTTGTTACAATTTTTTCAGCGATGACTGGTTTTGGAATATCGGCTAAGTAGGCACTATGTACATACCCTTCTATACCATCGCCGGAAACGTATCTCCAGCTTCCTTCTTCTTCATGGACTTTTACTTCCTCGCCATCGGAGTATTTTCCAACTACATCATAGCTAGTTCCTGGTCCTTTACGTACATTCAAACCATCTGTGGTAACCATTTTCTCACCAATGACCGTTTCGGTACGGTCTGGTTCAGGCTCTGACTCCTGGCCTACTGAATCAACATTCCCGTCCATGGCACGTGCCATTAAAACAGAGAATTCTTCTCTCGTAATATCCTTGCCTGGCTTGAATGTACCGTCTGGATAGCCAACGGTAATTTTCGCAGTAGCTACTTTATTAATCGGGGTGTAATACCAGGCACTCTTTGATACGTCTGTAAACGAGTGGCTGCTCGTTTCGTTTAAGTCAAATGCTCTGGCGATCAATGTGGCCATTTGAGCGCGTGTTACTTTTTCATTGGGATGAAATGTTCCGTCAGCATATCCACTGATAATTCCTTCTTCAGCAGCTGCTGCTATGTATCCGGAAGCATAATGTTCCTCTGTCACATCTGGGAAGACCGTATTTTGACGATTGTTCTCTAAATCCAGCGATCTTCCAATCATCGTTGCAGCTTCCTGACGGGTAACCGCATTTTTCGGTTTAAACGTATCATCCGGGTAACCAAAAATAATTTCCTGCTGGATTAAGTAATTGATCTCACTGGCATATTTGTCCGGGATATCCGTTAAGGCCGCATACACCTTATCCGTCGATTGAATGGTAACGAATGTCATTACGATCAGGGCAAACAGCAGACTGCAGACTTTTCTCAACATATTCAACATGCTCCTTCTTAAATAATTTAGTAAACCATTGTCAGAGAGGGACAGAGAGACCATTGCTAGAATCTATCGGTTATCGCATTTCCTCCTTATTTCGATGTTCGAACTGGTTGAGTGATTGCTATGTCAAAAATTGTATTAATTACTACCGGCACGTCTTTACTAATATCGAAACCTGTCGGTAGAAGTTTTATAGTAAAATAGTCTCATTTATTGTAAAAGATGCTTAAAAAAAGTTTTAAATAAATTTACACGGGGTAGGAAACCTTGATTCTAAGCCTTTTTTACCTTCTCAAAATTTCTAAAACTTTCTTTTTCACCTATTCATTTCCAATTTATTCTGATAGATTAGGAAAGAATGAATTTAGGAGGGTGATGAATGAAGAAGGTAATCATGTCGATTTTTGTCGTATTTTTAGCTTTAACCTCAGTGGTCTCGACAGCTTTTGCGGAAGATGATATTACAGGAACCCCATTCGAAGATGATCTGCGTGCTTTGATTGAAGCCGGGATCATGAGTGGATATGATGACGGTACCTATAGACCTAGTAACTCGGTCACGCGAGCAGAGTTTACCGTTTTCCTTAACGGGGCGTTAGACCTACAGATGGGTGATGGAGAATTACCGGAGGAATATTTCACAGATGTCGAACCTGATGACTGGTATTTCGAGCCGATTATGATCGCCTATAATAATGGGCTGGTCAATGGTTACCCGGGTGGAGACTTCCAACCAAACAAGGTTATCACCAGACAGGACATGGCGATGATGATGATTAATGCAGCCAAGGCGAAAAACGTCGTCTCAGAACGAAAGCCTTTAGCTTTTGCCGATAATGAAGAGATTTCGAATTACGCGGTCGAATCCGTGGAAAGATTAACGTACCTGGAGATTATCAGCGGAAAGCAGCATGCAGACGGTACGCTGTTCTTTGCTCCTAAAGACGAAACGTCACGCGGAGAAACGGCAGCCGTTATCAACCGGTTAATGAACGTGTTGGAACCTCCGAAAGAGCTGGATTATAAAGTGGTCAGCTTGTCTCCCGATCAGGATCCAGTCGTTCAGGATGACTATGAAACCTATGAAGAAGCCGTCAGCAACGCTGATGATGATCAAGTCGTATTGAAAGGAAATAACATTGTGTGGATGAATGAAGGAAATGCCGTATCCAATGCCTACACGGTTCTCTACGATTCTAGTGATTTAAGTCGTTCGCTTACATATATGACGTCCGGTGTTGAAGTGGAATTACTGGAGATCAACGAAGATACCTTGAAGATTAAGCTAGCAGATACTACGGGCTATGTGGATGCCGGTAAGATAAACCTCACGCCGCATCACTTGGTCAAAGATCGCTCTTATTACTACGAGAAGGATGGAGATCTGTATCACAGAATCTATAATTCTCTTACAGAAGGATCGGCTGCTTATAAATACGGCGCAGCACCGTCGTTCATGAAGACGGGCGAGAAGTATTACAGCTATAACGGCAGCACCTTCTACACCGAAGATGGAAGTAAAGCAGGCGAAGCCCATCAATACTTCAACCGCATGCCTCTTTATACCAAAACCTCTTATACCGGAGATCAGCTCGATGAATTTATCGCTTCTGAAGTACCGGACAGCCCGCTGATTGGAACTGGAGATGCTTTCAAGAAAGCAGAGGAACTGCACGGAACAAATGCTCTTTACCTGCTGGCGCATGCCATTCACGAAAGTAATTGGGGTAAAAGTAAAATTGCCCGCGACAAAAACAATCTCTTCGGAATTGGTGCCAATGACGGTAACCCTTACGAAGATGCCTGGACGTACGAAAGCTATGAAAAAGGAATTCTGGCTGCAGCTTCTGAATTCATCGTGCCCGGCTACTTTGACTCCAATTCGTGGAAAGCAAGAGGTGCTCATCTCGGCAATAAGAGCTCAGGGATGAACGTGTATTACGCTTCTGATGTGTACTGGGGACAGAAAATTGCCGGCCATATGTACCGTGCCGATTCGTACTTAAGCCGTAAATATGGTACACCGAAAGAAAATGCAGCGTACGATCTTGCTGAAACAATTACCACCTATGTAAATGTGCGTGCCGAAGCTGACGCAGGAGCTGAAAAACTTTATACGCTTCCTAAAGCAGGCGAGACCGTACAAATTGTGAGCGAAACCGACGGTCTGGGTACGTGGTATCAAATTTCGCCAAAAAATTTCGAATCCAGCACCTATGAGAATGCGTTTGTTTACAGCCATGGCTACTCCGCCTATGGAAATAGTCTCAGAAATTTACCGCTTAGTGAATGATTTCATTCCCATTACAAAGGAGCAACCGCTATATGGTTGCTCCTTTTTTATGTTATATTAAGGGGGTAGGAATGTGTAAATTAAAGGAGTCTCATCATATCATGAAGCACGTTAACATTTTGGGTGTTCCATTCTCAATAACGAACCATTCGACACTTGTCGAACAGCTGAATCAGCATATACAAAAACACGAAAAATCTTTCGTCATAACCGCGAATCCCGAAATTGTCATGCGCGCCAATCAAGAAGAGGCTTATATGAAAAGTCTTCACCGTGCTACATACATAACCGCAGACGGTATTGGTATTGTGAAAGCCTCCCGTCTATTAGGTCAAACCCTCCCTGAACGAGTGACGGGATATGATGTTATGATCGAGATGCTAAAGTTAGCCGACCTGAACCATTACCGGATTTATCTGCTGGGAGCCCAACGGGATACTTTGGAGGAAGTGAAGAAACATATCGAACAGTTCTATCCTCACATCCAGGTCGTCGGCTCTCATGATGGATATTTCGACTGGAATCATAACACTATTTCCGAGGAAATAATGCAAAGTTCACCAGATCTCATCTTTGTCGCTCTGGGGGCTCCTAAGCAGGAGAACTGGATCGCAGAGCATATTGACCAGTTTAATAAAGGTGTCTTCCTATGTGTCGGCGGCAGCTTTGACGTCATCGCAGGTAAAGTAAAACGAGCTCCGCTCAGCTGGCAGAACAAAAACCTCGAATGGTTTTACCGGCTTCTGCAGCAGCCGACACGCTGGAAAAGAATGCTTGCTCTTCCCCGGTTTTCATACCACGTCATTCGTCAAAAAGTGAAGCGTTCCTTATGAGTCAATCAACCTTTTTAAAAAGCACCTTCATCTTAACTCTGGCTGCCCTGTTCTCGAAGATACTGGGCAGCTTATTCCGTATTCCACTCCAAAATATTGCCGGGGACGAAGTGCTTGGAATCTTCACCCTGGTCTATCCCGTCTATATGGTCACGCTTATCTTATCCGTCGCCGGCATTCCACTTGCCATCTCCAAATTGATTGCGGAAGCCCGTACGGAAGAAAACCACTTACATATTCGACGCATCTACGTGACCGCTAGTATTCTCGGTCTTTTATTTGGTTTGGTCAGTTTTACCCTGATCGCTGTATTCTCTTCTCCTATCAGTGAGTTACTCGGAGGACCGGAAACCGAACCAGCCCTGCTGCTAGTTGCGACCGGACTGTTAATCGCTCCGTATATGGCTGTTTACCGGGGTTATTTCCAAGGCTTTGATCAAATGAATCCGACCGCGATTTCCCAGGTGCTCGAGCAATTCTTCCGTGCAGCGCTTGTATTGCTTATCGCATACATATTGACTCGCCTGTCCTTCTCCAATGAATGGATTGCTGGAGGGATCATGGCGGGATCTCTGTTCGGAGTGATCGCGTCGTTCATCTACTTGCGCTTCACGTATGTAAAATCTCCGCAGCGTATTCAAAAAAGCACATCCTATTCGATACACGATTTCAAAACGTGGAGCCGCACCATTCTCCGGATTTCTATTCCGATCGCCATTGGTACCGTGACAATGGCTTTGCTTAATTTTGTCGATTCGTTTACGATCCCGTTTAGTCTGGACCGACATCATGGAGAGGCATCCCCTTCCATTACGTACCTGTACGGAATTTATGGGCGCGGCTTGTCTCTCGTCCAGATTGCCACGGTGTTTGCGACATCCATTATTCTTCCGCTCGTACCGTTGCTGACCGCGAAGAAAAAGGAAGGCGATCGAGCCGATATGCGCTCCACGATTGAAGTAACCCACCGGCTTACGAATCTGATTTCTTGGCCGGCAGCAATGGGACTCGCCGCTCTCGCTATTCCGTTAAACGTCGCCCTGTTCACGAATGCAGAAGGCAGCTACGTCATCGCGATACTCGGCGTAAGCTCTGTGTTCACTTCGCTTACGATTGTAGGTACCGGTATTCTGCAGGGTCTTGATTTTGCTCGAAAAGCGGCAATCATTATTATCGCCGGAGTGATTAGTAAAGTCTTTCTCAACCTGTGGCTCGTTGGATGGCTGGGGCTTGAAGGTGCCGGTCTCTCTACTCTGATTGTCTACGTGCTTCTGGCCATCGTGAACACCTTATTCATTGTCAGATACATCTCATTTACCATCTTATCCACGAGCGACATGAAAATCATCGGCTCCTCTCTTGTAATGGGGATCCTCGTCGGATTGCCGGTTCTATATTATTCCGTGGCTGACTGGGGAAGATGGGAAGCCCTTATCTACTCCCTGCTTGCCATCGTGGTCGGCGGTATCGCGTATATCGGGTGCCTGTATGTCTTAAAGGCCATCGATCGTGAGACACTGAAGCGCATGCCGATGTTCGGAAAATATCTCAGTTAAGAAAGGAGGCCCATCCATGAACAAATCACGTGTCCTCTGGATCATTATCATTCTTTTACTCACGGCAACGATCCCCAGTTTATATGAACGCTCCTCTATCGAAAGGGCACAGGATGACTACGAGCTCGTGCTTCCTTATAAACATATTAAGGAGATGGCAGAAACGGATAGCTCTCTTCCGTCTGTTCTTCAGGAGCTGCAGGCAGCTGGTCTCACCTCTGTGCTTGTAGATATGAAGGACGCCTCTCTTCCAGAAGATGCCGTTTCTAAAATTAAAAGAGCAGAACTGGACGTGATTGTTTCCGTAGCCGCCAACAGTCCTGAAGATTGGAAACGTCAGCTGGAGGCCGCTGTTCACTATTATGAGGATGAAGCAGACTATGTACATATAAGCGGGGATAATGCTCCCGGCTACCCTAATTCATCCGCTATGGACGAGTTAGCCGGCATTCTTTCAGAAGGAGCAGAAGGCGTCTATTTTACCGAGTTTCAGCGGCTTCAAGGCTTTAAGGAATTTACAGCTGATCTGAACTACAACGTGGTTCGCATGCATAACCTGGATTTATTGCACGGCCACCAGACTGTAGAAGAAAAAGTGGACCGCACGCTGCGGGCCGTAAAAGAACGCAATCAGCGCTCGATCCTGCTCTCTTCTATGGAAGCTGATCCCCTGAATCATACGATTACTTATTTAGAAAACATAACCGATGCCATGCCGTCCGCTTTTGAATTACATGAAGCTGATGGGTGGAAAGACTTCTCACCACCGCTATGGGCAAATCTCGCAGCGTTTCTGGCAGGAATTCTATTTATCTATCAAGCGCTCGTCTCCATTTTTCATTACCAGTTGCTCGGATGGCTTGCTGCCTTCGCATCGCTTGGGCTTATGATCGCCTATCTGATGACGGATTCTCTTCTTTTCCTCCAGGGATTTGCTCTTGGAGTGGGGCTGGTCACTCCGATTTATGCGGTCCAAGCCACGTCTCACGGCAGCACCCGCATCAAGGATATTACCCTATCCTATGTGAAAGCGCTGGGGATTAGCCTGGCCGGAATTGTGATTATTATTGCTTTGCTTAACGGCACGGAGTTCTTAACAGGAATCGTCCTGTTCCGGGGAGTCAAATTGCTTTATGTCGTGCCTCTGCTTTTCTTTGGCGTTTATGCGCTGTGGGGACTGACGTTTAAAGAAGTGAAAGAGTCTTTGAAAGGCTGGCACGTGATCCTTATTGCGCTCGCAGGCGCAGCAGCGGTGTATTATGTGCTGCGAAGTGGGAATAGCCAGGCCGTGAGTGAAGTTGAGTTGTGGTTCCGCACGAAGCTTGAGGAATGGCTTTATGCACGGCCGCGGTCGAAGGAGTTTCTCCTAGGCTTTCCAGCTTATCTGTTAGCCCTGGCCGTCCTCCCCCGGTTTAAGCGTATTGGCAAAATCCTGCTTGTACCTGGGGTAATCGGGTTTATGTCGATCGTGAATACGTTCACCCATCTGCACATTCCGCTTCACATCTCCCTGCTCCGGACAGGCTACAGTATCGTGTTCGGCTATCTGATCGGCCTGCTCGCAATAGGAATCTACAAGCTGATTTTTAATAAAAGTAGATTCAAATAAACCATATGGGTGATGTTCCTGAATAGTTTATTAAGCTATAGAATTGGATTGTGTGATACCCAGTTTTGAGATAACTTGGGTCCGTTACTTAATAGGTATATGGTTGGTGGGGAAATAACTCGCTTTATATGGGGGAACGGATTCTTCAAAAAGAGAAGTTCCTTTCCAGCATAACCTGCCTGGAATGCTTATATGACAGGCTATTTCACATCTTTTTAGTATGAAAACAGCCATATTCACATGTTCTTTTTGCTCATCAAGAAGAAGATATTTTAAGTGGTTTCGAGTTTCTGATTCGGCAAGGTCCGGAGGGGGACGATGAAGACTCCTGTGGGATGAACATGATCGGTAAGATCCCGGAAGGCGAAGCCTGAGGAAGCTTACCACATGCCCACGGAAAGCGAAATCGTCCCCTGTAGGACCATCCTCATAACCAATATATAGAAGCTTAACAAACGGAAGCTTATCTTTACGATCAACACAGAAACTTTACATAAAAAAGAAAAGGAAGTGATAATGATGCACGTCGTGTTATCCGGTTATTTCGGTTTTCACAATACAGGAGATGAAGCTATTCTCTCCTCCATGATTAAACAGCTTCGCACCCTCCACCCTGGTATTCGCATTACGGTGCTTTCGGATGATCTCATCCATACCACGACCACCTATGGAGTCGAAACCGTCAGCCGCTGGAACTTCCGTGACATCCGTCGCGTACTGCAGGCAAGTGATGGCCTGATATCAGGCGGCGGCAGTCTCCTGCAGGATGCGACTGGTCCAAAGTCGATCGTCTATTATACTACGATTATCAACATGGCGAAGTGGCTCGGCAAACCTGTATTTGTCTATGCCCAGGGAATGGGACCGTTTAACCAGCTGGTTGGAAAAAAACTGACCACATACACCCTGAATCGTGTCGACGGGCTGACTGTTCGCGACCAGGACTCTAAGCACCGTCTCGAATCGCTTGGCGTGAAGCAGAACTGCTCCGTTGTGCCCGATGCGGTCTTTGGCTATGAAGCCCCGTCTGTACAGAAAAAGCATCAGATCGCGGTCAGTGTTCGCTCCTGGAGTGCATCCGAATCTTATATTCCAAAGCTTGCTTTTGCCTGTGATCAGCTGGCACAGCAAGGTTTCTCGATTCTATTTGTTCCGATGCACGGGCAGGAGGATGAACGCTTCGCAAAACTCGTAGAACTGCATATGACCGAATCGGCCGTCGTCGCCCCGGGAGAGGACTCCATCGAAGAAAAGCTCGAGCGGATCGCCGAATCAGAACTTCTGATCGGAATGCGTCTGCATGCGCTCATTTTCGCAGCCGTAAGTCATACACCGTTCCTTCCGCTCTCCTATGATCCGAAAATTGATTCCTTCGCTGCTATGTATGAGCTGGATAACGGATGGCACGTAGCAGCGGAAAATTGGGACGGACATCTTTTGTTCAAGGAAGCGCAGCGAATGCTGGATCAAAGAAGAAGAATTGGGAAAAAGATAGCCGCAACTACAGCAAGATTGCACGGAGAGGCTCTTTCCACCACAGAACAGGCTCTTCAGGTGCTGCAAAAATAATAAAATCGGTTCAGGAGAAGCTATGATCTTCTTCTGAACCGATTTTTTTACCATACAGGTGATTTTTCGCACATTCGTTTCCTAATATAAATTTCCTTATTGGTAGAATAATAATGCGCGCTGGATTTATGCTGCTGCAAGAATCCACGAAGCCTGTAGACCACCTTAAATAAAAAAAGTCACAATTTGTAAATAAATAGATTGAGCCAGATGGTAGATTATGATATATTCAACGCAAACAGACGTGTAATATTACATCAATTTTAAATTTACTTTCTGGACCATCCAAATTTAACAAGCTCGAGGGGGAGTTTTAACCATGAGTCAGCACCAAGAGATCTACACCCAGCTTCTTCAAGAATTTGAACAAAAACTCGATCGTCAGCTAAAGCCTGAGGAACGAGAGCTTCTTTATTGGATGGCTGAAAAACAAGCAGAAGAAATAAAAAATCAGAGCGACTAGATATCATTACGACCTCTACTTCCTCCACTGGTAAAGTGGAGGTTTCATCTTTCAATATCTATCATAAAAAACTGCAGGCAGTTCGATTCCTTTTATGAAATAATCGAACCCGCCTGCAGTTTCATTTTATTGTTCCATACACTTTTCCACGTTGTATCCTTAAATCATTAACCAGCCTTCTCAATCGGAGGATGCTCCACTGCGAGCTCTTCCTCTTTTTCTAATTCTGGTTCGGCTTCTTCCTTCCAATGGAACTCATTCACCTGACTGTTCAAGTCTTCTGAGAGCTGCGAAAGCTTCTTCGTGCTTAAAGATATTTCTTCCATCGCACTGTTAGACTGCTGAGCGGATGCTGTAACCTGCTGCACCCCGGCCGCTGACTCTTCCGATAAAGCAGCGATGCCGGCGATGGACTGATTCATTTCGCTGCTTTCCTCTGTAATTTCGGTAAGATTGGCAGAGATCTGCTGAATCTGATCCACCATCCCGGATACCGACGTATGGATACTTTCAAACCTTTCCTCCGTTGCATTAATTTGCTGAGTACCTTTATTCACTTCTTCATATCCCGTTGTTAAAGAATCGGATACATACGTAGACTCTTCTCGAATGTTTGCAACAATCTGGTTAATATCCACGACAGAATGAGCGACCTGGTCGGCGAGCTTCCTTACTTCTTCGGCCACTACGGCAAATCCTTTTCCGCTCTCCCCTGCTCTTGCCGCTTCAATGGCCGCATTCAAGGACAACAGATTGGTCTGGTCCGCAATATCTTTAATCACGCTGCCAATTTTAGTGATTTCCTTCGTCTGGGCATCCAGTCCTTTTACCTTCGTAACGGAGCTTTTCACAATCTCATCGATCGCGTGCATCTGCTCGACGGATTGCTTCATCATTGTCCGTCCTACCTGCGACATTTTCATCGCCTGTGTGGAATGAGTATAGACGGAGTCTCCCATTTCCTGGGCATGCTGAATGCGCTGGACCAATTTATCCGTTGATTCAGCCAGACTCGTTGTGTAATCAGCCTGGGACTCTACCCCTGCTGATAATTCCTCCATGGTGTGCACAATCAGGTTGCTACCCTGCTGAACATCATCAGCCGAATGCGTAAGCTCTTCGCTCTGCTGGGACAAGTGTTTGGAAGCATCTGAGACATTACCGATCATATGGCGCAGGTTCATCGTCATTTGATTAATGGCGTGGCTGAGCTCGCCAAATTCATCCCGACTGCGAGTAGATAAATCCTCTACTTCAAGATTTTTATTAGCTACCTGATTCACATGCTCTGTCATTTCCGTTAACTTTCTCGAGATGCGATTGCTGAATAGAAGGGCAAGTATCGCGGAAAGAAGAAGCAGTACGGCCACAATTCCCCCGCCCACCAGCATGTCACGCACCATTTTCTGATTATACTCGTCTGCTTTTTGAGCGGTCAGGGCATCAATCTCATCTGTATAATTGCCGGTACTGACAATATAATTCCACGGCTCAAATAACTCTGAATAGGCACGCTTAGCCACCAGATCCTCTTCTCCCGGCTTCTCCCACATGTACTCTGAATAGCCGCCATTCCCACCTTCTGTGGCAGCCGAAACAATATTCTGAACCAAATAGGTGCCTTCCGGATCCTGAATGTCGATACGGTTGCTGCCTTCCTTCTCCGGTAACATCGGGTGCGCGATCAGCTCTCCATCAATACCGTCAATCCAGAAATAGCCATCACTCCCGTAGCGAAGCTCCTTTACGAGCTTCCTGCCTAATTCCTTGGCTTCCGGCTCAGACATTTCTCCCAGTTTATACTGGCTGTAGGCGGATTGAAGCAAAGACATAGCCGTATTCACTTCATTTTTAATCCGTAAATCGAAAGCTTCTAATAGATTCGTCTCGTAACTCTCTACTTGCTGCTTACTATGCTGGTAATTCGTGTAGAGATTGTAAGATCCCATCCCTGCAAAAGCCAGAAATAAGACAACTCCAAAGGCCAGCAGCATTTTGTACTTAAATTTCTTCATCTCATGTTCCCCCTATGTACGTTTCCTCTTTTCTATATATCGGCTTTTTTGACTAGACCTTTTATACCTCTTATGTAATTGAATAAATGGTTTTCTAAAAAAAGGAAAATAGTAGGGTGGCGAAGAATTTAATGATAATAAATAATACTTTTCAACATAAGGGAGAAAAAGAACGTGATCAATCGAATCTACACAGGTATTTCGTTTCTATTTTTAGCAGCTTTCTTATTTGCCGTCCTTTTTATTTGTGCAGCGATTGGAGGAATCGGGGCAGAAACGTGGGGAAGAGAAGAATTTCTTCGGTATATGTTTGTCTATACCCCAAGCGGCCTGCTCATTGGAGGGATCGTGGCTTTGCTCGCCGGTATCAGTTTGTTTGTCTGGGAGCTGAGGGTGCATGCGAACAGGAATTAATTCAAAAAGAGGGCGCGAGGACTATTTATTGAGCACTTATGTTACATTCCTGGTGCCCAACCATCATCTTTAGCTGGCATACTCATCTCCACAGGAAATCAATATCTATATAGAGATTTAAGAAATAATGGAAGTTGTCGAGATTCAGTTTTGGTCTTTAGATGAGCTCCATCTAAAATCTATGCATATAAACGATAATAAGATCGGAGGATGATAGGTTGTTGCTTATTATTGAGATAGCTGGTTTTTTACTATTTCTCAGTGTATTTCTTTTATTTGAAAAGAAAGTCGGAAAGGTAGTCACGTCGTATGTGATTATAGGAATTATAGCTTTACTTCTAGTTTCCCTTGTGTTTTCTGGGATCGATGAAACATCAAGATTCATTTTTGTATTTGGAATCGTTACTATGATTGGCCTGTTCCGTAACCTTAAGAGAGAAAAAAAACAATTAAAATAGATCTCTCCTTTTATAGGAGTTTTTTTATGTCCAATGTTAAGGAGATGACTCATGATCTACCATTTGTGAACTTATTTGACGGTCTAACTTGATATCTATATGAGTGATGGGGGGCTCTCTACTATGAAGTTTTCGATGAAAGCAGCCGTGCTTATGAGGTGAAAATTCGTAAAGTACGGAAAGGTTAGAAGCTGATCTCAAAGACTGGCTGTCCCCATAGGACATTTGTTCAAATTGTTCAAATATCAACCATAACCTTTAAAAGATTCAAAAAATAAAAAAAGAAACGCTTAAGTTTAGCGTTTCCCGTAATATATTATAATCATCTTACTTGCTTCAACTCGCCCCTTGCGACCATGAGCACCGTGCGTTGATCCGGAATCAGATCAACCGCTGCGGTTCCCTGAAACGTCTTTCCTTCTGCCCCAATTATGCTCAAATGAAGATGCTTTCTTTCTTTTTGGAGATCCGCAAAGAAACTGATATCCTGTACCTTGTTTAAACTGACCGTCCAGTTCACAAGTGGTCCAACATCATCAATTAATAATAAACCTTTAGAAAACGCCACTTCGTTGTGATCTTCATTATATAATACCTTTTTTACAGTCACATTTTTCATCCAGTGTGTCCCCCTCTCCCCACTATTCAACAAAAGGAGACGGGTTTCCTCCCTGTTTATTCACCCAATTGCTTAATCTGATCAATCACCTCAGTAATTTCTCTCAATGACTGGAAAACTTCGGTATTCTCAATCACCGAGGCATCCAGCTTACCATTCTCCATATTGTCTAAATACATCTGAATCCCATCGAGTGCCTGATTGTTTCGTTCCACCACCTGCTGGTGCAGGTCTGCTCCAGCCTGCGGGGCATCAAGCTCATTAAATTCTTCAATATTCGCTTTCATCTCTTCAAGACGCGTTTCCAATTCATCTGCCGCCTGCTGATCCATCACGGCTTGTTCAGCAAGAGAAGGAACTTCACTCGTAAACGTACTGACTTCATTTGCGTACTCCGTTGCTTCATTGACGTAATTCAAAGAGTTGTTCACCCCTTCCAGGAACGAACACCCGCTCAATAACAACATACCCACGATGAAAAAACAGCCGTACACCTTTTTCAATATGACCCCTCCTCCTTCCATTGTATGCCCAATATGGATATACAATTGTTCATTATACGAGCAGGTATGTCTTCGGGTTTCAATAAAAACCGATGCTTATATTAAGAAATCCCCAAAGTTTGAGAACTTTGAGGAAGAGAGCCATCTCAAGTTCTGAATAGCAACTTCTTCAATCTTGAACACCTTGAAACTAAATAATTCATTTCATTCCTTCATACATTAAATAAGGACAAGACATATAGAAGAGGAGGATATAAATGAGTGACTTTCACCTGTTTGTTCTAGGTGCATTGCTGTTAACCGTTATCAGCTCTTTCCGTCTAACGAGAAAATGGTGTGACTTTCTATCTCACAGCCAGCGTATGGTCATATCCATGTTCTCAGGAACCGCTATTGGTCTAACCGTTGGATTAATGGCTAGCTCTATTTTGCCAGACAGCTTCTATTCTTCTACTCTATTAGGATTTTTTGGCGGGGCTGCTTTGGCAGCGGTAAGTGCGGGGAAATTAGGAACCGTCTCTTTACTGGAAGGCCTTACAGCTGGAATGATGGGAGGAATGATGGGCGCTATGTTAGGAGAAATGGTTTCCTACACGGAAGCCGTTATGTTTCTTAAGCTTTTGATTACCCTTTCCATAAGCTCCCTGCTGTTATATCCGGTATTCTTTCATGCTTCTTTTCGGGAAGATTCCATTCCATCAAAAAAGTGGCTGATCAAGCCTTTCCTTATTTTCTTAGCGGCGCTGTTTCTTCTACTTGGAGGAAGCTTATTGGATTCAGCTCCTGCAAGTAAGCCACCTACTCATCAAGCGCATTAAAAA
This sequence comes from Halobacillus halophilus, assembly GCF_020171985.1. Lineage (GTDB taxonomy): Bacteria > Bacillota > Bacilli > Bacillales > Halobacillaceae > Halobacillus > Halobacillus halophilus_A. The sequence continues at coordinate 336,593 of NZ_JAIVAL010000003.1, forward strand.
CCCATGCACATCTAACTTTTGTGCATGGGTTTACTTTCCTCACGGGAAAGCCACGTGCATTATTTTGTTTGGCCCTCGTCTATAATCTGCTCCCAGGAATCTCCATTGTCAGAAGTCGTATAACTGCTTCCTTTGATCGTGAAAATGGCCAATGTATCCTTCTCTTCTGGATTTTTGGCAATATACATGACCGCATCCTCATTCATTTCAGGAAGTCCGATCTTCTCTTTGGATTGATCTTCCCATTTATAGACAAACATAGCAGGTGTTCCGGTATAAAGACCGTAATATAAGCGATTCTTTGTAAAATGCAGACCGCTTCCCTGTCCTTCCTCTGAAATCCTGCTGAAGGTTTTCCCACCATCTTCACTCATATAAATTCCGGAAGCCGTAGCCAGCGCCAACCTATTTTCATCATCAGGATGAACGGCAATTTGAAAGATCTTCTCGCCTGAATTCTCGGCAGCTATCTTCTCCCAGCTCTCTCCGTCATCCAGGCTCCTATACAAACCCTGCTCCATTTCTGAATTCGCATGTTCATTCAATACATAAACAGCATGGTTTCTGGCTCCTACTCCCATTGCATGGAAATCACTTTCCCCTTCAAACGCAAGAGCGGATAAGCCTTCTTCCATCACTTTCCCTTTTTGAAGCCCTACCGGATTTGGAAGATCACTTCCTTCTCCCGGGTGACCAGAGGTATAAAATCCGTTGTCGACTATATTAAAGCCCATATAATCATTTTTGTGATGGATGGATTCGAGCCACTCCCCGCCTTTATGTAATTTGATGCCGGAATGGGCGGCGTACGCGAGGGTATCCGCATCCACATAACCCATACCATGGACGTGCTCTACACTTCCATCGAAAGATTCTGTACTCTCCTGAACAGCTTCTTCCTTACCAGAACCTTCTCCTGAGCCCTCCCCCTCTTTCGATTCGCTGCTGCATGCCGCGAGGACAAGCATTGATATAAACAAAATGATGCCTATTTGTTTCTTCATTGAATACACTCCTTAAAAAAGTCTTCTCTTACTCTAGCAAAAATTTATCGAGAAATTGTGAAGAATTCTATTTTTTTAATTACTGTTCATTTTCCATTCTGATTTACAGATAAGCTCCCATTACTTGAAGAATCAGTTAGAACATATTTGAAGATTAAACGGCCCTTTTATGGAATAAAAAGCTTGTAAAAAAGCCTAAAGATGCTCATCTTTAGGCTTTTACCTTCTTCTCTATCCCTTATGAAACAACATCATATCCCTGGTCTTCAATGGCATCGGCCATCGCTTCTTTACTGACTTCTTTATTCATAGAAACGTCAACTTTTCCCGTATCCAAATCGACTTGAACATCCTGAACGCCATCCAGTTCTTTTAAAGCTCCTGTAACGGCTTTCTCACAATGTTCACAGGTCATGCCCTCTACTTTAATCGTAGTTTGCATCATGATCATCCTTTCATAGAGTTTTTATATTTTCCATCCGGCTGATTTGTACAGTTTTCATAGGAGGGAAAATCCTCTCCTATCCATTAATATACCCACCTAAGGTATGAACAGTCAACCATTGGCGTTTATAATTGATATCTACGAAAGTATTAAATACGTCAGATGCCGCTCCAACGGGAAAACAAAGCCTCCGTTCTCCATATAGCTTGCAGAAAAACCTGGGATTTCTCTGCAAGCTTACCAGACTTTTGGCTTCTATATTAAGGCTGATTGCTGTGTTCACCGTCTAGTTTAAAAGGGGAATACACACCCTGATAATCTACGATCGTTACCATTCCACGATCTGCATGATTATTATCGTGACAATGGAACAGCCACTCCCCTTTATTATCGGCTTTAAAATATACCGTATATTCTTCCCCGGGTTTTACATGAATCAGATCTTTTACAATAGGATTTTCATAGGCCTGACCGTCTTTCGAAGCTACCTGAAACCTGTGTCCATGTAAATGCATGGGGTGGTTTAATCTTCCCGAATTCGTAATTCTCACCTTCACCACATCCCCTTCACTTACTGGGATAAGAGGAGTATCAGGAAAAACTTTATTATTAATCTGGAAAGACATTCCTTCTCCCATGTCCATCCCCATACTCAGATCCATATGATAGGTAACATCACTTTCAGGGGTCTCCTTAAATAACAGTTCTTCACTTCCATTTGAGGTTCCCGTTTCCTGGGATGCAGCTGAAGAAATCGATAATTGATCGTAAGAGAAGCTATCCGCTTCTTTCTCTGAAACAACTGGTATTTTCATCCCCCGGTCATACTCGGTTGTTGGATCCTCACCAATTACTTCTGTTTCCTCTCCCTGCCTGGTGAAAGCTACATCGATTCGTTCTCCGGGAGCGATTTCCAGCATATTAGATGATGTGCCATCCGTCACAACCTTTTCTCCATCCGCAGCAATCACTTCCATTGATCCTTCCGGAAAAACTAAACGGTGCTGCTGATAACCTGCATTAATAAACCGGAGTCTGGCTGTTTCGCCTGCTTCCATTTGCAATGGCTCAATGGCGTTTCCAGATTTTCCATTAACCGTTAAAGTATCATACATCTGCTTTGTATCTGCCTCACCATCGCCAGACATCGATCCCATCATCATTCCACCCATATTGGTTAAACTCTGTTTTTCCTGATCGACTGCCCATTCATCCAGCATAAAAATCTGCTCCTTTTGGTAGGCAGGGTCTTTCTCTTCGATAATCAGCGAACCATACAATCCTTTATCCACCTGCTTGGAACTGTGCTGATGAGAATGATACCAGTACGTACCCGCGTCGTTCGCAATGAATTCATACGTAAATGATTCCCCTGGCTGCACCGCATCCTGCGTCAGCCCCGGCACTCCATCCATTTGATTGGGTAAAATCATTCCATGCCAGTGAATCGTAACAGGCACGCTCAATTCATTTTTTAAATGAACTTTTACGAAGTCCCCTTCCGTCACACGGAGCGGTTTGCCTGGGACCGTGCCATTATACGTCCAGGCTTCCACTTGTTTATCTGCATTGATCCGCCACTCTTTCTCCTGGGCGGTCAGGCTGAACGTCTTCACTGGACGCTCTTCCGCTTTCTGATTCCCAATGTCCAGGATGCTCGTGCCATCCGTTTTTACTTCTGCAGGCAATGCTTGCTTGCTGGTGCTGAAGGGCGAATTAAAAAACATCCAGCCCCCAAAAACCAGCAACACTATAATAAGAAACGAGCCTACCCATTTTCGATTCATTCCTTTCACCTCTTCTTCTCCTCATGATCCCTTTTCTTCTTATTGCTCCAGCTTTTTCTTCAGCCGGTCATATTCTTCTTCTGTTATTTCTCCTTGAGCCAGCCGTTTCTTTAACGTTTCCAGTGAATCTGAAGATGTTTTTTTCTTATCTGGTTTCATCATCCAAACCACGATAAAAATGATTGCCGCAATAATTAAAATACTAATTAACCCAAATCCAAAAAATCCTCCGCCCATTCCGTTTCCACTCATCATTCCATTCATCGTAACAATCACCTCTCCCTCCTTTTATATACCCATACCACGGAAGGTATATATTTAATCTTAAAAAAATAAAGCTTTCCAATAGTGCACAGCTTTTTCGCGGTACGTGTTTTTTTATCATAATGGTATGTATGTTCATCCTAATACATTTCTTTGCAAAATTTGTGCAGAAATTCTGTTGAACCTTAAAAAACCATAATGCTTCTCTATAACAGGACAGTGCGGTCTGGATTGTCTCCTATAAAGCTATCGATTCCGTAAAATTGGAAAATGACCGGCTTTCCGCGCTCTCTTTCTTCTTCCGGGAACGCGAAAAGCCGCATGTTTTACAAGTACTAACCTAGGGCTGATAGGATAAACTTTTAATCATTTCTTCATCTGATTCCGCAGGCAGATCATAACGATTTTGGTACGCTTCATTACCTTTACCCGTAATCAGAACCCAGTCGTCTGCCTCCGCCAATTCCATGGCTTGCTTGATCGCTTTCGTTCGATCCGTTACAATCCGCCCTTTTTCATTTCCATGTTCCTTTTGCAAATGCTGCAGTTCTTTTTCCATATCTTCTTTTGATACTGAATTTAAATCATCGAACGTGAGAATATAGTGATCACTTAATTCAGACGTAATCGCCATCATCTCGCGCCGTTTCGTCCGGTCCCGGTCTCCTCTAAAACCAAAGACGTGAATAACGTTCTCAGCTCCGCCTTGTTTAGCTGTGTTTAAACAGTGAAAGATGGCATCCGGGGTATGAGCATAATCGATGACAAAGTTCACCTCATGACGAGTAATGATCTGAAAGCGTCCTTTTACCCCTTCAAAATTCCGAATGGAACTTAGAATCTCTGCCTGGTTCCACCCCAATACTTTGGCTGCGGCATAAGCCATCGTTACATTGTACATATTGTGAGCCCCGTACATGTTCGAATCGATGGCCGTAACCTCATTCTTTTCCTGAACCTTTACGCGCGGCGGGTTAAAATTCGATTCAACCATGCGGAAGTCACTTCCACTCATTTCTCCTATACGATAAGTGGATGTGCCTTGTTCCTGTAAGGTATCCGCCAGTCGCTGTCCCCAGGAGTCATCTGTATTAATCACAGCTTCCCCATCACGTTTCAGCAGATCAAACAACATTTTCTTCGCTTCAAAGTACTCCTCCATAGAGTCGTGATAATCCAGATGATTATGGGAGAGATTCGTGAAAAGAGCGAGGTCATAGGCTAACCCTTCGACACGATATTGCGTTAAAGCATGAAACGTGACTTCCATCACTACCACATCATCTTGGCTCTCTGCTAACATTCGGTTGATTTCAAGAGAATTGGGAGTCATATGCTGAGAGGGATAATCGACTCCATTAATCACGTTATGAATCGAGCCAAATAAAGCACACGAATTTCCCATGGAAGCTAAAATATGCTTAACCAGATAAGTGGTCGTTGTTTTCCCATTGGTTCCTGTGACCCCGATCAGTGTTTTATTTCGCGAAGGATAATTATAATATCTACTGCTTATAATTCCTAAAGCCTTCCTCGCATTCTTCACCTGTATATAAGGAAGATCTGGATTTTGAAGATCTGCTTCTCCTACAATGACAGATGCTCCTTTTTGAATGGCTTCATCTATATAGGTATGTCCATCTTTCGAAAACCCCTTAATGGCTATAAACAAATACCCCGCTTCTATCTGACTGGTATTGTCTGCTAGACCACTGATTTGTATGGTTTCGTCCACATTCTTATTTGTAACTTCTGATTTCGATTCAAGTTCATAGACTAATTCCTGGAGTTTCATGATGGCTCTCCTTTATTTATAATAATCATATTTTTATGTGAGGTGTGGATCTGAATTGGGTCATGCATTTCCTCGATTGGGCCGTGCTCTTACCCGTACATAGCCCAGACTCCTTCTCAATAAGGAACTTCCTATAACCATTAACTTTTCCATAGCTTTATTTAATGAAAAGTTTGTGCAGTTTCTGTGCATCTTTAGCGAGCAACGTAACTTTTTGGATCACGAGCCTAACAAAAAGACACTCATCCTGAAGACGAGTGTCTTACCCTTGCACCGTATCTTAACATAGATTACTCCCTAGTATACACTCCATATTTACTAAAACGAGACTCCTTAAAATATATGGGAAAAAAGGCTTTATGACAGTGACCTATGAAGGAAGCAGAAAGGCCTGCCTTAGAAATTAAAACAGTAAAATGAAACGCTTTTCTTAAAAGTTCGTAACCCTATTACCAAGAATTAATGAAAAGGAGTTGAGTGCTATGAGTAAGCAGCGGAAAAGCAAAATGCACAAGAGGGATATGTTAGACCTATTCTTTACGTGGATCCCTGAGCTGATCTTTGCACCCGTTCGATTTCTCAAATGGCTGGGGGAAGGCTTCGTACGAATCGTAAGTAAACTCCTGGACGCTATCTAACTCTATTAACGCCATACCTAATGGAAACAACGTCGGATGATTAGTCTGCTTCATTAGAACCGGAAAGTGTAAGCAGGGTCATCTGGCTCTGATTCCAGAACCGTACAGGAGCGATACTCGTTCCCAGCCCGCTGTCAATATATAGCGTGGAACCGGCGTCTACTTGATAGACTCCCTTTGTTAAATCCGGAAATAAGCCCTGATCTGGAGCGACTACCGCTCCTATGAACGGGAAACGGACCTGTCCGCCGTGTGTATGTCCGCTCAAAATCAAGTCGGCCGGAATGTCGTCATACTTGGTAACGATGTTTGGAGAATGAGACAGGAAAATCGTATAAGCGTTGTTATCGATTCCAGCAAATGCTTGTTTTATATTCTCGTGATCGGTAGAACTGTCTGCGACCCCGGCTATATGGATCTTCGTATCCTCCCTCTGGTATGTAACATGGGTATTGTCCAGCATCGTAACGTTTCTCTCCCGAAGCCCCTGAAACAATTCTTCCGTCTTCTCGTTTTCCCATTCATGGTTGCCCGATACATAATAAACGTCTTTCTGGATAGCTTTTAATTTCTCTGACAGGTCAAAAACCTGCTGGAACTGCTTGGTACTATGATCGACTAAATCTCCCGTAATGACGATCAGATCAGGGTTCAATTCTTCAGCTGTACGAATCAGTTTTTCATTATCGTCTCCGAAAACTTTATTATGTAAGTCGGTAATCTGTAATACTTCCAACTCCTCGCCCGCGGGGAGCTCGCTGCTTTCCAAGTTTACGTGATTCACTTTAAATACATTGGTGTCGTAGATCGCTTTGCCAATTGAGGCAGCGCCTAGCAGGATCATCAATGCTAAGAAACCTAGTCGTATTTTCATAAGGTACCTCCTTGCTCTATTATGATTCTCTCATACATCAGACGATCATTTCTCCTAAATGTTTCATGAATTGAGAAATTCACACTAATTCTTTTGATGTATGAATTGGCAATATACGCTAAATATGCTGGGTTTTATCCAATAGACTCACCTCGCCTCCCCTTCCACCGCAGGAAACATTGAAGGAAAGGCAGGTAAAGAAGATTCAGCCGGTTTTCCTACTAACGGCTTATTTTACTTTTTCCAAAGCTTACGGCACTACTTTTAGGGTATGGAACATTATTGGAAGATACAAAGGAGGAACAATTATAATGGATAAGAAAATTATAGGCGGTGTATTTAGTAAAGTAGGAAATGCCGAACAAGCCATTATGGATCTTCAACACCACGGGTATGGTTCCGATAACATATCTGTTTTTGCAAAAGATAAAAGTAAAGTGGCTGTGTTAGAAGATGAGATGGACACATCCGTGAGCTCCAACAAAGGCGGACGAGGTAAAAACTCCGGAAAAGGAGCAGGTTTAGGTGCCTTATCCGGTGGTGTACTCGGTGGGATTGGCGGTTTAATTGCGGGACTGGGGCTGCTTGCCATACCTGGACTCGGCCAAATTGCCGCAGCAGGACCAATCGCTGCTGCCCTCACTGGCGCAGGAGTAGGTGCCGGCGGAGGAGGAATTGTCGGTGCGCTTGTCGGTGCCGGAATGTCCGAGAATGATGCCCGGATGTATGAAAGTCATCTGAAAGAAGGAAAAGTCATTGTGATTGTGGAAGCGACCGAGAAACTTCAGGACAAAGTTTACCGCGCATTTATAACCAATAAAACCGAAAACAAATCGATGTATCCTGAACCTTACAATGAGAATACCCATGACGCTCACCGTGATTCTTCAGCCCATGATCGCAATCATGATACTCATACGAATACGGAATCTCATAATCATGAGTATGACTCTACCCATAATTCTACAGACAATCATCGGAACTCTAACACTCGTGCAGATAAGGAAACCCGCAGTCATGAGCATAACAAGGTATCTAACAGTCATGATGAGCATTCGGCTTCTACCAGGAACCATGGAAACCCGGATGATCCATTCTCTAATGTTAGAACTCATGAGCCTGAAAAACGCACGAGAACTTCTGAGAGACACCACTCTTCTCACTCAAGTCATAAACGCTCCTAATCAGACCACATTGAAAAGCCAGGATCTTCTGTTGCAGAAGTTCCTGGCTTTTTTATTATGGTTTAGTTAGAGGGTGTGATTGAATCTCATAAAAGAGTTATTACACACTCGGGCCGATTAGTTGAAGACTCAGTTTCGAGATATTTTGTTAAGTGGGTTAGGTCCTGCGGGGAACGAGTCGCTTTCCACAGGCATGCGCTGAGCTTCCTCGGGCTGTGAACTGACCCCCGAAAATTGGACACGTTCCTTAAACTTATCACGCCGATTCTTGAAACTGGGTTCGATAAGAAACGGGGCTCATTCTGAGCTTTGATTTGATGCGTTTATGGTTATAG
>NZ_JAIVAL010000004.1 GCF_020171985.1 Halobacillus halophilus
GTAGAATCTTGTTTCTTCTTATGAGACGTCATTTGGGTTGGCCCCTTCCTCGTGGATTCAAGGGCTTCTTTTCCACCTTCCAGCCACTTCTTGCGCCATCGGCGCACCATAGAAAAGTGAGGGATGTGGAACATAGCTGAAGCATCTCGAATCGAATAGTCTTCTTCCTCTATACATTGAATTACTTTCAGTTTAAAGGCAGCAGAATAGTTTGTATAGGGGAAGTCGAAGGCTTCTTCTCCATGATATTCGGTTAATTTCACCCAATAACGGATCGAAGAATTATCAACTCCCAATTGTTTTTCTAAGTCTCGGAAACTCACATTTTCCGTGAGATAACGGTGTACAGCCAAGTGTTTTTCTTGGGAAGTAAGTTTGGGCATATGGTGGATCCCTCCTAGGTTTCGTGAGGTGTCCAACATTTGGGGGTCATTACAGGCGTCAGCCTGAGGAAGCTCGCCGTTCGCCCACGGAAAGCGACTCCATTTCCCCAACCCCGCTTCCTCTCATTTTGGTGACGGAAAACACTAGATATCTCGAAACTGAGTCTTCAAGTAATGGGAACTTTTCTTTAAAAACTAAGTCTCCACCTAAAAAGAGTGCTGGATCGTTTTATGATCCAGCACTCTAACGTATGCTTATAGTTACTATTTCCGCTCTTTCCAGACCTTATAAAGGAACGTCGGCAGTTTAATCTGACGCTTGAGCCTCCAGGGTTCTGTAATTAAACGGTACAGCCATTCAATGCCGAATTTCTGAAAGAATCTTGGGGCTCGTTTTACACGACCGGATATAACGTCAAACGAACCACCGACTCCCTGGAATATCCGTACATCCAGGTCCTTCATGTGATCCACGATCCAATATTCCTGCTTCGGACTTCCTAGCGCTACAAAAAGAACATCCGGTTTCGCCTCGTTAATCGTCTGGATCACATGCTCCTGATCCTTCTCATAACCATCGAGTACGCCCGCCACTTTAAGGTTTGGGTACCTTTTCAAAAGACCATCTTTTGCTTTTTCAGCTACGCCTGGTTTCGCTCCATAAAGGAACACCGATTTATCATGAGTCGAAGCCTGCTCGCACAAAGCAAGAAGCATATCAATGCCGGTCACACGGCTTGAGATATCTCCCCGATTGATCTTTGACGCAAGCAGAACCCCGACTCCATCAGGAATCTGGTACGTAGCTTTATTTAATAGGTTCTTTAAATTGGGATCCTTCTGAGCCTGCAGAATCTTCTCTGGGTTAATGGCTACAATAAAGGACTGCCTTCTCTGTTCAATATCAGCTATGATGTTTTGCTTGAGTTCCTCGTAAGAATAACTGCTTACGTCGACTCCTAAGAACTGTTCCTTCATGATTTCACCTGGACCCCTATCCGTTTTTTGAATCTCCCAGTCGTTTCGTGAGAAATCCTGCGTCTTTCCATTCGTCTAACGATAGTGCATTTTTCGTATCAAATACAAGTCTACTTCTCATTTTACCTTGTATGTGTGCAGGGTCAAGCTGTTTAAATTCATCGTGGTCTGTGAGAATGACGACAATATCGGCTCCGTCCAGAGCTTCATTCATGCTTTGCGTCTGGTTGGAAGCGACATTTTCTTTGATGTGCGGATCGTAGGAGGAGAAGCTGATCCCTCTCTCTACAAGTTCCAGAATTACTTTTAAGGACGGACTTTCACGCTGGTCATCGATATTCGCTTTGAAAGAAAGTCCAAATAGAGCCACTTTTGGATCCTGAATGTGCTGTTCTTTCAAGAACGATTCGATTTCTCCAGCTGTGTATACTGGCATATGATCATTGGTGTTACGGGACAACTGTATGATCTTCGAAAGTTCCGGCTGGATTTCGGCAAGGAACCATGGATCTACGGCGATACAATGGCCGCCGACGCCTGGTCCAGGTGTATGAATATTTACCCGAGGGTGATAATTGGCAAGCTTAATGGCTTCCCATGAATTCACGCCGATTTGATCACTGATTAAGGCCAGTTCATTCGCAAAAGCAATGTTCACATCGCGATACGTATTTTCAATTACTTTAGCCATTTCCGCTGTGGTAGCATCCGTTAGATGGATATTTCCTTTTACAAAGGACAGGTATAAATCCTTGGTCATCTCGGAAGACTTCTCATTAATCCCTCCGACAATGCGGTCATTATCGACCAGCTCCTGAAATACTTTACCTGGAATTACACGCTCAGGTGAATGGGAGACAAACAGCTCTTCTCCGATTTTTAGTCCCGTTTCTTCCAATACAGGAAGCATAACGTCTTCTACCGTTCTTGGCGGAACCGTTGATTCTAAAATGACAAGGTTTCCTTCTTTTACAAACGGTACAATGGACTCCGTAGCTTTCTTGACGTAATCAAGATTCGCTGTTTTGTCTTCCCGAATAGGAGAAGGAACCGCGATGACGAAAACATCCGCTTCTGTCGGTTCAAGAGAGGCCGTGAATTTTCCGCTGTCTACTGCTTCTTCCAGGCGCTCCTGCAGACCATTTTCTTCTATATGAAGCTGTTTGGCATTCACCATCTCTACAGCTTTCCGATTTACATCGACACCATGAACCTGGTGGCCGTTAATCGCAAACATAACAGATGTAGGCAGGCCGATATAACCAAGCCCGACGACACAGAGTGACTTCTTCATAACTATACTCCCTTTCTCTATCTGAACCATTCCTATTAATATCGTCTTCTATGCGGGCGATATTTATGGGGTGTTTTTCCATTTGTCTATTTATTTTTAAGAAATATGGTGATTTAAATTCAGGCTGCCTGCTATATTGAAATTATGTATGCCGTTCGGATCGTCATAAAAAAATCCCCGCAAGCGGGCACACTCTATACAGTTCGGTTACATTCTTACATTTATGACGTTCGGGGAATGCTTTTCCTTTGCAGGGCTTTTTTAAACATGGTAGATCCTGATGCAAGCGTCAGATAAAAAGCAAGTTTCTCAACTTCTTATTGTACCTTATTTCTGCCTGGCAAGCTATTATGATCATTTCTTCACATGAATATATTATAAGGCGTTGCGACCCTTGTGTTCAACTTCTATTACATTCTTATCAATCTTGTAAACAACCCTGCTGACGCATAGACAGTCGAATAGGAATGGTTTATACTTCAATATGTCATATCATAGAATATTCCAAACATTGAGGTGTTCACCTTTGACCAAAATTTTACATAAAGATTTTTACACGAAATTATTACTGTTATTCATTATTTTTCAACCTGTATTAGACATCCTTACGTTCTTATCCATTCGCTGGACGGACTCCAGTTTAACTATTGGTATTGTAGTTCGTGTGCTATTCATGATCCTTTCCTTATGGTTTATTCTGTTCGGCAATTCGAGCCGTTATAAGAAACCGATCATTCTTTATTTAGCTGCCCTCGCCGCTGCTTTTGGATTTGGACTCGTGTACAATTACTTCGCCAAACCTATTTTCGATCCATTTACAGAACTGCAATTCGTGGCTAAGACTGCTTATTTCTCCATTATGCTTGGCTCTTATTTACTGTTGTTCACAACCATTGAGAAGGTTTCCACCGTTCGCCTTAGAATTCTCCAGGCGATTTCAGCGGCCATGCTGATCGTTTCCATATCATTACTGGTGGCGATCTTAACAGGCACTTCAACGGAAACCTACGAGTGGAATAAGTTTGGCTATAAAGGCTGGTTCTTTGCCGGAAATGAACTGGGCTCTATCGTCTCGATCGGTTTCCCTCTTGTTTACCTGTATGCTTTATATAAAATTGACAGCTTAAAGAACTCTTACCTTTTTATACCCGTTCTGCTGCTCGCCATCGCCTCGATTCTGATCGGGACCAAAGTTCCTTATTTTGCCGTACTGATGGCAGCGATCATCGTGTTCTTCAGCTACCTTATTTACTGGCTCATTCAATGGAAAAAGAAACAAAAAGAATCCTTGCTCACGCTGCGCCTCGTGCTTTCTTTCTGTTTCCTGCTTCTGTTTGCGGCAGTTTCTCCTTTCTCTCCCGCGTTTTCTAACGTAGCTGGAGATATCGGAGCCATTGAAGAGGAAACGGCGGAACAGGAATCAGAAAAGGACAAACCCTCGGATACCGGAGATCAGGACCCTGGAGATAAAGAAAGTGAAGGCTCTTCAGAGAGCGATCAAGCTAAACAACAAGAAGAGAAAGCTAAACTGATGGATTCACCGATCCTCGTTATCCTGTTAAGTGCCCGTAATCTGTATTTCGCCGAACTCTATCAAGATTACACGAACGCGGACATCGTCCAGCAAACCTTTGGCATGGGATACGCCGGGAATTATACAGACATGGAAGACAGGAAGTTAATCGAGATGGATTTCTTTGATCTATTCTTCTCTTACGGAATCTTAGGATTCACCTTAATCCTTCTGCCGTTCCTATTTATTATCGGGTTGTTTATTAAACTGTTGTTCCAGGTCCCAGGCAGACTGCTGCATCCGGAAAACCTGCTGATTTTATTATCCATCGGCTTTGGTACCGGCATCGCCTTTATCGCCGGACATGTTCTCTATGCTCCGGCTGTGAGCATTTATCTGGCTGTGTCGATGTCACTTCTCATCATTAATATGTTAAAAATGCAAAACGATCACCGGGAAGCGAAAAAACTCGCCTCCTGATCCAAATAGCTACACCCCCGCCGGACATCCACCCGCTCTACGAAGCCAAGGATGTCCGGTTTTTAGATCATAAACTCTATTAAACCTAAGGGGTACTCTTACAGTAAAGCTCCCGTTACTTGAAGACTCAGTTTCGAGACTTTTGTGAGAATTTGGTCCTGCGGGGGACGATTTCGCTTTTCGCGGGCATGTGCTGAGCTTCCTCGGGCTTAACAGCCCTGCGGGATCTCACCGATCATGTTCATCCCGCAGAAGTCTTCATCGTCCCCCTCCGGACCAGGCCGAACAAGAAATTCGGAACGGCTTTATCCTTCACCGCTTGAGAAGAATTAACTTCATCAGCTATAAACTTTGCTCTGGCTGAAACTATGGGATAGAGCCTGTTATATAAGCATTCCAGCCAGATTAAGGAGAACAGAATTCCCTTTTTCCGAAGGGGCCGTTCCTCCTGATAAAGGTGGGGCTTGTGGGGAAATGGCGAGACTCCCGTGGGAGAAGGGAGTAGGCGAGATCCCACAGGGCGCAGCCCGAGGAAGCTTGCCGGTTCCGCCACAGGAAAGCGAGCTATTTCCCCACAAGCCCTTCTCCACATACCGTAACGGACCTGAGATATCTCGCAACTGAGCCTTCCACTAACCGGCCTGTTAGTGAAATATTTCTTTAATATAACTATTAAGCTTAGCCTAACGAAACCATATAATAGCGTGTTTTGTCTCTGTCACCCGCTGGGAAGAATACGAAAGAGTAATGGTAAAATAAAAAGATATGATTTATAGTTGAAATCGTTGAACATAGTAGATTCAAAGTCTAGTCGAAAGAGGTATATCAATTGAAATCAAAACTAGGACTGGCAAGTATACTCTTCATCGGAGCTACCCTGCTCCTCAAAGTGTCCGGACTCATCCGGGATATGGTAATCGCGTATTACTTCGGTGACAGCTATGTCGCCGATGCGTATCTCGCCGCATTCATTATTCCGAATATGCTGATTTTATTTATGACAAATGGCATGAAAAATGCCCTTGTTCCCACCTATATTCAGTCGCTTGAGAATAATCGCGGCAAAACATACTTAGGACAAGTTTTTAAAGGAACGCTTGTGCTCGCCTTTATTCTATCTATTATCGGCATGGCACTCGCACCGTTCCTGATTCCGCTTCTCTATCCGGAGTTCAGCCCGGAGGCAACACAGATTGCCACGTGGGTGACGATTATCTTTTTCTCCTGTATAGCTTTCGTCGGAATGAACTCGGTACTCGAAGCCTTTTTTGATGCGGAAAACAAGTTTTCCTTATCGATCGTCTCCCAGATTATCGTGATTCTAAGCTCCATCCTGGCCGCCTTCTTATTTGCTAACCAGATTGGAGCCTACTCGCTTGCGCTTGGGTATCTGGCCGGGACCATTCTATCGCTTATCTTTAAGCTTTTCCTAGTCGTTCCGCGAAAAGTTATGGATGTAAAGCAGAAAATTGAATGGCCGGAAGTGAAGCAGTTTTACTGGATCTTTCTGCCTGTCGGACTGACCGTGGCAGTTGGCCAGGTCAACTTGATGGTCGGGGCGATCTTTGCCTCCGGACAGGGGGAAGGTGCCGTTACGTACATTAACTACGCTAAGAATCTCGTGCACATGCCTCAGGCCATTTTCGGCGTAACGATTGCGACTATTATCTTTCCGATGCTGTCAAAAGCCATTACGAAAGATGACACGCCGCAGTTTAAGAAAGGGATCGAAAAAGGACTGACCACGATGTATCTCGTCCTGCTGCCTTCTGTAATTGGGATGATGCTTCTAATGCCGAATCTCATTGAGCTCCTCTACGAACGCGGAGCCTTTAACAATGAAGCGACCCAGGCCACGACGAATGTTGCGTACCTGTATTTCGGTTCTGTCATCTTTTTCAGCTTGAACAACGTGATTAATAAAGGTTTCTACACGATGAATAAAGGTCACCTGATCTTATTCATCAGTATCGGGTCGATCCTGATTAACGTATTATTCAACTTTTTGTTCGCTTCATGGCTTGGTTACTTAGGTATCCCGCTCGCCGCTTCTCTCATGGCCCTGTTTTATACCGGCGCCTGTCTGATTATTTTTGTGCGATTGGTCGGTGGGATTGACTTTAAATACCTCGCCGTTGATTATGGCAAAATCACCTTCGCCGTGATGATCATGAGTGGAGCGGTGATTGGAATACAGCAGCTGATCGGCGGGCTTCCGAACCTTGTTCAGATTCTGATCGTTGCGATCGTCGGTGCTGTCGTTTTCGCTGGAACCAGTTTTATCATGAAAATAAATGCATTCTTATTCTTACTGAACAATATCCGGAAACGAGGAAAGAAATCAGAAGCCTGACCAGTTATGGAGAAAGGAATTTCTTATGAAGAAACGTGTACTCGTCATCAGTAATATGTATCCAAGTAAACTCCACCCAACCTACGGAATATTCGTAAAGAACCAGGTCGAAGCTCTACGTGAGCAGGGGCTGGACATGGATATAGCCGTGAATAAGGATAACCGCGGCGGTAAGAGGAACCTGATAATGAAATATGGAACGTGGCTGCTCCGTATTTTAACAAAGCTGATTACAAACGGCCGGAAGTACGACGTTGTGCATGCCCACTATATTTTCCCGAGCGGCTTGCCGGCCTTACTTTTTAAAAAGCTGTTCAAGAGTAAGCTGATCGTGACGTCCCACGGCGGCGACCTGGATCAGATGGCGAAAAAGAATAAATGGATCGCGTCAATGACGAAGTACATCCTGAAAGAGGCGGATCACGTAATTGTCGTCGGCGAAGCTTTAAAGCAGGAGGTCGTCGGTCAGTACGGAGTGCCACTGGAACGTGTCTCGCTCATTAACATGGGCGTAGACCGGAAACTTTTTGCCCCTAGAGGTTCGGAGCTGATGAAGCAGGAGTTAAACCTGAGCCCGGATCACTTCCACCTGCTGTTCGTAGGAAATTTAATAAAAGCTAAAGGACTGACGGAGCTTCTGGAAGCCTTCCAGTCTCTCAATGAAGAACGGCGGAATATGGAGCTTCACATTATAGGAAGTATGAAGGATGCTGGGTATTTGTCCGAATTGAAGGATAGCGTTCAACCGGACAACCAAGAGGTGGTTCATTTTCACGGCGTTAAAGATCAGGAGACCCTGGCGAAATGGATGGCAGCTGCTGACCTGTTCGTACTTCCTTCTTACATCGAAGGATTTGGACTGGTTGCGCTGGAAGCCATGTCCTGCCATACCCCTGTCGTTGCTTCTGATGTAGGCGGTTTGTCTTATCTCCTGAGTGATGAAGCAGGCGTACTCGTTAAACCTGAAGATGCCGATTCTCTGCGTAAAGGAATCGACGAAGTCATCGATGATCCTGAACGTCGCATTTCCATGATTCAAAAAGGGGAGCAGATTGCTGAAGAGAATAATGAGGAAACCCTGATCAAACGGATTATCGACATCTATAACCAATAAGAATCTTAGAAACTCAAATCATCGGATTTGAGTTTTCTGTTAGGAAGATACGGAATTTCCCTAATATTTGATATAATTTGTATAGGAACCCTAAAGTGCAGAAAGGAAAAATTCACATGAACGTAAGGAAATACCACCCAAAAGATTTGAATCAGGTTCAATCCCTTTTCCAAAAAACGTTCAATCAGGAACGTTCCTATGAGTTATGGGATTGGAAATTTAAACAAAACCCAAAATCAGACTCCCCTTTTATTCTGGTATGGGAAGAGAACGATACGATTAAGGGCCATATCAGTTTGTGGGTCACCGAGGCTTATCTATCCGGGGAAAAATCAACCATCGGCCTGCGCGTTGATACGATGGTTGATCCCGATGCACGCGGCAAAGGCATTTACAAACAACTGAATGAAGCCCTTCTGAGAGAAGCAAGCGATGAAGGAATCGATTACTTATACGGCTTCCCTGCGCCAAAGGCAAAGGAATTATTTATCCGATACACCGATGCTGTCCATCTGACAGACATGCCGCGCTGGATGTACGTACAGCGTCCGGTATCCGTGCTCGCCTCTAAATTTGCACCGTTGAAACTGTTCGAACCCCTGGATCTGGTGTATGCGAAGTGGAAAAATCCGTATAAGCCAACCTCCTCTTCCCTTCATTGGAAAAACATCATGGAGTGCGGTCCGGAATTTGACGATCTTGCACAGGAAACACGCCACATCGCTCCGGCTCTTGTCGTACGAGATGCCGCTTATTTAAATTGGCGTTACCTGTCCCATCCCGAAAACGAATATGAAATTCATGCGGTGTATCACGAAGAAATACTTCAGGGGTACGTGGTAACGAAAATCACCACAAGCAGTGGATTTAAAAATGGGTTAATTGTCGATATGCTTGCGAATGATGAAGAGATTTGGGAAGCTCTGCTGCAGAAGAGCTTTGATGTGCTCAAGCAGACCGATGTCATCCAGACATGGGCGCTCGCCCACACCCCACTCGCAAATCATTTGAAGAATAATGGATTTACTCATAAAGACAGCCCGATGCCTTTAGTTGGCAAAGAGATCAATGAATCCCTCCGCTTTTTAAATCAGTCGACCAAGTGGTACATTACCCCCGGCGATGTGGATTCGTATTAAAGAAGGAGATTTAATGTATGAAGCGACAACTACTCAAACTAGCGCGGCCCGTTCTCTCTCCAGCGAACCATATGGTCATCAGCCGCTATTATAAAGCCGACAGACCCTTGAACGATGTATCCGAGCAGCGCGTGCTGCTGTTTGCACCGCACGTAGATGATGAAACAATCGGAGCAGGCGGTACATTAATGAAACATGCAGCAGCTGGAGCAGAGACACACGTCGCTTTCTTAACAGACGGTTCCGGAAGCCAAAGCAAGGGCGCAGCCGATGAATTAGTGGCAGCCCGTAAAAAGGAAGCCCAAAAAGTAAAAGAATTGCTTAACCTGACCTCCATCGACTTCTATGATGAAAAAGATGGACAGCTGACGAGTGACAAACGGACAAGAGCGTGGATCGAAGGGAAGATTGAAACGGTCCAGCCTGACGTGATCTATGCACCCGTCTTCGTGGACTGTCACGCGGACCATATCGCAACCGCCCAGCTCGTCCGCGATACTCTTGATGAAATGGGATGTGAAAATGTCACGATCCGTCTGTATGAAATTAATACATTGCTGCCTAAGGAAGAAGTGAACTGTATCGTGGATATCTCCCCTTATGTGAGCCGGAAGAAAGAAGCAATTGATGTGTTCCAATCCCAGGCCATCGATTTTGACGGCTTTCAGAGATTGGAAAAGTTGAAGCGTCATCTGGTGGCCGGTTCGGTACAAGCTGTCGAAACGTTCCTTGAATTAACGCCGGCAGAGCTTCGCAGTCGCTTCGATCGTGTTCATGGCAAATATACGTACAGCGAACATTTCAAACAGGTGAACAAAGAAGTGACCCTGCTTTATGCGATGTACAAGAATTTAACGTTTAAGCGGCAAGTGTATGCAGAAAGCCGTAAATAGTTCAGATGGATGAAACAGAAAAAGAACTTCCAGATACGGAAGTTCTTTTTTTATATCTATTCAAACGGTAATTTCATTTTCACTCCATAAATCTGATCGGATTCCCAATATTGACCTTCCAAACCTAAATGAACGACCTCTTTATAATACCCTATTTCATAGATCACTTCTTTATCATGCTTAAAAAGTAACTTATAATCTGGCATCTCAAAATCCATATTCTCCGTTGAGGATGTCCTCGCCCCATCTAGTTTATTTACCAGAGTTTTTATAAATTCCTGATCTACAATCGTTGCCACCAGCCTGTTTTTATCCCATTCATAAACTTCGATAGAGGCAACCCTGTCATTTAGATCAAGATTAGATTGGCATCCAGCTAGAACGAAAAATAGAAGAACAGCGGTAATGAACCTGATATTCAGTATAAACAGTTCCTCCTTATATAAGAGCTGGAAAGGAAACCTCACACCCATTCTGCGCCCTCTTCAACCGTACAGAACTTTAGGTTCCTTGAGGTACGATCTCCTTCTAAGTACTACTTTTCTTCGGTATCATATTATTGAGGATGAAATAGACGACAATCCCTAAAAGAATAGGCAAAATTGAACCACCGAATTCAATGCTTCTGCCATTCTCTGGAGAGAACTCGTTCCTATAGTGGAATTGCAGCCAGCTTAGCTCAAAAAGACTGCCGGCAGCATAGATTAATAGAATAGAAAGAATGGCTGATAATTCAATAAAAAATCGTCTCATACGTGAACCTCCTAATAAAGGTCTGCGCTAACGCATTCATTTTTACGTTTATGGCTCATTCTTCAAAATTTTCATTTCCCCACTCAAGACTTTCTATTTTCTGCTGCACTTGAAGATCCGGCATGTGATGATCATCAGGAAACCGATAAGACCGAACCCCCACCTATAAAAATCATAAACAGCACCTTTATACTTTCGGGCTTTCTCTCGAGAGTTCCTTTGTATTAATCCCATTTTTTTAAAGCGGTCCACAGTCGTTTTAACTTCTGGTCCACGGGCTTACGATCATCAGACTGTTGTTTCTGCCATTCATTGTAGCTCGCAATTCCGATGAGAATGAGGCCTGCGAGCAGCAGGTACACCCACCATGGCAGATTGCCCCAGTAGGGTCTGGTTTGGTAAAGAACGTTGAAGATCAGCACACCCATACCGACGAAAAAGTAAGATTTAATCCGGAACTGCATACCGGCGATCATTGATAGAAGCGACAATCCGCCTAGAATCCAGGCATCCCATATTGTATGACTCTGTATGCCATCCACGACTAAATAAGCAGCAATCAGCAGGAGAACCGCAAGTTGAACATGGTTAAGAATATTGGCATACTCCCGCCAGGTTTTTCTCCGCAGTATGAAGAGAACACCAAGAACGGGAAGCACTTGCAGTTCAGCTTCGATTAAGTCAGGAATCAGAGCGTGATAATTCAGCAGGACGATGATATACCCGGCATAAAGACACCCGGCTCCGAATGTAATGAACGATTTGCCAAGCAGCGGCTGCTCCCATTTTTTAGCATTAAACAGGAACCAGATACTCAACAGTAGTACGGGAATGACCCGGATCCAGACGTTCTCCTCGCCCATGGTCGTCAGATTCATATAGCCAATATAGAAGAGCGCTGTCCAGGAATAGGCATCGGCTTCTATTTTTGGACCGATCAATAAACGATGGAAATAACGGCCGGCCGCAAGCAGAATACCGACACACATAATCATCACTGTAACGAACGCCGCTCGCTCCCAATTAAGGCTGACCTCGTTCACTAGCGCTAAGCTAAGTAACAAAGGAATAAAGCGCGCGAGCGACCATTTTCTGCGATGCATAAAGAAGAGGATCAGGATGACGTACCCAACGCCGAGAAGCCACTCATACGGTGCCCACGGTTCCAGTCGATTGATAAAAAGCGACAATCCGAAAATGGAAAAAGGAATGATATACCATTCAGTCCTTTTCTTCCACACGGCTGGTATCCCTATCCAGATTCCTGCGATGGCTATACTGGTTATCAGCCAGGCATATGTTTCAGGAACCACATCCCACCAGCCGAAATAGCCAGGGACCGTCCATACTGCAAAAAACAACGTCGTCAAAGCTGCGTAAAGCATCAGCTTGATTCCCCACTCCCGCGAAGCTGTTAAAGAGCTGTAGACGTACAGACTAAGAGGAATCACCAGTACCCAGGGGTACATTGCTTCCCCGCCCAGTGAATTGAGCAGGAAAAGAGCGATTAGCAGCGGTTGAACAGAATGAGCCAGCCAATAAAAATAAGGCCGTCTTTCTCCCCATTTTCCAAGTTTCACATCTCCAAGAAAGACGAGCAGAGCAGGTGCGAGTATCATGTACGTAAAAAACGAATCAAACGAATCGAACGATAATGGATCCAGTAAAGAGATGTAAAAAGCTAACATCGAAACCGACACGAATAGCCAGAGAAAGGCTCTTGCAGCATACAGCACAAGCCATACCATCATGCCGATGCCGACAAACAGAATCAATGGACGGATCACAACAGGATCCACCCGGGAGTTGCCTGCCAGGGTCACCATCGCCAGGATATAAGCACCTTGTCCGGTATAAAAACTGGCCGCAGAAAGCTGTTGATCGTTGAATTTCTTCCATATCAGATGGACAATTAACAGTAAAATCCCCGTCCCGGCCAGGTGAAATGGAAAAGCTAAACCTTCCTGATAAGCAGGAAACCAGCCAATGAGCGGTTCAAATAAGATAGCCGAAGAAATAAACAAAGCCACCGGATGCACCCATACCGCTGTTTCTCCGATATCCACTTGGCTGAACGTTCTTTTTACAGGATAAGCAAGACCGCTGATCACGAGGAACATAAACGAACTATAAGCTAGACGTTCATCATACACACTGTACCCAATACAGCCCGCCATAAGGGATATCGAAGTATAGATCGTACCCGGAGCCACAGCCTGGAACCAGGCCAGGTTCGTCCATAATCCGATGTAGAGAAGAGAGATCACTGCCCCGATAAACAGGAATAGAAATAGCGGCCCTATCTCCGTCATCTCCCACAGCTGCCAAAGCGTGATAAAGAAAAACACAGGCGTCATGTATTGGAAAACCACGTAGCTGGTCAGATTGGAAAGCAATAAGTAATTGACCGTAATCAAGGCGTAAGCGATCAGTAAGAGCCACGATCCCTCTTCCCCTCGCAACACGATACTTTCGTAACTAATATAAACAAAAGCACACAAGGAGACGATCCCGCTCGTATAACGAAATACTTTTTCCACGAACTGATGATTCTTAAAAGCGTAAGCAAACCCCAAGTAAACCAGCCCGACCACCGCATAAACAGTAAGATCGACAGACTGCAGGGGTGAATTCTCCACCAGCTGATAGATGGCATACACGATCATCACCGAAAAAACGAACTGGTACTCTTTCGTTTGATAGATGAAAACCATCGCCATATAAATGCTCGCTGTCAGCAGCAGGTTGAAGCTGTAAAAGACTGCACTCTCATAGAAAAACAGCATAAGCATGGTAGAAAGGACTAAGTTCAGCTGCGCATAGAGCGGCAGTTCTTTTATAAATAATGCCCATCTGTCCGAATCCTTGAACCAAATATAACCGCCAAGCAATAGCGCATTAAAAAGCATTAAACCCATATAGAACGCGTCCATCGATAGAGGAAGCGCGCCCAGGCTGAATCCTGCCGAGAGCGATAAAAATACAAAAGAGATCCATACATACAAGCGCGACTTATGTACGATGGCATGCCTGATGTATAACGGAAGTGGAAGCAGTGTACCAAGCAGACCTAAGAGGTAACGGCCTTCCCCGAACAGAGATAGATAGTCACCGAACAATCCAAAGAATCCAATTGCCACAATGGCAATCGGAATCAGCAGACTTCCCAGTGTCAAAAAGGCAAAGGCTGTCTTCTGGATATTGAGAAATTTTCCTGTCCCGTAACTCATACCATGAAAAAACAAGGAAACGAAGAAAATGGAAAGAACTTTCATTCCTGCACCCATCTGATCCCACTGGCTTGTCGCGACAATCAGCCCTGTGATTAAAAGCAGGGACACGCCAAGAATAAGCGACCACGTAATGTTACGTTCACGGATTTCCTCTTTGGATTTCGTCTTCTTCTCTTTCTTTGGTTTCGCAGGAGGATTTTGCTCTGTAACAAAATCGCGTGCTTCTGTAGCTTGTGGAGCTTTATAAAGCTCCTCTTTTTCTTTATTCTTATCTTGCCTGTATGTACGATCAGCTTCTAACACTTGGTGGTAGGCATCATCGGTTAAATATCCATTGTTATGTAAATGCTCAAGCTGCGTTTTAAACAATTGACGCTTCTCTTCTTCTGGTAAGTGGGCCAAACTTCTCCCTCCCTCACGAAATTATACCTACTTGTAAGGGTAAACTTGCCCATGTTCGTTTTCAACCTTTTTTGGAATTTTATAACATAATAATATGAATTTAGTCTATTTGTTATAAAAAGCTTTCCATAATAAATAATGCCAGCATCTAGTTTAGATTACTGGCATCTTTTATTATAAATTCTCTTTTCCAACTTCATGAACATAATCATTTTGAGCCCTTTCACGTTCAGCGGTCTGTTTGGCTAGTAATTCTTTCGCCTGGTTATAAGAAAGACCCGAGTTCGCGTTCTGACGTTTCACCTCATCAATATCTGTTCCTGAACGGGCGATGTTTTTCTGATTGTGATTAGGCTCCATGGACTTTGCCATAGGAAACACCTCCTAGTATTAACCTTCTCCTCTCCACTGTTTTTATTCATGACCTTTAAAAGCAGGGCGTTGGTAATACAATGAAGTATTGAAGAAAAGCTCCCTTTTGTTGAAGACTCAGTTTCGAGACTTTTGTGAGAATTTGGTCCTGCGGGGGACGATTTCGCTTTCCGTGGGCATGTGCTGAGCCTCCTCGAGCAAGCTCTGCGGGGTCTCACCGATCATGTTCATCCCACAGGAGTCTTCATCGTCCCCCTCCGGACCTTGCGATACAGAGAGCTCGAAATCATGTATGAAACACCCTGAATTATGGTGGGTATAAACCTATAACAGTGAATGTGTTCGTTGAAAAATCCTTGATATAGAAGCATTCAAGGCAAATTCAAGATGATGAGTCCTCTTATAGAAAGGTCTGTTCACTCTTCTACCATAGGGTGGCGAAGGTAACGACGAGACTCCCGCGGGAGAAGGAGCTAGGCGAGACCCCACAAGGAGTGTTAACGACTGAGTAGGCTTGCCAGTTCCCCCGCAGGAAAGCGAGTTGTTTCCGTAGCCAACCCCTCTCTATATCAGCAACATACCTAAGATATCTCTAAATCGAGTCTTACAGTAACCGGCCCTATTGCTTAATAAGTCTATTGGAAAAGCACCTCGCAGCGTTGGCTCAGTTTATAAAAAATCCCTCCACGAATCACTCGCGGAGAGACCTTTTTCATATTAAGTGTGTAAGCTTCGGATAGACCCGCAGTGCATTGTTGTAGAATACATTTTCAATATGCCTGGAGGGTATAAAATCAGCAATAAACTCCGCATATCCTTTAATCGGGACGAGCGGCCAATCCGTTCCGAACAATAGTTTCTCATAATGCCCGCAAAACGTTAAAGCATGGCGCACGTGGTCGAAGTAATTATCTTTTAACTTTCCGGCGAGGGTTTCGTCTGTGCCAACGACCCAGCCCGACAAATCCGCAAATAAATTCGGATTTTTATAAACCAATTCCGCTCCGGTCAGAACCCACGGATCGCCTAAATGCGCCATTACAAAATTCACATCGCGCCGCAGCACAGCCACTTCATCCAGCGTTAGCGGATGCGCATATTTTAATAGCCCGCGTTCGGAATACGTATCGCCCGTATGAAACACCACCGGCACGTCATAAGCAGCGGCCAGGTCATAGACCGGCTGATATACATCGTCATAGGCATAGTAAGGATAGTAGCCCAGATATATTTTTACTCCCGCGACCTGATGCTTCTTAAGCTCCTTTTCCAGAGCATCCAGTCCCGATTTTCCTAATTGGTAAGGGTTGATTCCAGGACAGACGGCCACGCAGCCCGGAAGTTCTTTTTCTAAATCAAGCCCCATAGGAGAGGCGGCATGATGATCTGGAAACCCCATTTCCGGTGTTTCCGTCACGCCCATCCCTACCGCAAGCTCAACATTTCCCTCTTCCATTTCCTTCTGCAGGCCCTTGCCTGAATAATCGACGCGCGACAGTTCGTTTGCCGTATGATGGAACGTTTCAATATCTGAAAAGTGAATATGTGCATCAATAATCTTCATAAAAAACTCCTATTTAAATCTTATTCCATGAAACGGATGGTTTAACTGCTCATACGTCTCTTCTCCAAAAAATAGAACGGTCGGCTCTACTTGGGTTCGTTCTCCGGATCTTGCCGACCACTCCTGAACCGATTCCAGCAGGAAAACTTCCTGGTTTATATATGCGCCCGACGTCTGTCTGGCATCCGGGTGGATCAGTGTGGCCTTCTCTTCCCGATCATCGGAACCGATCTGAATAAAAGGAGTGTCGTCTAATTCATACTCTTCTACACCGGCGTAATACGTGTGAAACAAGCCGTTGTTCGGCTGAGAAGCATAGCAGGATTTCAAATCTTCCGCTGGTTTGAAAAAAGCTTCCAGGCTAAGGTTTTCACCAGCAAAGGTCCGGTTAGCTCCCTGGTGGATTTCTGCGTAAAAAACAGCAACCGGGACTTCTGGCAGCGTAAGAGCGTATTGATACAGGACGACCCCTTTCATCTCCTCATGTTCCGTGAAGGCTGTCTTCAGGCACATCCCCGTCCACTCATGACCGTACTGATCTTGTTTCGATGCCGCTTCAATCGACGTTTGTTCCTTCAGCATCGAATAGGGACTAACGTTTTGCATCGCATAACGGATTCCGCCTCCCCATGGGTTCCACCACGCTTTTGGCCCAGCTTTCGGATAGCAGTGGTGCAGCGCTTCTCTGCCTTTGTGCTTCACTGAATAAACTCCCGGGTAGTAAGAGGCTGAGGCTTGAAAGGCAATGTTTCCGTTATCAACCGTCCAAGTATCCTCCTCGTTTGAAACCTTTATTGGCTCTGTTCCTTTTACAACGTGAAGGGCGTGAAGATCAGCCTTCCTGCCTGGACTCCGGAACTGACCTGTCAGCGTTTTTAAGCCAGGGGTATAGTACGTTAGCGGATAGGTTACTTTCGTCGATTCCTCTGCTTTTCCTATTTCTTTTTCAAAAATATCCGCTTCGGAGTGAACGGTTAAACGGCCATGCAGATAGGAAGAAAGCATCGAACGAAAAGCGACGTCCACCTTTTCCCCCTTTTCTGAAGCGAAGCCATCGCTTTCTACTTCCAATTCATAGAGAGGGAGCTCTTTAAGGTTCTTCGTTTCGTTATAAGCTGCTAACTCGCGCCACTGTCGCCAGCCAGGTACGGTATTGATGCCGATTTGAATCGGTCCGAGCGATTGAAGCTTTCCTGGTTCGAGCGCCCCAACCGAATACATCACCCCAAATCGCCAATCATCACGTATGCCGACAGCGTCTTCCTGCCAGGCCAGCCCTGCCGTATCCCCTGAAGCAGACGAAGTAAACAGCCATCTTTCAGATAGCTCCCCGCTATGAATGGTGTCAATAAACGGAATATCTGCTTCATTCCCAATTAACACTCCTTCTTTCATTGGGATCGCCATTCCTTTTAACGGGATAATAATCGGCTGAAGAAATGCAAGATTGCTCTTTTCTTCTAATCCATGGTTGATCAGTTCATGCGTGATCTCAACCAGACCATCGCCGTATATCTTATAGTAGGTGTTAAGAATAACGGAAGAAAAAACGCGTGGCTCCAGAGTGGTCTTCAGGACAAATGCTTCCTGAAGTTCTATATGTTCCACTGAAGTTGCAGCTGTTTTCGACAATTCATCATTAAACGGTTTTCCAAGCTTCGGGGTCATAATGGTAAGCGGCTCTTCCTTCGCTCTTAAAGAACCAATCTTCACGGCATTATTTCTTTTTTCAATTCTGACATAGTAAGGACCATTGTAACCGTACCAACACTCTTCCGTCTCACCGCCAAATTTGGCCCCTGGTCCAGGGAAAGCAAGGGCAAGTCGTGTTTGGAAAGAGGAAGTCCTGCCGTCCTCACGCTGCACCTTGACTTCAACTTTTTCATCTAAAAATCCGTGCTTGCGAAGCTCACCAGAGAGCGGAATAGACAGGCGTCCTTTCGCATCCACCTGCGCCTGCACCTGGGGTTCTTCCCATTGAATCATTTTGTTAATAGGAAGTTTCACCATCCAGGTGGAATCAGTATCCAGCTGGCTCTCCAAATCAAGGTACAAGGTCCCGTTATGAGGTACTCTCCAGTTCTTGTTCAACGAACGAAGGTGCAGTTTTCCTGGTTGAATAGGAAAAACTCCCATTCGAAGAGGAAGAACCGATTGATTGATGGTAAGATCCGCTCCTATCACCGGGTGGGTTTTCCATGGATTCGGCTCCACTTCGGGCATCTCGAGCTGCACCGGAAACTCTCCGCTCCACTCATCCCGCACTTCAAACGTTTCCTCTATCTCATGCTTGACGACGGCTGAAGAACTGCCGGAAATTGAAACTTGAAAAGGCGTCTCTGTTTTATTAATGATCCGATAACTTGCGAAATAGGGTTCGTTTTCCAACAGTTTAAAATGGGGAAGATTCATTTCCACCGTCAGGTCCTGCGTCTCGATCCGCCTTATTCTTCTTCCCGTTCGTTCGAATTGAATGTGGACAAACTCGTCTCCCGCTTCCCATTTGTACTCAAATACCGTATGATCCTGAGTCTTAAAACCATCCGGCCTGATTTCGATGACCCGCTGACTCGTTGTGTACCAGTTATGCTTTTCGAAAAAGGGCCGCAGCCACTCGATTTGCAGGACCGTGGGCATGAAGTTCATTAAGTGGGTGGCATCGTCACGCTCTTCCCAGAAGAATCCACACTTTTTATATAGAGGTACAGCCTTCGTGTTTCCTGGCCAGGTAAACAAATCGAGTCTCGGCCAGCCTAATTCCACCGTCTTATCTAAAGCTGTGAGAAGGAGGCGTTTCCCAATTTTCAGTCCCTGATAGTCGGGATGAACATTGATAAGAGGGATATAAAGCGCCCCTTCGTCTTCCCGATATTCGGAAAGTCCACAATAACCGACTACCTCATCGCCTATAATCGCCAGGAAGAGGTGGAGGTTGGTCGACTTCGCTTCTGTATCGATAATGTCCTGCGCCGTTGAGACGGAATCATCTCCACCCCAGTTTTCACTGCTTTCATTCCACATCTTTGCAACAGCTTGTGCGTACCCATCGTGATATTCGACGATTTTCACTTGCTCTAACGTTTTCATTCTTTTACCTCCATGATCCGTATTCAGCCAGTCTGTTTCACCTTATCTGCACCTGTAATTCCTCTGACAATCCTGATCATTGTCACCGCCTCCTCTCTGCATATGTACTGGAAAAATTATTCATATTCATTCATAGTTTAAGGTGAGCGACATGCAAAGTAAAGAATATTCTGAACAGACTTTTATTATGCAGAAATTAAAAATCCCCTCACCATAAGTGATGAGGGGAAGTAAAACGCAATGTTAATTTTTCCTGCTAACTTTCTTCCACAATAGGGCTGTTTACTGTAAGACTACTTTTCGAGATATAGGGTTAGTTTAAAAGTCCTGCGGGGGACAATTCCGCTTTCCGTGGGCATGTGCTGAGCCTCCTCAAGCTAAAGCTTTCCGGGGTTTCAGAGATCATGTTTATCCCGTTCTTACCTTTTTTTAGTCTTAATCAAATATCAGAACATAAACGACTTGTAGTGCTATCCAGCTCCAGCACCTAGCGGCTAGTGAGACTTCCCTCACTTCTGTACGATAAGGCAACATCGAATCGCTCCGCTCTTCGTGTTTTCTTTATCTCCGCCAGCTCAGTCCAGTCCATACGCCGCTGACCGAGGTGCTTCCGCTTTTAACCTAGGAGTCTCCATCGTCCCCCTTCGGACCTTGCTGAAATGAGAGGCTCGAAACATTGGCAAAATTACTTGGATAGGAAATATAACAATCATGCCGTGAGTTCCTGTTTTCTCTAAGTTTTGATAGAAAAAGTCTGATACCACTGAATGTAGAAAGGATTAAGTCCCCACCTGCCTTTCTAAAGAAGGGGCCGTTCGCAGTATTATAGTTGGGATGGTGGGGAAATAGCGAGACTCCCGTGGGAGAAGAATCTAGATGAGACCCCACAAGGAGTGAAACGACTGAGGAGGCTCATTTAAATGGAGGATCGTCTAAAGTCGCCACGTCCTGTGGCAACGTCGATCGACCATACGTCGTGTAGGGCCACAGGAAAGTGTTCAAATGTGAATCACCCCGGTAGACACGACTAGCATAAGCCGAGCATCAAAAGGCCGGTGATCTTTCCGGCCGGTGATGAACGGCTTATGTATCGAGTGTCTGGGTGATAGAACAAGACGAGTTATTTCCCCACTAGCCATTATCCTCATTTTCGTAACGAATCCATTTATCTCGAAACTGTGTCTTCGAGTATTGGAAGCTCTTCTGGAAAACTCGAAATGAAGATCTAATTTTTAGAAACCTAATAGATTAAGGAGATAGCCTCCGATGACACCGAGTATAACAATCAGCCAGGCCGGGACTTTCCAGATATTCAGTAAAGCAAATAATATAGTCCCTAAGGCAAAATCTGCTCCATCAAAAATGGAACTCTTAACGACAGGATCATAAAATGCGGCTAATAGAATTCCAACGACGCTTGCATTCACTCCCATCAGGATCCCCTGGAAAGAAGCACGCTTGCGCAATTCACTTAGGAAAGGCAAAGCGCCAATAATAAGCAGAAAAGAAGGAAGGAAAATCCCTATGGTAGCAACCACTGCCCCTGCAACTCCTTCCAACATCGTTCCGAGATAGCTTGAAAACGTAAACAGGGGTCCTGGAACGGCCTGCGCCATACCATAACCAGCCAGGAACTCATCAGGCGACAGCAGCCCCTGCGGTACCAGCTCTCTCTCAATCATAGGTAACACTACATGGCCTCCTCCAAAAACTAAGGAGCCTACGCGGAAGAAAATATCAAAAATATGGAGCAAAGAGTTATTTACTACGCTCGTTATGATCGGCAGTGAAACTAACGAAATTCCTAAAATGGTTAAAGAAAGGATTCCAGTTTTTTTAGATATGGTAACAGCGATAGGTTCAATATTTGATTCTGCTTTATCTTTAAACCAGGAAAGTCCAAGCAGGCCAGCAGCTACGATAATGACGATCTGTATCCAGGCGGAAGGATACAGCAGCATAACTAATGCAGCCACAACCGCAATAGCCTTTGTGCTTTTGTCCGGTGTCAGTTTCTGACCCAGTCCGATGAGGGCATGCAGGACAACGGCTGCCGCCACCACTTTTAAGCTATGAATGAAACCAGCATCAGCCAGGGAGAAATTTTGATAAAGTAAAGCGAACACGACAAGTATAATAACGGAAGGAAGAGTGAAGCCAATAAAGGATATAATCCCTCCCAGTATTCCCCCGCGTAAGATTCCAATCGATATGCCGACCTGACTGCTTGCTGGGCCGGGCAGGAATTGGCATAGCGCAATGAGATCCGCATAGGTTTTGTCCGTCAACCATTTTCGCCGGTCGATGTATTCATCTTTAAAGTAAGCCAGGTGGGCGACAGGCCCTCCAAATGAGGTTAAACCCAGTTTCGTAGATGCAAATAGGATTTCTAATAGGATTTGTAGAGTGGTTTTATTCTGTTTTTGGTTCAATTTATTCACCTCATGTCATTTAATTTCTTTAAAGAGTTCATAAGCTTTAGCCCGGGCTTCCTGCAGGACCTCGTCACCCTTGTCTGTAATGCGGTAATACTTGCGTATCTTGCCATTCACATTAACATCTTCTCTATCTAGAAGCTGGTCGCTTTCCATATTGTGAAGGATGGGATATAAGGTGCCGGCACTGATCTCGTAACCATGCTCATGCAGCTCCTCAAGCATCCAGGATCCGTAAATAGCTTCTTCTTTGGCATGATGCAAAATATGAATTTGTATAAAACCCAGGAATAGTTTCCTTACTACTTTATTATCCAAATACGGTTCCTCCTTATTAAGCTTTTCAATATCGAAAACCAATATTGACTTTCGATAAGATTATATACGAAACCATTTGATTGAACAATACTTCCTAAAATAATTTACATGATCTTAATAAACCTTGAGAAATGCAGAAAATAATTTCATTCCTGCATCCTATGCATCCCGCTTCCCTCACGCTTGTCCATCATGCTATTATTCAGACATTGCCAGGCATCGGAAATAGGCTGAGGAGTTTCCGAAGATACTTCTCTCATTAGAAGAGAGAATAATATAGCCAAAAAGCCCCGATTCCATTTAGAGGAACCGGGGCTTTCTGGCTTTAGGCTTCTTCACGTTCTTTATCTTTGTCTTTATCCTTCTTATCATTTTTAGAAAAGAAATCAATTACCGGGCGCTTTCCTCGATATACCACTCCTGTCATTTCTGCAAATAAGTGAAGCAGGAACAAGAGTACAAACGTAATGATCAGCGAAATTCCAATCGACGTAAGAGAGAATAAAATGGCCAGTAAGCCGAACAGGGCACTGAATCCATAAATAATTAACACCGTCGCGCGGTGGCTGAAGCCGGCTGCCAGGATTTGATAATGAATATGCTTATTGTCC
Organism: Halobacillus halophilus; assembly: GCF_020171985.1. Taxonomy (GTDB): domain Bacteria; phylum Bacillota; class Bacilli; order Bacillales; family Halobacillaceae; genus Halobacillus; species Halobacillus halophilus_A. The sequence continues at coordinate 22,923 of NZ_JAIVAL010000004.1, forward strand.
GGCATCATGATTTTCTGCTTATTAATCACACGTCTCATGATGGAGAATAGTGTATCAAACACAGGAATCGCAAGAACAATAATTGGGATGACAAAACTGAATAAGGTCACGTTTTTAAAGAGTCCTACCATAGAAATAACCGCCATGGAATACCCGAGAAACAGAGAGCCGGTATCTCCCATATAAATCTTGGCAGGATAAAAATTGTGGAAAAGGAAACCGATGTTACTTCCGATTAGCACGATACATAAATACACGATGGTAATCTGGGGCTCAATCGCCAGCGCCATCACAGCAATACTAATCAGGGAAATGGTCGATACACCGGTGGCAAGGCCGTCCAGTCCATCGATCAGGTTGATGGCATTGGTAATTCCAATAATCCAGAAAAATGTGAATAGAATACTGATCGGTTCATTTAAAGAGATCATTCCTAAGAAAGGAACGCTTAGAATATCAACTTTTAACCCCGATAGAATCAATATACCGGCAGCGGAAACTTGTCCGGCCAGTTTGAAAATCGGGCGGATTTGATAGCGGTCATCGAGAAGACCGGTTAAGACAATAATCGTCGCGCCGATACTGATCGAAAGAAAATAAGGGGTATCCGGTCTGATATACAGCATCCCCGCTACTACACCGCCAAAGATGGCCAGACCACCCATGCGCGGGGTAATTTCTGTATGGATCTTCCTCAGTTCAGGGTAATCCATCATTTTCCACTTTACGGCCAGTTTCATAACAGGAAATACGAGCAGGTAGCTCACTGCCATGGACAGGCCGATCGCTATTATCAAATCAATATATATATTCATAGAAATCCTCACTTGTGTTTAGTAAATTCAAGGTTGCATCGTTCACATTATACCATAGGTTGACAAATAATCTGTCGGACTTTGGCTTCAGATTTTTACAGGTGCTTCACTTTCATAATATCTCTTTAAGTCGCTGTATGGATTCTTACAGATAATCTCCCGATACTGGAAGACTAGATTTTAAGATAAATTGGCTCCGTTACTCTATGTGGAAGAGAGCTGGCAGGGAAATCCCTCGCTTTTCTGGAGCCCCTTTCAAAGACCATATCTCAAAACTGAGTCTTCCACAACCAGGCCTGATCGTTTCATATGAAAGAGCAAAACTACCTTTAATAGAACCAATTAAAAAACCGTCCCTTAAGATAGTTGAAGGACGATTTTTATATCAATATATTTTAATTATCTTTGAAGCTGCTGGATTAACTGTTCAATAACGTCCTGAGAAGAGAGGACTTCCGAAGTTTCGGAGCGCTGAATGATATCCTGCAGCACCTCTTTTAAATTTTCCATTCGTCCCACCTTTTCTATCGTTTAGTATCTTACTATTCTTTTTACTTAAACCTTCGTTGGAAAACATCTTTTTCTGAGGGGGCGTGGCCGCTGACCGACAAATTATAAAGACTTTCTCCCTTTAGTTGCATCATTTTCAATTTTTCAACAAATAATGTATGCATTCTTCCAATCTATCATATTATCATATAGCAATATTCGTCATTTGAATAGTGTTTTTCTTCAAAAATATTCTTAAAATTAATAATAGTATATGAATATCCATTCAATTCGTGAGGTTATGTTGTCAAATTATGACAGAAGCCTATTTTCTTCAATAAGAAAATAGGCTTCTGTCAACTATAATAACGAGGAAACTCGTCCCCCCTGTTCTGGACGGCCCACTCCCTCTGTTGAAATTTCAGCGTGTAGCTATCGCGCTCAAAGCGGTGGATACTCTTTTGTATGGTTTCGATTCCTTCCTTGTGGTGACTAAAGATGATGACGACAGGATGTAAGAGCGCATCATAGAAGAACACAGGGTTCAAACTGTGCGGGACTTGGCTGAATCTCCATTCCTTAAACAAATCAAGATTCCTGACCAAGGTGTCATCTAGAATGGATGCTTCACTAAGACTGCTGCCTTTTCTGGTGTAATCAGCTAGATGGTGGTAACAGGAAGCAGCTTGAACATAGGACAGAGGAGAACCGTCTCCTCTCACAGCTTCCATAGCGTCCTGCTTTAGACTGCGATCAGCTGCCCTCGCATAAACCACTCCCTGCTGGCTGATCACCTGCCAGCCGCCTTTTACGATCAGCTGGGAATATTGGTGTATAAGGACGCTTATGTTACGAACGGCAGCGGGGTCATACCTGTACTCCGGCATCTCTTTTACGACAATATTCTTTCTAGCCGCTCCCCTTGTAAATAAGACTTTTCCTCTCAAACTATTTCCCTCCCGCCTCAAAGGAGTGGCTTATACTGTTCTAGACCCCTGGATAATGTTTAATGTATTCCGAGGTTAAACCCAGCTTTTTTGCCTGTTTTATAAGTTCGGGCCATTCTATATCCAACTGCATTTGTACAACCATTCACTTTGCGTTCTTTTCTGGTTCGTCACCCCAGCGATAGGGCAGCAGTTCCTCGAGCGGCACCTCCAGGGTCTTTGCGAGCTTTCCCATAACAATAAGCGAGGGATTTTTCTGAACGCCTCGTTCAATGTTGCTAATATACGATTTGGATACATTGGACAGCTTTGCAAACTCATTCACCGATAAACCCTTTCCAATCCGAAGAACCCGAATCTTTTCCCCTATAGTTGCCAATGTCCTCCATCCCCTTTTCCATGTCAAAATTTATCTAAATGTTGTACATTTTGTTCTATTTTGCACGCATTTTGTTCTTTATAAAGAATATTATAAAGCGACTCTATTAAAAAGAAAACCGTCAAAATTCACAATAGAGAACAACTACGTTCTCCACACTCTTGTTTTCTCCAAATATCTCCAAATATTTTCTATTTTAAGAACAAAAAAGCCGGCTGTCCTATTAGTCAGCCGGCTTCACTCTTCCATAATATGATGTTTTTTGCGAAATTCATTTGGTCCTATACCTTCTATTTTTTTGAAAACTCTTGTAAAGTAGCTCTGACTATTAAATCCAAGTTTCATACTAATATCCAGCAAAGTAAAATCAGAAATGCTCAGCATCTCTTTCGCTTCTTTAACCCGTTCCATATTAATAAATTGAGATATTGAAATCCCTGTTTCTTTCTTGAATATTCCCGATAGATAGTTCGGATGGACGTTCATGGCAGCTGCAATCTCCTGCAGGGAAAGGGGATCACTCAAGTTCTGGAAGATATAGCGTTTGGACCGCTCGACTAAAGGAGAGTACACCGGTTCTTCCTGAGCCCGCTGCAGACGGCTCATGAAACTTTGGATAACATTCTCCTCTAGTTCATGAAGTTCTTCCTTCGTCTTTTTTGTTTCTAAATAGTTCATAAAGAACCCGCTTAAGGACATCACTTCTTCCAGCTGGGCTCCCCCTTCCAGACACAACTGATTCAATTCCCCTATTAGACGGATCAGTTGATTCTTCTCCAGTCTCAAAGCATTCGAGTGACTGGTGGACGAGAACAATTGCTTTCTCCACTCCCGATAGACGTCCAGCGCCTCTGCCCCGCCCATTTTGAATAAGTGTATAAAACGCTCCTGAAGCTGATAGTTGTTGTTCGGAGCAGCTTCATTCCTGAGATAATGTTCATAAACCTTCTGGATAGGCGAATGCTTTCTAGGATGATGTCCTTCCTGTTTACCGGAGAGAATGCGTATGAGAATTCGTTCCATAGATAACATTTGCACGGGGTTCAGCACGGGTAATTGATCATAGTAATTTAGTAGTCTTTCCGCCTTGCCTTTATAGTCAGGCTCAGCTTTTACAAAACCATCAATTTCTTTTTTTCCGATCTCTTTATGTAAAAAGGGACCAAAGACAATATCTACTGGTTCTTCATGTCCGATCTTCATAGAATATAAGAAAATACTCTGTCCAAATTCATCCGAGAATTTTTCTAAGGTGTTGGGGCTTTTTCTACTGATTTCTAAAAAAGGGTAGAAGCTTTTTTTCATGAAATCAGGAGGCTGACGAAAGCTGTCGGGAAATTGAAAGGTTAATTTCCGTTTATGATTCAAAAGCAGCACAGGGACTTGCAATGCAATTGAACAGTCCTTTAGTAAGTGGGTAAGCTCATGATGGGACATAGTCATATAGATACCCCCAAGTATAATCCTTTTTTACTATTATACCTGAATCCAAAAAAATAGCACCCCCTAAATGATTAGGTGGCGCTTCTATTCTAGTGACTTCCTCTTATTAGAGAAATCTTTAATATAATCTCTTACCTCTTCGATTGTCATACCCATGGCTTTTGCCTGCTTTAATAAATGCACCCAATCCTCATCTAATTTGCTCACACTCGGCACCGTTCTCATCTCTCTAAACCTCCCCAAAATCCTCTAGGTTTCTGTTTAAAGATTCTTCATTTTTATCTATCAAAGAATCTTCCTTCATCTGGAAATGTATTATTATTATAACTGATTTTCTCCAGCTAATTTTGAACATATTTAACTATTTTTTAAATATAAACATTTAATTTTAGAATATTCCTAATAAAAGAATGTAGGATTTTGTAATTTATAGTAATTAAACAAACAAAAGCCGATATGACGGCATCATATCGGCTTTCATTCATCCAATTTTAAGAATACATACGGTTCCACGTAGTCGTCAGTACACGGAAGGTATCGCGGTCCTCCGAATCAATCGCCTGATCGATCAAACGTCTGAGATTATTCTTTTCGAGCTCAAGAATCACTTCATTTGTTTCATTCTCTTCCGGTTTTGTCAGTTCTACCTCTTCCTTTTCATAGTAAGGGGCGACAATAGAGTGAAGATGTTGTAGAAAGTCTGGCAGCTGAAGCAGATCTGCTACCGATACATATACTATATTTTTACCGCGTTGAAAAACGAAAATATCGAAAACATTATGAACGCGCTTACGTTGACGGTCAATAATGATTTCTCTGGATTCCATAGGAACGAATTGGTAGAGTTCATTGTCGATAAATAATGAAAAGTACTGGTAGGCTAGCACAACTCGGATAAAGCGCTTGTCTTCCTTCACGTAATACGGTTTCAGCATTTTAATATTTAACACAGTGCCCACCCCTTTAATTTAATCTGAATTTTCAGTATTTTATTCTATTATGGCTGATTTGTCAACAAATTGAAAGTCTTTTATCTTGAATACACGGTTAATTTTTAAATATTTTTCAGAACCCACTCCCTTCATGATCGAAATTGCAGCTATTATCCTTGGAATTTGAATTTCTTTAGGGAAAATCTAAAAAAAGTCCCAGTTTTCCATATGGAAAACTGGGACTCTAAGTTAAATCAAAGCATGCAAACGGTCATTAACGGTTGCTTTTAATGCTTCAAGAATCTTCTCGCTGTCTTTTCGGGAACCGGATTTGGCTCCATAATAAAATTTAATTTTCGGCTCTGTTCCGGATGGACGTAAACAGAACCAGCAGTCGTCCTCGAGAATAAACTTCAGCACATTCGACGTTGGAAGTTCAATCTCCTCGGTCGCGCCGCCCTCTACATAATGACGAGTCATTGTAGAGTAATCCTCAACGGCGACTACTTTCTTTCCGCCTGCTTCTGTAATACCCGCATCACGGAAATCTTCCATAATCGTCTTGATTTTATCCGCTCCGGATTTTCCTTCAAGCTTCACGGATTGAAGGTCTTCAAGGAAGTACCCGTGCTTCTGATAAAGCTCTTCCAGGGCATCAAGCAGTGTTTTGCCTTGATTCTTATAATAAGCACCGACTTCTGCGATCAGAATCGCTGCCTGGACGGCGTCTTTGTCACGTGCAAATGGTTTAACTAAATAACCGTAACTCTCTTCATACCCGAACATGAACTCATATTCTCCGCTCTGTTCGTACTCTTTGATTTTTTCACCAATAAATTTAAAGCCTGTCAGTGTATCTAGCGTGCCGATGTTATGGGCATCCGCGATCACCCGGCCGAATTCAGAGGTCACAATGGTTTTAATCAGGAGTCCATTGTCTGGTACATCAGGAGAATGCTCCAAAATGTAATCAAGCATAAGAGCACCGGTCTGGTTTCCGGTTAACACCTGATATTCACCGTTTTCATCCGGTACAGCTGCTCCCATGCGGTCCGCATCAGGGTCGGTTGCAAGCAGTAAGTCAGCTCCTATTGCTTTCCCTTGTTCGATCGCCATAGCAAACGCCTGATGTTCTTCCGGATTCGGAGAAGCAACGGTTGAGAATTCAGGATCCGGCTGCGCCTGCTCTTCTACAATAGCTACGGAAGAAAACCCGCTCTGTTCCAGGCCTTTTTGGACAAGGTCACGTGCCGTGCCATGCAGTGGTGTAAACACAAGAGAGATATCTTTTTTAATATCCGGCTGAATCGTTACGGATTTAAGCTGCTCCAAATAGGCAGCATCGACTTTTTCATCGATCCAGTTGAGCAGTCCGTCATCTTCCAGTTGTTTCTGATCAGCTGCCTCTACATTCAGTTCGTTTTCTACTTTATTAACAAATCCGATCATGGATTCAGCCTGAAGTGGAGGAAGCTGGCCCCCGTCCTCATTATAAGCTTTGAAGCCATTATACTCTGGCGGGTTATGGCTGGCTGTGACTACCACGCCTGCAGCAGTCTTTAAATGACGCACAGCAAACGAAAGCTCCGGTGTCGGGCGTAAAGAAGTGAATACATATGAAGGAATACCGTGGTAGCCGAGCACGCGGGCTGTTTCCACTGCAAATTCTTTGGACATGTAACGGGAGTCATAAGCAATGGCTACACCGCGGTTCGAGAGCCCTCGATCATTCACATACGTCGCGAGCCCTTCGGCAGCTCTTCTGATCGTATAGATGTTCATTCGATTCGTACCAGGGCCAAGCTTACCGCGCATTCCGCCTGTTCCAAACTCGAGGTTCTTATAGAAGGCGTCTTCTAGAGACTGTTCGTCATTTTCAATCTCTTTTAACTGCGTTGATAGCTTTTCGTCCATTTCTTTAAATTCTTTCCAGCGATTGTACTCATTTTTCCACATCCATCCATCACTCCTCTTGTAGTTTGTAAATGCTTATGACTTATTGGAACGGGAGACGATCATCGAAGCATTTCCTTTCAATTCGAACGTGTCTACTGTAGCAGGGATAATAAAATGATCCCCTTTTGCAAATGAATAGGTCTCCTCGTCAATCCTGACCTCTCCATTTCCCTGGAGAGCGCTTACCAATAAATAAGGACTGGGCTTCAGCTCCCCGCTTTCCCCTTCCAATTGCCAATGAAAAACAGAAAAATACTCTTCTTCGATCAAGGTTTCCTGCCTGAGGTCTGCCTGAACTGCATCTGATCGGTCAATGCGGGGGTCTTTATGTGGAACCGTTATCACTTTCAGCGACTTATCCAGGTGCAGTTCCCGTTTCTCTCCATCGTTTCCTACGCGATCATAGTCGTAAACGCGGTACGTGATATCCGAACTCTGCTGGGTTTCAAGAATCTGTATGCCAGCGCCAATCGCATGGATCGTTCCACTTGGTACATAAAAGAAATCCCCAGGCTGAACAGGAATCCGCCTAAGCAGCCTCTCCCATTCTTCATTCTCCACCAAATCCTGTAATTCCTTTTTATTCGAGGCATGATGACCAAAAATAATTTCAGAACCCTCTTCGGCGTCGATCACGTACCAGCATTCTGTTTTCCCATAATTCTTTCCTTCCATTTCGCGTGCATATGTATCATCCGGGTGGACTTGTACAGATAAGTCCTTCGCAGAATCCAGTATCTTAACTAACAGTGGAAATTCTTCTCCTTCTTCATGGGCGAACAGTTCACGGTGTTTCTTCCATGCTTCAGCCAGTGTATGTCCTGCCAATGGCCCGTTCTGTATCGTGTTTGGACCATTCGTATGACCGGAAATACACCAGGCTTCTCCTGTCTGGTTGGAAGGAATGTCGTACTGAAAAATTTCCTTAAGCCCCGTTCCACCCCAAATCCGTTCTTTGAATTCAGGCTGTAAAAAGATAGGTTCCTTATACATGAGCAACTCACCTCTTTCTCTTATGGTTACCCATTATTATACCATACTAACTGCCACAAAAAGACAAAAACAGACCAGGTCAAATTGGAAAATACTGTTTGACCTGGTCCTCTAGATATTTCCATATCCACTAGCCGGTCCTGGTAATTACTGGGGGACCTGAGGTAGAAAGAATAGGAATTAATGGATATTATTTGTTTTTGTCGAGCATGCCGTCTTCGTAACCGAAGGCCCATGTCAGACCGAAAGCTACTCCAATAGCGATACCGTTTGCGATAATGTAGTTGGCAAATGGGAACAAGCCATCCAAGTACAAAAGCATACCCGGAATTACGGTGATCGCCATGCCGGTACCTGCGAGTCCCATAAGAGAAGCGAAGAAACCGCCGGCCGCTCCACCGATAAGCCCCATAACGAAAGGCTTCATGTAACGCAAGTTAACACCGAAAATGGCTGGCTCTGTAATTCCAAGGAAGGCAGATAAAGCAGACGGAAGGGCAAGAGCTTTCATTTTCTTCTGTTTTGATTTCAAACCAACAGCCAGTGCTGCTGCACCTTGAGCTGCAATACCTGCTGAAATTAGCGGGTTAAATGGATTTTCACCTAAACGTTCAAGCAATTGAATTTCAAGTAAGTTAAAGATGTGGTGGACTCCGGTAATAACGATAACCTGGTGCAGACCACCAATAATTAAACCGCTAAGTCCTAACGGAAGATCCAGTACCACACGTGTAGCAGAGAAAATACCGTTTTCCACGATGTGGAAGATAGGTCCTATAATGAATAAGGCTGCTGTAATCATAATTAATAGGACTAAGAAAGGTGTCAGAATTAAATCCAGAGACTCAGGTATTTTCTTCCGCAAAGCTTTCTCAAGTTTCGCACCTAATATACCTGTAATAAAGGCTGGAAGCACAGAAGCCTGATAACCAACTACGGGAATAAAGCCGAAGAACATGATCGGTTCGACTTCACCGCCGCCAATATCCCACGCGTTCGGAAGCGCAGGTGATACGAGCATTAAACCAATAACAATACCGAGCAGTGGACTGCCGCCAAATACTTTAAAGGTTGACCAGGCAACCAGTGCCGGCAGGAATATAAAAGCCGTGTCTGTCAGAATCTGTGTAAAAAGAATAAAGTTTTCTGAGATATCTTCAGGGGCCATTCCAAATAGTCCCAAGATCTGAGGCTGAGTGACAAGTCCACGCAGACCCATGAACAAACCAGTCGCAACGAGCGCTGGGATAATCGGCACGAACACATCACCGAATGTACGGATCCAACGCTGGAACCAGTTCCCCTGCTTCTTCGTCTCTTCCTTCATTTCAGATTTAGTTGTTCCTTCCACATTCAGCTTGGTAACCTCTTCGTAAATTCGGTTAACCGTACCAGTTCCGAAGATAACCTGCAGCTGTCCAGAGTTGTAAAAGGCACCCTTTACTTTGTCGATCTCTTCAATTGCAGAAATATCGGCTTTCTCTTTGTCGTGCAGCATAATCCGAAGGCGGGTGGCACAGTGAGCTACTGAAGCGATGTTTCCTTCGCCGCCGGCAGCCTCAATGACGTCTTTTGCGATTTGAGAATTCTCGGCCATTTTTTAAAAACCCCTTTCTTGTAATTGCATTGGCATGTAATCGATTACACATTTCATAAAAAAATATAAAACATTCAATAATTTCATCAAATAAGTGCATCGATTTCCGTATTTCTAAAAGGAATAAATTGTGTTCCTGAAATGTGTGAACGATTACATGATTGCGTTTTCAATTAGAACTATACACTATCTCGTAAAATTAGTCTATACGTTAGCTCAAATTTCTGCTCAAGTTTTTCATTCTTTAATTTGGCCAGTAACAGTTCAGCCGCTTGCTGCCCAGCCTTCTTATTAAAGTAATCGATCGTGGTCAGGGAAGGGCTTACATATTGAGACATACTGGAAGCTCCTATTCCGACAACAGCCATGTCTTCCGGAATCCGGTAGCCCTGTTCTTTCAAGTACTCCATAGCCCCGATAGCCATTCGGTCGGTAACGGCATATACCGCACTTGGCCTGTTTTTACCGCTTGCTCGTAAAATCTTCTTCATCTCTTCATAACCGGAATCAATCGAGAAATCCCCTGTTCCCATCCAGTGGTCCTGGACCACTCCGCCTTCTCTTTCCATTACATCACGAAAAGCCTGTTCTCGCTTAACCCCAACGGAAGGGTCCTCACGGCTGACGCCTATAAAAGCTATTTTATGGTGGCCTTTATGAATCAGCATATTCGTTAAATCAGCAGATGCATGGTAATCATCATAAACAAGAGACGTTACCTCAGGAAGATCCTGACCGATCGCCAGAAATGGAAGATCCACGTCACGAATGGTTTGAATCAGTTCATCATTCACATTAGTCGCAAGCAGTATGATTCCATCCACGTGCCTGCTCTTCAGTAAACGAATGTATTCAATCTCTTTTTTACTGTCCAGTTCTGTATCCGTCAACAGAATCTGAAAGCCTTCTTTAGCTAACACTTCATTAATCCCATTCACCACACGAGTCGATGTTTCCGTGCTCAAACGCGGCAGAATAACTCCAATAACGCCTGAACGCTTTGTCCGGAGCGATTTCGCTGATTGGTTAGGCATATAGCCTGTTTCTTCAACAATTTTCATAATTCTTTTTCGGGCATCTTCACTTACGTACCCACTATTGTTCAAAGCTCTTGAAACGGTAGTCCGGGAAACGTTGGCCCTTTTTGCGATGTCATTGATTGTTGTCATAGGTTTCATCCTCCATGGAATCCTTTTCACATCATATCGTATTGAAAAAATTGGACATTGTCTAGCATTTGGTAAAAAGTTTCACTTCAAGCGTTATGATTGCTCAAAAAAAAGACCCTGGACTTCATACCCTTCCAGAGTCATGCGCGCTATGTAACCCGCTCTCAGCTGCCAAGAAGCTCAAGAAAGCGCTGGCGGATTGTACGGTACATATACGTATCCTTATTCATATCCGTTATAATGGAGTAAAAGGCTGTTTCTGCTTTATACACCGCCTGCTTCCCTTCATCCTTGAATTCTTCCATCTTCCCTTCCACTCCCATCTCTCTGATGATTTGATCGATGACGGCATCATACTTCCTTAATGAATCAGGAAGCGGACCGGAATATAAACTGTCCATCATTGCTGCCCTTCCCCCTTTTTATTTTTATAGGTACAATTATTTATATTTTATTTGTCAAAATAAGTCAAGATACTAAAAATTAATACAATAGTTTCATTTTTGTCGTTTTATGTCGAATAATTAATCAAATTTAATAATTATAGAATTTTTCCTATTAATTATCCTCTTTTATTCACTTTTAACTAATAAAAATAGCAAAACACATCTATTGTAAAGTTTTAATAAATATGTAGATTTCCTATCTTTTATAAAAATTCGAATCGTCTGAGAATTCACTCTTGTACTTGACTTCCCTTTCCGTTACAATGTCCTTTATATAAAGAATAATGTATATTTCAAGTGGACAAGGAGTGTGAACGATGAAAAATACCATTACCGTAGGGTTATTAGGTTTAGGGACTGTAGGAAGTGGAGTGATTGAGATTCTCCATGACCATAAGGAGCGTATTCAGCACAGAACGGGGTGCGAAGTAACGATTAAGTCCGTATTGGTCAACAATGTCGAGAAACCTCGAGAGCTTCCTGATGGCTCCACAAACCTGACCGATCGATACGAAGATATTACCCGCGATCCAGAAATCGATGTAGTTGTAGAGGTGATGGGTGGAATCGATCACACGCTAACCATATTATTAGAAGCGATTCAGCACGGAAAACACGTGGTAACGGCCAACAAGGATTTAATCGCCCAGCATGGAGCCGAGCTTTTTGCTGCCTGTCAGGAAAGCGGCAGTGATCTTTATTATGAAGCCAGTGTCGCTGCAGGTGTACCGATTATCCGTTCTATTATGGACGGCCTATCCTCTGACCGCATCACAAAAATGATGGGAATCGTTAATGGAACAACGAACTATATCATGACGAAAATGTCTCAGGACGGCGCTGACTTTGACAGTATATTAAAGGAAGCGCAAGATCTTGGCTTTGCCGAAGCGGATCCAACAGCCGATGTTGATGGTCTGGATGCAGCCCGGAAAATGACTATCCTTTCTATCTTAGGATTCTCCATGCCGTTTAATCTGGAAGATGTAGAAGTGAAAGGAATTCGCGGCTTATCTCTTTCCGATATTCAATATGCAGAAGAACTTGGCTATCGAATTAAATTAATTGGTATTGCTGAGAATGATGCAAATGGTGTATCTGTAAGCGTAGAACCAACCTTCCTGCCCGCGACTCACCCGCTTTCATCCGTAAACGATGAATTTAATGCGGTATATGTGTACGGTGATGCCGTAGGAGAAACCATGTTCTATGGTCCTGGTGCCGGAAAACTTCCAACTGCAACAGCCGTTGTATCCGATTTAATAGCTGTATTAAAAAATATCCGATTAGGTACAACAGGTACGGCTTACGTGCAGCCCCAATTCCCTAAGCAAGTTATGCCTAAGGACCAGCAGATGACGAAGAAATATATCCGTCTGCACGTACTTGATCAAACAGGTATGTTAATGGAAATCACGAAGATTTTCGCTCAGTACAATATCTCGTTCGACCAAATCATCCAGCGTTCCTATGAAGAAGATGGAGAGCGTGAACTGATGATGGTCACCCATCAAGTTAGTGAAGAAGACTTTTCACAGGCGATGAAGGAAATCGAAACACATCATTCCGTGAAAAGTGTTGAAAGTATTTTTAGAGTAGAAGGGGGCAGCTAAGATGTGGCAAGGACTGCTTCATCATTATCGTGAATTTCTTCCCGTAACCGATCAGACACCGAATCTTTCTTTACAGGAAGGTAATACTCCCCTTTTATCCATACCGACGATTTCAAAGGAGTATGGAATTGAAGGCTATGTAAAAATTGAAGGCGCCAATCCGACCGGTTCATTTAAGGACCGCGGGATGGTCATGGCGATGGCCAAAGCAATTGAAGAAGGCTCCAAAGCTGTCATTTGCGCGTCAACCGGCAACACTTCTGCCTCTGCGGCAGCCTTTGCCGCCCGCGCCGGCCTTCGTTGTATTGTGGTCATCCCTGATGGCAAAATCGCCCAGGGTAAACTCGCCCAGGCGGTCATGTATGGTGCTGAGATTTTTTCCATAAAAGGTAATTTTGATCAGGCGTTGAAAATGGTAAGAGAAATCGCTGAAAAGGAACCGGTCACGCTCGTAAACTCTTTGAATCCTTATCGGATTGAGGGACAGAAAACCGGAGCCTTTGAAGTGTGTGATGCCTTAGGTGAAGCCCCTGATGTATTATCGATTCCGATTGGAAATGCAGGCAATATTACTGCCTATTGGCGCGGATTTCAGGTGTATAATGAAAAATACGGCCATCAGCTTCCAAGGATGATGGGCTTTCAAGCAAGCGGTGCAGCAGCCATCGTCCGGAATCAGGTCATTGAAGACCCGGAGACGCTTGCCACTGCCATTCGAATTGGAAATCCTGCAAGCTGGGATAAAGCGATTCAGGTTAAAGAGGAATCCGGCGGCTTAATTGACGAAGTAACGGATGATGAAATTGTAGAAGCGTATCAGCTTCTGGCTCAAAAAGAAGGCGTATTTGCTGAACCTGCCTCTTGTGCGTCGATTGCAGGTATGCTTAAAAAAGTGAAGAGCGGCGAAATTCCACAAGGATCAAAAGTTGTTCACGTTCTTACCGGAAATGGACTGAAGGATCCAGCGGCCGCGATTGATACAAGTCCGGTCAAACCCACGGTCATTGAAAATGATATTGACCAGTTTGCCGAGGCCATCTCAGGAGTACGCTCATGAGTACATTTCAAATCCGGGTACCCGCAACTTCCGCTAATCTAGGACCAGGATTTGACTCCATCGGCATTGCTCTCTCCAAGTACGTCACGCTAAAGTGTCAGCCTGCAGATAAGTGGTCGTTCGGAGTGCCTGAGGAGGATCAGCCTCATATCCCGTCCGGAAAAGATAATTTAATTTATATGACGGCCATCTATACAGCAACAGCTTACGGATATGAAGAACTGCCGCCGTACCATGTGGATTTGATCAATGACGTGCCGATCGCCCGTGGCCTTGGGAGTTCCTCTACAGCCGTTGTAGGTGGAATTGAACTTGCGAATCAACTTCTGAACCTTGAGCTTAGCCGCTATGAAAAATTACAGCTTGCCTGTTCCATTGAAGGCCATCCGGATAACGTCGCCCCGGCTATTTACGGAGGAATTATGGTTTCAAGCTATGACGGGGACCATTTAGATTTTGTCCAGTTCACGAAAGGACTCGATGACCTGACGTGGCTTGCGATCGTTCCTGACTTCCATCTGGAAACGGAAAAAGCACGCAGTCTGCTGCCTCAGGAAATCAGTTACAAGCAGGGCGTTCATGCCAGTGGTACGGCCAATGTACTCGTTGCAGCTCTAGCTGAACAAAACTGGGAACTGGCTGGGAAAATGATGATGAAAGATCAGTGGCACCAGCCTTACCGCAAAGAGTTAATTCCTGATTTTGATGCCATATCCGTCAAAGTGAAGGAACTGAATGCAGTCGGAATGTATATAAGCGGCGCAGGTCCAACCATGATTGCTTTATTTGAACAATTAAGCGATGATAAACTTGTTCTTCTGCAGAAAGAACTTCCCGCCTATCAGGTCGAAGCTTTACAAGTAGATAGCCACGGATTGGAAGTGACTTCTCCCAGTCTTCCAAGCGGACAAGCTAAGTAAAAGATCCCGGTGATTTAACCATCACCGGGATCTTCTGTGTTTGTTAAATTGGGTCAAGGCATGCTTGTGGATTTTAATAAGAGATCTATTAAACAAACGGACCGGATTGTGGAAGACTCGATTTCGAGATATTGGGTTGTGCTGAAGGTCATGCGGGGGACGATTCGCTTTCCGTGGGCATGTGATAAGCTTCCTCAGGCTTCGCCTTCCGGGATCTTACCAATCATGTTCATCCACAGGAGTCTTCAACGTCCCCTCCGGACCTTGACAAATCAAAAGCTCGAAACCACTTCAAACATCACCTGCGTTATGAGGAATTAGACCATGTGGTTTTGTACCTGTTTTCAAGATGTAACGATGCGCAATAACCTGTCATCACACCATTTAATACAGATTAAGGATGAGAACTTTCCTCTTCTGGAAGGGTCCGTTTGCAAAATCATAGTTGGGTTGGTGGGGAAATGATGAGACTCCCGTGGGAGAAGGATCTAGGGGAGACCCCGCAGGGAGTAAAAACGACTGAGGAGGCTCACCAGTTCCCCCACAGGAAAGCGAGTTATTTCCCCACCAACCCTCATCCTCATTTTAGTAACGGGCCCAACTATCTTGAATTCAAGTCTCCCAGTATCGGGAGCTTATCTTTACTATCACAGAGATTTAACGAAATTTTTTATAGAAAATAGTTAACAGGACTACGCCTGTCAGTCCCCCGGCTGTATCGATCATCACATCTCCTATGTATGGGGTCCGGTTCGGTGTCAGGGACTGGTGAAATTCGTCAAACGCAGCATAGCTGACGGTTATAACAAGCGCGTACAGCAGCTCCTTGCCAAACGGTAGACGCCATCTTTGGTGGATGGCATTCCATAAAGTTACCATAAGCAAAAAGAACATGCCGAAATGAGCGGACTTCCGAATAAAAAATTCAATAACACCATCGATCCCTTGCGCTTCCACACTCACTTCTTCTCCGTGGTAACTGATGTGAATAAGCTCCACCAGAGGACGCAGCCATTCAATGGGGATCCATTGATTCATTGCTGGTTTAATATTTTGTTCTTCATATGGTTGAGAAGAAAAAACAAATAATATAATCATAATTATAATGGGTAATAGTTGATAAATGGCATTTTTAAACATATCATTACACTTCCTGTTTTCTTTTGTACCTTTCTATATTAATAGTTTACTATACTATTCACTATTAAAAACATTAATTAATATTTCACACTATTAAAAGTCAGTAATTTTGTATACAATATATTTGTAGATTAGAAAAAAGGGGATTTTTACATGGCGAAGAGAAGCAAACAATATGATTATGACCTGAGTGAAGTAAAGCGGTTAATCGGTGAAACGGATAAAAACTATCGCGAAATCTCTGCTGAGACTGGCTGCCCTTACGCTAGTGTGGTCTATCACGGCCGAAAAATACGCGGCCGGGTAAACCGTATGCATAACCAGCAGGACAGTGAAGAGAAGGAGAACATCGTCCTTCCTATTACGGAAGAAACTGAAGAGACACCGACCATGATGTCTGGCGGGACAGCATTAAGTATCTCTCGGAATGATGTACACATTCAGGATGCCGAGCAGGAAGCTGTGAAAATGATTAAAGCAGCGAAAGCATTAGGATTAAGCAAAATCAATATAACCATAGAAAAATAATCTTCCGTTAAGCCCTGGCGTATTTCTCCAGGGCTTTTCTATTGAATATTGAACTATTTTCCAGTCTCTTCCTGGCATGCCGTCCCCAGTTCTTAACCGCATCTCTCGTCACACCCTCCCTGACGGCAATTTGATCAACCGAGAAATCATGGATAATCGAGTAATAAATCCATTTCCACTGATTATCGGTAAGCAGCGCTCGAATACTTTTCCATAGATAGGGATCCATCACGACATCCTCAACTTGATAGAGCTGCATATGGATTACATGATCCTGGAACCGTTCTTCAGCTTCCACCGTCCGGTTATCTTTTCTTATTTTATCAATTAGTGCATTGTGAATCTTCCAATTGATATAAGAACTAAGAGTACCCGCATTCTCATCATATGTATCGTAAGCCTGCCACAGGACATAGAGCCCCTCAGCGAAAAAATCACCGTTACGATCAATAATGTTCAGTTTTCTAATATGGTAATAGATTAATCGTTTATATTCGTCTACTACTTCTGCAAAATCATGATTCTTTATCATGGATGGCACCCGCTTTCGATTTTTAATTTCACAATTATAATCGAGAGAAAATTGGATTTTGGTGTCATTTTTTTGCAAAGTTTTTTAATTTTTAACAAAAATCGAGGTCTAAAATTGATTTTTTAATCATATTCATTCTATTTTTTATACTTCTTCCTAAAGCATTCCTATGTTTATGTTTTAGCGAATTAGGCAATTGAATAGTTAAATGATAAATACGGAGGCGTTATTTTTGAATTCGCCACGGTCTTTATATCCTCTTGTTCGCATCTGGCTGGATGGAACCCCCACTACCTTCATGCATGCCTTTTTTGAAAAGCTTGCTTATGAGTGGATTGTAGAAATTGTGAACCCTTATCCCTTGCCGCTTATGGAAAATAAAGAATACGTGATGTATTTATCTTTTGAAATGGATGATGGAACGACGTATTCTTCACTTGCGATCCAATCTTATACGATGGAACAGGGAAATGAGTTTACCGTCTATCGCTTTTTTATGTATCCTCATCTCTAAAACCACCTCGACTGCGGGGGCTTTTTTTCAAACGTTCATCTAATGTTATACTGAAGGAGACGTTTATGAAGAAAGGAAGAGACCCGTGTCTTATCTATTGTTCACCTTGTTCTTTGTCGGCTATTTGCTTGTTGGGGCTTTCACCGATCTGGTGGAACTTTCCTCCCTTGCGACGGTTATATCGGTAGCCCTAATTTGTACAAACTTGTATTTGTTCATTAAATCCAGACAGAACACGGATAAAGAAGAAACATAAACAAAAAGTCCCGCCAGCAACTGGCAGGACTTTTTTTTACGTTAATATTGTGAGGGTAATCGGAATCGTAACGACACTTAGCAGTGTTGTGATTAAGGTAATGCTTGAAACGAGCTCGGGCTTTGAGTCAAACTGCACGGCATACATCGTCGTCGTAGCTGCTGACGGCATAGCTGCCGAAACGATAAGGACGCTCGCCATCATGTCATTCATAGGCAGAATGACCGTTAAGGCCCAGGCGATCAACGGCGAACCCGCTAACCTCAGCACAGCCGCATACGAAATCTTACTCCAGTCCAAATTTTTAACGGTTATGTTCGCAAGCTGCATGCCCAGGAGAATCATAATAGATGGAATCGTCGCGTCCCCGACCAGCTGGATGCTGGACATGAGATTATCCGACACGGGGATCGATGCATATTTAAATAGCAGCGCAACCCAGACGGCATGGGTCGGCGGCATTTTGAGAACGGTTTTCAGAGCCATCCCAATACCAGCACCGCCTTTTGCCGCATAATAGACCCCGAAGAAATTCATGACGATCTGCTGGAGAACCATATACGACACGGAATAAACGAAGCCGGCATCACCAAAAGCGAAAAGGACAATAGGTGCTCCGTAATTCCCAGCGTTCATAAAAGCGGTGGAGAGAATCAATCCACTTTCTGTCGGTGTATCAAAGCTGAATACCTTAGCAGCGATTTTGTTTAAAGCCAATATGGAGAACAATAATAAAACAGAAAAGATAACCATCATTAAATAACTTTGATTAAACTCCGCTTCATAGAAGGTTTTGAATACCAGACAGGGAAGCATGATGTATAGGGTTACGGTAGATATCGATTTTATTTCTAAATGTAAGATTTTTTGCAAGGCGTATCCTGCGAAAAACACGAGAATGACAGGAAGAACAACTTGGAAGAATATCGTCATTATTAAACCTCCTGCTGCGACAATACTAGATTACAATTTAATTAGTTTACCAGAAAAATGATAGATTCCATAACCTAACGATTAACCAAAACCTGTCACCTCAGGTCATCCATAATCTGGATGACCTGAGGTGACAGGTTTTTCCATTAGAGGGAAGAAGGATTATATCATCGGTACAGCGAATAACAAGTATTGGAAATATAATTGAAAGGAAGATCTTATGCCTAACCCTAAACGAATCTGGTATCCCCGTGCCTGTTTTCATATTACAGCGCGCGGCAACAGAAAAACGGATATCTTTTATGAACCAAATGATCGCTATCGTTACTTGCAGTTCTTATTAGAAGCTAAACAGAGTTACCCTTTTAAAATCCACGCTTACTGTCTCATGACCAATCACATTCACCTTTTGGTTGAAACCATTAACCATCCCCCTGGTACTTTCATGAAAGATGTCCACTCCAAGTACGCCATGTATTTTAATAAGAAATATGACTATGTGGGGCATCTGTTTCAAGGTCCTTATAAAGCAGATCTTCAAGGAGATGTAAACGCTCTTCTTCAAGTAAGCCGGTACATTCACTTAAACCCATGCCGGGCTTTAATCACTTCAAAACCGGAAACGTACAAATGGAGCAGCTATCCTCACTACCTATCTCTTCTGCCGTATCCTTCTTCTCTTGTTACCACTTCCACGATCCTCTCCTACTTCAAAAGTCCAGAAGACTATGCTTTCTTTGTGAACCTGGGAAATAAAATCACCTCAGGTCATCCATAATCTGGATGACCTGAGGTGGAAGAAATAGGTTATTTTTTAACTACGGCGTGGCCGCCAAATTCATTTCTTAGCGCTGCCACAACTTTGCCTGAGAAGGTATCCTCTTCCTGAGAACGATAACGAGTCATTAGGGACATAGCAATGACCGGTGCTGCCATTTCATACTCAATAGCCGTTTCCAGGGTCCATTTTCCTTCACCGGAAGAATTCATAACGCCACGAATATCCTCAAGTTTCGCATCCTTCGAGAACGCACTCTCCATGAGTTCGATTAACCAGGAACGGATAACAGATCCATTGTTCCAAACTTTAGATACCGCTTCGTAATCATAATCAAATGGACTTTTCTCCAGAATCTCATAGCCTTCTGCAATGGATTGCATCATTCCATATTCAATACCGTTGTGGACCATTTTCAGGAAGTGGCCGCTTGCGGCACGTCCTGCATAGTGGTAACCGTTCTCAACAGATGTATCCGCAAAGATCGGCTCGATCTCTTTAAACTGCTCTTCGTCTCCGCCGATCATAAAGCAGCCGCCGTGACGGGCTCCTTCTGTGCCGCCGCTTGTTCCTACATCAAAGAAGAACATATCTTTTTCTTTGAATTGTTCTGCGCGGCGCAAGCTGTCTTTATAATTGGAGTTTCCTCCATCAATGACACGATCACCTGCTTCAAGTAAATCAGAAAGCTCATCCAGTACAGATTGAGTAATTTCTCCTGCTGGAACCATGACCCAGACCGTGCGAGGTGCTTCCAGATTCTCAACAACCTCTTTTAAACTGTGGGCAGGAACCGCTCCCGCATTGGCAATTTCTTTTATTTGATCAGCATTCACATCGTTCGCAACTACTTCATGTCCATGATCCATCAGGTTCAACCCCAGGTTGTAACCCATTTTTCCTAGACCTATTAATCCAATTTTCATTGTTTTACCCCTTTCTCTATCACGCGCAATTTTCTTCCTGAAAATTTTTTTCTATAATTAAGATTATACAATAATATTTTTTTAACACAATGGGTTCTGAAAAATATTTTACATCTCATAACTTTATTTTGAAATTTTTTTCATTTACAATGGTAATAATAGAAGATGCAGGACAGGAGGAAGAGTCATGGCAGAAGCCCCAACCAAACACGTAATCAATCGAATTCGTTCATCCTATAGTCAATTTAGTGAAAAAGAAAAGTTAATTGCCGATTACATTTTAGAAAACCGAGATCAAATTGTGCATTCTACGATTAATCAAGTCGCGGATGACCTTATGGTCGCAGATGCAACCGTTTTCAGATTTTGTAAAAGACTCGGGTTCAAAGGCTATCAGGCAATGAAAATTGCCCTCGCCTCAGAAACCGTGAATCCCATTCAGGATATCCATGAAACCATTACAGAAAATGATACGGATCTTGAGATCACAGAAAAAGTATTCCAGGCTAACATCCGTGCTCTGGAAGCCTCTCGCGACATTCAGAATCATGAAACCTTAGCACAAGCTATGGAAGATCTGCTTTCAGCTGAACGTGTCTTCTTTTATGGCAGCGGCGGCTCCGGCATTCTCGCGATGGATGCTCATCATAAGTTTTTACGCACAGGTATGGAAACCCACGCTTATACAGACTCTCACCTGCAGTTAATGTCGGCTTCCCAGCTGAGAGAAGGCGATTTAGCGGTCGTGATCTCGCATACGGGGTCTAATAAGGATATCCTGGATATTGTGGATGTTGCCAAATCAAACGGCGCGCGTGTGATCGCCATTACCAACTTTGCTAAATCCCCTTTAACCAAATCGGTCGACTTAAGCCTTTATACGGTGGCACAAGAAACGGAATACCGTTCTGAAGCTCTGGCTTCAAGGATTGCCGGTTTAACACTGATCGACTCCCTGTTTGTTAATTACAGCATCAAGAAGAAGGAACAAGCGAAAGCCTCTACCCAGAAAATGAGAAACGCTATCTCCAGAAAGCGAATGTAAACCATCTGCTGCTCCAGCTCTTATAAAGGTGTGATTCCCAATATATGTATGACCTGAGGTGGGATAATGTGGAAGGACATGATTGGACTGAACTTCACCATAGTACATTAAATATGAGGTAGCAGGATTTAATAAGAGATTTTAAACCACCAATAATCACAACACTCCACCATTTCATGGAAAATAAATCCACCTCAGGTCATCCAGAATTTGGATGACCTGAGGTGGAACTTTCTTCCTTATCCTGTTATGTTATTTGGCATCTTTGATCCAGGCTTCTCCGTCTTTATATTGAATTTGTTCTGGGTAATGCATATCCTGCACTTCCTCCTGCAACTTCTGAGAAGGTGGAGGGGTCAGGAGCGAGACGACAATGTTTGTGACCAGAGCAGCCGTGGCGCCAAATACTCCCGCTCCTGTATCAATAATTCCTAGAATCGTGAAACCGCCATATTTGGCCGCGAAAATATAACCCAGCGTGACCGACAGCCCTACGATCATGCCGGCTACCACACCTGGTCCATTGGCCCGCTTCCACCATACTCCGAGTATAAGTGCCGGGAAAAACGATCCGGAGGCAAGAGCAAAGGCCCAGGCTACAATTTGAGTAATCGCTCCCGGCGGATTCAATGCCACCAGACCTGCTACTATTGTAGCGGCGACAATAGAGATCCGGCCGACAGCAAGCCGTTTCTGCTCGGTTGCTTTTGGATTAATGGAACGATAATAAATATCGTGTGACAAAGCAGCTGAAATGGCGATCATCAGACCACCCGCAGTTGATAGTGCTGCTGCCATGGCGCCTGCCGCCATAAGACCAATGACGAAGATTCCCAGGTCTGCAATTTCCGGTGTCGCCATCACGACAATATCATTACTAATCACAAGCTCGGACCACTGCAGAATTCCGTCACTGTTGCCATCCGCAAGGGACAGCCGGCCAGTATCCACCCAGGCTTCGGTCCATCCCGGCAGATTATTGAGGGAAGAGCCGGCCACTTCGGTCATTAAAATAAACCGGGAAAAAGCTGCGTATGCAGGAGCAGACAAGTACAGCAATCCAATAAATAACAGGGCCCACGCTCCGCTCCAGCGAGCGGCTTTCATGGTAGCCACTGTGTAAAACCTCACAATGACGTGAGGCAGTCCAGCTGTACCAGCCATCAGCGTAAACATTAACGCTAAGAACTGCCACTTCGTTGCTTCCGTAAAAGGAACCACATACTCTGAAATACCTAGTTCCTGATCCAGCACCCTCATTTCCGAAATAACATCCCCGTAGGAAAGCCACGGAATCGGGTTTTGTGTAAGCTGCATCGACATAAAAATAACCGGAATTAAGTAAGCAATAATCAACACTAAATACTGAGCTACCTGCGTCCAAGTGATCCCTTTCATTCCGCCTAACGCTGAATAAAAAGCAATGAGAACGACACCAATCAGCGTTCCGATTACTGTGTTGACTTCAAGCAGTCGTCCAATGACTACGCCCGACCCGGAAAGCTGACCAACCGAGTATGTGAAACTGATAATAATCGTTGCGACAGCGGCAATCAGCCGGGCCGCATTACTTTTATAACGGTCCCCAATGAATTCAGGCACTGTGTAACGACCGAATTTCCTCAATTGCGGTGCAAGCAGGAAGGTTAACAGCAGATATCCGCCTGTCCACCCCATTATGTAAGCCAGACCATCATAGCCGAGCACCATCACCGTACCGGCCATTCCAATGAATGAAGCTGCACTCATCCAATCGGCGCCAATCGCCATTCCATTAAACACAGGAGGTACCCCGCGTCCTGCTACGTAGAAGTCCGAGGTAGCGCGTGCCATATTAAATACGGCAATCCCTATATATAGTCCGAACGTTGCTAAGATTAAAATTAGAGATACTACAAATTGTCCGTTCATCCTTCTCCCCCTTTCCTATTGATTCGCTGCTTGGTCTTCGTCATGGCTGCTCACATGCTTAGGATTGATGCCGTATTTCCGGTCGACAGCGTCACTTACAATGGCATTCACAAATAACAAAGCAATGAATGTGACTACAGCACCCTGAGCTCCCATGTAGTACGGTAGTGGAATCCCCATTACGCTAATGGATGAAAGCTGCTGGGTGAAGAGAACGACTCCATAGGAAACCGTCACTCCAATCAGTAAATAAATAATAACCAATATCGTTCGTAAACGTACATAAGACTTTGCTTTAGCCGGATCCATTTTTCTCAAGTAATCTCACCTCCTTTCACGTTTATTGGTTTCAGCCTCTTAAATTAAAAATAAACTGCACCGTTTCCCAAAAAGGGAGCGGCACCATCATAATCTTCACAACCGCGATGACAATAATGGAAGCAATCGGTAATGCAAATAGGACTGGACGTTTCTTTCTTAAAGCCATCACCACAGAAAAAATCGTAATGAAAGCTAATAGAATAGGGATGATCACATCTGTTCCTCCTCAAATATGTAAGCGTTATCACAAATGATCTAAAAAAGACTTCTCAATCTTAATTTTGAAAAGTTTGAAAAAACTGAATATTATAAGTGATATTATTCTAAATATATCCATTAATGTCAACCAGCCCTACAGAAATTACCTAAGAAGATACTAACCGTTTAGTATCAGGAATAGGGAATTCGATCATTTCTCATAGGAAAAGATAAAATTTTTGTAAACCAAATAAAAAAGGATAAAACTCCCACCTCAGGTCATCCAGAATCTGGATGACCTGAGGTGGGAGTTTATGGATGGTTATGGAAATAGTTTTCGCCAGGTTGCGGGTCCTGTTATGCCGTCACTTTGAAGTTTGTGCTTCGTTTGGAATTTACGGACGGAAGATTCAGTCTGACTTCCGTAACTTCCATCCACATCTATACCGAGTGCTCGTTGAATTTGTCGGACATACTTCCCAGTTCTTCCTCTTTTCAGTGGAAAACCCGGATAGCTGCTTCTATCTAAAGCACGCGACGTTTCACTCCCTATTATGCCATCAACCTGAAGAAGCCAGTCTCTCTGCAACTCCCGTACCGCGGATTCCGTACGTGGTCCAAAATGTCCATCAGCCCCTGTATTTCCCAATTGATATCCTCTTGCTCCCAGTACGGTTTGGACTTCTTTCACGGAAGGTCCACTCATTCCTCTTCTTAATACGCTACTTGTAACTGAACCTGTCCCCGGCCGGAGTTCCAAATGCGGATAGTCAGGGAAGGACTTCCAATCTCCACCCCAGGAAAACCCCAGGCTTTTAGCAATGGACGCTGCCTGTCTCCACTTTTCATCTACCTTCCACAATGCTTTTGTACCATCCTCCGAAACAATAAAGTAATCAATCGCCCAGCCTTTATTATGATTGCTCTGCCCTGGCTGTGCTTTTGTTACGATTTTCCCCGGTTTTCCGTATTTCTCTCCCTTCCACACGTAATTTGGACGTCCCTGCCCGTACAACCTGGCCTGGTCTTCCATTGACCGAAACCCTGAAGATATTTGAACCGGAATTCTCTGTTTATAAGCTAGTTCAATGAACTCCAGAGCGCGCTTCCGCACTTCCGTCTGTACGTTTCCCATGTTGCGAATACTGCGTTCCTTAAGCTTCTGAACTTCTATCATATGATCCCCTCCTCCCTTTACTAATCGTCTGGATTATGGATTACGTGTCATGTTTTTGGAAATGAACGATACATATATAAAAAGGCACGTCCTCATCTTAAGAAAGGATGCGATACTATGTTATGTCCCTCCTGTCATTGTGAACAAGCCGCCGGGAACTTCTGCTCGGTCTGTGGAAGCTCTTTTCGAGAGGCAGATACGTATGATGATGCGATTTATGAAGTGATTCCTGTAGCTGAATCATATGCGCCCGCTGAAAGCGCCCTATTAACCCGCGTTTCCAGAAACGCGAACGAGCCGAAACGGCTCAGTGGCTACACGGACTACTTTCAACGGATTATTAAAAATCCCTCGCAGGCCTTAGCATCAGATCATGATCACTTTTATTATGGAATGCTGTCCATTGGCATTTACATGGCAACCTTTGCGTTAAGTTTCTATTTTCTTGCTAACAAAATTTACACGGCCATGCTTGGCGGGCTGTCGACCCTATTCTCTGAACAAGGCAGCCAACAGGCTCTCCCTTTTATTAATTTTACCTCATCCATTTTCTTTTTTGTGCTCTTATTCGTCGGTTCCGCTGTCGTCTGTATGTACACGGCGAACCTGTTAATGGGTAAAGGGATGGCCTTTAAGCGGCTCATCGCCCAGTTCGGAAGTGTAGTGCTACCTTTCTCCTGTCTTAACGTGATTGCCATCGTATTCGGGCTGGCAGGCTATACCACACTCACCCTATTCACAGCTGGATTATCGTTGTTTTTTACCATCTCGATCCTTCCTGCCCTCTTTATCTATCATCATGGGCTTCACCGGACGGCATCCACCCGCTCCTTCTACTGGAGTATCGGAACCTCTGCTGTTTCCATGATTATATCTTATTTAATTGTTCGTACCTTTGTATTAGAATTTCTAACCCAAATCGTCAATGCTGGAAATAGTTTATAATCTCTATACCTGACCCCTTATGGTTATTTCTTTCTAAAATGAAGCAAGACCTTTAAATCCCGTATAAAGAAGAGCTGAATTTTATCAGCTCTTCTTTTTTTGTGATTCATCTTTTTAACATCTTTGTGCTGCGTTCTTTATTTTTACCTTATGAGCTTGTGAAGTTCACTCAACCTCGACATCTGCAGCTAAGTCTAAAGGCAAATAGTTCCCTTCATAAAACCCCTCAAAAATTATCTACTATTTTTATTACTAAAATACTTGTAATAAAACAACTAAATATGTAATAATAAAGTCAACTTATGAAAGCCCTTACTTAAATACAGAACGGGAGAGGTTGTAATGGTGGTGAGTTCTATTTCTCGCCTTGATAAAAAGTCGAGCAGCAGCGTCGAGTACCCTCGACCTCAATTCAAAAGAAATCATTGGTACGACTTGAACGGAACCTGGCAATTCGCATGGGATGATGAAAATAAAGGCGAACAGGAAGGCTGGGCTCAATCGGAGGAAAGCCTCCCCCAGCAGATTCACGTTCCTTACGCGTATCAAAGTAAAAATTCTGGTATCGATTCACAGGAACCGCACGATGTAGTCTGGTATAAACGTCATTTTCATTGGGAAAAAAAAGATAATCTAGAGCTTCTCCTGCATTTTGAAGCCGTAGATTACTATACAAAAGTATGGGTGAACGGCCAGTTTGTCGGAGATCATACAGGTGGGCACACGCCCTTCAGCTTTTCAATTGGGTCTGCTGTACAGGATGGAAACAATGTGATCACTGTCCGTGCTGAAGACCATAACGGAGTGGAACAGCCCATCGGGAAGCAGTCCTGGAAATCGGATAACTTCCTATGCTGGTACACACGGACAACGGGTATTTGGCAGCCGGTATGGCTCGAGGAAGTATCCTCCCTGCATATGAAAGGTGTGAAGATGACACCTGATTTAGCCCATTCCAATCTGCATGTGGAAGCTGAACTTCCGCTTCATCAGTCAAAAGCTTATTTGGAAGCACACGTTTATTTCAAAGATGAATGGATTCATTCAGCAGGAACATGGATTAAACCTAATCAAAAGAAAGCAAATCTACAAATAGACGCTGAGTCCGAACAGGCTGATTTTCGCGTTTACTATTGGACGCCTGAACAACCGCAACTCTACGATATTTTCTTCACGCTAAAGGTCGATGGCGAAATGATAGACCAGGCGGAAAGCTACTTCGGCATGCGGAGTATTGAAGTGAAAGATGACAAGATTCTCTTGAACCAGGAATTCTTTTATCAAAAGTTAATTCTGGATCAGGGATATTATGAAGATTCATTAATGACGGCAAGCTACGAGCAGATGCAAGCGGATTTAACGAAAGTCAAAGCGATGGGATTCAACGGGGTCAGGCGCCATCAGACGATTGCCGACCGCAGATATATGACCCTTTGCGATCAGCTGGGGCTTGTCATGTGGGCTGAAATGCCAAGTATTTTTAAATTTTCCGATTCATCCATGCAGGCGATGCTGAGCGAAACACGGGAAATGGTAACCAAACACTATAACCACCCCTCCGTCATTGTCTATACACTTATGAACGAATCGTGGGGCGTGAACGAAATTTATCACCGCAGCGATCAGCAGAATTTTGTAAACGCTCTCTATTATCAGACGAAAGCTCAGGATCCAACCCGTCTGATCGTTGGTAATGACGGCTGGGAACATACCGCTACGGATATCCTGACGATTCACGACTATAACTCTTCTGCAGAAGATATAGCCGCAACGTATAAAGATAAAGCTTCTTACGTGGATGAAAGCCCTTCTAAGACCAGTAAAAAGCAGAATTTTGCCAGCGGTTATCGATACACGGGACAGCCTATCATTATGAGCGAATTTGGAGGCATTGCGTTTAGTTCTCAGGAAGACACCAATACATGGGGATACGGTGCACGCCCGCAAACGGAAAAAGAAGCGCTGGCACGATTTGAGAAACTGATGAAAGCGGTTATGGAAACCGATTCTTTTCAAGGGTTCTGCTATACACAGCTGACAGACGTGGAGCAGGAAGTCAATGGTTTACTGAACCACGAGCATAACGATAAATTTGATCAGCGGAAAATCCGCTCCATTTTATCTTCCGTTCAGTCCGATGGGTTTATTTTTGAATAACATGAAGGAGGAGAGAAGGATGCAAACAGCTAAACAGCATTCGCAGACAGAGGGAACATACAAGGAAGATATACGCAAAAAAGAGATAGCTTCCTATTTCGGTTACGGATTTGCCCAGTGTATCAGCTTTGGTCTATTAGGTTCTTATGTACTCTTTTTTTACACCGATATTTTAGGAATATCAGCCGCAGCTGCCAGTCTGATCTTCCTGATCGCGCGAACGTGGGATGCGATCAATGATCCTTTAATGGCTTCCATTATGGATACCCTTCACTCGAAGCACGGAAAGTTTCGGCCCTATCTGAAATACATGCCGTTTTTAATTGTGTTATCTACCATTGCCTGTTTTATTCCGCTGGATGGTTTAAGTATGACCGCCAAAGTTATTTATGCCGGTGCTACTTACATCATCTGGGGCATGGTTTATACCGCTTCTGATGTTCCCTTCTGGTCCCTGTCCTCCGTTATGAGTCAGGACGCCCAGCAGCGTACTAAACTGATCACGTTTGCCAACATGGGAGTGTTCACAGGAATTGCTTTGTCCCCTACCATCTTCATCCCGCTTACAGAGTGGCTTGGCGGCGGCAATATGGGACAAGGATACCTGCTTGCTACCATCGTATTGATGGCAATTGCTCTGCCGATTATGTTGAACGGCTTCCGAAACACGAAAGAACGAGTGAAACCACCTAAGACTAAGGTTAAATTCTCCGATGGGGTACGAGCTATTAAAGCTAATAAACCGATGTTTGCGGTGCTGGTCGTCTTCTTCTGTAATGTATTCATGAATATCACCCAGGCTTTGAATATTTACTTTTTTACGTACAATCTTGGAAACGCTTCCTTGATGACGATTTTCGGGATCATCAGCTTTGCCAGTTGTATCGGATTCTTTATTATTCCAAAACTTGCTCACAAGTATAAGAAGAAACATATGCTTATGGTCATCGTTGCAGCGGATGTTCTGATTCGAATCGTCTGGTTCAGCCTTGGTTATTCCAGTGTCGTTGTATCCTTTATCTTTATCGGAATTACGATGCTGCTTTATACCACCACGGGTCCTTTAATCTCAGGAATGCTCGCGGAAACGATTGAATATACGGAGCTGAAAACTGGAAAACGAAACGAAGCCGTCATTTTCTCCGGGCAAACCTTTACCGGCAAATTGTCTGTAGCCGTTTCCGGAGGAGCTACCGGATTAATTTTGACAGCTATCAACTACCAGTCCAATCAAGCGCAGAGTGAATTCACACTCGACATGCTGTTTTTCGTCATTGCATTGCTGCCTGCTCTAGGATCAATCGTCCGTTTTATCATCATGTACTTCTACTCTTATACGGAAACAGAGTATAAAGAAACCGTGGAGAAAATTAATCTAAGAAAACAGGAAGCCGAGGCTTCCCCTCAAAGCTAAAAGGGAAGGAGAAGGAATACGATTCGTATCCTTCTCCTTTCTTATATTTGTTATACTATGGAAAAGATTCTATTTAGACACGGAGGCCAAAGCATTGAAAAAACTGTCCCTTAGCTTTGAAAATATGCTGCCGATCAGCAAAGTTTTATCGAATCCTACTAGAATTAATATCTTAAATCTATTAAGTGAAAAGCCGCATAACGTAAATGAATTAGCAGAAAAGCTGGAACTCCCTTTTTCTACGACCGCCTCTCATATTAATAAACTGGAAGAAGTCGAATTAATTGTGACGGAACTGGTTCCAGGAAGAGGAACCCAAAAAGTAAGTGCCATCAACTATGACCGGATTATTATGGACCTATTTAATAAAGAAGAACAATCGAATGAACGGGAACTTACGCTGGAGATGAACATTGGTGATTACCTGGATTGTTACGCTGTTCCTAACTGCGGTCTGGTGGGCACGGATGAGTATATCGGACACCAGGATGACCCGCGCTCTTTTTACGAAACAGACCGGAAGCTTGCCCAGCTGCTTTATTTCAGAGATGGGTACGTGGAATACCGTTTCCCTAACCGCACTCCTTACGATTGGACAATAAAAGAGATTATTTTCAGTGCAGAAGTATGCTCGGAAGCACCGAACTATAAACTCGACTGGCCTTCGGATATCACTGCCTGGGTCAATCATAAGGAAGCCGGGACATGGACATCGCCGGGAGATTTCGGAGGCGAACGCGGCATTCATACACCTGAATGGTGGCGGACCAGCTTAACCCAATATGGTCTGCTGAAACAATGGAGAATCAAAGAGGACGGCTGTTATATTGATAACGAAAAAGTTTCTGACCTGTCCATTGAAGATCTCAAACTCCATGATTTTCCGTATGTGGCTTTTAAATTGGGCATCAAGGAGGAAGCCGTAAACAAAGGCGGCATGAATTTATTCGGCCCTAACTTCGGAAACTACGATCAGGGGATTGTAATGACGATTAAATATGAGAAATCTTAATTTCCCTAAAAAGAGCTTCCCTGCTAGCTGGCAGGGAAGCTCTTTTACGTTAACTATTCAAAATGGGGCTGCATATCGCCTGCTACCCAATTCAAAATACCATGAAATTTCGCAAAAGCTTATTACACAATAGGGCGGTATAGTAGAAGACTCAGTTTCGAGATATTGTGTAGAGAAAGGGACTCCAGGGGACGACTCGCTTTCCGGCCCTGCACGATGCAGGGTCGTTCGACGTTGCCACACGACGTGGCGGTCTTAGTCGAACTTCTTATATGCGCTGAGTCTCCTCAGGCTAGCGCCTTCCGGGGCCTCACCTGTCATGTTCATCCCGCAGGAGACTTCGCCGTTCCCTTCCGCCCCTTTGCGATTGTTGAGAGCACGAAATCTCTGCATTAACGTCTTACAAGGCACAAGGTCATCTATGCTGGTTTTTACGTTTTTACGTTTGTTAAAGCGTAGGAACCCTGTTATATAAGCATTTAAGGTAGACTCAGCTTGAGTCTTTTCTCCTATAGCAGGGTTCGTTCACTAGATATCGTTGGGGTGGCGAAGGAAAAGACGAGACTCCCGCGGGAGAAGGAGCTAGGCGAGACACCGCAGGGAGTGAAACGAGCGAGGAGGCTTGCCAGTTCCCCCGCAGGAAAGCGAGTTGTTTCCGCAGCCATCCCTTCTCTTATATTAAGTAACGAACCCAAAATATCTCGAAACTGAGTATTCAAGTAACGGGAGTTTTTCCTTAAGAAAAAAAGATGGTCAATTTCCTGTCCTTTGAACTCGGCTCTCCACTTCTTCTCTCTCTGCCTCCAATTCTTCCTCCTCCTTCACCGGTTTCTTCGACCAGAAAGTAGCCAGAATGGGTCCTGAGATATTATGCCATACCGCTGCGACCACATTAGGTAAGGCGGCGAGTGGTCCGAAGTGTGCGGTTGCAAGTGCTACCCCCAGACCTGAGTTCTGCATGCCGACCTCAATGGAAATCGCACGACGTTTACTTTCATCCAGTTTCATCACCATCGCAGCTCCATAACCAAGCGTCAGACCGAGCAGGTTGTGAAGAGCTACAGCTGTAAAGATCTGCAGGCCGGAGTTCGTAATGCTTTCCACATTCGCAGCCACAACAGCGCAGACGATAATAATAATCGCCAGAACTGAAATAAGCGGAATTGCTGTAGCACTTTTATCCACCGTTTGCGGAAATAGCTTCCGAATGAGAACTCCAAGGGTAATCGGTACAATAATGACCTGGACAATCGATAGAAACATCGAAACGGGATCCACCGGAAGCCATTGTCCCGCAAGCATTAATAAAATTAACGGCGTCAGAATCGGAGCCAGCAACGTAGAAAAAGAGGTCATCGCTACAGACAACGCCAGATTACCTTTAGCAAGATAGACCATCACATTGGAAGCTGTACCGCCTGGTACGGATCCAAGCAGGACCAGCCCGGCAGCAAGTTCTGCCGGCAGGTTTAGCAGATAAGCGATAACAAAAGCGATCAGCGGCATCAGGAGATATTGAGCTGCTACTCCTGCTATAACAGGAAGCGGTTTTTTGACCACCAGCTTAAAGTCTACAGGCTTCAAGGTAAGCCCCATCCCAAACATGACGACTCCGAGCAGGATGGTAATATAGGATCCGAGCCCGAGAAATGCATCTGGTAGAAAGAAAGCGATGAGAGCTGCTGCTATGACCCACAGCGCAAAATATTTTCCAGCAATTCGACTGATGGATTCGATCACTTTCATTGTTTATTCCTCCTCTCGCTATGAACAAGCTTACCTGGATTCATGATCCCTTTAGGATCAATCGCTGCCTTCACAGCCTCCATCACTGGCAAGGCTTTTCCATGTTCCCGCTTCTGATATTTCATTTTCCCTTTTCCGACTCCATGCTCTCCGGTGCAGGTTCCTCCACGAGCCAGTGCATATTCTACAATTTCTTCATTGAATTTCTCAGCCTTTTTAAGCTCTTCTTCATTTTCCATATCGATCATAAGGAGTGCGTGATAATTGCCATCCCCCACATGACCCAGAATCCCCGACTCAAGGTCCAGCTCAGCAATTTTCTCTCTTCCGTGTCGAATCGCCCCGGCAAGTTCTGAGATCGGCACGCAGACGTCTGTTACCATCATCTTCTTACCGGGACTGCCATGAATGTAAGCATAGGCTAAATTATGGCGAGCCTCCCACAGCTTCACACGGGCCGCATTATCTTTTTCAAAATGGATCACTTCACAATCATGGTTTTTCACGATTTCTTCCATAAACGCGACATCTTCCTGAAGTCCTGCTTCATTGCCGTGAAATTCTAGAAACAGCGTCGCTTTTTCTATGTAATCGGTCCCATTAAACTGATTTACTCTTTGAATAGAAGCCTCGTCCAGGAGCTCTACACGGGCAACCGGGACACCTGCCTGCAGCATCGAAATCACAGCCTCTACCGCGTGATCAATGGTTGGGAACGAGGCTCTCGCCGCCATAACATGTTCAGGAATTCCATAAACCCTTAATGTTAACTCTGTTATACAGCCGAGCGTTCCTTCAGAGCCCACATAGAGACTGGTTAAATCATATCCAGAAGACGATTTCCTTGCGAGGCTGCCCGTGTGAATAATTTCCCCACTTGGTAAAACAACTTCGAGGTCCTGAACCTGGTCTTTCATGACGCCATACTTCACAGAGGTTGTCCCACTCGCATTTGTAGCGGCCATCCCCCCGAGCGTAGCATCAGCTCCTGGATCTACTGAGAAAAACAGCCCGTGCTTTTTCAAGGCTTTGTTTAACTGGGACCTGGTTACTCCAGGCTGCACTTTTACTAAGAAGTCTTTATCCCGTACTTCTGTAACCTTGTTCATGGAAGAAAAATCAATTGTGATCCCTTTTTCGTAAGCGATTACATGTCCTTCCAGACTGGATCCCAATCCAAATGGAATAACCGGTGTACCGGACGCATCCGCTGCTTTAATTATTTGACTGACCTCCTCCGCGCTTTCCGGAAAGACAACCAGATCAGGAAGACTTCCCTCATGATAAGACTCATCTTTACTATGGTTGTTAAGTATCGTCTCGTTGGTACTCACTTGATCCTCTCTCAGAAATTGCAGCAGCTCTTCTTCTAAGATGGCTGTGTCTGTATTCATAGCATTTGACTCCTTTCTTCTTTTACAGGGTTAAACTGTTGGATTATGTTATCATAATTATCTGAAAACTACAACGGATTATAATAGTCTACTCCTAAAGAAAAGAGGACACAGTTTTTAAACTGCGTCCTCTTCCTTCAGATGCATCCAGACATTCAGTGCGAACATCAAAATCCCAGTGGTGGTGAGCGTCGCTCCACCTGCAATAACGGCGGTCAGGGACTCCAGCTGAAAAGCAATCATTAGAAACAGCCCAGCCATCATGAGCGGCAAGCCGATATTATGAAGCCAGAAGTGAATTTTCCCTAACTTGGAAGCAGCAAGCTGTGGAAATAAGTGATATAAAATACCAGCGAGCGTTAAAGCCGTCCACCCTAATAAGTTGATATGAACATGAACGGGTGTTAAATCATAATTGTGCACGATGGACATGTAGTAACCCATTAAGGTACCGAGCACAAAATAAATCGTTGAGATTTTTATCAATGTTTTTCCGATTAGACTCACCCCCTACCTTCACTCTATGCACGTCCACATTCAATCAGAATAATGGATTTCACGGTTAGAGATCCGTACAATATAGATGTACACTATGGAAGAGGTGAAACAGGTATGAAAATTGAAATCTGGTCAGACTTTGTCTGTCCGTTCTGTTATATTGGAAAACGCCGGTTGGAACAGGCATTAGAGAATTTCCCTAATGAAGAAAAAGCAGAAGTTGTTTATAAAAGCTTTGAACTTGATCCTAATGCGGAGCGCAGCTCTAAACAGTCCATGCACGAAAAACTGGCAGCTAAGTATGGCCGGTCCCTGGAGGAAGCGAAAGAAATGACAAGGAATATGGAGGAGCAGGCATCCATGGTTGGCCTTGATTTCCGTTTCGACACCATGGTTCCAACGAACACGATGGATGCGCACCGGGTCGCCAAGTTCGCTGAAACAAAAGGATTGGATCAAGAGACAGCAGAAGTCCTCTTCCGTGCCGTATTTACCGATTCTAAAGATATTGGTGATCATGAAACCTTGATCGAACTGGCTCAGGAAGCAGGACTCGACCAAAGTGAAGTACGCCAGGTGCTCGAAAGCACCGACTATATGGAACTCGTTCGCACGGAAGAAACAGAAGCTCATCAGGTCGGTGTGCAAGGCGTGCCTTTCTTTGTGATCAACCGCAAATATGCCGTATCCGGCGCCCAGCCAATAGAAATATTCACGCAGGCACTGGAGAAAGCTTATTCAGAGGAGAAGCAGACTCCAGCTTTTGAAACATTCTCTGGACAAAACGGAGCAGCCTGCACAGATGACAGCTGCGAATAATAAAGAAAATAAGGAAATAAAATCCACCTCAGGTCATCCAGAATCTGGATGACCTGAGGTGGTAATTTTTTGAATTTTGTATTTCCGCCTTGCTGTTATATTATTTCCATGCCGGCTCGGGATTGGCTTCCATTAGTAAATCGACTAAGTGAATCGAATCGATTTGGTCACTCTTGCCTTCGCGTTCAACCCCGAGCTTCATCTGAAGCAGGCAGCCTGGATTGGACGTTACAATTCCATCCGGCTCCACACCGCAGACATCTTTCATTTTCACATCGAGAATATCCATGGAATCTTCGTAGTTCACAATGTTATAGATGCCTGCTGATCCGCAGCAGAAATTCGGACGCTCGAGTTCTTTCAGCTCAATTCCCGGGATATTGCGAATCAGCTGAATCGGAGCTTCCGTGACTCCCTGGACATTCGTCATGTGACAGGAAGGCTGATACGTAATCGTCCGGTTCACAGGCTGGTTGAAAACCAGCTCGTCCAACCCGGTCAGCACTTCGGAAATATCTTTTACTTTAGCCACAAACGCCAAAGCACGTTCATGCCACCGTGTTCCTTTTTCAAAAAGATGATGGTATTCGATCAGTCTCGCTCCGCAGCCGCCCGCATTATTAACGATGTAATCAAACTTCTCCTCTTCAAACGCTTCTATATTCTGCTTCGCAAGTTCGATTGACGTATCGATTTTCCCTGAGTGAGCGTGCAGCGCACCGCAACAGGTCTGCGCTTCTGGCAGCACGACTTCCGCCCCGCTTCGCAGCAGCAGTTCAATCGTTTTCTGATTCGATTCGTAAAACACACTATCCATTATGCAGCCCGGGAAGAAAGCAACCTTTGCGGTAGCTGGACGTTTGCGAATATACCTCTTCGCGCGCTGTTCTTTTCGCCGCTTTGGTGAAGGCAGATCAGGTAAGACTTTCTCAAATTGATCCAGGTGCAGCGGAGCGATTTTCGTTAATTGAAAAGTCTGTGCCACTTTCTGCAATCCTGACTTCTGATATAGCCAGGTGGCATGCCCGAGGGTGTTCATCCACTTGGAAGATGGGAAAAAGGAATCGTACAAGAAATCTTCCGTCACTCGCTGAGAGGTAGATTTCGCCTCGTATTCATCAATGACTCCCATCGCTCCTTCCAGGATTTCACCGTACTGCACATTGGTCGGACAAACGGTCGTGCAGGCCATACAACCCAGGCATTTCTCAATCGGCTCCTGCAAGTCTTCTACGCTTGCCTTTCCTTCCGCAACCATCTTCACTAGGTTGATACGGCCGCGAGGGGAGTGAGTTTCTCTTTCCATTGTTTCATACGTCGGACATGCCGGTAAGCAGTAGCCGCACTGCACACAGTCGAACGTCTTGTCGTAATTCAGCTTCTGGCTTAACGTCTGCAGATCACTCATTGCGAAGCACCAGCTTCTGCCCTTTTTCTGCGAAAATTTTGCCCGGGTTCATAATTCCATTGGGATCCCATGCTTCTTTAATGCGCTTCATCATATCAATTCCGATTTCGCCTACTTCCATTTCCATAAAGGGAGCTTTCATGGTGCCAATCCCGTGTTCACCGGAAAGGGTGCCGCCCAGTTCAACAGCCGCTTCAAACAACTCTTCCACCGCAAGTTCCGCTCTTTTCATTTCCTCCTGATCCCTCTTATCACAAAGGATGTTGGGATGCAGATTTCCATCCCCTGCATGGCCGAAAACGACGACTTCTACGTTGTGCTTTTCTTTGATCACCTGCAGACGGTCGATTAAATCCGGAATTTTACTACGTGGCACGGTGGCGTCCTCTGACACTTTCGTCGGTTTAATCTTAGCAATCGCCGGTGAAACCTGTTTTCTGGCATGCCAGATTTTTTCAGCTTCTTCGCTAGTCTCGGGTACGACTGTTCCACGGGCTCCAATGTTTTCCATGATTTCTTCTATTAATCGGCGTTCAATTTTCAATGTTTCCGGGTGGCCGTCAAGTTCAATAATGACAATCGCTGCCGCATCCACAGGCAGTCCCGCCGGCTGGAAGTTCTCCACGGCTTCTATACAGGCCTGATCCATGAACTCCATTTTGGAAGGAAGAATACCCGATGTTAAGGTTCTGGAAATGGCCTCAGCTGCTTTTCTCACTTCGTCAAAAGAGACCATCAACGTTTGGACTGCCGGAGGTTTAGGCAGCAGCTTCAGGGTCGCTTCTGTAATCACTCCAAGCGTGCCCTCAGAACCGACAATCAGCTTCGTCAGATCGTAACCGGTTACATTTTTGATTGTATTGCCGCCTGTTCGAATCAGTTCTCCCTCTGGTGTAATGACTTTTAAACCAATGACATGATCCTTCGTCACTCCATATTTCAACCCGCGCGGACCGCCTGAATTTTCCGCGAGATTCCCGCCGATAGTAGCCACATGGGCACTGCTCGGGTCAGGAGCATACATAAGTCCGTGCTTTTCTGCTTCTTTATTAATATTTCCGGTTAGTACACTCGGGGATACCGTTACCGTTAAATCATCAGGACTCATCTCAAGTCGCTCGGGCCACTGGGACATATCCAGCAAAATGCCTCCGTGTACAGGAAGAGGACCTCCGCTTAGACACGTCCCCTGTCCTCTGGGATAAACCGGTATGCGATATTCATTGGCTATCTTAAGTACTTCCATAACTTCCTCATTGCTTTTTGCCTGGACGACAGCTTCTGGAAGGTGCTCTCCAAAAGAAGCATCAAAACTATAACTATAGCGATCTGACAGGTCTGTCAAAACTTGTTTAGATGGAATAACCTGCTTGAGCAGCTCGATCCATTGTTCCACAAAACCTTCTCCTTTCTATGAAAATATGTCATTTTCAGATAATTATTTCTAGTAAAAAGTATAAAGGAATTTTCCATAAATTGATATACTCACAGCGCACATAATGGCTTGCTATAGAGGTCGCACTCCGTGTGGTAGACCGTACAGGCCGTAAGAAGCATGTAATTTGAATTATTTTATAGAAAAAATAGATATCACTTCCAAAAGTGTCCATTTACCCAAAGACCTGGGTATACCTTTCTGATATGATAGAAAATGTCAAATATTCAAAATATTCGATCAGGAGGGTTTTTATGAAAAAGAAAAGAAAAGTTTTTTCCGCAATGGCCCTATCCGTGGGGCTGCTGGCTGGTTCAGGTTTAGGAGCCGTCAATGTTGAAGCAACCGCAAACGTTCAGGCTAAAATCCAGGAGAGTAAACAATCCATGGGCAACCTGACCGCTCCATCTGAATCTAAAGCGTCTGATATTGTAAAGGCAGCCGTAAAAGGTCAGATTAACAGTAAGCTGTCAAACTCTCAGAAAAACAATGAAAGTTACGTAGATTACCGCGTGGTAGAAGAAGCGAAAGATTATAATGGGCAGGATCTAGTAAAGCTTCAGCAAACATATAAAGGTTACGATGTCTTCGGAAAAGTACTCGTCAGCCAGCTGGATCAAGGGGTTATCAAAAATGCGCTTGGAGATGTGGCCAAAAATTTAAACGGCAAGAAAGGCTTAAAGGAAAAGCAGAGAATTTCTAAGGAAGAGGCCGAAAGCTATGTGTCCGATACATATGGTTCAGATGTTGAGCTGCTTACAGACACAACAGTGGAGAAGGTCGTCTATGTAAATGAGAAGGATAAAGCTTCCTTTGGGTGGAAAGTAGATTTCTCAGTAGCTGCTCCTACTTTTGCCGAAGGATTCGTCATTCTTGATACGAAAAAAGGAGACACTCTTTTACATGCTGTGAAAGAAATGAACAAAGCGCTGTCTGATGAAACCATCCAATATGCGAAAGGCGGCAATGGCGGTAATGGAAATGGCGGGGGCAAACCGGGGTCCAGCTCGTCAGTAGTTGGTCCAGTTACAGGATCCGGCGTTGATAAAAATGGAAACTCCCGTACGTTCACAGCAAGCGAAATGTCTGATGGTACTTATGAATTAGCTGATTATACAAGAGGCCAGGGGATCCTGACTTATGATGCAGAGTACGCTGATTTAAATCGTGAATACCGCCTTTACCCTGGTGATCTATTATCCAGTACATCTACTACGTTTTCTGACGAAGAGGGTGTCAGTGCTCACTACCTGGCAACCTCTGTTTATGAGTACTACTTAAATGAATATAACCGTAATAGCTTTGATAATAACGGTCAACAAGTGAAATCGGTCGTACATGCGTGGGATTCAAGTTCAACCAATGATCCGGAAAATTGGTTCAATGCTGCAAGTGTTAACGACGGCGCCATGCTCATTTATGGAGATCCATTAGCAGGGGCTTATGATGTCGCGGGACACGAGTTTACTCATGCCATTACTTCCAGTGAGTCAGACCTCGTGTACAGCGGTGAATCAGGAGCCTTAAATGAATCCATTTCGGATATCTTTGGGGTAGCTATTGAAAAGAATGTGAACAACGGCTCCTTTAACTGGACGATCGGAGAACAATCCGGTGAAGTCTTCCGCAGCATGTCGGACCCTTCCTCCATTCAGTTCTCGTCTACTCTCGTGTATCCAGATGACTACAATAATTATCAGAACCTTTCTTACGACAATGGCGGTGTCCATTTCAATTCCAGCATCATTAATAAAGCTGCTTACCTTCTTGCAGCAGGTGGAAGTCATAATGGAGTAAGCGTACAAGGTATTGGAGAAGAGAAAGTATTTGATCTTTTCTATTATGCTAACGTTGACTTATTAACCGCCGATTCTACATTTGAAGATTTACGTAACGCTGTCGAAACCGTAGCAGTAGATCTATACGGCAGCAGTTCTTCTGAATTTCAGGCTGTAACCGCTGCGTTCGATGCCACATTAATTCCATAATCATCACTATAGAAAAGCACCAGCGCAACATTAGCGCTGGTGCTTTTCTACCATTTTGTTCCACCTCAGGTCATCCAGATTCTGGATGACCTGAGGTGGAACTTATTCCCTTTTCATGACTTTTTTATTATTTCGCTTGCGTAAGGCTGCAGCTGCCTGCCATCAAAGCTTTTCACATAGGGACTGTGGTTCATAACAAATAGATAGCTAGTACCATCCACTTCCCGTCGATACACCTCTACATCTTCAGGAGAATCAATATACTCAATCTGCCGTTCCTCCAGAATCTGCTCGGCCATCTGATCAAGAGGAGCTTCGTTTAATCCGCCGCCGATATAATAGACGCTTCCTTTACCTACTTCATTCTTCGTTACGGCAGCATAGTCTTCATAGAATTGGTCCTGATAATGGTAAAGTACCTCCGCTGTTTCCGCAACAAGCAGGTCTCTCCAAACAGACACCGTGCCACTCGTCTGCGCAAAGTCCCCTTCACCTCTTAGCTCCAAGGCATGCTCTTTCGTCAGGGATTCGATTTCTTCCACACGTACACCCGTAAGGTCGCGCACCAATCCCGGCAGCACTTCGCCAAGCCGCAGGTTGTTGTCTTTTCCTTTTAATCCAGTCCGGAAAGAGAACAGCACGGTACCTCCGCCAGACGCAAACGATCGCAGACGCTCTGCCAGCGATTCGTCCATCATCTGCATAACAGGTACCACGACTACCTTATACTGGGAAAAATCACGATCGGCAGGAATGACATCAATCGGAATATTCCGCTTGTAAAACGGACGGTACATTCGCAACAGCTCTTCGTTAAAGTCAAAATCTTTACTTTGAATCTGCGATCTCCACGACCAGATATTATCGTAATCATATAAAACCGCTGCTTCCGATTCAATTCGGGATTCCAGCACACGCTCATACTGCTGAATATCCGTAAATAACGATTGAACTTCTTTATACTTCCGGCCGTACACATTATCATGATCCACTACCCCGTAGCAGAATTGCTCGGCACCTTTGGTCATGCCGCGCCAGCGGAAGTAGAGCATGTTGTTACAGCCATGAGCAAACGCCTGGTACGACCACATCTTCGCCTGATCCGGCCTCGGAAGATAACCAATAACATCATGACCCTGCGCGCCCATCAGTTCTTCTACAATCCAGTAGTTCTGATCCTTGAGACCGCGGTTAAAGTCATGTGTCATCGCAATCGCTTCCGGCGGGACCGGTTTTTCCAATCCACCCCAGACTGGATAGTTGTCATACGATACATAATCCATCGGCTTCACATTTTCCGCATGGTCGAACCATTTGTCGAAAAATCCACCAGAAACGTTCGTTGTAATGTCCTGGTGACTGCCTTTTGCTTCCCTGACGATTTCCGTCATTTCATGAGTAAAGCTGTTCACCGAAAACGAACGAAAACGGGCCCATTCCAATTTCAGGCTTGGATTGTGCGTCGTCACAGTCGGCTTCGGTGCAGGAATTTCTGAGAAGTCATTGTACGTCTGCCCCCAGAAAATCGTGCCCCATTTCTCATTCAAAGCTTCGACAGATGAATATTTTTCTGCCAGGTACTGCTGGAACTTGCTGTGACACTGGTCACAGTAGCACATATCACTGCCTTCATGGCCGAATTCATTATCAACCTGCCAGGATATAATCGCTTCTTCGCTGCTGTAATGTTCAACCAGCTTACGCGTAATCCTCCCCGCATATTCCCGGTAAATATCCGAGTTAAAGCAATATTGACGGCGCCCGCCGAACACGCGGGTCTGTCCGTTCTCATCTACTGATAAAATAGAAGGTTCTTTATGAGCAAGCCATGCTGGAAAAGTAGCCGTTGGTGTACCGAACATCACGCTCAGTCCCTGCTCTTTCACTTTATCAAGGACATGGTCAAAATATGAAAAATCAAACTGCCCTTCTTCCGGCTCCATTAAATGCCAAGCAAACTCCCCGATCCTTACAATGTTCGCTCCAAGTTCTTTGATGCCCTGAAGATCTTCATCGATCATTTCTTTTGGCCAATGTTCTGGATAGTAATCTACACCTAAGTACGTCATTTATACCCCTCCAACTTCAAACGTTAGCGACCACGTGTAAGAGCCGCAAGCAGGAATCCGTGAAACCTTGTCGATTTTCTCAGCGAGATAAACGTCATCATAAACCCCTGTACACGGTTCAACGCCTACATTATATTCACCGCGGTAGCCTCCACGGGTCTTCCAGATCCCGAGATAAGGAACTTTCTCTTTCGGAAAGCGATACGTAAGTTTACGGCTGATATCTTCCTGAATGATGGAACACCAGCCTTCCTCCAGACGATCCGTAAAATAAAACTTCTCTACCGTACCATCCTCTTTTGGTTCAAGCTCAGCTAAATCAAGCGTTTCTCCTGTTTTCAGCGACTGTGTTTCCGGATATGAATGGGTCGTCCCCCACTCTCCTAAGTGCTGGGTCCCTTTTTCAACATTCATCACTTCATTTAAACCTTGCGGAACTTCCAATTTCGTTGAATCGTTTAAATTCCATAAGGCATGAGGCGTCCAAATAAAAGGGAACGGTTCACCGCTTTTATTCCAGGCTTCATATTCGATCTCGATGCTTGAACCTTTTAACGCTACTTTTTTACTTATTAAATAAGGAAATGTGGGACTTTCCACATTGAGAGAAATCCCTTCCTCTGTCTTTTCCCAGTTCCATGGCAGTGCCCAAACCTCCCCATGATCAGGGATCTCCTTCCAGTCTGCAGGGTGAGGACCTTGATCGATTCCTGGAAACATCTCATCAAACCCACTCGAATCATATTGTGAAAAGTCAGCTCCATACGGAGGCACCGTTAATGTTGAAGCTGACGTCTGAAACAGCCATTCATAGGCGGCTTCCTTATCAAAGAAACTGACCATTTTCCCGCCATAAGAAGGAAGAATGACACAGCGGATCTGCTCATTCTCAAGTACAACAGCTTCAAGTCCTTTAAAATTAATCGTCTCTATCACCGGCAGGTCAACCATGTTCCACTCTCCCTTCTACATAATTTGTTTAATAAACCGGGTGAAAGCCTCTTGGCCTGCTTGCGTCCGTTTAAAGACACCCGCATGTTCGAGCACCGTCGAAAAGCGTTTGCCGACTTCCTGTCTCAACCGCTCCTCAATGTCTTCGTTCTCTGCCAAGATCATTTGTTTCGCCCAGGAAGCGTGTTTAGCTGTCCGTTCATCCTGGAGTGCCTTCCCATCCAGCTCGTCCGTCTTCATATACTCCGCCAGCTGTTCCAATTCCTCAATCAACCGACCGGGTAAGACGGCAAGACCCATCACTTCGATTAAGCCTATATTTTCCTTTTTAATATGATGGACGTTTTCGTGCGGGTGAAAAATTCCCATTGGATGCTCATCACTGGTCCGGTTGTTCCGAAGCACCAGATCCATTTCAAACGCCCCGTTCCGGTAACGCGCAATCGGCGTGATCGTGTTATGCGGCTCCCCGTTGGTTTTTGCATAAACGTCTGCCTCTTCATCCGTATATCCGCGCCATGATGTAAGAATTTGATCCGCCACTGCAGACAGCCGCGAGCGATCCTCAGAACGGAGACGGATGACCGACATTGGCCAGCGGACAATCCCTGCTTTAATATCCTTGAATCCTTGAATGGTAAATTCCTGTTCAATCGGAGCCTGAGCCATAGGGAATTCATGATGGCCGCCCTGGAAGTGATCGTGGCTTAGAATCGAGCCGCCGACAATCGGAAGATCCGCATTCGAACCGATGAAATAATGAGGAAGCTGATCAGTGAAATCAAGCAGTCGGTCAAAGCTGTCCTTCGTGATACTCATCGGACGATGCTCCCGGGAGAAAACAATCGCGTGCTCATTGTAATAAACGTACGGAGAGTACTGCAGGAACCAGTGCTCCCCTTCAAGATCCATCGGAATCACACGGTGGTTATCACGCGCAGGGTGGTCCAGGCGCCCCGCATAACCGACATTTTCTTTACACAGCAGGCATTTCGGATAATTAGGTCCATCACCCTTATTCGCCCTTGCTGCTGCGATGGCTTTGGGATCCTTTTCGGGTTTGGAGAGGTTAATGGTAATTTCAAGATCTCCATATTCGGTCTCACTGTACCAGTGCTTATTTTTTTCAATTCGATTCGTACGGATGTAGTGACTATCCTTTGATAATTGGTAAAAATAATCAGTAGCCGCAACCGGTCCCCTTGCTTCAAACGTCTGGTAAAAGTTGCGAATGACTTCCGAAGGCTTCGGCATCAGCTGATCCATAATTTTCGGATCAAACAAATCCCTCTCTGTCGTCGTATTATCCTCCATCAATCCTTGTTCGACCGCATAATCCAGCATCCGGTCAAGAATCGGCACCGGCGTATCCGGCACCTCCTCTGCCTGAACAGGTTCAGGTGTCTTCCCATTCAGCTCGAATAAATGAAACAGGGCATTCCGTACGTAATCAACGTCCCAGACGGACACCATTTTTTTGTTGAGACCATATTGAATAAGCTGTTCGATGTCACGATAAATCGCCACTCTGTTCACCATCCCTTTTGTTTATTTTTCATAACCTTCCGGATGCTTCTGAAACCAGTCCCAGGCATTTTGAATCATCGTATCAAGATCCGCATGAGCAGGTTTCCAGCTGAGCTCTTTCATAGCTTTTTCAGAAGAAGCTACGAGCTGTGCCGGATCCCCTGCCCGTCTCGGAGCAACTTCAGCCGGAATCTCACACTGAGTCACCCGGCGGGCCGTATCAATAACTTCCTTCACACTGAATCCTTGTCCATTCCCGAGATT
Organism: Halobacillus halophilus; assembly: GCF_020171985.1. Lineage (GTDB taxonomy): Bacteria > Bacillota > Bacilli > Bacillales > Halobacillaceae > Halobacillus > Halobacillus halophilus_A. Next base: position 67,565 of record NZ_JAIVAL010000004.1, read on the forward strand.
GTATACGGCACTCGTTCCATCTTTTTTCAACTTCTCAATGGCCAAGAGGTGAGCGTCTACCAGATCCGTAACATGAATATAATCACGGATACATGTACCATCTTCAGTCGGGTAATCATCGCCGAATATCATGATTTTATCCCGCTTGCCTTGAGCTACCTGGAGTACGATCGGGATGAGGTGCGTTTCCGGACGGTGGTCTTCACCGACTCTGCCTTCTGGATCCGCCCCTGCCACATTAAAGTAGCGGAGAACCACATGTTTGATACCATGAGCCTGTTCGGCCCAGTGAAGCATCTTCTCAATGGCCAGTTTTGTTTCTCCATACGGATTGGTTGGTGTAGTACGGTCATTCTCCTGAATCGGTACTTGATCAGGCTCACCGTAAACCGCTGCCGTAGATGAAAAGACGATTCGTTTTACCTCATGCTCCGCCATCGCTTTCAGTAAACTGATCGCACCGGAAACATTATTGTCATAGTATTTCAAAGGGTCTTCGACGCTTTCTCCAACTAGCGAATCCGCTGCAAAATGAATCACGGAATCGATCTCATTTTCAGCAAACACCTGCTTTAGAAAGGCCTCATCCCTTAAATCACCATTGTAAAAACGAGCCTCTTTAAAAATGGACGCCTGATGACCCTTCTGCAAATTATCCACGACCACTACTTCTTCCTCACGATCCAATAATTGAGCGACGGCATGACTTCCAATATAACCGGCGCCTCCACAAACGAGTACGGTCATTTATGAACCTCCTTTAATTTCTTGGCCCCATCACCAATTTCTACTTTATAAAAGTCAGCTTCAAGCCCTGTCTGTTCTAAATATTTACGGCCGACATTTTCCATAAAAGCTTCGACCTGGGTTCGATTCACAATACTTATTGTACAACCGCCAAATCCAGCGCCGGTCATTCTTGAACCCACGGCGCCTTCCTGCCAGGCTGCTTCCACGAGCGCATCCAGCTCTTCACCCGTTACTTCGTAATCATCGCGTAAGGAGACGTGCGATTCGTTCATCAACTGTCCAAATCCCTCAATATCTCCAGCGTTCAGCTTCTCCACCGCTTCCATCGTACGGCGATTTTCGTAAACGGCATGCTTGGCCCGTTTCTGGGCTAACGTATCTTCTATCAGATGCTTATGGTCTTCGAACTCTGCTTTGGTTAAATCACCTAAGCTATGAATCGATAGCTTCTGCTGCAGATCCTTCAGAGCTTCTTCGCACTGCTCTCTACGCTCATTGTATTTTGAGTCAGCGAGTCCGCGGCGTTTATTCGTATTCGCTATAATCAAAGCATGGTCCGTCAAATCAATAGGCGTATGTTGATACTCCAGCGAATCACAGTTTAATAAAATGGCATGATCTTTCTTTCCCATTCCAATAGCAAACTGATCCATGATGCCGCAGTTAACCCCGACAAACTCATTCTCTGCCTGCTGGGAAAGCTTAACCATTTCCACCGGATCAACCGAAAGTTGAAATAGTTCTTTTAAAACAACCGACGTGACCAGCTCAATGGAGGCGGACGAAGACAGTCCTGCTCCATTAGGAATATTCCCGTAAAAAGCAATGTCCATGCCTGAAGAAATCTCATACCCGGCAGTCCGAAAAGTCTCGATGACACCTTTCGGATAGTTGGCCCAGTCATCTTCATCTCTATAATTCAAATATTCTATATCTGTTTCAATAACTCCTAAGTCAGGAAAGTTCATAGAATACAACCTTATTTTTGTATCCTTTCTTTTATGTGCGGCTGCATAAGTTCCCACACTTAAAGCACAAGGGAAGACGTGTCCTCCATTATAATCCGTGTGTTCGCCAATCAAATTCACGCGTCCCGGTGCAAAAAATAAATCGACCGGTTCATCCTTTCCTAATTGTTCCTGAAATGCTTGCTTCAATTCTTTCATATCATCACCTCAATACTATATTGGTAAGTAGAAACGAAGGATTCCCTAGTACTCCTTCAGCAGGAAAATACGGGACTGGTAGTCTCCTCCACGTTCTGCCTGATGAGAATTGGCGCCATTAAATTCCTTGCCCAGAGGCAGGCCCCGATTCATCAATTCGTCTCCGTAGAACGAACGAGTAAACCCATCGATTTCATATCGTTTCTCAGGCTGCAATCCTTTAAGTTTCAAAGTCTGGTGGTGCCCCGGATTGGGCCGGTAATTCTCTTTGTACCAGCCGACAATCGCCTGCTTTCCATTTGCGCTGCACGCCATCCAGGCTGTTTCTTCTCCTTCAAAAGGGCTTTTCAGCCGATAGAACGTACCCTGGGAGATCAATTTCCTGACCTTCTTAAAAAATTCAACTTGCTGCTTTACGTCAGCCTTTTCCTCTTCACTCAGCTGGGAGGGGTCTAATTCGTAACCAAACGTCCCGAAGTACGCGACATCTCCTCTGAATTTGAGCGGTGTTTCCCGAAGCGTCTGATGGTTCGGAACAGCTGAAACGTGAGAACCGATCGTAGCGAGGGGATACCCCAGCGAAGTGCCATACTGAATTTTCAGCCGTTCAACAGCATCGGTATCGTCACTCGCCCACGCCTGCGGAGCATAGTACATCATTCCAAGATCAAACCGGCCGCCTCCGCCTGCACAGGATTCAAATAATACATTCGGATACCGAGTAGTTAGACGCTCATATAAGTCGTAAACCCCAAGGATGTAACGATGATAAAATTCTCCCTGGTTCCGGAGGTGCTGAGAGAAAGGCTCCGTAATATTACGGTTCATATCCCACTTAATATAATCCAGATCTGCTTCTTCAATTAAAAGGCTCATTCTCTCGTATAAATAATCAACGACCTCAGGATTGGAGAAATCAAGAACCATCTGATTCCTCCCAAGAGTCTGCGGGCGACCAGGTGAACCAATCACCCAATCCGGACGATCTTTCATTAATTCACTCTTAGGACTAATCATTTCCGGTTCAAACCATAATCCAAACTGCAGACCTTTCTGTTTCACCATACGGGAAAGCGAACCAATTCCATTCGGCAATTTCCTCTTATCGACAAACCAGTCTCCTAGAGAACTTGTATCATCATCCCGCTTTCCGAACCATCCGTCATCCAGAACAAACAGCTCTATGCCTAAATTTGCAGCTTCCGTCGTAAACGCATCGAGCTTTTCCTCATTAAAATCAAAATAAGTAGCTTCCCAATTATTAATAAGAATAGGACGCTCTTTTTTCATCCATTCAGGAGAAATTAGATGGCTGCGCTGCCAATTGTGCAGCGCCTGGCTCATGCCATTTAATCCTTTATCTGAAAATGACAGCACCGCTTCAGGACTTTGGAGGCTTTCCCCTTTTTCAAGCGTCCATTGAAATGACTCCGGATGAATTCCCATGGATAAGCGCGTTTGGTTGAAGGGATCCACCTCTGCCTGCGCAAGAAAATTTCCACTGTAGATAAACTGGAGACCGATGGCTTCTCCCTGATGTTCTGTGGCGGCGGGTCTTTTCAACATGAGATAAGGATTATGCAGGTGTGAGCTTGCACCTCTGTTACTGGAGATCGATTGAATTCCCTGCTCCAGCTTTCGCTTTTTAACATGACGCTCTCGTGCCCATGCTCCAGAAAGATGCATCAGATCATAATCGGCATCCGGAAGATCCAGGGTGAGTGACATCAGACGCTTAATTTCAAGCGTTGACTCAAAACCATTTTTAATCCTGTGACTTCGGGTTAAAATTGGCAGGTTCTCAAATATAGTATAGAACAGGCGAATTTCTGCTCCGGTTACCTGATCCACTAATCGGACAGTCAGTGTCTCTGCTTCTGTTTCCTGAGCAAAGGAAAAGGGAAGACCTTCCATCTTCGGCTTCCCTTTTTCTATTTCATATCCCTGAAAGGAAAAATCAGATACCTGGATTTGTTGATCGTCTTCAAGTTGAAGAGCGGCCTCCCTGAAATCTCCTTTTCCATAAAGGGGGAATTCCTGTTTCACGGTTTCCAATGAAAAATCAGCATCACCCTCGAATGTATGAGTGGTGTACGGAACGATATTTTCATAGGTTTGAAAATGTGTGAAGTCCTCGCGATCCGTCAGCGCCTGGCCATAATACAGATGACCTAACTGCCCATTTTTCATCACATGAAAGATGTAACTGATTTGACCATTTGTAAGATGAAATTGCTGTCTTTCTTCATTAATATATATTGCCACAACGACACCACCTGTCTATTCGTTCTTTATTCTTTAACAGATCCCCCAAGAATACCTGAGATGAACTGTTTTTGCAGTAGTAAGAAGAAAATCATGATTGGCAAGGTGGAGAGCGTGGTCCCCATCATTACCTGTCCGTAGTCTATACGGGACATTCCTACCAGACTGGATAGGGCTACCGGCAAGGTGTACATATCCTGTGACTGCAGTACAACAAGCGGCCAAATAAAGTTGTTCCACTGGAACATGAATAAGAAAATACCGACGGCAGCGAGTGCCGGTCTCATAACCGGAAGTACAATCCGGAAAAAGATATGGAATTCTCCAGCTCCGTCCACTCGGGCTGCTTCCAGTAATGAATCCGGGATGGCCTGCATATTTTGACGCATTAAGAAGATCGCGAATGGATATGCAGCCTGAGGCAGAATCACAGCCTGGAACGTATTAAGCCAGCCGACGTTCGAGAAAATTTCGAATAAAGGAATTAACGTAACATGGTATGGAATCATAATTGCTACTAACAGCATAAAGAAGATTTGATTTCTTCCTTTAAACTGAAACTTAGCAAAAGCGTAACCGGCTGCTGTACAGATGATGGCAGCTAAAGCGGTGAATGTGAGTGTGATCAGCAATGAGTTGCCCAGTACTCTAATAATACCGACATTTTCATTTAGATTCTTAAAGTTTTCCCATCCATGAGTGCCGGGAAAGAAGTTAGGCGGCACTTTAAAAATTTCACCCGATGGATTGGTTGCCCCTACAAACATCCAATAGAACGGAAAAACGGAAACAATAACCCCTACAAATAGAAAGAAGTATAATAGAGTCTTTTTTAAAGGACTGACGTTTTTCATTATTTATCTTCACCTGCCCATTTCATTTGTGCCCAGGATAGAACACCAATGATTAGTACGAGTACATATGCAATAGCGGAGGCATAACCAAAGTCAAAATATCGGAAGCCATTCTGATATAAATACAAAGTAATAGTTAAAGTGGAGTTATTCGGCCCGCCTTCGGTAAGGATGTATGGTTCATCAAATAATTGCAGAGTACCGATGGTAGAAAGTACGAAAGTAAATAAGAAGATCGGTTTCAGCTGAGGAATGGTTATATAAAAGAACTGCTTCAGCTTGCTTGCCCCATCCATTTCCGCAGCTTCATAAAGGGAGCCAGGAATATTCTGAAGACCTGCCAGGAAGATAACCATGTTATAGCCCGTCCACCTCCAGGTAATCGCAACCATAAGAGCTACTTTCGCCCAAAATGGGTCAGACAGCCAGGCGATAGGCTCCACGCCCACAAAGGAAAGCAGATAGTTAACCAGACCATAATTCTCATCTAACATAATCATGAAAATAATGGACGAAGCTACGAGCGCTGTAATAGCTGGCATGAAGAAGGCAATTCGGAAAAAGCTTTTCATTTTTACCAGTTGGGAATTTAGAGCTACAGCGATGATCACCGCAAGAAATAACTGAATCGGCACTTGTATTAGTAGAATTAAGAACGTATTGCCAAGCGCTTTATAGAAAAGTCCGTCCTGAAACAACCTTATATAGTTTTCAAGACCCGCAAATACATAGCCGGAACCTTCACGCTTTTGGAAACTCAATAATAATGAAGAAATAACAGGATACACCGTGAAGATTAGAAAAAAGGTAACAGCCGGCAGAATGAATAAATAAGGGACATTCTTGGGCGTAATCCAGCGCTTACGTTTTTTAGGTTCATTGGATTTTGCTGGTTCAGCATTGGTTTGACTCAAATGAATTCTACCTCCTCAATTAAAGTACCCGCGCCTCATACAAGCGCTTTCAAAACCGGATGACTTTATTAATTAATTTAATTTACTTAATGATAACACAACGTTTTTTATATGTCTGCTTTAATTATTAAAAATCTAAAAAGTCGGTCAATCTCCTGATATGAAGGAGACTGACCGACCTTTTCTTACTATACGGATACAAGCAGGAAGATCATAAGGATTACTCGGTCACTTCACGACCTGTCTCACTTTTCAGCTTTTCAGCTGCATTTTGTAAAGCATCTTCAATTTTTGTGCCATCAAGCAAGATAGAAGCTTGAGTGTCAGACATGGTATCAAATGCACGAGCATAGTCAGCTGTATAGTTGGCTACAGGAATATCAGCCACTTCTTCAGAGAATAGTTTATAAATCTGTTGATTAGAGAAGTATTCAGACTCCTGTGTAAAGAACTCTTCTTCATAGGTAGAGCTCAAGGATGGGAAGATTCCTTTTTCTTTAAGAGCTTTCATTTGAGGATCTACCTCTGTCGTGAAGTATTCTACGAAAGCATAAGCTGCACCCTGGTTATCTGTTGAAGATGGAATGACAAGATCCGAGCCGCCTAAGTTAGCTGCACGGTTGCCGCCTTCTTCAAACGCTGGCAGTTGGAAGACTCCCCATTGACCATCTTGATCAGGTGCCTGATCTTTAATGGTACCTGAATACCATACACCAAATGGAACAGTTGCGACTTCTCCGTTTACTGTGGCAGATACTACACCATTCCAGCCATCGTTGTTCAGCACAAGTTCTTCATTTTCCAGCTGTTGAATCACTTCAAATGCTTTTTTAGATTCTTCTGAAGTCACATCAATATTTCCTTCTTCATCGTAATAATACGCACCCTGCTGGTTCAGCATCATGCGGTACAAGGCATCATCTTTCGCGATATCGATCGGTACCATCTGCGTACCTGTTTTCTCTTTAATTGTTTTTCCTGCTTCAATGTAATCATCCCATGTTTTAATATCTTCGGGATTTACGCCTGCTTCCTCAAAGATGTCGGTACGATAGAATACGCCTGTCGGTCCCACATCCCACGGAGCAGCGAAAAATTCTCCGTCTGCATTCTGAGTAACAGATTTCTTATATTCACCGAACTTATCCTTATGGTCATCATAACCAAGTTCTGAAAGGTTAGTAATGGCATCAGGGAATTGGTCATAATAGTTAGCGAGGCGATCTGACTCTACCATAACTACGTCGGGTAAACCATTACCTCCTGAAGCTAGTCCTACCGTCAGCTTTTCATAAACATCCAATCGTCCGATATCCTCTACCTTCACTTCAACATCAGGATATTGCTCTTTAAATCCATCAACCGCAAGTTCCATCGATTCAGCTGCTACGTTCCAGCCCCAAACTGTTATTTCACCGGATGGTTCTCCACCCTCATCTCCTGAAGATTCGTCTCCACCACTTCCACTATTGCCTGAACAGGCAGCCAGAACCCCGGCTACAAGGCCTACTACCAGAAACATTTTCCACCAGTTCTTCATAATAATCTTGCTCCCCCTTCTTTGATAGCGTTTTCAAAACTTACTAAAATAAATTAATTAACTAGTTTTAAGTTAGCATACTAAACGTAAAATGAAAAGAGTTTTTTCAAAATTACCAAAATAGTTTATAGGTAGAAAGGGATGCTTTATCGTGCGTAAGCATAGCGTCTTTTACTTAGTTAAATTAATTAAATTAGTAAGATTTATGATATGATAGGGGAAGAAAGAATGGTTGGAGGAGATGAAATGACTACAAAGTACACACGAGGCAGTTTCCAATTAATGAAATCAATGAATAGATCCATTATTTTAAATATGATTCGTGAAGAAGGCCCCATATCCCGGGCAGAAATCGCTAAAAAAACCCGTCTTACTCCCCCGACAGTCAGTAACATTGTGAAGGAACTGATTCATACACAGTTTGTTATAGAGACTACCCAGGGAATGTCTAAGGGCGGCCGCAAACCTACACTTCTGGAAATTAACGCTGACCAATTTTATACTCTGGGCATAGATGTTGGTACATTCCATATGAAGTTCGTAGTAACCAACCTGTTCGGAGATTTAAAAGATGTAACCAGCCTGCCCATTGGTAACTATCCAGAGAATGAAGATATCTTATCCATTATGAAACAGGGAATTCAGGAACTTCTTTATTCAGGAAGCAACGATCCAGATAAGTTTCTGGGAATAGGGGTGGGGATGCACGGAATTGTCGATCCTGAAGAAGGCATTTCCCTTTTTGCTCCCTCCTTTCAGCTTCGAAATATTCCCATAAAAGAAGAGCTGGAAAAAGACTTCAATATGATTGTTAAAGTCGAAAATGATGCGCGTACCATGACGTTAGGTGAATACTGGTTCGGTAATGGAAATGATGCGGACAACATGGTTGGAGTGAATGTCGGGAACGGAATCGGTGCAGGAATGATGATTAAGGGAAGGCTTTTTCACGGGGAAAACAGTATAGCTGGTGAAATTGGCCATGTAACCATTGATCTATCTGGACCAAAATGTACATGCGGTAATTACGGCTGTCTGCAAACCCTGGCTGCGGGACCAGCCATTGCCGAACGAGCTCGTAAAGAATTAAAAACCGGAAAACCTTCACTCATACATGAACTGGTGGATGGAGATTTTGAGAAGGTAGATGGTCAGGTGGTCTATCAGGCAGCTTGTGAAGGTGATGAGTTCAGTATTGATCTATTAAATCAGACAGGCCGATATTTAGGCATTGGATTGACCAATTTAATACACACCATTAATCCCAAGCGGATCATTGTGGGCGGCGGCGTCTCGAATGCAGGAGATTTCCTCATGAAAGGAATAGAGGAAACCATTCAATCCAGAGGGTTAACCGATAAAGCCAAAGAAACATCGATCGTTCTATCCAAACTGGGCGAACACGCTTCCGCCATAGGAGCCTGCGTCCTTGTACTGGAAGAATTCTTCGTCAGGTAACAATAAACCCAAAAATCCCCACCTCAGGTCATCCAAATATTGGATGACCTGAGGTGGGGATTTTTGGTAAATACCTTAATTAAGCTGAAGTACCATTCCTTCCAGCACTTCAGGACTTCTTGCTTTCAGACGGATCCCTTTGTAATCAAAGACAACGATCTGATTAGGTTCTACTTGCAGTAATTCACGATAATTTTTTGGGTCCTCTATTGTTTGATAACTGATCCTGGCTGCAATATTTTTTCTTGCCAGAAATACTTTAATGCCATTTAACGAAGATTGATAGGCTTCTTTAGGCGGATCATTCTCATAAAAAACGACAATGTGCCATTCATTATCCTTAGAGGGTTTAAACTCCTCGATGACTCTCCCTGAGTCTTCAGCGCACCCCGCCATAAAGAAAGCAATGAACAGCATAGATATCATCTTCTTCACGTTTTCATTCCTCCAAAAGATTAACCTATTCTACTGTACGCTTGCTTTATGCCAATTATCCCTGAAAAGGAAAAAAAAGCTACCTCAGGTCATCCAGATACTGGATGACCTGAGGTAGCTTTTATTGGAGATTAACGGGTGAGAAGGGAAGCTCCTATTACGCCGGCATCCCCGCTCAGGGAAGACGGCTGGAGATTAATATGAGGAACCAGCTCTTCATAGACGTATCCCTTCACTTTCTCCCGAAGAGGTGTCCAAACAAGATCACCAGCGTTCATAACCCCTCCACCGATCACAAACACATCCGGATTTACAATGTGAGTCACATTTGCAATGCCTACAGCTAAATAATCAACCGCGTCATCGACAATCTGCCATGCTTCTTCATTACCTTCGCTGACAAGATCGAATACAGCTTCTGCTCCTCCTTCAATCCCATGAAGCTCACTGGCTCGATTACCAATCGCCGTTCCGCTTGCATACCCTTCAAGTGCTCCTCTATTTAGATTACTGTACTGATAACCACCGCGCTGGACAATCATATTTCCGATTTCACCTGCAAATCCTTGAGCACCATGAAAGACTTGCCCATTGACTACCAGCCCCCCTCCTACTCCGGTACTTACCGTTACATAATAGACGCTTTCATAGCCCTTTCCGCTGCCGTAGGTGGCCTCAGCTAGAGCAGCGGCATTTGCATCGTTCGTTAAATACACGTTTGCAGAGAAATGCTGGCTGATCTCATCAACCAGATAAACTTCGTCCCAGCCCGGTAAATTCGGTGGACCCAAAATCACTCCACGCTTCGGATCAAGTGGTCCCGGAGCTCCAATACCAATTCCATCGATGCGTTTCTTTCCTTCAGAAATGGTGTGAATCATGTTCACCATTTTTTTAATGGTATGAAGATGTCCTTTTTCTACTTCTGTCGGTTCTTGTAACAGCTCCTCGACCAGCCCATTTTTATTTACAATGGCAACACGAATGTTGGTACCGCCTAAGTCAACTCCTATATTAATTCCCATAGCTAACTACGCTCCTTTTCATTGAACTCTCCTTCTTCTATTGTACTGGTTTTTCTAATACCATTAAAACGTTGTCTACTATTTTTACAGAATTCTGCAAAAAAAGTATAATAGAAGAGAACTCCTTAATAAAAGAGGTGGACGTATGGGTCGGAGTGAACGCAATAAAAGAAAGCGGAAGAGGAAAAGAGTGTTAAAGATCCTTCTCGCTGTATTTGCCGTCTTTCTAATCGCAGGCGGTATCTTCATTTTTAAACTCTTCAATGATGTCCGGACGACAATCAATGACGATCTTCATGAAGATGTATCTGCCATTGATACAGATGAAACGAAAGAGAAAGTGGATAAGAAAGAACCTATTAATATACTGCTGCTAGGTGTAGACGAACGCGAGAATGATGTTGGAAGATCCGATACTATGATCGTGATGACACTTGATCCAAACAATAATCAAATGCAGATGGTCAGTATCCCCCGTGATACAAGAGTGGAGATTGCCGGAGACGGGCGAACTACCCGAATTAACCATGCCTACGCATATGGCGGAAGTGATATGGCCGTTGATACCGTTGAGAGCTTCTTAGATATCGATCTTGATTATTATATAAAGGTGAATATGGAAGGTCTTTCTCAACTGGTCAATGCGGTTAACGGCGTAACCGTCCAGAACGATCTTGCTTTCAGTGCTGGCGGACACAGCTTCAAGGAAGGAAAGATTGAATTAAACGGTGAAGAGGCACTAGCGTTTGTGAGAATGCGCAAAAATGATCCAAGTGGCGACCTCGGCCGTAATGAACGTCAGCGCCAGGTCATTCAGGGAATTATTGATAAAGGGGCAAGCATCGGGGTCGTTAACAAAATGGGTGACATCCTCGATGTACTCGGCAATAATGTTAACACTAATATGCAATTTGATGACATGCGCCGGCTTGCTGCCAACTATCGCAGTGCCCGCCAGAACACCTCCTCCTATCAGATGAGCGGTGAAGGAAGAATGATTAATGGCATGTATCTTATGATTATGTCCGATCAGGAAGTACAAAAAACGCACGATATGATTGTAGATTTTGGTTCTAATTAAGATAACCGCCTCGATAAAATCGAGGCGGTTTATTTTCATTTTATAATTAGGAAGTCGGTTGTTTCCGACGGAAATTCTGGACCCATCTCCACAGCAGACGAACCATAAAATAAGCGATGCAAAAAACGAGAAACCCGAATATACTTGCTGCGGCATCTCCGAATTCCATATTCCCTCTTCCAGTAATCTTCTGCTGGATTTCTACAGCGAATACGAAAACAAGAACCATAGAAAAGGTAAATAAAAACGAAATCGCTGAGATACTTAACTTAGATAAGGCGTGAAAAATGGTATCCACAAATAATAGAGCAATGAGTCCTAAAATGCCGATGACCCAAAAGTGAAGGTCTTTGTCAGACAAATCCCACCCAAGTACCCTCGTGAGGTCCAAGAGAACATCGTGCCAGACATTCACAACTTCAGCCAGAATTAAAATAATTTCCTTCATATAAACCCCTTCTCATTCCTAAACTTTCCATTTTGTTCATTTTAAAATACCTTATCATATTTGTATGTAATTGAATATATAAATATGGGACGTTTTCAGGACAAACTTCCGGAAGGATCAAAAAGCTTGCAATGACTTTAAAAAAGCTCTGGTAAACGCTGCTATTGATTTTGGGGAAGGGTTTATTAAGCTATAGGGCCGGATATTGAAGACTCAGTTTCGAGATAATTCGGGCCCGTTACGATATTTGGAGAAGGGCTGGTGGGGAAATAACTCGTCTTGTTCTATCACCCAGACACTCGAGACATAAGCCGTTCATCAACGGACGGAAAGACCGCCGTCCTTTTGATGCTCGGCTTATGCTGGTCGTGTCTTGCGGGGTGATGCCACATTTGAACACTTTCCTATGGGAGAACGGTGAGCTTCCTCGCTCGTTTCACTCCCTGCGGGATTTCACCTAGTTCCTTCTGCCATGGAAGTCTCGCCATTTCCCCACCAACCCAGCCGAGTGAGATCAACGGACCCATTTATAAGAGAAAATGCTCTCCAGAAAATGCTCTCCTCTTTAATCGGTCCTAAATGCTATTATGACAGGCAATTTCATATCGGTATAGAATAAAATAGCTTCATAATCACATGCTTTTTTCTCGTCAATCCTTCGAAGTCTTAAATGGTTTCGAGCATCTGATTTAGCAAAGTCCGGAGGGGGACGATGCAGACTCCTGCGGGATGAACATGATTGGTGAGATCCCGCAGGGCTGTTAAGCCCGAGGAAGCTCACCTCATGCCCGCGGAAAGCGAAATCGTCCCCTGGAGGACCTTCCGATCCTCCAATGTCTCGAAACTGAGTCTTCCACAAACGGGAGCTTTTCTTTAAGATCAACACCAGGAGTTAACACAGCCTAAAAAAACAGGCAGACCGGGATAATGTTCCGGTCTGCCTGTTTTTTCAGAAAAACGCTATTTAAAAATCGTCGAGCCTTTCAACATTTCCGGCTTTGCCCCTAAGATAAGTAAGAATAATTTAGGATAGCCGACCTCACGGTGTTTCGTTAACGTCTGTCTCACAACTTCCACGTCCTGGTGATCGGTCAGCTTTTGAACCTCTTTTTGATAAAGGGTAAGGATCGAGTCCTTCATATATTCCGGTTCATAGACCGTGATGTCCTCATCCATGAGCAGACTGCCCATATACCCATATTTCATTTGAAGCTGTCGGGTCAGACTTACTACATGAAGGAGCTGTTCATACACCTCAGCGTGCTGGTTTCTCAACTCCCCAAAGTCTTCCTTAGCTGCATACAGATCACCCAAACTGGCTAATGTTTTCACCATATAAATATTCTCCTTTCTCCCAGGGCTTTTCAAGACCGATAATATCCGTCAATTGCTTGGAGTGCTTACGGCGTACTCTTCGGGTTTGAGCTCTTTCTTCACCAGACTCATAGAGAAACTTCTCCTCTTCCGTCTGAGGAATGACATCCGGAACCGGCACCGCCTGCTTATTTTCATCCAGCGCCACGAACGTTAGAAACGCTGTTGCTGCCATTCTTCTTCGCCCGGTAATCATATCTTCTGCGATTACTTTACAGAAAATCTCCATAGAACGGTTTCCTGTGTAAGATACAAAGGATTCTACACAAACCGAATCCGACTGTTGAACCGGGTTCAGGAAATCAATCGAGTCTGTTGAAGCCGTTACACATTCTTTCACGCGGGCATGACGCCTCGCTGATAATGTCGCACTATTGTCTAATTTTTTCATTAAAACGCCGCCGAACAGCGTATTATAGTTATTTAAATCGTTCACAAGCACTTGGTCCGTGCTGATAATTAAACTTTCTTTTGGTTTTTTGGCATCCATTGCATTATCTTCCTCTCTGTAAAAAAATTCTTCATAAGCGCTTATTCGTAAAGACATGCCTCTACAAAAAGGAGTATAAATACAGTGTAAGAGCCTTTTCCAAGAAAGTGAAATAGTTATTCATCATGCTTTAGATAGACATTATCTATGTAAATGTTTTCATCGATTCAATTCAGGCATAAAAAAAACAGCCCGCTTATTCGTTAAGGGGCTGTTCCTTCCCGGTCTGTGTGGCTATACGATCCTGAGTAAACTTCAACCATTCTTTCGTGGCGTAGGCTAAATAACGATCCTTCGGCCATATAATCGCTAAGTCCCATGCAAGGACAGGCTGGACAACTTTTATGATTCGCACATCTTCTTTCAATAAATAGGCGACACTATTTGGAAGAATCGAGATTCCAAGGTTCGCGGTAATCATTTTCCCTATAAAATCCCACTGCGAACTCTCTGAAACGACTTGCGGCAGGAAACCCGCCTCCTTACAGGCTGATACAATCCGGTCATTTAATACGAAATCTTTGTTAAACAGGATAAACGATTCCTCTTCCAGTTCGTTTAAATGAATCTGTTTACGTTCGGAAAGCTTGTGAGACGGTGGGAGTACAACGCTCAGCTCCTCGCTCATAAGGAAGAAGTAATCAAACTTTTCTTCTTCCGTAGGGAGTACCGTAATTCCGACATCGAGCTCTTCCTGAATGATATTGTCTTCTATTTTTTTAGCTCCATTTTCCAGAAGCTGAAATGTAATATGCGGGTATTGATCGTGAAATCCTCCGAGCGCTTTAATAAACTGATCGGCATCCATAATTGGAGGAAGCCCAATCCGTATGTGCCCTTTCTGAAGACCGAGAAGATCATCAAGCTCCGTCTGAAGGTTATTGAAGGCTTTATCAATCACTTCTGCCTGAGCTAGAATGACCCTACCAGCATCGGTAAGGGTAATTTTCTTACGAGAACGCTCAAATAATTCCACCCCCAGATCCGCTTCCAGGTTCTTAATCATTTTACTAATCGTCGGCTGGCTGATGAACAAATGATCTGCCGCTTTCGTAAAACTGCTGAACCTCGCAACTTCTATAAAATATTGCAAATGACGAATATCCATACACACTTCCTCCCCTCCAACACTCTTCCCCCCATCATAGCCAACCCCCGCTTCCCCCGCAACCATAAATTCCCACCTCAGGTCATCCATTTAATCCCATAAGTTACCCTTGCTATGTTCTTTAAATATCTATAAAATCCATAAGTACAGATGGTATAGCATTTATTCTATTTTTAAGGAGTACTCATTCATGGCCCGTGCATTTAAAACTCCACACTTTTTTGACAAGCTTTCTCCCTTTCAAATTATTGTATTATTCTATATATCCGCAGCCTTACTATCTACCCTGCTGATCAGCTTGCCTTTTCTACATCAAGAAGGCGTACATGTAAGCTTTATTGACAGTTTGTTTACTGCCGTAAGTGCCATTAGTGTCACAGGTTTGACGGTGGTCTCTACAGCTGACACCTTTAATACGCCCGGTTATTTTGTATTAATGTTTATTCTCCAATTCGGCGGAATCGGAGTCATGACGCTTGGAACGTTTATCTGGCTGCTGCTCGGCCAAAAAATCGGTTTAAAAAGACGACAGCTTATTAAAACGGATCAAAACCGCTCAACTTTCGCCGGAATGGTCCAGTTGATCCGGCAGATTTTAGTGATTATCATCATTATCGAAATTATAGGAGCTCTTATTCTCGGGGTTTATTTCACCCAATATTTCCCCACCACAAGCGAGGCATTTGTCCAGGGGGCTTTTGCTTCGGTCAGTGCAACGACGAATGCTGGATTCGATATAACGGGATCCTCGCTCGTCATGTTTGAAACCGATTATTTTGTACAGTTTATTAATATCCTTCTGCTGACGCTTGGAGCCATTGGATTCCCGGTTTTAATTGAAGTGAAAGATTATCTTACGAGAAGAAACGAAGACTTTTTTAACTTTTCGTTATTTACAAAACTTACTTCGGTAACTTTCGGTCTTCTCGTTCTGATCGGAACCGTGCTAATTTACCTGTTTGACCGTTCTCATTTTTTTCAAAATAAATCATGGCACGAATCGTTTTTCTATGCTTTTTTCCAGTCGGTAACGACAAGAAACGGAGGACTTGCTACGATGGACGTGAGTGAATTTACGCCATCTACGTTGTTAGTGATTTGCGTACTTATGTTTATCGGCGCCTCACCTAGCAGTGTGGGCGGCGGCATCAGAACCACTACGTTTGCAATCACCCTGCTTGCGATTTTTGCCTATGCGCGAGGAAGAAGTCATGTACGCATCTTTCATAGAGAAATTGACCAGGAAGATATTTTCCGTTCGTTTATTGTGATCAGCACGGCCATTATGATTACATGTGGGGCCGTCATTTTACTCTCCCTGTTTGAACCTCAATTCTCACTGCTTGAAGTCATGTTTGAAGCTTGCTCGGCTTTTGGAACGACTGGTCTGTCAATGGGCATTACCTCAGACCTTCATTCCACTGGTAAAATCATCATTATTGGTCTAATGTTCATCGGGCGGATCGGCATCTTTTCCTTCTTATTTATTTTAAGAGGAAGAGTGACTACTGAAAAATACCGTTATCCTCGAGAGCCAATGATCATTGGCTGATTTATCATGAAAAGGAGCAAGGAACCCTGCAGGCGCCTTGCTCTTTATTTAGTTGGATCTGCTAAACTTCCGTGCTGTTACTAAGGTAAAGCTTCCGTTTGTTGAAGACTCGGTATTTAGCGTTAATCATTTAGTTATTCTCCTCATATGAAGGGCATTACGAAAAGGGGCGGAAGGGAACGGTGAAGACTCCTAGATTAGAAGCGGAAGCACCTCGGTCAGCGGCGTATGGACTGGACTGAGCTGGCGGAGATAAAGAAAACACGAAGAGCGGAGCGATTCGATGTTGCCTTATCGTACAGAAGTGAGGGAAGTCTCACTAGCCGCTAGGTGCTGGAGCTGGATAGCTCTCCTTGTCGTTTATGTTCTAATATTTGATTAAGACTAAAAAAAGATAAGAACGGGATGAACATGATCGGTGAGATCCCCCAGGGCTGTTAGACCCGAGGAAGCTCACAACATATAAGAAGTTCGACTAAGACCGCCACGTCGTGTGGCAACATCGAACGACCCTGCATCGTGCAGGGCCGGAAAGCGAATTATCCCCCGTAGGACCTTTCCTCTCATAAAATATCTCGAGATCGATTCTTCTACTAACCGTCCCTATTACGTAATAAGCCTGATGAAAAATCAGCAATAGATATAACAGAGCCTTAAAGTTAAGATTTAAATATTTTCCACGCGGATAGGATAGCAATCAGCCATAAAGGTAAGGAAATCAGCGTACCCCATAGACAACCTTTAAAAAACTTTTGTTCTTCCACAGAACCCTCTCCTCTTCTCCTCTATAATTCTATATGCCTGCTTATCCATCCATACCCTATACATCAACAAGGGACAGGTGCTATGTTATCATCGAAGTGCATGATTTACCGGATTGATCCTTGATCCCCTGGGTTTATCCTACTCCATAGTAAACTAGAAATCTGTTGAAATATCTGCTATATTTATGAAGTTATCCAATTTACAAGTCGATTTTAGAGATAAAGGAGTTTTTAAGTTGAGGATTGCCGTTCTCCTGCCTTGTTATAATGAAGAGCAAACCATTGGCGCTGTCATTGAAGATTTTAGAAAAGAACTGCCAGACGCCGATATTTACGTATACGATAATAACTCTAAAGACCGAACATCAGAAGTAGCCCGTGAACATGGGGCTATTGTTAAGAAAGAATTCCGACAAGGTAAAGGACATGTGGTCCGATCTATGTTTCGCGACATTGATGCGGATTATTATGTTATGGCGGATGGTGACCGGACGTACCCGGCCCGATTCGTTCATCAGCTCCTGGAACCTCTAAAAAATCAGGAAGCGAATATCGTCATCGGTGATCGCTTATCTAACGGAACCTATGTGGAAGAAAACAAACGGAAGTTTCATAATTTAGGAAACAATATGGTACGCGGATTAATTAACTTCTTGTATAAAAGCGACCTGAAGGATATTATGACCGGTTACCGTGCGTTTGACCGTCTATTTGTAAAATCGATGCCGGTCATGAGCCCGGGCTTTGAAATTGAAACCGAAATGACGATCCACACGCTTGATAAACGTTTTATGATTAGAGAAATCCCGATTGAATATAAAGACCGCCCCGAAGGAAGCGAATCCAAGCTCAATACCTTAAGTGACGGTTATAAAGTAATTAACAAGATCTTCACCTTGTTCAAAGAGTATAAACCCATGCTTTTCTTCTCTTTCTGGTCCATTCTGTTTCTAGTGTTTGGTTTAATTGCCGGGGTCCCCGTAATCATAGAATTTTGGGAAACGGGATTTATTGATAAAATCCCTTCCGCCATCTTAGCAGTTGGGCTCGTAATTCTTTCCGTTTTATCGTTCGCCTGCGGTTTGATTCTGGATACCGTCGCGGCCAACTTTAAGAAACAATTTGAATGGGAACTTAACAAAATTAAACAGGATATGAAGGAACAAGATTATGAATCGTAAGACAAGCCTCTGGTTAATCAGTATCTTAGCCAGTGTATTAAGTACAGTAGCTTTAGTGTCCCTATACCAGAAATTCGGGGAAACCCACGGGGTGGTCATTGGATTCACGTTGGTCTTTTTCACCGTGATCCATAAATTAATCCTGACATCCTTTTTGAACCAGAAGAATTCATATATTGGTTTTACAATGCGCCCTCCGGTGCTGGTCTTCTTATTCTTATTTTCATTTATCCTAATGTGGAGTCTGAAAACGTCATCCGGGTATTTAGCCGCTTCTTCATGGCTGTTCGCGGCCTATGTTTTTCTTATCTCCTATGTAACCTTATTCATCATAGTCGCATGGCTGCTCTATCTACTGGTCCACCATTCGGTCTCCCTTAACTGGAAAACCGTTTCGAGGTGGAAGATCTGCATTTATGCGATTTTTCCTATTCTAGTCTGGTCTATGTATTTAGTAGCCTACTATCCAGGAACGATGACTCCGGATTCTTTATCGCATTGGGAACAGATCCACACCCTTGACTTCAGCAATTGGCATCCGGTGGTGTATACATGGTACATCCTGGGGTTAACATCCATTTGGAAAACTCCAGCGATCGTGGCATTTTCACAAATCGTCATTCTAGCTCTCTTTGGCGGATATGCCGCATATAGTCTTGAGAAACGCGGCGTAAATTCGAAGTGGGTGTGGATCGGAGTGCTTTTATTCGGTCTTTATCCACTAAATGGAATCTTTCCTATTGCCATTTGGAAGGACGTATTCTTTAGTGGTTTTATCTTTTTATTTACGATTTTCACGTATAACATCGTTTCAAGCAGAGGAAGCTGGCTTGCTTCCAACTGGCACCAGCTTATGCTCGGAATTAATGCTTTAGCCATCAGTTTAATGCGCAGCAACGGCCTCCCCATCTTTGTGGTTATGGCCATTCTCTTGCTGATTGCTTACCGGACCTATTTCAAGCGGCTGGTAACCACGCTTGTGCTCGTCGGCCTAGCCTACTTTCTCATCTCCGGACCCTTTTTTAACTATATGGATGTTCGTGCAACAAGTCCAAATGAAGCGTTAAGTATTCCTACACAGCAGTTTGCGCACATCATTAAAGAGAACGGAGAATTAACGGAAGAACAAAGGAATTACCTTGATTCCATTCTGCCTCTGGAAACCTGGAAAGAGAATTATAATCCTTATCTGACGGATAAAATTAAATTTGCCGGGGAGTATGACCAGAATGTTATTTTCGATGACTTCGGCTACTATTTAAGTACATGGGCCGCTGTCGTTTCCAATAACTTCGGCCTTGCTGTAGAAGCTTATTTAGACCAGACATCGATCATCTGGCAGATTAATCAGCCTGAAGATGGTTATACGAGCACATACGCAAGAAACGTATATCTTTATAATGACTACGATTTAAAAACGTCTCCTTTGAGCAGCACCGTTTATCAAGTTATCAACGACAATTTAGTAAGGGTTGAAATGTACTTACTGGAAGTGGTCTTAAGACCTGCTGTCTACACGGCCATTATCTTGCTCACGGGAGTAGCCCTGGCTCTTAAAACGGGAGTTCGTTCCCTGCTCATTCTGTTACCCGTTCTTCTCAATTCGGGAACGATGCTTCTCGCTACTCCAGCCCAGGATTTCCGTTACCAATTTGCTAATGTACTGGTGGCATTCCTAATGGCTGCTGTCGTATTCGTTTCATTCGATTCTAAACAAAAGAAGGTCCAGCATGAGTAATTTTACGCAATCTTTAAAAGAAAACCGAATCGGCATCCTCTTCATGGTGCTCGCTTCCCTCCAAACGGCCCTTGGCCAGATGTTCTGGAAAATGTCGGATGGAGGTATAAACTTTTTTCTGATTTTAGGTTTTTTCCTATATTTTCTGGGTGCCGTCATGATGATCGTTTCTTTCCGTTTTGGTAGTCTATCTGTACTCCATCCCCTGCTCAGCATTGGGTACGTTTTCGCCTTATTCTTCGGAAGTATTATTCTTCAGGAAACGATTACCGAAAGTAATTTGGTCGGTACCGCTCTCATCATTGTAGGGGCCGCACTTATTGGGGGTGGCGACAATTAGCTGGCTGCTTGTCGTGCTCCTGTTTACGCTGCTCGGTGCTGTAGGCGGGTACTTTTTTAAAAAAGCTACAAGCCATGGATTTGCCTTAAACACGTATTTCTTTAAACATTTAATCGTGGGCTGCAGTTTTTACGGCGCAGGAGCCATACTGAATATCATTACACTAAACTATCTGCCTTACACAATCGTGTTCCCGCTTACGTCAATCACTTATGTGTGGACACTCGTTATATCCTATTTTCTTCTTAAAGAAGTCATTACACTAAAGAAAGTGATCGGCGTTACTTTAATTATCGCAGGATCCTTCTTTCTCATTCTTTAAGATAGATACTATTTAACAAAAAATGGATGACCTGAGGTGAACACCTCAGGTCATCCATTTTTTTCCTTATGATTTAACTTTAAAAACAGCCGGTAGAAGGATGAGAAGGAGAGAAATGCGATGATCGATCCTGTAAAGATTGGAATCATCAGTGGAAAGACATACACACTGATATAAAGCATAATAGCCGAAGTTATCGCCACCGTCACGAAAGATAAAGGACTCACGATCGTTACAAGAAATGCTTTTTTAAACGCTGGTCTTGCTTTAAGATCGAAATGCACGGTTACAGAAAAGAAATTGATGGTGAATACGTATAGGATGATTCCCAAGATAAAGAAAACATTCATAATCAACTCATTAACTGTAGAAAAATAATAGATGTCCCCGAGCAATACGCCCCATAGAATTGTGAAAACTATACCGGCTTGTACACTTACTTTATAATTTTCCTTATAATAGCTGATATACGAACGGTCAGGTCTATCGTCATGATCTTTTCTGACCCATTCTCTTGCTTTAGCAAACAACGCCGTGGTAGCGGGAAAGAACAAAATTGGCATCAAAACAATCAATGTAGGAGCCAGGTAGTAGATATCTTCTGTTTTTTCCGCATATATCATGCTGATAACGAGTAAAGCGATCGGCAGGTTGAATACCGCCCACTGTAAATTGTTGAGTGAAAACTTGGCAATCCACTCACTTACTGCATATAGTCCGCCTCTAATTCCTGGTGTACGGCTCATCTGTCTCCCCTTCCTATCTGAAGAAAACCCCTTTTGCTGGAAAAGGGGTTTCTGCTTATTTATTTACGCCCACCACATCTCGGCTGGTGGTTCTTCAATCAGCACCGATCTCAAGTTTTTCACTGCTTGACTGAAACCTTCGTTAATCGACATGATCGGGTCTTCATGCTCAATGCTGACCACATGATCATAGCCGTAAGTTCGTAAAGCACTCATAATATTCGACCATTCCTGTGTCCCGTGGCCATACCCTACGGAACGGAATGTCCAGGCACGAGTCCTCACATTCCCATATGGCTGCATATCTGTAAGACCGTACATGTTTACATTTTCCTGGTCAATATACGTATCTTTCGCGTGGAAATGGTGGATAGCATCTTCATTTCCAAGAATTTTAATCGCAGCCACCGGTTCAATGCCCTGCCACCAGAGGTGACTGGGATCCAGGTTCGCACCAATAGCCTCATTAGTAGCTTCACGGAGCTTAAGCATCGTATATGGCGTATGAACAAGAAAGCCTGCGTGAAGTTCAAGACCTACTTTAACTCCGTGCTCTTTTGCAAATTCTCCCTGCTCTTTCCAGTAAGGAATCAACTTTTCGTTCCATTGCCATTCTAACACATCTGAGTACTCCGCGGGCCAGGGTGTGACCGGCCAGTTTGGTGCCGTATCGTTTTCATGGCCGCCCGGTGTACCAGAGAAAGTGTTCACAACCGGAACATCCATAAGGCTTGCCAGTTTAACCGATTTTACAAAAGCTTCGTGTGATTCTTCCGCAAATGCTTGATCAGGGGAAATCGGATTTCCATGGCAGCTGAAGGCACTGATCGTTAATCCGCGGGAATGTACTTTTTCTAAGTATTCGTTACGCTTATCTTCGCTTTCGAGCAGCTCATCAACGTTACAGTGAGCATTGCCTGGATAGCCGCCCGTGCCAATTTCCACTGCCTTAAGTCCAGAAGCTTTTACGTGATCAAGCATGTCTTCAAAAGATTTATCGGAAAATAATACCGTAAATACGCCTAGTTTCATGTTATGACTCCTCCATTCATTCGTTTAGTCTAGCTTCACACTTGTGCCGGTTTCACTGCTTAAATATATCGCTTCCATTAACTTCGTCACCTGAAGGGCCTGCTCGGGTTTAACGATTAATTCATCCTGACCGAGGCAGCTGTCGACAAAGTTTTTGGCCTGATACAACCCTGGCTTTGGTTCGCCTTCACGAATCTTCGCTGAACTATCCCATAATGCTCCGTATTTGGCCTGATACAGCTCAAAAGGATACACGCTTAAGCCGCCATCTACTCCAGAAATGCTTAATTTTGTATCATCATCTTTAATATTCGCGGCCCAGGAACATTCAAATTGTAAAGATAGTCCGTTATCAAACGTAATATAACTGGTTACATGGTCATCCACATCAAACGTCTC
Source organism: Halobacillus halophilus (assembly GCF_020171985.1). Classification (GTDB taxonomy): domain Bacteria; phylum Bacillota; class Bacilli; order Bacillales; family Halobacillaceae; genus Halobacillus; species Halobacillus halophilus_A. The sequence goes on from NZ_JAIVAL010000004.1 coordinate 90,547, forward strand.
ATGATCGAAAGCTCCCCAGTCGTTGACCTGATCAGGAGTCTTACTCAAACGATCATAAGCTCTTCCCATAACCTCGACAGGCTTAGGGTCATCAAGGAGCCACAGAGCTAAATCGAGTAAATGGCAGCCAAAGTCAATCAGGCTTCCGCCGCCTTGCAAATCTTTATTGGTAAACACGCCCCACCCAGGAACTTTACGTCTCCTCATCGCCTGTACACGTGTCACCAGCGGATCGCCAATCTCGTTGTTATCCATTGCTTTTCTGGCAAGCTGGGCTTCAGGGGTAAAGCGATAGTGATAGCCAATAGAAAGCAGGCGATCGTTTTTCTTAGCTGCAGCGATCATACTGGTACATTCTTCCGTAGTAATTGCCATTGGCTTTTCGCAGAGTACATGAACCCCTGCGTTTAGTGCGGCAATTGCGATTTCCGCATGGAACTTATTTGGTGTGCAGATCGTGACAGCATCCACCTTCTGAAAAAGGTCTTCGTAATTCTCAAAAACATGAGGGATATCGAATAGACGAGCAGCTTCTTCCGCCCTGTCTTTATTTAGATCCTGTACAGCCGTCAGTACTACGGAATCCTCTAATTGTTGAAAAGAGGGGATATGCCTGCCCTGGGCAATCCCCCCTGCTCCGATGATCCCCATCTTCAAACGTGTCACTTCTTGACCCGTTCCAAACTGCTGATTTGTCTTGTTTCTCCAGAGCGAAGCGCTCCCAGGATGACGTCCAGGGATTTCATTCCTTCTTCTCCTGTGATCAACGGCTCTGTATCATTCTGGATACTTTCTACAAAATGATCGACCACATGAGAATTGCTCTGTCCGCCTTCGTCATTGGATTGGATTTTGCCAAGCTGATAATTTACGATATCTCCATTTGTGTACTGCGCTACTAAGGAGTAAACTGGGTCATCCTCTAGACGCAAGGTTCCTTTCTCACCATAGATAACGGTTGAATTATCTTCTCCTGGCTGGTAAGCCCAGCTTGCTGTCATAGTGCCTACCACGCCTTCTTCGCTGCGCAGAATGCAAACGGCATTATCATCAACGGTAATATTTTCTTTGGCATTGTTCTCGATAAACCCTGCTACATCGATAAACTCTTGTCCCAGTATGTAACGAAGTAAATCTGCCTTATGTACTCCGAGGTCGCCCATCGCACCTATAAAGGCTTGATCTTTCTTGAAGAACCAGCTGTCTTTTCCTTCTGCACTCCAGCCTTCCGGGCCGCCGTGTCCAAATGTCGTGCGGAAACTGTACACTTTTCCAAGAGCTCCTGAAGCGATCAGTTCTTTCGCTTTTACATGAGAAGGAACAAAGCGCTGATTGTGAGCAATCATCAATTTCTTGTTATTTTGCTCCGCGGTTTGAATCATTTCTTCCGCTTCTTCTCTGGAAGTTGCCATTGGTTTTTCACATAACACATGACAGCCGGCTTTTAATGCGGCAATGGATACAGGTGCGTGAAGATAGTTTGGGAGACACACACTGACGGCATCCACATTCTCTTTAGCCAAAAGATCTTCATAACTCGTGTAAGCGGTGGCGCCATACTCTTCAGCTACTTCTTTAACTCTTGCTTCAACAATGTCACACACAGCTGTGATCTCTACATTTTCATTCGCATCATATTCTAATAAGTGCCGATTTTGAGCAATGCTTCCACATCCAAGGACAGCAATCTTCAGTTTAGACATAGTGAAAACCTCCTGTTATTTAGTAGAAATTTCTTCTAAAGGCTGGGCATTCCCATAAACATTTTTCGGGGTATTCGTGTTATTTACCCATTTTACACCATTTTTGATTACATTTTGAATTTCTTTATTGTGGTAAGTTGGATAGGTTTCATGCCCGGGACGGAAATAGAAGACTTTCCCTCTTCCACGTCGGAAAGTTGCTCCGCTTCTGAACACTTCTCCACCTTCAAACCAGCTAAGGAAAATTAATTCTTCCGGTGTCGGAATATCAAAATGTTCACCGTACATTTCCTCTTTTTCAAGCTCAATATACTCTCCCACACCTTCTGTAATCGGGTGAGTTGGATCCACGACCCACAAACGTTCTTTATCGTCAGCTTCTCTCCATTTCAAATCGCAGGTCGTGCCCATGAGTTTCTTAAACACTTTAGAAAAGTGAGCGGAATGTAAAACGACAAGTCCCATACCTTCCAAAACACGCTGCTTCACCTTTTCAGCAATTTCATCTTTTACATCTTCGTGTGCTTTATGTCCCCACCAGACAAGTACGTCGGTTTCAGCTAAGACTTCATCGGTGAGGCCGTGTTCTTCCTCATCAAGTGTAGCCGTTTTCACATTTTCGTGATCTTCTCCAAGAAAGCCGGCAATAGCCCCATGAATTCCTTCCGGGTAGATATCACTAACTACCTTGTTTTCTTTTTCATGGCGATTTTCATTCCATACTAATACGTTCATAATTTCCTCTCCCTTTCTTTATCTCTTTTTTAATGTGGTGCCTGGTAGTCTTGTTCTGACTCTGATTTTTCAACCTTATGTCTTATACAGGATTCTCTTTCGACAATAATGGTCGGGATAATAATGCTCTTTTTCACCATATCGGGATGATTCAGTAATTCGATCAAACTCCTGGCCGATTCGTGACCAAGCTGGAAGGACTGCGTATCGACTGTGGTAAGCGGTGGTTTTGACAACCTGGCAATCATCGTATTGTTAAACCCCACAATGCTCATTTCATCCGGTAAACGAATTCCTTTATCCTCCAGGGCCCTCATGACCTTCATAGAGTTGTAATCATCTGTTATCACAAGTCCAGTCGGCGGTTCGGTCAACTGCAGCAACTCTTCCACCACGGTCTCAGCATCCGCTTTGCCGGATTGGATATTCTTCAAATAATCCTCCGTCAGTTCCAGTCCTTGCTCTCTCAGAGATAATTTAAACCCTGACAGCCGGTCACGTGCCACCTCGTAATGAGAGTCTCCGCCGACAAACCCAATTTTCTGATGGCCAAGGCCAATGAGATAATCGGTGACTTCCTTACTGGCCTGAACATTATCATTATCCACAAACATGGTATCACTCGTATGAGAGACTGGTTTTCCAATCATAACGAATGGAAAGTTGCATTCCCTTAAGTAAGGAACAACGTTGTCATCTTCTCTTGAGTACAGGACAATCACACCGTCCACTCGTTTACCCTGAACCATCTTCACCACTTCCCGGTAAATCGATTCCTCTGTATTCCCAGTGGTTAAGTAGATACTGTAATCCTTTTCATGGCAGGCATCACTTATTCCTCTGAGCAATTCCGAAAAGAAAGGATTATCAAAAGAATGGACAGAAGCCACCTTTGTCACGATCCCAATCGTTTGAGTAGACTGGCTGACAAGAACCCGGCCATTGTAGTTCAGGTGATAGCCGAGCTCATCCATAACTTTCCGAACCCGGCGCTTCGTTTTTTCACTGATTCTCGGGCTGTCCGAAATGACACGGGATACAGTGGACGGGGCAACATTTGCTTTTTTGGCTACATCTTTAATAGTGACAGACACGTGCATCTACTCCTCTGACTCTATTTCACAGCACCCTCAGAAACGCCATTAATGATTTGTTTCTGTGCGAAGAAATACCCGATAATAACCGGAAGAATTGCAATCGTCAGCCCTGCCAGAGCCAAGTGCCATTGTTTCGTGTACTGTCCGAAGAAATAGAACATTTTAAGTGGAATGGTTGCATTCGCTTCACTTAATACTAAAGAAGGCAGCAAGTAATCATTCCAGATCCAGATAGTGTTCAGAATCCCAACAGTCACGGATATAGGTTTTAACAGTGGGAAAATAATATACCAGAACAACTGGAAGCGGTTTGCCCCATCAATGATTGCGGCCTCATCCATAGATTTAGAAACACCCGTCATCGCCCCGTGATAAAGGAAGATCGACAAGCTGCACCCAAAACCAAGGTACATGAAGATTAATCCGCCTGCATTCAGCATGTCCGCTTGTCCAAATATAGACACGAGCGGGATCATAACAGACTGGAATGGAATAAGCATCGCAGCAACGAAAATGAAGAAAATGAACCCGCTTAATTTACTTTTATTACGAGCAAGAGCATAGCCGGCCATGGAAGAAAACAAAATGATGATAGCTATACTGCATCCGGTAACAAGCACCGAATTAAACAATGATTTAAGAAAAGCTAAGTCGACAAAGGCCTGTGCAAAGTTATCAAAAGCGAGTTCAGATGGGAAACCTAAAACCCCGCCGAAAATATCACGTTTTGTTTTAAAGGCATTGACGACCATTAAGTAGAAAGGAGCGATCCACAATAAACCAAGCAGAAGGCCAAGAATTTCAATGGAAAATAAATTACGTTTTTCCTGATTCTTTTTCATTACATCTCAACCTCCCGTTTCTTGTTGTAATACACTTGGGTTAATGCAACGACAGCCACAATTAAGAAGAAAATAACTGCCTTTGCCTGCGCATAGGCCATTTGGTTATCAGAGAACGCCGTACGAACAATCTCCATGGACACCATTTGTGTCGAGTTAAAAGGTCCGCCGTTTGTGAGTGACAAGTTCTGATCATAAATCTTAAAGGACATCGACAGCGTTAAGAACATGCTGATCGTGAAAGCTGGCGCAACAAGCGGAAACGTAATGTTTTTAAATCGCTGGAAACTGCTCGCGCCATCAATTTTAGCCGCTTCGATTAAGTCTTTCGGAATGTTCTCAAGATAAGCAATGTAGATGATCATGATGTACCCGGCCATCTGCCAGGCTGTTAAAATGACCAGACCCCAGAAACCAGTATTTGTCGTGGATAGCCAGCCATTCAGACCTTCAATACCTGTTAAGTTCGCTATGTCGCCAAATACACTAATGAAAATAAACTGCCAGATAAAACCTAGAATCAAGCCGCCAATCAGGTTCGGCATAAAGAATACAGTACGCAATAAATTATTGGACTTAATGTTACGTGTCACAATCAAAGCCAGTGCCATTCCAAATACATTGAGGAGCAGAACCGTGACGACTGCAAATTTGATTGTAAACCAAATCGATTGCATGAATTCGTCTTCCTGGAACAAATTAATGTAGTTTTGGAATCCTAAGAATTCCGTAGCTGTAAGTCCATTCCAGTTTGTGAATGAATAAATAAAACCATAGATGAACGGAATAACGACAACAATTCCCAACCCGAGGATCACGGGAGTTAAGAATAACCAAAAGGCAAGACTGCGGTTTTTCATGTAAACCTCCTCCAATACTTTACACGTGCACTTTTAGGTAAAAAAAGTCCGTGGTTTATCGATATGATATCGATTTCATAATTTGATAAAATAAACATCTCTCCTATTAGACTACCTATACGTCTAAATATCCTAATAGAGGAGATATTTATATGTACCAGCAGGATCGTTAATAAGCGATCCTGCTGGCTGTTTAGTTACAGACTACTGACGAGCATCTTCCCAGGCTTTCGTTGCCTGTTGTTCAACTTCTTCCCAGGTAATGTCACCTGCGATATACTCCTGCATCGCTACACCTAGAGCATCTTCTGTCCAAGCTGTTGGAGCACCAAGGAAGACCCAGCCCAGTGTATTTCCTTCTTTTGCATAGTTATAGATTTCCTGAGAAATTGGATCCGCAATTTCCTGATCTTCATAACCTTCATATGCCGGGATAAACTTGAATTCTTCTGTTACGAATTTCTTACCTGTGTCAGAAGTGTACATCCAGTCTAAGAAATCTTTACTTGCCTGCACGACTTCCTCTCCAGACTCTTTATTTACTACCCAGTAGTTAGGAACGCCAACTGGAATGCTTCCTTCATATCCTTCTACAGGAATCGGAAGAAGCCCAACGTTGTTTTGAGCAAACTCTTCATCCATAGAGGCAATGGTGTTATACACCCAGTTCCCCTGTTGAATCATCGCTACATTTCCTAGTGAGAAATGCTCCTCAACCTGTTGAGAATAGTCAAGGCTCAATGTTGGTTGAATAGAGTTATCATTTTGCAAGTCTGTGAAACGCTTCATCTGGTCACCCATAGCGAATTCAACTGTGTCAGCTTCATAAGCTTCCATCACATCATGGTTAAACTCATCGGCAAGATAGGCATTAGCCAAGTGGTTACCCATTACCCATTTCTCTTTAGCAGGGAATGCAAATGGTGCTTTAATACCCAGCTCGTCCTTTTTACTGTTAAGCGTTTCTACAGCTCCTTCTAAATCATCCATCGTTTTAATTTCATCTGGATTGATTCCGGCTTCTTCAAAGACTTTCTTATTGTAAAGCAGTCCGTAACCTTCCTGGTTGAATGGCAGACCTAAGATTTGGTCGTCACGCTTAACACTTGTCAAAGTTCCTTCAAGAGCAGCGCCCGCTGCTTCTGTATCAGATAAATCAGCTAAGTATTTCTCATATTCGTCCACGCTTGTTGGACCGCCAACGTTAAAAATGTCCGGTTCCTCTCCTGAAGAGAAGGAAGTTTTCAGAGACGCACCATAATCATTTCCGCCGCCAACCGTTTTAACATTAATATTCACGTCAGGATTTTCTTCTTCATACATGGAAACCAGTTCTTCAAACTGATCTTTAAATTCGACTTTAAATTGGAAAACATCCACCGTTACGGCGTCTCCAGATGCTTCCTCTCCTTCTGAATCTCCACCGCTGTCGCCTGAAGAGAAGGAGCAGCCTGTTAATGCGATACTAGAAGCTAGAAGTGCAGTAGCAATACCCGAGTAAAATTTTTTACCTTTCATTTTTCCACCCCTATTTTTCCGAATTATTGAATCCGCTTTCAATACGTGGCAAAAAAAATAATTGATCTTGCCACACCCTAACTACAAGGGTTGCGCATACGTTTGCACGATTGTTATGAAAAAAACTCATTCACTAGATTAAAATCTCTTAATTAAATGAGCTTCCCTACCAATGAACAGTTTTGTGAATACGTTTGCACAAAAATTCAATAACTCTTAAGTTAAGTAAATAGTAACACGGTCCTTTTGTAAAAACAACAAATAATTTTTAAAAAATTCTCGAAATTGGAAGCGATACCAGATTAGATTAGGAAATGGCGGATGTCATTTAATAGAAAAAAGATGAATAATCTTGTCTTCTGCCGAACCTAAATGGCCAAGGTTACGATCGTACTTAGTCGAAATGGTCGTAGTTAAGTAGTGTTTACTTAAATGCTTATTATTAAAGCTGTTTTATACGCCAATCGTTCATGATTCCAGCATCATGAATTTAGTTTGCTTCTCATAAACTAAAACAGCGGGGTGAACTTACTTATGAATAATAAGAACAGTAACGGTAAATTAAACTGGAATGCTTTTTCTGAAAATGTTGAGAAAGTTCTGGGTGAAGACTTCTGGAACGATATGCATCATGTCATTCCTAAAAGAGGGCCTTCTTATGACTATTATGAGACAGAGAAAGAAGGCGTTATAATTGTAGACCTCCCCGGTTATCACTCCAATGACCCCCTTCACTTATCCCAGCAGGGTACACAATTAATTATTAAGGGGCGAATCTCCTATCCCTACCCTGTACCTGAAGAAAAATTACTTCACAGTGAAAGGTTGAAGGGTGAATTCAAAAGGATCATTCCCGTCCCCTTTCATTTCACGTACGAAGACGTACAAACATCCTATAAAGACGGGGTTGTTCTGATCAAAATCACAAAGAACTCTTCGGCAAATGAAATAGAAATCCAGTTTTAATAAAAAACGTGGATTTCTTTTTCATAATCCTCTCTCTTTTTGTGGAGACGTACTTCAATCGTTCCATCGCTGTATTGAGCAGATATATTTCGCCGGCTGGGCTGTCCGGGCAAAGGAATCGTTTTTTTCCCTTCCCCTACGCCTTCCACATATAATTTACAGTTACCAAGAGTGAGACGCAGTGCGTCCATATCTGTTTCTTTAGGCAGTCGAATTTGAACAACATAGTAAAGCATTAACTCCACTACCTCATAATCAAAACCTGTCTGTTCCTTAGGATCAGAGGTGGAATTGGGCGAATTAAACATATGCTGCGTTGGTTTAAGAGCATCTTCAATCGATTGCTGGACATATTTATTGATATTGGCCATATCAAACATTGAATTTGAAAAAGGGAGTCCCGGCTTGCCGTCCTTTTGCTGGTCCGATTGATTGAACCACTTCATAAAATCTTTCATGCTTACAAAATCCTTTCATACCTTAATGACAGGAGGTGGATACTATGACGCGTATATCTTTTCAAAACCTCACCATTGACCAAGTTTCCAACTCTTCAGGAATTTACTCTGGTACGAATGTTCAGTCCAAGTTCTCTGCTCATCATCACAAAAATGAAGGCAACGGAATGATTATAGGAAACAACAATGTCCTGCAGCAAAACAGACATCTGATTATTAAAAAGCCAAATCCTCACGGAGAATAGCTGTCATGTTTTTTGGCAGACGAAAAAAACCATCACATGACCTCGAACACCTCTACAAAGAAATCTTGAAGCTCCAGAAAGCTGTTTTGGAAAATCAGGGTAAAACGGTAGAGTACCATTTTCATTTTGACAAAGTTGATATCCACGACCCTAAACTGGAGCAATTAAGTTTTCAATTGGATCATTTGGATATAGAAGATTTAAGTGGGGCTTTAAATCTCGGAAATAACTTTGGCGTGCATGTGAAACCATCTTATACAGAGAAACCTAAACTGGAAAAAACAAAAGATGGTTTAAAAATTACTTTCAAAGATAAGGAGGAATAACTTGAACTTTCTTTCTCCTAATTTCTTCATCCGCAATATTCATATTGGAACTGTAGAGGACGCTTCATGTGTCAATCTCGGAAATAATGCTCCAAGCGGGTTTGAAAGCCATAAAAAACATAACCAGGGGTTTGGGAATGTTTATGGAGACGGTAATTCCCTTAAAGGCTTGCGCTCCATCCTAAGTGATTCAGCGATCCTGGATATGATGGTGAACAGCAAAGATCAGGAAGTACCGGAATGGATTCAATCAATGATAAAGAATGAAATGGAAAAGGATACTCAAGAGTCTCCATAGCCTTTTCCATTGGATTCTTTGATCGTTTCTTCTTTAATAGGCATATCCACCATATCTTCATCGTGGATCACATTGATATTCTGATGCACTACGTTACCGTTTCCAACAATGGTACCTAAAGCTGAATTTTCTTTTTGGTGAGAAGACCAGTTGTTTTGACTATTAGATCCTACAAATATCCCTGAACTCATTTTAATCTGATTGACGTTAATGCAATCGAAGTGGACCTTCATATCATCAGTCCCTTAGTATTGAACGTTAGGCTGCGGGTTACTGATTTCCGGGTTAGTAACCGGCACATCTATTACATCATTATCGAAAATGGTGTTTACATTATTTGTTGCAATAATTATTCCCACAGGAATGCCGGCAGCATTATTATTTTTCCCCTGCCACGACCAGTCGGCTTGATTATTTTGCCCGGTTGATATTGTTGCATTATCATTAAGTGCATTAACCGCTATCTGATTAAATACTACGGAAACAGGCATCTATTTCACCTCACCTCATTGTTAAAATATCCTATTCCAGGCCGCAGGGGAACGTGTCAGTCACCTAGGTGTTTGATTATTCCCAGCGGCTCCTCTCCACCGTTCCTCTTCCATAAGATCATAGCAATCTATACACAATTGGATATGAACTTTCCAATCTTCTTCCGGAATGACCAGGTCATCCTCACTTACTTCCCTCTGGCAATTCCAGCAGATTTTATTTCTTCGATTGATATCGCGGAGGAACTCGTCGAATCTTCCCATGTTTTTCTCCTCTTTTCATGGTTTGAATATGTTCAGCATTGTTAATTTTTTATATTTTTTTCCGTATAGGCTAATACATGACTCCGGAGTATGGTGTGGGTGGATCTCAATACTCAAAGTATAAGATACTGCTTACTCTTCTACTAATGAGTAAGTTATGATCTTTAAAGGTAATGAACACTGATTATTTAATTTTTTATAAATAAATCCCGCATTTTTAAAAGGGTTTTTCTCTCAAATATCTAATGTTGTATAAAGAGAGATAATTATTTAGAAATGGGGATTCACAAATGAAAACAATACCAGTTGCCGCACAAATGTACACACTAAGAGAAGAAGCAGAAAAAGATTTTGCCGGTACAGTCAGGAAAGTAGCTGAATTAGGCTTTGATGCTGTAGAGTTTGCGGGGTTCGGCGGATTATCAGCCAGGGAAATTAAGAGTTTACTTGAAGAAACAGGTTTACAGGCGGCTTCCTGCCATGTTCCTCTGGATGATTTAAAGAATAATCTGGAACAAATCATTAATGACCAGAAAACAATCGGAAGCTCTTATATCGTCTGTCCTTACATAGATGAACGTGAGGAAGAAGATTACCAACAGTTAATTCCTCTTTTAGATCGTCTGGGTGAACAGTGTCGTCAGGAAGGTATTACCTTGTGTTACCACAACCATGATTTTGAACTGCAAAAGCTTTCGGATGGCCGTACAGCTCTCGAGACCATCTTTGATGATACTCAAGCTGAAAACTTAAAAACAGAATTTGATATCTACTGGCTTAAAAAAGCAGGGGAACAGCCGGATGAGTGGCTGAAACGATATCAGGGAAGAAGCCCTCTTTTGCACTTGAAAGACATGACGGTGGATGACGAATCATTTTTTGCAGAGCTCGGAACGGGCGGGGTAGACCTGGATGCTGTATTCCATGCAGGTGAAGAAGCAGGAGTACAGTGGTGGATTATTGAGCAGGATGAGAGTCGTCGTTCTCCTTTAGAGAGCCTAGCGATCAGTATGGATTACATTAAACAGAAATTTAAATAAAAAAATAAGGCGCAGGCTTTTTAATAAAGTCTGCGCCTTTTCTTGGTATGTAAAAAAGCCTGAGTTCACTTGTGGAACCAGGCCTGATTATTTGCTTTGATGGATCTTCCATTTATTAAATTCCAAATATTCGCGAAATTGGTCTTTAGACACTCCTGAATTCATAGCTTCCTGGACAAGTTCCAGCCAGTCATCATCAAGCGTTTCATCCTTTGCATCTGACTCTCCGTGAAGAAGAAAATTAATAGAGACATCCAATTCTTTTGATATTTTTTCTAAGAATTGAATCGATGGGTTGGTCTGGATATTACGTTCAATGGAGCTTAAGTATGACTTTGCAACTCCAGCCCTCTCAGCTAATTCAGACAGCGACATATGACGGGCTTTGCGAATTTGTTTGATGCGTTCACCGATCATATTTTCACCTACTTTCTTACCTAATATGAGTATAGCATATTTTATGAGAACGTTCTATTTAAAGCACAAAAATCAGTAAGTAGACCTATTCTTGAACATTATAACTCATTCTTTTGTATCTTATAACACAATAGTTATCCAAAATGCCTATGTACTTCATTCCTATTATATTCATCGGCTGAGAACTCATTTATTTAAGTTTTTTATTCCGAAAGATCCGGGTTTTGATGTGTGAGACTTTGTTCAATCAGATATAATAAAGATAAATAAAGAATAACAGGTGATTATTATGAACGATCTCGTTGAACGTTTCGAGGTAGCCTTTAATCAAATCCATCAGCACCTCAAGGAGTTTAATGGGTACCCTAAAAATGATAATTTCGTTGAATTATTACAGCGAAGTAAGTTGAAGCACAGTGTGATCCGCGTCCACTTTGATCTTCTAAAACAATATGCAAAACTTCGAAATGCACTCGTCCATGAGAGAATACGCGATGATTATTACATTGCTACCCCTCATTTGGAAGTAGTCGAGAGCCTCGAGCATATTAAACAAACGCTTGATCAACCTCCTGAAGCGCTTGAATTTGCGACTCAGCCGGTCATTTTCTTTAAAGACACCAGCCTCTTGACCGAAATTATGGCCGCCTTTGATCAGCAGGGTGTTTCGCAATTTCCTATCTATAACGGAGACAATGAGTTCCTTGGTTTACTAACAAATGACGGGATTGTTCGCTGGTTTGCCCGTTCAGTAAATCAAAATCTTGTTAATTTGACGGATATTACGGCCAGAGATGTCCTTCAAGATGGGTTAAACCCAAGTATAGAATTTTTATCCTCTCACGGAACGGTGTATGAATTAGAAGAACGATTTGAAAGAAGTCTTGAAGAGGAGCGTAAATTAAAAGCGGTGATTCTAACTGAATCTGGTAAAGCCAATGACGCTCCTTTAGGAATCGTAACCACCTGGGATTTAATCAAGGTGGATCGGAGGAATGAGGATGAGTGAAGAAAAAACGACGGTTCGGGAGTTCTTCAGGTTTATTAAGGGTGGGATTCCTTCTAAATGGATTCTTACCCTTGCCATTGTCCTCAGCCTTTTTGAAACAGCAGCCAGCCTGGTGGTTCCATTATTCACCAGGAATTTAGTTGACGGGTTGTCTACAGATTCTTTGAGCACCGGACTCATTACCTTTCTTATCATAACTTTTATAATTCAAACGGTTTCCAGTGGCTTTTCCTATTACTTGCTTGCTTATATTGGAGAACACATCGTTTCATACATAAGAAGACAGTTGTGGGAAAAGGTTCTCCATCTGCCGGTAGCTTATTTTGACGAGCATGAATCCGGTGAAACGATGAGCCGGATCACACAGGATACAAACACAGTTAAAAATTTAATTACCAATCATCTGGTTACTTTTTTCACAGGAATTATTTCCATAATTGGAGCTGTGGTTATTCTGTTAACCATTGATTGGAGAATGACGGTCATTATGCTTGCCGCCGTTCCCCTTTCTTTTCTTATCATTCTTCCACTAGGACGAATGATGTACCGTGTATCTAAAAAAATGCAGGATGAAATGGCCGACTTCAGTGCAAACCTCGGTCGAGTTCTAAGTGAAATCAGACTCGTTAAATCATCTAATGCTGAAAGCGCAGAAAAGGCCAAGGGACGAGGTGGAATCAAACGTCTTTTTACTTATGGCTTAAAAGAAGCGCGAATTCAGTCCGTGATCTCCCCGTTTATGACGACCATTATTATGGTCGTCCTCGTTATACTTATAGGATATGGAGGTGTGCGTGTCGCTTCCGGTGATCTGAGTGCAGGCTCTCTTGTAGCCATTATCATCTACATGTTTCAAATTATTGTCCCCTTCAGCCAGATGGCTACGTTCATGACGGCTTTCCAAAAGGCTATGGGGGCTACTGAGCGGATCCAGTCTCTCTTAAAAACGCCTGCTGAAATAAATACGCAGCGCAGTAATTTTGAAATGAAGCCTCTTCAGTTCCATGACGTGTCCTTCTCCTATACTGAGAACCAGATGGTTTTATATGATTTGAATTTTACAGTTCAACCTGGAGAAACAGTCGCCCTTGTGGGTCCAAGCGGGGCCGGAAAAACGACTGTATTTTCTTTAATTGAGCGTTTCTATGCCCCCATCTCAGGTGAAATCAGAATGGGAGATACGCCCATCCAATCAATTAACCTCGCTTTGTGGCGGCAGTCCATTGGTTATGTTTCACAGGAAAGCCCTATCATGGCAGGGTCTATCCGTGACAATGTGTGCTATGGTCTTGACCGGAGCGTAACACATTCAGAAATTGAACATGCCCTAAACCAGGCTAATGCTTATGAATTTGTAGAAGCCTTACCCGAACAGGTAGAAACTTTGGTCGGGGAACGTGGAATTAAGCTCTCAGGAGGTCAGAGGCAGCGCATAGCCATTGCTCGAGCCTTACTGCGCAATCCTGCCATCCTGCTATTGGATGAAGCGACCTCGAATCTAGACTCAGAATCCGAAGCTGCTGTACAGTCAGCTCTAAAGACTCTTATGCGTGGCCGCACTACATTTATCATTGCACACCGGTTGTCTACAGTGGTTGAAGCCGACCACATGCTTGTATTTGAAAAAGGACAGGTGACAGGGCAAGGAACTCACAAAGAGCTTTATGATCAAAACATTCTCTACCGGCAGCTTGTTGATCAGCAGATCATATCATAAGGGTATGTTTTTACTAAATTTTTCATATGAAAAATGTTATTGTTGTACCATATCTTGATGATGTATATTATTAGATTAACTATACTTAAGTAAAGGGGTTTAGTTATGGCAGATGAACGAAGAATTGAACCATTCCGCTACTCATTTAATGAACCGCTGCCAGGGTTTTATAATAAAAAACTAAGCCCGAATATTTCCGGGCCGCTGCATGTGAAAGACATCAGCTTGAATGGCCTGCGGTTCTCTTGTGATGAGAACCCGGATCTGTCTATGAAAGATGAAGTTCTTCTCTCCTTTATTTATCATAAAGTAACGTACTCAGCCGAAGGACGGATCATTTGGATCAGCTCAGACAATGGGACGATGACTTGCGGGGTTAACGTATTTAAGTTCCCTGAATCTCTCCGCCATGAAATCCACCGCTTAGGTGACTCTCTGAACAAACATAAAAATGTCTAATATTCTAAAAGCCTCCCACACGGGAGGCTTTTTTGGATATAAACACATCACCTCAGGTCATCCAAATATTGGATGACCTGAGGTGGTAATTTTTGGTTTATGGGTGATAGGTGATGGTGATTTGTGTTATTTTGATGGAGCCGTTTTGGAAGGTTCTGATTCATTTCCTTCTAAATCAACCGTTGTTACATAATACGTATATTGAGAAGCTTCAGGATCTGCATAAGCTTTTCTCTCATGATTAGATATACTGGCAACTTTCTCAAATTTCTCTCCATCCTTACTTCGATATACTCTATAGCCGGCCACATAATCTTTGCGAACAGCGTACCAAGTAACGAGGCTGCCGTTAACTTCGATGTTCGTAGGAGCTTTAATATCCGACTTTTCCTTTTCAGCTTGTTTTAAGGTTGAATACACGACCAGACGATCCTGGTGACCTCCTCGATCCCTTATAAACTCTCCTGTACAGGTAATAAGATTCAGCCTTTTTTCATCAGTGGGACCAAAAATCCGGCCGATTGGAGACTCTTTCTCAGGATAACTTTCCAACTTCTGCACGACGTATGTTTTCTCTTCGCCGCTTTTATCGGTGACTGTAATTTCATCCCCTTTTTCAAGCTTATCCAAGTCATAGAAAACCGCAGGACCTGTACGACTGTCCACGTGCCCGGCTATCACTGAATTCCCTGTATTTCCAGGCTCTGTCCCAGGCTCGAACCACCCCGCTTTATCCGGATCATCAGGTACGCCCATTTGCCCATTATCCAGGACGCCGACCGACTCAAGATCAGAATTCACATCGATAGCAGGGATTTGAATATTGGCTGGAACAATTCCAGTTTCTTTCTGCTTTTCTTCTTTCACTACTTCAGAGGAGTTCATATCCTTATTTTTATTAATTACGGTGAACTCTCCGCCAGCCACCTGTTCCTTCAGCTTTTCCTCAGGAGGTGTAATATCTGAGGCTTCGACTTCTGGATTTTCAATTCTTTCTACTTGAGTTTCCGAATCCGAACCAGTCAGATTCGCCCATACATTCGTTTCATACCCAACCATGAGAAGGGCAACTATTCCTACGACTGTAAAGTAAATCTTCCACTTCATCTCCATAACCCATCACCTTTTCTTTTCTTGGTTAGTCATTGTTTTAAAAGACTTAAGAAGAGAGGGGGATCCTCTCTTCTTAAGTCTAACGAACCAACTCATGTGAAGCGAATTTATTGATTAGATTTCTTTCTATAAAGTACTCCACCTGAGAGAAGAGCAAGAATTCCAAATGCTGCCCAGGCCCACACCGATAGTGAACCTGTTTCACTCATACCTCCCATTCCAGTATCAGGCATTTCTTCTGGCATCTGTTCATTAGCAAACTGTTCTGGCATTTGTTTAGCTATCGCATCTCCAAGCGTTTCACCGATCCCAAACATAAAACCATAGCCCTCGCGGTAACTGTTGTAAGCAGCTTCATAATCTTCCGCTGCATAGTGATCAAACGTTTCAAGCACATCTTCTTCATGTGTCCATACCGCTTTAGTTGCAGCTTCTTGAGGGAGATTTCCTTCCGTTGCGTCAGCTAAGAAAGAACCGAAATCTTCAGCAAACATTTTCAAACTTTCTTCTGCGTCCATGCGGGCTTCTTCATTGCTTTCCAAAGCTGCCGTTACAACATCAGATTGAGCCGTTATATGATTCTGCTGCCATACTTTCTCAAATTGCTCTGCTCCTTCTTCTCCATAAAGAGACTCAATAGTTGCAGTAAAGTCTTTCGTGTGTTCATTTTCTGCCCAGGTTACGAAGTCATAATCTGGAGCCTGGTTAAATCCTTTTTGCATTTCAAGGGTGGCAAGTGCAAAGTGCTCAGACGCTAGCGCATTCAAGTTAGAACGAAGATCTGCTGCTTTTGAATCTGCTGCAGTCTGATCAAATTTATCTGGCATTTGTGTTGTAATGGCCGTTGACAGGGCTTTACTAATGTCAAACATACGATGGAATCCATCGCGGAATGATTGATAAGCCTTCTGGTAATCCTCATCTACATAGTGGTCAAAAACGTTTATTACGTCCTCTTCATGAGCCGCAAGTGCTTTCTTAGCTGCTTCTTCAGAGAGATTCCCCTCTGTTGCTTTTGATAAGAATGCTCCAAATTCATTCACAAATTCTTCTACTTCCTGTTCAGCCGCTTTACGCGCTTCAGGGTCATCGTTCTTTGCTGCTTTGACAAAATCGTCAGAGTAATCATTGTGTCCTCTGAATATTCTCTCAAACTGAGCTGCTGCTTCTTCACCGTACACAGAAGCGATCGCCGGTGTCATATCCTGCGCATTTTGATCGAGTTTATTCCAAACCTGTTCGGCGTCTTCAGCGTCCTCATAAGATTTCATCATATAAGTGGTAGCCAGTACAAAGTGTTCGGATAACAGCTTGTCCAAATCTGCTCTAAGATCTGCAGCCGGAGTTTTGACTGTCGCTTTAGCGTCCCCGTGGTTATCAGCCAATGCTGCGGATGGCGCTAATAGCAGTATCGCCATCATAACGATTACAATCTTCTTTAGTGATTTCATGTTCTCACTTCTCCTTTAATTTTTTATTTTTTCCGTTGATTGATTTGCTTTTCACATAGCTATCGTCTAATAAAATCAATTGGATCACCTTTTTTGTAAATTTCTTTTTTAATTTCTTAGAAATAAAAAACACCTCAGGTCATCCAAATTATGGATGACCTGAGGTGGGAATAAATAGGAGTCTATTCTGTTGTTTCTTCTGTTTTGTTTTTACGAAACTTTCCGGTGATCTTATTGGATAAATCATCAAGATACGTATAAACCACCGGTATTAAGATAAGTGTAAAGAAACTGGACACCGTCAAACCAAAGATAATCGTAACGGCTAGAGGCTGCTGAGCTTCCGCACCGCGCCCGATCCCTATGGCCAGCGGCACCATTCCAAGAACCGTTGTCAGCGTAGTCATCAAGATAGGACGGAGGCGGTTCGGTCCAGCCTCAAGAATGGCTTCATAACGGTCATAAGATTTTCTTCGCAGGATATTAATATAGTCTACAAGTACAATAGCGTTGTTGACCACAATACCTGCGAGCATGATAATACCTACAAATGCCGGGAGACTGAACGGTAAATTCGTAATAAACAGACCGCCGGTAATACCAATAAGAGTTGCAGGCAAGGAGAACATAATGATGAACGGAAACAGGAAGTTTTCAAATTGGATGGCCATTACGGCGTAGACAAGGAAAAGGGAGAAGATTAAAGCTAAGGAAAGATCTCCAAAAGCTTCCTGCATATCCTGTGCCTGTCCTCCAATTTCAAAAGAATAGCCATCCGGCATGTTCAGGCTCTCCAATTCTTTTCGAACATCTTCTGTTACACTTCCCAGGTCTCGTCCTGCGACTTCCGATTCCACGTTGACCTGCGGCTGCTGGTCCTGGCGAAGCAGCGTAACCGGCCCTTGAACTTGTTCAAGTTCAGCAATAGAAGCAAGCGGAACAAGTCCTCCATTTGGTGTTTGTACCGACATTCCTTCCAAGTCAGAGATTTTCTGTCTTTCATCTTCAGGTAAAATCAATCGGACATCAAGTTCGTCGCCACCCTGGCGATACCTTGTAGCAATTTGGCCATTAAACGCAAGCTGAGTCTGTCCAATTACCTGCTGATAAGAAAGACCATACTGCGCCGCTTTTTCCCGGTTTACATTAATTCGCATTTCCGGACGACCTTCCTCTGTAGAAGAAGTAGCATTAGTAACGCCATCGACTTGATTCATAACATAAGAAACCTGATTGGCTAACTGTGAAAGAACTTCAAAGTCGTCACCATTTAGCTGTACTTGGAGCGGGGCTCCTGTGCCCAGTCCTGCATTCAATTCACTTACTTGAACTTCAGCACCAGCCAGACCACTCAGAGATTCATCCAGCTGTTCCATTACTTTCTGTGTTGTCCTTTCCCGTTCATCCGGATCAACCAGTTGTATGGTGTAAGAAGCCTGATCAGAGGAGCCATTTCCAACGCTGCCCATACCGCCTCCACCAACGGATAAGTAGCTCACATCAATAACATCTCCGAACTCTTCAATTCGTGAATCAATTTGGTTGGTAAACTCTTCTGTTTCTTCAATAGACGTACCGGCTGGCATTTCCACACTCACTTCAATTTGTCCCTGATCAGAAGGAGGTATGAATTCTGTTCCAATGAGAGGTATTAAAGCTGCACTTCCTGCTATAAGAGCCAATGTAATGGCTATGGTCGTCTTTCTGAATTTTAATACCCTTCGTAATAAGGAACGATATTTATCATTAACCTTATCAAGGAACCGGTCAAACCAATAACGTCGTCCGCTATCTTTCAATGATTTCGTCAGCAATTTCGAGGAAAGCATAGGGATTAAAGTTACCGATACAGCTAGCGATGCAATTAAGGCAAACATAATAGTCAACGCGAGAGGTGTAAATAACTCAGATGCAATCCCCTCAACAAATATAATGGGTAGAAATACGACAAGCGTCGTTGTAGCTGAAGCAACTACAGCTGGAGCCAATTCAGAAGCTCCCTCTTTAGCCGCTTCCACCATCGAGTACCCCCGCTGCCGGTAGCTGACGATATTTTCCAGTATCACGATAGAACTATCCACCATCATCCCTATTCCTAAAGCAAGTCCACCCATCGTTAATACATTCAATGTTTCCCCTGTGAAATACATAAGGGTGAACGTTGAAATAATCGCAATCGGGATTGAAATACCAATTACAAGAGTGGCCCTGATACTTTTCAGGAACAAAAGTAATACAAGAATAGAGAAAATCCCGCCGAGAATAATGTTCAGCACAACACTGTTAATCGAAATCTTAATAAATTCAGATGTATCCAGAACGATTTCCGAGCTTACATTTTCCGGAAGATCCACACTTCCTTCATCAAGTGCCTCCCGAACGTTATTAGCTGCTTCCACGGTATTCGCATCAGTTTTTTTAAGAACGGAGAGTACAACCGAAGAAGAACCATTTACTTTTGCAACTGTATTAGAATTAGTAAGCTTTTCTTCCACCTCAGCTATTTGATCCAAGGTTACCTGCGCCCCGGATGGGGACTGAAGAATCGTACTGCGAACATCTTCAATCGACTCAAACTCTCCATCGATTCTAATCTGCAGATCTTTTTGTCCTTTATCTACAGCACCTGCAGAGGCCGACTGATTGGAAGCATTCAATGTTTGAACAATGGTTTGAGAATCAAGCCCATACTGTGCCATCTGAGCACGATTCACCAGAACCTGTACTTCGCGTACCTTGCCGCCTTCAATACTTACAGACGCCACGCCTTCCTGTCTTTCCAGGAAGGGGACAAGCCGGTTCTCAGCCACTTGCTGTAATTCTTCAGGATCATCACCTGATAATCCAACTGTCATGATCGGGAGCTGCTGCGGGTCAAAGCGCAGAACACTAGGTTCTCCCGCTCCGTCTGGAAGAGCAGCCCGCGCCTGGTCTACGTTTTCCCTGACCTGAAGTAAGGTACTGTCTAAATCTACTCCGGTATTAAATTGCAGCAGAACGAGCGAAGCCCCAGCCTGCGATTGGGACTGGAGCACTTCAAGACCTTCAATCGAACTTACGGAGGATTCGACAGGCCGGCTGACCAGTTCCTCTACCTCTTGTGGCGCTGCTCCTTCATAGGAAGTGGAAACGACAGCAATGGGCAGGTCTATCTCTGGATAAAGGTCAATCGTCAAACTTCGTAATGAAACAAATCCTAAAGCGAGAATAGCCGCGACAATCATGATAACCCCAACAGGGCGTTTGACAGACAGATTAACTAGCTTCACTCTGTTCGTCCTCCTCCATGATCGTCACTTTCCCGCCATCCGTAAGAGTCAGCTGACCCGTAGTAATCACTTGAGCATCTTCTGGTAGTTCAGCATTAATAGCTGTACGTTCGGTTTGAGCTTCCACTACTTCCACATTTACACGCACAGCTTTCCCATCCACTACGTGGTAGATATAAGATTCATTACCTTCTTCCATTACAGCATCCGTAGGTACAACCAAACTGTTTTCCACTACCGTTTCAGGCAGTAAGAAAGTCGCCATCATGCCTGGTTTAATACTCTCTTCACCATTTTCAACGGCTGCTTCAACAGGGTAAAGACCCGTATCATCAGGAATAGAAGACACGGATTCTACAGTAGAAGTTATCTTCTCATCTAGCGTACTAATTTCCACTTCCAGTTCATCTCCATCATTGAATAGAGAGAGCTGCTCAGCTGTAATTGATGCTGTTACCGTCATAGGGTTCAGTCCTACAATAGTAGCAAAAGGCTGCTGATTCGTTACCAGTGCGCCCTCTGTTGCTTCAAGGGTAGCAATCTCACCAGAAGCTGGTGCTTTTATAATTTTATTCGACGTCTGATCCTGCGTTTGGTTCAGCTGGACATTCGCCTGTTCTACTTGCAGTTCAGCCTGATCGACAGCAATCCTCGCTTGTTCCAACTGCTGACGAGCTTGATCTACCTGTGCCTCAGCCTGAGCTATGCCCGAAGATTGCTGCGAGCCACCCTGGAGCTGTTTAAGTTGAGCCTGAGCCTGATCCGCCCTGCTTTGAGCCTGCTGATACAGCACCTCAGGAATGATACCTTCTTCAAAAAGTGATTTCGTCTGTTCAGCAAGACCCTGGGCTTGCTCATATTGCTGCTTAGCCATCTCTTTCGCCTGAGCATTTTGATTTTCCTGTGCATCCTCGGCCTCTTCAGCTAATTCCAGCTGATCCTGCGCATTCTCGACGCCACTTTCTGCTTGTTCTTTAGAAATCTGCGCATTTTCGAGCTGTTTTTCTGCCTGGCGTACTGCAATTTGCTGAAGTTCAACCTGGCTTTCACCATCCCCAGGATCCACTACACCAATTTGCTGCCCTTCTTCAATCCGATCTCCTTTGGAAACGTTCAGTGTAACCAGCTCTCCAGGGGTTTCAGAAATGACGGGGGTCGTATCAGAAGTTGTGGTTCGTCCAATTATTTCACGATTTATAACAAAATCCTCTGTCTGAACTTGTTCAACTTCAACCGGTGTTACTCTCTCCTCTGTTTCTTCATCCGTGTTGTCGTTTGAACAGGCGGCCAGAAAAATTAATAGAAATATCAGCACGGCTATTCTTTTCATGTAAGACTTCCTCTCCTTCTATATCTAAGCAGCTCATTTAACAAACCAGAAAACTAGTGTACGTCGGCAATTATGTAACTTTTTCATTTCCGTAGTGTTTCCTCGAGGACAACTTCCATTCCTTCACGTTCAATTCCATTCTGACCAAGTAGTCATAATTATGAATAATGTTACTAAAGTACGGATTGTAATGCAACTTGTACAAAACACTCTAAAATGACAATATTGTGTCACTTTTTCTGGAAAAAAGTTTATTTTTGAATTTAAAAAAGTACTCATAAAAAAAGCCGGACCCTGGGCTGGATCCGGTAATTTTTATTGAATAATATTTCCGAGCTGCGCTGTCATTAAGTCCAACTTTTTGACCTTTGGAAGATTGTAATCTCGAAAGCGTTCATCAAAGTGCCTGAACATCGGCTCCATAGCTTCATCATCGATTAATTCAGTATAAGTTCTGTAAGCATGCTGATATTGTTTCATGTAACGCTTCATTTTCTTTTCAAAACCAGACAAGTGATAAGTTGAAGAAAAGTCGAATGCTTTCACAATATCACTATCGTATGTTGGGAACTCAGGATTGATCGCATGCAGCATGGAAGCCGCTAATGGGAACTGCATAGTCGGGTTGCCTTTGTGGTTCTTAATCTCGTACAAACTCTTGGTAATTTGTACAATGTTCGGTCTTTCCTCTTTTCTCTGCTCTTCCATCAACTTAAAATAAGATGTTTCGAACTCATTGGTTAAGCTCGGGTTGTCTAATCGGAAAAAATAACGAAAGATAAATTGATATAAACTATCATCAGGTACGTAAGTATTCTGGAACTCTCTATGAAGATAGAGGTAAACGTCCAGTTTTTCCTGTGGAATTTTGTTGACTACACTTTCAAAGTCTTCTAAAAGTAAGTCCTTTAAATCGCTTGCCGTTCTGTATTTCATTAATAATCACCTCTATTCGCTTATTCCACACCAATAAAACCAAGAAACGTAAATTTGTAAAGTATTTATTAATGTGTATCTTACCTCTATTTTACATAAGCGAAACGGATTTTCCAATCAATTTCAAATAGTCGGACTTAGTTTTAGAGAGTCCGGAAAATTGTTTATATTTTCCTTTCCTTACCGATATAACTATTAAGCAACAGACGAACGTGCCTTTATCACCCTTAGCAGGAGCATAAATTATAACCCTGCTTTTGTAATACAGCCTGTGGCATGTACTTATTTCATTTAAAAGGCGGGGAAGCTACGTGAATCAGACGGCAAAAACATTAGCAGTCAGTGGAGTCATTACTTTTCTAGCTGGAATTGGGTTGCTATTACTCGATTTTTTGTCAGCCTTTCATTTTCTTATTCCTCTTCTGACCCTGGGCGGCATATGTATGGTGGTCATTTCAGTATTTTTATCCTCTAATAACAAACACAAGAAAAGCCGCTAAGTTTAGCGGCTTTTCTATTATTGGTTGTCTTTACTATCATTTTCGTTTTCTGTCATGTCATTCTCCATTGTATCTTCGTTCGTCATATCTTCTTCCGTAGCATCATTTTCCCCATCCGTCATGTCTTCTTGATCCATATTTTCTTCATCGTCCTCATTCATACCGTCTTCATTCATTTGATTCTCTTCTTTGTTCTCTTCCTCATTCATGTTCTGTTCTGTGTCATTTTCTTCTTTACCCATTGGATCTTCATCCGTACCACAGGCACCAAGAAGGGAAACCATCAGCATAGCAATTAGTAACTTAATTGATAGAGACTTCATTTGTATTCCTCCTTTTTAATGATTACGACCACTAGTATGTCCTTACTGGTAAAACTCATCCATTTTTACCAAAAAAATTCCGGCCGAAGCCGGAATTTAGTTGAAGCTTTAATTCTTCTTCTGATATTCAATGGATCGAATTAAAAAGGCAGCAAATTGCTCTCTTGTCACTGTTTCGGATGGGCCGTACTGGTCGGCACTTACTCCAGAAGTAATTCCCGCATGATACAGTCGATTTACTGATTCGTCATACCAAATGTTATCTTTTACATCCACAAATGGATGCTCTTTCGTTGTTTTCTCAAAATTATAGACATTCTGCAGCAGGACAGCCATCTCACTCCGCTTCAAGTCATCTTCTATATGGAAGTATCCTTTCTCATCTCCATTAAAGATACCTTCATCAGCTACAGCAGATACAGTATCAAAATAACGGTTCTCAGGTGATACATCCACAAAACCAGGGTCCGGGCGACCAGTTATTGAAAGATTTTCAGCACGGACGAATAGCATAGCAGCATGAATACGAATTAAATTCTCATTCATTCCAAAAGTATCTTCATTATGACCTCTTAGTATGTTCATATCGAATAATTGGTCAATACTCTCTTCAGCATAATGATTAGGAGGTACATCTTTAAATTTATTTCTTAAATAATTCGATGCTACGTATCCTGTAGTGCCGTTTTCTTTTTCAACTTTATACCATACAAATGGATTTAAACTGGCCGGATTTTTTTCATACGTATAGGAAGCATCGATTGTCAGGTGTTCTCCCTGTTTCACTTTTCCTATTACGTTCGTGTTGGAAGTTGTCGGCTGGGAGCGCAAATTAACCTCTTGAACGGCTCCAACGGTTTGACCCTTTTTATAAAAATAGTTGGAAGATGTAAATGGCTCCAGGAAACGATATTCCATGGTTACAAACCGAATGTTATCCCTTTTGGCAGGGTCATAGTCAAAGTCATCCCTTGTAAAGTCCAATTCCCCAAGTTCGCGGTCCATATTTCTTTCGATGATCTCGAACACTTCTTCTTGATAAGCTTCTGTATTGTCGTCACCATTCTCCTGAAGCACCGGACTATTTACTGGTTTAATACCATTATAGGCCATTACAGCGAAATACCAGTTTTCTATATAATTTCTTTGATATGCGTTAACAGGTCCTTCACTTTTATTGATGGATGGCAGGTCGTTTCGATCATACATTTTGTTTAGAATCTCGACACCAGCTTCAATATTATACACAATATCCTGCTTTAAGCTTGACTCCTCATAGTTACTCTTCTGCGTCACTTGCATGATCCCAATTCCGCCATCTTCTGAGATAAGCGGTTTATTGTCTTCATACTGTTTCCATGCACTTTCTTTTTCAGCAACCGCTTTAACAATTTCAGAAGGTACATCATACTTAACAGCCGCCTCTGTAAGAAGACAATTGGTGGTTTGCTGGTCAGGGTTCACGCCCTCTGCTTGTTCGAAGCTGCACTTATCTGCAATTTGTGTTTCTGCATGTACACTTGGAATGAGAACCATGTTCACGACGCCCAGGAAAACCAAAACTCCAAAGGCTCTAAGATAATTTCTAATGCGAAGCCACTCCTTCTGCTAGATTAATAGATTTATTTTTTCAACGCTAGAATTATACCATTTTTTACCTTTAAATAACATAAAAAACGACCCGGACCTTAAGATCCGAGTCATTTAAATTATTTCAAAGCGAACATAATTTCCGCTTCACAAGCTACTTCACCATCTACGGTTGCTTTCGCTTTTCCTTTACCCATCGGTCCTTTCAATCTTACAATGTCCACTTCAAGTTTTAGACGATCTCCTGGTTTTACCTGACGCTTAAAGCGGCACTTATCAATACCCGTAAAAAAGGCCAGCTTGCCCTGGTTTTCTTCTTTTTTCAGCATAGCTACCGCTCCCATTTGAGCAAGGGCTTCCGTAATTAACACCCCGGGCATCACCGGGTAATCAGGAAAGTGCCCCTGAAAGAACGGTTCATTCATTGTTACATTTTTGTATCCAACAGCGCGTTCCCCTTCTACGATTTCTTCGACTTGATCAATTAGCAGAAACGGATACCTGTGTGGAATAATTTCTTTAATTTCCTGGATATCTAACATACATGCATGCAGCTCCTTTTGTTCATTCTACCCTTATTATATAGATGGATGTCCCTCTCGACAAAAGATAATTAAGACATCCCTTCAAAAACGGGTCAATAAAATCATAATAATGATTGTTGCATATAAGCTCCCGTTTGTTGAAGACTTGATTTCGAGATAAATCGGGCCCGTTACTTAATATAGAGAAGGGGGGCTACGGAAACAACTCGCTTTCCTGCGGGGGAACTGGCAAGCCTCCTCGCTCGTTTCACTCCCTGTGGGGTCTCGCCTAGCTCCTTCTCCCGCGGGAGTCTCGTCGTTTCCTCCGCCACCCCAACGATATCTAGTGAACGAACCCGGCTATAGCAGACAGGAGATTTACTTCATCTGCCTCAAATACGGTTTCTTCGCTTTAACAATCATTAAAACTCAGGGTGGATGATAGATGATCCACGTTCATTAGGTGGAGATTTTGCAGAGATCTTTGAACTCTCCATGAACGTAAAGGGGCGGAGAGGAACGGTGAAGACTCCTGTGGGATGAACATGATCGGTGAGATCCCGCAGGGCTGTTAAGCCCGAGAAAGCTCAGCTCATGCCCGCGGAAAGCGAGCCGTTCCCTGGAGCCCCTTTCTCCACATATATCTCTAAACTGAGTCTTCAACTAATCGGCCCGTTTGTGCAAGAATGCTTATCTTACAATTCACCACTATTTATCAGATTGCACTAAAACATGTTATAAATAGGTTCTCTAAGAAAATTATAAACCGCTGTGACTAAAGGGGTCACAGCGGTTTATTTTATGACGAGCGAGTTAATTCCTTGTTATCTTCCTGCTTATTAGAAAACGAACGTTCACCGTTGTTCATCTCCTGGGTCTGGCCCCACTCTTCTACTGGAGAAGATGGACTCATCCAGAACGTGTACCACGAGCCTTCTTTAACAATCGGATCTAAATCATACATATCAAATTTAGAATAAGCTGTAACCTCTTTTAACTCTTTCTTATCAGGCAGCGCAAAAAGATTCGAATGAGCTACAAAGAAGCTGTTAAACGCCGATGAAAAAGCTTCCCCATGCTCGGTCTCATTAATAGGTGTGATAACTGAAACGACCCCTTGAGCTCCCACATAACTATATATTTGCTCTAAAAGATCAGGGCGCGAATCCGGATGAACATAATGAAAGATATTGTGAAGCAGTACAACGTCCACTTTCTTTCCATCATCCGGCTTCCATTCATTTATATCTCCCACTTCAAACTTTATATTAGAGAAATCTTCAGATAATACGCGTGCACGGTCAATGACCGTTTGGTTCAGATCTACCCCAATCATTTGGATATCCGGGAATTCTTCGGCTAATTTTCGTAAATAACCGCCATGGCCGCAGCCAAGGTCCACAATGGTATCTACATTTCTTGCGCGTATCATCTTCTTAATCTTTTTAATCGCAAAGTGTTCTAGCAAGGCTGAAGTTTCCGCCACAACTTCTCCATGCCGCTCATGATCGAACAGGGCACGCTCATGAGACTCTAGTATAGACGGGTATTGCAGCATTGTAGGAATATGAAGCTCCATCATTTCTTTCAGCAACGCTTTCACACCAGGTGATTGATCCTGCCCCATAAGAGCAGAGCACCTTCTTTTTGAAGTACGGTAACGTTCATTTGGACGCTTCTTCAGATGCTTAACGGCGACTCCTACTTTAACCCAGGAAGCTAATAAATCATAAGAGTATCCTGTTTTTTCACTGACCGCTTCTACCGTCCTGGCAGATTTGAATTCATCAAACAGTTCTAATTCGGATCCCACATAAGCATGCCAGCTTGGCAGAAACGATTCATTCTTTTTCATCCACTTTCTAGCCTGCATAGCCGTTACCCATTCATTCATATGGTTCACCCTTTCTTAGTTCTCATTTTCCCATGGATAGTCTTCTGATTCTGAAAATAAGTATTTCCATTGTGTCTTATCTTTTATCTTTTTACTACGTGCTGGAAGAACACTCCCCTGGATGGCTCGATCTAGTAAGTTGAAATTCCACGCTCCCAAGCCTGATATATTGAGCATTTGTTTCACGTGAAGCTGGTCATCATCGTAAATCCGCTGAACAGCCTTCATTCGGATTTTTCTCCACCATTCAAAACGGAATGAATAGACGAGTGCTGACAGGTGACTTAAATGGAGAAGCGAAGCAACCCGAGGCTTCCTTACATCTTCATAGTAATGCAAATACTCATGATAATTTTTATTATTTTCTTTACACCAGGCAAGCAGTTCTCCAAGGACGTCAGCATCCTGTACAGCCAGGTTCATTCCCTCTCCGGCCATGGGATGGACGGTGTGAGCCGCATCACCTATAATGGCAAGATTTCCAGAATAATACTTGTCCACGTGATAGGTATAGGGAATCATAAGCTGAACTTTTTTCCAATCGTCAATGGTACGCACTCCCTCTGATAACTCTGGTTCAAGTTCGCTGTAGGCTTGATAGAGGTACTCAAGACCTTTTTCCTTAATGGTCTTGTATTCTCCAGCTTTTATTAGATAAACGGTTCTCACTTCATTGTCAGGGAGAGGAAACAATCCTAGAAAGCGGTCGGCTGTGGTTATAATTTTTCCTTTGGTGTAAGATGCTGGTCTAGGCATTGTAACGGTTAGAAAATGGTGATTGTAGTCTTTACGCTTCACAGCAGCATTCATAGCTTTTCGAGTAGGGGAGCTCCGCCCTTCTGCTCCGATATATACCTTGGCCTCTATATAGAAAGTCTCCTTCTTCTGTTTCACCTTTGCCATTCCTTTTTCAAAACCTAAAAACCGCGCGCCGCCTAAATAGTGGAAATGCTCTTCGAAGGTCCTTCCCTTTTCCCGTATAATGGACTTTGTTTTCTCATGCGGCACCATTAAGGCATGGTCATATTTACTGGCCACTCTGCTATAATTCAGCTCTGTTAAATTAATCTCTTCAGGGAAATTTCCTTCATGGCGGTGAATCTCCTGAAATCTAAGCTGGTCGATCACGTGACCGCATCTCTCAATTTCTTCAATAACTCCAAGTCTTTCCAGTATCGCAATGGTTTTAGGCTGCAGCAGTTCTCCTTTATATACCGGCGACTCCTTCGTCAGCTGTTCAGCAATCGTAACGTGAACACCGCGACTGGCCAGTTTAGCTGCCAATGTTAAACCTCCCACACCTCCACCAGCGATAAATACGTCGGTTTTCAAAGCTTGCTTCCTCCCCACAAAATAAATGATTAGATTTAAGATTTATTCCCTAAATAGCAGTTTCAGAAACAAGTTGATGTGCCAGACATTTCCTAAACACCTGGACATAAAAAAACACGAGTCTGTAGACTCGTGTAGAATTATGCTGATGCTATTCCGTTTTTGTAACAATATCCCATATGTGCTGCCAAGTGTCCCAGCTGAGAGCATCCATAGGTTTTCCGTCTCCGATCACTCCGTATCCGACCATTAACCCAATAAACAAAGCCAAGATGCTTAAGACAAGCACAATGATAATACGCAACCAAATAGGAAGAACACGGATACGGCTCTTATGCCCCGTCTTTTCATTGAAGGTCTTTTTCAGCTTCTGCCAATACCCTTGTTTTTTTGGATGATCTTGTTTAGTCGCTTCGTCTAAAGCTTTACGTTTCTTCTCTCTATCCTGCTCACGTTTATGGTTTTTGTTATTTGTATTAGGATCTGTAGCCATGGTCGTCAAACTCCTTACGTTTATGATCTGAGCTGATTGATCAGACCCATCATCTGATCACCCGTGGAAATCGATTTTGCATTAAACTGGTAAGCTCGCTGAGCATTAAGCATATCTGTCATTTGCTTAGAAATATCAACGTTGGAAGATTCAAGTGACTGGTTCTGTACTCGGGTTTCATTTCGGGAAACTTCTGCAATTATTCCCGTTCCTTCCATACCACTTGGAACTTTAAACCGGTTGCCGCCTGCCGCCTCAAGCATTCTTGGTCTTACGGCTTCCACTACTCCAAGCTGCCCTTCAACGGATGACTGACCGTCGCGTGTAACCACCAATGAACCTTTTTCATTGATCTTCAATTCCGCAAATCCATTTTCAAGCACAATAGGATCTCCCGCATCTCCAATTACAGGATAACCTTCCGAATCAGTAAGCATGACTTCATTGTCGTTAACGGGATTTAAATAAAAATTCCCTGCTCGGGTGTACTGTGTCTCTAAGCCCGCTTCTGTAGGAATTTGCAATTGAAATAAATGACTCTTCTCTAACAAGGCGATGTCCAGTTCTCTACCTGTATTCTGAAGGCTTCCCTGGCTAAGGTCAACATTTGTATGCCCAAGACTTGCACCTGACCCTATTCTAACTCCATCAGGTGTCTGACGGTTTCCAGGAGCTGGTTCGGAGGATAAATTGTCAATTTGCTGGTATAACAATGAAGAAAAGTCGGCCTGCCGACTTTTATAGCCAGTCGTGTTCCCATTAGCAAGATTATTCCCTATTAAATCAAGCTTACTCTGCAGCTGTCCCATTGTAACAGAAGCCTGAATCATCGAACGGTTAATCATTAGTCCCCAACTCCTTATCGCAGTCTGGCAATCTCAGTGACGGTTTTCTGCATACTTTGGTCGTAAGCTTTAAGTACTCTCTGGTTCATTTCAAAAGACCGATATGTATTCATCATTTCTGTCATTGTACGGGCACTGTTTACATTGGAACTTTCAAGAAAGTTCTGTTTTACATCGACTTCGACTGTGTTATCGTCACGGACATCTATAAGCTGAGTACCGTCTTCCCCAAGCCTGTATAAATCTCCGCCTTCTTTCATCATATCTTCCGGTGCCGTGCTATAAGATAAGCCTAAAGGAATAGCTTGTCCATCCACATTAATTATACCTTCCTCAGAGACCTTAAATTCTAGCCCGTTTGTTTCAATCGGATTTCCTGACTGATCCAATACATAGTTGCCTTGGTTCGTAGTTAAAAACCCTTCTCCGTCCACGGTGAAGTTACCATTTCTCGTGTAGCGTAGTTCTCCTGCTTCGTTTTGAACATCAAAAAAAACAGAGCCCGACTCGTCGGGCACGTTTCTTTGTAGGAGAGCTAAATCCGTACCAACCCCCGTTTCTCTCAAATCACCTTGAGTGAAAGCGGGCACAGCCTCCTGCATATAAACACCTGTATTAAGGGATCCGACGGGGTGCTGAACAGGAATATTCCTGCTACTTGTAAAACCAGGCAAGCTGCGGCTTCCCATTTGTTCAAGAAGCAATTCTGGAAAAGCACGCATCGTTCCCTGATCAGCTTTGTATCCTGGTGTGTTGACGTTCGACATATTATTCGATAATGTTTCCTGCATGCGCTGGTTAGCAAGCATTCCTGAGGCGGCTGTGTAGAATCCTCTTAACAAGGTGATCGCTCCTTTATTAAAATTAACGCAAGCTATAACACTATTTTACTGCGTTTATCCATGTTTTCTAGTATGATTCCTGTTCCAGCCGCTACACAATCCATGGGAGAGTGAGCAATCTGCACAGGGACTTTCAATTCTTCGAAAAGAAGCTGATCCACACCGTGAAGAAGAGCACCTCCCCCCGTCAAGGTAACCCCACGATCAATAATATCAGCAGAGAGCTCTGGAGGCGTTCTCTCTAATACTGCTCTAGCCGTTTGAACAATAACCTGGACAGGTTCGCGAAGCGCCTTCTCTATTTCTTCAGAGCTGACCGAAATCGTACGAGGGAGACCAGTAATCATATCACGGCCCCGAATATCAACTACTTCTTTTCGAGTCGCTGGAAATACAGTACCTACCTTAATTTTTATATTCTCAGCCGTCCGTTCACCAATTAATAATTG
Organism: Halobacillus halophilus; assembly: GCF_020171985.1. Classification (GTDB taxonomy): domain Bacteria; phylum Bacillota; class Bacilli; order Bacillales; family Halobacillaceae; genus Halobacillus; species Halobacillus halophilus_A. The sequence goes on from NZ_JAIVAL010000004.1 coordinate 121,883, forward strand.
GTATTCTTTTTTTATATATTGAAGTATTTCCTGGTCCAATCGATTTCCTGCTATTTTGATCGACGAAGCTGTAACAATTTCCCCCATTGAAAGGACTGCTATATCAGCCGTTCCTCCCCCAATATCAACAATCATATTTCCATGTGGCTGATATATATCCATGCCTGCGCCTATCGCAGACACTTTTGGTTCTTCTTCTAAAAAAACTTTCTTACCGCCTGCTTTTTCAGCGGCTTGCTTTATTGCCTGCTGTTCCACTTTGGTTATATTGGTTGGACAGCAGATCAGCATCCGTGGTCTGGATAGAAAGCTTCGAACATTTATTTTTTGGATAAAGTACTTGAGCATAGCTTCTGTTACATCGAAGTCTGCAATAACGCCATCCTTCAATGGACGGATAGCTTCAATATTCCCAGGTGTGCGTCCCACCATCCGCTGAGCATCTTCTCCTACTTCCAGTACTTTTCCAGTATTACGGTCCATCGCAACTACGGTTGGTTGATTTAATACGATCCCTTTACCCTTAACATGAATGAGCACGTTAGCTGTACCAAGGTCGATCCCGATATCTCTTGCAAACATGTCCTGTAGATCCTCCCTATTGAAAGCATCCATGCCCGTAAACACACAAAATCGGCATAACTCTTCCGGTTAAGTGAGAGGTCCATAGTATTCAACCATGTTTTGGGCATTCCATCTGCGTTTTGAACTTTTACATCTTTGAAAAAGTTGCGTTCATTGCCTGTGTACCATCGTACACATCTAATTCTATATTCTATCATAAAATTATGACAATCGTCGCATTCGGATGAAAAAATCACCTTACCTGCAGGGGATTTTTCTTTAGGGAGAATGATAAAGGAAGTTAGGCAAGAGGCTGCACAGGTCCTTCTTCAATCAGTTGGGCTTTATACTTTCTTCGAGTTGCTTCTCCTCCACGGAGGTGTCTGATCTCCTTATGATAATCTAGAATTTTTTTAACTTCTTTAGCAAGCTCCGGATTCACTTCCGGGAGTCTTTCTGTAAGGTCTTTATGCACCGTACTTTTAGAAACGCCAAATTCTTTGGCGATCACTCTGACCGTTTTTTTAGTTTCAATGAGGTGCTCTCCAATCCTGATGGTCCTTTCTTTGATGTAATCATGCACTCCACTCGCCTCCTGTGATTGTCTATCCAAGGGGGTGGTTTCAAAGGAAAGCGCTTATGCTGTTAGTATGAGGGGGGTACTCTAGGTGTAAGTCATGGTGTTCCACCCTGGACGTTACCGAGTGCTCGGTTATCCTCATTGTATTAATAAAAAAGGTGAGTTATGCCACAGGGATAAGGTTGGAGCTTGCTTTATAGTTGTTTTTTATGTAAATGCTTTTTGCTAGTTTATGGTACAGCATTAAAAAAATGAGGGGCAGGCCCCTCATTTAGGTTTGAGTTGAAGAAATGGATGATGCACTATCCTCATCAGGAGTTTGTTCTCCTTCAGTGTTATCCGCAGGATCTTCATCCGTATTTAGTTCCTCATCATTTGGCTCATCAGATACTTCTGGTTCTTCTGTTGAGTCTTCGGCTGGAGTGCTGTCATCTTCAGCAGAAGGTACTTCTGCTTCTTTCTCAGCTTCTGCTTCTTCTTTCACTTCTTCTCCAATCTTACTGGAAGGTTGTCCGAAAAAGCTTTCCGGGTTAACAGGCTGTCCATCATTTCGTAATTCGAAATGAACATGCACGCCACTCGCTTGACCGAAGGAATTCTGTCCGGCAGAACCCAGCACATCACCTTGAGTAACTTCAGAACCAGCTTGGACTTTAATGTCAGCTAGACTAGCATAGACAGTTGATATGTCTTCATCATGTGTAATTTCAATGACATTGCCATAAAGTGGGTCTTCTTTTACTTCTGTGACTGTTCCTGATAGAGCTGCTGTTACTTCAAAAGCTTCTCCATCTTCTCTAGTTATATCGACGCCTTCACTCTGATAGTACTTATTGTTGTATAGGACCAGTGCACTTTCTTGATCTTCCTGAGACGCATTGTAATCATAGAACTTAGTAACGATTGACGCGGCTTCTTCATCAACGACTGGCATTTGCAAGTTTTCGTTTTGCTCCATGACTGGAACTGAATCCTCTCCGGAATCCTGAGTAGTGAACTCATCCTGGACTTCCGTTTCAGATTGATTAGCTAACTGGTTTTCTACTTCCTTACCACTTTGCTGATACCAGAATACCCCTACTAGAACTAATGCTGCTACTGACAAATACAACGCTGGATACAACCATTTCTTGCGCATTAAGCGTTTAAACTTTAATTTAGTCACGCTTTTCTTTCCTTCCTCTCTCATGTTCATCACCTCAAAAATCATTCTGAACACTTCTGAGGAATTATATACATGAAGAGGAAATTTTTTCTTAAAAGTATTTACAACTTCATAATAGAAATAAAGATCACCTTGGACGAACGAGTTTGTCCAAATTGTAACCCCTCCAACTTATGAAATGAAAAGCAGGGCCCCTGGCTTAAGGCCCTGTCTTTATCATATTCTATCAGTTGACCGACTTATCATTTCTGGAAGTTAACAATGCCGTCTGTTTATTGATAGACGATACTTCTGTATCGTGATAATAATGAGTCACAATATCTTTATAACTGCTGCCGCTCTTAGCCATTCCATTTGCTCCATATTGACTCATTCCTACACCATGGCCATACCCTTTTGTCGTAAAAATGACGTGATCGCCTTTTTGCTGCATCGAAAAATCGCTTGAAGGCAGCTCGAAGGTCTCTCTTATCTGTCTCCCTGAGAAGGTCTGATCCCCAACCTGAACCTTATCTACACGATTTCCCTCTGTCTTTGTCATGGTCATGTTTTGCACATTCCCTTTAAAATTTACGCCAAGAGCTGTTTGTACCTGAGTAATCGGAATAATTTTCTGATCTGTGAACTTAGGTGATTGTTGATCCCAGGGACTTTCCACACTTTTTAAATAAGGAATCTCATTCTCCCAGTAGTCTTCAGCATTTTCCGTGTATCCATTGCTTGTTGAAAAGAAAGCGGCCGTTATTGGCTCCTGGTTATATGTGATTATTTCTCCTGCTGTCTCGCTTACAGCTGAGTTGATTTTCTCCATATTGCTCGTATATTGATCATGCCACTGAGCTCTGAGTTCTTCATCATTCTTATACACCTGGTGATTAACGGTGTCCGTCACATCAGCTTCCTGCGATACAGGCTCTTCCTCAAGCAAATGTCTCGTTATATATGTTCGTGCTGCTAACGCCTGCGCTTTTAATGCTTCCAATTCAAATTCAGCAGGCATCTCAGATGCAACCACCCTTGCAACATATGTTTCCAGCGGGACTTCTTCTATCTTCCCTGATTGGCTTCGTTCAACTCTGACCGCTATTGGAGAGAGGTCTTCTGATGAATCAGCGGCTTTTTCAATCGGATTTGGAGTCTCCTGGACTTCATGTGAAGCACTGGAACCTGTAAAAGGTACCACAATTAGAGTAGGTAGTATAAGTATAGCCCCAAAGAGGCCACTTGTTATGAAAAATGCCATCCAATTTTTTCTTTTCATTCTCACCCTCCTGATTACATTGTAGATCTCTCTACTAAAATGTATCCCTCAAACAAGGATGATAGAACCAAAAAAAAGCTTGGCTGTTTCAAAAAATAATGAAACAACCAAGCTATAAGGATATATACATTATAAGGTCGATAAAGATTCGTTAGCTTCTTGTTCTTCAGAGTAAGATTCTTGTTCGTTAATTCTTTCTATATCAGCACCGAGTCCCGCAAGTTTATTGGAGAAATCAACATATCCACGGTCCAGATGCTTAAGTTCTGTTACGCGTGTATAACCATCGGCCACAAGACCAGCAAGAATAAGGGCTGCTCCCGCTCGTAAATCAGTCGCTGCTACTTCTGCTCCTTGTAAAGATGAAGGACCCTCCACAATAACGTTGCGGCCTTCAATCTTAAGATGAGCATTCATACGGCGGAATTCTTCCACATGCATGAAACGATTTTCGAATACTGTTTCCGTAATTACGCTTGTGCCTTTGGCGTTTAACATTAAAGCCATCATTTGAGACTGCATATCAGTAGGAAAACCCGGGTGTGGCATCGTTTTAATATCTGTAGCCTTCAACTGTTCAGGGCCAATAACTCGAAGTCCATCATCTTCCTCTTTAATGGTAACGCCCATTTCTTCCATTTTTGAAATAACTGAACGAAGATGTTCACGCATAGCACCTTTAACTAATACATTACCTCCAGTAATAGCCGCTGCAACCATAAATGTTCCAGCTTCTACGCGGTCAGGGATAATGGTATGAGTCGCTCCAATAAGCTTGTCGACTCCTTCGATACGAATGGTCTCGGTACCAGCCCCAATAACCTTACCGCCCATTTTATTGAGATAATTGGCTAAATCTACAATTTCCGGTTCTTTTGCACAGTTTTCAAGGATTGTTGTTCCTTCAGCCAGAGCTGCAGCCATCATAACGTTTTCTGTAGCCCCTACACTTGGAACATCAAAGTAAACCTTGGCACCCTGCAAACGACCTTTAACTTCTGCCTCAATGTAACCATTTCCTACGGTAACTTCGGCACCCATAGCTTCAAAGCCTTTTAAGTGCTGATCAATAGGACGTGATCCAATCGCACAGCCACCAGGCAGGGCAACCTTAGCATGGCCATACCGGGCCAAAAGTGGTCCCAGAACGAGAACAGAAGCTCTCATTTTCCTCACATATTCAATTGGTGCTTCTGTCTCGAGATCCCCAGAAGCATCTACGGTAACTGTGTTTCCATCTACTTTAACATCAGCATTCATATGTCGAATCACTTCATTGATAGTCGTGACATCTGCTAAAGCAGGGACTTCGTGTAAAACACTTTTTCCTTCACTGGCAATTATACTTGCTGCGATGACAGGCAGTACGGCATTCTTGGCGCCTTCTGCTTTTACAGTGCCATTCAGCTGCCTCCCACCACGGACGATGATTTTTTCCAAATTTCATTCTCCTCCGCGTCCATATTCATTATTATTAATATTCAGCAGTAATAATGGGTGTGCCAATAGTGATGTTTGTCCGCCCGCCCAAAGTTCTTGTAGCGAACTGAACATTCATCTTTCCACCGGCTGTCGGGATTGCTTGTCCCCATTCTTCCGTATATCCGGAGCTGCTAGTCCAATCTTTTTCTGCAACTTGATCTAATGGTTTAATGTCGAATGTTTGTTTGAATTTTTTATACACTAAAACATCATCTATAATACCACTAGACTCCGCTTTAAGACAAGAGAAAATTAGGACGTTTTTCGAGAAATACCGTTTCTCAATCTCTCGTATCCGATCTTTTACTTCTGGTGTCAAAGAAATTGTACCCTTACCAGCTATATAGTAAACCAATTCCGCCTTTTCATCTTTGTTTTTCGGCAGAATAATGCTATAACTTTCGTCAAATTCCCTATTATTAAGACCGTCTTTTAGAATAATCTTATTTGAATTATCTTGATCTTCATACGATACTTCAGCAGTTCGATGGGATTTGGAAATCTTCTTTTCCAATAATAATGAATCTGATCTCGGTATCGTCTCTTTAAGGGTGATCGACCATGCTGTTACGTCAAGCTGCTCACTCTCAGCAAATGCTGCAAATTTTTCAATAGGTGTCTCCGCAGTCAGTTCCTGTGAATAAGCACCTGTACATACCATAATCAATACCGTAATACCTGCTAGTAAACTTTTCATCTTCTGATGCCTCCCCAAGCATAGACTTACTATAAGTCTGACCGGAGAAGACAACAATCATACTGGACATTTTTAGACAAACTATTCACTTAACACTAGTCTCATTGATTTTCGTTTAAAATAAGTAGACCAGACTATTAGACCATGCTATAAAATCAAGAAAAAATCGACTGACCGTTGTTCCAATAGCAATGGTAATAAATATGAGTAAAACTCTTGCTTCAAAGACACGATGTTTCCTGAAAAACGCATCGAAATTGACCGACTGAAGCACTCTCCACGTTATGATAATGAAGATAATGTGTGAGGTCATACTAAGAATAGCTTCTTCAGCAAAATATTGATCCATACGAACTCCTCTCTTTCGTCTCTACTTTTAGGAACAGCATTCATCTACACAAAAATACCTTTTTATCCAATCGGCTAAACTCTAATAAAACAGAAGGCGACAAAGAAAATATTTCTGTCTCATTTCCCGGGCAATAATGACAAATATTTCTGCCAAATGGATATCTTAAGAGCTACCTTGCTGCTCCTTTGGTTAAGACTGGCCGAAAATTAAACACCAAAATTTCTATCAGGTTTCTTTAATAAAAAAACTGCTCTCAAGATGAAAGCAGTTTAGAAATTATTCTCATAAACATCTAAGCGATTAATGGCTCGCTTAAGGGCCAATTCAGCCCGTTTGAAATCAATGTCGGCTTGTTTGTCCTGGAGACGTCTTTCAGCACGCTCTTTAGCCATTCGGGCACGGTCTATATCAATATCAGTTGGCTTTTCAGCTGATTGAGCGAGTATGGTCACTTTATCAGGTCTCACCTCTAAAAAACCACCGCTGACTGCGATACGATCCGATTTCCCCTCGCCTTTCAGGCGTATGGCGCTGATTGTAAGCGGCGCCACCATAGGAATGTGACCGGGTAGTATTCCCAACTCTCCACTTTCCGCCTTACAACTAACCATTTCAAATGCTTCTTCCAATACCGGGCCATCAGGAGTGACGACACTCACCGTTAGTGTGCTCATATACATTCCTCCTTGGCTGTTAAGTGAATAAACCGGGCGCTCCTATGAACGCCCATTATCACTTGTGTTGACAGGTTTACTGCATTTGTTTTGATTTTTCAACAACATCCTCAATACGACCGACTAGTCGGAACGCATCTTCTGGGATGTCATCGTGTTTGCCGTCAAGGATCTCTTTAAAGCCTTTGACTGTTTCTGCAACAGGTACGTAAGATCCTGGCTGTCCTGTAAACTGTTCAGCCACGTGGAAGTTCTGAGATAAGAAGAACTGCACCCGACGTGCACGGGATACGGTCAATTTATCTTCATCAGAAAGCTCATCCATACCAAGAATAGCAATGATATCCTGCAATTCTTTATAACGCTGCAATGTACGCTGGACTTCGCGAGCTATTTGATAATGCTCGTCGCCAACTACATCCGGGTCCAGAGCACGGGAGGTAGAAGCAAGTGGATCAACAGCAGGATAAATCCCCTGTTCAGAAAGCTTACGCTCAAGGTTAGTCGTTGCATCCAAGTGCGCGAACGTCGTAGCCGGCGCAGGGTCAGTATAGTCATCGGCAGGCACATAAATAGCCTGAATAGATGTTACTGAACCTTTGTCAGTAGATGTAATTCGCTCCTGTAATTGCCCCATCTCAGTCGCTAAGGTTGGCTGATAACCAACGGCTGATGGCATACGTCCAAGAAGTGCAGATACTTCAAGACCACCCTGGGTAAAGCGGAAGATGTTGTCGATGAAGAACAGTACGTCCTGGCCTTGTTCATCACGGAAATATTCTGCCATTGTTAAACCAGACAGAGCTACGCGCATACGCGCACCAGGCGGTTCGTTCATTTGTCCAAACACCATAGCTGTTTTCTTAATAACACCTGAATCGGTCATTTCCCAGTAAAGGTCGTTACCTTCACGCGTACGCTCACCAACACCGGCAAATACAGAGATACCGCCGTGTTCTTGGGCGATGTTGTTAATTAATTCCTGAATGAGTACGGTCTTACCTACTCCGGCGCCACCAAACAATCCAATTTTACCACCTTTTACATATGGAGCTAAAAGGTCTACAACTTTAATTCCAGTTTCCAGAATTTCAGTTTCTGTAGCTAAGTTTTCAAAAACTGGTGCTTCGCGGTGGATTGGATCACGACGTACATCATCACTTAAAGGTTCATCTAAATCAATATTGTTACCAAGAACGTTGAATACTCTGCCCAATGTTACTTCTCCCACTGGAACTGAGATTGGGCTGCCTTTATCGATAACAGGTGTGCCACGCATTACACCTTCTGTGGAAGACATGGCAACAGTACGAACGGTGTTGTCACCCAGGTGAAGGGCAACTTCTAACGTAAGGTCGACGTTTTTTTCATCTTCGGATTGCGCATCATAACGTACATGTAGTGCGTTATTAATATCTGGGAGCTGCCCGTCATCAAATGTTACGTCGACAACTGGTCCCATGATTTGTGTCACGCGTCCATTACTCATCGATTTCCCTCCTAACTTACTGTTCAAAATCCAAGAGTCCCTATTCGAGGGCAGCTGCACCGCCGACAATTTCAGTAATCTCTTGGGTAATAGCAGCTTGACGTGCACGGTTATAAGATAGCGTCAGATCACCAATAAGGTCATCAGCATTATCAGTTGCACTCTTCATAGCTGTCATACGAGCTGCATGCTCACTAGCTTTACTGTCAAGTAAGGCTCCGTAAATCAAGCTCTCAGCATATTGCGGAAGCAAGACTTCCAAAATCTCTTCTTGGTTCGGCTCATACTCATAAGAACTTGTGGATCCTACACTCTCTCCACCAAAGTCCGTCAGCGGCAAGACTTTTTTCTCGGTTACTTCCTGTGTGATAGCACTAACGTAATGATTGTAATAGATATATAATTGATCGATCTCTTCGTCTGTAAAGAGTTGAATCGTATCCGATGCGATATCTTTAATATCAGCAAAGTCCGGCTGGTCTGCCAAGCCAGTAATATCCATATCTACCGGTATATTACGTTTACGGAAGAAGTCTCGTCCAATACGGCCAATGGTGATTAGTTTGTACTCTTCAGCAGAAGTATGATGCTGGCGAATCTGCTGATAGACTCTTCTCAAGACACTGCTGTTAAATGCTCCTGCAAGACCTCGGTCAGAAGTGATTACCAGGTACCCTGTACACTTTACTTCCCTTGATTCAAGCATTGGGTGACTTGCATCACCTCCGCCTTGGGAAATACTCGCTACGACTTCTTGAATTTTTTCGCTGTATGGAACAAAATACCTTGCGTTCTGTTCGGCACGATTCAATTTAGAAGCAGATACCATTTCCATTGCTTTTGTAATCTGTTTCGTCTTCTTGGTAGAGGTAATCCGGCCTTTGATATCTCTAAGGGATGCCACGCTGTTTCACCACCCTTTCCAGCTGTGTTTATTTATTCAGAGATCACAAATGTTTTCTTGAATTCTTTCACAGCTTCTTTCATATCTTCTTCCTCTGCCAGCTTTCCAGTTTTTCGGATCTGCCCAATCAGCTCTTTCCGATTGTTATCAAGCCATGTGTGGAATTCTGACTCAAAGCGAGTAACGTCATCCACTGGAATATCATCCAGAAATCCTTTGGTAAGGGCAAAGATAATCATAACTTGTTTTTCTACAGCCAGAGGCTGGTGTAAACCTTGCTTAAGAACCTCAACGGTACGCGCTCCGCGGTTCAGCTTAGCCTGTGTAGATTTATCAAGGTCAGAGCCGAACTGTGCGAAAGCTTCCAACTCACGATAAGAAGCTAAGTCGAGACGCAATGTACCGGCAACTTTTTTCATAGCTTTGATTTGAGCTGATCCACCAACACGGGATACGGATAATCCGGCGTTAATCGCTGGACGTACACCTGAGAAGAATAAATCTGACTGTAAGAAGATCTGACCGTCTGTGATGGAAATAACGTTTGTTGGAATATAGGCGGAAATGTCTCCTGCTTGTGTTTCAACGAAAGGAAGCGCTGTTAATGAACCTCCGCCCTTCGCATCACTTAGTTTAGCTGCACGCTCAAGCAGACGGGAGTGCAGATAGAATACATCTCCTGGGAACGCTTCACGGCCCGGTGGACGACGAAGCAGCAAGGATAGCTCACGGTATGCCGCTGCCTGCTTGGAAAGGTCATCATAAACGACGAGAACATGCTTGCCGTTGTACATGAATTCTTCCCCTAATGTTACGCCTGCATATGGAGCAAGGTATAAAAGCGGAGCTGGCTGAGAAGCACTCGCTGTTACGACAATTGTGTAATCCAATGCACCGTGACGGCGAAGAGTTTCTACTGTACCGCGGACGGTTGATTCTTTTTGACCAATTGCTACATATATACAAACCATATCCTGATCATGCTGGTTCAAAATCGCATCGATTGCTACAGATGTTTTACCAGTCTGACGGTCACCGATAATAAGTTCACGCTGACCACGTCCGATAGGTACAAGGGCGTCAATAGCTTTAATCCCTGTTTGAAGGGGTTCATCTACGGATTTACGATCCATAACCCCTGGGGCTGGTGCTTCAATCGGGCGTGTTTTAGTTGTTTCAATTGGTCCTCTTCCATCTACAGGCTGACCAAGTGGATTAACGACACGGCCCAGCATTTCTTCCCCAACAGGTACTTGCATGATACGACCTGTACGGCGTACTTCATCGCCTTCTTTAATATCTGTATAAGGTCCAAGAATAACAAGACCAACGTTACTTTCTTCTAAGTTCTGTGCCAATCCCATGACACCATTTGAGAATTCAACGAGTTCTCCGGCCATGACGTTGTCAAGACCATGAGCACGTGCAATACCGTCACCAACTTCGATAACTGTACCCACATCATTGACTTCTATATCTGATTCATAGCTTTCAATTTGCTGTTTAATCAGCGCACTGATTTCCTCAGCTTTAATGCTCATGCCATTTCACCCCTATCATCTTTTGTTAGCAGAAACTAGCTTGCGCTCCATGCGGCTAAGCTTTCCACTGACGGAACCATCAAATATCCGATTACCAATTCGCACACGGATGCCTCCGAGAATGCTTGGATCAACAATATTGTTCAGGTTCAATGAACGTTTTCCTACTTTTGGTGCAAATGTTTCTGAAATCCGTTTTTTCTCAGATTTCGAAAGTTCACGTACGGAGTAAACATCCGCTTCTGCTACTCCCTTTGCATCGCTCATCATTGTTAAGAAATGAGTGATCATTTCAGAAATAATGTCTTCTCTATGCCTGTCTACCAACAACTTAAGGGTGTTCACAACTTCTGCTGAATAAGACAGAAATGATTTATGAATGAGTTGTTTCTTTTGGTCGACGGAAATACGTGGATGCTTAAGGAATGTATAAAGTTGCTCATTATTACGGAACACCTTTTGCAGTTCTCGTAATTCTGTTTCTAATTGTTCTAATTTCAAGTGTTCTTGTCCAAGTTTAAAAAGCGCGTCAGCATAGCGTCTCGCAATGATTGTTTGACTCATCGCTCTTCTCCTGCCTCGTCAATATATTGGTGAATCAACTTCTCCTGATCCTTCTCCGAAAGTTCTTTTTCAATCACTTTGGATGCAATCATGACAGACATAGAAGCCACTTGATCTTTAAGGACCTGTACGGCTTTTTCTTTTTCTTGTTCAATTTCCTGCCGTGCTGATTCCTTCATTCTTTCAGATTCAGCGCGAGCGGACTCAATTATATCGCGTTCCTGCTGGCCTGCTGTTTTGCGTGCATCTTCGATTATCTTCTGTGCATCCTGACGGGTTTTCTTAAGTTCTTCAGAAGCTTCACGCTGCATTCGCTGTGCTTCTTCACGACTTTTTTCTGCGGTATTGATTTCGTTAGCTACGTAATCTTCACGCTCTTTCATCATATTCATTAATGGTCCCCAAGCAAACTTGCCTAAAAGAGCCAGCAAGATAAGGAAGAACACAAGTTGAATGATCATATCACCTATGTTAAGTCCTCCAGCTCCGAGGACAAGACTCTCTGTGAATCCTTGCACAGTTTTCACTCCTCTCCACACCATATCGTAACAGGGTTAACCCTCAAGCAAGCAAAAGCCTTATATAAGAACTCAGCTAGACAAGAGAAAAACCCGGCTTTAGCTTATAAAAGCTTCAGTCGAAGTTTTCTTTCCAATCCATTTGGGTATCAAGTTTTCGTAAAGGTATAAAGGAAAGGCGAAGATCGATTGAGTTGAACTTCGCCATAAGCGTATTCGCTCGTCCTGCTTTACTGACCCATTACGATAAATGCGATAACAACGCCGATGATCGGAATCGCCTCTACTAGAGCAACACCGATGAACATAGTTGTTTGAAGAGCACTGCGCAATTCTGGTTGACGCGCAATTCCTTCTACCGTACGACTTACAATCAGACCGTTACCAATACCAGCACCTAGTGCCGCTAATCCTACTGCAATTGCAGCTGCTAAAAGACCCATAATGAAAATCCTCCTCATATTTTTAAAAAAATAATTTTTTATTCTTTTATTTTAATGGTCGTCGCTCACCTTGTGAGACATATAAACCATCGTTAACATTACAAAGATGAATGCCTGGATAAAACCGATAAATGTACTGAAGCCCATCCAAGCTATCATTGGAAGTGAAGCTCCTAAAAATCCACCAACGCCGCCTGCTGCCATAGTGACAAGCAAGCTCAGTAAGATCTCGCCTGCGTAAATGTTCCCATATAGACGCAAACCAAGTGTAAGAGTATTGGAGAACTCTTCAATGATTTTGAAAGGTAGTAAAAACGGCAGAGGTCTTATGAAACCTTTACTGTATTCTTTACCGCCTTTCAGCTTAACCCCATAGTAGTGAGATAAGACGACAACAAGTGTTGCCAGGGTTAAGGTAATGCCGGGATCTGCGGTTGGAGATTTCCACCACAGTTCATGTCCAACAACTCCATTGGTGACGACTCCAAGCATATTAGCTACAAATATGTAGGCAAATAAGGTTAAACCAAGTGGAAGAAAGAGCCTTCCTGTTCGCCAATCCATATTTGAACCGATAATGCCTTTTATGAAATCAATCAGCCATTCCATAAAGTTTTGAAAGCCGGTCGGGAACCGTTTCATGTTACGTGTGGCTGTTACCCCTAGAATGAAAACGATTAATGAGGCCACAAACATCATTAAAACGTTGGAAAGGTTGAAATCAAGCCAACTGATCCCAAACGCATCATTCCACATCGGTGCTTCGTGATTCAATCTGTTCACCTACCTTCCATCGTGCTAAACTGTTGATTTATTGAACAGGTAATCTATAAAAATGACAATGTAGGCTGCCATTAAGCCCAATACTACGGAAATCAAATGAATGTGTTCTTCAAACTGGAGGGCAATGACTACAGCAAGTGCTCCTGAAGCCAAACGGGTAAACGTACCGATTCCTCTAACAGATTTATTCTCTGCGGAGGCTTCGCCAAGCTTGCGGATTTTGCGCTGCATAAGCCAGAGGTTATAAAAACTCAAAGCGCTTCCCAGGAGGAGACCTAGAAAAATCGGCTGCCAAGGGGTAAGGCCCCAGCCAAGAACGAGTAACGCCAGAAGGTAGAACATCCATTTTCGTTGACGGGCCATCATCTGTTGGTAGTGCTTCATGCTAATCGTCTCCCGTGTACGTCCGTACTAAATGAATGGTCCCATATGTACCTGCTCCTAATCCTAGGAAAATCCCTATGATTAAGAATGTGGGCTCTGTGGAAAATTGACTATCTATCCATTTCCCAAGGTAAACTCCGGCAAGTGGGCCGCCGGCAAGTTGAGAAACGATAGCACTAGTTAAGGCCATGGCCTGAAAAGGGGGTTTGGAATCTTTCATTTACAAGCCTCTTTTCACTTGAATGAAAAGGTGTCAGAACCTTTACAATTCGTTATGAAAACCTTATCATCCCACACTATGTAAGAATACATTAGGGGTTATATGATGTCAATGAGTTTGTGATTAAAAATACAAATGTATGACACTTTTCGATCACATTTTTGTCACATTTGTGACAAAACTTACATGTACCATTTTACCAATTCTACACCTAATATACATAGACTTTTCGAGCCATTTTTACAAAAACTTTCCACCTCAGGTCATCCATATTATGGATGACCTGAGGTGGAATATACTGGTTATCATGAAGGTGTGAATTTTACCGGAAATGGGTAACTTTCTTTCTGGTCTTTATACTCGAGAGTAAAGACGGCTATATAAGCCCCTTCAAGATGATCTGTATTTACTTTAAATTCCCCTTGTACCATACCCGGCTGAGGGTCTTCAAGTTCAAATAACCTCCCGTGAGAAAGCATGGTACCCGCCCTGTATAGATCGACAGTGATTTTATCTACGGACTCGGCAAGATGAAAACGATAAGTGTACTGCCTTGCATCGGCCCACTTAGCTGACAATTCTAAACCGGACACCTTTTCATAATCAGACGTTCCGATCATATAAAGATAAGGAACATGGAAATCGTGATCTTGATTTCTCAGTTTGATAAACCCCTGATGGATCCCAGGGTTTAAAAAGGATTTCGTAAGATGGAGTCCAATCTCCACTTCCTTCGTTTCATTCGGTTTCAAATGAACAGCGGACGGGAGGTCCCATCTGCTTCCATTTTCACGAACTGGGACCTCCATGTATACGGTCTGACTATCCTTCGTGGGATTGGTAAGCTTTAATTTTGCCTTTTTATTTAACAATGGTTGATCCACGCGCCCAAATGTAAGCGAGCCGGGTTCGATTAACAGTGCCGGGTCGAAAGATTCTTCTATATCAATAAAACCTGTACCTTGTTCAGTAGGCGAATAAGGAAGTTTTCCTTTTTCTAGAATATCTGCTGAACTCATTATAGCCCTTTTTATTTGCTGAGGAGACCAATCCGGAGAAGCTTCTTTTAATAAAGCCGCAAGTCCAGCAACATGCGGAGCAGCCATACTCGTTCCTTGTAATGCTGCATATCCTCCGGGCACCGTGCTTAAAATGTCCACACCAGGGGCTACCACATCTGGTTTTAATCCCCATGTGGTGGTTACGGGACCACGAGAACTGAAAGGAGCCAGTCGATGATCAAGTGAAGTTTCGCTGGTTTCCAGCCATTGATTCTGCTGAACTCCCTTTTGAATCAGCCACTCCCCATCTTTTTTGGATACTCCAGCGACCGGAATCGGAACAGATAGGTTATCTAATGAACCTTGAAATAATCCCGGTTCATTATTGTATATAATTACTCCAGCCGCACCAGCTTGATAAGCTTTAAAAGCTTTTTCCTGAAATGGAATTTCCCCACGTTCAAACAATACGATCTTTCCGGAAGCGTTATTTAGATCTTCTTTTCCTATGCCAGCGTCGATTAAAGGATATTTTCTGGAAAGTCCCCACGGTTTTGATCCCAGCAGGACTTGAACAGGGATGTGCCGGTCCTCTCCCGGAATTCCGAATACCGGTGCTTTTGAAGGAAGTGCCGAAGCTCCTACGGTTATAGCCTTTGATGAAGTAGCAGGCGATCCTACGGTCCAAGTGTCCGGACCTGAATTCCCAGCTGCAACGATAACGGTCACGCCAAGCTCTACTGCTCTATTAACAGCATGTGTCGTAGGCCAGTCGGGACCGTTCACATCATTACCAAGCGACAGATTAATTACATCCATTCCTTCTTTAACCGCTTCTTCCAGTGCTGCGATAACCTGCACAGAGGATCCAATCCCTCCTGGACCTAACGCCCGGTAAGCGTATAATTCAGCATCTGGAGCTATCCCTTTCATTTTTCCATCAGCTGCAATCACCCCTGCTACATGAGATCCATGCATGGTTGCGCCTTCCCCTTTGGTTTCCATAGGATCATTATCAAAATCTACGGTATCAACCCCCCCCTTGTAGTTCTTTTGAAGATCCGGATGAGAGTAGTCCACTCCTGTATCAATGACACCTACTTTTACCCCTTTACCTGTATAGGAAGGGTTAGATTGCTCACGGATTATCTGAGTAGAAAAGGTCCCCGTTTCCTGCTTGAGACTTTTATAATTTACGACTGGGTACTGATTCACTACCATATCCATACGAGCAAGCTTTTCAAGTTCTTGTGCCCTTCCTTTAACCGCAAGACCGTTAAAGATCGTGTCATACTGCGCAACAATCTCAATCCTCGGAATTCTAGACTCAATTTCTTCTGCAAGAAGGGATGAGGATTCTTCGGTCTCAATTATAATAGTTACTTCATCAGTTTCTTCTGGGGACTGAAAGCCTGTAAGAATTAATAAAAGAATGAACAAGTGCAGTAAACGCATAGGCCAGTCTCCTTTTTAGTTAGTTTGCGATGGATAAGGACAGCTATGCATGAACATGCTCAGGCAATTTTTGTATAAAAAAAAGACCAAACCCTTATGGATTTGATCTTTTACTCATTATTCTATTTCAAAAGGTGCTGGCTTATCTTCCCGGTGGTTAAAGAAATACCGGATCGCTTCAGCAATTCTGGCAGATGCATTTCCATCTCCATATGGATTGGAAGCATGCGACATTTCTTTATGTTTTTCCTCATTCGATAATAATTCATTTGCTAAATGGAAAATATGATCCTCTTCTGTACCAGCGAGCTTAAGCGTTCCTGCTTCAATTCCTTCCGGACGCTCCGTAGTATCGCGAAGAACCAATACCGGCACACCAAGTGAAGGTGCTTCTTCTTGAACGCCACCTGAGTCAGTAAGGATTAAATGAGCTCTGGAAGCAAAGTTATGGAAATCAATCACATCAAGAGGATCAATTAATTTGATACGCTCATCATTTCCCAGAATCTCATCAGCCGTTTCTTTAACGGCAGGGTTCAGATGTACAGGATAGATCACTTGAATGTCATCATGTTCTTCCACCAGGCGCTTAATTGCCCGAAACATCTGTTTCATATTATTCCCAAGATTTTCACGTCGATGAGCAGTCATTAGAACTAACCGTTTATCGCCTATTTCGTCAAGCACTTCTGAGGCATAATCGTCTTTGACGGTCGTTTGAAGCGCGTCAATGGCTGTATTTCCTGTGACAAAAATCTGGTTGGTCGGCTTGTTTTCTGCGAGCAGATTATCCATGGATTTATTGGTAGGAGCAAAATGTAAATCCGCCATAACCCCAGTCAACTGACGATTCATTTCCTCAGGGTAAGGAGAATATTTATTCCATGTTCGAAGTCCTGCTTCTACGTGGCCCACAGGAATCTGGTTATAATAAGCTGCAAGAGAAGCCGCAAAAGTCGTGGTGGTATCCCCATGTACAAGAACCACATCAGGTTTTGTTTCTTTCATCACTTCATCAAGGCCTTCAAGGGCGCGTGTCGTTACTTGTGCAAGGGTTTGCCTCGATTTCATAATATTTAAATCAAAATCTGGCTCAATACCAAAAATCGACATCACTTGATCCAGCATTTCTCTATGCTGCGCTGTTACCGTGACAATTGGTTCGAATTGGTCGGGACGATTTTTCAGTTCCAGAACAAGCGGAGCCATTTTAATAGCTTCCGGCCTTGTCCCAAATATGGTCATTACTTTAATGCGTTCTGCCATGAATGTACCTCCTTTAATGGAGCTTGAATAATTCTATTTATTTTGTACCGTACAATCGGTCACCGGCATCTCCCAGACCTGGAACAATGTAACCTTTTTCATTTAACTTCTCATCAAGAGCTGCAAGATAAATATCAACATCCGGATGCTCTTCGCGAACAGCCTCTACACCTTCAGGCGCTGCAACAAGACACATTAAGCGAATTTGGCGGGCTCCTCTTTTCTTCAATGAATGGATGGCCTCATTGGCAGATCCGCCTGTAGCAAGCATTGGATCAATGACGATAAGTTCACGTTCTTCAATATCACTAGGAAGTTTGACATAATACTCCACCGGCTGCAGCGTTTCAGGGTCGCGATAAAGTCCGACATGTCCTATTTTAGCAGCAGGAATCAATTGAATGATTCCGTCTACCATACCTAGACCGGCACGAAGAATGGGTACAAGTCCAATTTTCTTACCCGTCAGTACTTTAGCTTTTGCGTCAGAAGTGACAGGGGTGTCAATTTCAACCTCTTCAAGAGGCAGATCACGCGTAATTTCAAAAGCCATCAATGCGGCGACTTCGTCAACTAGCTCACGAAAATCCTTCGTCCCTGTTTCCTTTTTACGTATGTACGTCAGTTTGTGCTGAATTAACGGATGATCCAGTACATATACCTTTCCCATTGCCGATCACTCCTTCTCATAGTTTGCATCCTTTAAATTGTACTGAAAAACAAGTTGAACTGCAACCCGATAAATATGAATTTACCCAGGCCCACCTTTCATTCCTGCCAGCCCATATCAGAACATAATAATAGCCGCCAGCACTAGGCTGACGGCTTATTCTATTAAATAGAAGAATAATTTAAAGTTTGATAAAGAGGGAAACGGGAAGTCAGCTCACGCACACGCTCTGCCGCTTCTTTCATTTTTTCTTCATTATCGTGATGCTCAAGAGTAAAAGCAATCAGGTCTGCTATTTCATCCATCTCGTTTTCTTTGAAACCACGAGTTGTGACAGCAGCGGTCCCAATACGGATTCCACTCGTTACAAACGGGCTTTCTGTGTCAAAAGGAATCGTATTTTTATTGGTTGTAATACCAATATCATCCAAAGCCTTTTCGATCACTTTCCCTGTAAGACCTTTCTTTTGCAGATTCAGCAGCAGCAGATGATTATCCGTGCCGCCCGATACAATGTCAACACCTTTATCTACAAGGGATTCTCCGAGACGTTTAGCGTTTGCAATGATCTGCTTGGAATAATCTTTAAACTCCGGCTGCAGCGCTTCTTTAAAGGAAACAGCTTTGGCAGCAATTATATGCATTAATGGACCACCCTGCATACCTGGAAACACATTCTTATCGATTTTTTTCGCGAACTCTTTTTGACAAAGAATCATACCGCCGCGAGGGCCGCGAAGGGTTTTATGAGTCGTAGTTGTAACAAAATGCGCATGGGGCACTGGGTTAGGATGAAGACCGCAGGCGATTAGACCAGCAATATGAGCCATATCTACTAGAAGATAAGCTCCTACTTCATCCGCGATTTCACGGAATTTAGCAAAATCAATTTCACGTGGATAAGCACTTGCGCCGGCAACAATCAGCTTAGGCTGGACTTCTTTTGCTTTTTTCAATACGGCTTCATAGTTAATTCGTTCATCCTTTTCCTCAACGCCATATTCTTCAAAGTTGTACAGCTTACCACTGAAGTTTACGGAACTACCGTGCGTAAGATGTCCCCCGTGATTGAGGTTCATTCCAAGTACGGTATCTCCGTGATCAAGAACGGTAAAATAAACAGCCATGTTGGCTTGGGCGCCGGAATGAGGCTGGACATTGGCATGATCCGCACCAAAAAGCTCTTTCGCACGGTCACGAGCGAGATTTTCTACTACGTCGACATGCTCACAGCCTCCATAGTATCGACGGCCTGGATATCCTTCCGCATATTTATTAGTCATAACGGAGCCCATCGTTTCCATTACAGCCTCGGAAACAAAGTTTTCAGAAGCTATTAGCTCAATATTATTCTGTTGACGATCTCTTTCATCCTGAATAGCTGCAAATACCTCTGCGTCTGTTGATTTTACTTGATTCATAGTAAACCGTTCCCCTTTCCATTCCTATTCGTCACACGAACCTTCTTCTTCTATTATTTCATAAACAGCACGGACTCCTCCGATTAAAGGAGGCCGCGTTTTGGCAGCCGTAATGTGGGCGGCCCCTATCGTTTTCTGCTCAATACGCACAGGGACGGCCACTCGCTTCAAATGCATTCCAATTAAAGTATCCCCTATATCAAGTCCTCCATCAGCCTGGATGGTTTCTACCAGGACTGGGTCATCCATATGCTTAAAGGCATAAGAAGCCATAGAACCACCGGCTTTAGGTACCGGAATGGCCGAGACCTCTGTCAGTCTCTCTTTCTCAAAAACAGAGCGATCCACAACAATTGAGCGATTTAAATGCTCACAGCACTGGAAAGCCACATGAATATTCGCCTGATCTTCCATCTTTTTAAGTTCACGGAACATTACCTCCGCCAGAGACTCGTTTCCGGAAGTGCCAATCCGCTCGCCAGCTACCTCGCTAGTCGAACATCCTACCACAAATATACCATCTTTAATGGATCCCGATTGCACAAGTTGTTCCACTACAGCCCTGGTATCATCCTGGATGGTTCGGACATCTATCACGCCTGCCCCTCCTTATCGTTTTATTTCTAAAAAAGGAGAAGCCTGAATGCTCCTCCTTTAGTTATCAGCTTCCGCATTATTTAGCTTCCGCTTATCTGCTTTCATTGTATTATTTATTCTCATATTCGGCAATCTTAGTTATACGGTTTTGGTGACGGCCGCCTTCAAATTCTGTCGAAACCCACGTTTTTGCAATTTCTTTAGCAAGGCCAGGGCCAATGACGCGTTCACCCATGCAAAGAACGTTTGAATCGTTATGCTCCCGTGTAACCTTTGCTGTAAAAAGATCATGAACAAGAGCAGCACGTACTCCTTTTACTTTATTGGCAGAAATGGACATACCGATTCCAGTTCCGCAAATAAGAATAGCTTTATCAAACTCTCCGTGAGCTACTCGCTCAGCTGCTGGAATACCATAGTCAGGGTAATCCACAGACCCTTCACAGTCGCAGCCAATATCTTCAAAATCAATTTGAAGTTCAGTCAAAACATCTGCTACTTCCTGTCGCAGATTTACACCGCCATGGTCTGAAGCAAGAATTACTTTCATAGCTCCTACACTCCCGTCTTCTTAATTGTCAATCCTATCGTGACAGTTTACTGGGCTGCTGTCAATTGAACAAAAGGATTATCGAACATAAAAAAATAGAGCCATTTTACCGGCTCTATTTTTAAAATCAGGAGGCATGAATAATAGTGAATTTTAATGTTGACCAAATTCGTTAAGAGTTGAAAATTTGCTCGTTCATCAATTTTGAGACGGAGGTCAAAAAGTAAATAAAATGTCTATTTTATGTAATTCGGTACTCTCAAGCCTGCCTCACGGCTATAACCAGACCGTTAGGAAGAGGTACCGTTCAATCTTTTAACGAGAAGTTCAATATACTTATCTAACTCGTCCCGCGTCGCCCTATAAGCATCCAAACTCCCGCCAAAAGGGTCGATAATGTTAATATCAGGGATACTGTTTTCGATTTCTTCAATCTGTTTAATCTCTGATTTTAAATCAGTCATCAGCTTTTCTTCCATTTCTTCATCACTTAAATTTGCCGTATGACTCAATATAGAAGAACGTTTCTCTTCAAATCTAGCGTATAGCTCTTTCAGCTTCTGCCACTGATTTTCGTCGATAAGTACATATTCTTTTAGAGTAAAGTATTTATCCTGATAATCCGGATATTGAATGGCCAGGGTTTGTTTGTGACGATCCGTCATAGTCAACACAAGATCCGCCCACTCTAACAATTCTGCCGTTACTGAACTCGTTTTGTGATCTATGTCAAACTTCCATTCTCTAAGAACAAGTTCTGTATTTTTGGACATCGGCTCTCCTTCACCGGCAAATATACCGGCTGAACGTGCCTCAATCGTTGAGAGCTTTGCTTTTAAGAGAGCTTCGGCCATAGGGCTTCGGCAAGTATTTCCTGTACAAACAAATAATATATTCACAGCCAATTCTCCTAACCGTTTATCACTTTACTTCATAATATCATACACACAGGGGGGAGTTAAAATTTTTGTCAGAAAATGGCATGCAACCCGAGCGCGCAGAGAATACTTCCTCCGAGTAATTCACTATACACCCCAAGAAGACCACTGGCACGCCTTCCAATAACAAAACCCACCCAAGTTAGCAGCATACTGAACAGACCGAAGGAAAAAATAGACACAAAAACCTCTGATTCACGAAGTCCTAAACTGAAACCAACCGGAAAACTATCAATACTCACACTAAGGGCAAAAAGCCACAACCCAGCTCCCGCCAGGGTATAAGCCGCATTATGCTTGTCCGTGAATGATGCAAAAACGGTATAGCTTCCCAGACAGAAAAGCAATAAACCTCCTCCGACAGCCGCCCACTCACTAGCACTGCCTGAAAGCCATTGGCCAAGAGCCATGCCAAGCCCAGGCATAAACATGTGGAAAATACCTACCACAATCCCCGCAAAGAATGCGTGTTTTAAACGGACCGCTTGCAGTCCCATTCCTAGTGAAACCGAGAAAGCATCCAAACCTAAGGCTAACGAAAGCAAAACCAACCCCGTAACTTGTTCCAAATATGAGCCCTCCCCGGACATGCTATTTCATCGTATGCGGGAAGCAGACTCTATATGTCAGGGCTGCTCGATGATCTTAACAGAGGCTTTTGTTAATCGATTCATAACTGCCGCCCCTACGCCATAATTTGGAAAAGATTCGCATAGAATAAGATCAATATCTGACTTTTTATATTCACGCAAAACCTCGTAAAGTCGGTTAGCTACCTCCGTAAGGTTCTCTCTGGATCCACACGGAAGAACGAATTCATGATGAAGTTTCTCAGCCAGTTCATTGCTTGCAATGACCCCGATCCGGTACCCTTCTTCTTGTAATTCATGCAGCTTCTTCCTGAAGAACTCATCCTCCCCCTTTATTAACCACAACGGAGACTCAGGGGCATAATGTGTGTACTTCATCCCGGGAGACACCGGGGGCGTGTCTTTTCCGGCTAAGCCGGGGTCAATTTTCACTTCAGGCAATACCTCTTCAAGATCTTCTTTTGTAATACCTCCCGGGCGAAGGATAGCCGGAATGTCAGATGTACAATCCAGTACCGTTGATTCTACTCCTACCCCCGTCGGTCCTCCATCCAGAATACCTGCAATACGTCCTTCCAAATCCTGATGCACATGTTCTGCCTTTGTAGGACTAGGGCGACCTGAACGATTCGCACTCGGTGCGGCCAAAGGCAGTTCTGCCGCCTCCAGCAAAGCTAAAGCTAATGGATGATCCGGCATGCGAATCGCAACCGTTCTTAAGCCCGCCGTTACATTCTTTGCGGCTGTTCCGTTGCTTTCTAAAATTAAAGTAAGCGGCCCCGGCCAGAATCTTTCCATAAGATTACGAGCTACTTGAGGAATATGAGTAACGAGATCCTCTACTTCTCTTATGCTTGCTACGTGCACAATCAAGGGGTTATCAGATGGTCGCCCCTTAGCTTCAAAGATCCTTTGAACAGCACTTTCATTCGTAGCATCTGCTCCAAGACCATAGACTGTCTCTGTAGGAAAAGCAACCACTTGTTGTTCTCTCAATAAGTGCGCCGCTTCTTGTATGGAACCCTCTGATTTCTCTGGTTGTTCAGTTGGTTTCCACAACTTCGTGATCATACCCATTTCTAATACTCCTTTTCTTCGACAATTAACTTGTTCTAGTTGTCTCTATTCTACAAGTTTCCACAAATTCAGACATTATACACAGGTTGTCCTCAAGTTATCCACAAAGATACCCACATATCCAAAGAAACCGTTAGTAATTTTTACATTGAAAAAATATAATCCACAGGTTATCCACCGGAATAGACTTATATGTGCATAAGTACTCCATTTATACACAGTCAGTTGTGATTAACTCGATATATCCACAAGCACTTTTCGACATCTTGCCGTTCAAAATGCTGATGCTGCAGGATATGATCAAGGGATCCCGAATGACTGTCCACATGAATTTCATCCATCTTCTGTGCCTTCGCATAATACTGAATCAATTCAAAAACACCCAGAATCTGACTGGGTGAAATCTGGGAAACGACTTGCAGCTGCTCTAATTTAAATACCCCATTCCCCTGAGCACTCAATTGAAAATCTCCAATCTTCTGTTTTCCTTCTTTTAAATAGTAGAGTTTCTCGTCCATTTTTTCAATATACACGAATCATCCACACCCCTTTTCTTTTACATTATGAGAAAGGGTGTGGATGATATGCTAGGAAAATAGTTTATCCCAAAGTTTGACCACGAAGAATTTCACTTCTATTTCATCATCTGCAGGTTCGGCTTCTATTTTATCTGAATTTTTTTCCTCAGCTTGTGCTACACTTGTGCCGTTAGAGAAGTCAAGGAAACATAGCGGCGGAAATAATACGCACCACCAATTATCTCCCGTCCCTTGCCCCAGAGTAATTAAAATAGCTTCATATTCACCGGCCGGGTACATATATGTACCGTACAATTTAGCAGGAAACGTAACGGAGTCATTATAATCTACTTCATAAGAGTAGTTTATACCTTCTTTCTCGAGGGTTTCGGCTACTACTTTTTCAATCTCAGGAAGACGATTTTGAATCAGTTCTCTGGCTTCTTCAATAGAAGTTAAATCTTTTACCCACGTGTTAATCTCCTGATTTACTTCATCCCGTACAAGTCGTTTAATCTGCTGGTCCTTTTGATCATTGCTGTCAGCTAATATGCGCAGACGAATAGCTTCGTCAGGAATGACTTGATATTGTTTCCACTCAGCTCCTGTGCTTTGCCCCCAGGGTAATACGACAATAATAATGATTAATGCGAATAATAAGCGTACGGTGTTTTTCATTTTGGTAAGTCCTCCCTGTCCCTCTGTTAGTTGCTAGTATAGGCAGAGGAGGAAGAAATTAAACCTATTAATCTATAAACCTATTCTCTTTAAGATCATAAGGTACTTTTAACTTGGGTGTTGTTATTTGAATAGAATGGAGAAGTAGGAAGACATACGGCTCTATACATATAAACGACGTACTTTTAGCGAACTATCTCCCTATTCAGTTCTTTTAGATTCTGTTTCAGATCTATCTGAAAATGCAGCTGGCAAAAACCATCCTATCTTTTTTATTGATGTCTTTACGAATTTCTATCGTGTACTCAGGAAGGCTATCTTGAATTATTTTTTTTACTGCATTCCCTTGTAGATATCCAATTTCAAAAGCGATTAAAGAAGGACGATGACCCGAGTCCTTAATCTGTTTGATAATCGTATCGTAAGCAGCCAACCCTTCCCAATCCGCAAATAAGGCGAGAGCCGGGTCAAAGTTCACTACTGTATCATCCATCAAATCCTTATCTGCATACGCAATGTATGGGGGATTGGAAACCACAATATCAACCGGTCGATCCTTGAAGGGTGCATAAAAATCACCTTGAATAAATTGAATATCTGCTCCTAGCTTTTGAGCATTGCCAGAAGCGGTTTGCAATGCTTCCTCAGAAATATCGCTTGCATATACATCTGCTTGGTTCAGTTCAAGCGCTAGTGTTATAGCTATAACCCCACTTCCAGTACCTATATCCGCTATTTGAGGCTTATCCTTTTTAGAGGTTTCTACCCATTTCAAGATACCTTCCACCAGTTCTTCCGTTTCAGAGCGAGGGACTAAAACATTTGAGTTCACTGAAAAGCTTCTGCCATAAAATTCAGCCTCTCCTATAATATGCTGGACAGGCATGCCGGTTTCAGCGTGAACCCGCACACTTTCCACGAAAACCTCGCGTTTATTTTCCGGAAAAGGGTCTTTTTCATAAGCTAACAACTGAGCGAAAGACATGTTTAAAACATGCTCCAGCAATAAATCAGCTACTCTTGTTTCCCGCATATGCCTACCTAAAAAAACGGAAGCCCAGTGCCGGGCTTCCTGAATCGTAGTAAAATTTGAATTCATGTTATTCACCAAGCTGCTCAAGCTTTTTCGTCTGCTCCTCTATAAGAAGAGCCTCAAGAATTTCGTCCATATTCCCTTGAAGAACTTGATCCAGCTTCTGTAAGGTTAAACCAATTCTATGGTCTGTAACACGCGTCTGCGGGAAGTTATACGTACGAATGCGCTCTGAGCGGTCACCGGTCCCAACTGCAGATTTACGACTCTCATCGTATTCTGCTTGAGCTTCCTGCTGGAATTTGTCATAGATACGAGCACGAAGAACCTTCATCGCTTTCTCTTTGTTCTTGATCTGGGATTTTTCATCCTGACAGGATACAACGATACCGGTCGGTTCGTGGGTTAAGCGGACAGCTGACATGGTCGTATTAACACTCTGCCCCCCTGGTCCACTCGAAGCAAACGTATCTACACGAATATCTTTATCATGTACTTCTACTTCTACTTCTTCCGCTTCTGGCATAACTACAACAGTAGCCGTAGATGTATGAATCCGCCCTCCTGATTCTGTCTCAGGGACACGCTGGACACGATGAGCTCCGTTTTCAAATTTCATTTTGGAATAGGCACGCTCACCGTTCACAATAAAGATAATCTCTTTATACCCGCCTACATCGTTGGCATGGGCTTCAATCACTTCCGTTTTCCAGCCTTGCATTTCCGCATAGCGGGCATACATACGATATAGGTCGCCAGCGAATAAGGCAGCCTCATCGCCTCCGGCCGCACCGCGAATTTCCATAATAACGTTTTTATCATCATTAGGATCACTCGGAAGCATGAGGACTTTCAGGCGTTCTTCTAATTCCTGCTTCTTCTGAGAGAGTTCATTAAGTTCTTCCTTTACCATTTCTTCCATATCATCATCAAGGTTATCATCAAGCATCGCTCTGGCATCGTCCCTTTGCTCGGTAACCTCTTTATATTCTCTATAAGCCTCTACGGTCTCCTGTAGACCGGATTGCTCTTTAGAGTATTCGCGAAGTTTATTCGTGTCAGAAATGACTTCAGGATCACTTAATAGCTCGTTTAATTTTTCATAACGATCTTCCAATGTTTGTAAGCGTTCGATCAATGGTATGCACCTCTTTCTCCATAACATTATAATTATATTATAGAGAACTCGTGGATACAACCTGAGCTCCTTCACTAATCTGAATAACCTGGGGGCTGGCTGTAAAAAATGCCTGGTCAGACTTTAAAAAAAGAAAACGACCAGGCACATTCCTTATTTAATCTTTACATGAATATTGTAGCGAGGAACAGCTTTATATACGGCTTGCTTGATTTCAGATTTCCATTCTTCGATTTCTTCATCCGACATTTTATCTTCATTCTTCATATCAACCGAAACCCAGACTTGACTCGCTTCCAGAATGACTCGTTTTACTTTAACACCCGGTACTTCATCGGCAGCTTCTTTAATAAGCTTTCGATCTTGTTTCAGCCCCCATGAGTCACCAACATATTTAATTAAACGAGGGTTTTGAGTATCCGTCGTTATCTTCTCATTCATACCCATATTTTCTATGTCATCTCTACTTGTCTGCCCTTGATACTTATCCACTTGAAGTCCGCAACCTGAGAGAAACAATACGGCCGCAAGAACGAGTATCGTGTACCGAAACATGACAATCACCTCTTCTCTTTTACTGTTATTGTTCTCTCAGACCCATGGGTTTATGTATGGTTTACAAAGTAAAAAAAGGTGCCTCCCTTTTCGGGAATGCACCTTTCTTCATGTATTATTCTTTTATAGTCAGTTTATATTTACTCGGTATAATCGCTTCCTTCACAATAAGCTGCTTATACTTTTCTGCTTCATCGTAACTTTTGAACGTTATTTCTTTGTTATCTTTTCTAAATTCGATGACTATATTATAATCATCTACTCCAACAATGCGATAAGTCATTGCAAGACCCCTTTCTTTTGTCCATTTCCAAGACAATCACATTATTTTACAATTCAAAACACAAAAGCCGAAAAGGCCATATATAATGGTCTTTTCGGCTTTTGCCTAGCTCTATTATCTAGTCAAACTTTACCGGAGGTATAATTTGAAGTTGTAATTTACATTCCTATAAAAGACAGCACATATTTGAACCGTCTCCAATTACTATTATAGTATAGAATCATCTTAAATAAAAGGGGTCTAAAGTCAGGCTAAATGGATTCTTTCCACTCTTTTTTTGTAGAGTGTACCTGAAAACCCATAATTTTTTCACACATCCCTGCATACTTTAAACACATTTGATACGTATCTTCCCTAAGAGAATCCTGTTCAAGTTTAAGACAGTCTTCCGCACATGCCCGGCAAACTTCAGCACAGGACTTGCACATATCTTCCGCCATTCGGCTGTTATTCTGATGAACCTCTACAGCATAAGCATAAGCTTGACAGCAATTTTTTAACAAATCAGCTTTTCTCAATAATGGGCTGGAACCAGTCACAGGCATCGTTATTCCACCTTTCCTTTTGCAGGAATGTCACACCTTTTGTAAAAAAAGAGCTTGTCCATTTCTATTCTCAGCTTTCGGGTTTCACAATCAAAATAATGTGACTAAAGTCAGAGTCGAAATCCCAATCCACAAAGATGTCTTCTACTTTCAGCTGTAATATTTTCTCTAATGACAGTTGGTGAAGCAGTCTCTTCTCAAGATGGCGTTTAGCCATTCTGAGCTGTTCACCAAAGCCGGAACGAATCATTTCTTTTTCAATAGCCACAAGTATACCATTACGTTCCACCACTATCGTGCGGTCGTTGATTTTAAAAGAGTTTACCGATTCCGGTACTTTTTCCGCTTGCTTGGAGACTTTCTTTATTTCTTCCTGAAGAGCCGCTTTGTGCTTATAATCCTTCACGGACGGATCTAACTCTTCATCTGATTGAATAATTCCAATGATCATCCCTGTACGATTTGTCAGCGACCAGTCGTAATAAAGGGACTTCAATTCTATCCCCGCCGTAGCACGGAAAGTTGCTTTAATATCAGGGATTAATTCCTGCATAAGTAAATCACGGGTTTCCTCTACTTTATCTTTATTATTCTGACCTACCAGGAGCTTTTCCATTGGAGCCAGAAAATCTTTCAAGTAAATGGTTACATAAGGTTTTTGAATGGTAACGTAAACGGAAGCCGGTCCTTTTCCGAAGTTATCACGCAAAAGCTTACCAATATAGCTGGATATTTCAGATTGCAGTGAACGTTCCTCCATACATGTCATCCTTTTAAAAAGCATTTTTATAGTCTTTAAATGATTTTCCACTAGCATTGTTATATTAAACGTTCCCCAATACATCCAAAATTATAATTAAGGTTAATTATAATTTTGGAAACAAACAATTTCGCGGGAGTACGACTTGTAAGAGACGCTTACCATCCCTGCAACCAGGCAAAACCATCCTACTTGTTAATGATTACAGGATAATTATTAATTAAAAAACCGGGTGTGTACATTCTACACAACCGGTTTTCCTGTTTCTATTTATTTTCTTTCCGCATAAGCCGCCTTAACTTGCTGCGGTCTGGGCTTATGAGGGACTTCATGGTGATGGCGGCAGCGCGGTTCGTAAGATTCAGATGCCCCAACCAAAATAATAGGATCATGATAAGAAGCCGGTTTCCCATCAATTAAACGCTGAGTTCGGCTTGCCGGCGAACCACATATAGGACAAATTGCATTTAGTTTAGTGATACTTTCACTAAGTGCCATCATCTCCGGCATCTTCCCAAAAGGTTCTCCACGAAAATCTGTATCCAGCCCTGCCGTAATAACACGAATCCCCCGATCAGCCAGACATTCTGCTACTTCTACAATGTGTTCATCGAAAAACTGTACTTCATCAATCCCGACGATATCCACTTCATCACCGACATCGCTCAGGATATCCAGAGATTCCTTCATAGGGCGTGCCAGAACTGAAGTGCCATTGTGAGACACGACTGCATCTTCTTTATAACGATTATCAACGGCAGGCTTATACACACGAACCGTTAAGTTTCCAAACGTCGCACGGCGTACCCGGCGAATTAATTCCTCCGATTTCCCACTGAACATACTTCCACAAATGACTTCTACCCATCCGCTTTGCTTCATTACATACACGTCCACTGTCGCTCCCTTCTTACACAATCAACACGTCGCAGGTTTCATTAAAAAAGAGCCCTCCTGATTCCGTCCCCGAACGAATGATCAATCGCTCACGGACCATCAAGGACAGCTCTATGTATAAAGATTATAGAGGACTCGAGCAACCAACCCTAACATACACAAAACTATAAAGTAGCCACTTTCCTTTTCCACAATATAGTTTCACTTATGTTAACCATCTTTTTTC
Organism: Halobacillus halophilus; assembly: GCF_020171985.1. Taxonomy (GTDB): domain Bacteria; phylum Bacillota; class Bacilli; order Bacillales; family Halobacillaceae; genus Halobacillus; species Halobacillus halophilus_A. The sequence continues at coordinate 151,702 of NZ_JAIVAL010000004.1, forward strand.
AGTTCATTTCTGAAAAAGGTTCTCTCTCCCTGTTTCCAGTCATTTTTGACAAAAAAACAGGCAAACCATAAAGACAATTTGCCTGTTTTTTGTTCAAAATGATGCAGCATCCATCCATAAGGATAGGCGCTCATTATTATGAAAGGTTATATTTTTTCTTGAAGCGATCCACACGGCCACCAGCTTTGTCAGCTTTCTGTTTGCCAGTGTAGAACGGATGAGACGCAGAACTAATCTCGATACGGATCAATGGATAAGTGTTTCCATCTTCCCACTCGATCGTTTCTTCGGATGCTTGTGTAGATCCGGTTAGAAACTTGAAATTAGAACTTGTGTCTAGGAATACAACTTTACGGTATTCTGGATGAATTCCTGATTTCATGTTCTTCCACTCCTTTTTGCCCTGATTCCTTTAGAAACAGAGTTATTGTAAGAGCCGTCGAAGGTTAGTTTACACACCTTTTACTGAAACTCACATAGAAAGATTATAACAGGGGACACCCCCCATTGCAAGATTAGATCCTGCATGGTCTTAGGTGAAAATAATGTAAGAGTACTAGGAGCGTCTTCCTTGAGCTGATTTGCCCTGCATATCTTTGTTCATCATTTCAAAAAATTCTTCGTTATTCTTGGAAGTTTTGAGTCGTTTCATGAATCTCTCTGAGAAATCAGGGGCATCTGACATCATTTTTCTTATAGCCCAAATTTTTTCTAAATGGTCTTTTTTAAGAAGTAACTCTTCTTTACGGGTGCCTGAACGAAGTAGATCAATCGCTGGAAAGATACGACGCTCTGCCAGACTTCGATCCAGATGGAGCTCCATGTTGCCTGTTCCTTTAAATTCTTCATAAATAACATCATCCATACGAGACCCTGTATCGACTAATGCAGTAGCCAGTATAGTCATGCTGCCGCCTTCTTCAATATTTCTGGCCGCTCCAAAAAAGCGCTTCGGACGGTGAAAGGCAGCGGGATCAATCCCCCCGGAAAGCGTTCGTCCACTCGGAGGAATGACTAAGTTGTAGGCTCTAGCGAGTCTCGTAATACTATCCATTAAGATAATAACATCACGCTTATGCTCTACTAAACGCATGGCACGTTCTAAAACTAGTTCCGATACTTTAATATGGTTCTCTGGAACTTCATCAAAGGTAGAGCTGACCACATCTACATCGGAATGGACGGAGCGTTCAATATCCGTCACCTCTTCCGGACGCTCATCGACAAGTAAAATGATGAGTTTTGCATCAGGGTGGTTAGTGGTAATGCTGTTAGCCATTTGCTTAAGCAGCATCGTCTTACCAGCCTTTGGAGGTGCTACAATGAGTCCACGCTGGCCATACCCTACCGGGGAAATGACATCCATTACACGTGTAGAAAGTTTGTTAGACTCTGTCTCCAGTTTCATATGACGATCCGGATACAGAGGGGTAAGAGCGGGGAAGTGAACCCTCTCTTTTGCTGAATCAGGATCTTCTCCGTTAACCGCATCTACGTGCAGCAATCCATAGTAACGTTCATTTTCTTTTGGTGGACGTACTTTTCCAGATACTTTATCTCCGTTCCTTAAGTCAAATCGACGAATTTGGGAAGCAGAGATATAAATATCCTCAGCACTTGGAGAATAATTAATTGGGCGGAGGAAACCAAACCCTTCCGATGGAATGATCTCTAAAATTCCATCCATAAATAAAAAGCCATCTTTCTCGGCCTGTGCTTTCAATATAGCAAAGATTAATTCTCTTTTTGTCAGTTTTGCATAATAGGAGACTTTGTACTGTCTTGCTTTCGCATAAAGTCCCTTTAACGTCATCGTCTCTAAATTGGAGATGGTTAAATCTGCCACAAAATCACCACTTTTATTTTAATTTCTAATCGAGTCTGAACAGGAATTTTTTCCAATGTAAGCTTATTTATGCGGAAAGAAATTTGACTTCTCTATTGAATGTCGGAATGAAAGTAAAAGGAGAAGTTAAGTGAAGTTAAATACTGAAGCTTATGGAGGGTTAAATAGTCCATTCTCTTCTATCTCTATCGAACAACCTATATTGTACTCTTGTCCTCCTGAGGATTCAATCGTAAAGTTTGGAAACATACTGAGAAGACGTGCGGTATCTTTTCGTAGAATAGGAGGAAGCCGGAGCCCGGCTTCCATATTTTAAATTTGGCTATGGTGCAGGTTTGTCTATTACAATTCATTTGTTGACTTAATAGCTATCGTAACTTTCATTTGAAGTACGCCACTACTATCTTTACGCCTTTACATTTCTCAAAGTGTTCATCTATAGATGGTATTAGCTTCCCTCGAATGTCTCCGCCTAAACATTTAAAAACAGCAGGCAACCTCTCTTCCAGCGCCGAGCCTGGACTACTCAGAGAATTTCGGCTTCGTTTGCTCAAAAGGTATATGAATTACCGCCGCCTCAGTACTGTGCAGGATCATTAAACTTTTGAACAGGTCAATCGGAAACCTACGAGTTCTGGAATTGTTCAATTTCTCTCTCGGACATTTCCTCGTACCAGACATTAGCACCTAGTTCAATCAACTTATTCGTAATGTTTTCATATCCTCGCTCAATATGATCGACACCTGTAATCTCCGTAATCCCTTCTGCCATCAGACCTGCAATAACAAGAGCAGCACCAGCACGAAGATCTGAAGCCTTCACCTTTGCTCCTTGTAGTTTGGAAGGTCCAGCGACGATAGCTGAGCCTCCTTCGACTTTTATAGCGGCATTCATGCGTCGAAGTTCATCCACGTGTTTAAAACGAGCCTGGTAAATGGTATCTGTTACAATTCCTGTTCCTTCTGCTTTTGTAAGCAGCGAAGTGAGCGGCTGTTGTAAGTCGGTAGGGAACCCTGGATATACAAGCGTTTTAATATCCACACTTCGCAGATGCTTCCCGGGACGTACATACAATTGTTCGTCATTTTCCTCGATCGTTACGCCCATTTCACGCAACTTAGCAAGTAACGACTCAAGGTGCTGAGGAATAACATTATCAATGATCATTTCATCCCCTTGAGCTGCAGCCATAATCGTATAAGTCCCGGCTTCAATCCGATCAGGAATAATGGTATGCAAGCAGCCTTTTAGTTCCTGCACTCCCTCGATCCGGATAACATCCGTCCCTGCTCCTTTAATTTTAGCTCCCATACTTGTGAGTAGTGTAGCTACATCAATGATTTCAGGCTCTTTTGCTGCATTTTCAATTACCGTTTTTCCTTTAGCTCTGACAGCAGCAAGCATAATGTTGATCGTAGCTCCTACACTTACAACATCTAAGTATATTCGCGCACCACGCAACTCTTCAGCTCGAAGATAAATTGCCCCTTGCTCGTTTGTTACTTCAGCGCCTAATGCCTCGAAGCCTTTAATATGCTGGTCAATCGGCCTTGGCCCTAAATGGCAGCCTCCCGGCAGTCCGATGACCGCCTTATTAAAACGTCCAAGCATCGCTCCCATGAAATAATAAGAGGCCCTAAGCCTTTTCACTTTTCCATTTGGAAGCGGCATGGAAACCATTTGGGAAGGGTCGATGTGGATGGTTCGTCCATCTTTTTTCACCGTGCCCCCGATTTCTTCTAAAAGATCGGACAAAATCCCAACATCTGAAATGTCAGGAAGTCCTTCAATTGTGACTGGAGAATCAGCTAGAATAGCTGCCGGAAGCAAAGCAACGGCACTGTTTTTCGCACCGCTTACGCGAACTTGTCCACGTAAACGCGATCCACCTTCTACTAATAATTTATGCATGAGATACTCCTCGCTTTAAAGGTAAAAGTTGATGACCTTATTATGTGCAATTTTTACCATTTAACACGTTATTTTTGATTGTTCCAGTCATTAAGAAATTTTTCAATCCCCTGTTCCGTGAGTGGATGCTGAACAATCTGCTCGAAAATTTTGTAAGGAACGGTCGCAATATGAGCTCCGTTGATAGCGGCTTCCGTTACATGGATTGGATGACGAACCGAAGCTGCAATGATTTCTGTATCAATGGCATGACGGTCGAATATTTCAGAGATCTGCGCAACCAGCTCCATCCCGTTCTGACCAATATCATCCAATCGGCCAAGGAACGGAGAAACGTAAGAAGCTCCAGCACGAGCAGCCATCAATGCTTGGTTGGCAGAAAAAATAAGGGTGACGTTTGTTTGGATGTTCAATTCACTTAGCATTTTAACAGCTTTCAGACCTTCAAGCGTCATAGGAACTTTCACCGTAATGTTAGGAGCAATGGCCGCAAGCTCTTTACCTTCTTCAACCATAGATTCAGCATCTTCTGAAACGACTTCCGCACTAACAGAGCCGTCTATTTCTCCTGTTATTTCCTTCAAGCGTTCGTGGAATGAAACTCCTTCTTTTGCTACGAGACTCGGATTTGTCGTTACTCCAGATAATAACCCCAGGGATTTAGCCTCACGGATTTGGTCAATGTTTGCTGTATCAATAAAGAATTTCATTTTTAAATCCACCTTTCAAATATTTAATTCAATGAAAAATATTGAATGATTGCGTTTTCATTCATGTGGAAAAGGAAACCGCTACGATGTAACGGCTTCCTATTCTTGAGTGATTATGCTTTTTGAGAGGAACCAAATTCACGCATTTTGCCGATTACTGTTTCTTTAATCGCGTCACGTCCTGGTCCTAGATATTTACGAGGATCATACTGCTCAGGCTGTTCAGCTAGTACTTGACGTACAGCTTTTCCTTGAGCCATTTGGCTTTCAGTATTCACGTTGATTTTTGCTGTTCCGAACGAGATCGCTTTTTTCACGTCGGCTGTTGGAATGCCGGTACCACCGTGAAGAACAAGCGGTTTGTCTACAAGACCCATGATTTCTTCCATACGGTCAAAACCTAGGTTTGGTTCACCTTTGTAAGGACCGTGCACAGAACCAAGCGCCGGAGCAAATACATCAACATTCGTTTCGTCCACTAGTTTTTTACACTCAGATGGAATGGCATAAGCTGCTTCTGCATCATCTACGATAATATCATCTTCCTGACCACCTACACGGCCAAGCTCTGCTTCTACAGAGACACCATGAATGTGTGCTAATTCCACTACTTTTTTAGTTAGTGCAATGTTTTCTTCAAGTGGATCATGGGAAGCATCAATCATAACAGAAGTAAATCCAGCGTGGATTGCTTCTGCACATTTTTCGAAGCTTGAACCATGATCAAGGTGAATCGCTACCGGTACAGTTGTACCATAAGATTTCATAAGCGCTTTAACCATGTCAACCACGACGTTAAAACCGCCCATATATCGACCAGCGCCCTCGGATACTCCAAGGATTACTGGAGATTGCTCTTCTTCAGCAGCCTGCAGGATTGCTTGAGCATATTCAAGATTGTTAAGGTTGAACTGTCCTACTCCGTAGCGTTCTTCCTTAGCTGTTTCTAGCATTTCTTTCATTGATACCAGTGGCATGAAAGATCCTCCTTTTGTAAATACGATCTATACTCTACACGTACATTTCCATATGAAATTATAACATGCAAGTTTACTCACAGTAATAGAATACCAATACCCTATCCCAGGTGCAACACTCTAAAAAGCAGTAGAACGCTTACATTTGAAAAATATTAGTTCAGCTACTATGTGTTAAGGTTCCAGATACCATTTCTTTCAATTTATGGATGTCAAATGGCTTTAAAATAATTTCCTGTACGAAAGAATATTCCATAGCTTCTTCAATGGATTCTCTCGATCGGCCTGTAATTATAAGCACTGGTTCGGTAAAACCGATTTTATCAAGATGAGACAGCACTTCACTTCCATTCATAATCGGCAGATTGTAATCCATAATCACAAGGTCGATGCTTTGTTGTTCAGCAAGTTCACAAGCTTGTTTTCCTGTTTTAGCACTTATTGTTTCATATCCCTCGGTCTTTAAGATTTCTTCAAGTAAAAGCCTTATACCGGCCTGGTCATCTACGATTAGTATCTTGTTCGACATGGTTTATCCCTGCCTTTCGAATATTAGTAAATATACACCTTATCTCCTAGTCCTCTTCTTTCTCTCTGCTTGTTTAGTTCGATGATTGTAAGCCGTTTTCCTGCGCACACATGTTCGAACCCTAAATTTCTCTTGTTTTGAGAAGAAGAAAGTCGAATTTTGCAACTAAACACGACATGATATAAAAAGCTGTAAAATCTCAATTGGCTTATTTTTATATGGCCTTCTCACCTTAGAGCTTATTGAAGAAACGGGCCGATTACTTGAAGACTCAGTTTCGAGATAATTCGGGTCTGTTACGGTATGTGAAGAAGGGCTGGTGGGGAAATAACTCGTCTTGTTCTATCACCCAGACACTCGAGACATAAGCCGTTCATCAACGGACGGAAAGACCACCGTCCTTTTGATGCTCGGCTTATGCTGGTCGTGTCTTGCGGGGTGATGCCACATTTGAACACTTTCCTATGGCCCTACACGACGTAGAGTCGATCGACGTTGCCACAGGACGTGGCGACTTTAGTCGATCCTCCTTTTGGCCAAGAGTTTCCTCGCTCGTTTCACTCGCTGCGGGATCTCACCTAGTCCCTTCTCCCATGGGAGTCTCGCCATTTCCCCACCAGCCCAGCCGAGTAAGAATAACGGACGCTTTTATAGGAAAGATTGTACTCCTTCTTATCGGTCCTAAATCCTTTTATGACATGCTATTCCACAACGTTATATCATGAAATAGCCTCATAATCACATGCTTTTTTTCTCATCAATCCGTCGACGTCTTAAATGGTTTCGAGCATCTAATTCGGCAAGCTCCGAAGGGGGACGATGCAGACTTCTGCGGGATGAACATGATCGGTGAGATCCCGCAGGGCTGATAAGCCCGAGGAAGCTCAGCACATATAAGAAGTTCGACTAAGATCGCCACGTCCTGTGGCAACGTCGAACGACCCTGCATCGTGCAGGGCCGAAAAGCGAAATCGTCCCCCGTAGGACCAAATTCTCACAAAAGTCTCGAAATCGAGTCTTCAAGTAATGGGAGCTTATCTGCAACAAGGAAAGTTAAAACTACGCATTCCGTTTAGCCAGCCTGCAAAAAAAGATGTTACAACAAAATTGTCGTAACATCTTTTTATTACATATTTACTATTTCTGATTCATAGCTGCGCCTACAAAGCCATAGAAAAGTTCTTGAGGGCGAGTAGGACGAGACTTAAATTCCGGATGGAATTGGCTCGCCACGAACCAAGGGTGATCCTCAACTTCAATAATTTCGATTAATCTTCCATCAGGACTGGTTCCAGAGAAGTTGAAACCGGCCGCTTCCATCTGATCGCGATAATGATTATTGAACTCAAAGCGGTGACGGTGACGTTCATATATAACCTCTTCTCCATAAGCTTCCAAAGCTCTGGAACCTTCCTTAAGACGGGATGGATAAATACCCAGTCGTAGTGTACCCCCAAGATCCGAAACCTCTTTCTGCTCAGGAAGAAGGTCGATGATCGGGTGCGGAGTAGATGGATTAATTTCAGCCGAATGTGCCCCTTTCAGTCCCAGTACATTGCGAGCAAATTCTACCGTTGCCAACTGCATTCCCAGGCAGATGCCAAGGAAAGGTACTCGATGCTCCCTCGCATAGCGAATAGCTTCGATTTTTCCTTCAATTCCACGATCGCCAAATCCACCAGGAACGAGAATACCATCAGCATCCTGTAATTGTTCTTGCACATTTGAGCTTGTGATAAATTCGGAGTTGACCCATTTCACTTCAACATCCGCATTAAAGCTATATCCTGCATGTTTCAGAGCTTCAACTACTGAAATATAAGCATCCGGAAGCTCTACATACTTCCCTACGAGTGCAATGGTCGCTTTCTCTTCAAGGTTCTTCACCTGATTAATAAGCTGATTCCATTCTGTCATATCGGCTGGCGGGCAATCCAAACCAAAGTGATCACAAGTAAGCTGGTCTAAATTCTGCGCTTGAAGTGTAATAGGTACGTGGTACAACGTATCTGCATCTCCCGCTTCGATTACAGCGTTTTTGTTAATATCGCAGAAAAGCGCAATTTTTTCTTTCATATCCTCAGATATTTCCATCTCAGTACGCAGTACGATAACGTCCGGCTGAATCCCAAGAGAACGTAATTCTTTAACACTGTGCTGGGTTGGTTTCGTCTTCATTTCACCAGCAGCTTTCAAATAAGGAACCAGGGTGCAATGGATATACATGACGTGATCACGCCCGATATCACTCTTAATTTGACGAATGGCTTCGAGGAATGGAAGTGATTCAATGTCGCCAACCGTTCCTCCGATTTCTGTGATGACAACGTCAGCATTTGTTTCATGAGCAGCACGAAAGACACGTTCTTTTATTTCATTGGTTATATGCGGGATAACCTGAACTGTCCCACCCAGATAATCTCCGCGGCGTTCTTTCTTAATAACGTTTGAATACACTTTACCTGTAGTTACGTTACTGAATTTATTTAAATTAATATCGATGAAGCGTTCATAGTGACCTAAATCCAAGTCGGTTTCTGCCCCATCATCCGTTACAAATACTTCTCCGTGCTGATAAGGACTCATCGTCCCTGGGTCCACGTTAATGTAGGGATCGAATTTCTGAATCGTTACTTTAAGTCCCCTATTTTTTAATAATCTCCCTAATGAAGCAGCTGTAATCCCTTTTCCTAAGGAAGACACTACACCGCCAGTTACAAATATATATTTCGTCTCTTTCGCCACTACGATCCCTCTTTCTCTATTAGTCATTATTAGTTATTCACTATAATTAAATATTTGATGAATGGATTCAATAACCCATCCTCGTTAATCGCACATAAAAAACAAAAAACGCTCCCCGCACTTGGGGAGCGTTCGATTATTTCGTGTCAGAAATTAAAGAGCCCAAATAAGATTGTACTTATATCGGTTTTGAAAGTCAACCGCCGTTTTTATTTATCGTCTTCCTCATCTTCATCGCCTACGAAGCTAACGTCATCTTCTACGATTTCTTCTTCCTCTTCGTCTAAGTCGTCATCTTCATAATCTCCATCATAGTCATCATCATCGTCGAGATCTAGATCTTCATCGGTAAGTTCCACATCTTCTTCCGGGTCATCCTCTTCGTTACTATCATAGTCAGATACACCCAATTCATCTTCAAGAAGCTTGGAAGGCTTTTTCTTTTTCTTCTTACGTTTCTGAGGAAGATTAGCAATTTCTTCTTCCATTTGTTCTACTGGATACCATTTTTTCAGTCCCCATCTATTTGTACCAATGGTCATAAATCCACCATCAATATTCATGTCAGTATAAAACTGCGCAATATACTGCTCTTTCTCAGCTTCTGTAAAACCTTTTAATTTGGCAATACGTTGGAAGATCTCATTAAAGTCGATCGCTTCTCTTTCCTCTTCCAAAATGATCGTTGCAAGTTCAATCATTGATGTTTCATTAATCTGATCTTTGCTCAGTTCTTTTACGCTCACGATCCAGCACTCCTTTATATTCACAAAATAGGATAAGTGACCTCATAGGCATACGAATCACATTTAATCATACCATCCATTATATGATTAGGTCTTTTAAAAATCAAATAGATTATCGCAGGTTTCTACTACCCTTTTGTATTCCTTTCTAACCAAGCATGTATGATTATAAACATCTATCTAAAACTATTTAGACAGGATACTTGGTGTTCGCCTGAAAATATTTTAAAATAAAGCTATGCTAAAACGTTGTGGCTGATTTTTTCATTTGAGTTATTCAATTATGGCATTGTTATCCGGAGGGCTCCCCTTCAGAACTTTCAGGTAAGGAGTGGCGGTCTGGTAAATAAAACATTTCCCCGGTTGCATTTCTCTACCTATATAACAACGAGATTTTATTTAAGAACTAGTAGCTTATATGAAAAATCAACGCGAAGAATGATCAGCATGAAATATCGTATATACAGAACTTAAAGGAGAGATATCTGTGAAAACCCATCCTTTTAACTGGTTTGCCACCATCATAGCCGTCATCGCTGTTTCGCTCTGGCTGTTTACCAGCTATGGTAAAATTCATTCTAAACACTTAACAGAAGCGACGATTTCAGAGAAGACCCATGAAGAGGACGAATACTACATTAAAGTCGATGGAAAGAAAATCAAAGTGAAGGACTCAAGCACCTGGATGGTCCTTGAAGCTGGTGAGAATTACGAACTCACCTATGAATGGTACGGTATTAATAAGCCATACGTTAAAGAAATTAATCAGGCCCATGATGATGACCAAATCGGGGGCGGCCACTAGCCCCAAATAAACGCCCTGCCTCTTTCGTAGAGGCAGGGCATTGTTCATTTACATATTTCTTCGGTACTGGCCACCTACTTCGTAAAGGGCATGTGTAATCTGGCCAAGACTTGCCACACGGACGGTTTCCATCAGTTCTTCAAAGATGTTTCCTCCGCCGCTAGCTGTTTCTTTCAAACGATTGAGTGCTTTTTCTGTTTCAGTTTGATTGGATTCCTGGAATTTACGGAGTTCCCGAATCTGATGTTCCTTTTCTTCTTTAGATGCACGGGCTAATTCCATGGAGTCGATCTCATCTTCAGAAGGAGGATTAGGGTTAAGATACGTGTTCACTCCTACAATTGGCAGCTCCCCTGAATGTTTTTTACCTTCATAATAAAGGGATTCTTCCTGAATTTTACCTCGCTGGTACTGGCGCTCCATTGCTCCCAGCACTCCGCCGCGGTCGTTGATCCGCTCAAATTCCTGTAGAACCGCTTCTTCTACCAAATCTGTAAGCTCACGGATAATGTATGAACCTTGTAATGAATTCTCATTTTTCGTTAAACCGAATTCTTTACTGATAATCATTTGGATTGCCATTGCTCGTCGGACGGACTCCTCTGTCGGCGTCGTAATGGCCTCATCATAGGAATTGGTATGGAGCGAATTACAATTATCCTGGATGGCAATGAGTGCCTGCAGAGTAGTACGGATATCATTAAAGTCGATTTCCTGTGCGTGAAGAGAGCGTCCAGATGTTTGAATATGATATTTAAGCTTTTGGCTGCGCTCGTTGGCTCCATACTTATCGCGCATAACAATCGCCCAGATCCTGCGAGCAACCCGCCCGAGAACGGTATATTCCGGATCCAGTCCATTTGAGAAAAAGAAAGAAAGGTTAGGTGCGAATTTGTTGATGTCCATGCCGCGGCTCAAATAATATTCGACATACGTAAAACCATTTGCGAGTGTGAACGCGAGCTGCGTAATCGGGTTCGCTCCTGCTTCTGCAATATGATACCCGGATATAGAAACGGAATAATAATTTCGCACTTGATGATCAATAAAATACTGCTGAATATCCCCCATCATACGAAGTGCAAATTCTGTAGAAAAGATACACGTATTCTGACCCTGATCTTCTTTTAGAATATCTGCCTGAACGGTACCTCGAACCACATTAATCGTCCGGGCTTTCACCTCTTCCGCTTCTTCAGAATTAGGTTCACGTCCATGCTCTTCCCGGAATTTATCAAGCTGCTGATCAATGGCTGTATTGAAAAACATCGCTAAAATAATGGGAGCAGGGCCGTTAATGGTCATGGAAACTGAAGTAGTTGGATCAATTAAATCAAACCCATCATACAGCTTTTTCATATCTTCAAGTGTACAAATATTTACGCCGCTTTCCCCGACTTTACCGTAAATATCAGGTCGCTCATCCGGGTCTTCACCGTAGAGCGTGACCGAATCAAAAGCTGTACTCAAACGCTTAGCTTCGTCTCCCTCAGATAAATAATGGAATCGGCGGTTGGTGCGCTCCGGTGTACCTTCCCCGGCAAACTGGCGTTTCGGATCTTCTCCTTTACGTTTGAACGGGAATACTCCAGCGGTAAACGGAAAAGCACCAGGAACATTTTCCCTGAGGAGCCAGTTGACTCGGTCACCCCAATCCGAATATTTAGGTAGTGCGACTTTAGGAACTTTCAAACCGGTCAAGCTTTCGGTCGTAAGATCCATGGTAATTTCCTTTTCTCTCACTTTAAACGTGTAGGTGTCTCCGCTGTAACGCTTATGAAGATCATCCCAGTCATCCAGCTTTTCTTTCGCCTCGCGGTCTATTGTTCGTTCATAATCTTCAACCAGACGCTCGATACTCGCTTTTGCGGCATCGTCCTCAAGCTCTTCAAGCGTGCCTTTCAATTGGTAAAGCTTGCGGGCTTTTTCTGCCTGCGTTTTTGCGTTTTCATGATAATCACGAACGGCAAGTGAAAGATCTCGTAAGTATTGTTTTCGATCATTAGGAATAATTACGTTCTGCTTCTCCACTTTGCTTACGCGCTCAAAAGAGGTGTCGTCCTGCCAGGAGAATTTATCGTTTAACTGATCAACAATGGCTGCAAACAGAGTGTTGGTACCAGGATCATTAAATTGACTCGCAATTGTTCCGTAAACAGGAAATTGTGTCTCGTCTTCATGAAACAGCATGTGACTTCTCTGATACTGCTTCTTAACCTGGTTCATAGCATCTTCAGAACCTTTTTGTTCAAATTTGTTGATCACGATAAAATCAGCAAAATCAATCATATCAATTTTCTCAAGTTGAGACGGCGCCCCAAATTCAGAAGTCATGACATACATTGATAAATCGGTAATATCGGTAATCGCAGCATCGCCCTGGCCAATCCCGCTCGTTTCTACAATGACCATGTCCATGCCGGCAGCCTTAAGAACATGAATCGATTCTTCCACGGCAGTAGAAAGTTCCGAACGTGCTTCCCGCGTAGCAAGTGATCTCATATAAACCCTTGGGTTGAAAATGGCATTCATACGAATACGGTCACCCAAAAGGGCTCCGCCTGTTTTCTTTTTCGTGGGGTCCACAGAAAGGATAGCTATCTTTTTATCAGGAATTTCATTAATAAAGCGACGAATTAATTCATCGGTAAGTGAGCTTTTTCCTGCTCCTCCTGTGCCTGTAATACCAAGGACAGGGATCGTCTTTTCCTGCGTATTTTCAACAGCGGTTTCAAAAGCGGCAACGGCTTCCCGCTCTTCTTTCGGGGTGTTTTCTACATACGTAATAAACCGGGCGATCGCCTGGTGATTTCCCTCTGTCAATTCCTCAATTCCTTTTTCTACGTTAAGGGGTGGAATAAAATCACATTCTTCAATCATCTGATTAATCATTCCCTGCAGACCTAGCGTGCGTCCATCTTCCGGTGAGAATACTCGAGCGACTCCGTAGTCATGCAGCTCTTTAATCTCCCTTGGAATGATTACGCCTCCCCCTCCGCCGTAAACACGTATGTGTCCTGCTCCTTTTTGATTTAGCAAATCAACCATATATTTAAAGTATTCCACATGCCCGCCTTGATAAGAGGAAATAGCAATCCCCTGCACATCTTCCTGCACAGCCGCATTTACCACATCTTCAACAGAGCGGTTATGGCCGAGGTGAATCACTTCTGCTCCTGTAGATTGCAGAATACGTCTCATAATATTGATGGAAGCATCGTGTCCATCAAACAAGCTGGATGCAGTCACAAAACGGACGGGGTTTTTCGGCTGATAAACCGTTGGTTGTTCCATGTCCGAATTCCTCCTTTAGTTAGGATCGTTCTCTTTCCCTGGTGTCCAGACCTTGAAGGAGCAATTGAATTTGCCCTTCTGTATAAGATTCCAGCGTAAAAGAACGCTGCAGAATCCAACGCCTGAACCCCCACATTTGTCCTTGCACAAATATATTATTAGCAATCAGCTTAACTTCCTCTTTTGAGTGATGTTCAGGTAAGCTGTTCAAAATCACTTGCTCAAGCATGGCTACCATATCTCGTTCTTTTTGAAGGACATAGTCCTGTGCCTCGCGTGAGAGTGATTTAACTTCCTGATACATCACAAGAACTTCATCCTGCATATCGTCCATAAGCTGAAAATAGGACTGTATGGCATGAATTAGACTCTTTATACTTGTCTGGGTGGGATCAATAGAAGCTTCCATACGTTCCTTTACGCGCTGGTAAATAGAATCACAGACCAGAAAGAGCACGTCTTCCTTTTTACGGATATATTCATAAAGGGTACCGATACTAAAACCAGATGCTTTCGCTATTTCACGGGTGGTTGTTTTGTGGAACCCTTTTTCAATAAATAGGGTAACCGCTCCTTTAATCATCTGATTTCTTCGTTTTATAACCAGGACTTCATCTTTTATAGAAGAGGGAACTTGGTTTTCAGCCATCGTCATTCTCCTTTACTCATCCATTCTTGAAACCAGGAGTGTGCCAGCTGGTATGGATCTGCCTCCACGTCGTTCAATGACTTGAGCTTAGCAGAATCCTTTTCGATGGCATCTCTCACTTCGCGCCACACTTCCTCACGAATCAATTCATAGACTTCAAGCGTCAGTTGCTGCTTCCTTCGTTTGAACCCTTGATTTGTTTCATAAAGATAGTCCTGATGCTCTTTCATACGACTATATAATTCAGCCATACCCTGGTTCTCTGTGGAAATTGTCTGTACTATAGGCGGCACCCACCCTTTAGGCTGAGCAATCATCATATACTCCTCAAGGGTTGTCTTCAGCTTTTCGACTCCAGGAAGATCCGCTTTATTAATAACAAATAGGTCAGCTATTTCCATAATGCCTGCTTTAAAGATTTGGAGCACATCCCCGCTGTTGGGAGTTAAAACGAGTCCTGTCGTATCCACAACTTTCATAATATCCAGTTCGGATTGACCGACCCCTACCGTTTCAACGAGAACTATATCAAATCCGTACGCGTCACAGATGCGGATCGCGTCCTTGGTGGCGCGCGCAAGCCCTCCCAGGCTCCCTCTTGTCGCCATACTGCGAATGAAAATCCCGGGATCCATGAAATGCTGGTTCATTCTGGTTCGGTCCCCAAGCAGCGATCCGCCGCTGAATGGACTTGTAGGATCTACCGCTATAACCGCGACACTCAGATCCAGACTGCGTAAATAGGTTAAAAGCCTGTTAATCATTGAACTCTTGCCTGCCCCCGGAGACCCGGTAATTCCGATGTAATGAGCTGATTTTTTAATGGAAAAGATATCGCTCATGAATGTTAATTTCTGGTCATCATCATTTTCAACAAGAGTAATAGCGCGGGCAAGGGCTCGCATATCCTGTTTTTGAATTCGTTCTGCAAGTGGATGCATGGGACAGCCCCTTTCCGCTTGAAGCTTTTTTCGTTAGCTGCTGACCATTCGGCCGATTACAAGACGCTGGATTTCCTGCGTCCCTTCATAAATCTGCGTAATTTTCGCATCACGCATATAACGTTCCACAGGGTAATCTTTGGTGTATCCATAGCCTCCATGTACTTGTACGGCTTCTGTGGTAATTCTCATCGCTGCATCCCCTGCATACAATTTGGCCATGGCAGAAGCTTTTGAATATGGGAGTCCTTCTGATTCAAAATACGCTGCCTGGTAAGTGAGCAGACGGGCCGCTTCTATCTCTGTTGCCATATCGGCTAACTTAAAAGAAATGCCCTGAAGCTTCGCAATCGGCTTGCCGAATTGCTCTCGATCTTTTGCATAGGCGACCGCTTCATCCAATGCTCCCTGCGCAATTCCTACTGCCTGAGCCGCTATACCGTTTCTTCCCCCGTCTAACGTCATCATCGCAATTTTAAAACCTTCCCCCTCTTTTCCGAGCAGGTTTTCTTTAGGAATTTTACAATCTTCAAAGATAAGTTCGGTTGTCGGCGAAGAACGGATACCAAGCTTTTTCTCTTTCTTACCAAACGAAAATCCCGGCGTTCCTTTCTCAACGATAAACCCGCTGACCCCGCGTCCCCCTGCTTCTGGGTCGGTTTTTGCAAATACGATATAAATGTCTGCCACTCCACCGTTTGTAATCCACACTTTATTACCATTCAGCACATAGTGGTCGCCATCTAATTTCGCTTGAGTTTTCATGGAGGAAACGTCACTTCCAGCTCCAGGCTCAGATAATGCATAAGCGCCTAGTTTTTCTCCCGTTGCGAGTTGGGATAGGTAGGTCTTCTTCTGTTCTTCATTCCCAAACTTATAAATCGGCCAGCTGGCTAATGATATATGAGCAGACAATGTGACCCCTGTAGAGGCGCAAATACGAGATAATTCCTCAACAGCGATCGCGTAGCTTACGAAGTCAGATCCTATCCCTCCATATTCTTCAGGCCATGGAATTCCAGTTAATCCAAGCTCCGCCATTTTATCGAAAATTTCACGATCAAATCTTTCTTCTTCATCACGTTCTGCTGCCGTAGGTTCTACTTCATTTTTAGCAAAGTCTCTTACCATTTTCCTCAGCATTTCCTGTTCTTCTGTCAGTGTAAAATTCATTCTCGTCTCCCCCTCAGTCTCTAATCAAATGGTTGCTGATCACGATGCGCTGGATTTCACTTGTTCCTTCGTAAATTTCGCAAACTTTGGCATCCCTGAAAAAGCGTTCCACAGCGTAATCCTCTGTGTATCCATATCCTCCGTACACCTGCACAGCTTCAATTGCTGATTTGACCGCCGTTTTAGATGCCATCAATTTAGCCATCGACACTTCTTTTCCGCATTTTACTCCTGCCGCTTGTAAAGAGGCCGCATGATAGACAAGAAGTTTAGAAGCCTCTACTTCTGTAGCCATATCAGCGAGCTTAAACGAAACTCCCTGGTGCTTGGCAATGGGGCGTCCAAACTGCTCGCGTTCCTTCGCGTAGGCGACAGCGTGCTCATAAGCCGCTTCTGCAATACCCAGAGCTTGTGCAGCAATCCCAATTCTCCCCATATTTAAGTTTGATAAGGCGATTTTATAACCTTCTCCCTCTTCACCTAGAAGTTGTGAAACAGGAACTTTACATTGATCAAAATTTAACTCCACCGTGCTTGAACCATGCATTCCCATTTTCTTCTCTGCTCTACCAATTGAAAATCCTGGCGTATCCCGTTCAATGATAAAAGCGCTTAATCCTTTTCCACTTGGAATATCAGGGTTCGTACGGGCAAATACAATAAATGTATCCGCATGCCCGCCATTTGTAATGAATACCTTCGATCCATTTAAAACATAATGATCTCCCTTGTTAACAGCACGCGTTCTAAGACTTCCAGCATCTGATCCTGCACTTGGCTCGGTCAGGGCAAAAGCACCTAAGAACTCGCCGCTTGCAAGCTTCGGAATGTATTTATTTTTCTGCTCTTCGGTACCGAAATATAAAATCGGATTTGTTCCCACAGACGTATGAACAGATAAAATGACGCCAAGAGTTGCACTTACCTTAGAGATCTCGTGGATCGCTATAATATAAGATATATAATCCATTTCCGCTCCGCCGTACTTCTCCGGAATAGGAATTCCCATTAAGCCAAGCTCCCCCATCTTCGGGATCAGCTCGGCAGGAAAACGATCTTCCTGCTCCATACGTTCAACCGCGGGCGCGACCTCTTTTTCAGCAAAATCACGGACCATCTTCCGCATCATCTCTTGTTCATCTGTAAACGTTAAATTCATCGTCACCGTCTCCTTCACCTGTTATTCGTAGCTGTAAAAACCTCGACCCGATTTCTTTCCAAGCCAGCCTGCCTTCACATATTTCCGTAGCAGCGGACACGGCCGGTACTTGCTGTCTCCGAACCCTTCATGCAAGACTTCCATAATATACAGACATGTATCAAGACCGATAAAATCAGCCAAAGTCAAAGGACCCATTGGATGGTTCATACCAAGCTTCATCACTGTGTCCACATCTTCCGGAGATGCTACGCCTTCGTGAACGGTGTAAATCGCTTCATTAATCATAGGCATCAGGATGCGGTTAGAAACAAAACCAGGAAAATCTTCTACTTCAACGGGCGATTTATTTATTTTTTTCGTTAAATCTTCGATCGCTTGATAGGTTTCGTCACTGGTCTGGATGGCACGGATGATTTCCACCAGCTTCATTACCGGTACTGGATTCATAAAGTGCATTCCAATAACCTGCGAAGGACGATTTGTTGATGCTGCAATCTCAGTAATGGGAAGCGAAGATGTATTCGACGCTAAGATGGCATGGTCAGGCATAATTTCATCCAGACTCTTGAATACTTTTGTTTTTATATCCATATTTTCAACCACGGCTTCGACTACGAGATCACAGTCAGATGCTTCGTGCATATCTGTCGTGCCTGAAAGCCTTTCCATTGCCTCATTTTTATCTTCAGTCGACAACTTTCCTTTTTCCACAGCTCGATCCAGCCTCTTTTTAATTCCATCCAGCCCATTATCTAAAGCGTCCTGATTTAAATCATTTAACTTTACCTGCAGGCCTGATTGAGCAAATACCTGTGCAATACCTGCGCCCATTTGCCCTGCACCGATGACCATGATTTTGTTAATTGACATTCCGCAGCTCCTCCTTTATCCCTTTGGCACTTCGATTAGTACGGCATCGCCCTGGCCGCCGCCGGAACAAATAGCCGCAATTCCAAGGCCGCCTCCGCGGCGCTTCAATTCATAAGCAAGCGTAAGTAAAATTCGAGCTCCACTTGCACCGATCGGGTGCCCAAGCGCTACAGCTCCACCGTTCACATTTACTTTCTCAGGATCAAGGCCTGCGATTTTGCCGCTGGCTAAGGACACCGCTGCAAATGCTTCATTCACTTCGAATAAATCAATGTCTTCTATGGATTTTCCTGCTTTTTTCAATAGTTTATTAATGACCAGACCCGGGGTTTGCGGGAAGTCTTGAGCTTCCACGGCAATTTCATCATGAGCAAGGACAGTGGCCAGGGATTCCAACCCTAGTTCGTTTGCTTTTTCATCAGACATGAGCAGCATCGCACATGCTCCATCGTTGACACCCGGCGCATTACCAGCCGTAATCGTTCCATTTTGGTCGAACACAGGGCGCAGTTTAGATAGAGCTTCTACCGTTGTATTTTTTCGTGGTGCTTCGTCTGTGTCGACCACAATCGGGTCCCCTTTTCGCTGCGGCACTTCTACAGACACGATTTCCTCACTCATCGTTCCGTTTTCAATGGCCTGGGATGCGCGCTGATGACTGTTATACGACCACTCATCTTGCGCTTCACGTGTTAACTCGAATTCCTCAGCTGTACGGTTTCCGTAGTTACCCATATGCACATTCTCGAATGAACAGGTGAGACCATCGTGTACCATCATATCTTTAACAGGAGCGTCCCCCATGCGTAATCCCCATCGTGCTTTTGGCATGAAATAAGGAGCATTACTCATGCTTTCCATTCCGCCCGCTACGATGACATCCTCTTCGCCTAAACGGATGAACTGATCAGCCATCGTTACACTCCGCATTCCAGAGGCGCACACCTTATTGACTGTCTCTGTTTTCACGTGCCATGGAATTCCCGCTTCACGCGCAGCCTGGCGGGATGGCAGTTGTCCCTGTCCTCCTTGTAAAACGCTTCCCATGATCACTTCATCTACGTCTTCACCCTTATATCCAGCACGCGTTAAAGCCTCTTTAATCACGATACCTCCAAGCTGAGAAGCGGTTAAAGGAGCAAGAGCGCCCCCGAATTTTCCAAATGGAGTACGAGCCCCTGAAACGATTACTGTTTTACGCATTTTTAAATTCCTCCCCTTTGTGATAACGCTTTCAAAATTGGCGATTGAACGCTCGCTCAATTTGTCCTCATAAGGAAAGTGTACCTAAAATAGTGTACACTTTCCACAATTTTCATAATTTTTTTCTGATATTTGACCAGATCTTCCAACTAATTACGCTGTCTTTTCCTCTGTTGATTCAAAAATGGATTTGGCCAGGATCTCTGCTATATCCATTGTACTCACTTCTTCTTCCACTTCTTTAGCTTTAGTACCATCCGATAACATGGTGAGACAGAATGGACATCCACTTGAAATCATCGTTGGTTCCACTTCAAGAGCCTGTTCTGTACGAGCTACGTTAACACGGTTCCCTGATTTCTCTTCCATCCACATCATGCCTCCGCCAGCTCCACAGCACATTCCATTGGATCGATTACGCTTCATTTCGACAACCTCTACGCCCGGAATCATTTCGAGTACTTCGCGAGGTGGTTGATATACTTCGTTGTAACGGCCCAAGTAACAGCTGTCGTGGTAGGTAATCTTTTCATTCACTACACCTTCAGGCTTCAGGCGCCCTTCTTTCAACCATTCAGAAAGCATTTCCGTATGGTGATAAACTTCCGCTTCAAGACCAAAATCCGGATACTCATTCTTGAAAATGTTATAAGCATGGGGATCAATGGTAATAATTTTTTTCACATCATTCTTCTCAAATTCTTTCATATTTTTCTCAGCCAGTTCCTGGAATAGAAACTCGTTACCCATGCGGCGTGCTGTATCACCGGAATTTTGCTCTTTATTACCGAGAATGGCAAATTTAATGCCGGCTTTATTCATAAGCTTAGCAAAAGCAACGGCGATTTTCTGACTCCGGTTATCGTAAGATCCCATTGAACTGACCCAAAAAAGATATTCGAATTCTTCTCCTGATTTCTTCAGTTCTTTTACTGTAGGGATATGAGCTTCTTCATCAAGGCTTCTCCAGTCTTCTCTTTCCTTCTTGGAAAGTCCCCACGGATTCCCCTGGCGTTCAATATTCATCATCGCTCTTTGACCATCAGGATCCATTTTTCCTTCTGTAAGAACAAGATAGCGGCGAAGGTCGATGATCTTATCTACGTGTTCATTCATAACCGGGCATGCATCTTCACAATTACGACAAGTGGTGCAGGCCCATAACTCTTCCTCAGTAATGACATCGCCGATTAAGTTTTTATTATGAGCAGCTTCCACAGCAGCTGCCGCTTCATCTGTCCCCTTAGTGCGTGCCATCTGAGCCAATGTGTTTCCTTCCGTGCCTGAGAAGGCATAAGCAGGAACCCAGGGTGACTGCCCCGTAACAGCGGCACCTTTTTCAGTCAAATGATCTCTCATTTTAATAAGTAAATCCATTGGTGAGAGCATTTTACCTGATCCGGAAGCAGGACAGACATTGGTACAGCGTCCACACTCCACACAGGCATACAGATCAATCATCTGCAGTTGGTTCAATTCCTCAATTTTTCCAACACCAAAGGAAACATCCTCTTCGTCTGCTTCTTCATCCATTTCAAAATTAATAGGTTTCAGTTTACCTGGAGGATCTTCACGGCTTAAGAAAACGTTAACTGGTGCTGCCAGCAAGTGCGCATGCTTGGATTGCGGCACATACACAAGGAAAGTAAGCAGAATGAGGAGGTGAATCCACCACATAATAAAGAATACAGTAGCAGCAGCTGCCGGAGGAAGCCAAGCGAAAGCGCTTGCAATAACCGTCGCAACAGGTTCTGTCCAGGCCCCTTCATGGCCGTGCCAGATCATTCCCATACCATTACCTACAAGAACCGTGAACATCAATGTTCCAATAAAAATAAGTACAAGTCCTGCTTTAAAACTTCTCTTTAAACGGACGAGTTTTTCTATATAACGGCGGTAAAACGCCCAAATCACAGCTACAATAATCGTTAGCGTTACAATTTCCTGAAAAAATGTAAATCCTGGATAAAACGGCCCAAGCGGTAAATGCGAGTCAGGAGCCAGTCCTTTCCAAATAAAATCAATGGCCCCAAACTGAACAAGTATAAAACCGTAGAACATCATAACGTGAATAGCTCCAGATTTCTTGTCCTTCAACAGTTTCTTTTGACCAAACACATAAATCCCAATCTTCTGCAGACGTCTTTTAATCTTACCATCAAACTCAAATTTCTTCCCCATCTTAATATAAGCGATACGTGTACGGACAACGCTTACAAATAAGTATAATCCATAAATCGTAACGCCAAGGAACAAAATCCAGTTTGCAAGTAACAACGGATTCATTTGTTCTCCCCCTCTTGGTTGTTATCGCAGATGCGATTCTCCATTTTATCTGATCAGAAACTTAGAAATTTCTGAATCTTATAGCTTTACTATAAATTATGAATGAGCATTCAGTCAACATGTTTTCATTTTTTTCCTATTGAAAAGAGATCATATGGGAAGACTAAGTGGCAGATGGCATTGGGAGGTGGAATCATGATAGTCGTAATCATACTAATTAGCATCACTACCTTTATTTTACTGTTAATTGCAGATTTTAAAATGGGACAAATATCCCACAATAAAACAGGAAATCCGATAAATATTGTAAAGACACACGGTCAATACGAACTTTTTTCTGAAGGATTAACGCTCTTTGAATCATTCTTTCAGGATATTACTGATGCTAAAGTAAGAGTCGACATCAGTTTTTTTATCATTGATCAGGATGAACTTGGCAGAAATTTTTTAGACTTATTAAAGAAAAAGGCGCAGGAAGGAGTAGCCGTTCGTCTACTTGGTGATCGCCTGGGGTGTTATCAGATCAATAAACAGATAAGGAATGAACTTAAAGAAGCTGGAGTTCACTTTGCATTTGCTGAAAAACCTGGATTCCCATTGTTTTTCTATCATTTAAATCGGAGAAACCACCGAAAAATTACAGTGATTGATGGAAAAGTCGCCTATATCGGAGGGTTTAATGTGGGGAGCAACTATACTGGCCATAACCCTAAATTTGGAGACTGGCGTGATTACCATTTGCGTTATACGGGGGAAGTTGTGGAGAAACTGCATGCAGTGTTCATAAAAGACTGGGAAGAATCAACTGGGGAGAAGTTAACTGTTATCAATACAAATCACTCTGAAGGAAAGAAAGTATGTGTGGTCGCCACAGATGGAATCGGTGTGACGGAGGAATTCAAGCGAATGATCCACTCTGCTTCAAAAGAAATTATCATTGGTACGCCTTACTTCATTCCTACCCCTGAACTGCTTCAATCGTTAAAAAATGCTTTAAAAAACGGAATTGAACTACACATTCTGGTCCCTATGAAATCAGATCATCCGTTTGTTAAGGAAGCCGGGATCGTTTTTCTAAACGAGCTTTATCAAAGAGGAGCCCAAATTAAATTTTTTGATGCAGGATTTTACCATTCAAAAGTATTCATAGTGGATGGAGAATTTGCAGATATAGGTACTGCTAATTTTGACAGAAGAAGCTTCTTTTTAAATAAAGAAGTGAACACTTACGTCTATGACAAAACGTTTATCGCTGCCGTTCGTGAAGATTATTTTCAAGATATGAAAGATGCCATACTATTTGATGAAAGCTGGCTTAAAAATCGCTCTCTAAGCACAAAAATCAATGAAAAAATCGCAGCCACGCTGCGACCTTTACTTTGATTTATTTAAAGATTTCCGTAAACACAGGTCCTATCCACATCATAACTTTAAAACCTAAGTATATACCGACGATACCAGCTACTCCAGCCAGTGCCGGCGGGGCTGGGATCGGAAGTTTTAAAGCCGCGAACACAATGCCAACGACTAAACCAGTGACTAAAGCTAAAATAATTTCTTTCACAAGTTCGTCCTCCTTTTCATCATCTATCCTTTACGCTTTCTTTCAATACCAAACTTTATTGTTCCTATTTTATCAATCAACCGGACAGCTTTATGCACTCATAAGGAATGCCACAAAAAAAAGAGCGCCCTGCTCTTTTTTTATGCGAAGACGCCCTTTAGTCATTTTATGAACTTACATCTGTTCTGGTGCTGAAACGCCGATGATTTTCAGCGCATTGCTCAGCGTAATGCGAACAGCTTTCATTAGGGAAAGCCGTGAAGCTGTAAGTTCCGGATTTTCCTGATCGAGTACTTTCTCCGCATTGTAGAAACTGTGAAGATTAGAGGCTAGATCAAAAGCATACTGAGTCACACGGTGAGGAGTTCTTTTTTCTGCAGCATCTGCGACCAGCTGCGGAAATTCACCAAGTCTTTTTAGTAGATCCTCTTCTTTTTCAGCTGTTAAAAGACTTCCGTTAAACGTACCATCCATTAATCCCTTTTCCTCTGCCTGTTTCAGCATCGTACATATGCGGGCATGAGCGTACTGCACATAATAAACTGGATTTTCATTAGATTCTGAGCGGGCGAGGTCCATATCAAAATCCAAATGCGAGTCGCTGGAACGCATAGAGAAGAAATAACGCATCGCATCAATACCGACTTCTTCCATCAATTCACGTAGCGTAACTGCTTTTCCTGTACGCTTACTCATTTTTACCTTCTCGCCATTCTGGAAGAGATTGACCATTTGAATAATCTCTACTTCAAGTGTATCTTCATCATAGCCCAGGGCTTGAATAGCTGCTTTCATACGTGGAATATAGCCATGATGATCAGCACCCCAAATATTGATAAGTGTATCAAAGCCGCGGTCCAGTTTGTTTTTGTGATACGCGATATCCGGTGTCAGATAGGTGTACGTGCCATCATTTTTAATGAGTACGCGATCTTTATCATCGCTGAATTTTGTCGTCTCAAACCAGGTGGCTCCATCTTTTTCATAGACATAGTCTTTTTCTTTCAGAACCTGCAGTGCATTTTCAATCCGGTCGCCTTCATATAGCGAAGTTTCTGAGAACCATTCATCAAAAGGGACTCTGAATTCTTCCAGATCCGTTTTAATCTTATTCAATTCATATTGTAAACCGTACTCACGGAAGAACTTCAAACGATCTTCTTCAGATTCCTCTGTCCATTTTTCTCCTGCTTCAGAAGCAAGCTTTTTCCCGAGTTCTACGATATCACGGCCGTGATATCCATCTTCCGGCATCTCCCAATCTTTCCCTAATGCCTGCATGTAACGTGCTTCTACAGAAAGAGCGAGATTAGCCATTTGGTTCCCGGCGTCGTTAATATAGTACTCTCTGGAAACATCGTAGCCTGCAGCATCCAGCACGTTGCATAATGAGTCCCCTACTGCTGCTCCCCTTGCATGTCCAAGGTGCAAGGTTCCAGTCGGGTTAGCGGAGACAAATTCTACTTGAACCTTATGACCTTTTCCACTCTCGCTGCGGCCATACTGACTGTCCGCTTCGAGAATGGAAGGAACCAGTTCAGTTAAGTACTGATTGTTCATATAGAAATTAATGAAGCCTGGGCCTGCAATTTCTATCTTTTCTATTGAGGCTTGTGATCGATCAAATTGTTCAACTAGCTCTGAAGCAATTGCACGAGGGTTCTTCTTTGCTATTCTGGCGAGCTGCATCGCCATGTTTGTGGCATAATCGCCGTGAGCTTTATCCTTTGGCTGTTCTAATACAACCTCCGGCATTTCCCCTTCTCCGGCAAGCTCAGCTGAAAGCACGGCGCGGACGATTTCCTTCTTCAGATTTTCTTCCATTTGTTCAACGATATTCATGATCCACTCTCCTCCTCAAACGTCAATGTCAATCGATGATCCTGCGTTACTTCATGATTCAAAGTCATCTGATAATGAAGAAATAATCGGCCGCCCATTGCTTCATCAAGGGAACTGAACTCCATTTCTTCTGTATAAGTTTTCATATGGAAATCACCATAAGTATGATGATATAAATTCTCTGTTTCTACTTCAGGCTGAAAAACCTGACGCATATCTATACCACCGCTTCGCTTTATACTGACATGCCCTGGCTTAACGGTGATCATCGTATTTACAGGATCCCCTTCATCAGGATGTTCTGTAAAAGTAATCACTTGAGTCTGGCCACGCGCAAAAAATTGACCGGCTTCGTTTACTTCCATCGTCTCTTTGCGATCCGTGTCTCTGATTTCCGTAACGAGCTGCACCTGGATGTCCTTAGCATTACTTGTCATTTTTTCTTCGTCCTCCCTCCAAAGGGTTTACGTACACTATAACTTGTTTATTATAAGAATTCATTCACAAAAACGCAAGAGTAGCCCCTGGCTTCGTTACTCTTGAACCAACGCGTCCACCTGATTTTGGATATCACTAATCTCCGTGATATGGGCCGGTACACTATAACTTGCGTATAACACGACAAGTGCTGCGACAATCAGCGCAAACCAGGGATAAGATAATTGTTTCTTAAATGGGCGGCGGTCTGGAACAAACAATAACAATAGAAATGGCAGCAACAGGCCAATAACAATGACATCCATCCTCCACTGCTGATTCTCCTCGGAGATGGATAACGAAAAGCTGATTGCTTGATCGATTCGATCTTCGATAGCAATTTCAGTGGTTTCTTTAGAAACTAGTCCTTTTTCAATTGTTAGTGTCTCATTACTAAGCGAATAACTATATCCTGAAGGGTTCCATTCCCCTATAAACGTTACAAGAATAAGACTCATCATGATAATGGCATACGTAAGCGTAATGCCTATAATCTTTTTATCCAAAAGAAGCGCTCCTTTATTCATCTCATATAGAAAAGCCCCTATGAAAAATCATAGCGGCTGTTTCATTCTATCATTTATTTTACAAACCCCAAAAGCATTTCGCGTAAGAATTTACTGGCTGCGATCGGGGTCTTTTCAGTCGGATCATAAGCGGGAGCCACTTCAACAAGGTCAGCCCCTACCACGTTTAAATCGCTGCCTGCAATCTCATGAATCGAAGCAAGAAGCTCCTTAGAGGAAATCCCTCCTGCTTCTGCTGTCCCTGTACCCGGAGCATAAGCGGGGTCAAGCACATCAATATCAATGGTTACATACACGGGTCGCCCAGATAGTTTCGGTAGAATTTTTTGCAAAGGCTCAAACACTTCATATCTCGCCATGAACATACCGCTTTCTTCAGCATATTGAAACTCTTCCCTCATCCCTGAGCGGATACCGAATGAATACACATTTTCAGCTCCGATCAGCTCGCACGCTTTCCTAAGAGGAGTAGAATGGGATAGCGCCTCGCCTTCATATTCCTCCCTGAGGTCAGCGTGAGCATCAATATGAAGGACAGCAAGCTCTGGATATTTCCTGTACATCGCTTTTAAGACGGGCCAAGTGACCAGATGCTCGCCGCCTAGTCCGAAAGGTATTTTCCCTTTCTCCAGAAGTTCATCCATATAATCTTCAATAATATCAATACTTTTCTGGGGATTCCCAAAGGGGAGAAGCAAATCACCTGCATCGTGGTACTTAATTTCCTCTAAATGTCTATCCAGATAAGGACTGTATTCTTCAAGCCCAATCGAGGCTTCGCGAATGCGGCTCGGGCCAAATCGGGAGCCTGGACGGAAGCTGACCGTCCAGTCCATTGGCATCCCGTAAATTACGGCATCCGCTTCCTGTTCGGAAGCCCGGCTCATGATAAAAACTTTTCCAGAATAGGCTTCATCAAATCTCATCGAACTCACCCTTTCGTCAAGTCTTTAACGAATTTGGGTAAAGCAAAACAGGCCTGGTGAAGCTCCTCTGTATAATACTTCGTTTCCATCTCTGCAAACCGATGAGCAGGCACCTGCAGCGGATCATAGATTTTACTCCCCATGGTAAACGTCCAAAGCCCGCTTGGGTAAGTTGGTATATTGGCCGTGTACACTTTGGTGATCGGAAATGTTTCTTTCACATCTCCGTAAACCTGTCGAATTAAATCAGCCTTAAACCAGGGGTTATCAGTCTGAGCAACGAAGATTCCGTCTTCTTTTAATGCTTTCGCGATTCCTTCGTAGAAGCCTTTTGAAAATAGATTAACAGCAGGACCCACGGGTTCCGTAGAATCTACCATAATGATGTCATAAGCACGTTCACTTTCCGCAATATGCATGAAGCCATCTGCTACCTTAACCTCTACCCGCTCATCGTCCAGAGCACCGGCAATAGAAGGTAGGTATTGTTTGGAGTATTCTATAACTTTCCCGTCAATTTCTACAAGCGTGGCTTTTTCAACACTTTCATGCTTCAATACTTCACGAATCACACCGCCATCTCCACCGCCTACTACAAGAACCTGTTTCGGGCTCGGATGAGTATGGAGCGGCACATGGGCAAGCATCTCATGGTAAACAAACTCATCTTTTTCCGTGGTCATAACCATGTCGTCGAGTACGAGCATGTTGCCCCACTCTTCTGTCTCAAGCATGTCTAACTCTTGAAAGTCTGTTTTTTCATTATGAAGGGACTGTTTAACTTTAGCCGTTATTCCGAAATTTTCTGTTTGCTTCTCAGTAAACCACGTGCTCATCTATGCATTCTCCTTTGTATATCCATAGTTCTCTATTACATAATTCGTCATGAGAGGTTTATTTTACTACGTATTCTCACATAATAATAGCAGTCTTTATTCATTCTTAACAGTTGGGAGTCTAGAAGAATGATCCTTTTTATACGAACAACATACCGCTGGTCAAAGCGAGCGCTCAAATGGACATTGATCGGTCTTGTGTTAACAGGAGCCGGAATTGTGTTTGTCTTAGGGTTCGCCATTACCCAGGGTCCTCCTTCCCTAATGACTGAGCAGAATACGGTTTATTATAGTCAGGGAGAGAATATCATTGGGGAAGACCACGGAGCGGAAGAACGATACTGGATTACCGTAGACGAAATGCCGGATGCTATTAAAGAAGCGACAATCGCTATTGAGGACCGTCGATTCTACGATCATTTCGGCTTTGATTTCAAACGAATTGCTGGTGCTGCTTTAACCGACCTTAAACAGATGAGAATGGTGGAAGGAGCGAGCACCATTACTCAGCAGTACGCTCGTAATCTTTATTTATCACATGATAAAACATGGAAGAGAAAAATCCAAGAGGCTCTCTATGCCCTCAGACTGGAGATCTTTTATAATAAAGATGAAATTCTGGAAGGCTACTTAAACACAATCTACTATGGCCATGGAGCCTATGGAATTGAAGCAGCGAGCCGTTATTATTTTAATAAAAACGCAGAGGAATTAACGCTGACCGAAGCCTCTATGCTTGCAGGCGTTCCGAAAGGTCCCAGCTATTATTCTCCTCTGAACAATGCGGAAAACGCGGCCTCACGGCAAAAATTGATCTTGGGAGAAATGGAGAAAAACGGGTTTATTACTTCTTCTGAAAAAAATGAAGCGGTGGAAGCAAGCCTTGTCTACTCGGATCACTCTGAAAGCTCTGAGAAAGAAGCAGCTCCCTACTTTCAGGACCAGGTCGTCGCAGAGGCTGCCAGAATTCTAGATATTACAGCCGAGGAAGTTAAAACAGGCGGCTATCACATTCATACCACGCTCATAGAGGATCACCAGAATACGCTTGAAAAACAAATTGAGCGAAATATATCAGCAGATGAAGATATCCAAATTGCTGCCGCTATTATGAACAGTCATAACGGTGCGGTCACAGCGTTAATTGGCGGCCGAGATTATGAAACCAGTGCTTATAATCGAGCTACACAGGCTAAGCGCCAGGTGGGATCGACCATTAAACCATTTCTATATTACGCCGCGCTCGCAGAAGGCTACTCGCCGGTTACAATGATCGAAAGTAAACCGACTGATTTTCAAATAGGAGATAACGGAAAAGTCTACAGTCCAACCAATTTTGGGGATCAGTACGCGGATAAACCGATTACAATGGCTCAGGCACTGGCGGTTTCTGACAATATTTATGCTGTAGCCACCAACATGGATATTGGGCCCGACAAGCTGGTGAAAACACTGGACACATTTGGAATTTCGAGTCGAGCTAAACCTGTTCCTTCTCTTGCCCTTGGTTCTACCTCTATTTCTCTGTATGAAATGGTGAGTGCCTACGGAAAAATGGTAAAAGGCTCTGAATCTCTTGAAGGGCATACCATTGAGAAAATTACAGACCGGCACGAAAATATACTTTATGAATATCAGCCAGTTTTTAATAAAGATAAGGAAATAGATCCTACTCGTGCCTTTACGATTACCCACATGATGACAGGGATGTTTGACTCTTCTCTTGATGGATATGCGTCTGTTACAGGCACTCCTATTAAAGGAAAACTAACTCGTATGTACGGTGGAAAATCCGGTACCACGGATTATGACAGCTGGATGATAGGCTTTAGCCCTCAATTTGTATCAGGAGTTTGGGTGGGCCATGATGAAGGCGGAAGAAAACTTGAAACATTCAACGAAAGAAGATATGCCAAAGCTGTTTGGGCAGACACCATGGAGGCGATCCATGAACCACTACCCTCCGCAGCCTTTATTCCGCCCCTGGGTGTGAAAGGGGTTTATATTGATCCTGAAACTGGTCACAAGTCCGGCCCTAATTGTCCAAAAGAACGCCTCATGTATATGGATAAAAGCGACATTCCAAAAGAGGTTTGCGGCGGAGATGAGGATAAGGACAAAGAAGAAATCGAAAATGAGTTTAAAAACGATCCATGGTTCAAGGATGTAGTAGACTGGTTCTTTTAGATGAAGGGCTTGCATGCAATAATTAAAAAAAGACAAAGAAAACGACCGGCGGCAACCCGGTCGTTTTCTTTGTCCTAGTAATACATGTATAACCATGTGTTACTAAATATATTACCCATTCTGCCAGTACGTCAAGATTCCGAGTACCCTTTCGATCATTTTTTAGTGAACATTTTGTGAACATTTTTTTACCTAAATAATTGAAACATCAGTAAGATCATCCAGAGAAATTTGAACTTTTTCTTTCGTTTCCCAGTGCACCCCATAAACTTTGCGCTTCAGCTTATGAATGTACTCCATTTTTATTGGAATCTCTTCATATTCAAAACCATTATGAATTTTGACCCGTACCGTCAAATCGTCGTTCAAAGCCCGCTGCAGTAAAAAATCAATCTCAATGGCTTTCTGTTCATCCATCATTCCTTTCTCTACCCGCTCATCTTCCTTCCATAATTTCCTTATCATCTCTACGTGCTCCGGCAGCATTAATGATGTCCACTTAATTGTACCCCGGTCCCGATTGCGACTATCCATAGTTAATCAACTCCTTAACACGAACGTTTGTTCTTATTGTAGCACAAAATCACCTTTCGTAAACTGGAATTTACAGGATAGTCAATCTTTAAGTCTGTTATGGCAAGCTTCCTTAAATGTGAAACTTGTTCCGTTAAGCTTTCTATAAGCTTTGAGGATGGCCAAATCACTTTTTCCCACACCATCTCGAATTCGAGTCTTTAACAATAGGGCCGAATTGTTGAAGACTCAGTTTCGAGATACTTGGTGAGATTAAGGTCCTGCGGGGGACGATTTCGCTTTCCGCGGGAATGTGCTGAGCCTCCTCGAGCTAACGCTCTCCGGGGTCTCACCGATCATGTTCATCCCGCAGGAGTCTTCATCGTCCCCCTCCGGACCTTGCCCATTCAGAAGCTCGAAACCACTTCATACATTACCTACGTGTTGAGACATTAGAAAATATGGTTATACACCTATTTTTAGGTATAATGAATCCCAATAGCTTGTCATAAAACCATTTAATGTAAATTAAGGAGAAAATCTTTCCTCTTCTGTAAAGGTTCGTTCACAAAATTATAGTTGGGTTGGTGGGTAAATAGCGAGACTCCCGTGGGAGAAGGATCTAGGTGAGACCCCACAAGGAGTGAAACGACTGAGGAGGCTTATGGAAAAAAGGAGGATCGACTAAATTCGCCACGTCCTGTGGCAACGTCGATCGACCCTACGTCATGTAGGGCCACAGGAAAGCGAGTTATTTCCCCACCAACCCTTATCCATCTAACATAATGGACCCATTTACCTCGAAACTGAGTCTTCCACAAATGGGAGCTTATCTGGAGGATCTAATACTATGAGAGCGCATGTTTTTAATACAATTCCATAAAATCGGACAGTAAAAAAAGCACTTTCTCTGAGGAAAGTGCCTTTTTCTTATGATTTACTGGACACCAAGGGAGTCTTTGAGTTCCTGGTTTGTATTTTCCCATAGTTCGGGCTTGAATTCACGGAGATACTCACCGAGAATCGTCTTAGATTTTTCATCCATATGATCAACCACAAATTTTCCTTTTAAGGACTTGTCCATATGGTTCACATGCTCAGGCATCAGCTTATAGCCTCGTTTAATGGAACGATCAACGACGATTTCACTTCCAGCTACTCCATAGTAACTTGGCTTTCCTTCCTGATTATCGACCGTAACCCAGACGATCCAGTATAGCAAACCATTGGCTACAACTTCACGATCCGTAATAAACTTCACACGCTTCTCAACCGCACTGCGGGCATGCAGCGCCCCCATATCAACAAAGGCCTTCTCTTCATTTGGATCCACGATAACCGGTGTCATATTCTCAAGACTGATAGAGCCTACCCCATAACCACCGTGGCCATCCGTAGAGTCGTCCTTAATAATTGTAAACTGCTTCTTCTTTTTATCGCTTTTCTCATCATTGTTTTTAAACTGATCGAATTCTTTCATGACAAACTGAACCTCCTCTAGACGTGACTGATTTTTTCCTATTTTAACATAGAATTCACTCTTTGTTTTAGCATAAGGTCTAGATACACCAGTCACGAGTTTAACTCGTTTTTCAAAGCATGCAGAGCTTTCATAACATCCTGAATATCCTCTTTCCCGTTTCTTTCCCGACGGGCGTGAAGCAGCACTGGTCGAACGGATTCAACCGAATGTCCAAAGTCGTACATCCATTCATACCTTGGCACCATCCACGTATGGAAGTGATGAGTAGTATCCTCATTATAGAAATAATACACATACTCAATACCTAATACCTGACGCTGGGCTCGTCTTATTTTTGTTAATACTTGAATGTAATCCTGCTGTTCCGCCTCTGTTAATTCATCGAAGCTTTTAATATGACGTTTTGAAGCTAGAATAATTAATCCTCTAATCGGGTAGGCGACGTCCTGATGAGCGTGAAAATGTTCTGTTTCGTAAACGACACCGCCATCCGGTTCAATTTCACCGCTTGTTAATGCACAGCTTAAGCATTCGACTTCTATGGTTTTTCCGTTAGATAACGTTAGGGTTCTCAAAGCCTCTCTCCTTCTCATTCACACCACATAATATCCTTAATCAAACGCTTGTTTAACTTTTCTATTTGCCTACAGAGCACGATGTTCGCTGTTAATAAAGACAAAACTTTCTTCTGAAGGAGCCTCCACTTGCCTCTCTGCTTGTTTTTTTCTACGGAAGATTTTTTTCCACCCCATTGGATTAGAAACAGGAATGCCTACCCGTTTGTGCTGCACTTCCTTAATTCCTTGAATAATGAGCTGCATAGACAGGATAATTCCCATAAAGCAAAGCAGGACAGGAATAATAAACCACCATCGCCCAGTCATTAAAGAGTCTTTCGCTGCTCCAATTAACCCAGACCATTCATACGTAGTACTCGTCGGTGGATCAGCCTGCATAGGGGAATAATCTACATCCGTCCCACCAAAATAAATATTAAAAACTCCTAGATGGATGAAGATCAGCAGCGTCTGAATAAACTGCTGTCCAAACACAATTCCCATCCGTGCACTCAAATGTGGGAGCAGATGCTTCCACAGTAAATGAAGTGAACTACCCCCAAGGACCTTCGTACTAACTACATATTCCTCCTGCATTAAAAGCTTCATTTCGCTGCCAAAGAGCGTAACAATCAAAGGGACAGCAAGTAGAACCAAAATCAGCCCTTGATAAACAATCCGTTCCGTCTGAGTAGTGGTAAAACCGCCTGGAGGCATCCATAAAACCGGGGTCAAGAGCAAAAATGCAATAATAGTCATAGGCAGGAAATGCATACCGTCTACGATTTTTTCTATCCCTCGTTGAATTCGGGAAGGAAGAAAGAATGTATATGGAATGGCTAGTAAAAATCCAATACTCATTCTTAAAAAAGCTATGGCAAGGGCAAATAGAATGGTATATTTGGCTCCTGCGAGTAACTGATCGAAAATACTGTAACCGAGTTCATCTGTTCCAAGAAATACATATTCAGGAGAATGAGGAGCAGCGCTTACAAGCCGTCCTTCCTCGTTGGTAATGTGATAAAACTTATCTATTAAAGGATCCGCCGTGATACTATAAATCATACTCACACAGACCGTACCCGAAATGATTATAAATCCAACTAGAAATTTCAGATTTCTAAAATGTGCTCCTATCGTTATTAAAATCTGCTTCAGCCTTTTCCCACCTGGTCGCAGGTTGAAATCACCTATGAATCGGTTCATGCTCAGGCTAGTCTCTCTAGACACCTTATGATCCTTAAAGATAAACAGCTCCGTTCCCTGATAAATAATAAAAAAAGGAGTGAAGATCATAGATAAAATCACAGCCGAGACGATTGGTCTAAAGTCCTCTCTAAAAAAGCTGGTGATCCCATTCATATTAAAAATATATTCAATAATCAACAGACTTGATAAAGATCCCCAGAGGATGATTTTAGAATTAAAGAATAGACTTTTTACAATATTTCTCGTCACATGCACACTAAGAATTATGGACTTTTCCAAACCTTTACTTTTAGCCATCTGTACATAAGACTTTGTCATCTCTTCATCCATCAGCATAAGAATGATTTTGTACATCGTCACTAAAGGTAATACGGCAATGGCAATAATAGGAAGAATATAGACTTTATCCTGACCTAGCGCTGTAAAAGAGACGAGTTGAATATTTGTTTGTTTATAGAACCATACAACGAAGAGCTGTAAACTAAAAGCTAGTAACAAATCAGGTACAGCTTCTAAAATGTTCAGGAGTCTTCCGATGATTGATTTTGTCCACCCGGGGAGAAACATGGTTACAAGAGCCAATAAAAAAGCTAGTCCAATCCCTAGGAGAAGACCTCCAACGAAAACGGTCATAGAGTATTGATAAGGCTCCCACAGAAACTCAAGCAGCGGTTCCGGCCGATCTTTATACATGTACACCCAATCAGCGGGAGTAAAAATTGCAGCCAGCAGTTGCCGAAGTTCCAAAAAGTAATGGGATACATCAAAAAAACTTCCACCACTGAATAAAGCCGGGGACGCACTAATGAACAAAATGCCTGCCAGTCCCATTATGTAATAAACCAAGAACTTAGCGATTTTCATACATCTTTCCTCCCCATATTAATTTTTCTCGTCCAACTTCTTAAGTTAATTGTAGAAATAATCAAAAAATAATGATTAAAAAAAGATATACTGACGTGCAGTATATCTCTTTCTATTCATCATACTAATGAATTCCACGTAATTTTTCAATAAAATTCCATCCATCCTGGATGTCTTCCTCTGTGTAATTCTGAGTACTTTTCACGGCATAGACTTTTTCAGTGATTTCTTCACGAGGAAGATCCTCAAAGAAGAGCATGGTAGATACCAATTCTAAAAACCTGGAACTTCTCCCGTTCATTTCGCGGATATGGTCATGGAGAGGTGGTAAATCCATGTCATAATGCTTCAGAAATTCACGGCCGTTTTCCGTAATCTGATAACGGTACTGATAGTAATTTTTCTTTTCTTCTCTTTCCTCACTGATAAATCCAAGGTTACACATTTCCTCAATTCTTAATGTTAATTCCTCTGAATAGGGACCGTAAAAATGAAACTGATACCGTTCTTCAAATGGCACCTCACACTTTTTTAGTATGTAGATCATTTTCTGTAGTTTCTTACGACCCACGATCTCTTCCGTACTTGAGAAGAATTGCATCAGCTTCGCATGATTTTCCAACATGGAGCTTCACTCCTTATCCATACAATATTTCCATAATCCGCTTCTTCGTCTTACTGCGATTAGACATTTCCTCCAGGCGGTCCAGAGGAATATACAGTTTATGATCCGTCCGCTTCTTGCCTGAAATAGCCTCAACAATATCAGATAGTCGTGATAACTCTCTCAATTCCTGACTCGGCTGCAGCAGATGAATTGGGAGACGCTCTTCCTCTTCCCCCGGACGATAGAAATCGTAAGGGAGATCTGAACTTGAATCTACCACCAGGTAGTAGTCTGGGTTTAGCCCTGCTTTAGAAAATAATTTATACAATTCCATCCATTGGTTCATTTGAGAATTAGGATTAAACTCAATATATTTAAAAAGCCGGCGGTTAACAAATCGGTCACATAAATCACTCAGAACCGGGTCTTCTTCCTCCATCCATGTTTGGAAGTAATACAACGTCACAGCTTCATCAAGTGCTAAGTACTCCTTTAGTGTCGGCTTCCCTGTAAAGAAAGAGAAAAAATGGGTCGGTTTCAGCTTAAACGTATAGCCTGATTCATAAAGTTCTTTTGCTCGATGAAGAATTTTAGATAAAATAACCTCAGCGCTCCGCGTCACTGGGTGAAAATAGACCTGCCAGTACATTTGGTAACGACTCATGATATAGTCTTCTACCGCATGCATACCGCTCTCTTTCACAACGACCTGATCTTCCATGGGACGCATGACCCGCAATATCCTCTCCATATCAAAATGACCATAGCTTACTCCTGTAAAATAAGCATCGCGCTGCAAGTAGTCCATACGATCAGCATCAATCTGACTGGAAATCAGGCTGACCACCAGTTTATTAGTGTACGTTTTATTTATCACGTCAGCCACTTTCTTCGGGAATCCTTCTTCTACCTGGTTTAGAATCTTATTCACTTCTGTATCTCCAAGTAAAATCTTTTGGGTATAATCTTCATGATCCAGTTTAAAAACTTTTTCGAAGGAATGAGAGAACGGCCCATGACCCAGATCATGAAGTAAAGCTGCACAGAGGCAAAGCAGCCGTTCTTCGTCGTCCCAGTTTGGCCGGTCCTTAAAGTTTTCTATAATTCGGCGAACTATTTCGTATACGCCTAATGAATGATTAAAGCGGCTATGTTCTGCACCGTGGAATGTTAAATATGACGTCCCCAGCTGTTTAATTCGTCTTAAACGCTGAAATTCAGATGTTCCGATCAAATCCCAGATTACCCGGTCCCTCACGTGGACATAGCGATGGACGGGGTCCTTAAAAACCTTCTCTTCACTTAATTTCTCATCACGATAGTCCATCAGTTTTTCCCTTCTTCACGACATTTTTAATTATTATATACCTTTCTTTACGACAAAAAAACATCTTGACAGACAAAAATTGACAGAGCACCTCTTTTACTCCTGTCTTTAAAGGCTTCAAGAAAATTAAACTTTTTTAGCGGGTACTTATTTATCCTTTGAAGATTTTACAGCCGTGGCGCCATTCATGCAACAGGTTTCTTCTGCTATAATGATGAATGGTGATTGCAAAAAAAGGAGCACAGCTTTATGAAAAACATACATCCGTTATTACAACCTCAAAAATATCGCTTCATGGACCAAAGTAATTTGGGGCCATCCTTTTCCGCCCTTCAGTCCTTTGCCATAGATGATGCTTTATCGATGTCCGTGGGAGAAGGAATCAGCCCAACTGCGGCAAGGCTTTGGGTACATCATAATACGGTGGTGCTTGGAATCCCTGATGCTCGGCTTCCTTACATTAAAGATGGAATTGACTATCTGAAGAGTGAAGGATATCGAGTTATTGTAAGAAATTCCGGAGGGCTCGCCGTTGTATTAGACGAAGGTGTGCTGAATTTATCATTTATCTTCCCGGACTCTAAAAAAGTGAATATTCACGATGGCTATGAAGCTATGGTTTCGTTTACTCAATTGCTGTTTGAAGACCTGACCGATCAAATTAAAGCCTATGAAATTACCCGTTCCTATTGTCCGGGTACTTATGATTTAAGTATCGGCGGTCAAAAGTTCGCTGGTATTTCCCAGCGCCGGGTCAAAAATGGCTCGGCCGTCCAAATTTATTTGGATGTAAGCGGAAGTGGTGCTGAACGAGCCGAGCTTTTAAAACAATTCTATGCAATTGGGAAGCGTGAAGAGGAAACACGCTTCACTTACCCCGTCATTGATCCTAAAGTGATGGCTTCTCTAAATGAACTGTTAGGCACCCGCCTTAATGTATCTGATGTACGCGACCGGATCCTTAATAAAATTTACGAGCTATCTGGTGACGTTACCATTGATCCCCTGGAAGGCCAGGAGATTGAATGGTTTAACAAACGGCTCGATCAAATGATCCAGCGGAATGAAAAAGCGCTCGAAAACCTTACCTAGGAAATCGAGCGCTTTTCTGTAAGGTCATTACTGACAATCAATAAAGCCTTACATTGAAAAAAGCCAGCGATTAAATCGCTGGCTTTTTCTAGCTTATTATAGTGATTGGGCAGCAGTAATAATGGCAAGTTTGTACACATCATCAGCATTACAACCTCTTGAAAGATCGTTAACCGGCTGGTTCAAGCCTTGCAATACAGGACCTACTGCGTCGAAATTACCCAGACGCTGAGCGATTTTGTAACCAATGTTACCCGCTTCAAGACTTGGGAAAATAAACGTATTCGCTTCTCCTTTAAGTGGAGAGTCCGGTGCTTTTTTCTCAGCTACAGAAGGAACAAAGGCTGCATCGAACTGGAATTCTCCATCGATTACAAGATTAGAATTCTGCTCTTTAGCAATTCCTAAAGCTTCCGTTACTTTTTCTGTTTCTGGAGATTTTGCAGATCCTCTAGTAGAGAAGCTGAGCATAGCAACTCTTGGATCGATATCAAATAGCTTTGCCGTGTCGGCACTAGCCAAAGCAATCTCCGCCAGATCCTGACTATCAGGATTAATGTTGATTGCACAATCAGCGAAAACATACTTTTCTTCATCACGTACCATTACGAATACACCTGACGTCTTCTTAATACCAGGCTTTGTTTTAATGATCTGAAGAGCAGGTCTTACGGTATCTGCAGTGGAATGAGCCGCACCACTTACAAGACCGTCTGCTTTACCCATGTAAACAAGCATTGTACCGAAGTAGTTTTCATCTTGCAGGATCTCACGTGCTTTCTCTTCAGTGGCTTTTCCTTTACGGCGCTCCACGAAATTAGCCACCATTTCGTCAAAAGCATCATAATTCGCCGGATCCAGAATTTCAGCTGAAGAAATATCCACTCCAACCTCAGATGCTTTCTGTTTTACTTTTTCTTCATTTCCGACTAGTACAGGTGTCAGTAAATCTTCTGTACCAAGTTGACTGACAGCTGTTAAAATACGTTCGTCCAAACCTTCCGGAAACACGACTTTCTTGCCTTGTCCGTTTATCTTAGCTCTCAATGTATCAAATAGGTTACTCATATTGAACCCTCCAATTTTCATTTCTGTTATACATGATAAAAGGTTTTGTGTATAAATGAAAGTCATTCCTATTGATTTTTACAATGAAGCGATTTCATTAACATTACCCTCTTTTGCCTAAGCTTATACGTTCTAGATGCTTCTATTTCTTGTTTCCCTACCCTTATCCTTTCACTATATGTTCAAAGTCATTCCCATGATGTAACGAAGCAACTGTGTTATATTGAGAAAGGAAGTTTTCAATAAATAAACCAAATCATAAAGGAGCGATCGATACCATGCCAGAAGCAGTAGTAACCATGGATGGATGGTATTGCCTGCACGATTTCCGTTCAATTGACTGGACCTCTTGGAAATATGCCTCGAGTGAAGAACGCGAGCAGGCCATTCACGAATTCCAGCAGATGATTTCCAATTGGGAAGATACCGAGAAAAGTAAACAGGGAAGCCATGCTCTCTATACCATCATGGGTCAGAAAGCTGATTTCATGATGATGATCTTACGCCCAACGATGGAAGAATTAAATGAAATCGAAACAGCTTTCAACAAAACGAAGCTCGCTGAGTTTACCACCCCCGCCTATTCTTATGTGTCAGTTGTAGAACTCTCTAACTACATGGGAAATGCTAACGAAGAGGATCCTGAAATTCAGGCGCGCTTGAAACCAACCCTTCCGAAGTGGAATCATATCTGCTTCTATCCAATGGACAAGCGTCGTCAGGGTAACGATAACTGGTACGTACTTGA
Source organism: Halobacillus halophilus (assembly GCF_020171985.1). Taxonomy (GTDB): domain Bacteria; phylum Bacillota; class Bacilli; order Bacillales; family Halobacillaceae; genus Halobacillus; species Halobacillus halophilus_A. Next base: position 191,377 of record NZ_JAIVAL010000004.1, read on the forward strand.
AAAAGATGAACGCGCTAAACTCATGTATGCGCACGGAATGACCGGACGCCAGTATGCCGGAAAAATTCGTCAAATTATTACGGGTTCCATCGGATTTGATGACTGGGAATGGGGCGTTACTCTATTTGCTCATGATGTTTTGCAGTTCAAAAAACTTGTGTATGAAATGCGTTTTGATGAGGTTACTTCCCGCTACGGTGATTTCGGTTCCTTCTATATTGGAAACCTGCTTAAACCGGATGCTGTTCCTCAATTCTTACATGTATAACTCTACAAAGGACTCTGCCCTGTTAAGGCAGAGTCTTTTTTATTTAAGATAGAAAATCATTAAACTTTCATTAAAAGACTCCAACCAAAATCTCCCACCTCAGGTCATCCATAATTTGGATGACCTGAGGTGGGAGATTTTTCTGCAATACAGCAGGAGGGTTGAGATTTTATTCATATCATCATGGTGGACTTACATATAGTGTTAAAGAGCAATAACATGTCTGTATTAAAGCGAGGTGACAGCGTGGCTGTTATTCCTTACAACGAAGCGGACGTTAAGCTTCTTGGAAGACTCATGCGTGCAGAAGCAGAGGGTGATGGGCAACTGGGTATGCTTATGGTCGGGAACACGGGTGTTAATCGTGTACGGGGGGACTGTATTGACTTCACAGATATTGATTCGATAAGACAGATGGTCTATCAAAGCCCTGGAGGCTTTGAAGCAACACAAAAAGGATACTTTTACCAGCGGTCTCGCGAAAAAGACCGAAGGCTGGCAAGAAAAGTTATTAACGGAAAGAGGTATCATCCGGCCAGCAACTCTCTCTGGTTCTTCATGCCTGAAGGCAGCTGCCCGGCCCAGTGGTTTGGTCAATGGAATACAGGAAGGTTTAAGTCCCACTGTTTTTATTCCCCTACTAGGTCTGCTTGTCCAAGTGTGTACTAATTTATTTAAGGAGTGAGTGAATTGGCTCAGAAAAAACCATCTATGGGAGGCGCCCAGCAAGGGCAGCAGCAAATGTATAACCAACCGACCTCCCCATATTACGCGAGTAATCCATATATGTATTATTATCCAAGCGCTCCAACTTCCAATCAGGGACAGGGAGGTTTTCCACCTGCATACAGCGGTGGTGGGCAGGTGCCCCAAATGCCTCAAGGGCAGTCTGGCGGTATAAATCCACCGAATATGCTTCCTACAGAACAATCGTACATTGAAAACATTTTACGGTTGAACGCTGGAAAGCCCGCTACTGTGTACATGACATTTGAGAATAATGACCAGTGGAATGCTAAAGTTTTTAAAGGCATTATCGAAGCTGCCGGTAGAGATCATATCATTTTAAGTGATCCTGAAACAGGAAAACGTTATTTACTGCTCATGATCTATCTTGACTATATTACCTTTGACGAAGAAATTAATTATAACTATCCCTTCAACGGTGGAGGATCAGGTTTCGCTCAGTACCAGCCAAGATAAACAGTTGAACTCATAAAAAACTCGCTAAAAGTCAGTTAGCGAGTTTTTCTCCTATTAATAGAAAAGGGTGAACACATGAGACATCCTTATGAAAATTTTTATAAAGCCCAATTAGGAGCACTGGCGTTAGCTGTGCTGTTAGCAGTTCTCGGGCTCTTCAAACTGGATCACCAGTGGATTATTCTGCTCATGTTTTATGTCTTATCCGCAAGCTTTTTATTTGAAGCTTTAATTGAACTGAAAACACAGAATATGCTCAACGCGATTATTCAACTTCTCCGCGTGTTAATTATTTTCTTATTTACTACCATCCTTTATTTTTAAAGGTGTTTCATAACAGCATAACCAAGCAGAATCCAGCCGATTAAAAAGGATAGACCTCCGAGCGGGGTAATCATAGCAAACGTTTTAATACCTGTAGGCGCATAGATATAAAGACTTCCTGAGAAGAGAATAATGCCTGCTACGAAAAACCATCCTGCTCCCGTCATCAATCCGGTCTGGATTTTGCTCATTAATAAGGCGGTCACAAATAAAGCCATAGTATGGAACATTTGATAATTAACCGCTTTTCCCCATTGCTCCAAGCCTTTTTCAGACACTTTCCCTTCCAGTCCGTGTGCCCCGAAAGCTCCAAGAGCAACCGAAAGAAAACCATTAATAACCGCTACAATTAAAATTAGTTTCATTGTTTATCTCCTCCTAAAAATCGAAAATGGATGACCCATTAGCATCATCATCATCCAGCCGATTTTCTTCTTTCTTTGGTTTAGAGTCTGGAGTTTTATCGGCCCCCATCATCTGCCTAATTTCATCCGCCGTCGGTTCATGCATCTTTTGACTTCCTTGTTTAGAAGGAGTTGTGTCCTCCTGTCCCTGCTCTAAAAATAGGTCCGCTAACAATCTTACAGAACGAATATGTTCACGAACCTTTTGCTCGTCGCCGTGCTGGAGCATAGCTTCCTGTATTTCACTGGACATTTTTTTAAGAACGCTTTGATTTGGTATCGCCATATGGTCAGACTCCTTTATCTCATACTAAAGAAAATAGTGTTCTGTCGTAGTTTAACACGCAGCGTGTACTTCTGTCTTATGATCCTTTCATCGTTCACAAAATAATGATTAATTAAGGTATTTGGTTATCTTTCTCCAACAATAAAAGAGATCCCGATGATAACCATCAGGATCTCTTTCCAATTATTTAAGATAGAAGATTTTAAAAAATAATACCGATTTTGTTTAAGAAAATCAATACTATAAGAATCGGAGCCATCCACTTCACGATGAAATACCAGAAGCCTCCAATTGGAGAAGAGGACAAGTCCGCAGACTCCAGAGCGTCCGGCTTCTTAAAGTACCATCCAACAAGAAGGGCCATGGACAGACCTCCAAGTGGCAGGAGAATATTGGAAGCAATATAATCCATGGAATCCAGGATATTTCTTTCTCCAATAGGCGTGATACCTGACCAAACACCGAACCCTAAGGAGACAGCGATACCCATGACGAACATGATAGAACCCATAAGCACACTTGTGGCAAAGCGCGTCCATCCGAATACTCGCATAAAATAAGCTGTAGGTACTTCCAGGATAGAGACAGATGAAGATAGAGAAGCCAGGATTAAGGCAAAGAAAAACACCAGTCCAATGATCCCTCCGAGTGGCATCTGTTCAAAAATACTCGGCAAAGTAATAAACACGAGCGGTGGACCTGAACTTGGATCTATACCGAAGGCAAAAACCGCCGGAAAGATAACAAGCCCTGAAATCACGGCGAAAAACGTATCCATTAATCCGATACCTAAAGCCGCGCTTGGAAGTTTATTCTCTTTCCTTAAGTAACTTCCATACGTAAGCATTGCCCCCATTCCTAGACTAAGCGAGAAGAAGGCCTGCCCGAGAGCAGCAATATAAATAGAAGGCTCACTTAATGCCGACCAATTCGGCTGGAATAAAAACTTAACCCCCTCTGAAGCACCGTCAAGCGATAAACTAAATATCGCAAGGGCGATAAGTATTAATGCCAGAAGCGGCATGAAAATTTTATTCGCTGCTTCAATACCTCTTTTCACACCACTTAATACAATGACAATGGTTAATATCATGAAAAGCGCGGTCCAGGCAATTGGATGCCACGTATGGCTGATAAATTGTCCGAATGCTCCTTCATACCCGGCTGCCGGCTGTGTAAAGAATGATCCATTGATATAATTCCAGAAATAAAAGATAGCCCAGCCTGCAACTACGGCATAAAAACTCAAGATAAGAAATGCACTGATAATACCGAAAAAGCCTGTTAAATACCAGGGCGTCCCTTTAGCAAGTTTTTGAAAAGACCCCACTACATCGCTTTCAGCTTTACGTCCAATACTCACCTCTGTAAGCAATAGAGGAATTCCTATAATAAGCACGAATAACAGATAGAGTAACAAGAAAGCTCCCCCACCGTTATTACCAGCTACGAATGAGAAACGCCATATATTACCCAGTCCTACGGCTGAACCCATAGCAGCCAGCATAAAACCTAATTTTGTCCCCCATTTTTCTCTGTGCATAAAAACTCTCAACTCCTTTCATACATTTCTCTCTACTTTTGTAGAACAAAGCTGTTAGAAGACCTGGAAGCCATTCTAAATATCCATCAGCATACCATAGAATAAAAGGATGTCCATATAAATTCTGAAAATTTCATATTATTTACAGTCGTACATCAAAGTTTGAGGAAATAAATGGGTTGTTATCTCTTTTCTCAGATTGTTTTAACTCGAATTTCATGCATTCAATTCCAGTAACTTTAAGCACCAGCTGTGAAGGTATTTCCTTAGCTTTAAAACCATAGACCGCGCAGGCTCTAGGAAAAACTGGATTCCAAGTTGTATGAAAATGTTTGCACTGAAAGCAATTAACCTGACTCTTCAACTCCTGACTCCTTTCGTTCGGACAACGTATGGTAAAATTATCATAGCATAGCGAAATCTGCTTCACTAGGATGTGTACTTCATGAAAAATTGGTTCGGAACAGGAAGCCGTTACCCCTTCGAAATAATGGGGGTCAGTCACATAACCATGCTCTTTATTTTCACATTGGTTCTTTTCAGTATTGCCCTGGCTTCTAACTGGCTTCATACACATGAAAGATTTCGTCAAATTATGAGGTATTCTTTACTGGTCCTTCTTCTGCTTTCCGAGATCAGCTACCAGTTGTGGGCTTATGTAAATGGAGTCTGGAGCCTCGGTGGTCATGTGCCTCTGCACTTATGCGGAGTCGCCTCTTTGATAGGGATCTACACTCTCATTACCTATCAGCCAACGCTTATAAAAATAAACTTTTTCATAGGTATTCTACCTGCGCTTATTGCGCTGATTACTCCTGATGTACCCTTTGACTTTCACCATTACCGCTTCTGGAAATTCTTCCTGCACCATATGGCTATCCCATGGGCAAGCTTGTTTCTTGTGGTGACCTCTTCTGTTCGTATTACTTGGAAGGATATGACCAATAGTTATCTGCTTTTAGTAGGATATGCCTTAATTATAGGTTTTCTTAATCCTCTTATGGGTGCAAATTATTTATATTTGGAACATCCTCCTACTGTTTTCACTCCCCTCAGCCTTATGGGGGAAGGAATGATCTACTATCTTAATTTAGCTGCCACTGCATTCCTTGCATTTGCTTTTATGTACGGATTTTATAAACTCGGATCCAGAATTAAACTTCTCTAAAAAATATAACGTCCTGCAGCAGAACTCCCTAGCCGTCAGGAGTGTTAAACCAACATGGCTCAAGGATCGTCCCTGTTAATCACTCGTGTTAATTAAGAAAAGCTCCCTTTTGTTGAAGACTTGATTTCGAGACATTTGTTGAGCGGAAGGTCCTGCGGGGGACGATTTCGCTTTTCGCGAGCATGTGCTGAGCTTCCTCGGGCTTAACAGCCCTGCGGGATCTCACCGATCATGTTCATCCCGCAGAAGTCTTCATCGTCCCCCTCCGGACCTTGCGAAATAGGGAGCTCGAAATCATGTTTGAAACGTCCAGCCTTATGACTCAGATAAACGTATAACAATTAGCGTATACGTGTAGATAATCACTGCTATAGAAGCTTTTGAGGCGGATCAAGCATCTCCCTACCGCTTATAGAAGGGTCCGTTCACCCTTCCATCATAGGGGGGCGAAGGAAACGACGAGACTCCCGCGGGAGAAGGAGCTAGGCGAGACCCCACAGGGAGTGAAGCGACCGAGGAGGCTTGCCAGTTCCCCCGTAGGAAAGCGAGTTGTTTCCGCAGCCGCCCTCATCGATTTTAGGCAACGGACCCAAGTTATCTCGAAACGGAGTCTTACACAATCCGGCCCTTTAGTTTAATAAACCTTTTACTACAATTTAACAACGAAGTTTAACGGATCCTTATTAAAACAGATAAGGCGCGTAAACAATAAGGATGATCATTACCCAGATGGCATCTACAAAGTGCCAGTAGTAATTAAAAATTTTGTGTTTCTCTATAAATAAAGATTCCGGTATCTTCTGCTGCTTAAATTGAAGCATCAACAAAATCATCCACGCTAACCCAAAAGCTACGTGAGAGGCGTGCAGACCCACTAGCACATAAAAGGATGACAGAAAGTTATTGACCGTTATGGTGTGGCCTTCGCTAGCATATTTGTAAAACTCGTGAACTTCAAACCCCATAAAAAGGGATCCTAACAGCAAAGTCAAACCAAGACCCAACCAAATTTTCATTCGGTTCCAATGTTTCAGTCCGCTTTCAGCGACTAACAGGGTTCCGCTGCTTGACAGTAAAAATACAGAGGTTAAGATCACTGTTTTTAGTTCGTACACCTCGTCTGGCTGAACCCCCTCCGATGGGGGAGTAAAAATAATGTAAGTAGCAAATAAGGTCGCAAACATTACAGCTTCTACAATGAGATAGATAAAAAAGCCTAGCTTCTTATCTTGATACAAAATCTCTGAAACCTGCTTCATAACTCCTCCTCCCTCTCGTAAACTCTTTTTCTCTCGTCCGTTAAGGAGCGAATAACAAAAAAAGCAAGGGAAGCGCCCGCTCCAACAATTTGCATCCAAAGCCATCCATAGATAAACCCTATACTCATAATGCCTATGACTCCCGCGAGAAGGACCGGCTGAAAGGTTTCGACCGCGATCGGAGAAGGGCGAACATCTTCTGCTTCAGGCAGTTGTTTTTTATTAATCTTTGCGTACCAGTAAGCATCTAATGAATCTATTCTCGGCATAGGTTCAAAAGGGTGTTCAGGCGCAGGAGAACCAACTGTCCACTCAAGAGTGCGGCCATTCCATGGATCAGCAGCAGCTCCCCCTGTGAACCGACAAGTGTAGTAAATGTTCCATATAAAGAAAAGCATACTTGCTCCCATTAAAAATGCCCCGATTGTACTTACAAAATTAAGAAGAAAGATATGATCTTCCCACATATAGGTATAAACCCTTCGCGGCATTCCATTTAATCCAGCAAAATGCTGCGGCATAAATGTTAAATGAAAGCCAATCAAAAACAACCAAAAATGCCATTTCCCAAGCTTTTCGTTTAACATCTTCCCTGTCATTTTTGGAAACCAGTAGTAGATCCCGGCAAATGAACCAAGAATAGTCCCGCCAATAATTGTATAGTGAAAATGAGCCACTACAAAATATGAATCATGGTATTGGTAATCAGCGGCTGCTACAGCAAGCATTACCCCTGTCACTCCCCCTATAACAAATGTAGGGATAAATCCAAGCGCAAATAGCATCGGGGTACGGATTTTTACAATACCCTTCCTCATCGTAAACAACCAGTTAAAAACCTTTATGCCCGTTGGCACTGCAATGAGCATCGTTGTAATAGCAAAGAAGGTATTGGCCATTGAACCAAGGCCGACAGTAAACATATGGTGGGCCCACACCATAAACCCGAGAAGGCCGATTAAAGCAAGCGCAGCGACCATTGATGTGTAGCCATACACTCGTTTCGTTGAAAAATTTGATATGATGTCAGAAAATATTCCAAAAGCAGGCAGAACAATAATATACACTTCAGGGTGTCCGAATATCCAGAATAAATGCTGCCAATATACAGGGTCGCCTACTTCACCCATAAAGAAATTAGTTCCATACAGTCGGTCAAACATTAAAAGTAACAAAGCAATCGTTAACACAGGAAAAGCAACTAAAATCAAGACTGAAGTAATAAGTGCGGACCATGAAAATAAAGGCATACGTGAAAGTTTCATTCCCGGCGCCCTCAGACGGATAATGGTCACAATCATATTAATCGCTGTAAAAATAGTACCCAGTCCTGAGACCTGCACACCTAATATGTAATAATTATTGTTCGGCTCTGTAGTGAACGTATCAGTAGCGAGTGGTGTGTACATCGTCCATCCGGCATTCGGAGCTGCATTAAAAAAGAAAGCCATATTAAAGATGACACCACCTGCCGCAAAAAGCCAGAAGCTGACAGCATTTAAATACGGAAAAGCTAAATCGTTAGCACCGATCTGCAAAGGCAGAGCAACGTTCATCAAACCTATAAGAAGCGGCATAGCAACAAAGAAAATCATGATGGTCCCATGCGTTGTAAATACTTCATTATATTTTTGAGACTGAAAAACCCAGAAATCATTTTCCGGAACTGCGAGCTGTGTCCGAATAAAAAGAGCGTCAATTCCCCCGCGAATAAAAAACACCACCGCGAGTAAAAGATACATCACCCCTATTTTGCGGTGGTGGGTGGTTTGAGCATATTTCATTATGACCTGCCACTTACCTGCTTTTGTCACCCACGAGAAAAGAAAACCTCCCAACAGGATAGAAATAATCCAGGCAACTACAATATCAGAAGGAACTTCACCAATAAATGGTATATTCAATCTATTCACCCCTTTCTTATGAACTTATTCTTGTTTCAACCATTCCTGAAATTCCCCCTCACTTATGACCCTGGTATCAAACCTCATTTGAGTGTGTTCGGCACCGCAGAATTCTGCACATTTGCCCTGGTATGTCCCCTTTTCATTCGGCACAAACGATAAGCGAGTTACTTTTCCAGGAAATACATCAATTTTTCCAGCAAGTCGTGGCACCCAAAAGGAATGAATCACATCTTCTGACTGTAATCTAAGGGAAGCTTTTTGACCGACAGGAAGAACAAGTTCATTCATAGACTGCTTTCCATTTTCATACGTAAACCTCCAGTTAAACTGCTTGCCGGTAACTTGGATTTCAACGGCTTGTTGAGGAGCTTCGTCAACATTTCCAGCTGAGCTTGAAGTCAGTTCATATGTAGCTTGTACGGTCGGCACAGCAAGTATTGTCAGTAGGATAATCGGTAAGACCGTCCAGGTAATTTCAAACCATTTATTCTCTCTCGTGTCTAACGGGATGTGATGAACGTTATAGGCTTTTTCTCTAAATTTCCGTAAGTAATAGATAAATAGGACCATTACCACTACAAATACAAGCATCATCAATCCAAAGCTTAAGTAAATTAAGTCGGTGAGTGTAGCGGCAGTATCACTGGCTGGATGAAGAGCGCGAATATTACAGCCCGCTAAAAGAAGCAGGACAGGCAGGAAAAGTAATTTTTTCATAGTCCTCCATCTCTCCATATGTATTGATAGTTTAGTTCCCTTTGCACTGCAATGGTAGACGCGTGCACTACTTGTTAATAGCCTATTTACCATGAAACAAAACGCAAAAAATGTAATAAAAATACAATTACGAAATAGTGCGACCTAGTACTAACATGGTCCCATAATTGCCGGCCTGAACCGTTTACTTCGCTTATATTAATAAACTTGAAGATCCCTCTCCCTCCATAATTTATAAACTTACTCTCAAATTTAAAGTAAAAAATACCGCCCCTTCTATTAGAAGAGACGGCCGGTGATTAACGTTGATTATATAAATTCTCAAGTCTTTGAATTCTTGCTTCAAGAAGTTCATATTCTTCTTTTGATACAAATCCAAGTTCTTTCATGCGATCCTGAAACTTAGCTTTCGAATGGTCGGACCATTCTTTATCCACGTTTTCGCCTTTGCTGATCCAGGAGTTGATCATCGTTTTCGCCTGCGATGGACTCACATCTCCATGCTTCACCATTTCATTTACCATTTTCTCAAATTTCTCTTTTCCGCTGATAGCCGCTCCCAGCCCTAAATGAAATCCTTTCTTCAGTAAATCGCTCATACTTCATTCCTCCTATTATGATGTATTCGTTTAATCATTTTGAAATGACTCATCACACAGCTAATGAATCCTATAAGACCTAAGGCAAGAAGAGAAACTCCTATCCATATGGATGGCAGCACGGTTTGGATGACTGTAAGATACAACGCTGCAGCACCAGAACTGATGAAAACGAGTGATAAAAAGGCATAAAATAAGTAAAATTGATGAAAAAGATGGTTTCTCTGATGATAACTCTTCCACTCTCGCTCCTTGTCGCCATCTTCCAAATATTCGACGAGCGCTCTTGGTAAGGATAAGAGCGGACGGGCGGTTTCTTTAGCCACTTCTTTGAAAATAGAATAATTCGAGTCTTCTCCTGAAACCCATTCCTTAATTACCGGACGCCCCCATTGAATCAGGTCCACCTGGGGGTATACGCTGCTTAGGACGCCGACAATAATCGAAGTTGCTCTGCCCAGAAAAGCATAATCAGCAGGAAGCTGGATAGGCTGGTCTTTAACAAATTGCTGAATATCTGTCATCACATCATTCATCATATTCGCATCCAGCTTGTCAAAGTTCCCTTCTAGATACATATCGGTCGTTTGCTTGATCAATTTCTTCACGCGTTCCGTATCTGCGTTTTCCAATAAAAAATTCATATCCTGTAAAGCGGCGATCACCTTATCATAGTCTTCTAAGATAAACCCTTGAACCATAGCCCGGATGGAATTCGTGTCCTCCTGCCGTATCTCCCCTACCATCCCAAAATCAATAACCACAATCGTCCCATCTGATTGGAGCATTAGATTTCCTGGATGAGGATCCGAATGGAACATGCCAGCATCTAAGAACTGTTCAACACTTAAATCAAATAATGTTTTTGCAATTTGCTCCCGGCTGATTTGATGTTTCTTTATAAAAGATAAGTCTGTAATTTTGGTGCCTTCAATCCACTCCATAACAAGCACTCGTTTAGTAGACAAATCCGTATAGTAATCTGGAATATACACGGAGGGGAAATGGCTGAATCTCTTTTTAAATTGATTTCCGTTCTCAAGTTCCATCGTAAAGTCCAGTTCATTGCTTATTACCCTGACTACCTCACGATACAAGGCTTGTAAATCAGCTTTCTTTCCATAAGATGTAAAGCGGTCGACCAGCCAGAAAACAATTTTCAAAGCTTTGAAATCCATTTTAAAAATATCCTTCACTCGATATCGCTGAACTTTAACCGCGACGGAAGTTCCATCTTTTAAGGAAGCTTTATAGACTTCACCAATGGAAGCTGATGCTACTGAATCTTCGTCAATGTTGGATAAATGCTCTTCCAGTGAAGCGTTCCAGTCTTCTTCCATTATTTCTTTAGACCTGTAAAAAGGCATAGGTTCTACCCGGTCCACTAGCCCTTCTAATTCTTTAATAAAAGCCCGTGGAAGCAAGTCACCTCGTGAACTTAAAAACTGTCCAAACTTAATAAGAAGTCCGCCAAGCGCGATCGCTTTTTTACGGTATTCGCCTGCCTGCTTTTCCAGCATGTCTTCCCATTTTCTTTTGGTATCCTGATCCCAAATGCGGTGTCTCTTTTGAAACCAGAAAATTTGAACAAGGAACTTGATAGACATCCAAACAATAATGGCAACTCTATAAATCGATATGTATTTTAAACGGTTTTTCATCCTTCTGTCTCCCTTTTCAACAGTCCTATGTTCCATTTCCCCTGTCTTATCCATATCAATCATGTAAATGACAGGAAGATCTGTCCACTCCTCACGCTCTAAGGGCCCCACTCTGCCTCAGGCTTGAATTTTGATTAACTGTTGTGTCATGATTTGTTTAAAAAGAAAAGGTGATTCTATGAATATCAGCGAACTTGAAGTCAAGAATCTACATAAAGTTGCCAATTGGCTTTATCATATGAACGAAATAGACCACCACTATGTCGCCTGGCTGGCATCGGATCCTAACGAAATTTTCGAACAAATCTGGACACTCACTCAGTTCAAGGAACCTTTGGCTTACGTAGCATGGGAGGGAGAAGAAATCATTGGATTTCTTGGTATTCTGCCGTTTTTCGAGCAAAAACTTTGCCGTTTACTGGGACCATTCGCTACAAAAGAACACCAGGCAGTAATTGAAAGCATGTGGGAGAAAGCTTCTGTCACTATGCAGCTACACTTCGATGTGGTGAAGGTCGCCTGCTTTGAATCTAATCATCACCTGCTGGCTTTTACAAAACGTCATGATTTTGAATTATACAATGTAGAAAAAACGCTGGCAGTTCACCGAACGAACTTTGCCCCTTCCCACATGGAAAGTCATTCCATCACAGCCATGCATCAAGATGATTTTGAGGTTATTGATAAATTGCACCCCAAAGCCTCGTATTATACGACAGAAGAAATGATTCAGTTATCCAGACAATCCGGGAATCAACTCTGGGGTTACCAATTAGATGGTGAAATAGCAGGTTACTTGTATTTTGAAACGATTCTTGAGGGTCATGAAGGGGAAATATGTTTTGTGAACGTCAATAAACATGAACAAGGCAGCAGGATCGGAACGGAATTGATTGAACACGCACTGCAATACGCTTTTCACGCTCTCCATTTAGACGTAGTCACCCTCTCCGTTCGCACGCAGAATGAACAGGCGGAAAACCTTTATAGACGCTTTGGATTTAGAGAAATCAATACCATCCATGCCTATCAAAAGACCATCGAAAAACAAAAACCGCCGGTCCTTAACATTTTCCACTAAATATTTTTCATATTCTTTAAGGAGGGAAACTTTGATGGAGAAAGTGATTAGAAACGCTTTAAATTCAATTGGAGATCAGACTCCTATTGAATCCATGAAACAAGTGAGCGGAGGAGATATCAATCAGTCTTATTACATCAAGACAAGCAAACAACCTTATTTTATTAAAGGCAACGAAGGGGTTCCTTCTCACTTTTTCAAAGTAGAAGCCGACGGACTCGAGCGAATCCAAAAAACCGGTACGATCCATGTTCCACAAGTTCATTATTATGATGAGCCGGAAAATGGCGAAAAAGGCGTGATCGTTATGGATTGGATCGACCAAGGCGGTCAAGCCTCCCCTGAAGAGTTGGGAAGGAACCTGGCCCTTATGCATAAAGAAACGGCTGATCAGTATGGACTCGGGCATTCCACTTTTGTAGGGGAACTGGACCAGCCTAATGATTGGAAAACTTCCTGGCTTGAATATTACAGGGACTACAGACTTGCTCCCCAGCTTCATTTAGCCATCCAAAATGGTCGGGCTTCCGCAAAAAGACGTTCGAAACTTGAGACATTGTTAGAGAATCTTGATCAATGGATCCCAGAGAAACCTGAGGCATCACTTCTTCACGGAGATCTTTGGGGCGGCAACTGGATGTCAGATACAGAGGGTCGTCCTTACCTTATCGATCCTTCCGTCCTGTATGGAGATCATGCATTTGAACTCGCCTTTACAGAATTATTTGGAGGCTTCCCTTCTACTTTTTACAAGGCTTACGAGCAGACATTCCCGCTTCCTTCCAACTACGAAGAGGTCAAACCGCTTTATCAACTCTTTTATTTGCTCGTTCATCTTAATATGTTCGGAGAAAGTTACGGTAGCAGCGTTGATCGAATCCTGAATCACTATACAGACTAAGACCAGCTTGGATTTCACGTTAGTCTAACTAGGAAAAACGCGAGATACGTTTGTTGCAGTAAATATTTCTTATCCAACCGACTGGCCCAAAAGGCCAGTCTTTTTTTCAATACGGCTAACCCCACTCTTCCTTCCTTATAAAGGACAAGCTGCTTGTTAAAGTTCTCTTTTTCTGAATAAGACCATTCGTTTTTAAAATAACCGGCGATATGCTGACAAACATTGACATGGGATCCCCGAGTCGGTTTATGTTTAAGAAGTTTTTTCAAATTAAACTCATAGTTATCCAGTAATTGAGCCTTTGATTCATGCTTATGATTTGCAGCTATTTTTCCCAATACCTTCAATAGCTCAGGTTGAAAGGACATCAACAAATATTTTTGACGTGCGTGGAAAGTCTGAAGCGAATATCTCCCTAATATCACTTTATGAAAATCATCTAAAACAAAGAGGGTAGTAAAAAAAGGTTCATCATAGCCCTGTAGAGTATCCCTCATTCTCTTCTGCAAACATGGAATACTTGGAATCGAGCTTCCCAAAATGCCATCACTCACAATATACCCCTCCTAAATCTTTCTATTGCTTAAAAGGATTCCCTCCCTAATTTGTCGAATTAACCTATATAAGGAACTAATCCTCCCTCTGATTGCCTATTGGTTTTTGTCGCTATACGTATTAAAATATAAAATGCTGCATATTTATTCTGGTTGCCCTTTATAAAATAAAGCTCTGTTAAATTAAGAATGGTTACATAGGATGAAATCGCCTTGATTTAAACAACTACAGGAAACAGATAGAGATATAGGGAATACTTCCCACTTTCGTTTTATTAGCGATGAATACCTGTCAGCAATAGACCTTCCTATTTTCAGAGCTAAAACTAATGAACGACAGGAGAGACATTGGATGAAAGCAAGAAATTTCAAACCATCATCACATTTACTTTTCATCATACCTTCTCTGATCGGTATTTTCCTATTTATGTACCCGATCGTGGATATCGAGGATGGAGCCGTTACGATTCCGATTGCCATTTTAGCTACCTGGCTGCAGGAGCTCCTTGGAAGCTATCTATCCCTCATTATGATGCTCATTATTTCTATTACGGCTATTGCCACCGTACTGGCAAAAATAGCAGGGCCAAACTCTTTGGACAAATACCCTTTTTTCAAATCTTTATTCCATGTACCTACTGTTTGGGTTGTAACAAGAGTGCTGGGGATGATATTTGCTATAATGGTCTACTTTCAAATCGGGCCACAGGCAATCATTTCTGAAAATACAGGCGGACTGCTGCTCGACTCGTTATTGCATGTATTATTCGCTGTCTTCTTATTTGCAGGCTTATTTTTACCCCTTTTATTAAACTATGGACTATTGGAATTATTCGGTACACTATTAACTAAGATCATGCGTCCTCTGTTCCGATTACCTGGCCGTTCTTCGATAGATTCCCTTGCCTCCTGGCTTGGCGACGGAACGATTGGAGTTCTGCTTACCAGTAAACAATACGAAGAAGGCTATTACACGAAAAGGGAAGCAGCCGTTATTGGTACGACATTCTCTGTCGTATCCATTACCTTTAGTCTGGTGGTCATCGAACAAGTCGGTTTAGCTGATATGTTCATTCCTTTTTACTTAACCGTTGCACTAGCTGGTTTCATTGCAGCTCTAATTATGCCAAGAATTCCACCTCTTTCACGCAAAATGAACACCTATGTGACGGAGGAAGCGGATGATATCAACGAAGAAGTTCCTGATGAGCATAACGTTTTCACCTACGGGTATGCTCAAGCTGTTAAGCGTGGAAGTAAAGCTAAAGGATTACCCGACTTCTTTAAACAGGGCGGACAAAACATTCTAGACATGTGGATGGGTGTAGCTCCCATTGTAATGGCACTTGGAACGATCGCTCTAGTCATCGCAGAATTCACTCCGTTCTTCACATGGCTTGGAATGCCTTTCATTCCGTTACTGGAATTAATGCAAATCCCGTCAGCTCAAGCAGCTTCCGAAACTATTCTTGTAGGATTCGCTGATATGTTCTTACCTGCCATTATCGGAGCTTCGATTGAAAGCGAGATGACACGGTTTATTATTGCTTGTTTATCGGTTACTCAGTTAATTTATATGTCAGAAGTTGGCGGGCTGCTATTAGGATCAAAAGTCCCCGTGAACTTAACTGACCTGTTTATCATTTTTCTAGAGCGTACGATTATTACACTTCCTATTATTACACTTGTCGCTCATCTTCTTTTCTAATTAAATAGGCACCCAAAAAATAAACAAAAGTCTCAGAGTACTCCTATATACTCTGAGACTTTTGTTTTTAGCAGCAATTGTCATTGAGGCTGCGGCTTTCTTAATTTCTTAATAACCGCCTGGGCTGTACTCAAGCTAGAACGCGGGTTCTGACCAGAAATAAAGTGTTGATCAACTTCGACATGATCTTTATCAGGCTCTCCTACTTGAAAACTCGCTCCTTCTGCTTGCAGCTGCTCTTCAATTTTGAATGGAAGCATATTCTCAATTCCGGTTTCTTTTTCCTCTGCGTCTGTAAATCCAGTCATGGTTCTACCTCTAACAATCGCTTCACCATTATGGTCGGTCACACCAATCAATCCAGCTGACCCGTGCCCTACGGAAGCTATAATTTTTTTCTCGGTTAGAAAGTGTCTTAAAACGTGTTCTATCGTTTCATTATTGGGGAAATCCATAATAGCTCCGTGCCCTCCGCACAGGAACACACCTTCAAACTCACTTGGGTCAATTTCTGAAAGCATAGGTGTATTATGAATCGGCTCCATCACACCGTCCCAAACTCTCGGTAATTCATTACTATAGCTGTGAGGATCAATAGGAATTCTTCCGCCCTTTAAACTTGCAGCTACCACCTCGAATCCTGCTTCTTTAAATTCCGTTGCTGGTTCTACAAAATCTGATAACCAGAGACCTGTTTGGTGACCGCTTTCCAGTTGATCCACGTTCGTTGCAATCATTAAAATTTTAGTCATATTTCCTCATCCTCCTTGTGAACCTTTATAATTAGCCTTCCCCCATTGACCATTTTTCTTCCATATTCTTTATATAATAACTACTTTAAATCTTCATGTTGCTTATTATAGATAAGCTCCCGTTACTGGAAGACTCGATTTCGAGATAACTAGGTCCGATACGTTTGATTGAGGAAAGGACTGGTGGGGAAATGACTCGCTTTCCTATGGGGGAACGGTGAGCTTCCTCGCTCGTTTCACTCGCTGCGGGATCTCACCTAGTTCCTTCTCCCATGGGAGTCTCCCCATTTCCCCACCAGCCCAACTATAGGCAGAAAAACGGACCTTTTAAAGAAGAGGAATTGTTCATCACTCATTTCAGCAAACGCCTTTATATCAGCGTTTTCAATTGAAATGAAGCAAAAAGCAGGAATTAATTTCCTGATATCATGATAACTAAGAAGATATGATGCTAAGTGGTTTCGAGCCTCTTGTTAGGCCAGGTCCGGAGGGGGACGATGAAGACTCCTAGGTTAAAAGCGGAAGCACCTCGGTCAGCGGCGTATGGACTGGACTGAGCTGGCGGAGATAAAGAAAACACGAAGAGCGGAGCGATTCGATGTTGCCTTATCGTACAGAAGTGAGGGAAGTCTCACTAGCCGCTAGGTGCTGGATCTGGATAGCACTACATGTCGTTTAGGGCATGATTGACATTTGCAACGTCCTAAAGGGTAAGCAGGGGATAAACATGATCGGTGAGACCCCGGAAAGCTTTAGCTTGAGGAGGCTCAGCACATATAAGAAGTTCGACTAAGACCGCCACGTCTTGTGGCAACGTCGAACGACCCTGCGTCGTGCAGGGCCGGAAAGCGGAATCGTCCCCCGAAGGACCTTCCTCATAACCAATATCTCGAAACTGAGCCTTCCACAATCCGGCCCTTTAGTTTAATATCCTGCTTCTGAACAAACCTGTGGGCACGTTTGGTATGCAGTAAAAAAGTGCGAGCCCGTATAGGACTCGCACTTTTCAATCATTTATTAAGGTTGATAGTTAGAATCTTTATTAGAGTGCCTATGCCACCAATTCTTTATCAATTGGGTGCGTCCTTCGATTAAAGGCTGAGTCAATGTGCGGATTATACTGCTTGAAAGCAGGTAAACAATAAGCGCAGCTACAATAGCAAGACCAAGAATATCGAAAATAGATCCTACTTTAAACCATTCAGCCTGTCTGAAGAATTGGATGAAGAAACCGTGCAGTAAATATACGTACAAGGTTTTTCCACCAAGATAGGAGAAACGATATTCTTTTCCGGGCACCCAGGCTAATACACTAACTGTCATAACAGCAGCAAGCAGATACACCATTAAGCGGATTAAGCCGCCGAATTCCGGATTTCCCAAATCTGCATACGATTTAGAACCGAGCAGCCATCCTGAACTTACTTCCGGAAAAGCAGCGATAAGTCCAGCAGTTAAAGCCATCACCACAAGCCCTACTTCTCTTGCGCGCCGCGATCTAAACAATTGCACATGCTCTTTCGTCAGCCAGTATCCTGCCAGGAAAAACGGAAAAAATACAAATGTTCTGGATAAGCTGAAACTGTGGCCGATATCATTGAAGTACCCAACTACTAGCCCTACCTCGACCGCAATGGTAACTCCAATAATAGGCGGGATCTTTTTAAACCAGTACAAGAGAATATGCCAGCAGAATAAACTAAACAAAAACCAAAGCGACCAGTGAGGATAAAAAGGTCCATTGAGCCATCCGTCTTTTCCAATAAAGAAGAAATACCCCGTATAGGCAAGCTGGAAAATAAGGTAAGGCAATATCAGTTTTTTAGCCAATTGAATGATGTAATCTTTATGCCCTGACCCTTTGGCAAAAAAGCCGGCCAGGAAGATGAACGCAGGCATATGAAAAGTATAAATCCACGTATAGAGGGTGTACATAGGAACTGATCCATCAGTAAACGGCTGGATCAAATGACCAAACACCACTAAAAAAATCAGCAATAATTTTGCATTATCGAAAAACACATCACGCTTCATTCTTTTCACCCTTCGCTCTTCAAATTTCCTAATCTGAAAAATTGTCCTATTCTCTATTTATCACATTTTTGAAGTTTTGATACCGTTTTTATTATTTTTTAAACAAACTGTAAACTACCTGTCAATTCTGTCTCTTTTTTGTCATGGAACAAAGATACAAAAATCCTCTTCTGCACTTCATGCAGAAGAGGATAGACTCACGGTATTATTCAAATTCAATGGCCCAATTTCCATTTCTGAAAATCGGTTCAAACTCGCCTTCCTGAGTTTCTCCATCAATGTGCAACTCCGCAGAACCCATCATGAAGTCTTCATGAACCAGACTATCATTAACACCATGATGATCCATTTGTTGCTCATCAAATGAAGACCCGTCTTTAATATTAGTCGGATATGCTTTGCCCAATGCTAAGTGGCAGGAAGCATTCTCATCATAAAGCGTATTAAAGAAGATATGGCCGGACTTCGAAATTGGAGATTCGTTCGGCACAAGCGCCACTTCCCCTAATTGCTTCGCTCCTTCATCTGTATCAAGCAAGTGTTTCAAAGTATCCTCACCAGATTCAGCTGAATAATCAACTACTTTACCGCTCTTAAATGTAAGAGTAAAGTTCTCAATCAAATTACCGCCATAGTTGAGCGGCTTGGTACTAGTTACCTTCCCATCTACACCATATTTATGAGGCATGGTAAATACTTCTTCTGTCGGCATATTTGGATTAAACTCAGTGCCTTTTTGAGAAGTAGCTGAACCGCCATGCCAAATATGATCCTCCACTAACTCGATGGACAATTCTGTACCAGGAGCTTTATAGTGCAGTTTTTTATACTGCTTATTATTTAAATATTCACGTGCCTGGCGCAAACGTTCATTATGCTCATTCCAGGCTTCAATTGGATCTTCCTGATCAATCCGTGTAATCTGAAAGATTTGTTCCCATAGTTTGTCCTGGGCCTTTTCGGAAGAAAGCTCTGGAAATACTTTTTCTGCCCAGGCCTTCTGAGGATAAGCTACAATGCTCCATGTAGTTTTATCATTCATGATGTAATCGCGATATTTGGTAAGTGCCTGAGCACTGGCTTTATTTGCTTTGGCTACACGCTCTGAATCCACATCTTTTAATAAATCCGGATTCGGGCCATAAATTGAAAGTAGAGAATAGCCATCTGCGACCATCTCTTCCAGCCCTTCTGCTTTCCATTTAGGGAAGTTCTCAAGCACTTCCATTGGCGCATTTTTCATTTTGAGGTAACTTAATACTTCATCGCCCCACTCAACGTGAACGTCCTTCGCTCCTTTGCCATAAGCTTTCGCAGAAATTGTGCGCACAAGATCTGCTGCCTCAATCGGAGCGTTAATAATCAGCCCCTGGCCTCTTTGTAAATTAACTCCTTTTTTAAGGGCTAATTCTGCGTATTTTTCTAATTGCTTTTGATTTGCTGTCAAATTGATACCTCCCAAAATTGAGATTATCTTTATATTATTTCATATCTTCCATCCATTTCCTAATTAAATGCCGAATCTTGAATTGGAACTAGGCCACACATAATTCTTCTACTTATTTTTCTGCTTTTTCTATACTAAAAAACAAAAAGTGGGTTAGTTTATTTTTATCCAGGGTAGGAAATAGAAGTATTTAAACTAACTAAGAATGGTGATTTTATGGGTTTCTTTTACTATATTAGAAAATATTTTAAAATGTCGAAACGTCAGCGTAAGAGTGAGTTAAAATCCACCCTATGGTTTATGCCTTTATGGTATATAGTAGGAGCTGTCGGCCTTTCTGCTTTTACTTTTTATCTAGATTACATTGTGGATGTCAGCCTGTATTTGCCTGCTGCCATCGGGTTCAGCGGCCAGACCCTTCAGGTTCTTTTGAGTGCCCTTGTAGGAGGAGTGCTGACCCTGAGCGCATTTACCATTAACTCGCTGCTTGTAGCACTTACGACATTCAGCGGCCAGTTCTCTTCCAAAATGCTTGTAAACTTCGTAAGTGACCGGGCGACACAGCACGTACTGGGAATATTTAACGGGAGTTTCATATATGTACTTCTGAACTTCTTATACGTCACTCATGAAGAAGAAGAATATATCGTAGCTACCCCGGCTCTTTCTATTTTAACTGCCATAACAGCTGCGGTGACTTTTATTTATTTTATCAACCATACCACCACCTGGATGCAGGTTCATAACATCAGTTACAATATGAATTCGAAGTCAAAATCAGTTCAGGCTTCTTTAGAGAAAGAACTGGAGCCCTACCATCTTGAAAAGAACGTTGAGAAAGCTGAACTGCCTACAGAAGCAGACGGAAAGATTATCGAAGCCAATCAACCGGGCTATTTTCAAGTGGCTGATTTCTCCCGCCTCATTAAACAGGCTAAACGAGATAATAGCCTCATACGGTTTGATGTCAGAATCGGGGAATTCGTTGTAGCGGGTACGCCAGTGGTCACTTATTGGGAAAGTGAAGAAAAGGTGGACCCTGCTCGATATCTGAAATCTATTGAGATTGGAATTAAGCAAACTGAAATTCAAGACCTGGAATACGGATTAATCAAGCTTGCAGAGGTAGCCATTAAGGCTCTGGGGCATAACGACCCGCTAACGGTTACAAACACTATTCATCAGATTACAGACTTGTTAAAAAGTATTGGTCAATCCACGAATTTCTCTCCCTATCTTTTCGATCAGGATCAGGAACTTCGTATTATCTTAAATCAAAAGGATTTCAGATATTACCTTCACAAGGGATTTGCATCGATTCGCGAATACGCGAACCAAAATTCGGCCGTCATGACCGAACTGCTTACTATGGTAGCCCTGCTTAGTAAAACAATGGATCAGGCCGTCCACAAAGATTTATGGGAATTTGCACGCCAGACGATTCTAGGATTTGATAACTACAGCCTTTATGAAAATGATTGCCTTTATATTTTAGAACAACTATCCGTACTTGCCAAAAATACAGGCAACCAGAAAGATTATCTTTTTCTGCTCGAATACATGCTGGAAAGAGTCAGCTCTAAAAGCGCCTCTAAAGTACCGTCTTCTCTTTAGACGAACCTAAAAAAAGAAGCAGAGTGCAGATTAAGAGCTGCTCTCTGCTTCTTTTTCATTTTTAAACATTTCAATCGCCCGAACGCGCATGGTTTTATGATTAACCATTGGCTCAGGATAGTCTTCACCAATGACGCAATTGGCTTGCTCCTGGTCTTCCTCAGACATTTTAGCCGGGTCATGGATATACTTTTTATCAACATCTATTAATTCAGGCACCCATTCTTTAATAAAGCGCCCGTGAGGATCGAAACGTTCGGACTGTCTCGTAGGGTTAAATACCCGGAAATAAGGAACAGGATCTGTCCCTGTAGAGGCTGCCCACTGCCAGCCCCCAATATTAGAAGCCGGATCATAATCAATTAGCTGCTCTGCGAAGTATCTTTCTCCTTCACGCCAATCCATCAGCAAATCCTTGGTTAGAAAAGAAGCTACAGCCATGCGAAGACGGTTGTGCATCCATCCTGTCTCATTCATCTGCCTCATAGCCGCATCGATAATCGGAAATCCTGTCCGTCCCTCTTTCCATTGAGTGAAAAGATCTTCATCATAATTCCAGGGCAGTCCCTGATATTTCTCAACCATTTCTTCATCTCCGGCATTCGGATAAAAGTGATAAATCATATTGTAGAAATCACGCCACGCAAGTTCTGAAATATACGTTTCGACCCCTTCTGTATTTTTGCGGTAGTCCACTTGGTCATGAATTAAATGATAAACCGTTCGAATGGAAATAGCACCAGTTCTTAAGAAGCGGGACATCCTGCTTGTACCATCCACCGCTGGAAAATCGCGGTCTTTTTCATAATCATAAATCGCTTCATCCAGAAAATCATAAAAGTGATCAAGGGCATCGTTTTCGCCGACTTTATCAAATTCTCTTGTTGTCTTGCTGATTAAGTTTTTGTAAGCTTTGTAACCATCCTCAAACTCACCATTCTTGTCTACAGCAAGCCTGGACAATCGTTCATGATCTACTTTCTGGACAGCTGGCTTTTGCAGCTGCTTCCACTGTTTATAGTAAGGGGTGAATACTTTATAATATCCGCCGGTTTTTTTAGTTACTTCTTTTGCTCCGTGCATATGATGATCGATATAACTGAATACCTGAACGTCTGAATCGTTTAAATACTCTTTAACATCCTCATCTCTTTTCAGGCCAAAGCCTGACTCATCCCGGTTATAATAAACGGCTTCTACTTGATGTTTTTCAACCAGCTGAGCGAATGCAGTACTGATCTCCCCCTCAATAAAATGAATGACTAGCCCCTTCTCTTCTGCATCATCTACAAAAGCTTTCAAGGTTTGAAAAAAGTAGTCGTGCCGCGCAGTAAATTCCTCATTCAGGGCAGGATGGATATGAAAAAATAAAAGTATCACATCCTCATCGCCTGCATGTTCCAAAGCTTTATTTAGAGCTGTATGATCATTTAATCGTAAGTCTCTGCGAAACCATATCGCTCGAGTTGTCATGGCTGCCACTCTCCCTGTCTTATTCTATCTAATCTTCATTGTAACGAATGTCTGTTCCACCCTCACGTTTTAATAGGTCCGTTTTTCTTCCTATCGTTGGGTTGGTGGGGAAATGGCGAGACTCCCATGGGAGAAGGGACTAGGTGAGATCCCACAGGGAGTGAAACGAGCGAGGAAGCTCATGGTCAAAAGGAGGATCGACTAAAGTCGCCACGTCCTGTGGCAACGTCGATCGACCCTACGTCATGTAGGGCCATAGGAAAGTGTTCAAATGTGGCATCACCCCGAAAGACACGACCAGCATAAGCCGAGCATCAAAAGGGCGGTGGTCTTTCCCTCCGTTGATAAATGGCTTATGTCTCGAGTGTCTGAGTGATAGAACAAGACGTGTTATTTCCCCACCGACACTTGTCCATCTAACGTAAAGGACCCCTTTATCTCGAAACTGAGTCTTCAAGTAACGGGAGCTTTCCTATAAGATCAGCTTCGCTGCTTTTGTTAAATTACGCCATCTTCACGACAAATTATTCAAATAATAAGTCAATTAAGTTAATGTACTTATAGCTTCCTATTTCATTATTGAAGCTTACCAGCAGCCTTTACAACCGCTGTCAGGAAAAAAACAGGCTGCCGCTTATTTGCGGCAACCTGTCCACTTTTACTGATCAAATGTTTTCATTAATGTAGCCATCTCAATGGCTCCTGTCGCGGCTTCCCAGCCCTTATTGCCTGCTTTAGTTCCTGCACGCTCGATGGCCTGTTCAATCGTATCCGTTGTAACAATCCCAAAGATGACAGGAACACCGCTTTGTTGAGAAGCCTGAGAAACTCCTTTCGCAGCTTCTCCACATACGTAATCAAAATGAGGCGTAGATCCTCGAATTACCGCACCCAGAGTAATTATGGCATCGTAGTTACCTGTTTTCGCCATTTTCGAGGCTACAAGAGGGATCTCAAATGCTCCCGGCACATGAGCTGTTTCCACTCCGTCCAAATCCACTCCATGGCGCTTCAGAGCATCCAAAGCTCCTTCATACAGCTTACTAGTAATAAAATCATTGAATCTTCCTACCACAATACCAACTTTCAAACCAGTTCCTACTAAATTTCCTTCATAAGTCTTACCCATCTTATTCCGCTCCTTTTTTATAAATGAAACATGTGTCCCATCTTAGACTGTTTAGTTTTCAAATAAAGTTCATTTTCCTTACGGGATTTCATCTGAATGGGTACACGTTCCACTACTTCAAGATTGTACCCTCTAAGCCCGGAAATTTTTTTAGGGTTATTGGTAAGCAGATTAAGTTTAGAAATACCTAAATCTCTTAAGATTTGAGCTCCCACACCATAATCACGCAAATCAGGCCCAAATCCTAACTTCTCATTCGCCTCTACAGTATCAAGCCCCTCCTCCTGAAGCTTATACGCTCGAAGCTTATTCACAAGACCAATACCTCTGCCTTCTTGACGCATATATAACAGGACGCCGCTTCCATTCTCAGAAATCTGCCTCAATGCATTGTGAAGCTGCGGACCGCAGTCACAGCGATAAGAGCCAAATACGTCTCCCGTCAGACATTCTGAATGAACACGGACCAATGTTGGTTTCTCAGGATCAATTTCTCCTTTAACTAATGCAATATGTTCTTTATAGTCAATATCGTTCGTGTAAGCAATCGCTCTGAAGTCCCCATATTCCGTCGGTAAAGCAACTTCTACTTCTTTTTTTACATGATTTTCAATTCGATACCGATACTGAATTAAATCGGCAATCGTAATCATTGGAATATCGAATTCATCGGCCATTTCGCGTAAATCAGGAACTCTCGCCATCGTACCATCATCTTTAATAATTTCACAGATTACTCCAGCAGGCTTCGCTCCTGAGAGTTCCGCTAAATCTACGGAAGCTTCCGTATGACCAGCTCGGCGCAGCACGCCTCCTTCTTTAGCAATCAGCGGGAAAATGTGGCCAGGCTTTTGAAAGTCTGCGGCTGTCGCTTGAGGGTTCAGCATTTCCCTAATCGTAAGCGCCCGCTCATCAGCCGAAATACCGGTCGTCGTATCCTTATGATCAATGCTCACTGTAAAGGCTGTCTGGTTAGGATCCGAATTTTGATCCACCATCGGCATCAGTTCGAGATGATCGGCCAGGCCGCTGGTAACGGGTGCACACACCAGCCCGCGTCCATGCTTGATCATAAAGTTGATCATCTCCGTACTTGCGTATTCAGCAATTCCGACTAGATCCCCTTCGTTTTCACGGTCCTCGTCATCACAGACGATTACCAGTTTTCCCTGTTTCAATCTTTCTATGGCTTTTTCAATTGTATCAAACATTATTTCACCTTCTTTTCTAGGCAAAACCGTTATCAGACAAAAACTGTTTAGTCATTGTCGATTTCGGCTGCTCTGAGTGATCACCCTTTAAAAAATGGGCCACATACTTACCAATCATGTCACATTCTATATTCACACGATCTCCGGTTTCCTTTTGCCCGAGAACGGTATGTTCCATCGTATGAGGAATAAGGGAAATCGTCACGCGGCTGCCTTCTACCCCAAATACGGTTAAAGACGTTCCATCTACCGCAATTGAACCTTTATAAACAAAGTAATGAATAAGTTCTTCCGACATCTCAATTTCATAATATACCGCGTTAGATTCAGGTTTTTTTGAAACTATCGTTCCCGTTCCGTCAATATGGCCGGATACAAGATGACCACCGAATCTACCACCGGCAGCCATGGCCCGTTCAAGATTCACGGGACTCCCCTGCTTTAATTCACTTAGATTTGTAGCTCTATAGGTCTCAGGCATAATATCAAATTCTACGGAATGGTCTGTATAGCTGGTTACAGTTAAGCAGACACCATTGATTGAAATGCTGTCTCCTAACTTCACATCAGACAGCACTTTCTCCGCAGATATACTAAGTTCCAGAGACTCGGTTTTACTTTTAATAGAATGTAAAGAGCCGATCTCTTCAATAATCCCTGTAAACATTGCTCTCTCTCCTTCTTACAGAAACAATTTTTATATCTTCCCCTATTTGTTCATTTGATACAACCTGATAATCAGGGACGTTTTTCAATTCACTGATCCCCTCTCCTGCTACTGGAGAAGATGCGTCTTTTCCTCCAATCAGTTTAGGGGCGATATAGGTGATGGTTTCTTCTACTTTTCCAGCTCGAACAAAAGCATCCGCAATGGTTCCTCCACCCTCTACCAGTAAAGAAGTCACTTTGTGTTCTCCTAAATATTGCAGAGCCTGATGGATATCTATCTGGTCTACATCCTGTTGAATAACTCTAATATGGTCTAGCTCCTGAAGTTTTTGGACCATATTCTTTGAGGCATGCTTACCCGTAAAAATCCAAGTGGGAGCTTCCTGATTTTGAATAAGTTTAGAGGACAATGGAATCCTGAGCTTGGAATCGAAAACCACACGAATCGGATTTCTTCCTTTTCCTTCTATCCTTGTGGTCAATTTAGGATCATCTGAAAGGACTGTTTGAATTCCCACAAGGATGGCATCCGATAAATGACGATAGGTATGCCCGTCTTCCCGTGCTTCTTTTCCTGTAATCCACTGACTTTCACCTGTGCTTGTTGCAATCTTTCCATCTAAACTCATGGCCGCTTTCAAGCGTACATAGGGTTCCCCGGTCTGGATAAAGTGAAAGAAATCCTTATTGAGCTGATCCGCCTCTTCAGTTAAAACATTGGTTTCAACTTCAATGCCGGCTTCCCTCATCATATTTATACCTTTTCCTGAAACCTCTGGGTTGGGGTCATGGGAGGCTATAACCACCCTCTTAATACCGGCATCGATGATCGCTTTGGCACAAGGAGGGGTCTTACCGTAGTGGCTGCACGGCTCTAGCGTTACATAGATTTCTGCACCTTTCGCTTTTTCTCCGGCCATCTGGAGAGCATGCACCTCTGCATGAGCTTCTCCAGCTTTCACGTGTACGCCCAGACCTACCAGTTCATTATCGTTGATAACGACTGCTGCAACAGATGGATTAGGGCTGGTTTGACCTACTGTTTCGCTCGCCATCTGAATAGCTGTCTTCATATATCGTTCATCACGGCTCATGTTCCCGCCTCCTTACGATGAATAAAAAAATAAACCCTGAAGAAGACATACTTCCCCAGGGTTTATATTACTTTTGATTTGAATACGCCAAATAAACGGTACGAGTTCACTACTCTGGTACCTTGGCATGCTCCACATCCTTCTCCCATCCAGACTATAACTGTCGGCTTTGGTGTCTCACCAAATCAGGAGGAAGAGTGCTTTACACTTCTTCCCCGTCGCGGGCTTAGAACGATTGTTCATCACCGCCGGCTGGGATTTTCACCCGACCCCGAAGGACTCTTTATTCTGTTGTATTACTATAAATATATATGAAATGACGCAAACTCGCAATTCTTTAGGTTTATTTCTTGAACCTCACCCATTTAACCATGAGTGGATCCGTCCGTTCATGATAGATATAAAGGCTTTCTCCTCCCCTTCTTCTCTATGTTAAATATTCATGTGTGAATATAAAGAGTAAATGGAAGGCTAAGCCACCTCTACTTCTCCACTTTTCTACATAGTGATAAAATACAGCTATTTTAAAAAAGAGGAGCCTCTTAATAGAAGCTCCTCTTACGCTGTGCTAACAGTGGATTATAAAGATATAGGAATGTATTGCTCCTGTAATAAATCGATCCTTATTTGTGCACTCCCCTGTAAAGATCCTTTCCGAGCGCCATGCCCCTCGGCACTATCTGTATGCCAAACAAAATAACTGTTTAGTAATTGATCTGTAATTGGACTGGCGTAATCTTGATTGTATTCATAATGTGTCGACTCATTCCCATTATCAGAAGCAAATGAGTACGTTTCTTTTTCCGTTTTAGAAAGTTCGGGTAGTTTAATCCATTTTACCTTCATTACTTTATCCCAGGAAATTGGTTGTTTTAAAATCTTGACGGTACGTTTATGAGGATCACTTACATAATGAATATCAACCGAAAGGATTCCGCTCAGGAACACTGTAGATGAGTGTGGAAGCACATGGGTATTTACAGACTGGAGTTTACAGTCTAAGTTTAGAACTTCAAAAATACCATCCATAAGATTCAAAGATTCCATAATGTGGATATCAATGTTCAGCCTGGCAAGCACTACAGGTACCTTAATTAGAAGGTGTTGCTTATCTTCTCCAATTATTGAATCAGCCTGTGCAATCGTCTGTTCAAATTCATTTGACGATACTTCCTGCAGATCTTTTTCTGATAAATTCTCTATTTCATTTAGGTTTGTGGTCAGAAAGGGAGGGCAGAATTCACGCTCTAGAATATCTGAAAATCCATTTGAAAGTGGGAGGATACTCGTTAAATGAATGATTGGATCTTCCTCATATTCATCCCTGGATAATGAAAATTCCTGGTCCAGGGAGGAAGAGGATTCCAAATATAATTCTTCAATTCTATTCGAACTTTCTGCTGAAGACTCTTTGAGCATGTAAGAAATTTCTTTATAGAGGTCCTGTTCGCTAATAGGAGGAGGATTATTTTCCAAATCCTGGTGTACATCATGGTATATCTCCGCTGATTGGCTGCTTTCCATTTGAGATACATAATGATTTTTAAAACTAACATATTCATTGGAAGATTCTTTCTCAATCGATGACACGATATCCTTTAACATGGAGTAATCTTCTCCAAAGGTGTTTTCCTGCTCTGAATCTTTCTGCTCAAGCGACTGAGAACTTATTTCCATTGATGGTGATTCACCTAACATAGAAATAAATTCTTTTAAGAACGACCCGCCTTGATCATTATGATCAAAAGATTCCTTTTTTACTGGATCCATCTTTCCCCTCCAGCCAAACTCATTTTCATTTGATCGTGCAGCTAGATCCTCTTGCATGGGCGGAGCAGTTTCATGATCATTCAAAGCCATGTTTTTTTTCAGGTTGTTAAAATATTCTCTTCGATTTGAGGAAAGACGTTTTCTCATTTCGGAAGCACTGTCTGCTTTTTTCTTTTTACTTTTTGTTTTTCTTCCATCTATCTTTTCCTGCTCAGAAATTTCCTTTATTTCCTGATCAAATACCTCTGGCGGGGAAGAAATAACAGGACGAAGTTCTTCTTTACCATGGGGAGAATAGATATTGTTCTTTTTTGAGTGGTTTCGCGCTTCACTCTTTTTTTCTTTAGTGTGGGGTTCACGGTGTGCTTCTATAAAGTCGTCCTCGAATTCACTTGATGAAGTTGTTGTGAGTTTTCTTCTTGAACGATTGGGGTTACTCCATTGCTTTTGACTGAACGTGTTTTTATCCCTTTTCATATCTCCTTTGAAAGGCGCTGTATTCCAGCATCCTTTCCAGCCCTCCTTTCTTTATACTTAGGATAAATAGAATCAGCAAGGATCGTTAGTAGTGGAGGCGACTCGTATTTGTTGGTTTTGCAATACTTTTAAGCGTATATCCAACACCATTTTTTCTTCTACTTTTGTGAAACACCCTTCGTTAAAAGGAGCAGGACCATGAAGAGGCAATCGATCCAGGGCTTCATCCCATTCAATAATCTTGCTGGAAACTAATTCACAATAGGCAAGCTCATTATAGAACTGGGAGCTCTCCTGGTGAAATTGAGAGAGATCACTGGATAACAATTGATCTTTTTCCGGGTACCCTGAAGGTAGAGACTTCGATACGGCAAAGTCAAACTCCTGACGGTCATTTAGCTGAGGCATTACCGGCATAGAAAGAAAATCCTGAATTTCTGTTACACAATCAAAAGGAATATCTACGGTATAAGAATGCAAATCAGAAGCTACTGATTTATGTGTACTATGTTCAATATCATGACACGGACTGGCATATTGGATGTTCTTTCGCACAAACCCTTTAACAAATAGTTTATGAGTCGGAAGCAACAATCTACATTGAGTAAGGATGACTCGTTTCTTAATATCTTTAATTTCTAGTACTGGTTCTGGAAAAGTTATGGTTTCATCTATATTTATCTGTAAATCAAGTTCTGCCAGAACCACGGGAACTTTGGTAAAGATCTTTCCAATACTGACGCTTGGTGTAATGGGTTGGTTTTGACAGGAGTTGATCGTGGAAGACCCCTTACACTCATAATGATGGGAATCCTTGTGTAAATCTTTGTGTGAATCAGTCATTTGATTGCCTCCTCAAAAATTATAGTACATCGTATGTGGGGCAGATCACTGTGTTTGGGCGAAAGTCTGAATTCTAATTAGGTGTATAGGCTTTAGCCCTTGAATTGAAAGGAATTATTTGGAGATATTTTTTTACACTACTTGTCCATCACTGCCAGGCGTTAAATGCTCGCCTTTAATAGCTTATTTGAATGTTACAGCTGGATTAAAATAAGAGTAATAAAAAAACCACCATCCTTAACAAGTCTAAGGATGGTGGGTTTTGGGTTAACCGGCTGTAATTTGAACTTGTTGTTCTTGTAAAATGCTCACTGTAAACGTAACCATCATTTTTTCAACTACGTGATGGAAGTGACCTTCTTCTACAGGACTGTGACCGTAGTCATAGTGATGAGAATGTCTGTCTGTAGCTTCATCCCATTCTAGTATTTCATGTCTCAACAATTCACAATAAGGAAGAGCATTGTAGGCTGCTGTACTAGTCTGGTGGAACTGGGAAATATCACTGGAAAGAAACTTATCTTTTTCAGGGAAGCCTTTTCCAAGGTCCTGAGCTCTGAAGAAGTCGAACTCGCTGCGCGTATTCGTAACAGGCAATTGAGCAGGTGAATCAAGAGTTACACTTGTCATACACTCAAATGGAACTTTCACCGTTAATGATTTCAGTTCTGAAGATACGCATTCTCCAGCTTCATTGTAACAAGGTGAAGCATATTGAATGTTTTTGCGTACATACCCTTTAATAAATAATGGGAATGGTCCAGTGG
This sequence comes from Halobacillus halophilus, assembly GCF_020171985.1. Taxonomy (GTDB): domain Bacteria; phylum Bacillota; class Bacilli; order Bacillales; family Halobacillaceae; genus Halobacillus; species Halobacillus halophilus_A. The sequence continues at coordinate 222,240 of NZ_JAIVAL010000004.1, forward strand.
AAAATTGTTCACCATTGGCAGTCCCAGTCATCAGACGGCACTGAAGAATAACAACTCTTTTCTTAATGTCCTTAATCTCTGAAACGGGATGCGGGAACTTAATGTTAGCCACCATATGCGTAGTGATATTGAAATCTCCTAAGTTAACCGGAATTCTAACTAATCGCGTACCTGCAGGTGTAACAGGGGTGTCCGCTTCCTCATTCATACATTGTTCAATAGAGGCGGACGTATTAAGGTTTACACAATTGTGGTAGTGATGTTCTTTATTACTCACTTTTTTTCCTCCTTTAATTTTTACCTCACTGTATTCTATGCATTTCAATCTGCTAAGCATAGTTAGATGAATCAGTCAAAACGTGGAATTTAATAGGAATGATAGATAGTAATAGAAAATGATCTACAGCTTTGGTTTTTTAAGAAGTTTTAATTGTACGCGCACTCTCCCCCGCCCAGTTGGCATAGGCTAGCCCATCAGGAGGTCGATTAAATGACGCGAAATAACATCTTTGCGGTTGACTTAGGAAACAGCTGGTATAAGGTTATGGCTTCAGATGATGGAGAACTGGTGGAATACCAATTACCTAACGCACTTGCCTTGTTTGATGAAGAATTTTACGAAAAACCATACGATGAAGAAGATGTCAATTTTGAGGAAAATTTAATCGTGGAAATTAAAAGCCATGCCATCACTGACAGGCGTGAAATATACTACATCGGCAAATCAGCCATGAAACAGCGGAATGTCAGTCTTACTTCGTTTAACAACCAAAAAATTGATGAAGATCGTACTTATATCCTTTTACATTCGATAGCTGCTTATCACGCCTTGATCTCTCATCCTTCTAACGGCGAAATTAATTACCATATTGACCAGTTAGCTGTGTCTCTTCCGACCACCCAGTATAAAGAGAAAAAGGATGTATTCAAGGAACGCTTAAAGGGTGTCCATACTGTCATATTCCATAAAGTCCCCGGGATGCTTGAACCAAAAGAAGTAGCTGTTAAAGTGCATATTGAAGATGTCATTGTAGGTGCTGAGGGGGCCCTCGCCTACCTGAGTTTGACACGCGACCCTTCTTCTTTAAAAGTTAAAAATGATTCACTGGCCAAAGACTCACAAAAAGGAATCATAATCGGCGATTTAGGCGGCGATTCCGTTGACTTTGTAGGGATTAAAAACGGTAAACCTGTAGCATCTGTGGAAGGTGAGCAGTTTGGAATTAATCAATTTCTAGATAATATCATTCAAAAAGTCAGTAAAAATGAACTCTACAAGTTTAATTCACGGTCAGAGCTTGAGGAAAAACTAGCGGCTGGACAGTCGGAATGGTATGTAGAACCTTTTGCCGGCGTAAAAAAAGATATAAGTAAATATATTATGCCCCAGCTCAAATCGATGGCCATTAAATATTTAGAACACTTTGACCGGGTACGAAGCAGTTCAAACGAAATTAAGGGAGCTGTAAGATATATTGCTGTAGGAGGAGCCGCTGACATTGCACAACGACAAATTAAAGAAGCAGCTGTTAAATGGAGTGAGCGCGGACGTCCGATTGACTTACTTTTCCCGGAAGATATGGTTAAGTTAAATGTTCAAGGATTAATGATCCTTGCAAAAATGAGTCTGCTCAGTAAGGAAAAGGAATATGCGACCGCAAAAAAATAGAGGGTGAAGAAAATGTCAAGAATATACAGAGATTATTTTAATCAAACTGTTCTAACTATTCCTGACAGTTTTATTGATGTTAAGACAGGAGAAACACGTCTTGTTTCTCCTTCCATCATTGAGCAGCTTGAGTACCATTCCAGGAATAATACTCTTCAGCACTTTATCATTTCAGCTCTTACAAGTTATTTAAGTGCAACTCCAGGTCACCAGGGTCCTGGCGACGAAGTATTGCAGGAATTATTAGAAATAAAAAGAATGCTTAGAGCAGGGAATAGTGGAAATCCTAACACTGGTATGAACTCTGCTAGAGATACGCGGTTTTCAGCAGGGGAAGTAGGATCTAAGGAAATCGAAGATATTTTAGAAGCATTTGGAGGATAAGTATCTAGTCTCTATGTAAGAAGGTAGCCTGGAAAGGATTACCTTCTTTTTTGCTTTTTACTATAATGATTATTTAGTGACGTAAATGGATGGCTGGCAGGCAGGTAATCGAACAGAAGCATGACAAATCGACCGTAATACATATCCCAGTGCCTGTTAAGTCGTCCACCTCTTTATGGTCGATCTGACCACAAGCCGAATGATCAGCTTTACTATGGCACTTCTCCCCTTGGTCCTTAGCATGCTTCAGGTCTGACTTGAAAACGAGTAATTCGAGAACAGCACAATCTTTTTCGATGTCTTTAACCTTGAAAATAAAAGAATTTACACATTTGAACTTTGTTTTCTTCGAGTGACAGTGATAAGTGGTGACCCCTGTACCTTTATAAGGTTCACACCCACAATACAAAATAAATGGAATTGTGTTTTTCCTGACTTTCCTCTCCCCTAGTAAGTCTTCTATAGACTGCTTACAGGACGAGTGGCAGCCATTATCTTTGTCTGCTTTCTTTTGAGCGGCCAGTATAGCCTCCAATACATCGGAAACGCAATTTTCATAGTGCTTACCTTTTTTATGATAGCCGCAATCTTTTTTATAATCGTCTTTCCAATCATGATCATAACTTTCATATTTATAATCTTTAAAACACATAATTGTTTTCTCACTCCTTCAAAGGTTTAAGATAGTATACGCTGAAGAATCTACTTCGCGTAATAACTATGCCTACCAGGAATGAAAAAACAGCTTTCAGACTCCACAAGCCTGTTTATGGTTTCCCTTCTTAATAGGTTATCTCTCATACCTCCCACGTGAATGAAAGTGTAGCAAATCTATGCATAGTGACCGCCGATTTTCTTGCTTCGCTCGATGGTGATGCCACCGCTTGTATAACTGCTCGCTCTAAGGACAGCTGTAGAACCGTATTCATCACGAATCCGGTCCATAACGTCCGCTAAATCTTTCTTCTTAGGTTCGTTATTAAATAAACTGAGTTGAACATCACAGCCATCATTCAGGTTGGTTAAAGCCACAGATGCTCGCCGAATCTTACTTTCACCATCGTAAAAACGATGAAAAAGCTTCAAGCATACTTGATACATATCCCCTGTTATATTAGTCGGAGACTGTACAGACATAGACCGGCTGAACCCCCCTCCTGTTTCACTCGAATATCCTATTCCCAAATGAACCGTCCGGCCTTCCTTGTCATCGGCTCTTGCCCTGCGGCAAGCTTCCTCGCATAAATCAAGCAGGCAGGCATAAATTTCTTCTTTTTCGTAATCTCTTAATAACGTAATTCCGTGACCATAAGATTTCTGCTCTGTCTTCACAAATTCTCCATACACAGGACTCAGGTCAATCCCCCAGGCGTGCCAGTATAATTGCTCACCCATGATACCAAAATTTTTCTTCAGATACTTTAAGGGATGGCGCGCTAAGTCCCCAAGCGTCAAAATACCCATTCGGTTTAAGTTTTTGGTCATTCTTGATCCAATTCCCCACACATCATGAATATCACATGGCCATAGCTTTGCTTCTACGTCTTCGTACCGGCATTCTGCAATTCCGTCTTCTGCCTTTTTTGCATGAATGTCCATAACGACCTTGGCCAGAAATTTGTTATCCCCAATCCCAATCACAGATTCTATACCGAATTGCTCTCTTATCTCAAATTGAAGCATATGAGCGATTTCATATGGGTTTCCATAAAGCTTATTCAAGCCATTAATGGTGACCCACAATTCGTCCACCGAGTACACATGAATAGCCTGCTGAGGCACATAATTCCTGATCATTTTGGTGATTTCCACAGATACCTCGAGGTAATCTCCCATGTGCGCAGGTGCAATAATCAGGCTGGGATCGTCGGGCAGTTCAAAATACCTGCTGACGTTACTGATTCCATACCTCTGTTTCAGCGTGGGGGAAGCAGCGAGAACAATACTACCTCTTCGCGTAGTATCCCCCACCACCGCCAATAATGCTTTTTTAGGGTCTAGTCCTCTTTTCATACATTCCACACTTGCGTAAAAACTGCGCATATCAATACAAAGCACATCGTTTCGCGGATATCCTTGATAATCCACTCTCACCACTCCACACGAACGTTTGTTCTTATTATAAGGAAATATTATGATGATGTAAAGAATTCTAATTGACTATATATTTTAGGAGTTCGGCCATTCTTGTTTATATAATAAACATGCAGCAGAAAAGATTCTTACTTATTTTAAACATTTGATGCTTTTTTACACACTAAGGAGACGAATAAAAGCACCAGCGCCAGTTATGAAGTCCGTTCGCCACCTATTGTCAAAGTAAAGAAAATCAGATACTATTATAGTTACTGAAAAAGGCAAACGGTTGCACAAATGGTTACTATTTTTACGTGAAATTAATTCTCTAATTGAAAATTATGTGGTGTGATAATTAGTAGTGCAATCGATTGCACTACTAATTGCTTTCATTACTCATTCTTTCTTTTTCATGTACAATAGTTTAAAAGAACCTGTCTTCATAGCATTAAATTTAGAAGAAATGAGGGATCGATATGGAACGTGTTTGGTGGAAGGAAGCTGTAGGTTATCAAGTGTACCCGCGAAGTTTTCAAGACTCAAATGGAGACGGTATTGGTGATATACAAGGAATGATCGAACGACTCGATTATCTAAAAGATTTAGGCATCGATTTTATTTGGATCTGCCCCATGTACAAATCCCCGAAGGACGACAACGGATACGATATCTCCGATTACAGGGATATCCTTGAAGAATTCGGTACAATGGAAAACTTTGACCGGTTATTAAAAGAAGTTCATAAACGGGATATGAAATTAATCATTGATCTCGTACTCAACCATACCAGCGACGAGCATCCATGGTTCGTTGAGTCGCGTAAGTCTAAAAACAACCCCAAACGGGATTGGTATATTTGGCGTGACCCTAAAAACGGAAAAGAACCAAATAACTGGGAGAGTATTTTTGAAGGGTCTGCCTGGGAGTATGATGAAGCGTCAGGTCAATATTACCTTCATGTGTTCTCCACTAAGCAGCCGGATCTGAATTGGGAGAATGAAGAAGTACGTGAAGAGTTATATGATACGGTGAACTGGTGGCTTGAGAAAGGAATTGATGGCTTCCGTATCGATGCGATCAGCCATATTAAAAAACGTCCGGACCTTCCGGATATGCCAAATCCGGAAGGCGAAGAATACGTTTCCTCTTTTGATATGCACATGAACCAGGAAGGAATTCACGAGTTCCTTGAGGAGTTTAAAAATAAGACATATGCTAACTACGATGTCATGACAGTAGGTGAAGCAAACGGAGTAAGTGCTGAAGAAGCAAATCTCTGGGTCGGTGAAAATGGAAAAATGGATATGGTCTTCCAGTTTGAACACCTGGATCTCTGGAATAAAGATGGAGATGACAAGCTTGATGTTGTGGGCTTAAAGAAAGCTTTAACACGATGGCAAAAAGCATTGGAAAATGATGGATGGAATGCCTTGTTCATTGAGAATCACGATAAGGCCCGGGTCGTTTCCACATGGGGAGATGACGAACAGTATTGGAAAGAAAGTGCCACTTCTTTTGGTACGATGTACTTTTTGATGCAGGGCACTCCGTTTATCTATCAGGGACAGGAAATTGGAATGACCAACGTCGCCTTCCCTTCACTTGAAGATTATGACGATGTTGCGGCCAAAAATCTTTATAAAAAGAAGAAAGCTCAGGGAGCCTCTCATAAAGAGATCATGGAGATTCTATGGAGCACCTCCCGTGACAACAGCCGGACGCCGATGCAGTGGAATGACCAGCCCAGGGCAGGTTTCACAAGTGGAACTCCCTGGATAAAAATTAATCCTAATTACAAGGAAATTAACGTAAAAGACCAGCTTGGACGATCCGACTCCGTTCTAAACTATTATAAACAGATGATTTCTCTTAAAAAACAGTATCCTCTTTTCACTTATGGAATTTATGATCTACTGTTAGAAGAAGATCCTCAAATTTATGCTTATACAAGAACACTGGAAACTAAAGTGGCGCTGATTATTACAAACCTAACCTCAGAAGAAGCTGATTTTGAATCAAATTACTCTCTTTCTAGTGACCATTTAATATTATCAAATTACGACACAGAATCCCACGAGGATATAAAGTCGTTTACTCTCCGCCCTTTTGAGGCAAGAGTGTACATTATGAATCAATAAACAAAGAAGAGAGCGAACGTGACGCGTTCACTCTCTTCTTTTCTTTGTTAGTCTCTTCCAAGTGATGGCTGTAATTCAAGCGCTACATTTCCTTCAATTGCTCTTGAAATCATACAGCTCTTTTCAGCTTTTTCAACCAGCTTTTTCAACTTATCCATATCTTTATCGGAAGCTTCGGACTTCAAAAGCACACGAGGCTTGTGAATGATTTTATTATATGTGAACACTCCGTCGGTTACATCCACAATCCCTTCTGAGTCCATGCTCATCTCTTTAAGCGGTAAGTCTGCTCTCTCAACCATTGCCCCAAGGGTAATAATGTAGCAAGTTGCCGCAGCGCCTAACAGCATTTCATCAGGGTTGGTGCCTACATCTGGCCCGTCCATTTCTTTGGGAATGGATATTTGGGTTTTTAACTTGTCTGCCTCTATTGTTCCAACTTCGTTACGACCTCCAGGCCATTCGGCTTTTAAGTGAAAATGATGCCATGTCAATTTGAACGTCTCCCTTCTGTTTCACACTCTTTTTTTATTATACTGTTTTAAATATCCGTGTTGAACTTACAGATAAGCTCACATTAATTGAAAACTCAGTCTCAAGATAAATGGATCCGTTCCTAAAATGGGGATAAGGGTGCAGAACCACCATTTCTATTGTAAAAGACTAAGCATAATTAGAGGAACTATAATGCTTACACAGGGATATTCCCTTCATAAAGCGAATAACTACAAAAAGGGGGACTCTATATGAAATATCTATCCAAAAAGGCATTTGAGGCTGCTAAAGATTATATCCTTACAAATGCTCGTGATCTTGAACAAGCGCGCTGCTTGTATCTTTTTGACAACGGGACGGAGCAAGCTATTATAAAAGCCTTACGTGCCTATCAGAATCAAGATGGCGGCTTTGGCCATGGGCTGGAGGCAGATTTCCGCCTGCCAGACTCCTCACCAATGGCTTCTTCTGTAGCTATGCAGATCTTACATTCCATCGATCATTCTCCTAAAGCCCAGGAGATAATCAGCGAAACTCTTCACTACTTCGAGCAGTCTTTCAATGAAGAGCGCCAAGGCTGGCTGGCCGTGCCTTCTGAAGTGAACGATTATCCTCATGCTTTCTGGTGGACGGTACACGAAAATGGCACTTCGTGGATCGACGACAACTGGGGTAACCCTTCAGCTGAGATTATCGGATACCTTCTGGCATATAAAGATGAAGTTACAAAGCTGAATGTAGATGAACTTGTCCACCTATCAATCAAGCACTTACTATCCCTTGATCATTTTGAATCGGAACATGAAGTTTTTTGCTACCAGCGATTCTTTAAGATAAACCCTTCCTTCATGAATCAGGAAATTCATGCGAAACTTAAAAAGGGTGTCGATCAACTTGTGGCTGTAAATCAAGAAGACTGGAAAAACTATGTTCCCCTCCCTTTGCAGTTTAAGCCAAGCCCAAATAGTCCCGACGTAGGGATCTCTAAATCTACAATCGAGAAAAATCTCGATTATATAGTAGAACAATTGGAGGTACAACCTTATATTGAACCTGCCTGGAAGTGGAATACTTACGAAGATGTTTGGCCTAAAGCGAAACAGGAATGGCAGGGTCTACTTACCCTTGAAGCCTTACAATGGATCTTTTCCTATGGCAGAATAGTCAGCTAGGCTTTTCTCATTTTCACAAATTCATATTCACTTCCATTTGTCGGCTGTATAAACGTCTGAACAACTTTAAAACCAGCCTTTTCATAAACCCGGATTGCTCTCTCATTAAAAGTTGCGACAGATAAAGTAAATGAGCGGGCCCCATAATGTATTTGAGCATATTCAAGAGCTTTTTGCAGAAATGGTCCGCCTATTCCTTGCCCCGTCATATCTGGCCGCAAGCCTAAACCCAGGTCGACAGTCTCGGATCCCTCAGGGATGATGGAATAAAAGCCAATTAACTGCTCTCCTTCGTACACACTAAAGGCATGCTTACCTCTCGTTTCCTCATTAATGAACTCTTGATAGTCTTCTTCATCCGCCGTGATATCATAAAAACTATAAATTCCATTATATTTCCAGCGAGCAATTTCTTCCGCTTCCTTTTGAAGCATTTGCTTAACTTCCAATCTTTTGTCTCCTTTGATCCTTATTCAGCAGCAAGTAGATCATTACCCCAATGATGGGGAGAATTCCCCATAAGAAACTTTTGCTTTGAATGCCTATTTTCTGTTGCTCCCAATAAAGCGTAAAAACACTTAGGCCTGTCAATATGAATAAATCAATGGTCATTACATGGACAAATTGAGAGTGGTTAAAGGCTTGAGCATAAAAAGTGAAATCACCCTGGAGAAGTCCATACATAATAAGCCAAGTAGTACCGATCAACAACAGCACATGAAGATAGAGAGAGTTTAACACCTTCCTTAGTATGCTCGGGATTCGGTTTCTGCGTTTCTTTTCAGCGGTAGATAAGAAGAAAAAAGGCAGTATAGCGAAAGCTCCCAATACAAATGAACCCGCAGCAAAAGGCCAGGCAGGAAGACGGCTATGATCATGAGTAAGTAAAAGGATTAAGAACGTTATCGGAAACAGACCAAGCAGACTGAAAACCGCTAAGAGCAATGGATCAGGATCATTCATCCTTATTAACTGATTTAAGTAACCTTCATTCCCGTTGGGCGCGACCAGCCAGGCATAGAGAATAAACGCCGACCAAACCAGAAAAAACACAACCTGTCGTGTCTTCATTCCTGTTCCCAGTCTTTTTTGAAACGCTCCATTTTAATTTGCAACTGTTGAATCATGTCCAAAACTCTATTGAAGTCATCCATATCTACTTCATCAGCGTCCATCGTAGACACAACTTGATTCAACATTTTGATTCTGTTTTTTATGTAATGAAATTGATCTGACGGATGTTGTGCAGCTTTCCCCATACCTATCCCTCCCCTGTTGATTTACTCTTATTTTACCTTGCTCTGATCATAAGGAAAACTTTAAAGGCTTAATCTTTCTGTATAACCCATTGAATTTCTATAGGCAGTAGAAGAGACTTTAGGGGGACGAGTTGTTTTACAGACCAAAAAGTGGCTTTTCAGAACCAATCTTAATACTCCTAAAAAAAACAATGGATTAAAATAAAAAGACCTGTAAGAAAATGGATCTTACAGGTCTGGCATTTACTTATTGGATTTTTTTGGTGATAAAAACCATCCCAGGGCAGCAATAATGACCAGAACAGTATAGAAGCTTACCTTCCAAAGTGCTGAGTGCGCAAAATGTTCATCAATAACCTGGATGTTTGGGTGAGCAAGGGTAGAAACAACTAGTTTCACCCCTACCCAGCCTACGATAACAAAAGCCGCTATTTCCAGGCCGGGTCTTGAATGCAAGAGATTGACAAATATATTGGCTGCAAATCTCATAATAATAATTCCAATCATCCCGCCGGTAAGAATGACGGCAAATTGACCGCCATCCAGACTTCCTACATTCGGAAGTCCTGTCTCAGGCAGTGCAACTGCGAGAGCCACAGCTGCTAAAATAGAGTCCACAGCAAAAGCAAGGTCCGCCAACTCAACTTTTAAAACAGTAGCCCAAAAGCCCTTTCCTTTTTGGTCTTCCTCTTCTTCATCATCTTCTTCTTCTGGTTGTTCTTCATCCTTAGAACGCCATTTATCCCATAAATGTTTCCCTGATATAAATAATAGATAAGCTGCCCCGAGGGCTTGAACCTGCCATACATCCACCAGGAATGAAATAATAAATAAGGACCCAAAGCGAAGTAGGAAAGCACCAAATAATCCGTAGAACAAAGCTTTCTTACGCTTTTTCTCAGGCAGGTGCTTAACCATAATAGCTAGTACGAGTGCATTATCTGCAGCTAAAATACCTTCCAGTCCCACTAATACGATTAATACCCATCCATATTCGAGTAACAACTGTGCATCCATGCTTCTATTCCCCTTCACTATACGAAATGGGCTTGTACCGGGTAAAGGTTGGGTGCCCTCTCGGAATAATGGGTTACTAGTCCAGCTATCCCTTTTAAGAAATGCGTAGCTCCTACAATCCTCGTAGCCCTAAGCCAGGATCTATCAACTGTATGCGGCCTGTTCTATTTCAAGTCATTATATTACAATTATACCTAATCCTGGTATTTTTGTATTCCTTTTATGAATAGAGATTCCCTTACCGTCATTAAACAAACGTTTAATTAACGGATAGAATGCTTCAGAATCAGGCTTTTTCTTCAAATAACCGAGCAATTTCTGCAATAACCTTCACCGCTTTTTCCATATGATCAAGAGAAATATATTCGTACTTGCCGTGGAAATTCTGTCCGCCTGTAAAGATGTTAGGCGTTGGCAGCCCCATATACGAAAGCTGAGAGCCGTCTGTCCCTCCTCGGATAGGTTTAATCAGCGGTTCAATAGAGAGAATTTCCATAGCTTCAGCAGCCGTATTTACAATTTCTTTAACGGGCTCAATTTTGTCTCCCATATTATAGTATTGATCAGTCATGTCTATAGATATACGTTCTGCCCCATACTTATCTTTCATATCTTCCACTAATTGAATAAGTCTGCTCTTTCTATTTTCGAATAAATTCTGATCGTGATCACGTACTAAGTACGTGAGTGAAGCATGTTCAACATCTCCTTGAAAAGTATTCAAATGATAAAAACCTTCATACTTCTCGGTATATTCGGGTGTCTCTTTTTTGGGAAGGTTTTCTTGAAACTCTATAGCCAGTTTTAAAGCATTGACCATCTTATCTTTCGCAGTACCAGGATGTACACTGTTCCCGTAAAAATCAACTTTTGCAGTTGCAGCATTAAAGCTCTCAAATTGAAGCTCTCCAATTGGTCCTCCATCTACTGTATAAGCATAAGAAGCAGCAAATTTCTCAATATTGAATTTGTGAGGTCCTCGTCCTATTTCTTCATCCGGTGTGAAAGCCACCCGAATTTTCCCGTGCTTTATTTCCGGATGCTGAATTAAGTAGTCCAGTGCCGTCATAATTTCAGTTACCCCTGCTTTATTATCGGCCCCCAGCAATGTCGTTCCATCTGTAGTAATTAAGGTATGTCCTTTATAATTGCTTAACTCAGGAAAATCCATAGGAGACAGTTTTACTTCCTCGTTTAAAGAAATATCTCCTCCATCATAGGATTCAACTACTTGAGGTCTCACATTTTCTCCTGTGAAGTCAACAGCAGTATCCATGTGAGCAAGGAAACCGATAACGGGTACATCCTTCTCCGTATTAGCCGGAAGCGTTGCCATTACGTATGCATACTCATCAATAGAAACTTCACTCATGCCGATTTCCTCAAGCTCTTTTACCAACTGACGAGCCAGGACCCACTGCCCCTCTGTTGATGGCGTATTTGGATTGTTTTCATCTGATTGAGTGTTCACCTTTACATAAGAACAGAACCGTTCTAAAATTTCATCTTTCATTGTTCATCCTCCTTACCATCTTATATAATCTTCTTCCCATTATAAGCGTATAATGGTTTACATGATGTAAATGTATAACTATTATCCATCAGTTCTGGTATTCTTAACTAGAGTTTTCCTTTTATATCTGGTTTTATTAAGGCATGATCGTTCATTTCATTTTTCAACTAATGGCCTTATACTGTTAGAATCAGTTTCAAATATTTCTAAAGCAGGATTCATTCAGGTGATACTCTCGTTTTTATATTACTGCTGTGTTTTAATAGAGCCTTTTATTTAAGAAGGGATTGCCCCTTCCAGTAACGAATATTCATAAGAGCAGTTAATTAAATTTTACATAAAGGTGTGTAGTCTTTGATTCATAAACGCTGGTTCCAAACCATTGTCGCAGGTATCTTAATCTCGCTTCTCATACTTCTCCTTCATGAAATCCAGTTCTTCTTTGAACCGGTATTTACGTATATAGGTGCCATTGCGCTCCCTTTAATCGGCGGAGGAATATTATTTTATATTTCCAGGCCTGTTCTGCATCTTCTGGAAATATACAAGATTCCCAGGCTGATTGCCATTCTAATCATCTTTTTACTTTATATTTTAATTGGCTTTATCATCGTTCAGTTTATTGCTCCGATTGCCCAGCAGCAATTTACAAGATTGATTAACAATCTCCCGGGCATGATTGATATGTTCGGGGATACAATCAGCTACTGGCAGCAAAATCAGGATATCATCCCAAGCCAGTTTGACAGTACAATAAACAACGTCGTGGAAAATCTTCAAAGCTATTTACAGGACGCTTCCAAAATCATTATTAATGTTATCAGTCAATTGATTGGATTTGTATTCGCTCTTGTCCTCATTCCTTTCTTCCTGTTTTTCATGTTGAAAGACGGGGACAAATTTGTTCCTTTTATCCAAAAGTTTCTTAGCAAACGTGCAGCCCGAAGCTTTGGAAAATTAGCTCACTCGGTTGATCACACCCTCAACGCTTTTATTCTCGGGCAGATGACTGTAAGTATTGTGGTGGGACTGTTGTTATTAGTCGGCTATTTAATCATCGACCTGGACTACTCTTTAACACTTGCTTTATTCGCTATGCTTATGAACGTTATTCCTTTTGTAGGGCCTTTTCTCGCTGTCATTCCTGCGATGCTTGTAGGACTTCTGCAAGAACCAATCTTAGCTCTATGGGTAGCTGTCATTATGGTCATTGCTCAGCAATTGGAAGGAAATTTCGTCTCTCCTAACGTTATGGGGAAAGCATTAAGTATTCACCCGTTGACGATCATTACATTAATTCTCGCGGCTGGAAGTTTGGCCGGTTTTCTTGGTCTATTATTTGCAATCCCTACCTACGCTGTCTTAAAAGCCATCATCAGCCACTTCTATGAAGAGTGGCTGGAAAGAAGAAAAGAAACGCATGATTAGCCAGCATTCTATTAACCTACCCCCACCAATCATTATAGGAAGTGGGGGTTTCTTATGAATTCTTTAGAAAATGAGGGATCCCAAATGCAGTCATCACTTCCCAAGTTATGGACATGGCCATTTATATTTTTAATACTTGGTAACTTGTTCACGTTTATGAGTTTTCAAATGCTATTGCCAAACTTACCACCTTACATAGAATCGATAGGGGGAAGCAGCCTGCAAATCGGTTTAATTACCACCATGTTTGCTTTTGCTGCTATCCTTATCCGCCCTTTCATAGGCCATCTGCTTATGACACGCGCTCGGAAAAAGCTCGTTCTTATTGGCTCCATTTCTCTGCTTATTATGACGACATTGTACCCGATCACTCAGATCGTGGTTGTCCTTTTAATCATCCGCTTTGTGCATGGTCTGGCCTGGGGATGGTCCACCACAGTGAATGGAACGGCAGCAGTAGATTTAATTCCCCGCCGCCGTGTCGGTGAAGGTATGGGATATTTTGGTCTGTCTGTTACGGTGGGCATGATTATGGCTCCAAGCTTAGGAATTTACCTGTATCAAAACTTTACCTTTCAGCTTCTCGTCTGGATTGCAGCGGCTTTAGGGGCTGTAGCTCTCATTTTACTTTCAGCGACCAGCTTTGTAACACCTGACAGCGTGTATCAAAATCAAAAGCAGCCTCCTCCCTTCTCCTTTATAGGTTCATTAGTAGAAAGCAGAAGCCGTTACCCTGCTCTTGTAACTTTCCTTAATACTTTCGGCTATGGAGCAGTTGTTACTTATCTTGTTATTTTCGGCAATGAACAAGGGTTATCCGGTACCTTTCTGTTTTATTTTTTTAATGCCGTGCTGGCTACCATTTCCCGGCCGATCACCGGAAAATATTTCGACCGCAAGGGACCCTGGATGCTGATCATGGTCTGTTCGGTCTTATCCTTTATTGCCATGTGGATCCTCTCCCTTGCCAGTACGAATGTTCACTTGATTATAGCCGGTGCTATTTTCGGCATTGGATTTGGCTCTATGATGCCCGCGCTTCAGGCCTGGGTAATCTCTAAGACCACTACGGAACGAAGTGGCATTGCCAATGGCATGTATTATTCCTGTATTGATCTTGGCATTGGGTCAAGCGCCCTTATCCTCGGCTTTATTTACCAATTTGTCGACACAGCCACACTGTTTAAGCTTTCAAGCTTCTTGTTCATTCTTGTGCTCATCCTTACGTATATGGATTATCGTAAGCAGACAAAGCCCTGGGAACCGGTACAATAAAAAAACCATCATGTCCTTAATCGGACATGATGGTTTTTAGCGAATAACGATCTATTCTCCAGCTGCTTCAATTTCTTCCTGGAGTTTATCAAGGATTTGTCCATCTACCGTAGAAACTTCATTACGATAATAGTCACGTACAGGCATCGCTTTATCTTTAAACATTTGACGCTGTTCATCAGTTAACTCAACAACCTCTGTTGGGTTCTCTGTGTCCTCTTTTATCGTTTTTAAATATTCTTCGTTTTGTTTCTTCTGCTCTTCAAATACCCATTCCTGCATTTCCTTAGTGGTTTCATCTACCATGGTTTTCATTTCATCATTCAGACCTTCATACCAGTCCGTATTTACAGTCGTCATCGCTACATAGTTGTTATGATTAGACAATGTCATGTAATCTTGTACTTCGTAGAATGAAGCATCTCCAATAAAGAAAATCGGATTTTCTTGTCCTTCTACTGTGCCGCGATCAAGGGCTGTATATAATTCTGACCAGCTCATCGGAGTCGGTTCGGCACCATAAGCTTTATAAGATTCTAGAATTAGTGGAGAGGTCTGAGTACGCATTTTAAAGTTCTCGAAATCCGCTGGTTCCGTAATTTCTTTACTGGATGTCCATTGCATTGCGCCCTCTGTCCAGAAAGAAAGCGGTGAAATACTGTGTTCTTCATACTTTTCACGAAGATCCGTGTTTAAAGCTTCACTGTCGTTCAAAATCTGCTGGGTTTTCTCAACACTTTCCGGGAATAAGAAATGCAGCGCAAAGATCTGTCCTTCTTTTACCATATTACCAGTAAAACCAGGAGACATAACCGCCATTTCAACAGTTCCACTCTGCAACTGCTCCACCTGGTCGGTTTCACTTCCTAATCCTCCAAATTCATAAACCTCAATGTTAACAGCTCCATCAGATTTCTCATTCATGCGCTTCGCAAATTCTTCTGCGTATTCATATTGTACTTGTCCATCCACTTCCTCAGTAACGAACTTCCAATTATATGTCTTTCCTTCTCCGCCGCTGGCATTGTCTCCGCCATCGCCATTGCCGCCACAGGCAGCTAACAAAAGACCTAATACAAACATCATGGCTAATCCAACCATACGTTTCTTTTTAATAATGATAATGACCTCCCAATTTTTTATATAAACTCCCTCTTCTTGTTAAATCAATAGAAGGGAAAGCTCTTCAAAGAATATCAGTAAGAATGAAATAACTACCATCATAATGATATAGGGCGGTGTGCCCTTAATCACTTCGAGATAAGGCTTATTAAACACAGCACTTGCCGTGAATATATCCACTCCAAACGGTGGTGTAGCCGAGCCTAAGGCAGCCTGGAAGGTAATAACGACTCCCAAGTGAATAGGATCAATTCCGGCATCCATTGCTGCAGGATAAAAGATCGGAGTTAATACCAGAATGACTACAATCGGATCAACAAACATACATCCGATGAAGAAAAATACTGTGACCATAAGTAATACATAAACCGCGCTGGGATCTGCTCCTAGAACCGTTTCTGTGATCATTTGCGGTATGCGTGCAAATGAAATCACCCATGTGAAGGCCTGTCCCCCTGCTACCAGTACGAACACGGCAGATGTGACTAGCCCTGTGGACCTGGCGATCTTAGGTAATTCTTTAATATGAATGGAGCGATAAATCAGCACTTCCAGGACAAAAGCATAGAGTACTGACATACCAGCAGCCTCAGTTGGACTGAAAATCCCCGTATAAATACCGCCAATAATAATAACTGGAAATCCTAATGGCAAAAGCGCCTTTCTGGTCAACCGCCAGCGTTCGCCCCAGGATACTTTATTTGCTAAAGGAATATCAGCTACTTTGGCGTAAATAATACTGTAAATCGCAAAACTTAAAAATACGATAATACCAGGGATAATACCTGCAATAAATAGTTTACCTACGGATGTACCGGAAACCAGACCATAGATAATCATCCCAATACTTGGTGGAACAAGTAACGCGACGTCACTTGAATTAATAATTAATGCCATAGCTGTGGGGTCCTTGTAACCGATTTTCAAAAGTCGTTCGCGCATTGGCTTACCAATCGCTACCACCGTAGCCTGGGTTGACCCCGAGATAGCCCCAAATAAGGTACAGGCCGCAGCTGTTGTAACGGCATATCCACCGCGAATATGACCGATAAATGAGCCAATGAAATCGAGCAGCCGATTAGACGTTTTCCCCGTCGTCATAATATCAGCCGCAAAAATGAATAGCGGAACCGCTAAAAGGACGTACGGTTCAATTCCTGTAGAAAATTGCTGCATTAGAATCATAGGATCCAAGTTGGGAAAATAAATGAACAATACAATTAATGGCGCCGCCATAAGCGGAATCATCATTGGAAAATTCAATAATAGAAGGACCACCATGATCGTTAGTAGTGTGGCAACCATATCGTTATCCTTTCTTCTGCTGTATTTATTTTATCTATAAGTGTGTGCCTTCGTGGATTTCATGTTTCTCTTGATCATTGTAGTCTTTCGCATCTGTTCCAAGATAAACCTCGTCCCGATATTTAATATTTATCCACATATTTCTAAGGAATTGTACTCCGCCCAGTAAGAATCCAATTGGAATGAAAATGTATAAATAGTAAGAGGGCATCTGAAGAGCTGATGTAACTCTGCCAGACTCATATACATCGTATACGTAAAGAGCTGAAAAGTAAGTAAGTACAAATAATACAAGCGCTGTAACCAGCGGTATGAATATGGCCAGAATTTTCCTGACCTTAAAAGGAGCTAGATCATAGAAAGCAGACATGCTGATATGTCTCCCTTTCCGGGCTGCATAACTAATCCCCATAAAAGTAGCGACTACAATCGCGATTTGACTAACCTCATCTGCAAAAGGCGGAGTGTAAGTGAAGATCGCTCGGCTTAAAGCCTTGCCTACTACCATTAAGGCAATGATGATTATCGCATAACTGAGAATGAATTCTTCAACTTTAAGTATAATTTTGTCGACGATCTTTAATGGATTCAACTCATTTAGCCCTCCTAAATTGGAAATAAGTGAGGTTTTTGAAGCTCACTTACTAAACATCATACCGAACAAATGGAGAACACTCAAATTAACTTATACAGAATTTTTTGTATATTGTGTTCAAATTTAATAATGTAATGAGATTGTAATCAAATTCCTTGTATATCATCTTTATAGCTTTCTATAGATAGTATTTTCTCCAGATTTAATCATTTTATTTCCATTTACTAGTCAATAAAATGATAAACAATTGAATTCCCTACCCATTCATAACCGATCTTCTTATAAATGGAGTTAGATGAATGGTTATCAAGATCCGTATATAGAGAACAAAACTGGTACCCCTGGTCCAATAACTTCTTCGTAAGCGTCCAAACAGCCTGCGTAGCATACCCTCTTCTTTTATATTCATCGGGTGTAAATACGGCATTAATAGTAACCCCATGTGGGGTAACGCGAGCTCTGGCAGCCATAGAGACTGCTTCTCCATTGACTATCCAAAGGTACATACGCCGTGTGCGAATCATTTCCTCTGCCATTTCAGCAGTTCGCTCTTTTATCGTTCCTTCATTGGTTTCTTCTCCAAACCATGTTAACCATTTCTTAACGAGTTCAAAGTCGCACTCCTTAGCTTCGACTAGTTCCCCTTCGCTCATATGAATGGGCCGCAATTCATTTAAACGGTAGATGCCCTGTCGCATATGTATGATAGGGTTCTCCCCAGTGATGTTGACCCATGCATCAATAAATTGCTGAACAGCTTCCCCTTCCCCAAGAATTCCAGGAACTTCAAATTGATTTTCAAACAAGTAACGAGCTAAACTCTTAATATGGCTGGAAGTAACGGTTGCGATGGACGGTAAAATCCAAAGATGGGGCGGGGTTCTCATCGTCATAAAAACGGGACGCCCTTCTTCTTCAATTTTAATTAATATAGAATTTTCATCTGAAGATGATTCCTGTAGCCGCTTTAAAATTCCTAACGGCAGGTTATTTTCAGCTTCTCTTTGGAGAAGAAGTTCTTGAATAGATGTAGTAAACGCTTCCACACTATGTTCTTGTATTATTTTCATTTTGCTCCCCGCCCTCTGCTATATTTTTGCTTCTGTTTGATAAAATTAGACAAATTAGAAAATTAATACTATTATACTTTCTTGAGAAGTCTTCTACAATAGAAGAAAGGAGAGAGAATTCATGAATAAGAAGGAAATTCAGGATCAAATCGCCTTTTTAAAAGCTGATTATATAAGAATCCAAGGAGATTTGGACAAGCTGGAAGCGAACGGAGCTAATGTGGAGAACGCTGAGGCGCAATTAGAACGCATGGAAAAAGAGTTGAAGGATTTGAAGGTGCAACTGGCTGAAGCTAACGCCTAAACTTAATAGACCTTACCGCATATTATGAAAAGTAAGAGAAAGGACCGCTTAAGCAGCGGTCCTTTCTCTTATTTTTTCTGCTTTTTATTTCCGCTTTCTTTTCTCTGCTCTTCAAGTTTTTCTTGTATTTTTTCAAATTCTTTACTAGGAGGAGTCAATGCTACTACCACATCTCCATTTTCAGCCCTATTTTCGACCTCTGGACTAAAGAACTCAATCTTCCCTGAAGGTTTTTTGATAAACAGAATGACCGCTTCGCTATCAATATTATTTAAATAGTTTTCATATTTATACTGTTCCGTTATATTTGTTTTCCGGAACACATAACCACTTTCAACCATAATGTTCAATTCCTCCCAGGAGGCTCCTTCTTTAAACAGAACTCTTCCCCCAATGGTATGAACAAGGTTTTCCAGATTATCTCCTTCACGGTCACTCAAGCTCAGCTGATACAGATTATTTCGACCGAACTCCGGAACGAATGTGGTACATACAAGCGCGTTATAGGAATCAAGCTCCGTTGCCGCTATAAGGTACTCATATGGCGTCATATCCAGATAGTATTCCGTTTGTTCTGATAAAATCTCTCCATGGTAAGATTTTATCCCTGCGGATCTGGTACGTGACAAGCGTTCCCAGGAGGAATCAGCAATGAGCACGGGGACTTTCAAATCCTCTAATGTCTTAGCCATTCCCGTAGCAAATTGACTTCCTCCTGAAATAAGCACGCCAGGCGGTCCTTCCATAGAGAGACCCAGCTTCTTAGAGAGCCAACCAATTGAAAATCCATGTGCTACCACCGTTGTAAACACAAGGGCAAATGTAAGGGAGATGAGGATTGAAGCATCTTCAAAACCTGACTCCAAAAGGATACTCGCGAAGTAGCTGGCTACAGTCAAAGCTACTATGCCGCGCGGAGCTATCCAGCCGACGAGTAATTTTTCCGATTTCGATAGATCGGTCCCCATGGTGGAGAGAAAAATGGATAAGGGACGAACGATAAACAACATTAGTAAAACAAAACCGATAATTTGTAAATTAAAGATTTCAACTAAAGTTTCCTGCGTCAAAGAAGCTGTCAACATAACAAATATCGTTGAAATCAGCAGCAAGGAAATATTTTCTTTGAAATGCCTCATATCTGCTATAGATGAAATATGCATATTAGCCAATGTCATCCCCATCGCCGTGACAGAGAGCAGCCCTGTTTCATGAGTGATTTCATCAGCGATGGTAAAGCAGGCAATAACCACGGTAAAGACCACAGGTGACTTTAAAAACTCTGGGACATATCCGGTTTCAAACATCCAACCTACTCCCTTGCCGCATGCCCAACCTAATATTACAGCAAATAAGGAAGCCAGGAAGAATAGAAGAAGTTCAGAAGGGTTAACGTTTGTTCCCATAATAAACTCGATAATTTCAAAGGCAAAAACAGCTAGCAATGCTCCAATTGGATCAACTATAATACCTTCCCATTTCAATATCTTAGCAGGTCTGGGCTTTAATTTAGCCTGTCTTAATAAAGGGAGAATAACGGTTGGACCAGTAACTATAAACAGACCGCCAATTACAAAGGCTACTGCCCATGAGAGCCCGGCTACGTAGTGAGCAGCCAATGCGCCCAGGATCCAGCTTAAAAAAGCTCCGAACGTAACAATACGAAAAACCGGCCGTCCAAGTCCCCGTACCTCTTTCATATCCAAATTTAAGCTACCTTCAAATAAAATAACAGCTACAGCCAAAGAAATAATGGGTTTATAAAGTTCTCCAAAATCCTGCTCCGGATTCAACAAACCGAAGACCGGACCTACTAAAAGACCTACGATCGACATCACAACAATTGCCGGTAGACGAAAACGCCAGGCTATCCACTGTGATCCAACCCCAAGACTTCCAATTAACATAAATTGTAACAATAGTGAATCAATCATTAACGTTTCCCTCATCTCCAGTATGTTTATACACTCCGCGTTATGATATAGCCATATTCTATATCCAGATCTTAGTTCTGTAAACTAAATTGGCCGCCCTATAAAAACAATCATTCATTAGAAAACCTACTACTTATTATATAAAGCTCCTACTCCTGGTGTTGAGCTTACAGTTTAGCTCCTGTTTGTTGAAGACTTGATTTCGCGATATTTGTTGAGCGGAAAGTCCTTGTTATAGAAGCATTAAAGGTTAATCCAGGATGCATAATACTTCTATAGAAATGTGCGTTGTTCCCTATTCCATCATAGGGTGGGGAAGGAAACGACGAGACTCCTGCGGGAGAAGAATCCAGGCTAGATCCCACAGGGAGTGATAACGACTGAGGAGGTTTTTGATAAAAAGAAAGATTGACTAAATTCGCCCCGTCCTTTAGCAACGTCGATTGACCCTACATCGTGTAGGGCCGCAGGAAAGTGTTCAAATGTGGAATCACCCCGAAAGACACGACCAGCATAAGCCGACCATCAATAGGATTGCGGTTTTTCAATCCGTTGATGAGCGGCTTATGTCTCGAGTGTCTGGGTGATGGAACAAGACGAGTTGTTACCGGAGCCAGCCTCCTCTCTAAATGAGCAACGGACCCAAATTATCTCGCAATCAAGTCTTCAACTAATCGGCGCATGAGTTTAATAAACCTCTTATAATAATTTCACCAATATTTAGCAGCTTCATTATTTAAATTAAAAGTATTGACATAATTTTTTGACATTGATAGTATTACGGCGTTGTATAAGAATTCGATTATTTGATCTTCCTACACCCTAGTATGGTCCTGGGCGCTCATTCTTGGTTCGGAAGGTCTTTTTTACGCACAATATATACAGACATCTTAGGAGGAGCATATTTATGAGAGCTAGAGATACAGTATTCATAGGGTTTACACTGTTCGCCTTGTTTTTTGGGGCCGGTAATCTTATTTACCCTATATCCCTGGGTATTGAATCAGGTACTTCCTACCTTCCGGCTATAGCTGGTTTTGTACTAACAGGGGTGGGTCTGCCTATTGTTACGGTTGCAGCCATCTCTTATTTTAGAAATGGAGCTACTGAACTCGCTGGAAGGGTTCACCCTTTATTCGGCCTATTGTTCACTGCCATGGTGTATTTAGTCATCGGTCCTTTCTTTGCGATCCCTAGAGCCGCTAACGTCGCTTTTGAGACTGGAGTAGTCCCATTTGTGAGTGGGGGCTCTTTAATGCTATTGATATTTTCTATTCTATTCTTTGCCATTGTGTACTTAGTCAGTCTAAATCCCTCTAAGCTTGTTGATCGAATTGGACAAATCTTAACTCCGGCTTTGTTTCTTGCTATTTTAGGATTGGTGATAGGAAGCTTCTTCTTACTGGATGGAACTGTTCAGCCAGCTGGAGAAAAATATGCATCCCAGCCGTTTTTCTCAGGCTTTGTTGAAGGATACTTAACAATGGATGCCATTGCTTCGCTGGCATTTGGTCTCATTGTAGTCACATCTTTCCGCGATCGCGGCGTGACAGACCAGAAAGAACTGACTTTACGGACTCTAAAAGCTGGTTTAGTTACGGCTGTTGGTCTCGCTAGTGTATATGTAGGAATTGGGTGGATCGGCACAAAAATGGCTACAGAAGGCACATATGACAATGGAAGTGCCATTTTATCGGGTGCCGCTGAAATTATGTATGGGTCTGCTGGTACGATTCTTCTTGGTGTCATTGTAAGCCTTGCCTGCTTTACCACCTGTGTAGGGCTCACCGTTGCCTGCGGTCAATTTTTCTCTAAACGTATAGAAACTTTATCTTATAAACAGGTAATCCTTATCGTGACATTGATCAGCTTTGGCATTTCCAATATCGGGCTCAGTCAGATCATTTCCTACTCAGTACCTGTTCTTGTATTTGTGTATCCTATCACTATTGTGCTTGTAGCTTTAACTTTCGCGGGAGGGTTCTTTAATCACTCCGCCTACGTGTATAGAGGAGCTATTATATTTACTTCATTTATTAGCCTCTATGATGGGCTTGCCGCCTTTGGAGTTGATGTTTCTGCGTTTAAGCCTATGGTTCAGAACCTTCCTCTATCAGAGCTTAACTTAAGCTGGGTTCTTCCTGCGCTTATTGGAGGGGCAATCGGGGGACTAGTCCAATACGCTAAACGAGACGCTTTACCTTCTAAGAACTATCAAAACTAATGATAAAAATCACCCTTCTTTATAAAGAAGGGTGATTTTTTGCTTTTACTGATCAACTAGTGTGACACTTACTTTTACATCAAGGTTTTGGCCGCCTCCCCGGTAGACTCCCTGAAGAGGACTTACATCTGCGTAGTCCCGGCCGCTTCCTATACGAATATGCTCTTCCAGAGCTTCTACATTATTGGTAGGATCCAGTCCTACCCACCCGACCCCCGGTATCATAACTTCTACCCAGGCGTGAGTAGCTGCATCTCCAATTAAGGCTGAACCTTCCCCCACATACAAATATCCACTTACGTAACGAGCCGGGATTCCTTTGTCTCTTAGTACAGCGATCATAACGTGCGCATAATCCTGACATACCCCTGCCTTTAAAGGCCAGGATTCGTAAGCTTTGGTATTCACTTGAGTTACTGTGCCATCATAAACAATGGATTGATGAATAAAGGCCATGAGATCAAGGGAGAATTGGATCGGATCGGAAGAATCCCCCACCACTTCTTCTATTTCCTTGATTTGCTCTTTATACATAAACGTGTAAGGCGTTTCATTTAAAAAAGCAAGGTAATGACTGCGAAATAAATCGGAATGAAAAATGGTGCGCATCTCATCTGAAAAGTGGATCATCTTAATGAGAGGACTCTTTTGAATACTGACTGTTGACTGGGTTTTGACAGTTAAATGCTGGTGCTTTTCCGGAATAAAGAAGGTTTCTACATAATTTCCCCAGTAATCGACATGTTCCTTCATCACTGAATTTGGGAGTACTTCTGAACGATAAGCAGATAGCCGCTGACATTCATCCGTTGTGGGTTTTAACCGTATATGATTCATACTTTGATCTACAAAATTCTCATAATAAAACGTGTTAATATGTTCGATTTCATACTTCATGAACTTTCCTCCTGCTAATGATAACCTACCTCACATGTACGGGCTCAATCAGATAATAAGTTTCAGAGAACATTCGGCTGACAGTAAGACAGCGATCCTGAAAATGATCCAGAAAACTCATCAGTTCCTCCATATCCATGTGCTCAATATCCGCTTCCTTTATTTCTTCCTGTATTGTTTCAAGCATTTGGAATAGATCTTTTGAGTAATGAGATATTTTCCCACCTTCAAGACGTTGAACAGCTTCCATCACGTGATCCATGCAATAGCGAATGGATCTTGGAAATGATCTTTCCTTGATCATGAAGTCAAGCACATGTCTCGACTCCATCGTAGGCGGATGTTCTTTAATATATGCATCATATCCATGCAGAAACTGAAGGGCTGTCAGCCAATAATAATAATTATTCGTTCCAAAGCTAGACTCTTTCCTATTTTTTTCACAGATAACATTTAAGACACGTGCCGTTTTATCAGCTCTCTCGATCCATTTTCCAACTTTTATAAAAGTATAAGGAATTCCCCTGCTCATTGTTGATTCGATAATACCTTGCGCCGTCATTGAAGTAGTTTTTACCTTTTTCAGATAATCCTGTGTATGCTGCCTTGTGTTTGGAAGCTCCTGCCAATCTTTCTGAGCTAAATGGAATTCGTTGAGAACTTCCCATAATTCATTAGGTATGATGTCTCGGGTAGCCCTCGCATTTTCCCTCGCATAATTCATACTGTTCATAAGAGAATTTACATTCATTGGACTAATGGTCAGATACTGAATAATGGTTTCCCGGTCAATACGTTCATAACGATCCATATAATCAAGCTTAGAAGCACAAATATCCAATACTTCACCCCAATCACGGTCCATGACCTCTTGATCAGATGCCTCCAGCATGTGGATTAGCTGTACACTAAGTACTCTGGAATTATTTTCAGCCCGTTCAATGTTACGAGCCATCCAATATAAGGAGTCTGCTACACGACTAAGCATGTGTCTCTCCTCCTTCCGACAAAATCCAAGTGTCTTTTCCTCCGCCGCCCTGCGAAGAGTTGACTACTAACGACCCCTCTTTAAGAGCTACTCTTGATAAGCCTCCAGGAATGACATGAGTATTATCTCCAGTCATCACAAACACACGTAAATCTACGTGACAAGGATAAAAACGACCTTCCTGATAAGCAGGAGCTCTTGAGAGTTTAATCGTCGGCTGGGCAATATACTGATGAGGAGCTTCAATAATTTTTCTTCTGAATTCATTTTGTTCTTCCGGCTCTGATTGCGGGCCAATCAACATATCGTATCCACCCGAAGCCCCTACATTTTTTATAACTAATTGATCAATGTTCTCAAGAACATACTCAAGTTTTTCAGGATCACTTAGGAAGTAAGTTTCTACATTAGGAATAATAGGCTCTTCGTCTAAATAAAAACGAATCATATCAGGGACATAGACATAAATAGCCTTATCATCCGCAACGCCATTGCCTATTCCATTCAGGATTGAAACATTCCCTTTTTTATAAGCCCTGAGTAAACCGGAGACTCCTAAAGCCGAATCCGGACGAAACGCCTCGGGATCAAGGAAATCATCATCAATGCGTCTGTAAATAATATCTACTCTCTTTAATCCGCGTATTGTCTTCATATAAACCACATCTTCTTTTACAATTAAATCTCTTCCTTCTACTAGCTCAATACCCATTTGCTGCGCCAAAAATACGTGATCATAATAGGCTGAGTTATAAATTCCCGGGGTCAGTAATACTGCCGTAGGGGTAGAATGGGGCTCTACATTTGGCGGGGTATGGCTAATAACTGCTTTATGAAGTTCAGAAACCTGATGTTCCAGGGTTTCAATTGAATGTTCAAAGAATAATTCCGGGTACACTTGTCTCATCACGTATCGATTCTGAAAAACATAAGACATCCCTGAAGGATTTCGCAGATTATCCTCCAGAACCCGGTAATCCCCGTTTTCATCCTTAATTAAGTCTACACCGGCCAGAAACACGTGATTATTTAAAGGGACGTTTACTCCCCCGATTTGTTTATTGTAATAATAAGAGTTATTTTCGATTAGGTCTCTAGGTATTATGCCTGCTTCTAAAATTTTTTGATCGTGGTAAATGTCTTCTAAAAACAGATTGAGGGCTTTTATTCGCTGCTTCATTCCTTCTTCAACTTTATTCCATTGAGGTTCAGGAATAATAATAGGCACAAAATCGAACGGCATCGTTCGCTCCGTACCCCCGGTATGATTATAAACCGTAAAAGTAATTCCCTGCCTCAGAAAATTTAACTGAGCCGTTTCATGCTTCTCGCGCAGCTCTTTTTCAGAAAAATTTTCCATTAATTGATAGAAGGATCTGTAATGACGTTTAGGATTTCCATTGTCCTCCATCATTTCGTCAAAAAATACTCCAGTATTATAGTGGTTTAGCAACAACCTCTCCTCCATTCTGACGATATGTTTACTACTTACCCTAAGTTTACCGCAACTACACAAAAATTGTAAGAAAATTTAAACAAAAACCACCTCCCGCTGTTATCATAAACAGCGGGAGGCGGGGTATTCACTGAGCCTATTCCATAGTAATAACTATTTTTCCTTTAGCGTGGTGACTTTCACTGGCTTCATGAGCTTTTCTTATGCCTTCTTCACTTAGTTTATAACGGTTTCCTATGACAGAAGTTAAACGGCCTTCTTCCATCATTTCTGCCATTTTAGAAAGACGTTCACCATTTGGTTCCAACCAGACAAATCCAGCTTTCACTCCGTGCTGCTTGGCTTTTTCTTCATCCGGTGGCTGAACAATTGAAGCTAATCGTCCGCCTTCTTTCAGAATACCAAAACTTTTCTCCTGGTTTTCTCCTCCTAAAGTGTCGAGCACAATATCAA
The DNA here is from genome assembly GCF_020171985.1 of Halobacillus halophilus. Classification (GTDB taxonomy): domain Bacteria; phylum Bacillota; class Bacilli; order Bacillales; family Halobacillaceae; genus Halobacillus; species Halobacillus halophilus_A. Next base: position 249,014 of record NZ_JAIVAL010000004.1, read on the forward strand.
TTTCACTAAGCACCTCGGAGAAATCTTCTTGTTTGTAGTCAATAAAACGATCGACACCAAGCTCTTCTACCCAGGCCTGATTCTTGCCACTGGCCGTAGTTGCTACATAAGCCCCCATTTGCTTAGCCAGCTGGATGGCATAATGGCCCACACCGCCAGAACCTGCGTGTATAAGAACCCAGTCTCCTTCTTTAATCTGAGCAAAGTCCACTAGACACTGCCACGCTGTCATACCTGCAAGAGGCACTGCAGCCGCTTCCTCAAAAGGGATATTCTCAGGAATGCGGGCAAGTTGTTCTTCATCAATTACCGCGTATTCAGCATAAGTACCTAATCGCGTAGTAGCTGGACGTGCAAAAACTCGTTCTCCTACTTTGAATTGATCGACATCCTGACCGACTTCCTTAATTACTCCGGCTGCATCCCAGCCTAGAATAATTGGAAAATCAAAATCCAGCATCTCTTTCATATAACCTTCTCTTACTTTCCAATCGATCGGGTTAATTGAAGTTGCTTTCATTTCAACTAAAACCTGACCCGCTTCCGGTTGAGGGGTCTCTACTTGTTTCTCTATTAATTGGTCTTTACCGCCGTATTGTTCAATTACAATAGCTTTCATTTAATTACACTCCTTATTTATGAAGGGTTACACACCCCTCTGTTTTCCCCTATACTAAATTGTAAAACGTGATAAGATGAGGAAGGGTTCCAGTACTTATAATCACACAATTTATAGAATTTACACCTCTCTATTTTTCACATAAAAGGATGATCATAATGATGCAGCAGGCTGAGGAAATTTTACAAAAATACTACGGCTATTCTTCTTTTCGGAAAGGACAGAAAGAAGCGATCAGTCATGTACTCCACAACCGTAATACATTGGCTGTCATGCCTACAGGTGGAGGCAAATCGTTATGCTATCAAATTCCAGGCTTAAGTCTTGAGGGGACAGCTATTATTATCTCTCCGCTTATATCCTTAATGAAAGACCAGGTTGATGCACTGAATTCCTATGGAATTGCAGCAACTTATATTAATAGTTCTCTTTCAGCCGGTGAGCAGAGACAGCGTCTGCATGATTTAAGGCAAGGGAGTTATAAGTTTGTATATGTTGCTCCTGAACGATTTGATTCCCCTCAGTTTTTGTCAACGATCCAGAGTATCCCATTATCTCTCATAGCCTTTGATGAAGCCCATTGCATTTCGCAGTGGGGACATGATTTCAGACCCAGTTATCGTTCCATTGTACCCACCCTGTATCAAATCACTAATTTACCTGTTTTAATGGCGCTCACCGCTACGGCTACCCAAGAGGTAATACGGGATATTAAACACCTGATTGATGTACCAGAAGAATCGATCGTCAATACGGGATTTGCGAGGGACAATTTATCATTCCGCATTATAAAAGGCCGGGATAAAAGAGATTTTGTAGAAGAATATTTAAAAACCCGCCCTAATGAATCCGGCATTATCTACACCGCTACTAGAAAAGATGCGGACAGTTTACAGCACTACTTATCCAAAAAAGGGTACTCAGCCGGAAAATATCATGCTGGGATGACAGAAAACCAGAGGAAGCAGGCTCAAGTGGATTTTGTCCAGGATGAAATTACTACAATTATCGCAACCAATGCTTTCGGTATGGGGATCGATAAATCCAACGTGCGATATGTGATCCATTATTCAATGCCTATGAATATCGAATCCTATTACCAGGAAGCTGGACGTGCGGGTCGGGACGGTGAGCCGGGCGACTGCGCTCTTTTATTTTCCAGTCAGGATATAAATCTCCAGCGATTTTTAATTGACCAGTCTCCTTCAGAAGAAAAAAAGAAAGAGGAATATGCCAAGCTTCAGGCTATGATTAACTATTGTCATACCCATACATGTCTGCAGCAGTATATTCTCGATTATTTCGAAGACCCCTTTCCTTCAGAACCTTGTGGTAAATGTTCCAACTGTACACTCGTAGGCGAGATTCAGGACATGACCCTTGAAGCCCAGATGGTTTTATCCTGCGTTAAAAGAATGGGAGAACGTTTCGGTGCAGGTTTAACTGCTAAAGTACTGAAAGGGTCTTCCGATCAGAAAGTAAAACAATTCAGATTTAACACCCTCTCCACATATGGCATTATGTCCAGCTATACTGAGAAGGAACTGACACGGTTCATCCATTTTCTGACAGCGGAAGGATATCTCACTCCTGGACAAGGTCGTTATCCTGCTCTACAGCTGACAGATGAATCCATCGCGGTCCTTAAAGGGGATCAACCAGTGGAAATGCTCGTGGAGTCCACCACTGCTAAACATGAAAGCAACTACAATGCAGACTATTTTGAAGAGCTGCGGCAAATCCGAAAATCAATTGCAGATGAAGCTGGGCTTCCACCATATGTTATATTTTCGGATGCGACCCTTAAAGAATTCACCATTTATTTACCTGAAAACAAAAACGAAATGTTAGCTATAAAGGGAGTCGGAGAACGGAAGTTTGAGCAATACGGAGAAACGTTTTTAGAGGCCATTCGTCCATGGTCAAAGGAAACAGATTCTAAGCCCGTTCCTGACAAAAGTCCTTCTGTCTCCATTAGAAAAAAGGATTCGAATGATGAACGCCCAAGTTACCAGATTACATTCGAGATGTGGAAAGAAGAAAGCAAAGAGATCCAAGAAATTGCAAAAGAACGAGATTTAAGTTCTCAAACGATAGAAAACCACTTGTTCCGAAGTGCTCGAGAGGGACTGGAGCTAAATTGGGATCGCTGGTTTAACGAAGAGCAAGAGACAAAGATTCTTAAAAAACTTGAAGAAATGGAAGAAAAAAAATTGAAGCCATTGAAAGAGGCTTTGCCCGAAGATTACACGTATTCTATGATTAAAGCGGTACTGAACAAACATGAACTTATGAAGTGATTCATTTTATTCCACGGAGGGGATAGTATGACAAAATCTAAAATTACATTAGAGACGGCAGCAAAGCTCGATCAAAACGATGTGCTTCATAACTTTAAAAAGGAGTTCTACACAGACGACAATCGCTTTTATATGGATGGCAATTCCTTAGGTTTGCTCTCAAAAAGAGCAGAGAAATCTTTAGTTTCATCTCTTGAAGATTGGAAGACCCATGCAATTGGAGGATGGACTGAAGGAAAAGAACCCTGGTTTTATATGTCCGAAAAATTAGGCGCTAAAACAGCTCCACTGCTGGGGGCCAAGCCTGAAGAGGTCATCAGTACTGGTTCTATAACGTCCAACCTTCATCAACTACTGTCTACATTCTACCGCCCTCAAGGGCAGCGGACGAAAATTCTGGCCGACGAACTGAATTTTCCATCTGATATTTATGCTTTAAAAAGTCAACTGGAACTCCACGGAATGGACCCAGATGAACATCTAATTCAAGTAAAGAGTGACAATGGGGCTACGTTGTCGGAAGACAATATTATTAAGGAGATGAGGAGCGATATTGCTCTCCTTCTCCTCCCCTCTGTTCTTTATCGAAGCGGGCAGCTTCTGGATATTGAAAAGATTACAAAGGCAGCCCATGAGCAGGAAATTATGGTTGGCTTTGATTTAGCCCACTCTATAGGTGCTCTTCCCCATAATCTTGATGACTGGGGCGTCGACTTTGCGGTCTGGTGCACCTATAAATACTTGAACAGCGGGCCAGGTGGTGTTGGAGGCTTATATGTAAATGAAAAGCACCTGGGTAATAAACCTGGCCTTGCCGGGTGGTTCAGCTCAAATAAAGACAAGCAGTTTGACATGGCGCATGACTTAACCCATGCTGAAACAGCGGGTGCCTATCAAATGGGGACCCCGCACATTTTGAGTTCCGCTCCTCTTCTGGGTTCTTTAGATCTCTTTCAAGAGGCGGACATTAAAAATATCCGCTGCAAATCTCTTGGAATGACCAGGCTGATGCTCGACCTTGTTTATCAGGAACTCGATGGTTTAGGGTTTCGGATCATTACCCCATTGGAGGATGAGCGCCGCGGGGGACACATTAGTCTAGTCCATTCAGAAGCAGCAAGCATTTGTAAAGCTCTTAAAAAAGAGAATGTTGTGCCCGACTTCAGAGCTCCGGATGTCATTCGACTTGCTCCTGTGGCACTCTATACTACTTATAAGGAAGTATATGAAGTAATGATGATCTTAAAGGATATTATGGTTAACGAAACCTATAAGAAGTACAAAAATGAACGAGATATAATTGCTTAAGGAGGATTTCATGAAACTCATAGATATAACCATGACACTAAACAATGAAACACCAGCCTGGCCCGGTGATGAACATTTCCATTATGAACGCACGATGACAATGGAGCAAACTGGATCCGTTAACATCGGACAATTTAAAGCAAGCAATCACACAGGCACACATTTGGATGCCCCTTTCCACTACGATGACAATGGACTGAAAATAGCGGATCTCCCTCCTGAACGTTTTATCGGTGATGCCTTAGTTGTAAATATGGAAGGAAAAACCATCATTCAAGCAGAGGACCTTCGTGCATTTGAATACTCAGGTGTAACGAAGCTTCTCTTTCGTACAACAAGCTGGAACGACCGCAACGAATTTCCTGAGCATTATACCGTCATAAGCAGCGATGCAGCTGAATTTCTACATTCTCAAGGTATCGATCTTATTGGAATAGATACACCATCTGTGGATCCTGTAGAGAGTAAAGATCTTGCAGCTCATCACTCCTTATATAAACATGACATTTTGATTTTAGAAGGCTTGGAACTTGATCATGCAGCACCAGGTGTGTATGAATTAATGGCTTTCCCATTAAAAATGGGAGAAGCTGATGGCAGCCCAGTGCGAGCAATCTTACGGCAAAAATAAAACTCGAGCGCATATGAAAACCATATGCGCTCGAGTTTTTCTTATTTTTTCAGTAAATTTTGTTCTTTTGCCATTTGCTTAGCCACTTTTGGAGCCAGCCAAATCATTGGCAGTAAGAGAAGCGAAACTGGAACAGCTGTTACTACGATAAAGTTCTGAAGTTGTGTAATTCCGCTGTCCCCGGTAATGAGAAGTATAACCGCTACTGATCCCATTAAAATAGCCCAGAATACACGAACCCAGCTTTGAGGATTGCCTTCACCAGTTACGGCCATAGCAATCGTATAAGACATAGAATCACTCGTTGTAACAACAAATAGAATCGTTAAGATTAAAAACAACGGTGAAATTACGCTGGCAAGCGGAAACTGCTCTGTAATAGCAAACATGGCTGCCGGGTTACCTGCAGCATTAAGAGCATCCGATACAGATCCAGGATTATTTAGTTCAAAGAATATTCCAGATCCGCCTAATACGGTGAACCAGAATGTTGAAATGACTGGTGCAAATACGGATACCGCAATTATAATATCACGAATTGTACGGCCTCTGGAGATACGGCTGACAAGAATAGCCATCATTGGTCCATATCCAATAAACCAGCCCCAGAAAAAGACGGTCCATCCGGATAGCCAGCCTGTATCCCCGCGGAAGGTACTCATCGGAATAAACTGATCGATATAAGTTCCAAAACCTGAGATAAAGTGATTAAAGATAAATCCTCCAGGCCCGAAGATTACGATAAATATCATTAAACCAATGGCTAAGCGAACATTAAAACTACTTAGATATTGAATTCCTTTATAGAGTCCCGTTACTGCAGAAATAGTAGAAATTAATACCACAGCAAAAATAATGGTGAACTGAGTACTGAACTGGTTGGGAATACCGAATATTTCCTGTAGTCCGTAGCTTGCCTGCAGTCCAAGAAAACCTATCGGTCCAATAGTACCTGCGGCTACAGCTATAACAGAGAACGCATCAATTAATGTACCGAACCAGCCATGGCGGATCTTTTCACCAAAAACCGGATACAAGAGAGTACGTGGTTTCATCGGCATGCCTTTATGATAATGACCATACATCATAACAACGGCACTTATCGTTCCGAGGATGGCCCAGGCCAAGAAGCCCCAGTGCATAAAGCTTTGAGCAAGCGCAGGGTTAATAGCTGCCTGCGTTCCAGCTTCGATTCCTGATTGATGAGGAGGAACGGTGAGGAAGTGGTACATAGGTTCAGCTGCTGCCCAGAATACTCCTCCACCAGCAAGTAAGGTTGCCATAATAATGGACAACCATTTGTAGAGACCAATTTCAGGCTTATCCATATTCCCCATTTTAATGTTTCCGTATTTAGAGAAACCTAACCCAATACCCACGAAAAACGTTGCAAGCATAAGCACCTGCCAAAAAGCTCCGAAGTATTTCGCTGACCAGGCAAAGCTTTCATTAACAATTGTTTCTATTAAATTAATATCAATAAGTGCTACGACCACAAAGAGTACTAAAATTCCTCCACTGATCCCGAAGACCGGCCAATCAATTTGACCTGTTTGTTTGTTATTCATTGATGAACTCCTTTTTAGTATGATGGATGCTTTTAAACACAATTAAATACTCTAACACTATCCTTATTATGGTGTAAAGTTTAAACTTTTAGCCTTAATTAATGGAATGATGGAGCTTTAAACGTAAGTTGACCACGACAGTGTGTCGTGGCCGTAAATTATTCTGCTTCATCGTACTCTATATTTTTGTCCTTATGACGCTTTTGACATTCCTTACAAAGTTTAACTTCCGCCTCTTTTTTAGAGGTTAATAATTTACCACAATTACTGCATTTCCCAAACTCGTTAGGGTTTGCCTGGAAACCTGGAAGTTCGTTTTCTGGTCCTGGCATTCTCACCACTCCTCTCTGTAAATTTGGATATGTTTTTTCATTCCCATAATTCACTTTCTTCAATCATCTTGTTAGTTCTTCGGCTGCCATTAGCCCGGAAAGGGTTACTCCAAGGGTCCCAGCACCTGGGAAAACGGTATCTCCACATTGGTAAATACCTTTAATCCCGGTACGAATGGAATAGTTCCCAAGCCAGCTGTACTTACCGGTGGGCGCATATCCCCCTACTTTCCCCTGATCTCTTCGCAACCACTTCTGAAAAGTAACCGGTGAACCGGGTAACACAAGATCCAGATGATCGGAAAATCCAGGAAAGTAATGATTTACTGTTTCAATTAACCGTTGAGTCATGTCCTCTTTCGCAGCCTCATAATCTTCGCTCTCCCACCACTGAGATACGTTTGTATGAGTAGAAATCGTTAATGAGCGCATGCCTGGTGGCGCCATTTGAGGATCAGATGGATCTGACAGGGATAGTAAGAACTGCCCTCCATCATGCAAATCATCGGGGTGATTGGGATCGATAAATTGATGATAAAGCACATCGGTATCTTTAAAAACGTCTTCTTCCACTCCCGCGTGAATGATAAAGGCTCCCCATGCTTCTCTTGACTTTTCTTTTTCCGGCTTAATATAGGTTTGATCTCTTAATTCTTCTGACAATGTCTCATGTAAATTGTGAACAGAGTTATTTAAAATGACATAATCTGATTCAAACACCTTATTTCGTTTAGAATGCAAATAATAACCTGAACCATGCTTTTCCACTACACGGACAGGGTGGCGTAAAAATACCTCATTTCCCCTCTCTTTAATATACTTCGATAATTGTTCTGCTACAGAAGCCAGTCCTCCATGTACAGCAAACGCTCCTTTGTGAAACGTCTGTAAAGCCGTAAATCCCAGAAAAGCGGGACACCTTTCTACACTTGTTTGGACACTGTCCATTAATTCTCCATTTATAAAAATTTGAAAAAGCCGATTTTGGTGAAGGTTATATTTTTTCAATCGGTCATAGACGGTCTGTTTCATGTAAGGAAGTAATTGAATGGAGTTGCGACTGATCATGGGAGTTAATCGGATCCAGTCACTTAATGTTTTCGGCGGAAAAACAGGAAGCCTCTCAACCACAGCATCTACCATTTCTCCCACGCGAAAAACTTCATCATAGAAAGCTTGAATTCTGGAGGAATCTTCAGGGAAATGATGTTCAATTTCGTTATACCATTGTTCTTTCTTACTATAATAGTGGATGGTTCGATCGGGCATATGGATATCCATGATTGGGTTCAATAATGTCATGGGAGGTTTCTCTAAACCAAGAGAGGTGTACAAACGGTCAAAAACACCCCCTGGCTCAAACCCCATTCCCACAGTTGCTCCCGACTGAAATCGATAACCCCCTCGTTCATATTTGCCTGCACTGCCGCCTAATTCATTAGATGCTTCCAGGACGGCTACACTCATTCCTTTTCGAGTCAACTCTGCTGCTGCTGCGAGTCCACCAAAACCTGCTCCTACTATACAAACGTCATACTTCATTGTCATCGCCTTCCTTTGGTTTACTCTTTCCCTCTCTTTATTCATTTTAAATGAGTATGAGCCTATTGAAGATTCCTTGGGATTCTATCTTCCAGGGAAGAGGTTTTTATTTACTCTCTCCTCTCACAAAAATCATAAAAAGTGAACCAACAGGTACAAAAGCAATAAAGTTATACCACTATAGGGCCGGTTATTGTAGAACTCCGTTTCGAGATATTAGTTATAGTTAAGGACCTGCGGGGGACGATTCCACTTTCCGGCCCTGCCCGACGCAGGGCCGTAGGAAAGCGAGTTATTTCCCCACTAGCCCTCTTCCCCATAAAGTAACGGACCCATTTATCTCGAAACAGAGTCTTCAACAAACGGGAGTTTATCTTTAATATCAGCACATTCTAACAAAGCTGTGATTACCACACTCACAAAAAAGAAGACGACCTGGTTCTCTACCGGTCGTCTTCTCTGCTTCATTTTATTCGAAGGAAATAGCCCAGCTGCCTTGGCGCATGACAGCTTCTTTAGTTCCGTCTTCCAATATCCCATCAATATCCAGTTTGTCGGATCCCATCATAAAATCAACGTGAGACAAACTATGATTAATACCATTTTGATCTAGTTCCTCTTCACTCATATCAGAGCCGCCTGTCATATTGTTTGGATAGGCTTTTCCTAATGCTAAGTGACAGGAAGCATTTTCATCATACAAAGTATTGTAGAAAATTAACCCAGACTGAGAAATTGGTGACTCATGTGGTACAAGTGCCAATTCACCCAGGCGACGTGAACCCTCATCCGTATCAAGCAAATGCTTTAATGTCTCTTCTCCTTCTTCAGCAGAAAAGTCTGTCACTTTACCCTCTTTAAAAGTAAGAGTAAAGCCATCGATTACATTCCCTCCGTAGTTCAAAGGCTTCGTACAGGTTACTTTACCATCTACTCCGTATTTATGAGGAGCGGTGAACACTTCCTCAGTCGGCATATTTGGATTGAACTGAATATTTTCCTTCTCCGTTCTGGCAGGTCCGCCTTTCCAAATATGTCCTTTTGGAAGAGCTACCTCTAAATCAGTGCCAGGTGCCTTATAAACCAGCTTACTGTACTGTTTTTTATTTAAATATTCTCGGGCTTTAATCAATGTTTCATTGTGTTCTTCCCACGCAGCTATCGGATCTTTCTGATCGACGCGGACAATACTGAAGATCTGCTCCCACAGCTTATCCTGAGCCGTTTCTTCGCTTTCTCCCGGGAAAATCTTTTGGGCCCAAGCAGGAATTGGAATACTTACAATGGACCACTGTAGACGGTCGTTCATCGTGTAATTTCTGAATGTCGACATTGCTTCTGACCTTGCCTTATTAGCTGCTGCCACCTTACCTGCGTCGATACCTTTGAGTAGATCAGGGTCAGTAGAACGGATAGAAAGGATAGCCGCCCCTTGTTCAGCAAAATAAGTGAACTTTTGCTGCTGCCATTCTGGCACTTCGGATAATGTCTCTTGCGATGCATGTTCATACTTCATACGCGTGAGTTCATCGTCACTCCAATTAATATGTACATCCTCAGCTCCCATTTCAAAAGCTTTCCTTGCAACAACACGAGTAAATTCAGCACCTTCGATGGTAGAATTAATCATTAATTTTTGCTGCTCTTGTAAGTTGACTCCTGTTCTTAGAGCTAGTTCTGCATATTTTTCCAGTTTATCTTGGCTTGGCATTCTCATTTTGTACTTCCTCCCTATCGAATAATTGTATCCGTATTCATTATTCCATATTTACATTCCTATGTCACAATAAGAGACCCGGTATTGTCCGGGTCTCTTAGTATTATCCATCCTTCTCGATTTCTTCCACAATTAATGAAAGTTCTTCCCAGCGCTCCATCTTTACTTCTAAGTTGTTTTCCAATTCTTCTTGCTTTTTGTAAAGCTTTTGCACCTTGTCGAAGTCACTAGCTGCGCCTGAAATCTCTTCTTCCACTTCCTCAAGTTGAGTTTCTAAAGTGGCAATTTCATCTTCAATGGTTTCCCATTCTTGTTTTTCACGATAGGTAAGTTTACGTTTTCTGTTTGATCTTCTGGTTGCCTCCTGGGCAGACACATTTTTTCTTTTGCTATCCTCTTCTTTCGCTTCTTCGCGGCGCTGTTCTAGATACTCTGAATAGTTTCCATAAAAACGTCGGATTTTTTCCCCTTCAAATGCAACGATCTTGTCAATCGTCCTATCAAGGAAATAGCGGTCGTGAGAAACCGTAATAACGACTCCCGGAAATTGATCCAGATAATCTTCCAGTACACTAAGCGTTTCTGTATCTAAGTCGTTGGTAGGCTCATCTAAAAACAGCACATTTGGTTCACTCATGAGTACGCGAAGCAGGTAAAGTCTGCGGCGCTCTCCACCTGATAGGCGTTTAATATACGTCCATTGCTGAGGTCTCGGGAATAAAAAGCGCTCGAGCATCTGCTCCGCAGTAACTTCGTCACCATCAGCGGTAGTAATGACCTCAGCCACTTCTTTAATATATTCGATAACTTTAAGGGATTCGTCCAGTTCCTCGTGATCTTGAGTATAATACCCAATCTTAACAGTCGAACCAATCTTCACCTTACCAGCATCCGGCTTGATTCTTTCAGCCATAATGTTTAGAAGTGTCGTTTTTCCAGAACCATTAGCTCCTATAATTCCTAATCGCTCCCCTGGTACGACGAGATAATTAAAGTTCTCTACAATTTGGCGGGACCCAAATGCCAGAGATATGCCATCTAATTCAATGACTTGATTCCCTAGTCTTGTCGATCCGATGGCCATATCCACCTGCTCTGTCTGCGTATCAAACGTCTCATCCTTCATGGCTTCCACGCGCTGTTTTCTTGCTTTCTGTTTAGTTGTACGGGCTTTCACACCACTTTTAAGCCACGCTAATTCTCTTTTTAGTGTATTGCGGTGCTTTTGTTCAGCCTGACGTTCCCACTCTTCTCGTTCTGCCTTTTTCTCTAAGAAAGTTTCATAGTTTCCTTCATAAATATATAAACTTCCTTTATCCAGTTCATAAATTAAGTTGGTTACTCGATTTAAGAAATATCTATCGTGAGTAATGACCATTAATGCACCTTTATAAGAGGCCAAGTATTCTTCCAGCCATTCAATGGTTTCATTGTCTAGATGGTTGGTAGGTTCATCCAGCAGCAGCAAATCAGCAGGCTGGATCAGTGCCTTTGCGATAGCTACTCGCTTTTTCTGCCCGCCGGACAAGTCTTTCACCTGTTTCTGGTACGACTCAATTCCAAGCTTTGAAAGCACAGTCTTAGCCACGGTATTAGCTTCCCAAGCATTCTTTTCCTCCATTTTTTGCTGCAGGTCCAACATTCGCTGCTGAACATCGGGGTCTTCAGGATTTTCAGAAAGTTCAAGCATCACCTTCTCATACTTTCTCATCACCCTCATGATGTCTGAATCACCGTAATAGATCTGTTCAAGCACAGTCTTATCCTCTACCAGGTCTGGATCTTGAGGTAAATATTCAACCGTAAAATCTTTAGCATGATCGATCTGCCCACTATCCGCTGTTTCCAGTTTGGCCAGAATTTTCAACAAAGTAGACTTGCCTGTGCCATTTACTCCAATTAGCCCAATTCGCTGCTGATTGGTTATGGTAAAAGATATATCTTCAAATAAATCCTTATCTCCGAAACTTTTGCTCATATGATCAATTGATAAAATACTCATCACGCTCATCCTTTTTACACGAATCTTTTCCCATCATATCACATGAGCTCAGCTAAGTGCTGAGTGAAGCTCACCTGTGTAAGTTCTTCCTTGTAAGGACTAAAAACCCCAGGACTTTAAAAGTCCCGGGGCAATCCTTACCTTTGTTGAGCTTGTCTTTTTTCCGTTTCCTCTGCTTCAATCGGCTGATCACGTCTCCAGTACTCCATTCCTTCAACACCTGGAAGGTGATCCTGATAGAAGACCGGATCGTTCCCTGCCTTACGCTGCTTCCTGTAATCTTTTAATGCGTCGTAGGCAACGGAGGATAATCGGAAAATGGCGTAAAGGTTAATTAAAGCCATAATCCCCATTGTTAAATCTGCAAGCGACCAGACAAGACCAAATTCTGCAACCGCGCCAAACATTACCATAAACAATACAGCGATACGGTAGATGAAAATATTGGATGAACTGGATTTAATAAACTCAATATTTGTTTCACCATAATAATAATTTCCAATGATGGAACTGAAAGCAAATAAGAATATAGCGATCGCAATGAAGATCGAAGCCCATGTTCCTAATTCAGATTCAAACGCTGACTGGGTGAGCTGAATGCCATCAAGATCAGTACCTACATAATCACCTGCAAAAAGAATGATGACAGCAGTAGCACTACAGATAAGTAAAGTATCTGTAAACACACCAAGCGTCTGGATTAACCCCTGTTTTACAGGATGCGTCACTTCAGATGTAGCTGCGGCGTTAGGTGCACTCCCCATCCCCGCTTCGTTGGAGAATAGTCCGCGCTTAATACCTATTAAAATCATACCGCCGAAAGTACCGCCGGCTACCTCTCTAAACCCGAATGCTCCTTGAAAAATTTGCCCCACCATATTCGGGACTTGACCAAGATTAATGAAAAGCACATAAGCAGCAAGAATGATATAGAAGATTGCCATAACCGGAATAATGTACTGAGTAACCTGTGCAATGCGTTTTAATCCTCCAAAAATAATTAAAGCCACAATCAATGTTAAAATACCGCCCATTACCCATTTTTGAATATTAAATGAGTTTTCAAAAGCAAGGCGAATCGTATTCGACTGAACGGAACTAAAAACAAGACCATAAGTAAATGTAATCGTGATGGCAAAGAGAATACCCAGCTTACGGTTTTTCAGCCCTTTTTCCATATAATAAGCCGGACCGCCCCGATATTGATCATTATCGGGAATCTTATAAATTTGCGCCAGTGTACTCTCTATAAAGGCGGACGCTCCTCCAAGTATCGCTACAAGCCACATCCAGAACACAGCGCCTGGACCGCCTACGGTAATGGCAGCTGCCACACCAGCTAAGTTACCTGTTCCCACCCTGGAAGCCGTACTAATTGCAAATGCCTGGAACGGGGATGTACCTTTTTTCCCTTCTGCCGAAATTGACCGCTTATCAAACAACACCTTAATCATTTCAGGAATGTAGCGGAACTGCACAAAATTAAGTTTGATCGAAAACCATAACCCACAACCTAGCAGGGCAGCCACAAGTATGTAACCCCACATGTAAGTATTCAAGGTTTCAAGTAAAGCACCCACGCTTCTCCACCTCCACATTTTATTCAAATAATTGCCAATTATGGGACATTTCCCAATATAATAAAGAATTAAACCGCTTTCTAATTAAAACACCCTTATTAATCTACCAATAAACCCAGTTAGACTCAAATGAAAAATTTTTACAAACTCCGCTACGTAATTTTTCGTCATGAAAAGCAGACTTTAACAAAATAAGTTAGAGTTTAACCGTAAATGAATGAGCAAGATAGGTTTTAATTTTTCTATTGACTTGATAATTATTTTCATTACAATAGTAAATGGGATTGAAAATCATTTTCAATAAGGAAAAATAGTAGACTACATATGAGGTGAAGGAAATGAAAAACAAATGGTTTTTAGTAAGCATTATGCTGATTGTATCCATCTTTGCTTTAGCTGCATGCGGCAGCAGTAACGATGAAGGCTCCTCCAATGAAAGTGAGGATACTGAAGAAAGTACCTCTGATGAAGGTTCCTCTGAAGAGAACGCTTCTCAAGAATCAGAAACAGGGGGCGAAGTTAATCTATACACGGGCCGTCACTACGAAACAGATCAGGAGCTATACGATACATTTACAGAACAAACTGGTATTAAAGTTAATGTCATTAAAGGCGACGATGATGAACTGATTGCACGTCTTGATCGTGAAGGAAAGGCTTCAGAAGCTGACTTGTTAATGACTGCTGATGCAGGACGTTTATACAGAGCAAAATCTCAGGACCTCCTGCAAGAAGTCAGCAGTGATGTTCTAAATAACAATATTCCCGAGAAACTTCGCGATCAGGAAGGTCAATGGTTCGGACTTACAAAAAGAGCGAGAGTTATTGCCTATCATAAAGAGCGCGTAGATGAGGAAGACATTCAAACTTACATGGATCTTACAAAAGATCAATTCCAGGATAAAGTGCTGATCCGCTCTTCTTCTAACATTTATAATCAGTCTCTTCTTGCTTCTATGATTGCTTTAGAGGGTGAAGAGAAAGCAAAAGAATGGGCACAGGGGATCGTGGATAACATGGCACGCGAACCAAAAGGCGGAGACCGTGACCAAGCTAAAGCTGTTGCAGCCGGCGAAGGTGACGTAGCAGTTATGAACACTTATTATTTAGGAAAACTTCTGAAGTCTGAGGATCAAGAAGAAGTAAAAGTTGGAGAACAGCTTGGCGTTATCTTCCCTAACCAGGATTCCACAGGTACTCACGTTAATATCAGCGGAATCGGGATGACAGCCAGCAGTAAAAACAAAGAAAATGCACAGAAATTCATGGAATTTCTGACGACAGAAGAAGCGCAGAAACAATTCGCAGAAGCTAATTACGAATACCCTGTGAATCCAGATGTAGAGCCATCTGAGCTTCTTAAGAGCTGGGGAGAATTTAAAGAGCAGGACATTAATCTTTCTAAGCTTGGTGAAAACAACGACAAAGCAGTTAAGATTATGAACGAAGTAGGCTGGAAGTAATACCAATGCGCAAGTGCCGTACTCTTAGAGTACGGCACTTGGTATATATACAAAACAATTGAGAACTGTTATCATCTTTATAGGTGTTCACTCTTGAATCCACTAGACACAAGGCTGCCTGATGGATTGAGGATTGAACTCAACGATGCCCTAAAGGACGTGTCCCGATTGAAGCTGTTCCGTAAGCTGCCTGGGTATATGAACATATGGTCTCTGTTTAGCTTGATCATTGTCATACTCATCTTGCTTCCAAACCTAACTATTCTAATTAATTTTTTTACGCAAGAAGCTGATAACTGGGCTCACATTCAGGAGTTTATCCTTCCCGATCTGCTTAAAAATACAAGTTTGCTAATCATATTTACAGGAGCTCTCACGATTTTAATTGGAACGAGTTTAGCCTGGCTTGTCTCCGCTTATGATTTTCCTATGAAAAAGTTCTTTAAATGGGGTCTTATTCTCCCTTTAGCTATCCCGCCCTATATCGCGGGATACACGTACAATGGCATTCTGAATTATACGGGAGTCATCCAGTCAACTCTTCGAAATCAACTAGGATGGGAAGTCAACCAATCCTATTTTGATATATTAACTCTTCCAGGAGCCGTTTTTATCTTTACCCTCTTTCTGTTTCCTTATGTTTACACGATCACAAGAGGGTTTTTAATGAATCAATCTGCTTCTCTAGTTGAGAATGCCCGGCTGCTTGGTAGGAACCCCTGGGAAATCTTCTTCCGTGTGGTGCTACCGATTTCACGAAGTGCAATTGTCGGAGGCGTAAGCCTTGTCCTTTTGGAAGTATTGAATGATTACGGTGTTGTGCAATACTTTGGAATTCCTACTTTCAGTACGGCGATTTTCCAGACGTGGTTTGGAATGAACGACTTGAACTCAGCTATTAAATTATCTGCTACACTCATGTTTATTGTGTTTGGTATTCTCATTCTGGAAAAAGTTCTGCGAGGCCGTAAGAAGTACAGTTATTCTCAAGCTAAAGTGAGGCCGCTGGCTCCAATAAAACTTAAAGGAGCTAAAGCATGGTCCGCTTTCAGTTACAGTCTGATCATCTTTTTACTCGGGTTTTTGATTCCGTTTATTCAGTTAGTCGATTGGATGTTCCTAACATTTGATAAAATTGCCTCTCCGCAGTTTATGCAGCTTATTTGGAACTCGCTGCTCGTTTCCTTTACAGGAGCAACTGCCATAATCATATTTGCTGTGATCATTGCGAACTTTTCACGAATGCACCAAAGTATTCTCTCTAAGTCAGCCGCACGGGTTACCATACTGGGATACTCTATTCCAGGTGCAGTCATCGCTGTTGGAATAAGCACCGTTTTCATCCAGATTGATAACTTGTTGTTTAGTTTTTACGAATCTATTGGTATGGAACCTACTTTATTCTTAAGTACCAGCTTGTTCATGCTGGTTTCTGCATATGTGATTCGCTTTCTTGCTATTGGGTATAACTCTATGGAGTCTGGCTTTGAAAAGGTCGGCAACAAATTTACGGAAGCTTCCCGTATGCTCGGAATGAATTTAACTAAAACCTTCTTTAAAGTAGACCTTCGTATGGTTAAAGGTCCTCTAATCAGCGGATTTATTCTAGCTTTTATTGAAATATTAAAGGAACTGCCTTTAACTCTGATTTTAAGACCATTTAACTTTGATACTTTGTCTACTAAAGCCTTTCAATACGCAAGCGATGAACAAATCCATGAAGCTTCGCTCGCCTCTATTATTATCGTTCTTATTAGCGGAATCGCCATCTATATTTTCCATCAAGTATTAGAAAAGGAGCCAAATTGATATGTTTATCCAAATCGAAGATCTTTGCTTCAGCTATGGAAATTCAAAAAATAATACCATACAAAATTTCAATTTAACTATTGAACAAGGTGAAATCATCTCGATTCTTGGAGAGAGCGGCAGTGGTAAAAGTACAGTACTTCGATTACTTTGTGGACTGGAAACCCCAAGCTGCGGAAAAATTAAAATCAACGACCAAGTGATGACTGACGATCGCCGTTTTATATTACCCGAAAAGCGCGGCATTGGAATGGTATTTCAAGACTATGCTCTCTTTCCTCATATGAATGTGAGCGAAAATATCCAGTTTGGACTAAAAGGCTTTGGGCGGAAAGCTAAGCAAAAACGGGTTCAGGAGGTTCTTGAACTCGTTAATATGGAAAGTTATGCCAAGCGATATCCGCATGAATTAAGCGGTGGTCAGCAGCAGAGAATTGCTCTGGCTCGAGCACTTGCTCCTAAACCTTCTTTACTGCTTCTGGATGAACCTTTCAGCAACCTGGACGCGGATCTACAAATTAAGATACGCAATGAATTGAAAGAAATTATTAAGCAAACTGGAATTACTTCCATTTTTGTAACCCATGATCGTGAAGACTCAAGAGCTATAGCAGATCGCATTATAACGATGAGAGACGGAGCAGCTCACGACTGGAACTCCATTTGTACATCTCGTTACGACCAAAAAGCCAATCAAAAAGAGACCGTCACGATTACCTAGCTCCTTCCATACAAAAACGCTGCCGTGTTAAACGGCAGCGTTTTTATGTTATCTATTTCTTTTCCAAGGCAATTTAGTTCCGAATTTCTCCGCAAGCTCTTTGGACTCTTTCCTTCTTTCTTTGCGGTATTCATGACGTCTCTTCGCTCCGTCATGCAGCCACTGTTCTTCTTCTGTCTCTGGATAGACACCTGGTACAGTGGAAGGCTGGTTGTTGTCGTCTACCGCAACCATTGATAGAAAAGCAGTGGTACAAACTTTGCGGTCGCCTGATAGTAAATTTTCAGTAGTCGCTTTGACAAACACTTCCATTGAGGTGTTATGAGTGTAAGTAACAAAAGCCTCTACACAGATTGTATCCCCTTCTTGAACCGGCTGCAGAAAGTCAACTGAATCCGTTGAAGCTGTTACAACCGGCTTCCTGCAGTGTCGCACCGCAGCAATAGCGGCTACATCGTCAATATATGCCATTAACCTTCCTCCGAATAAAGTTCCGTGACTATTCGTGTCAGGTGGCAGTACGTGTGAGCTTTTTACAGTAAGTGAATCTATACATGGTTTTGCGTCCATTAATTTCGTCTCTCCTTTTCTATGGAATCGTTCTCTGATGATAGTATACCATGAACGTCTAAATTCAACCTTCAGGGGGCAAATGAATTTCGAATAAGGCCCCCGGCCGATCTGGGTTGTTTGCGGCTCGAATTTTCCCACCGCTCCGTTCAATAATGGCTCTTGAAATAGCCAGACCCAATCCTGTTTCCCCTTCTTTTCCTTTAATAAAACGTTCAAATAATTGAGGCAGGAGATCCTCAGAAATCCCTTCCCCATCATCACTGACATGAACTTTAAGACCTTTGTCGTCTCTGTACGTATGAATATGAATCTGATTTTGGGCGTGGCGGATAGCATTACTTAAAATATTTATAAAGGCTTGCAGTACCCTCTCCTGATCTACATTAGAGTAGAATAAATCATTTGTATCCACCTCAATTTCCACACCTTTTTCCTGAGCTAACGGCAAGAGCCTGTCCTTAGCCTGATGCACTAATTCTATAATCTCGGTGCGTTCAGGGTGATATACATCCTCACTGCTGTCCAATTTGGCGAGCAGAATCATTTCATTTACTATTTTTTTCAACCGATCCGTCTCACTAACCATCACATTCAATCCTTTTTCGGCCGCTTCTCCTTCGAACACACCATCACGTATCCCTTCCGCATAGCCTTGAATAGACATCAGCGGTGTTTTCAGTTCATGTGAAGCATTTTGAAAGAATTGTTTCTGAGAGTGTATATAGCGTGCCAGTTCCTCTGCCATATGACGAACACTTTGTTCTACTTCTTTAATTTCACCAGTAGCTTCTACAGGACGTACATCCTTGAATTGCCTTTTTTCAATTTTTTTGACTTCTTGTTTTAACTTCGTCAGCGGCGTCACCAGTCTCCGTGTCAGGAAGTAGCTGACTACTATAGCAAGAACCAACCCAATTAAGAAGACAACCACCATTCGAAAAGCAAATACCGATTGAACGGCCTGCAAATCATTTAGTGGTGTCGCCATCACTAGAACTTCATCATTTTCTTCAGATAATGGAAAGTCATAGATAACGTACTTCTCTCCCCCGCTTTCCCACACTTCCTGGTTTTTCAATTCACTTTCATATTCCTGCATCCACGTA
This sequence comes from Halobacillus halophilus, assembly GCF_020171985.1. Lineage (GTDB taxonomy): Bacteria > Bacillota > Bacilli > Bacillales > Halobacillaceae > Halobacillus > Halobacillus halophilus_A. Next base: position 268,285 of record NZ_JAIVAL010000004.1, read on the forward strand.
CGTGCTATTTGAGAAGGCATCGTACGAAACAATATGGTATTTTCATTCACATTGAACAATAGGATAGGATAATTTCGATCCTGAAGAAGCTGAGACAACTGCGGACTCCTGGAAGCGTCTTCTTCGTTAATGATATCAATTAGAAGTTCTGCTCTCGCTTTAAGTTGTCTTTGTTCATCCTGGATCAGCATGTCCATTAAAAGGGAATAGATAAAAAAAGCAGTAATTGACATGATAATAATGATCAAGGCAGTAAATGCTGCATTCAATTGATAAAGAAGTTTCATGAGGAGTGTCCTTTGTCACGCAGCCTATAGCCATATCCCCATACGGTTTCAAGGGGAAGCTGCTTCATCTTTTTGCGCAATCGCTTAACGAGATCATCAACGGCCCGGTCACTGCCGAAGTAGTCTTCTCCCCAAACTTTCACTAATAACTCCTCCCTGGAAAATGCACGGTTTACTTGAGAGGCTAAAATCCGGAGCATTTCGAATTCCTTCGTTGTTACCTCCACTTCTTCATCCTGAAAATAAGCTCTGCGTTCTTCTTCATGGAGAAGGAGTTCACCGCTTTCAATTCTATTTTCCATGGAATGCTGCTCTGGCTGCATTACTTCCCAGCGCTTTAAATGACGTTTTACTCTTGCCACAAGCTCACGAGGACTGAAAGGCTTGGTCAAGTAATCATCTCCGCCAAGTTCCAATCCAAGGATTTTATCTACTTCTTCATCCTTAGCTGAGATGATAATAATTGGAACCTGGGAGCTCTCTCTTACTTTTTTACAGAACTCATAGCCATCCATTCCAGGAAGCATAATATCCAGCACCCATAAATCAGGCGATTCCCTTTCAAATATTTCCCACGCTTTCTCTGCTGTCTCAACGGCTGTTACTTTCAATCCCTCTTTTTTTAAATATCCTTCTACTATATCTCTGATATTTGGATCATCTTCTACCAATCCCACGAATTGATTCATCCGGACCACCCTCCTAAAGATCAGGTTTCCTCTATCATCTCATATTTTTATTCTCTCCTCCCGTTTTACACACTTTTTCCACATTTTCTCCAAAATCATTCCATATATGAGTCGTAGAATAAGAATTGTACAAAGAAACGCAGCACGAATTAGTCAGCAGCACTTATTCCTTTAAGGGAGGTCATTGCATAAAATGATGGACGAAGAAAATAAAAATCAAGCTAAACGAAGTTATAAACGTACAGGATTAGCATTCAGTGTGTTAGGAGCAATTATTGCTGTTTTCATAGTAACCACAGTTTTTCAATGGAAAGGCGTTTCCATAAACGTTAATACAGATAAGCCTACCGCTCAAGCTGATGAATTGAACCTGGGCGAGGCTCAAAGCGCCACTACCCAGGCAATCAATGAGGCTTCCGAAGCAGTAGTTGGCGTCAGTAAAATGAAAGAAACGCCTCAGGGAACTCAAAAAGCCGGCACAGGTTCTGGGGTCATTTACAAAAAAGATGGTGATCAAGCTTATGTCGTAACAAACCATCACGTGGTAGAACAGGCTAGCAGTCTGGAAGTTGTCATAAGCGGAGGTAAAAAGGTAGAAGCCGAACTCAAAGGCAGTGACCCCTTAACAGACCTCGCCGTTTTACAAATAGATAGCGAACATGTCAAAAAGGTTGCCGATTTAGCTAAAGCAGAAGACGTAGAGGTCGGACAAACAGCCATAGCCATAGGTAATCCGCTTGGCATGGAATTCGCAGGTTCCGCTACGAAAGGTATTGTCAGTGGTCTTGAAAGAAATATCCCTGTAGATCTTAATGGAGACCAGCAGCCAGATTGGCAAACCGAAGTTATTCAAACGGACGCAGCGATTAACCCGGGAAACAGCGGTGGTGCGCTTGTTAACCTTCAAGGTGAAGTTATAGGTATCAACTCCATGAAAATCGCTAAAGAAGAAGTCGAAGGTATTGGCTTCTCCATTCCAATGAACGTAGCTAAACCAGTCATTGAAGATCTGGAGACAAATGGTGAAGTAAAACGTCCTTATATGGGTGTATCTCTTCAAGATCTCAGCCAAGTTCCCGGATCTATACTGCAGAGAGATCTAAACCTGCCTGCTGATGTAACTAAAGGCGTTATTGTTCAGGCAGTTGCTGAGAACTCTCCTGCTCAAAAAGCAAACCTAAGTCAATACGATGTAATTACTGAGATTGATGGCAATAAAATTGATTCACTTATGGATCTGCGCCAAATTCTCTATAACGATGTAAAAGATGGCGAAACTGTTGAGCTAACCGTTTACCGAGACGGAGAACCTATGAAAGTAGATCTTAAACTTTCTTCCCAATAGTTAATAAATCCGGTGGGAGACAATTGAAGGAAGTGGACTTAGCCCGGCACTTCTGAGGTAGTCGTCGTTCTTACCACCAGGCATGCTAACTATTTTCAAAAACCATAAAAACCTCTCTCTTGTAAGGGTATCCATCGATCGCTCGTGGATACCCTTTTTTTGTTCTGATAAACACAAAAAAAACCACTAGCCTGCGGGGGTAGTGGTTTATAGGTCTTCACTGCTTCTTATTTTCTCACTCGAATTCGCACTTCTCTCATTAGCTCATCTTCACGAGCCGTGATGAATACGTCCACGATCTGACGAATAAAAAAGGGACCTTCGGGATGATACCCTCTCTTTTTCACATACTCTAATAATTCTTCATACAAGGAGGTATTCATGCTATTTCTAGTATAAAGAGTGGCATACATTCCTTCTTTTAGTATGATTGTTCGGTCAGCGTTGATTTGTGTTTCTTCTGCAATAACGCTGTATATCCCTTCATATTCAGGAGAATCTTCATCTCCAATGTTTTCCAAAGACCTTATCAATCCAATACTCCCTGCCATTGAAGGTGAAAGTCCAGCTTCATATATTCTATTTTGAATGATCGTATTCAGATCATCGTTTGTCTTAATTCTGCCTTCATTTTCAATGAGTTTTGTTTCAGAGTAATATTGAATCCTTGGCTGATTTATATAATTAGTATTCGCTGCTTGCTTTAAGGCTTGAATTTTTCTATGCAGCTGTTCATTTCTTCTGGAAAGTTCTTCAATTTTGTCACGATTCACCTTTTCCTGTCTTTTTAATCCATTTATATAATCTTCTAATGTACGTTTCTTACCTGGATCAGGCATCGCTTCGTGTTCTTCATTTGAAGAAAAGGGTTTAATAGGAATGTTATAGAATTCTGAATTATGATCTATGCTGCTTTTCTCCACAATTCCACCCCCTTTAGGTTAGTATTCTCACTCTCTACTATATCCATAAACTAGTACATTTTATACGGATTCCACCTAAAAAAACACCAAAAGTTTACAATCACTGCCCTTCACTAACTTAGCCGACCATTTTCCCTTAAATATAATCCCGGTTATATCTCAAGAGTGATAGTTACACTAAAGCTCCCGTTTGTTGAAGACTTGGTTTCGAGGTATTTGTTGAGCGGAAGGTCCTCCGGGGGACGATTTCGCTTTTCGGCCCTGCACGATGCAGGGTCGTTCGACGTTGCCACAGGACGTGGCGATCTTAGTCGAACTTCTTATATGTGCTGAGCTTCCTCGGGCTTATCAGCCCTGCGGGATCTTACCGATCATGTTCATCCCACAGGAGTCTCCATCATCCCCCTCCTGACCTTGCGATATATGGAGCTCGAAATCTTATTCGAAACGCACCGGTTTATGGTGGAGATTAACTATTAAAAATAAGCGTACATGGGTGGATAATTCCCGTTATAGAAGCATTTGCGGCAGATCCAAGCACCTCTCCACCGCCTATAGAAGGGTCCGTTTACCAGATATTGCTGGGGTGGCGGAGAAAACAGCGAGACTCCCGCGGGAGAAGGAGCTAGGCGAGACCCCACAGGGAGTGATAACGACTGAGGAGGCTTGCCAGTTCCCCCGCAGGAAAGCGAGTTGTTTCCGTAGCCATCCTTCTCTCTTTCTTAGAAACGGACCAAATATATCTCGAAACTGAGTCTTCAACTAATCGGCCCTTTAGTGCAATAAGTATTTTATGAAAAATAATCCATAACGTTTATTGAAAAGAATTAAAAAACCAACAGTCCCCCTCTCATATGAGGGGGACTGTTGGTCGATTCCTGATAATATAAACTGTGTATGCTTATAATATGGGAGAAAGCAGCCTCGCAATAGCCTCCTTGAAGCGAATCCATTTAGAGCGCGAATGATATAACTTATCCGTAAGCTCGGTAGATTCAGTTAAATCCTCATGAAAACGATCGCTTAAAGCCTTGGCAATATTCGGATGGTAAACAAAAGCGTTCGCTTCAAAATTCAAACGGAAACTCCGCACATCAATATTAGCGGTACCAACAGAAGCAATATTACCGTCTACTACAATAGTTTTGGCGTGTAAAAAGCCCTTTTGGTAAATATAGATTTTTGCGCCTGCATTAAGCATATCCCCAATATTAGAAAATGTAGCCCAATAAACAAAAGGATGATCTGGCTTATTAGGGATCATAATTCGAACATCCACACCTGAGAGTACTGCTATTCTAAGTGCATCGAGCAGACTATCATCCGGTATGAAATAAGGGGTCTGGACGTACACATACTCTTTTGCGGACAAGATCATTTTAATGTATCCGTGTTTAATCTGTTCCCATTCCGAGTCAGGTCCGCTGGATACGATCTGAACTCCTGTACTTCCCTTCGGTTCCGCCTGATAATATCGATCTTCATAAACAATGTCTTTTCTTGACGCCTGGTTCCAGTCAAGAATAAACCTGGTCTGCATGTTACTGACCGCATTCCCTTCGACCCTCAAATGGGTGTCCCTCCAGTAACCGAACCTTTTGTTAAAACCTAAATATTCATCTCCAATATTAAATCCGCCAATATAACCTATTTTTCCGTCTATTATGGCTAACTTACGATGATTACGGTAATTTATTTTCAGATTCACTTTAGGAATAAAAGAAGGAAAAAAAGATTCTACTTCAACTCCGGCGTCCCTCAGTCTTTTGACAAACTTCCTTTTAAGTAATCGAGATCCCATATCATCATACAGAAGCTTAACTTCTACATTCTCTTGAGCTTTTCGAATCAATACGTCGGCCAGGCGGGTACCTAGTTTATCGTCCCTAACAATATAATAGAGCAAGTGAATATGGTCTTGAGCACTTTCAATATCCTGAATAAGTGCGTGAAACTTTTTTTGTCCATCAGTGAATACTTCAACTTCATTATTATCTGAATAAAGGGCATCATTATTTTTTAAATGTAAGTAGATAAGATCTTCGTAAGGAACAATATCTGGATGATTGATTTCTAGTCGGTCTTCTTTTATAGCTTGCAGTTGATCCTGTACAGCGGCTAATAAACCTAAACGGCTCTTTTTATCCCAAGTAAATATTTCTTTATTGCTTAAACGTCTTCCAAAAATTAAATAAAATATAAATCCTGCTATAGGTAAAAACAAAAGCACCATCAACCATGCCCAAGTGGCACTTGCATCCCTACGCTCTAAAAAGATGATGGCTAAAGCCAAGAGTACGTTTAAACCTAATATAATACTTAAAATATACGGGATAATATTCACCTGGTTCACCACCTTTTCCCTAAAAAACCATTGCTAATCAACTATATCATATTTGGATTTATTCACTATATAAAAAAGAGATATGCCGATCATACTCTAAGCATATCTCTTTTCCCAGTGTATCCACATTAATTTTTCATTAAAATGCCCGCTTGCCATAAAGCCTCTTCAGCTTCATCTAGAGCTTCCCTGCTATCTGCTGAAATTGTGTGGGTATGAATGCCATCGGTCAATTCTAGCAAGAATGAAGCATTTGTAGATTGAACCTCGTCAATAAATTTCTTAACATCACGCCGATTTGAAATTCTAAGCTGAGCCGTTAAATCTCCGTAGATGGGGTGCTCTACTACGACTTCGTATACATGCACTCCATGATCTACAAGAATATTAAGTTCTTCTTCTGTTTGCTCTGCGTTATGCTGACATACGATTGTCCTTTGATAAGCGAGACTTTCTTTGTTATCGGTCATATACATGTAGCCCTGACTCGTGGCTACTATTGGTTCATTCCTTGCTTTAAGTAATGAAACGTCCCCTACTATAACTTGTCTTGTAACGTTCATCTCTTCAGCAAGAGAACTACCCGTGATTGGATCATTTGTCTGCTTCAACAAGGACAAAATGTGCTCTCTTCTCTCACTTGCTTTCATTTTCTTAGAGGATGGGCTCATATAGACGGCTCCTTCATGCAATCTTCGTTTTCTTATTGTAGCATAAGTTAAACTTTCACTGGTAGAGCTTCAAAATTATGAAATTTTAAAGCCGCTAAGCTTCCATTGTTCAATAGAAAAGCTGCTTTCTCCAAGTGAAGTGAAGAGAATATCTTCCTCTTCAGGCTGAGGAAAGATCCTGGAAGTGAAAACTTCCTCTCCATTATTTACAAAGATTTCAAGAGAAGACTGATCAATAAATAAATGTAGATTCCTTAGTCCTTGTGGAAGCTCTACACGGCGGAATTCCGTCTTTTCCTTATTTTCTAGATGCGGTCTGGATAAGGTAAGAATTCCATCTTTATAACTAATAGCTGCATACTGAAATAATTCAACAGCAAATTGATCCTCAATCTGTTCAAATTCGAGATTCAGTTCTGTTGCTCTTCCTCCAATACCTCGCACAGCTTTTTGATCATTTTCAATCGTAATGGAAGCATGAATAAGAGCAGGCCCTCTCATTTCCTTCAGTTCATTAACTGGTTTCTGGATAATTTGCTCCCCGTTCCAAGTCAATTCCCTCGGTAGTGTTAAACAATGAACCCACTGCTTCTCTACGGTAGGATGTGCCTGCTCATACTGGTCAGGGACACCCATCCAGCCAATTAGAATTCTTCGGCCCTGCTCATCCATAGTTGTCTGAGGAGCATAGAATTCAAAACCACGGTCCAGCTCACGGAAAGGACCATGTTCAAGCTTAGGCTTTTCATAATTAAGTTTCCCAGCAAAATATCCACTCTGATACGTGTTGGCGTAGTGCATTCCTTCCTCTTCCAGGCCTTGAGGTGAAACCATTAATATATCCTGGTCTTCAAGCTCAAAGATGTCGGGGCACTCCCACATAAAACCGAATTCACCAAGGTTGTTTTCCAAACTTCCTGTAACAGAGCCAAGGTACTTCCAGTCGTATAAATTTTCTGATTGGAATAAGACGGCTTTTCCTTGGAGGTCTTTACTTTGAGCTCCTATTACCATATACCAGTGCTCGCCATTCTTCCAAACTTTAGGATCTCTGAAATGAGCGGTATAGCCTTCGGGAAGCTCAGCAATTACTCCCTGCTTTTCAAAATTCACCCCATCATCGGATACGGCCAGACATTGATAAGTTTCACGGTTTCCTTCCTCATCCTTTACATTCCCTGTATAGAATAAATATAGACGACCATTATGAGAAATGGCACTACCTGAATAGACACCATTTTTGTCATACCAGTCAGAAGGAGTTAAAGCTATATCTTCATGTACCCAGTTAACAAAGTCTTTCGATGTGTAATGACCCCAGAATTTCGCTCCGTGTCCTGTATCAAAAGGCATCCACTGATAGAATAAATGATACGTTCCCTTCCATTGCACAAACCCGTTTGGGTCATTCAGAAGCCCAACCGGCGGCATGTGATGGAAGAGAAGCCGGTATGGATCAGACTCTACTTCTTCTTTATACTTATCTATTTCTTCTGCTGCTGCCTGGCGCAGTTCCTGATCTCTTTCAGCCATCAAAAAATCCTCCTAATTCAAATAATCCTCAACTTCTTGTTTTGTAGGTAAGGCGGTCATTGCCCCTTTTGTTGAAGCAGCTAAAGCTCCTGATACGCTTGCAAAACGAGTGATGTCTTCCAGTTCTTTTAACGACAGCTTATCAACCGTACCATGTTCACTCAGTTGGTATAACAATCCCGACACAAAAGCATCTCCTGCTCCTGTCGTATCTACCGCTTCAACCTTCATGGCAGGCACCTGAGTATGACCTTCCCCTGTATAAACGTGACTTCCAAGTGCCCCAAGAGTTACATAAAGGACAGGAATATGATACTTTTGTAATTTTTGCACGCCCATTTCAATATCAGATTCTCCAGTTAGAAACTCCAGTTCTTCTTCCGATATTTTAACAAGGTCTGCTTCACCCATCATCGAAAGAATAGTGTCTCTAGCTTTTTCTTCTGAATCCCATAACCCCAGTCGCAGATTAGGATCATAAGAAACCATCAATCCTTTTTCTCTCGCCTTCTTTACCGCAGTTTTCGTTGCTGTTTTGGAAGGTTCATCTATCATGGAAATCGAACCAAAGTGAAGCACATTGTGGTTCTCAAAAATTGCTTCATCTACTTCCGACTCTTCAAGAAAACGATCAGCACTCGGATTGATATAAAAATCAAAGCTGCGTTCGCCTGACTGGTCCAGTGTAACAAAAACGACGCCCGTACGCGTATCTTGTGTTAAATACATATATTCTGTACTCACCCCATAATCACTCAGGGTCTTTTTCAGAAACTTACCCAGTACATCTTCTCCTACTTTACCTAGAAATGAAGATCTAGCTCCTAAACGAGCGAGTCCAACCGCTACGTTTGCAGGAGCTCCTCCTGGACTCTTTTGAAAGTTAATATTTTCATTATCCAGTGGTATAAAGTCTATTAAAGCTTCCCCTAGAGTAATAACACCTTTATTCAAAATAAGCACGCCCTTTCTGTATATAAAAAAGACCAGGTTCTTCCATTCACTCCCCTGATCCAATCTTTTAATTATTATACCTTTAATTCTCCCCTTCTTTCCATTCTCTCATCGATAAATTCAAGTATATACAAAAAAACCTAAAGCAAATGGCTTTAGGTTTTTGTCGGATTGTTTATTTTGTTTGAAGTGTTGCTATTTTTGTTTCTCCTGCACTAGCCGTGTCAGAATAAGCTGGATCAAAGCTCTCAACTGCATCATCAAAGTTCGTAATAATTACGGGAGTGATAGAACTTTTGGCTTTCTCCTCTACGAGTTGAGGGTCAAATGTAATGAGGTGATCCCCGGCATTCACTTTGTCACCCGTTTTCACGTGACCTTCGAACCCTTCACCTTCCATACTAACGGTTTCCAGACCAATATGAACTAATACTTCTACACCTGATTTCGTTTTAATTCCAACGGCGTGATTTGTAGGGAAGATTTGTACGATCTCTCCGCTGATTGGGCTGACTACTTTTCCATCTGTGGGCTGAATCGCCACACCATCGCCCATCATGCGCTGACTGAAAACGGGGTCATCAACTTCATCTAAAGAAACGACTTTTCCGTTCAATGGAGCCACTAATTCTTCTTCTACACTTTTTTTACCAAATAAATTCTTTAACAATATCTTCACCCTTCCTTTACCGAATAAAAATACTTTCTCATTATACAAGTGGTAGTCTACTAATGAAAGTGAAGCTAATTGTACTTTTCCCTAGATTAATATCGATAAACTCATCATTGAACTTTCATCAAAAAAAGCTTTGTAAATCTTTATTCTAATAAGCGACCTATTAAACTAAAGGGCCGTACAGTGGAAGACTCAGTTTCGAGACAACTCGGGTCCGTTACGATATGCGGAGAAGGGCTGGTGGGGAAATAGCTCGTCTTGTTCTATCACCCAGACACTCGAGACATAAGCCGTTCATCAACGGACGGAAAGACCACCGGCCTTTTGATGCTCGGCTTATGCTGGTCGTGTCTTGCGGGGTGATGCCACATTTGAACACTTTCCTATGGCCCTACACGACGTAGGGTCGATCGACCCTGCGTCGTGCAGGGCCGGAAAGCGAAATCGTCCTCCGCAGAACCTTCCGCTCAACAAATGTCTCGAAATCAAGTCTTCAACAAAAGGGAGATTAATTGGAAGATCAACTGGGGATTTAAAACAAAAAAAGAAACGGAGTATTACGTCCGTTTCTTTTTTCCTGCTCCTGCATTCAGGGCCTGTTCTAAGTCCTCCCAAATGTCGTCTACTGATTCAAGGCCTACAGATAATCGAATGAGATTATCTCCAATCCCCATCTTCTTCCTTTCTTCTTCGGGAACCACCGCGTGTGTCATCGATGCAGGGTGTTGAATAAGCGTTTCTGCATCTCCGAGGCTTACCGCAATTTTAATCAATTTTAATTGATCCATAACATGTTGGGCTTCCTCTTTCCCACCTTCAATATCAAAAGCAAGCACCCCTCCACCATCCGACATTTGTCCCTTTAAATTAGGACTTTCAATATCCGGATAATAAACTTCATTCACTAAAGGGTGGTGACTTAAATATTTAGCTATCTTTCCCGCGCTTGAGCTATGCCGGTCTAAACGGATATGGAGCGTCTTTAACCCTCTTATTAAAAGCCAGGCATCGAATGGAGAAAGTACACCTCCTATATCCTTCTGTTCATTCATTGCTAATTCATCCATAAAGTCCTTTTTTCCTATAACAAGCCCGGCAATTACGTCTCCGTGACCACCTATATATTTGGTAGCACTGTGAATAACGATATCACATCCTAACTCCAAAGGTCGTTGTAAGTAAGGTGTGCAAAAAGTGTTATCCACCACCACCGGTATATTATACTCTCCGGCTACTTTAGCAACCATCCGTAAATCAATGACTTTCATTGTTGGATTAATAGGAGTCTCTATAAATATGCATGCGGTAGAGTCAGTAATTCTATTTCTGAGCTCCTCTTCTGTCTCCATAAAGCTGAAATCATGCTGAATATTATATTTTTCTTTAAGTGTTGTCAGTAAACCATATGTGCATCCATATAGACCATTGGAACATAGAATATGGTCATTGGCTTTCGTTAAGGCAATAAGAACGGCAGAAACAGCTGCCATACCAGACGCAAAAGCCAATCCCTTTTCCCCTCCCTCTAGCACTGCCATTCTCTCTTCCAAAGCTTTTACAGTAGGATTTCCCAGTCTGCTGTAAATATAACCCTCTTCTTCTCCTGAAAAGCGGCGCTCCCCCTCTGAAGCGTTCTGAAATGAAAAAGTGGATGTTTGAAATATAGGCATGGATAAGCTTCTTAAGAACTCATCGGAATGCTTGCCTCCATGAATCATAGAGGTCTCCATACGTTTATCTTTTCTATTCACTTTTACTCCCCCTATTCCTTCAACTAATGCCCCTTAATATTGTAAGCGTTTTCAATTAATTCTAACAAAAAGGAAGGTGTTTCGCCCTCCTTCTTAATTACTATATTTCTAATTACCCAAATGGGTGTTCATTTTATAACTTTGTCCGTTTCGTTGTCAGAAAAGTGTTCTTGATATAATCGATCTGCCCATGCGATAGCCTGGCCATATATTTCAAATATTTCACTAAAGTCAATTCCTAATTCCTCCAGTGAACGATCAAGAATATCGAATTCAGCTGTTTCCATGGCTATCGCTATATCCAGTATCCTTCTGTATAAATTCCGGTCTCCGTTCAATGCATCTTTTATTTCTACATCAAGTGGCAGCGATTGAATAGCTTCTGAAGTGGTCTGCTTCGTTCCTACATCCACTAGTGACATAAATCCCGTTAAGAAACATCCATCTGATAGGAGGCCAGAACGCAGCTTAATTGCAACCTGCTCACACATCTTAGCCCGAAGCAGACTCGTCTTGACCAGAAACTGAGAAGCGCTGGAAGCCGCCCTTTCCGTTTGTTCGATGGAAAGCACGTACATCCATTTTTTTAATGCATCAGTCCCTAGAAGCATTACAGCCTGTTTAATGGACTGGATAGGAACATGAGAATGCTCGTGATTGGAAGAGTTGATCAGCCGTAACAATTTATAAGTTAGAGCCAGATCCTGCTCTAAGATATCAACCACTTTTTCTACATCTACTTCTCTGCCTGAGACAGATAGTTCCTCAATAATTTGAAAATATGTCGCTGTAAAAAAAGGAATATCTACTCCTGAAACGACCACCGGCTTACTATAATAATACCCTTGAAAGAGTTTGAACCCCTCCAGAACACAAGCCTGATGTTCTTCTCTCGTCTCTACTTTTTCAGCCAGCAGAGTAAGATCATATGCTTTAGCTAAAGAGATGATTTCTGTACGAAGTTTTGCAGGTACCGCTCGTATATCTACCTTAATAATATCTATGTATTGAAGCAGATGTGGATTGGAAAGCTGTTCCAGGGATATAACATCGTCCAGAGCAATCGTATATCCTTTTTCTTTTAAATCACGGCATTCTCCGATAAGGTCCTCAGAAAAGCGAACATCTTCCAGAATCTCTACAATTAGCTGGCCAGAGTTAAAATGCTTTGGAATCTGGTCTAAAAGTAATTTTTCCGTAAAATTTATAAAACAAGGTTTATTTTGGGAAAGTCGATCCAACCCTATCGTTAGGAAGCTGTTTACTAAGACCTCTGTGGTTGCTCGACTGGCATCGATCGCAGTGAACTGATTCACGTGACTGTCTCGGTATAAAAGTTCATAAGCATACACTTCTTCGTTCAAATTCAAGATTGGCTGCCGTGCCACGAAAACCTCCATCTGCTTTCTTCCCTTCTTCAACACTTGAGAACACTAGGTTAAGTATACTACACCACTTCTTCCATTGTCATAACGGTATGGGAAAAAATACATGAAATGCGACAAGAAGGAAACAATGAGATTAAAGACTTCTTCAGGAGGGACAACATGGATAAACAACAATGGACAAAGCCCCAGCCAATGTGGATGGAAGATACATCACTGCCTTCGTTCGATGAATTAAAAGAAGATACGTCTACAGATGTCGCTGTTATTGGCGGAGGCATTACTGGAATTACAACAGCTTATTTATTAGCTAAACAAGGGAAGCAAGTTATATTACTCGATTCTGATCACTTATTAAATGGAACAACAGGCCACACCACAGCTAAAGTAACCGCTCAGCATGGGTTAATATATTATGAATTAATGAAGCATTTCGGCAGTGAGGAAGCCTCTCTATACTATCAAGCTCAGATGAACGCATTTTCCTTAATTGAAGAATTGATTCAAAAATATGACATCTCCTGTGATTGGAAAAAAGAAGACGCGCTATTATATGCTACTACTCATAAGGGAGCACTTAAGCTTGATCAGGAATACGAAGCTTACAGAAAAATTGGTATTGAAGGATCCCTAATTGAATCCCTTCCTTTTGATGTTGAAGCAAAAAAAGCGCTTGTTATGCATAATCAGGCGCGCTTTCACCCTCTAAAATACTTATCCGCTTTAGTAGATGAGTTTATCAAGATGGGTGGAGAAATCTACGAAAATACAAAAGCCACTGATCTTAAAGAAGGATCCAAGCTTGAAATATACACGGGGTCTGGGGCAACCGTTACCTGTGATAAAGCCGTATCCTGCAGTCACTTCCCTTTCTACGACGGAAAAGGATTTTATTTCAGCCGAATGTACGCAGAACGTTCTTACCTTATGGCTATTGAACCCGAACGTGAAATACCTGATGGCATGTATCTTTCTGTTGATGAACCAAAACGCACCATTCGTACAGCAGAATACAACGGCAAACCCATTTTGCTTGTCGGAGGAGAAAGCCACAAAACAGGAATGGGAGTAAATACATCCTTTCACTATAATGCGATTGAGGAATTTGCTGCTCAAACCTTTGGAATTAAGAAGAAATTATTCCAATGGTCTGCCCAGGATTTGACGACGCTTGATAAAGTTCCTTATATTGGACCAATCACTCGGCGGAACGATCGTGTTTTTATAGCTACCGGGTTTAGAAAATGGGGCATGACGAATGGAACCCTTGCCGCTCAGCTTATTTCTCAATCTGTTGCAGGAGAGGATTCGCTTTTTCACTCTTTGTTCAAACCATCCCGGTTTAAAACGGATCCTAGTATGAAACAATTTCTTTCCCAAAATTTTGATGTCGCTGTTCATCTGGTAGAAGGAAAACTTGAGCTTGTCGCAGACCGTCCTCAAAATTTGAAAAAAGGTGAAGGATTAGTTGTGCAATGGAAAGGCGAGCGAGCGGGAGCTTTTAAAGATGAAGAAGATCAAATACACCTTCTGGATACTACCTGCACACACATGGGGTGCGAAGTGGAATGGAATGATGCGGAACGTACTTGGGACTGTCCGTGCCACGGTTCGAGGTTCTCGTTTGATGGTACAGTTGTAGAAGGCCCGGCTGACCAGCCACTTATGAAGATCGCTTTTCCTTACCCTGAACAACAGCAAATCACATCTGATGAGATAAATGCAGAAGAAGAACAACCGGATCAGCTATAACGTCAAAGCGCTGCCTGAGAATAGGCAGCGCTTTTCTATTTTTCCAGCATAAAGGGTGATATACTATACGAGTTGGAAAAGTTTATCAATTCCGCCTGGAATACTCACAGAAAGGATCAATTCTGTATGATCAGCGATCAAAAATTAGGAATTATTTATACAGCAGGTGCTTATATTTTATGGGGGTTCCTCCCCGTCTACTGGAAACTGATTCAACAGATTCCAGCCTTTGAGATTCTTGCCCACAGGATTGTATGGTCTTTTGTTTTTATGGCATTTTTAGTTATCGTCATAAATAAATGGAAGCCATTTATGAAAGAGCTTCGTGCCATCGTAAATAATAAAATCCGTTTAATTGGTATAACACTCGCTTCCATAACCATCAGCATAAATTGGGTCACCTACATATGGGCAGTAAATACCGATCATGTCGTTGAAGCCAGTCTCGGTTATTATATTAATCCGCTTGTCAGCATTCTTCTCGGAATGATTGTATTAAAAGAGACCTTTTCAAGAGCTCAATGGCTTGCTTTCTTTCTTGCTGGATGCGGTGTATTGTTTATGACCATTAACTTTGGTTCTGTGCCCTGGATTGCACTACTGCTTGCCTTCAGTTTTGGTTCTTACGGGTTACTAAAAAAGCTGGTACCTCTTAACGCTATGTATGGATTAACCATTGAAACGCTTATTGTGTCACCTGTTGCGCTTATCTATCTCTTAGGTCAGCAAAGCGGTCATTGGATGCAGATAGACTGGCTTTCTCTTACTACAGTCCTTGTCTTCGGAGCTGGAATTGTCACCGCAATCCCTTTGTTACTGTTCTCGGCAGGAGCCAAGCGGATTCCGCTTTCCATGGTTGGTTTTCTGCAGTATTTTGCCCCGACCATCATGCTGATTATTGGGGTTTTTCTATACAACGAGCCATTTACAGAAGTTCATGCTATATCGTTCACCCTTATATGGGCCGGTCTTGCCGTTTACACCGTAACTCGAATGAAACGTCTAAAAAAATATGAAGCAAAAGCGAGTTAGTGAAAGGCTTTGTTATAGTCTATTGTTGATTTTTCATAACGCTTATTACGCAATAGGGCCGGTTTGTTGAAGACTCAGTTTCGAGATATTGTGTGGAGAAAGGGGCTCCAGGGAACGGCTCGCTTTCCGCGGGCATGTGCTGAGCTTCCTCGGGCTTAACAGCCCTGCGGGATCTCACCGATCATGTTCATCCCGCAGGAGTCTTCACCGTTCCCTTCCGCCCCTTTAC